>NZ_FUXZ01000044.1 GCF_900167115.1 Eubacterium uniforme
TTTATTGCTTCAAAATCAATTTCCGAAGTATTACCTCTCATATTATCAACTTTTTCAGTAAAAACAGCATATGATTCACCACTTCCCATAGCTATAGCACCATATTTAACAAGCTTCGATATCATCCATGCATAATGTCCTTTAGAATTTTGCCATGCAGAAATCGAATCTCTAGCACTATACGATGTACCATAATAATTCTCAATTTCTATATTAGTCCCTGGTTCATAACTATTATTTGTAAAAGCATCAAACATAGAATCCGACCAACCGTGATCCAAATAATATCCTTTTACTCTTCCTTCTACTCTATAACATGCAAAAGTATATAAATCTTCATCCCATTTAAGTAGTTCTCTGCCTGCTTTATTTCTAACTATATTCTGCAAATAAAATGCTTCTTCTGATATCCATCTATTAATCAAAGGGTTTTTATAATCTGTCGAAGCATGTTCAGTTCTTATAGATAAGATTTCTGATGACTTATAATATATTTTTTCATCGTCAACTATATTATAAGCCCTTACTCTAAATTTCGCCAACTCATTTTCGTCAAAGTCAGAAAATTTAAAATAATTGTTTTTAATATCTTTTATAGTTTCCCAATGACCCTTTGTATCCCAGTCCGTTACGAAATGCCATCTCTGTACTTCGTATCCATCTGCTCTATTTAAATCAAGCCAGGATATTTTATAGTTTTTAATATCTTCTTTTCTTTTGAACTTTATCTTTTTCGCTCCACTCTTTACTTTTGCCTTACCATTTTCATCAAATTGTGGCCATCCATTAATCAATAAGTAATCACTTTTAGCATAATCATAATAACTACTATATCTCCAATTTGCCTTATAATTAAGACCAACTACTTTATCTTTTGGAACTTTCTTTACTTTAACCTTTATAATTGTTTTCTTATTACTATTCTTTGCTTTAACAGTTACTTTTGCGCTTCCAGCTTTTTTAGCAGCTATTATTCCTTTTTTTGTAACTGTAACTTTCTTATTATTACTTTTGAATACAAGTTTTTTCTTCTTTGAGGACGAAGTATACTTCTTAACTTTGATATTAAGTTTTTCGCCAACATATAATGT
>NZ_FUXZ01000041.1 GCF_900167115.1 Eubacterium uniforme
AATATTGGGAAGAATACTTTGGATGTAAAGCAATATATCACGATACGTACAAAACAAAAGAAGAAAGCATAGATAAACCTAGATTCAATCCAAATCTTGGAAAGAGCAGATGATTAAATTAAAGGAGAGCGAAGTGTATGAAAGCATTACTTAGAAATAGTTTAATAACTTTTATTACAGTCATGAGTATATCATGCATAGGCAATGTTAAAGCATATGCAGAAAATACAAAGACTGTTAAATTTGGTGGAAAGAAAAAGAATGTGACATTATATGTTGGCGAAAAACTTAATATCAAAGTTAAGAAGTATACTTCGTCCTCAAAAAAGAAAAAACTTGTATTCAAAAGTAATAATAAGAAAGTTACAGTTACAAAAAAAGGAATAATAGCTGCTAAAAAAACTGGAAGCGCAAAAGTAACTGTTAAAGCTAAAAATAGCAATAAGAAAACAATTATAAAGGTTAAAGTAAAGAAAGCTCCAAAGGATAAAGTAGTTGGTCTTAATTATAAGGTAAATTGGAGATATAAAAAAGTTAAGACATATAACTCAACTGATTATATTTGGAACAATGGTATTCTTACTGGAGTTAAAAAAGGTGCAAAACCTATTTATATCAAACAAAAAACAACAATTAATAGTTATAAATTATCCTGGCTTGCATTAGACGGAGCTGATGGATATGAAGTACAAAGATGGCATTTCGTAACAGACTGGGATACTAAAGGCCATTGGGAAACTATAAAAGATACTAAAAAAACTTCGTATAAAATAACTGATTTTGCAATGAATGAACTAGCAAAAATAAAAATAAAAGCATATAATATAGTTGATGGTGAAAAAGTTTATAATAATTCTTCAGGAACGATATCGATTAGAACTGAAGCCTCTTCTACATGTTATAAAGAACCATTAGTTAATAGGTGGAAATCAGAAGAAGCATTTTATTTACAGAATAAAGTAAGGGAAAAAGCAGGTGTAGATCTGTTAAAATGGGACGAAGATTTATATACTTTTGCATGTTATAGAGTAGAAGGACGAGTAAAAGGGTATTATAAGGATCATGGTTGGGTAGACTCTATGTTTGATGCATTTACAAATAATATTTTTGATTTCGGTACTAACCCGCTCGGTGAAAACTACTATAGTTCTAGCAAAGAAAAAAGTGCTAAAGATTCTATTGTTGCATGGCAAAATTCTAAAGGTCATTATGAATCTATGATATCGAAGCTCATTAAATTTGGTGCCATAGCTATGGGAAGTGGTGAATCATATGCTGTTTTTACTGAAA
>NZ_FUXZ01000039.1 GCF_900167115.1 Eubacterium uniforme
TTATGCAAAAGATTTGGCTGATGAATTAGAAGCTATTACCAATGGAACACTTAGCGTATTTTGTCATCAACAAACAGCTGTAGAAAAAAGGAGAATTACAGCGTATAACTTTTCAAAGTTAGGTAATAGAATGAAAAAATTAGCTATGATAGTTGCTCTTGAAGACATTATGAGTAATATCTTATTTAATCAAACATCTAAGACAGCTAGTTGGGTTTATATTGATGAAATTCAGGAGTTTAAGAACAATGAATATGCCATGAACAACTTTGAAAATTTATGGCGAGAAGTAAGAAAACTTGGGGGATTATGTACAGGCATGGCGCAGAACATTTTATCATGTATTAAGGATTCAAGATTTTATACCATGATTCAAAATTCAGAGTTTACATGTTTATTAAATCAGGGAGCGATTGATAAAGAAGAATTGTTAGACATATTTACGTTATCTACATTGCAGCTTAATTACATTAATGGTTCTGAAACAGGAACAGGTCTTATACGATTTGGTAGTAACATCGCTCCTTTTGATAATATTATTAATAAGGATAATTATTTATACAAGGTACATAATACTTCATTTCATGAGGATTAATTATGAAAAAGAAAAGTAATGATAAGTATATAGACTTGAAGAAAAAACGAGTCATAGAGAATTATAAAAAGAATTATAATAAACTATCTTATAGAGAAAAGCAATTTATTCAGTTTATAGAAAAAAAGGAGATTCCTATTTATTTATCTCTTTCACAGGCCAAAAGAAAAAGATTACTTCATAAAGCATTAAGAAAATCAGGATTAACAGAGATTAAGGTATTAAACTATCTAAAAAAAGAAAAACAGAATAAAGTAAAAAGAAGTATGGAGACTACTTCTAAAAAAGGTTTTGATTTAAATACTGGATTAAAACCTGATAATAATACATGGAATCTTTCTTTGGATAATAAAGCAAAATTTAATAACGATGGTACAATATCTTTATCGAAAAATATATTTATTAATAATGTTAAAGAGAAGAAAGATAAAGAAAATTTTAAAGTAAATCATATGGATAAAAAAGAAAAAAATCCTGATAGTTCTACTTTGAAAGCAAAAAAAATAAGAAAATTAAAAAGAACACTTGGAAGAGCTTTGGAATTAGAAGCACTTTCAAATAAGCATAAAGAGCAATCGATCAACGAACAGAAAAATTTCGTTTTGGCTTCTCTAATTTCAAAATATAAAAATAAAGGAGTAGGATTTATTGGAAGAATGATTGCTGTTATAATTGGAAAAATTGTTGCTGCAATCATGGCATTAGTAGCTTCGATCATTTCTCTTTTTTGGCCTTTGATAGTTGCTATAATGATAGTGACTACAATAGTTGCATCGATAATATCTTTTTTCAAGTTAGAAGAAGATATGCAATATAAGGAAAATCAAGCCTTGTTAGGTTCGCAAAG
>NZ_FUXZ01000038.1 GCF_900167115.1 Eubacterium uniforme
GTCCAATCTATATCACAGGGACAATGCTGCCATATAAACGAAAAAATAGCTTTAATATATAAATGCTCTGCATTATCCCAAAATGGGTCACCACCTGTCATTTCTGTTTCAGGCTTTGTATTATCTAATATATTAGTAATCAACATTTCAAGAGTCGTAGTATCCCTAATATACGGAAAAGGATTAAAGTGCATTGATTTAGACATATTAACCGTATCAATAAAATAAACTCTAGTATTTTCCTGACTAGCTAGATAATTTCCATATTTTTTAATTAAGCTTCCCTTAGGATCTGTATAAATCATGCTACTATGATTAACTAATAAATTAGGTGTTAATATACTTGCAGACTTACCTGTTCCAGAACCACCTGCAATAAACGTATTATTGTTTAATAAAGTTGATTCATCATATCTAAATCTTATATTTTCAGATAATACTTTATTATTAGATTTATCTTCCTTATCTTCAAATTTTTTATTAAAAGCTTTTACATTACCCCATTTTGCAGAACCATATTCTTCTCCTGGCATAAAATTATACGTGCTATCTGCCAACTTATATACAAAGAACAGAAACCAAACAACTATGCCACCTAATATACAAAAAATTGTCTTATCATTAAAATAATCTTTGCTTGGATGTTCAATGTAATACATTAAATAATCCATGGCATTATCAAAATTTAATCCCTTTGTAATAAATAAAGCTGAAGCACAGAAACATATATAAATTACCATTACCAGAAAAATAGAAAAAACAATAATGGTATTTCTTCTTTTAATATTTTTTCGTTGCATATCATCACTTCCTATTTTTTATTTTTGATGCACCTATTTTATTAATCTTATCCTTAGATTTCATAGGACTATTACTAATTTCTTTATCAAACTTGTTCCATCCTGGACTAAAATAATTACACAAATCTTTGTTACGTATTATTTCAGTTTTTTTAACGTTTCCCTTACTTATTCTTTGCACAGTTGATGTAGAATCTTTATGCAAAAATGTTGTAGCGGTCTTATTATCTTTAGAGATATAAATATCTTCATTTTTAACAGCCATCATTAAAAAGCTACCTTCACCATAAGAACCAGGAACTTTAAAATAAAATATATTTTTATCTTCAGATTGATATAATTTTTCCATATCTAATGATATTTTTTCGTATTCGCTATTATTGGATAAAACTTTATATTTTTCTATTTTTGAAACTGATTTTAAATCATTAATATCCTTCTCAATATCTATATTTTCAGATTTTTCTTTTTTTTTAGTATTTTCCTTTTCAACTTTTTCCGCCATTAATGAAGATGTTTTATCAAATTCTTCTTTTTCTTCAATTGATGCATTTTCATAGTATTCTTCCTCTGAAATTTCACTAATTTTTTGAAGACTATTAAATTTGTAAATTTCACATATATCATTAATCTTATCTATATCCTGCGGATTAACAGCAATTTGTATATGATTATCTCCATGATTCAAATCTGGAAGCACAGCAAAAGGAACTCTATGTTTCTTAAAAATTTTAAAAAA
>NZ_FUXZ01000037.1 GCF_900167115.1 Eubacterium uniforme
TTCTACTACAATGGTTTTATAGTTAATATTCTTAACATCTAGTTAAGATGTTATCTATCTTATTGCTTAAGCTGTATAATGATGGGAGCAATAGGTATATCGGCTTCCTTTCTTGGACCTCGCGTCCGTAAACTAGACTGATAACCAGCTCCTCATTAGCAGCGTTCGTTTTATGCAGGTTGTTTCACCATAGGGTGCATTCGTGTCACACCACAGTAGATTGAATAGGCAATGAGTAAAACTGGTGTATATCCATTGCACTATATTTTTAAGGAGTGACAAATATATGAACGCAGTAGGTATTGATGTTTCAAAAGGTAAGAGTACAGTTTCTATACTGAGACCATTTGGTGAAATAGTTTATTCTCCATTTGATATTAATCATTCTTCGAGTGATATCAATGCATTAATTCAACTTATCAACTCTGTTGAAGGAGAATCACGAATCGTTATGGAGTATACCGGGCGCTATTACGAGGTTCTTGCACATCAGCTTTCTGAGGCTAATCTCTTTGTCAGCGTTGTTAATCCAAAGCTCATTAAGGATTTCGATAATGATTCTCTCCGTAAGGTTAAGTCTGATAATGCTGATTCTGTCAAAATAGCTCGTTATGCTCTTGACAAATGGCATAAACTTCAACAGTATGGTGATATGGAAGAATTACGCAATCAGTTAAAAACCATGAATCGCCAATTCGGATTTTACATGAAACACAAAACTGCTATGAAGAATAATCTCATAGGCATTCTTGATCAGACTTACCCTGGTGTTAACACCTACTTTGATAGCCCTGCACGCAGCAACGGAAGCCAGAAATGGGTTGACTTCGCATCTACTTATTGGCATGTAGACTGTGTTCGAAAAATGTCTTTAAATGCCTTTATAGAGCATTATCAGAAATGGTGTAAACGTAGGAAGTACAACTTCAATAAAACAAAAGCTGAAGAAATCTACGAAAAAGCAAAGGAGCTTGTTCCGGTGCTTCCAAAAGATGACATCACTAAGATGATTATTAAACAAGCAGTTGACCAACTGAATAACACATCTGCTACAATTGAAAAGCTTAGATCTTTAATGGACGAAACAGCTTCTAAACTGCCTGAATACCCTGTTGTAATGCAAATGAAAGGTGTTGGTCCATCTCTCGGTCCACAACTTATAGCAGAAATCGGAGATATAACACGTTTTCATAAGAAAAGCGCTCTTACAGCATTTGCAGGTATAGACCCAGGAGTAAACGAATCCGGATCTTATGAGCAGAAAAGTGTTCCAACTACCAAAAGAGGTTCTGCTGATCTTCGAAAGACTCTGTTTCAGATAATGGATGTACTTATAAAAACAGCTCCGATAGACGATCCGGTATATCAATTTCTTGATAAGAAAAGATCTCAAGGTAAACCGTACTATGTCTATATGACTGCTGGAGCAAATAAGTTTTTACGAGTCTACTATGGACGAGTTACCGAATATCTATCGACTCTTTCAGATTAATCATAACTAATAAATGATCCTGATCAGACCGGCACTGATGTGGTGGTCTTCTTTTAATGCCTTTTCCCAACCTATATTTAATTTTCAATTTTTATAAATTTAGCCTTGACTTTTTATTTGCAGGCTA
>NZ_FUXZ01000036.1 GCF_900167115.1 Eubacterium uniforme
AAAAATCTTTTAAATTCATTAAAGGTAAATTTTAAGGTTATCATCTGTAAGAATTTACAGAATACATCAGAGTTAAACAAAACTATTTATAGAAAAGCAATAGAGAGTGATTATAAAGAATTATCAGATGCATTTAATCAATATACTTCTGAAAAAGTATACGCAGGAATGGAAGGATTATCTCTATCAAAGTATTTTATTATTTCAACTGAAAAGAATGATTATAATTCTGCAGAAAGCTTTTTTGCTTCTTTGGAAGGTAGATTAATTGCTTTATTCAAAAAGCTTGGAAGTGGTCTTATTCCTTTAACTTGTGAAGATAGACTTAGAAGTTTGCATGGATTTTATAGAATGGGATATGAAAAGGATTTTTCATTTTCATGGGAAGAATCATTAAGTCTTGGTAGAGATTGGAGAAGAGATATTATTAATACAGCTCAAAAGATTCATAGTAGATATATTACTATGGATTATGGCAAAAGATACGTAAGTACATATTATATATCTGAATTTCCATCAGAACTTGATGATACATTCATATGGGAACTATCTCAAGTGGATTTTCCAATAATTGTAACAATTGATGTTACACCAATATCCAAAAATGAGATTCAAAAGATTTTAAAAAGAAAATATACTAATGTTAACATGTCTATTGCAAGAGAACAGGAAGTAAATAATAAGGCGGGATATTTTTCGAATAGAATTAGTTTTGAGAAAACAGCAATGATAGACGAGTTAGAAGAATATATGGAAGAACTTAGAGGTAATGATGAAAATGTATTTGATACAAGTATTATTATTGCCTTATCTGCAGAATCGCTTGATGAACTTAATAAACAAGCTGAGGAAATAGATAATATTTGTAATACGTATGGATTAACATTATCTTGTTTGATTGATGATCAGAGAGAAGGATTGAAAAGTGTTCTTCCAACATCTGCAAGATTTCTTCACGTATACAGACCATTATTTACATCAGCACTTTCGGGATTTACCCCCTTTAATGTAATAGACATTAATGATAAAGATGGATTCTTTTATGGGATTAACCAGGTAAGTAAAAAAGGAATATTTGGTAATAGAAAAAAATATCAGAATGGAAATGGATTTTTCTTTGGTATATCTGGTTCGGGTAAATCAATGAACGCTAAGATGGAAATGGATCAGGTTCTCTGCAGAACGATGGATGATGTTTTAATTATAGATCCAATGGGAGAATATAGAGAAAATGTAATTAATAATAATGGATATTACTATGATTTTGAGAAGAATGGTGATATTCATATTAATCCATTGCATGTACATAGTCATATTAGTGATAAGGATGCTTTTATATCTCAAAAAGCAGAGTTTCTATATGCATTTTGCGAAGAAACTATATATCCAGATAGATTAAGTAATAAGCATATTAATATGATAGATAAGGCATGTATAAGAATTTATGAAGACTATTTTAAGTCGGATAAAAAGGAAAGTCCTACATTGATTACTTTCAGAAATAAATTAATTGAAATCGCTAATGAAGATTTGGAGGATACTAAATCAGCTTATGCAAAAGATTTGGCTGATGAATTAGAAGCTATTACCAATGGAACACTTAGCGTATTTTGTCATCAACAAACAGCTGTAGAAAAAAGGAGAA
>NZ_FUXZ01000034.1 GCF_900167115.1 Eubacterium uniforme
CATGGTTAGTAAGAATATTATTGAATCGAAAAATTATTATGCTGTAATAACCGAAGATGATGAAGTGATAATCTATTCAAGACATTCACCCAGGCATTGTGGCAAGGTTCCGTAAGTTGATTGGAGAAGATGAAATAAAGTTTTGTTTGAACTATTTTGAAAGAAAATACAGAAAAAAACATAAAGAAAGAATATAAGAATAAGTAAAGGAGATAGAAACATGGATGAAAAAAAACTAGAATATGATGTATTTATTGAATATATCAGAGAACATATCTTAGAATACTTCCCAGAAGGATATGCAAATGCAGAAGTAACAATTAAAGATGTATTAAAAAATAACGACAACAGACGTAAAGGATTATTTATTAATGTAGATAAAAATATTTCTCCAATTATATATTTGGATGATTTATATGAAAGTTACAAAAATAATGAAAGTTTGGAAATGGGAAATATATGTAGAATAATTTATGATACGTATAAAAGCCAGGAACCAGATTTTATAGTACCAGATGTTAAGAATTTTGATGCAGTAAAGGATAAGATTGTTTTTAAGTTAATTAATACTGAGAATAATAAGGAATTCTTAAAAGATGTTCCTAGTATACAACATCTTGATATGTCAGCTGTTTTTCAAATTCAGCTTTCTCCAGAAGCATCAATAAAAGTAACAGATAATATTTTTAATATGTGGAATATAAGTAAAGATGAACTTGGTAAAATTGCTCTTGAAAATACAAAAAGAATAAAGCAACCAAAATTGGTGGATATGAACTCTATGCTTAATGAAATATTAGGGTTTGTAGCATTTGAAAAATCAAGTAATCCTGAAGTAAACTTGGATAGTATAGCAGAAGCTGATTTAAAAGAGTTTTTTGATGATAATATAATGAATAATATGACAATACCTTTATTTGTGCTAATATCTGAGGATAAAGTTAATGGCGCAACATGTATGCTTTTTGAGGATGATATGAAAAAAATAGCAAATGCACTTGATAAGAATTTTTATATTATTCCATCTTCGATTCATGAGCTTATTATTATTCCAGATTCGGAGTTGCTAGATCCGATGGAAATCAAACCGATGATAAGCGAAGTTAATTCAACATGTGTTGAATTAACAGATAAGTTATCAGATAATCTATATAAGTTTGATAAAGAAGAAATGAAATTAAAAATTGTAAAAACAGAAGAAGCTCCAAAACTTGATCAGAAACTGGAAGAAGATATTAGAAGAAATGTCAGCAATCCTAATCAGGGTAAGAGCAGGTAGAAAGGAAGTGAACTAAATGAGTATTACATATCAGGTTGAAATTAATGAAAAAAACGATAACAATAACAAACAAAAGGAAAGACTTGAAAAGTATGCAGAAGCATTAAAAGAGTTATCAAAGAATGATAAGGATAAAAATAAATAATCTAAAAAGAAAACAATATCATTTTATAAGGAGCTGGTTTTCAGCTCCTTTTTGGTTAGGAGAAAGTATTATGAATACAATACCAAAGAAAGCATATATAAGCCTAGATTTAATCCAAATCTGGGTAAAAGCAGATAAAAATAGTAAAGGAAGATATGAAATATAATGAGCAGTATTTATCAGGTTGAAATAAAACAAACATTATCAAGAATTGTTACGATAGAAGCTGAAAGTATAAAGGATGCAATAGACATTGTAGATGAGCAGTACGAAAGAGATGAAATTGTTCTTAGTAGAAAAACTATTGGTGTTAAAGAAGAGGTGAAGATAATTGGAAGAATTAGTGAAAAAAATTAAAACAATTCTTAAAAGTATAAATGAGGATGAAGATTTTATTATAAATATTCCTTTAATGGAAGGTGTAAATAAAAATGGCA
>NZ_FUXZ01000032.1 GCF_900167115.1 Eubacterium uniforme
ATGGTAAAGCTATAGAAGTACCTAAAACTGAGGAAGAGTTGATTCAGAAAATAATAAATATGGGAATAAACCGACATATTTCTGAAAACATAAAATTATATAAAAAAACAATATATGAGTTTTTAAACATACCAGAAGATAAACCGTGTGAAAAAAAAGTAAAAATAATTGAAAAAAATGATAATGTAATAGCAGAATTTAATTCTGAAAAGGATGCACAAGCTTTTATTAATTTAAGCATGGCAATTGGAAAAAAATATAAACTTGAAAAGGAATAAATATTATGGACAAGCTTAACAGAATAAACATAGATAATTTAATAAAATCAAAAGTAACTAAATCAGAAATAATGTTATACATTTTTCTTGTAAAATGTCAGGATTCATTTGGTAGTGTTAAAGCTATAAGAATGACAGAGTCTATAAATGCGTTAAATATAACTAAAAAAAGCTTTTATAACGCTATTGAAGGCCTTGAAAAGAAAGGGCTGGTAATACATACTAAAAATGTTGTAAACGAATATTATCATGATTTTATCATAAGAAATAATAATGAAGAAGATATGGATAATGGATACATAGATATCTCAAAAAAAGCATTATCTATATCAAATCTAAATAAATTAAAGGCAGGAGAAATATTGCTGCTTTTAAAACTTTTATCTTTTTCAGGTACATCAAATAATTCTGTAGTTTCATATAGGAAAAAGACCAAAGAGTTTTTCAGCATGATAAAAGAACTTTTTATGATCAAGAGTAGAACTATTAGAATGTATATCAAAAAATTAATAGCTTCAGAGTTATTCTATGCTGAAGAAAAGAATAATGTAATACATTTTCATAAGCTAGGATTAATGGAAGAAAATGGTAATTACGGAGAAGAATATAATATACACCTAATAAGAAGACTTGTAAGCCGTTTTAAAATTCAAGCTGAAGAAAGCTCCATAATTGATGTTGCAGGCCTTATAAGGCAATATTATAAGCAAATACAAGGTGATATAGAAGTATTTTTTAATAACATCTTTACAAAATATCATGAAAGAAAACTAAATAGTAAATTATTCCATGCAATGCTTACATCTAATTTATAAAATAGATGTAGGTTTAATTTGGGTGTTGAAATTTTGTATTATATACTGAAATAGACTAGCTATCATACCAGAAATAGAATTGTAGACAAAAAAAGACTATAGATTGCTATAATAAGTAAGCTGTAGTCTTTTTTATTTTTGAAAAATGGTGTAAATTTATGCAAACTATTTATATAATAGTGTAAATTTATGATATATAAAATTAATTAATGGTGTAAATCTATGTTGAATAATTATAAAATAGTGTAAATACATGAACAGTTAAAAAATAAAAATATTTGAATATAAAGGAAAAACAGATACTTATTATGTTCTATAAAAGTATCTGTTTATAAAATATCTTATTATTAAATATATCTAAATATTATATATAACCTCTAAAAAGAAAAAACATATAATATTAATATATGTATATAGTTGGCAATAAAAAAAGGAAAGCAATTAAAGCTCTCCTTTTTTATAAACTTGAATGTGCACTTTTTGGACAAACTTAATGCACATATATAAAATAACATATAATTATGAAATTAGCAATGATTTTTATAAAAAAAATAAAAAAGCGGACTAAATGTACTAAAGTTGTACTAAACGGACTAAATTTTTATGGTATAATTATAATTGTATTAGTATGTGAGATATAAGAATTCTCATATCGTTAAATATTTTTTATCTTTGGGAGCTGACCCGTGAGGGTTGGCTCCTTTTGCATACCCAAAATTAAAGAGGAAATAAATTATGATAGTTAAAGTATTTTTGTTCGAAAACAAAAGCTTTTCTCCGAATTATCACGGAACTATTTACTTAGACACCAATACATTCGGAGAAACGGAAGCCGAAAAGTGCTTCCACTTATGTAACTGGTCTAGTTGGGCAGAAGAAAAGCCTGAAGATAATCACACAGACATAGAAGCTTGCGGGCACGGTCTTGTATTGCAAACACCAACGGAATCGTGGTTAGCATTGTCGGTAGGGTGGTTAAAAGGCACATCGCATGAAATAAGCGAATATGTCTACAAGCAAAAAGATTGGTTTTAACAACCAACGGAAAGGAGATGAATATGATTGTTTTTAGGAGGTGCAAATGGTACGGTAGGTGCTAAAAGAAAGGAGAGCACATGGTTAGTAAGAATATTATTGAATCGAAAAATTATTATGCTGTAATAACCGAAGATGATGAAGTGATAATCTATTCAA
>NZ_FUXZ01000031.1 GCF_900167115.1 Eubacterium uniforme
TCTTTTTCTTTCCACCAAATTTAACAGTCTTTGTATTTTCTGCATATGCTTTAACATTGCCTATGCATGATATACTCATGACTGTAATAAAAGTTATTAAACTATTTCTAAGTAATGCTTTCATACACTTCGCTCTCCTTTAATTTAATCATCTGCTCTTTCCAAGATTTGGATTGAATCTAGGTTTATCTATGCTTTCTTCTTTTGTTTTGTACGTATCGTGATATATTGCTTTACATCCAAAGTATTCTTCCCAATATTCAATATATTCTTCTTGATAATCTCTAATTGTATTCATTATCCTTTTTAAATCATTACTTTTATATCCTGCATGATTATGTTCCATCTCAATTGTACCATCAGAATTTATCCAAAATTTTGATGAACTACTACTATTTCTTTTTGACACATGCACATGTACAGGTTCTAATGGTTCTGATTCATCACTAAAAAAATAAAAACTAAATCCAAATACGTCAAAAACTTTAGGCATATTCATACTCCTTATTTTTTTCATATTCATAAGCTATAGGTGCTAATTTTCTTACATCTTGCATAATGATTTCTATTTCAGCTTTACTATATCCTTTTATTTCCAAAAACTTATCTTCTGGATATAAATAAATAAATGAATTAAAATCATTTTTGCTTTCACACCATGATTCTGAATATATTTTAATTGAATTATCTTTAATATCAGAATATGTTAATATAAAATTATCTCTTTTCATCATAGGATTATGTTTCATTTTTCTCACCTACCTTACTATTTTTTCTGATTACTTTTTAAACCCTTTTGCGTATTTTTCAAGTCTTTCTTTCTGCTTCTTTTTATCAAATTTAACAATATCAAAATAAGTTTTATTCATTCTACTCACTTCCTTTCGCCTACCTGCTTTTACCATGATTTGGATTTAATCTAGGCTTTTCAATATTTAATGATCTATCTATATTTTTAAGAAGTTCCTCATATTTATCCAACATTCTCATTTCACTACTTATAATTAAATATTCCATTAATGAAATATCTCCATTTTTATCGTAATACTTAAATGCCTGTCGATATTTTGAATTATCTGTTATCGCAATAGGAAAAATATTATTATTTATAAGCTGCTGATTTAATATTATTCTTCCTGTTCTTCCGTTTCCATTTGGAAAAGGATGGATTCTTTCAAAATCTATATGTTTTTTTGCTATATTTTTGATAATATCATTTATAGAACTATTTTTTTTATTTATATCCGATAACCACTCATTCATCTTTCCATCTATCAATGTATAGTCTGGCGGATAATATACTGCTTCAACCAAGGAACCTATATATAAGTTTTCTTCTCTATACTTTTCTCCTCTTTGGATAATCATGTTATTACATTGTTTAATCCATGTTTCATCAATATCCTTAGCATCTAAGCATAAATAGTTTTCAATAGCTTTATAAAGATTTTTAGCATCTGTATATTCCTTATACGTGTGATTACTATGTACTGCATCAAATTCAAGTGTTTCAATTGTCTCTTCAAGAGATAATGTATTACCTTCAATCGAATTGGAACTCCAACAAAAACTATATTTAAAATCCTTCCATAATGGTTCAAATATTAATTTTTCTTTTTTAATTTCAGAAAAACTTATTAAACGTTCGTTTAAATCTTCATAGTTTTTTTTGTTATCAATAATCATGATCTTCCACCTCTTATTTGTTTTCCATAATTTCACTGATTTTTACCATGTATGCTTCTATCCTAGCAAGTCTTCTTTCTGTTGTATCTGATGTTTTCTTCTGTTTTATTTCCTCAATCAACTTTTCTTCAGAATTATCTCCCAGAAGTTTTAAGTACATGTCTTTTGAAATAATAACAACATCCTCATTTCCATTTCTGCTTATTATATAATTTTGGTCATTGCTATAAACATCATCATATATTTCCCTGATATTTTTTCTTAAATCTGATATTGGTATTGTCTTCATATACAAACACCTCGCTTTCTTAATTATACAATAACATATTTTGTACAAAATCTCAATATTTTGTACAAAATAAAAAAGCGTTTGTTGTTATATATCAATTATTAACCTTTAAAA
Source organism: Eubacterium uniforme (assembly GCF_900167115.1). Taxonomy (GTDB): domain Bacteria; phylum Bacillota; class Clostridia; order Lachnospirales; family Lachnospiraceae; genus Eubacterium_S; species Eubacterium_S uniforme. Next base: position 2,090 of record NZ_FUXZ01000031.1, read on the forward strand.
AGGAAATTCTGAATCATCTGAAGATAAGAACTCTTCATCAGGTTCTACTACTTGTTCTTCTTTTGTTTCATTGCTCTTTTTTTCAGTAAACTCCATGCTTTCAACTACTACATCCGTTGTATATACTTTTTTCCCATCCTTATTAGTATAAGAACCAGTCTGAACTCTTCCTTCTACTATTACTTTCATACCTTTTTTTAGATACTTTTCAGCTACTTTTGCATTATTTTCAAATGATACACATGATAAAAAATCTGTATTATTTTCACCTTCCTTTTTATATTTTCTATCTACAGCAAGAGTGTATCTAGCTACACATCTTTGTTCCTGAGATTCTCCTTTTTCTGTATATCTTATTTCTGGATCCTTTGTTAATCTTCCACTTAAAATTATTTTATTCATGTTTTATACCTTCCTTTACAATTTTTTATCTGCTTTACTCGTCTTCGTTTTTTTACCTCTTGTTTCTACAGGGTCATCCATTAATTCAAAAACTTCAAGAATAGAAAGTTCTGTTCCTTTAGGATATTTTTCCATAACTTTCTTTATTGCATCATTAATACCAAATTCATCATCTATAATTGTAATATTACAATTATTATCTTCATATTCGTCATCTTCAATATCTTCAATATCTTC
>NZ_FUXZ01000030.1 GCF_900167115.1 Eubacterium uniforme
AAACTTGCACGACAAATGGGGTGCAAATCAATAAACTTGCACGACAAATGGGGTGCAAATCAATAAACTTGCACGACAAATGAGGTGCAAATCAATAAACTTGCACGACAAATAGAGTGCAAGTCATAAGGAGAAGGATCATGAGCAGAAATCAATTAAAGCAGGAAATGACAACTATTAAATTTAGATTGCCAGTAGCCTTAAAAGAAAAAATAAAATGTAAAGCACAAAAATCAAATATGACAGTTAGTGAATATCTAAGAATCAAATCTTGTGATATTAAAATTACGGAAAAGCAATTTGATGATTTAAATAAGATTATTTCATATGAGATAAAAAAGATTGGAAACAACATAAACCAGATTGCACATCAATATAATACCTATGATATTGATGAACCATCGACTGAACTAAATATTATGCTTAAACAGTTAAATGAAAAATTAGATTTGATAGAAGAAAAGTTGGAGGACATAAAATATGGCGATTACTAAATTGATGCATATTAAAGAACGAAAAACAGGTGAACCATCAACAGGACTTAGAAATTGTATTAATTATATTTTAAATCCAGTTAAGACAGATAACATGAAGTTGGTTGTAAGTAACTCCGGATTAATACCTGATGAAATTTTGAAGAGTTTTATAAAGACAAAAGATTTTTATAATAAAAGGTTTGGAAGACAGGGGTATCATTTCATCGTATCATATCCTGCAGGAGAAATAATTAAAGATTCTATCATGCTAAATGTTATGGAGGATATTACGCAAGAATTATTAAATGATGAATTTGATTATGTGGCTGCGGTGCATAATGATACAGATCATCCGCATGGGCATATTGTTTTTAATTCAGTTAATAGAGTTACTGGAAAGAAGTATAGGTATAATAATGGAGATTGGGCAAAGATAATTCAACCAATTGTAAATAGGGTTTCTGAAGAGTATAATCTTCCATTAATTAATATCATGGTAATGGATGAAAAAACTGAACAAGGAACATTGAATAAACGTAAGCTATTAAAACATGATATTGATGAAGCTGTTAAAAGTGCAAATGATTATGATGAATTGCTTGAAATATTAGAAAAAGATTATGATATTGAGGTAAAGGAAGCCTATTCTAAAAAATATGGAACAATACTAAAGTTTAAGCCATTAGGTGAAACTAAATATATAAGAGCAAATAGTCTAGGTTTTGGATATTATCCAGAAGATTTAAAAAGAAGACTTAATATGAATCCGTTGGATATTAAAGATGTGGAATTAGCTGTAAATGAAAATATTAATAAGATTCATGTTTATAAAGGTTTTGTTTCCTGGGAAAACATGTCAGCTTATCAAAAAGATATAGCTAAAAAGATTTATTATGCAGATAATATATTAAAAAAGGGTAAGCATTTATCAAACTGGGAAGTTAATAGAACTGTTAGCAAGATTAATACTCTAACTAACTCAATATTGGTTATTCAAAAAAATCAAGTAGATTCCTTTAATGATTTAGTTAGTCAAATAGAAAAAAAGGATAATCAAATATTAAAGATTCAAGGATATATGAAAAAATTAAATCAGCAATACAAGGATTATCTAAAACATTCAAAAGGCATTCCTTCACTATTTGATTTATTAAAATCATATAAAGCATTATCTGAAGAACAAGATGTTAATCTAGATAAGTTAAAAAAGATAGAGAAGTATATGGATGTTAAGAATGTCGAACAGGCTTATAATACTTATGTTCAAAAGAAAGATGAGTTAAGAAAAGTAAAAAAAGACCTACAAAATGATAGAAAATATCTTAGAAAAATCAAAAAAGAATTAGAGGATAACCTGGAAGAAAGAAAACTTGATAAATCTATGTTGAAATAACCTAATTAAGAACTATAATAAGCATAAGGATTATGAAATTGCATCAAAAATTAAAAAATGCATAGATTATAGCGAACAGGTAGTATTAAAAAATAATATTGCTATATCAAAATTAAAGTTTATAAAAAGTACAAAAATAGATTGTATCGAAAAAGAAAGACTAAGAGATTGCTTTAGAAAAGAAGAAAATCTAAATTTAGAAAAAGTGCAAGAATTGTTAAAAAGTATTAATGAAAATAACGGGTTAAATAAAAGTAAAAGTATATAAGATGTACTAAACGGACTAAATTTGTACTAAACGGACTAAAGTTTTGTGGTATAATTAAATTGTATAAGTGTGTAAAGATTTAAGAGAACTAGAAAAAGACCTAGTTCTCTTTTTGTTTGGAGGTGATTTTTGTGAAATATGTAGCTGAAGAACTGATAGAAAAGCTTAGAGGTATACCTATTCAGGATGTGGCTTCATCCATGGGGTATCATGTTGTAAAAAAGGGAAATTTTTATTCACTAAAAGAACATGATTCAGTAATGATAGATCCGCGTAAGAATAAGTATGTTAGATATAGTTCTGATGGAAGTAGTAAATCGGTATTTGATTTCTTGATAGAATTTGGCAACATGGATTTTATTGGAGCAGTAAATTATCTAAATAATAATTATATTGGAGAAGCTCAAATAAGCAGATTTAAGGAAGTAAAGAAAGAAAAAGAACATAATGGTAAATTGGAATTACCGAGAAAATCAACTAACATGCGTAATACATTTGCTTATTTGATTAAAACAAGATGTTTATCTGTTGATTTAGTTAAAAGCTTAGCTAACAAGGGTTATATATATCAAGATGAAGAACATAAAAATGT
>NZ_FUXZ01000027.1 GCF_900167115.1 Eubacterium uniforme
TTCTAAAGGTCATTATGAATCTATGATATCGAAGCTCATTAAATTTGGTGCCATAGCTATGGGAAGTGGTGAATCATATGCTGTTTTTACTGAAACGGTTGATAATATGAGAGGTAATACTTCGGAAATTGATTATGAAGCAATAAAGAAATATAGAGAAGAAAATGGAATAACAGGTTATTAAAAAGGAGTGTGTTATTATGAGTGAAGAGATTATTATAGAGAATACGAAAGAAAATAGAAAATTAAGAAATGTTGTATCTACAATGGCAATTGAAAATATGTATTTACGAAAAGAATTTATTAAAGAACTTATAAAAGTATCAAATGGAGAAAAAACATCTGAAGAATTAAGACAAGAGGTTATAAGAAGACATGCAAGATAGTAAATATTGTTATCCAAATTCAAATGTTTTGATAAACAGATTAAACATAAAAGATAGTGATGAATTGTTTGAAGCAGAGGTTGAACTTACAACTATAAGACTCCGTGAGTTACAGAATAATCCATTAAAAGGAAATTTTGATTTTAAACACTTAAAAGAAATACACAAGTATATTTTTCAAGACTTATATTCGTGGGCTGGAAAAGAGCGTACAGTTGACATAGGAAAAGGAAATTTGTTTTGTACGGTACCATGTATCCAAGATTACGCTAAAGCAGTATTTGATAAATATTTTACTCAATGTTATAAAAATAAAGATGATTTTAATGAGTTTATTAAAGTTTTTGCAGATAATTACGGAGATTTAAATGCTTTACATCCTTTTAGAGAGGGAAATGGGAGAAGTCAACGTGAATTTGCAAGAATTGTATGTCTTGAATGCGGATATGATTTTGATTTATCATGCACAACATATAATGAAATGCTCAATGCTAGTAAGCTATCTTTTGATAATGCAGATAGTTCTGAATTTATTAGAATCTTTTCGAAGGCTGTAGTACCATTAGGAGAAAATAATAATTTATTAAATAGATTAAAGATATTGTCTATAGATGACTTGATTCTAAATGAAGATTTAAACTATGAATATTATACTGATATTACTCAAAAAGAGTATAAAGAATATAATCAAATTTATATTAATAAAATAGATAAAATGAATCAAGATTATAATGAAATAAAAATTAATCATAAAAGAGAAAAAACAAGATAAATATTATTAGGATTATAAGAGAGTTACATATCAATTGTAGCTCTCTTTTTATATACAAAAATAAAAGAAAGAGGGTGATTATTGTTATCTTTTTAGAGGTCATATTCGGAAGCGAATTAAAATACTTTAAAAAATTTTTAAGATAAGGAGAAATTTAAAATGAAGAAAAACAAACAAAGAATACTGTCTCTTATAATGGCAGTGTTAATGACCTTGGTCGCAGTCGTTCCAACAAATGTTGATGCTGCGACTTTTGCATTTGGTGGCTATCTGGGTAATTGCATGGGATATGAAATCTATGCCTATACAGTAGATGGTCAAATTGGATTTTGCATGGATTATGGCTATGGACTTCCTACAGGAAGTTTAAATGAGGATTCTACAAAATCATATTCAAGCGATGGCTCTAGTGATTTAAGTACAGGAGCTAAGTATGCTAAACTTGCATACTATTGGGCACATAGTAATAAATCTAAAACAAATCGTATGATTACGCAGGCTCTTTTATGGGGTATTAGAAGTGGTGAAAATGTTAAATCTTTATGTAATAGTTATAGTGATACTCTTTATAATACTATTTTTAAAGAAGATGGAGATATTGATGCTACTTATACTATCTATAAGGGTTCTTCAGGACAGAAAATGGCAGTTTTAGATGCAGACAAAGAAAATGATCGTGTAATGGTTAGAAGTTATACCAATGATATCAATTATCGTCAAAAATTAACATTTAAGAAGACAGATAACACTGGGAAAGCTCTTAAGGATAAAGTCTTTGGCATAAGACTTGAAACAAAGAATCTTTCAGCAATTAAACTTAACAAGGGTGTTTTTGTAACTCCTGAAGACATTGAAGGAACTAAAGCTACACAGCCTTGGTATGCTATTGTTTCAGCTAATGGTGATGAACAAAATAAGGTTAAAATAGCTGATAACGGTAACAGTAGTGTTAACTCTTCAGCAATTAGTGGTAATACTACTAAATTTCAAATGTCGACGGATAACATGGAACAGTTTTACCAAAAGAGTAATGGAAATACTGTTGTTTTTGTTATGACTGATAGTAATGGAGAAGTTGATTTTACTTTCATGTATGAATACATATCACCAACTTATTACTATGGAGTTATAAATAACAATATTATAAATACTTATACTGAATGGAATAATAAGAAAAATGATTTAATAACAATAGCTGGAGAAGAAATGACAGTAAAGAAAGCGCTTGATGATAAGTGTGATGAAAAAGGTATAACCAGTGGAATGGTTTACTTTAAGGAACGTGCCATGAGAAATGTCATTGCAAAATATCGCATGGATGCAAGTGGTAACATCATGAATGGTGATGATCCTACATATGGCAGACTTTATGAACAGTATTATAACATTGAAAACTATTATGGAATTTATGAAATTGCCAACTCATATGGTAATGCATTTGGTGATAACACATTATCACTTAATCCAGACATCGATACATTCTATAAGTGGGTTAAGATAAATAGAAATAATAGTTATATTTCAAGTAAAGATGGACTTACAGGAGCTACAAATCCAACATATAAAACAGCTACATATTCATCAATAGGTAAATATAGTACAAATAATGGTGGTACATATTCAACATCAATTTATGTAGATGATGATAATTCCTGGATGAATTACGGATCTACAAATGAAGATAAATCATGGACCGATATAATGAAGACTACAGTTCTTTCTACTGATACAGTAAGTGGAAATGCAGTTATCATTAATGCTCCTTATAAATATGCTAAAAACAGTGTAAATAAGGTTATATCAAAAAGTGATAAGTTTACTATCCATAAGACAGATGAAGATGGAAAAGCTCTTAAGAATACAGAGTTTAAAATAAAAGCTGACTTCAAGGATTTTGCAGATAATAATACTTATAACGCAGATAACATTACTATCAAAGTAAATGGCCAATCAATTAGACTTGATAATGATAATACGTTTACAGCGGTAACAGATGAAAATGGTGATATTAATATTGAATATACATTAAAGAAGACACCTACATATTATTACGCATATGGCCAGGTATTTAATTATAAGACAAATAAGTATGTTGATGTTGAGAGTGATAATTATCTTTCAAGTCTTGAAACAGAAGGTGCTATATCAAGCAAAGCTTCAGCTATAAGTGGTCTTAGGACTGTTTTTGCAAATGCTACAGATGTAAATAACTATTCAATCGATACAACAGCTTATTCAAAGAATAAAGCTTTAGAAATGGCAAATAGTAAATTAAGTAGCTATGAAAATAACTGGTTTAAGAAGTATGAAGAAACTATTTTTAGTTTTGAAATTGTTGAAACAAATACTAATAATGATTCAATTGCAATTAATAAGGAGCTTGTTAAGGGGATCAGAGCTGATGTTACTAATGGAAGTATCGTAATTAATTTAAAAGCGGATAATAATGAAGATGGTACCACAGAATCAAGTTATACAGTTTTAAAAGATGATGAAATGCTTATAAAAGGCATTGTTTTAAATGAGGATAAAGATACAATTACAATTATTAATCCTTTTAAGTATTATTCCATGAAACTTGTTAAAACAGATGTAGATACAGAAAAAGCTATTAAAGGAGCTGTTTTTGGTGTGTATGAAGATAGTGACTTTACAAAGCCTGCAACACTTTATACATTTGATAAAAATGGAAACAGCAAGGTAGTAAATGAAGTAGACGCAGACGGAAATGTTAAGGTGGTAGAATATACAACTGACAAGGACGGGGTATTACATACTGATTACCTTAGAGCAGAAAATAAGGCATATTATTTTAAGGAAATATCAGCTCCTGAAGGATACCTGGATATTTACCAGGATTATACAAATGAGAATGATTTATTAACATTCTTATGTGATGGAAAAGACATTAATGATTACGTACTTGATGACTATCAGGAAATTTTGGTTGGTAACAAGAGAGTTCCAAAGATAAAAACCAAGATTACTGATAAACAGACTAATAATGATGTTAGTCTTCCTGAAGAAACCATTACATTGGTTGATACAGTTAATTATGAAAACCTTAAACCAAATACTGAATATACTGTTTCTGGTACATTAATGGATAAGGAAACAGGAAAGGCTTATAA
>NZ_FUXZ01000025.1 GCF_900167115.1 Eubacterium uniforme
CCATTGCCGAAGGCAATTTAAAATGCATGCACATCCCGTAGGTATAATAGAAGTAAACGTTATGGCAGAAATAGGAGGGGCCCACGAAGTGGGAATTGATTAGAATACCGGCGGAGCCGGAAGTTTCTAATCTAAAACAACTATATGGAAATTGAAAGAAAGTTTTTGGTTAAGAAATTACCAGATGATTTGAGCAAATACAATTGCATTGAAATGGAACAGGGATATCTTAATACCAATCCTGTTGTCAGAGTAAGAAGAGAAAATGATGATTACGTTTTGACATACAAGGGCGATGGTCTTATGGCAAGAAGGGAAGAGAATCTTCCTCTTAACAAGGATGCCTTTAATAATCTTTTGAGTAAATGCGATGGCAGAATTATTTCTAAAACCAGATATGTAATTCCTTTAGATGGTGAATATAAAAACTTGGTAGCTGAGCTTGATATATTCCATAAAGATTTGGATGGACTTATTGTGGTTGAGGTCGAATTTGCTACAATTGAGGATGCTAACTCATTTAATCCACCAGAGTGGTTTGGTGCGGATGTAACAATGGATGGAAAATATCACAATAGTTATTTAAGTAGTGCAAAAGACATAGCAGAGTTATTGCAATAATTTAAAATATTGGTTATAATTGGCACTGTACGTATAAATATATGTACAGTGTCTTTTAGGTTTTAAAAAGAAAAAAGGTACGTGATTGGAGGCAGAATGAACACTAAGGTTAAACTTAGCGCTAGGGACATTTATGAATTCTCTATGCATAATTCGTATTACAATATATCAGGTTTTATTGGAGTTATGATAAGTTTGGTTGCATTAGTTGGAGCCATATTTAGTATTGGACGAACATCTATTGTTAATACAGTACTATTATTTATTGTGGCTGCAATGTTTACTGTGATACAACCGCTTATGATTAAGTTAAAATCTAATAAACAGGCAAAAATGAATCAGAGTATTGGTGCATTTTTGGAGTACACATTTGACGATGAAGGATTTACAATTAGTGATGGTACTAATGAAGATAGAGTTATGTGGGAACTTATCTTAAAACTTGAAAGTACAAAGAATCTTGTGTTACTCTATACAACAATGATGAGAGCATTTGTTATTCCAAAGGATAGTTTGGCTAGCAAATATCCTGAATTTAGGGATATGATTAATACAAAGGCGAGAAATGCAAGAGGAAAGCTTAAATAGATTTGAATTACTAAGGAGAGATTTTAGTGATATATGAAGTTAATTCACCAGAGGAAACATTTGAACTTGGTAAGACATTAGGTAAAGAAGCTAAAGTTGGAGATATATTATGTTTAAATGGCGACCTCGGTGTTGGTAAAACTGTTTTTACAAAAGGATATGCGAAGGGACTTGGAATTGTAGAAGAAGTTAATAGTCCTACCTTTACTATCATACAGGAATATAAGGATGGTAGAATACCTCTTTATCATTTTGATGTTTATCGTATTGAAGATTCATTTGAAATGGATGAACTTGGATATGAAGAATATTTCTTTGGTGATGGTGTATGTTTAATTGAATGGTCTGTTAATATTTCAGATATTATACCTAAGGATGTAAAGACAGTTTTGATAGAGAAGGATTTAAGCAAGGGATTAGATTATAGAAAAATAACTATTGAGTAATTATATGATTTATGAGACTGAAATCAAAATTATTAGTTAGGATGGAAATATGAAAATTTTAGCAATAGAAAGTTCTGGTAATGTTGCCTCAGTTGCAATAATTGAAGATGACATTACTGTAGCTGAATATAGTACAAATTTTAAATTAACACATTCTCAGACACTTCTACCTATGATTGATGAGATTGTAAGCAGAACTGGTACTGATTTAAATAGTATTGATGCAATAGCTATATCAGAGGGACCAGGTTCATTTACTGGACTTCGTATTGGAAGTGCAACAGGAAAGGGTCTTGCACTATCTTTAGATATTCCAGTTATTAATGTTCCAACTCTTATGGCAATGGCAGCGAATTTTACTGAGGTTAAAGGTGTTGTCTGCCCGATTATGGATGCTAGAAGAGATCAGGTTTATACAGGTGTATATGAAGTTGGAAGTGGTTTGCCAGAAAGTGTTGTTGAGGATTCTCCAATGTCAATTACAGAACTGATTGATAAGCTAAATGAACTTGGAAGGGATGTTGTATTTGCTGGAGATGGAATTCCTAGATTTAAGGATGAAATAGATAAATTGTTAAAGGTGAACTATATTTATTCAAATTGCCAGAGCAATAGACAAAGAGCAGCGAGCGTTGGCTTTGTTGGAATGAAGTTATATGAACAGGGTAAGTTTGTAAATAGCGATGAGTATGCTCCTAATTACTTAAGACTTTCTCAGGCAGAAAGAGAACTTAAGGAAAAGGAACAGAATAAGTAGTTTTATGTGGTTTGTTTAAGATAAGGATTATGATATATGCTTATATATAGAGAAATTCAGAAAAAGGACGTTCCTGCGATTGCTAGGATTGAAAATATTTCGTTTTCAACGCCTTGGACTAAAAAGGGAATATTGGATTTTTTAAAACAGAATAATAGTATATGCATAGTTGCAGAGGAATTTGGCAAAGTAGTAGGTTATGTTGGACTTTATTATGTACTTGATGAAGCTAACATAACTAATTTAGCTGTACTTCCAGGATATAAGAGAATCGGTGTTGGCGAGAATCTCATGCGATGTTTAATGGACAAAGTTAAGGATTTAGGTGTTAGAGGAATAACCTTGGAAGTTCGCGAAAGCAATGAAGCAGCTATAAATTTATATTCAAAACTTGGATTTGATAGTATTGGCATTAGAAAGAGGTTTTATGAGAAGCCTGTTGAGGATGCTATTATCATGTGGAAGTTTAAATTGTAGAGTAAGTGCATCTGCATTTGCTAAAGAAAGTAAGTAAGGATAAAGTTTATGTTGGATATATGCTTATTAGGAACTAGTGGTATGATGCCACTTCCTAGAAGATTTTTAACTGCGCTTATGTGCAGATATAATGGCTCATCAGTGTTGATTGATTGTGGTGAGGGAACACAGGTAGCGATTAAGAGTAAGGGCTGGACATTTAAACCTATAGATGTCATTTGCATTACTCATTTTCACGCAGATCATATTAGTGGTTTGCCAGGCCTTTTATTAACCATGGGAAATGCTGATAGAAGTGAACCATTAACCATTATTGGCCCAAGAGGATTAGAGAGGGTTGTTAACTCGCTTCGTGTAGTTGCGCCTGAACTTCCTTTTGAAATTAAGTTTATTGAACTTGGAGATAAAGACCATTACATTACAATGAATGGTTATAACATACATGCGTTTAAGGTTAATCATAACGTGCTTTGCTATGGGTATAGTTTATCTATAGACAGAGCAGGTAAGTTTAACGCAGATAGAGCTAAAGAATTAGAAATTCCATTACAGTATTGGAGTAAACTTCAAAAAGGCGAAGTGATTACTGATGGAGATAAGACATACACACCGGACATGGTATTAGGAGAGGCTCGTCGTGGCCTTAAAGTTACTTATTGTACGGATAGTAGACCTACAAAGGATATAGAAGAAGCGGCTAGAGAATCTGATTTATTTATTTGCGAAGGGATGTATGGTGAAGAGGAAAAATTAGCAAATGCAAAAGAACACAAGCATATGATGTTTAAGGAAGCAGCGAAACTTGCTAAAAATGCCTCGGTTAAAGAATTATGGCTAACTCATTTTTCACCAGCTTTAGTGCGCCCTAAGGAGTATTTAGGTGATGTTACAAAGATATTCCCTAATGCATATGTTGGTAAGGATGGGATGAGCGTTGAACTTAAGTTTGACGAAGACTAATTAGAGTAGAGTGATTAGTTTAGAACTAATATATAAAATTATAATTTGGAGATTGATATGAAGATACTTGCAATAGAGAGTTCGTGTGATGAAACTGCAGCAGCAGTTGTAGAAGATGGAAGAAAGGTTTTATCAAGTGTTATTTCATCACAAATAAGTATTCATACAAAATTCGGTGGAGTAGTTCCTGAAATTGCTTCACGTAAACATATAGAAAACATTAATCCTGTCATAAGACAGGCTCTTAGTGATGCAAATTTAACATTAGATGAAGTGGATGCAATTGCAGTTACCTACGGTCCGGGACTTGTAGGTGCGCTTTTGGTTGGTGTCGCAGAAGCTAAGGCTATTGCATATGCGACTAATAAGCCTTTAATTGGTGTTCATCACATAGAGGGACATATTAGTGCTAATTATATTGAAAATCAGGATTTAGAGCCACCATTTATTTGCTTGGTGGTTTCAGGAGGTCATACTCATCTTGTAGTTGTAAAGGATTATGGCGAATATGAGATATTAGGCAAGACAAGGGATGACGCTGCAGGAGAAGCATTTGATAAAGTTGCCCGTGCAGTGGGACTAGGTTACCCTGGTGGGCCTAAAGTTGATGCGATGGCAAAAGAAGGTAATCCACACGCTATAGAATTCCCTAGAGGAGCGGTAAGTGGATCTCCATATGATTTTAGCTTTAGTGGGCTTAAAAGCGCTGTATTAAATTATTTAAATCAGTGTGAAATGAAAGGTGAAGAAGTTAACCGTGCAGATGTTTGCGCGTCATTCCAGGCATCTGTAGTTGATTCACTTGTTTCAAGAGCATTTGCTGCACTTGATGATTTTGGATATAAGAAACTTGCAATAGCAGGTGGAGTGGCTTCTAATAGTGCTATTAGAAGTGCATTTATTAGTGAATGTGAAAAGAAAGGTGTGGAGTTTTATTATCCATCACCAATTCTTTGTACAGATAATGCGGCCATGATTGGAAGTGCTGCATATTATGATTATAAAAATGGTATTACACATGGATTAGATTTAAATGCAGTTCCAAATTTAAAATTAGGTGAAAGATAAATACCTGTGTTTATTTTTGTGGTTAGTAGTAAAATGATACTAACTATAGGAGCATATTATGAGAAATAAAAGATCAGTTGCTATCGTTCTATCTGCAGGTGTAGGAAGCAGAATGAATAGTGATATACCAAAACAATATATTGAACTGATGGGGAAGCCAATCATATACTATACCATTAAAGCATTTGAAGAAAGTAATGTTGATGGTATAGTTTTAGTTTGTGCAAATGAATACATTGATTATTGTAAAAATGAAATAGTAAAAAAATATGGTTTTAAGAAAGTAATTGATGTAGTGGAAGGTGGAAGTGAAAGATACGAGTCCGTATATAAAGGGCTTAAAGCTTGTAATGCAGATATTGTATTGATCCATGATGGTGCAAGAGCATGCATTAGCGTTGATGTTATAAATAAAAACATAGAAGAAGCATACACTAAAGGTGCGGTTGTTACTGGAGTAAAATCTAAAGATACAATTAAAGTTAGTGATGATAATGGGGTAATTATAAATACAACTAACAGAGCAAATACTTGGATTGTACAAACTCCACAGACATTTGCTATGGAGGCATTAGTGGATGCATATGAGTGTATGATGAATGATATTAATAGAGGAACTATAACCGATGATTCTATGGTTATGGAAAATTATGGTAATATACCTGTGCAAATGCTTGATGGTTCGTATGAAAATATTAAGATTACTACACCTGAAGATCTTATTATTGCTGAAAAGTTTTTGAAGTCTATGAATGAAGTTTAGAAATATGTTTCTATAAAGAGACAAAATGTTAATATTTCAAGTATAAAAAAGTGACTATTTTTGGTGTAATATTAACTTATAAGTTGGTATAAAAATTAGATGAAAAATTTGCATAAAAAAACTATTTTAAAAAAGTTAAAAAAAATGTGAAAAATGTGTTGACATATAAACTTATATTTGCTATTATATTCAAGCACGCGATAAACAAGACGCGCTGGAGAGGTGTCCGAGCGGTTTATGGTGCCGGTCTTGAAAACCGGTGTGGTTAGTAGCCACCGTGGGTTCGAATCCCACCTTCTCCGTTCAATGATTAGAGTGACGACCGTAGGTCGAAAGTCTCTAATCTAAAGAATGAATTAGAACCATTGAGTTGGTATTTCTGATTCATAAATTGATAAGTTAATATAGTATTTTTTATAGAAGGAAATCACCGATTTTTAATCGAGTGAATTCGCATTTCTTGCGCAGCAAGGTACTGGAGAAGTACCCAAGAGGCTGAAGGGGCTCCCCTGGAAAGGGAGTAGGTCGTTAGTAGCGGCGCGAGGGTTCAAATCCCTCCTTCTCCGCTTGAAAAACTTTTTTAAAAAACTTTAAAAAAGTTGTTGACAAAAAGAAATGAAAGTGCTATACTAAACAGGCTGTCGCTGATGAGGCGAAAGCAAAGAAAACAAAGAACATTGATAATTAAACAGTAAACCATCCCTGAAAATTTTAAGAGAAAAATTTTTAGTGAGAATCATCAAAGTTTACTTTGGTGACGTACAAAACAACAGTAGATGGACAAAGGATAGCTAACGTTATTCTGAATCGATCAAAAACTTTTAACGAGAGTTTGATCCTGGCTCAGGATGAACGCTGGCGGCGTGCTTAACACATGCAAGTCGAACGAAGCACTTTATTTGAAACCTTCGGGTAGATTATTCTGTGACTTAGTGGCGGACGGGTGAGTAACGCGTGGGTAACCTGCCTCATACACCGGGATAACAGTTGGAAACGGCTGCTAATACCGGATAAGCATACAGTACCGCATGGTACAGTGTGAAAAACTCAGGTGGTATGAGATGGACCCGCGTCTGATTAGCTAGTTGGTAAGGTAACGGCTTACCAAGGCGACGATCAGTAGCCGACTTGAGAGAGTGATCGGCCACATTGGGACTGAGACACGGCCCAAACTCCTACGGGAGGCAGCAGTGGGGAATATTGCACAATGGGGGGAACCCTGATGCAGCG
>NZ_FUXZ01000024.1 GCF_900167115.1 Eubacterium uniforme
TCCATGAAAGCAAACAGAATTACTTTTAGTAACTTTTCTGCATCACATCTTGGACGACCTGTTTTGTAGCCTTTCCCTTCTACAAAGTATGGTGTTAGGTCGATGTGGTCCATTACATCACAAAAAGTATAAACCGGATCAGAAATATCAATTAATTTTTCGATAACTAATGGTAATTTTAGTTGTTTTAATGTATAATTATCATTGGTTTTATAATTAGTTAGTTGTAACATAACCTAATTATACCAAAAAGTAGCTATGAGCGCGAGCTCATAGCTACTTTTCTGTTAGGGGAGTTTTTTTACAGCCCCTTTTATATGCATATGTTTATTATGCTCTTGAAAGGTATTCACCTGTTCTTGTATCAATCTTAATCTTTTCACCCTGATCGATAAAAATAGGAACCTTAACTTCTGCACCAGTTTCAACGATAGCTGGCTTAGTAACGTTAGTAGCTGTATTACCCTTAACGCCTGGTTCTGTTTCTGTGATTTCAAGTTCAACGAAAAGTGGTGGTTCAATTGAGAATACTGAACCGTTATGTGAACAAATCTTAACCATTTCGTTTTCCTTCACAAATTTAAGTGCATCTCCAACAGTGTCTGCACCAAGAGCAACCTG
The DNA here is from genome assembly GCF_900167115.1 of Eubacterium uniforme. Taxonomy (GTDB): domain Bacteria; phylum Bacillota; class Clostridia; order Lachnospirales; family Lachnospiraceae; genus Eubacterium_S; species Eubacterium_S uniforme. Next base: position 622 of record NZ_FUXZ01000024.1, read on the forward strand.
ATCATATGTTTCTACATCCATAAAGTGGAAAAGATCTCCGTCGCTATATAAATACTGCATATCTTTCTTATCGATTCTTGCAAGTGGGAACTTTTCAGTTGGTCTGAATGAAGTTTCAATAACACCACCGTTTACGATATTCTTTAACTTTGTTCTTACGAATGCAGCACCCTTTCCTGGTTTAACATGCTGGAATTCTATAATCTGATAAATATTTCCGTCATATTCGATTGTAATTCCGTTTTTAAAATCTCCTGCTGAAATCATTATATTTCCTCCTTAGAACTAACTCTGTATATTGTATAATAAAGTTTAAAATCTTTCAACCATTTTTTAGAACATAATTGAATTATACTCACTACTTCTTGCTTTTTCCTATTATTTCCATTGCTACCTCAAATGCGCTTAAATCATCAGTATCAACCTTAACATTTGCGCATTCTTCGTAAATATCTCGTCTCTTATTCATCAACGCTGATATATGATCAATACTCATGTCTTCATTAAGAATAGGTCTATCCTTGCTATCCTTAACTCTTTCATAGACAGTTTCTGGTGTAGCTCTTAATAGAAAAATATTTCCATTATTCTTCATGTACTCAACGTTTTCACTTCTAAGAACAGCCCCTCCACCACATGATATTATTGCACCTTCTTTCTTTGATAGTTCACAAACCACTTCAGTTTCAATATCTCTAAAATGGTTTTCACCGAACTTCTCAAAAATATCATTAATACTCATGCCGGCTTTCTTTACAATCTCTTCATCCATATCATATACTTTCATTCCTGTTAGTATTCCAAGTATGTTTGAAATTGTAGTTTTACCTGTTCCCATAAATCCAATAAGAAACATATTCTTTGAATCATCGAACTCTTCTATGTTTTTAAGATATTTTTTCATATCCTTTATAGGAACCTGACCAGGTGCAGAAGCCTTAATTACACTAGCAAATGTTACGCAAGATCCATCTGCCTTTCCACACACTCTGCTTATCATTCCTAATTCACTCATTGACATTGAAATAATATCTTTATTAGTATTATCTTTATATTCTTTAGTTACATCAATTAGATTTTTAACATCTTCAAAGTCATGAGGCATAACTGCTAACTTAACAATATCTCCGCCCTTACTTTCAAGTGTATCTAAAATCTCTCTTAATTCATCCTTGCTTGGAGTCTTATCAAAATCATGATATGAAGTAATAACTTTTACTCCATTATCTTTAATGTCCTTAATAATAGCCTGAGCTGTTTCCCCATTAGAGATACCTTCTACATCTATAAAATCTACCAATCCAGTACTTGCTACAGTTTCGTATAGTTTCTTATAACTTTCTACACTTATACTTCTCATACCACCTTCTTTTACTGTTCTAAAAGTAAATAAAAGTGGTGTTTCTCTAAGCACTGCCCTAAGGTTCATAAGTATATCTTCTACTATGGCATAATTATACTCTTTCGCACAATCGAATCTCCATTCAACAATGTCCGGTTTTTTTAGCATAATTCCTTCTGCCTCATTAATAATGGTTTCTCTATTCTCTCCTGTTATGGATACACAAACTTTTGGTAAACCATCACCTATACAAATATCTCTAACTTCTATCATGACTAACCTCTATTTAAGTTTTACTAATGATTTTAATACATATCCTTTTCTATACTTACCCCTTGCATTCTTATATTTAATCTTCACCCAAGCTTTTCCTTTATTATCATAAACAATTTCAAGAGCTCTGTATGTTGATTTCTTATATGCAAGTTTAACAGCCTTACTATTAGCATTTGCTCGTTTTCTAATGTAACTATTGCATTTAAGTTTAACCCTACTTGATTTTTTAAACTTACATGTTCCCTTTGTTACATTACTATATGGACTTGTAATATTACTTCCATCGATATTTACATAAGAAATAACTTTATAGTAATAATTATATCCATTTTTAACCTTTGTATCTTTAATCACAACGTTTTTGTTAACACTTCCTGCCGCCTTATATTCATTAGCATTTGGAGTATTACCATTGACGTTTTGCTGTTTAGTTGCAGTATTTACAACTTTTTTATTTGCATTCTTAACATTCTTTACAAGTTTGTATTTGCCATTCTTTTTGTTAGCTCGGTATAACTTATAACCATCAGCTCTGTCATCACCCTTAAACTTAAGTTTAATGTATTTAGTTGTATTTTTAGAAACTTTTAAATCATTAATTTCCTTAGGTCCAATTGTAAATTCCTTAGTTAACTTACCAACACATGAACCTACTGCATTTACTTCAACAGTTCCTTTTCCTATTTCGATGTTATCAACATATGTACATGAATAATTATTATCTGCTAATGTATCGAACTGCTTTGTTAAAACACTATAATAATCTGCACATGTATAACCTGTTAATACTTCTCCATCTTCCTTATATTTAACTACATACCACTTTTTATTATTTACTTTTAAACTGCCAATGCAATTTACCTTAGTTCCTTTTGGTACGCATGCAAGTGAAATGAATGTACTGTCAGGACCTGTTCTTAAGTAAACATTTTCCTTTGTTTTAACAGATTTAATCTGATTATATTTTGTTCTAACTGTAACTCTTGGTTTTATTTCACCACCTGTGTAAGCATAAGATTTATTCTTACTATCAAGAATTACCTTATATCTATTAAGATTATTCTTTACCTTAATGTCAATCTTAGCACTTAATCCCTTAGATGTTGTAATCTTAATTGTTGTGCTACCTGTTGTTACACCTCTAACTTTTCCATCTGATGAAACATATGCAACTTCAGGATTAGATGATGTCCATCTATATGTTTCAGTAGTATTAGTTGGGAGTATTGTTGCATTAAGTTTAATTGTTTCTCCTATTGCAATTTCATTACTCTCTAGTTCCTTAATACTAACACTTTCAGCCTTAACTTTCTTTTCTTCAAGAGAACCGTCGTTATACCAGAAATTCATGTCCATTGCTGAACTTCCATTTCCTTTAACTTTTCCCTCGCTACTGTACTGCCAGAAATCATAATCTCCACTATATTCTGTTTCTTTATTATATCTAGCAATCCAGATTTTATACTTATTTGAAAGTGATGCATTATCAAGATCATCTGTTAACATCGAATAATTTGCATACAGCATAGGAACATATCCCTGCTCATCAACATATGAAAGAAATGCATCGCATATGTTTGTACGTTTTTTATTTGATAAATGTGCTTTAGCTAATCGGCAACCATCTCCATTATATTCAAAGTCCATAACAAGCGGCATTGTAATATCATATCCCTTTGCCATGTTTATCATATACTTAGCTTCGTTAATTGCTTCCTTTTCAGTTATGGCTTGTGAGAATATATACAACCCAACTTTTAAACCAGCTTTAGTTGCACCTTCAACGTTCTGCTTATATTTTATATCCGATTCAATAACACCTGTATCACACTTTCTATGTCCACATCTAATGAAAACATATTCAATACCATCTGCCTTAATCTTGTTCCAGTCTATGTCTCCATTCCATTTAGAAACATCAATTCCATGTACAATTGAATCAGCATCAAGTGAATCTTTATGTATATATGTCTTTCCCGTGTATCTACTTTTTGTTTGGTCTGCTGCATAAATACTTCCTGTATTCGCAGCAAATGCTGTAATTGCAAGTATTCCCGATAATACAATTGCAGTAAATTTTTTCATAATAAAAACCTCTTTTTTCTTATACTCGCTCTAGTTGTTACTAAATATCTATTTTTTGAGCATCTTGTGTGTCAAAGCACGCAAACTCTCAATATATAGTATAAAATCCCAGTCGCATTATGTCAACCAAAAATTTACAAGCTTTTCTTTTCTTCTATATTTATGTGTTTATTTATACGTAAAAAAGAATAATTTAATACACTTGATTTTCTTACTTTAATACTTTAAACTATTGTATAAATATTTATATGTTGATATGATTAAATACAGTTAATGATTTCTCATATTAATAAAATTCATATAGAAAGGATTTACTTATGGCTAACATAAATGAATTTACAATTACTGGGAAAACCAAGGTTTTATGCTTATTTGGTAGTCCTGTTGCACATAGCATTTCACCTATGATGCATAATGAAGCATTTAAACTTCTCGATATTGATTATAGATACTTCTGTTTTGATGTAGGCGAGAATAACTTAGAACAAGCATTTGCTGCAATGAGACTCTTTGATTTTAGAGGTTGCAATTGTACAATGCCTGATAAAAATAGGGCCTATGAACTTGTGGATAAACTTTCACCAGAAGCTAAGATTATAGGCGCATGTAACACTATCGTTAATGATAACGGTATTCTTACTGGTCATAACACTGACGGGAAAGGTTATATGCTTTCTGCTAAAGATGCTGGTTTTGATTTAACTGGTTCAACTATGACCTTAATGGGAGCTGGTGGTGCTGCTACTGCAATCGCTGTTCAGGCTGCATTCGATGGAGTTAAAAATATTAATATTTTTAGTATTAAAGATCAGTTCTGGGGCAGAGCCGAAAACCTAATTAAAGAAATTAACGCTAATACAAATTGTAATGCTAAACTTTTTGAATTTAATGATGATGATTTAAGAGAATCAATTAAGAATTCTGATATTTTAACAAATGCTACATCAGTTGGGATGGCTCCTAATGTAGATGGTTGTCTTATTAAAGATAAATCTATGCTTAGATCTGATTTAATTGTATCTGACATTATATATAACCCTAGAAAGACTAAGCTTATTACCATGGCTGAAGAAGTTGGTTGTAAAACCTTTAACGGTATGTATATGTTACTTTATCAGGGTGCTGAAGCATTTAGAATTTGGACTGGCGAAGATATGCCTACAGAAGAAATAAAGAAAAAATACTTTTCATAAACGCAAAAAAGTTCTTCCTATTTGGAAGAACTTTTTGTTAGTATCAAAACACTACTATCTAATTACTCTTTACATATTCATATGCTTTTAAAACTGGTTTTTCTAAATATCTCTTTAACTTAATCTGAGTTAAAACATCTTCACCAATTCTTTCAACTAATATGGAATACATGCCTGCATTATTAGCACCCCATATATCTGTAAAAAGCTGATCTCCAAAAAAAATAACTTCATTAACCTTAACATCTAAATGTCTAGCCGCTCTTATATATGCATCTGGAGATGGTTTTTTTGATTTGTATGTAAATGAACTATCAACATCCTTAGCAAATGTTGCTGTTCTCTTTTTACAATTATTTGAAATCAAGCATGTTTTAAAACCCATTTCACGTAATTCTTTAAATAATTCCTTGGCCTCATCATTAGCCTTAGCATCATATGGAACTAATGTATTATCTATGTCAAAGAATACTGCTTTAAATCCTGCATTATAATATGACTTATAATTAATTCTATATGGTGATATAGCTTCTTCCTTTGGAAAAAATCGGCCAAACAATTTAAGTAAAATAACTTTAAGCATAATATCAACCTCTTTATATTCTTTCAACAAACATCAACAACAACAAACACAAAACTAATCCTGCTTATCCAAAATCTTTTTAAGTTCATCCATGAATGTACTAACATCCTTAAACTCTCTATAGACAGACGCGAATCTAACATAAGCAACCTGATCAAGTTTCTGAATTCTTTCCATTACTATTTCACCAATCTGCTTACTGGAGATTTCTTTTTCTTCAAGATTAAAGATAGCTGTTTCAATATCATCAACTGCTTTATTAATCTCATCTACAGAAACTGGTCTCTTATGACATGATCTAATAATACCTGACTGAATCTTAGAACGATCATAAGGTTCTCTGTTATCATCTTTCTTGATAATAATAAGAGGAACTGTTTCAAACTTTTCATATGTAGTAAATCTCTTATTACATTTTACACAGTGTCTTCTTCTTCTGATTGAATTATCATCATCAGCTGGTCTTGAATCAATTACCTTAGTATTCTCTTCACCACAAAATGGGCACTTCATATTAATCCTCCTAATATAAAAATTGTAGTTAGAACCGTCCCTATCTACAAAATATTGTGTTCTAACTACAATTATATAGTTTAAATAATGTTATGTCAACAAAAATAATTACATCATTTACAAATTGATAATTGCAAGTTTTTTTGCATATATTTTTAAAGTGGTTAAAAACTGTCATTCGTTTTGATTATTTTTACTATGATGCTAATTTTCTTAATTCTTTCTGGTATAATTCTTCTGCGGTTTTAAATCCAAACATTCTTCTAGGATAATTATTCATCCAATATTCAATTTTATTTACTTTATCACTCGTAATTTTATCAAAATCTTTTCCTTTAGGAATTATTCTCCTAATAAACCTATTGCCATTTTCATTAGAGCCTCTTTCCCATGATGAATACGGATGGCAGTAATATATTTCAACTCTATCCCCCTCATG
>NZ_FUXZ01000023.1 GCF_900167115.1 Eubacterium uniforme
CTGATTCATTAAAGGATGAACTTGGTGAAGATGTTTTCAATGAAGTTATTGAAGAAGCAAAGAAAATAGTTAGAGAGCAATATGTTCCAAGAGGGGATTATAAAGGAACAAAATATACTATGTGTAAAGAGGAAGATGGTAAAAAAATTATTATGTTTGACGTTGAAAGAGATGTAGAAACATTCTTTGATGTTATAGTTAATCCTGATAACGCTGTTTGGGCAAGAACATACTAAAAAGTAGGTGGTTTTATGTTTAAGCTTATAAGAAGAATATATTATAACCATCTTGATAAACAAGAATATAAAAGATATATAAAACCTAAAGAAAAGAAACCAGATATTGATACAAAACAAGGATTGTCAAATGCAACTATATATATTGCTGTGACAGTCCTTTTATTATCGATTCTTTTAGGTTGTATTTTTATTTTTGGAAAAAAGGATGGTAACAAAAATAAGAAGGTTGTTTCTGCTGAAAGTATCACTAATGAGCTAACTACAAAGGAAATAATTACTGAAAGTGAAGTAACTTCTGTTGAAGAATCTACAGAAATGACAACACAAGAGGTAGTAACTGAAGAATTATCTACAGAAGAAATTACTACAGAAGCAATTGAAACAGAAGCAACAACTGAGGAGCCGACAGAGGAAACGACTAAAAAGAAACGAAAGAAAAAACGTAAGAAGCGAAAAAAGAAGAAACAGAAGGAACAAACCACTCAACAAGAGAGTAAACAGATTATTCCTTTGGGTAACTACAATGAATCAAATATACTAAATGCTGATATTGTTAACATGATTAAAAATTCTGTTAAAGCTAACATTTCTGGAAGCGTGGATTCTGAACTAAGAGAATTAGCTGAATACATGTCATCAAGAAAATTAACAAATGCTGTAGCAACCTATAATCAATTGACTAATGATACAAGAACCATTAACACAGCATATATCAAAGTTGATATTGAATCAGACGATGATGTAAGTGTTATGGGAGCGATTGAAGAAATAATAAGCAAGCTACCAGGAGTAAATGGTAGTTATGGTTTATCAATATCATCATTTAGAGGAAATACAGTTGGCTATGAAATAATAGTCATATTATTGCAATAGGAGGATTTAGATGAAAAAACATATTATAACTTTTTTATTATTTTTAGGTTTAATGTTTAGCATGAAAAACATTACCTATGCTGATGTAAAGGAGAGTACAATTACATTAGTGTCAGATGGAAATAAGAATAATCAAACATGGACATGTAATACATATTATACTAATTACATTGCCCTAAAAGAAGGTGGTGCAAATCATGGAAGAAATTATACGTTATCAGATGGTTCTATTAATCTTAAAATTACAAAAGATGATAATGCACCAACAGGAGCAATATTAACAGTTAAAGCAAATAAGGATGTTGTAAAAAATAAAACATTTTATATATATGGTAAAGATGATAAATTAAAAAGAAAAATAAATGTATATTTAAAAAATTATCCTAAACTATATGGATTAACAGCAAATAAAACTGTTTTATTTGCTGGAGAAAATACAGGACTTTCTTTATCTGTCGGTGGATATATTACTGGTTATTCCTGGACTAAGAATAATAATAACGTAGATCTATATAATACCGATAAACAGAATGCATCTTATACAGGTAGATATGCAGGAAGTACATATATAGTAGGAAATGCTATATGTAAAACTAATGGTGGAACTATAACATTAAATAAAGGAATTACAGTAAATGTAAAAGCATTACCTACAATAACGAATATTACTAATCAGAATGAATCAAAAGGTGTTTTTCATAGTAAAGACATCTTTTTATATTCAGGCGATAGTGCTACAGTAACTTCTTATGTTTCAGGTGGAAACAATAATAGCTATTTATATACAGCTTCAGGATTGATTTTAAAGGATGAAAGAAATAATACAGCTACAGTAATTGCTCCGATGGTAAATAAGAGAACGGAATATTCTTTAACATTTACAGTAACAGCTAATCTTAATGGAACAGTAAGAAAAGCTTCAAGAACTATAAAGGTTATTGTATTACCAAAACCAATTATTAATCTCTGTTCATTAGATGGTAATAATCTTTCATTTTATGAAATGAAATCTAATAATAGCTTAGATATAATGACTACGTTAACCAATTTTCCATCAGATTCTTCAATAATATATAAAGTTATAACTGATAATAATTTAATTCAGACTACCAATATTTCAAATGGTAGATATAAGCTTTCAACTACAAAAGATTTTATTTCAGGTAAAAGAGCTTATGTTCATATTGAAGCAACCATTTATAGTGGAAATAATATAGGAGATGAAGTTAGTAAAAATAATGGAGATTATATTATTCGTTCAGGAAATCTTTTAATAGCTTATAAAGGAGATCATGTTGCATATAATCCAGATGATAATTATTTAAATACTCCAACAATTAAAGCAAAAAATAAGAAGAAGGGCATAAAAGTAAGTTGGAGTAGAGTTAATAATGCAACTGGATATAAATTATATAGAAAAGTTGGAAAGAAAGGTGATTGGAATTTATTAAGTTCATCTAATAAATTAAGTTACTTTGACAAAAAAGTAAAATATAAAAAGAAATATACTTATAAAATCGCTGCTTACAATAATGCTGTAACTGGTATTGATTCAATGAAAACGATAAAACGAAGATTGCTTAAACCTAGAATTAAAAAGATTACAAAGAGTAGTGGTGGTTATAGAATTACAATTAAAGGAGCAAAATATTCAGGTTATATTATTTATTCTGGAAAAAATAAAAAGACAAAAAATAAGATTGCCATGATTAATTCAAAGAATGGAACAATATTTTTGAAAAAAGGAATTAATTACATAAGGGTCAGATCATATAAAAAAGTTGGGAAAAAATACATTTATTCGAAAATTTCTAAATGTAAAAAAATTAAAGTTAAATAAGGAGAATTAAGAATGGAAGGATTAAGAAAGAGATTATTAAAACAATTATCTTGGGAATTTGAAACATATATTTTAACAATTAAGGCAAGTAGCAGAGATAACATAATTGATAAGGCTGAAGAAATTGCATTAAAAAAAGAATTATACAAACAGATGAAAAAATATATTAAAAATACATCTGATGAAAATGTAAAAAGATTAACCTCAATTTCGGTTGAAAATATTTTAGATTATTATTATTACAACATTAAGAATGATTCAGATTTTTCTTTCTTTAGAGGTGATATAGATGAAATTATATCAAATATTAATAATCATGTTATTATGTAACATTAATAATAGAATATATATTAGCACTACATTTGTAGTGCAGAAAAGGGTCTTAGGGGTATCCCCTAACAAGAAAGAGGAAGCATTGTCTTCCTCTTTGCATTTTTGTGGGTACAAAATGCGTATCTTGCCACTTCAAAAACGTAGTTTTTGCACTACAAAAAAAGTGCAGAATTACCTAAAAAAAAGAAAATTGCACGACAAATGAAGTGCAAAACAGTAAAACTGCACGACAAATGAAGTGCAAATCGGCAAAACTGCAAGACAAATGAAGTGCAAAACAGTAAAACTGCACGACAAATGAAGTGCAAATCGGCAAAACTGCACGACAAATGAAGTGCAAATCAGTAAAATTGCAAGACAAATGAAGTGCAAATCAGTAAAACTACAAGACAAATGAAGTGCAAAACGTAAAGGAGAAGGATCATGAATAGAAATCAAATAAAACAGGAAATGACAACTATAAAATTTAGATTACCAGTAGATTTAAAAAACAAAATAAAAACCAAAGCACAAAAATCAAATATGACGGTTAGCGAATATTTAAGAATCAAATCATGTGATATTAAAATAACTGAAAAACAATTTGATGATTTAAATAAGATTATTACATACGAAATAAAAAAGATTGGTAATAATATAAATCAGATTGCACATCAATATAATACCTATGATATTTATGAACCATCAAATGAATTAAATATTATGCTTGAACAATTAAATAAAAAATTAGATTTAATAGAAGAAAAGTTGGAGGATATAAAATATGGCGATTACTAAATTGATGCATATCAAAGAAAGAAATACAGGTGATCCATCAACTGGACTTAGAAATTGTATAAATTATATTTTAAATCCAGAAAAAACAGATAATATGAAATTGGTGGTAAGTAACTCGGGATTGACCCCTGATGAAATTTTAAAGAGCTTTATAAAAACAAAGGATTATTATAATAAAAGATTTGGAAGACAGGGATACCATTTTATAGTATCATATCCTGCGGGAGAAAAAATCAAAGATTCTATTATGTTAAATGTTATGGATGATATTACTCAAGAGTTATTAAATGATGAATATGATTATGTTGCCGCGGTACATAATGATACAGATCATCCTCATGGGCATATTGTTTTTAATTCGGTCAATAGAATTAATGGTAAGAAATATAGATACAATAATGGAGATTGGGCAAAAATAATTCAACCAATAGTAAATAGGGTTTCTGAAAAATATAATCTTCCATTAATCAATATTATGGTGATGGATGAAAAAACAGAACAGGGAACATTAAATAAACGTAAGTTGTTAAAACATGATATTGATGAAGCTATAAAAAAAGCAAACGATTATGAAGAATTACTTGAAATTTTAGAAAAGGATTATGATATAGAAGTAAAAGAAGCTTATTCTAAAAGATATGGAACAATATTAAAATATAAACCATTAGGTGAATCTAAATATATAAGAGCAAATAGTTTAGGTTATGGTTACTATCCAGAAGATTTAAAAAGAAGACTTAACTTAGATAGGTTAGAAATAAAAGATGTGGAATTAGCTGTAAATGAAAATATTAATAAAATGCATATTTATAAAGGATTTATATCATGGGATAATATGTCGGTTTATCAAAAAGAAATAGCTAAGAAGATTTATTATGCAGATCATGTATTAAAAAATGGAAAACATTTATCTAATTGGGAAGTAAACAGAACGATTAGCAAGATTAACACTCTTACTAACTCAATTATGACTATTCAAAAAAATCAAGTAGATTCTTTTTCAGATTTAATTAATAAAATAGAGAAAAAAGAAAATCAAATAATTAAAATTCAAAAATACATGAAAATGTTAAATCAGGAATATAGAGATTATTTAAAGTATTCAAAAGATGTTCCTTCTTTATTTGATTTATTAAAATCTTATAAAGTATTTGCTGAAGAACAGGATATAAATATTGATAAGTTAAAGAAAATAGAAAAATACATGGATGTTAAGAAGGTTGAACAGGCTTATAATACATATATTAAAAAAATGGATGAATTAAGAAAAGTAAAAAAAGAATTACAAAATGATAGAAAATATCTTAAAAAAATCAAAAAAGAATTAGTGAATAACCTAGAAGAAAGAAAACTTGATAAAACCAGGTTGAAATAATTTATCTAAGAATTATCGGAAAGTATTAATAAAAATAATAGATTTAATAAAAGTAAAAATAGATAAGATGTACTAAATGTACTAAAATTGTACTAAATGTACTAAAGTTTTGTGGTATAATTAAATTGTATAAGTATGTAAAGATTTAAGAGAACTAGTATTTTTCTAGTTCTCTTTTTGTTTGGAGGTGATTTTAATGAAATATGTAGCTGAAGAACTGATAGAAAAATTAAGAGATATTCCTATTCAGGATGTAGCTTCATCTATGGGGTATCATGTTGTAAAAAAAGGAAGATTTTATTCTTTAAAAGAACATGATTCTGTAATGATTGATCCGCAAAAAAACAAATATGTTAGATATAGTTCTGATGGGAGTAGTAAATCAGTTTTTGATTTTTTAATAGAATTTGGAAATATGGATTTTATTGGAGCGGTAAATTATTTAAATAATAATTATATTGGTGAAGCTCAAATAAGCAGATTTAAAGAAGTAAAGGAAGAAAAGAATTATAGTGGCAAATTAGAATTACCAAGAAAATCAACTAATATGCGTAATACATTTGCTTATTTGATTAAAACAAGATGTTTATCTGTTGATTTAATTAAAAGCTTAGCTAACAAGGGTTATATATATCAAGATGAAGAACATAAAAATGTCGTATTCGTAGCATATGAAGTTAAGGATGGAATAAAACAACCAGTTTTTGCTAATTTAAAAGGAACAAATGAACAATACCCTTATAAAAGGGATGTACCAGGCAGCGATTATAATCGTTGCTTTTTTCTTGACTATAAAAGCGATACATTATTCATAACAGAAGCCATTATTGATGCGTTATCAGTAATGAGTATGCAAGGTGATGATGCATTTAAATGGAACTATTTAGCCTTAACAGGAGTAACTAAAACTTCTTCTATAAATTATTGGTTAGATAATAATAACATTAAAAATATTATATTGGGTCTTGATCGAGATAAGTATGGAATGAAAGCTACGGAACAAATTAAAGAAATGATAGAACAAAAAAGACCTGATATTAATGTAGAAATAATTCAATGCGAAGAAGGATTCAAGGATTTTAACGAAGAATTGGTTTATAAAGTTAAAAGAAATATACCAATACATAAAATCGAAAGGAAAAAAGAACAGGTGGTGGAACTTGCAAATCCCTTTCGTAGTAGAACAAGATAGTGAGGATATTGATATGAGCAAGGAAGAATTAATAGAAATATTATTACCATTGAAAGATGAACTACTTAAATTATCTCAAAAAATGGATGAACTAAAGAATGAACAGAAGGAAATAAAAGAACAAATAAGTGAAATGATTAGTAGGAAAGAAGGTGATATAGATGAACAACTCAGAGAATTATTCACAGATGGAGAAAGTGATAAAGAAAGCGAAGGAATTACAGGAACAGAACCAGAAATTACAACTTCAATTGGAGAGTTTGCAACAGGAGAATCTGAATTTAAAGAACGAGAAGATAGCGTTACAAGAGAAAATGATAAATCAGATGGAGCAAATGAAGGAACAGAGTATGAATTACCATCAGGAAGTTTTATCGCAGATTTCGAAATTAGCGATGATATGTTCTCAGATGAAATTGAGTTCGGAGCAGAAATTGATTCAGAAGGAAATACAGAAGACTAACATAGAATTACCTAGAAAGAAAAAAAATATCAGAAAGAAAAAAGAAAATCTATTGGAATATTTACTTAACGGTAAATTTACAAAGGAACAAAGATTAGAAATAACAAAAGCAATAACAGAAGATGGACTTGCTGAAGATGAAGTTTGGCAAATAGCAAGACCAGAATATTCGGCTGAAGGAATGAAACAAGCTAGAGAATTATTAAGAAATGGAGGGTTAAATAATGAGTGATATTAATGCAGATTTATCAGAAGTTATTCAAGTTTTAAGATTTTCAGGAGAAGCTTTAAAGGATGTTGCACTATTAATCAAAGGAGCAGGTGAATTAGCAGGGAAAACGATAAGTAAAAGTGCATTAAAAGCTCTTCAAATAAGGATGAAATTACATTTTTGGGATTTGTCACTTCCTGGAATTAACAGACCATATAATTCAGTATCAATTGGAACTATGGAAAAGATAACAGGTGGTAA
>NZ_FUXZ01000010.1 GCF_900167115.1 Eubacterium uniforme
AAAAGACTGTTCAGAAGAGGCTTAGAAAACGTAAATTTAGAGTTAACCCTGATTGCTTGTGCTTTTAACCTTTATAAATATCACAATAAACGAAAGAGATTGAAGATGATTGCATGATATCAGGTAACTGAATAGATTAAAAAAGCTCTTATTAACATAGGGCTTATTAAAGTACCTCTAAAATCAACAATTATAATAATTATACATAGAGAAACAGAACTGCATTGGCCATTGCCAATGCAGTTCTGCTATTTAGAGACTTTTTTTACAGTCCCTTTAAATTTTAGGTAGATTTTTTAGACAAGTAATAGTATAATATTTACGGACTTTTTTTAAATACTAGAGTAACTATATATTTTACATATAGATTAGGTGTGGAAAAACCTAGTCAATAAGGAGGAAAAAATGGTAAGAGCTATTGTTGGAGCTTGCTGGGGTGATGAAGGTAAAGGTAAAATTACCGACATGTTAAGTGAAGAATCAGATATTATTATCAGATTCCAGGGTGGTGCTAATGCAGGCCACACTATTATTAATGATTATGGTAAATTTGCACTTCATACATTACCATCAGGTGTTTTCTATGATCACACTACAAGTATTATAGGAAATGGTGTTGCACTTGATATTCCAAAGCTTTTCAATGAAATTAAACAAATCGTAGACAGAGGAGTTCCAATGCCTAAGATTTTAGTATCAGACAGAGCACAGATGGTTATGCCATATCATGTATTGTTTGATGAGTATGAAGAAGAAAGACTTGCAGGAAAGTCATTTGGTTCAACAAAGTCAGGTATTGCACCTTTTTATTCAGATAAATATGCAAAGATTGGTTTCCAGGTATCAGAATTATTTGATGACGAAGCTACAATCAGAGAAAAGATTGAAAGAGTAATTTTACAGAAGAACGTACTTCTTGAACATTTATACAAGAAGCCACTTCTTAAAGTTGATGATATTTACAACACACTTATGGAATACAAGAAGATGGTTGAGCCATATGTATGTGATGTTTCAGCATTCTTAGCACAGGCTATTAAGGATAACAAGACTATCCTTCTTGAAGGACAGCTTGGTTCCCTTAAGGATCCAGATCACGGTATCTATCCTATGGTTACATCATCATCAACACTTGCTGGATACGGCGCAATTGGTGCTGGTATTCCACCATATGAAATTAAGGATGTTGTTACAGTTGTTAAGGCTTACTCATCAGCAGTTGGTGCAGGTGAATTCGTAAGTGAAATATTTGGTGATGAAGCTGATGAACTTAGACGTCGCGGTGGTGACGGTGGTGAGTTCGGTGCTACAACAGGTCGTCCACGTAGAATGGGATGGTTTGATGCAGTTGCTTCAAGATATGGTTGTAGAATTCAGGGTACAACTAAGGTTGCCCTTACAGTACTTGATGTACTTGGATACTTAGATGAAATTCCAATTTGTGTTGGATATGAAATTGATGGTGAGGTTACAAAGGACTTCCCTACAACTAATAAGCTTAAGAAAGCTAAACCAGTTTATGAAGTACTTCCAGGTTGGAAGGAAGATATCAGAGGTATTACAGAGTATGATAAGCTTCCTGAAAATTGTAGAAAGTACATCGAAAAGATTGAAGAAGAACTTGGTGTTCCAATTGCATTTGTTTCAAATGGTCCAAGTAGACACGAAATCATTAAGAGATAGTATCGTTTTGATACAAATTATATTAAGATTATTAAGCAGGTTGCGATTAATATCGCAACCTGATATTTTTTTAAAAAAATTTACAATTTAATATGTGACCAAATGATATAGTTATGTGTATAATAGGTGAAAGGGTTAAATGCTAATATTTTTGTAGATATAGTTAGGAGTACTAAATGGATAATATATTAGGAAACAAGGATATTGAAAAAACAATTGATAAATACAGTAATATGTTGTATAGAACTTGTTTTTTGATGTTGAGAAATAAGCAGGATGCCGAAGACGTAATGCAGGAGACATTTATAAGTTACATGACTTCAAATATGGGCTTTGTATCAGAAGAACATAAGAAGGCATGGTTATTAAGAGTGTCCCAAAATAAGTGTAAAAACATACTTAGATTTCACAAGGCACATGCGCACACATCGTATGAAGAATTGGAAGAAACACTTCCAGCAAATGCAAAAATATTGGAAGAAGATGTTGACGAACTTTTTAGAATTGCTGAGTTAAGTTATAATCTGAAAAGCGTAGTTATGATGTATTATATTGAAGGATATAGCGTTAAAGAAACCGCTGAAATTCTTGAAATTAAGACTTCTGCTGTCAAAATGAGGTTAAAGCGAGCAAGGGAAATCCTGAAAATAACCTATGAAAAAGTTTATGAGATGGGGGTGAACTAATTTGTTTTTTGACGGAGGAAACGATAATACATTATATGAAAACTTGGTTGTAAATGATGACTTGAAGGAGCAAATGCTAAAAGCATGCATGGAAGCTAAAAGCAAGGAATTAGAATCAAGTAAGGGAGAAAGCGAGAAGAGAGAAAGAAAGAGAAATGGGAAAAGTACATATGGAAATTTGTTTGCATATGCTTCCGTAGCAATTGTTTCAATCGTGGTATCTGGCTTGCTTATAATAGCCGGAATTGGGAAGATTAAGAATAGTAATAGTGGTGGAGTTAGTCCAAGAGTTGGAAAGGAAAGCGAAACCATAACAGAAAAAACAACTGAAACAGTAAATGAGACTGAAAGTAATATAAAAGAAACTGAGAATAAGGATGGCTATGTGGACATTAGATCTGTAGTTGAGCAATTCAGTAGATATAGAAATAAATGGGATCATGAATTTGATGAATACATACTAGAAACAGGCATTAAATATACAATGACTGACCTTGATCATAATGGTAATCCAGAACTAATCACTTCAGCTATATTAGGAGATGCCATGATTTCGGAAATTCATATTTTTGAACTTATGGACGGA
Organism: Eubacterium uniforme; assembly: GCF_900167115.1. Lineage (GTDB taxonomy): Bacteria > Bacillota > Clostridia > Lachnospirales > Lachnospiraceae > Eubacterium_S > Eubacterium_S uniforme. The sequence continues at coordinate 2,956 of NZ_FUXZ01000010.1, forward strand.
AAAATAATTAATCGTACTGAAGGCATGAGTATGGAAAATACAATGGAGATGCCAGATGTAACACTATTTAATGAATTTGTTACATATTATGATAGTGAAAATAATGTTTATTATTATGAATGTCCAGATTATTCGAATATGAGAGGAGGAAAACATCCTTCTTCCATGGAACAGTCTGTTATATTTAAATTGAGCGATGGAGTATTTGCTGTAGAAGGTAAACAGACTAAAAATGAAAATGACGGAGAAGTCATTTATAGAGATGAAAAGAATAATATAATTACTGAAAAAGAGTTTAAAACATTAAATGATAAAGTAATGTGTGAGCAAAATGGTTATGAAAAGAAGACTACTAAAATTCAATGGACAGAATTGAAAGATATATATGAGTTAGTGGATTGTTATAAAACATTTATAAACGAAAATTAAATTACTAGAAATAAAAGGAGGTGAACTGATATGTTTTTTGATGAAGATAGAGATAATACACTTTATGAAAATTTGGTGGTTAATGATGATTTAAAGCAGCAAATGCTTAAGGCTTGCAAGGAGGCACAAGAAAAAAGTTCACGTCCTGATGATGAGTTGAGCAGTAAAAGAGAGAGAATAAATGAGAATAAGAGTGTTTATGGAACACTAATTAGAAATGTATCAGTAGCAGTTGTTTCAATTTGTGCTTCTGGACTGCTTATAATTGCAGCAGTTAATCAAATTGGTAAGAATAAAGGTGGAAGTACACCATCGATGGCTAAGGATACTACTGGATTTACAACAGAAAAGTTGAGTGATAGAAACGCAGAAAAATTAACTGACAATTCTAAAGAGACGGAATTAGTTACTAGTGAAGAAGAAGGTATGTATGGCGATTATAAAGATATAAAAGCCGCAATAGACCAATTTGACATATACTCAGATAAATGGAAAGATTTGCTTTCAGATGAAGGTTCTAAATATGGCGTAAAATATACAATGACAGATCTTGACCATAATGGTAATCCTGAGATTATTGTTACCAATATTGAGGGGACCATGTATCGTACAAACTTACATATCTTTGAACTTGAAGATGGAAAGCCAAAAGAACGAGTTAAATTATTAGATAGTGAATCTATGATGTCATTACCAGATATTTCACTATCTGATGAATTAGTTTGTTATCATGATATGTTAAATGATTCATATACATATTTGGGAATAGATTATTTTGAAAGTAAAGAAGCAGAAGGTGTAATGAAAATTGAAAGTAAAGTAGATTTTTCATTAGATGATGGTATGTTTGATTTGACTGTAAGAAATACTAAAACAACTAAAGAAAATAAAACAACATACGCAGATTGGGATGGAAACAAAATAACTAAAAAAGAATATGAAAAATATGATGATAAGACATTGGATGAAAGTAAAGACTTTGAAAAATCAACAGTAAAATTAAAGTGGGTAGACCTAAAAAATGGCTCACAAGAGTTGTTAGATTGCTATAAAGTATTTATTAATGAAGAATAATATATATATCCAAAAAATTATACCATACAAAGATCCTTCGCACGTTTAGTGCGGGGGACTTTTTTGCGTATTGACACTCTGTTTTTAGGTTGGTATTATGGTTATATGGGGTGCTATCTTTATGATAGTTTAGTATTTCTGTTGTGGGGACAGAGTTAAAGGTTTTTACATTTTGGGAGGTATATAAGGGTATTGAATTTTAAAACTAAAAGATGTGGGAAGGTTTTAGTTTTTCTTTTGATTGTTTCTTTGATGTTTGCGCATTGCACTACCTTGGAAAGCGTGTATGCAAAGACTAAGAGTAGCAGCAGTAAGGTTGTGAAGAAGAGTAAGAAGACCAAGAAGAAAGCTAAGAAGGTAAAGAAAACTAAGAAGGTTAAGAAATCAAAGAAAAACAAGAAAAATAATAAATCAAATAAAAAATTAAAGAAAAAGATTAAGACTATAAAGAATCAAAAGAAAAAAGCTAAAAATAATAAGATTAAGAAGAATAAAACTTCTAAAAAGAATAAATATAAGAAATTATATAAAAAGAAAAACAAAACAAATAGTTTAAAGAAGAAAAATAAAAAGAAAACAACTACTAAGTCAAATAAAAAGACTAAAAGAATAAAGAAACAAAAGAATAAGAAAACCAATAGTAAAAAATTAAAAACAAAGAATAATAAAAAGATATATAAAAATAAGAAACATAAACTAAAAACCAAAAAGAAAACTAAGCTTACAAAAAAATCAAATACTAAGAATAGTACAAAAATAATAAAAAACACACAGGCTACAACTTCAGCAGCAAATAAGGTGGTTGGTGTTAAACATCAATATGATATTAACTTGAAAAACTTTAAGCATGCAGTGCAGGCTTGTGTTAAAGTTGGAGATGATCTTTATATTACACAGGCTTATAAGAAAACTGATGATAAAAAAGGAATCTCAAAGAAGATTGGTGATGGATTTAAGAATGATAATGTGGTTGTTCTTAGTAAGTATAAGTTAAGTGGAGGAGCTTTCGTATATGAGAGCTCAATGTATCTTATAAATGCTGGCCATGGTCAGACCCTTGAGTATCTTGGTGACGGAAACTTCTTAATTGAATGTGGATATTATCTTGATAAGGCAACTGGTAATGAGTGGTCCACCCAGATAGGAAGGATTAAGTATCAAAATGGTACTATCTATTATAACTGGGATATTAAGAGATTTACTTTTTTAAGTTATATGGGAACTAGACGTAAGGGTGACCAAATTAAAAGAGTTAGTGCAGCGCTTTCATCTGATGGAAAGAAGTTATTAGTTTGGAAGAGAACTACTAAGGATAAACAGGATTGTATCATTTATAGTATGGATAAGGTGAATGCTTTATGGAATGCAGCAAATGATAATGAAGTTTCTTGTAAGAGTGAGGCATTTGCTAAGATGCAGAACGAAGATAGTGGATTCCTTGTGTGTAAGGATTTTGATAACATTCCATCTTCGGTTCAGGGCGTAGATATATCTGATGGTGAGAATGGAGTATATTCGATTTATATTTCTTCTGGTGATGAGGAAGTTGGAAAGAAGCTTAAGCTTTATAGATATAATTCAAATAAAAACTTAAAGAGTAGCTGTGATATTGATTATGGCAGCGTTTGGGCTAAAAATTCTGATAGAAAGGTTGAAATTGAGGGTATTAGAATAGATGGTGATAATCTTCAATTTGTTCTAAAGGATTCAAAAAGCAAGAAGCATGTGATAGTTTATATTGAAAAGAAAGACCTTAAATAATACTTAGTAACTTAGAATTGACATAAGAATAAATATGAATCCTCTGCGAAAAAAGCAGGGGATTCTTTATGTAATTAACTCTAAAAAATATTTTTAAAAAATTGTAAATTAGAGTGACCTAATAGGGAATTCAATCGTGTAGTATATGAAAAGGCAAAGCGCTAGACTTTTTAAAATATGTTAGGAGTAGTTATGAATAGACAGGAAGTTAAAAAAGATGTTGAACGCATAATGGATAAATATGGCGAACTCATATTTAAGACCTGTTTTATGATGATGAAGAACAAATATGATGCTGAAGACATAGTTCAGGATACGTATATGAAATACATATCCTATCTGTCAGAGGGGTATGAATTTGTATCGGATGAACATAAAAAGGCATGGTTACTTAGAGTTTCGCAGAATAAATGTAAAGATTTGCTTAAGTATAAGACGAAGCATACACATATACAATATGAGGATGTTGAGGAATGCTTACTATGTGGTAATGATTATGAGCAAGAAGACATGGATGAATTTTTAAGATTTGCGAATTTAAGTTATGAGCATAAAAGTGTTATTATGCTGCATTACATTGAAGGCTTTTCTGTCGCGGAAACTGCTGACATATTAAATCTTTCGATTTCGGCCGTGAAAATGAGGCTGAAGCGAGGGCGTGAAAAATTAAAAGAGGCTTACGAAAAAATCTATGAAGAGGAGGTACTTTAAATGAAAGTTTGGGAAAATGATAATAACGAAATTTACGATAATGTGCATTTTAGTACTGAATCAAAAGAACGAATTTTAGATGAATTAATGAAAAAAATTGATGAAGAGTTTGTAGATGAAGACATTAATGAAGAGGATAATGTTGACTACACATTAAAAAAGAGGAGAAATGAAAAGATGAAAAAGAAAAATTTATATGGAACAATGGTAAGGAACGTATCAGTTGCAGCTATTTCAATTGCTTTATCGGGAGCACTTATTTTTGGAGCGCTTAATCATATTAAAGAAAAGAACGTGAGTGGCAAATCACCAGCTATGGGGAAAGAAACAATTGAGGTTACTACAGATGGTGTAACTAAGGTTTTAGAAACAACAACAGAGATTGAAAGTGAGGCAGAAACAGAAGCAAAAACAAGAACAATAGAAGAAACTAAAGAAGTAAAAGAAACTAAAGAAGTAAAAGAAAGTACATATGGTGATGATAGGAAAATTAACGGTCTTATCGACCAGTTCTCAATTTATGAGGATACATGGAAAAATGTATTTTCTAATGGAACAGGTGAAGTAAAATATGCCATGACTGATTTAGATCATAATGGAAATCCAGAAATCATTGTTGCAAAAATGGAAGGTAGTGGACATTATACAAGAATGAAGATTTATGAACTTGTTGATGGAGAAATCAATGAGCGCATACAGGATGATGCTGACCCTGCAATTTCGACAATGGTATATCCAGATATTACACAGGTAGATGAACTTGCAACATATTACAATGAAGCAAGATATGTATATATAGCTTCAGATTATACTATTGTTAAAGATGGCGGAAATGTTACTAATTTAGAGAGCAAATGCGAATTTCTTCTTGAAAATGGTTATTTCGGATGTAACGTTGTTGCTACAAGAGAATCTGAAGGTATTGAAGGAGTAAACAGTAAATACAAAGATTTCAATGATAATCCTATTACAGAGGAGGAGTTTATAAACTGCGATCAGAATAAGTATACTAAAGATGGATACAAATATATGACTACAAAGATTAAGTGGACAGATTTAAGCGAGGGAAATACAGAGTTAAAAGATAGTTACAAAACTTTTTTGGGAAGAGAGTAATTTGAGATTTTGAAAAATTTATAAGAGGGAAAAGCCTTCACATCTATTAACGGATGTGAAGGCTTTTTTATTATCATTATTTCTTATATATAATAATAACTTTTAAGGATTATTCTGTTTTTTAAATTTACATTATAATCATTTTCGTTGAAATAAAATGAGAATTTGGAGGTTAGACATATGGGAAGAATATATGAATCAATTTCAGATTTGGTGGGAAGAACACCACTTTTACATATCAAACAATATGAAAAAAAATATGATTTAAAAGCATCCATATATGCAAAACTAGAATACTATAATCCTAATCAAAGTTCTAAGGATAGAATTGCAACATCAATGATTGATGATGCGGAAAAAAATGGGAAGATAAAACCGGGAGATACTATTTTAGAGATGACAAGCGGTAACACCGGAATAGGTGTGGCAGCTGTTGCTGCATCTAGAGGTTATAAATCAAAAATCTATTTGGAAGATGACGTTAGTGAGGAAAGATTTCAGTCAATTAGAGCATTTGGTGGTGAGGCGTTAAGATTTGGTGAAGATCCAATTATAGGTGAAGCACTTAGAGAATCTGGTAATAACTTTGTTTATGCAATTCAAAAGTATAAGGATGAAGTTTTATCAAAGACAAATGATGTGCATTTCTTGGATCAAGATCATAATTTAGCAAATCCAAGAATTCATGAATTAACAACAGGGCCAGAAATATGGGAAGATACAGAAGGCGATATTGATATTTTAGTTGCTGGAATAGGAACGGGTGGAACTATATCAGGTTCAGGCAAATATTTAAAAGAAAAAAAGAAAGATATACATCTAGTAGCAGTACAACCAGGACTTGATTCAAGAAAGAATCTAGAACATCCTGATGTTGAAGGTATTGTTGGAATTCATGCATTAGATGCATTGCCTGAGGAAAGAATACCTTTATCGATGAATATGGACATTGTTGATGAGTTCGTTAATGTGGAAACACAGGATGCAAAAATAGCAGCTAGAGAAATTGCTAAAACTGATGGAATATTGGTAGGTTTATCATCGGGAGCAGCTTTACATGCAGCCAAAATTATAGCAAATAAACCTAAAAATAAAGGAAAGAATATTGTTGTAGTACTTCCAGATTCAGGGCTTAGATATTTGTCTACAGATTTATTTGAAGATTAGTTCGGATTATAAGGAGTACATATGCATACGGATAAAAATAGGGGCCGTGTTAAAACTTAATTTGTGTAATAAGACAGACTTATGTTTATTATCACTTTTAATTATATGTTTAAATAATTTATACATATTATACTAATTGGTTTGTATATTTTAAAATAAGTTTTGTCATTAAAGGAGATCTCATTTCATATTATGCATAAAAATTTGAGAATAAATAAAAAGAAACAAAGGAGGAAATTCAAGTGAAAAAAATAATTAAAAAATTAGTAAGTGTAACACTTGCTGCTACATTGATAGCAAGCTCGTTAGCAGGATGTGGAAATACATCAGAAGCTAAAGGTAAAGGGAAAGATTCATCTGGAAAGAAAGTAATTAAGGTTGGTACTGGAGCAGTATGGAATCCATATTTATTCCTTGATGAAGATGATAACCTTGTGGGTTTTGATATAGATGTTGCAAAAGCAGTAGGTGATAAACTTGGATATGAAGTTGAATTTGGAATTGAGGATTTTGAAAATTTACTTACATCAGTAGGTTCAGGTAAATATGACCTTGTAACATTCGAACTTGGTTATAACGATGAGAGAGCAGAAAAATATCTTTTCTCGTCTGTCCCATTTAACCAAATAGAAGTATATCTTGTAGTATCTGCAGATAGTGATGTAAAAGATATAAGTGAACTTCAGGATGTTCATTTATGGTCTGGAGATGCTTCATCAACATATTATGCATTTTTGGATAATTATGTAAAAGAACATCCAGAGCAGAATATAACAATTGATGTAAGAGGCGGAACAGAGTTTGATGAAACATGTATTGAAGCTGTTAAAAATGGAACTTATGCAGGACTTATTTCAAATAAAGTATCTATAAATAATGTAAACAAAACATACGGAGATGTATATAAGCCTGTTGGTGATCCAGTTATTGTACAAGATACATATCATATTTTTAATAAAGAAAAACAGGAACTTCGTGATGAATGGGATAAAGCACTTAAGGAACTCATTGATGACGGAACTATAGCTAAATTACAGAAGAAGTGGAATGTATAACATATGATTGAGGTGATTTGATGAGTCGTTATTTTAGTTTTGAAAGGCTATGGGATGTAATACCTAAACTTAACAAATACTTGCCAGTTACTCTTGAAGTGGTTCTTATAGCTTTAGTGGTTGGAACTATATTAGGACTGTTAGTGGCAGCTATACAAGTATATAAGGTACCTTTTTTTGCCAAATTTTTTAGAGTATATACAGTTATATTACGATCAATTCCTTTTATTGTACTTTTGTTTCTAGTCTATTATTATGTACCATTTTTAGTGAAAATACTTTTTGGACAGAATATAGAATCGTGGGACAAAATCATATTTATTGAAATTGCATTTGCTCTTAATGAGGCGGCTTTTATGGGAGAAATCTTTAGAGGTGCATTTGAATCAGTTCCTAAACTTCAAAGTGAGGCTGCTTATGCAGTAGGTTTAACAAAACTGCAAACATTTCGACGCATTATTTTACCTCAAGCAATTAAAGTGGCGATACCGATGTATGGAACAAATGTAGTTTGGATATTTGCATCATCATCGGTAACGTATATGTTTGGATTGTTGGATTTTCTGGGGAAAACAAAAACCATTGCGGCTAGAACAGGTCATGTATTAGAGGCGTACATTTATGTTGCATTTGTCTATGCAATTATAAGCATTGGAATAGAATGTTTCTTCAGATTTGTTGATAAGAAATATACGTTTGGAGCTTAGGGAGGAGAGAAGTTATGAATTATAGTTTTTCTTTTTTTAAGGATTGTTTAATTTCAGGATTAAAGTACCTTCCTGTAACTTTGAGGATTGCATTAATATCTATTGCACTAGGTACTGTTTTGGCGTTAATTGTAGCGATTATAAGATTTTATAAAGTACCGGTTATATCTCAAATATTAACGGCTTTTATTACCGTATATCGTGCAATACCAATGATGGTATTAATGTTAATTTTCCATTTGATATTTGTTATGTATTTTAATGACGTAGCAAGGTTTTTTCATTCAAATCTAACGGTTAATGACGTGGGATACAATCCTTTAGCATATTTTGTTATGACTTTAGGAACAATGACCGGGGTTAATGAATGTTTTCGTGGAGCCTTAAGTGCTGTTCCTAAAATACAGTTTGAGGCTGCACAGTCAGTAGGACTTACTACTACACAGACATTAAGGAGAATTATATTACCTCAAATGTTTCCAGTAGCATTTCCTTCATATATGAGTAATATTATAGGTGTACTTAAGGGCATTCCTCTTTTAGGTGCTATAGGCGTTATAGAGGTAATGCAAGGAGCACTATTAGAAGGAACAAAAAGTTATAGTTATCTTGAAGCGTATACTGCTGTAGCACTTATTTATGTTGTTTTTATAGCTATAATTACAATAGTGTTCGAAAAAATAGAAAAGAAAATATTTGTTCACCAGCCAACAATAGGATCGTGATTATATGGTGAATTAAAGGAGGTTAAAAATGGCATCATCTTTGATAGAACAACCAAGATTTGCATGTGCGTTATCTGCGCAACATACAGTGCTTGCTATTCCTAAAGCACATCCAATTCTTCATTCAGGACCAGGATGTTCTGAAAACTCATTTAAATTTACGGTAATTTCCGGAGGACATCAAGGTGGAGGATATTCGGGTGGACCGCATATATCTTGTACTAATTCTACTCAAAAAGAAATCGTATTTGGTGGTGAGCAGAAACTTAGAAATGAAATAGAAAGTGCTCAGAAGATTATAGATGCTGATTTGTTTGTAGTACTTACAGGATGTACAGCAGACATAGTTGGAGATGATACGATAAATGTAGCAAAGGGATTTGCTGCAGAAGGATATCCAGTTGTGGGAACTGAAACAGCAGGTTTTAAAGGTAATGCATATTATGGTCATACACAAGTTGTAAATTCAATTATTGATCAGTATGTGGGTAATGTAGAACCTAAAGTAAGACCAAATTTAGTAAATGTATTTACAGTAGTGCCTTTCCAAAATCCATATTGGAAAGCTGATTTACAGGAACTAAAATCTTTACTTACTGAAATTGGATTAGAAGTAAATATATTATACGGAAGTGAATCAGCCGGGGTATTAGAATGGAAGGATATTCCGAATGCGGCGTTTAATCTTTTGATATCTCCATGGGTAGGTAAAAAGACGGTTGAACATCTTGAAAAGAAATATGGTACACCGTATTTACATATTCCTTATATACCTGTAGGAGCAAAGGAAACAAGCAGATTTCTCCGTAATGTAGCAGAATATGCGGAACTTGATAGAGATAAGGTTGAAGAAGTTATAAGCGGACACGAAAGAACTTATTTTGATTATTTTACTTCTTTGATAGAGTATCTTGAAGAATACAGAGAAGATTTGCCTTATCAGTATTATCTTGTATCAGATAGTAATTATGCACTTGGTGTTAACAGCTTTTTATATAATGAATTTGGAATGCTTCCAAAGGCAGTGTACATAACAGATGTACCACCTAAAAAGTATGAAAAAGAAATACAATCAGCTTTTGAAAATCAGTCAAATGAATTGATAGATAATGTATTCTTTCAAGCAGATGGTGGTTTGATTCAGAAAGATTTACGTGAAAGAAACACGGAAGAAAAAGAAATAATATTTGGTAGTACATGGGAAAAATATTTAGCCGAAGACCTTGGAGATGAGTATATTGAACTAAGCCTTCCGTTGTCACAGTTGGTGGCACTTAATACAACCTATGTAGGTTATAGAGGCGGAATAGAGTTACTAAAATTAATTTGTAACGACATATTTGAATAATTATAAAGTGAGGTATATATAAATGGCTGTTTTTAAAAATACGGCTGAGGTAGGAATTAGAGAGAATCGTTTGAGTGCCATTCAGTTTTATGATGGAACTCTTAAGGATTTGGTGGATCAGTCAAAGGAAAAAAAATTAAGTAATAAATGTGGTTCTTATGAACAGTGCGGTATCTGTGCACAAGAAAATGCATTGTCTATGGTTGCCTGGATAAAGGGTGCTGCAGTTATAAATCATGCCCCAGTAGGTTGTGGTCTATGTGGTATTCAATATGCAGATAAACCTAGGAGTGACACATTAGGACAGGATAGACATATATGGCAAATAATATCTAATATAGATGAAAATGATACCATTTATGGAGCATCTGAAAAACTTCGAAAAGCAATAGATGAGGCAGATAAGAGATTTAATCCTACAGTAACATTTATTCTTTCTTCATGTGTAGGCGGTATTATAGGAGAAGATTTAGAAAGTATAGCAAATGAAGCAGAAGAAAAATATGGTTATCCTATAGTTCCTATATATTGTGAAGGATTTAAATCGAAAATGTGGTCATCAGGATTTGATGCGGGATACCATGGAATACTAAGAAAGCTTGTAAAAAAACCTGAAAAGAAGCAGGTAGACTTAGTAAATATAATTAACTTTATTGGTGATGACAGATTAAAAACATTATTAGAAAAAGCAGATTTAAGAGCTAATTATGCAACGGCATTTTCAACTCTTGAAGATTTACAGAATCTTGCTGCAGCAGCATGTACGGTTACATTCTGTGATACATTATCGACATATGTATCGGCAGTATTAGAAGAACAATATGATGTAAAAAGAGTAACATCTCCACCTCCGTTTGGTGTTAAATGGACTGATGATTGGTTAACTGAAATAGGTGAAATAACAGGTCATCAAAAGCAGGTTGCAGAGGTGATTAAGGAAGAGCATGAAAAAATAGATGCTGAACTTGAGTATTTACGCTCAGAACTTAAAGGAAAAAAAGTATATGTAATGAGCGGAGATACTTTTGCATTCCAATTGGCAAATATTGTTGCAGATTTAGGAATGGAAGTTGTCGGAATATCACCATTGCATCATGATCAAAAATTAGATGATGGTGATATCGGTGCACCTGAAAAATTAATAAAGGTACAAAAAGCTTTTGAGGATGTACCAGTTCATGTTTGTCCAAGACAACCATATGTAGCATTAAAGCACATAAAGGAAGCAAAACCAGACATCCTTATTTGTAGGCATAACGGAGTTGTTGCAATGGGTATCATGCTTGGAATACCTACATTAGTGGAAGGAAACAGAAACTTTAGTATAGCTTATGATGGAATTATATCATTAGGCAGAAGAGCGTTGAAGGCTTTAAAGACTAGAAGATTTGTTGAAAATATTGCTGAACATGTGGAATTGCCATATACTGATTGGTGGTTAGATCAGTAGTTTTTACAATGTAAACCGGAATGGATGACAATCTAATTCCGGTTTAGTCATATATAGGTTTAATATGATAAGTATAATTTATCAAAACTGATTATTTTTTCGTACTATGTAAGAGTTAGGATGCGTGTTATATTAGATGAAGAATGAAAAGCTTAATATAGATAAAATAGTCGGCGTAAAACGATAATAACTTGTACGAAAGGAAAACTATATATGACAATTCAGCAAATTAAATATGTCTTGGTTATTGCCCGTTGTGGATCAATGAACAAGGCTGCAGAACTATTATTTATTTCACAGCCGGCCTTGTCTAATACTATAAAAGAACTGGAAAGTGAAGTTGATATTACTATCTTTAATAGAAGTAAAAGAGGTGTTTCCTTAACTAATGAGGGAACTAAGTTTTTGAAGTATGCAAGACAGGTGTATCAACAGTATGAGTTGCTAGAGGAACAGTTTCTTGATGAAAAAAATAGAGTATATACATTTGGTGTTTCAACTCAACACTATTCATTTGCTACAAAAAGTTTTATTGAAACTGTGAAAAAATTTGATACACAGGAGTATCATTTTGCTATCAGAGAAACAAAGACTTTTAATGTGATTCGTGATGTAGGTGAGGGGAGGAGTGAAATAGGGGTTCTTTTTTTGAGTAAATTAAACTCTAAAGTTTTACAACATTATTTTGATGAATATGACCTTGTTTTTGATGGATTAGTTGATACGAGTGCGTATGTGTATTTACATAGGAAACATCCGTTGGCTAATAAGGATAAGATAAGTTTTGATGAACTGCAAGACTATCCTTGTTTGTCTTTTGAACAGGGAAGAGAAAGTTCGGTGTATCTCGCAGAAGAAATATTAAGCGAAAAGGCATATCTACATTCCGTTACCGCGAGTGATAGAGCAACTATGCTTAATTTGATGAAGGGATTAAATGGTTATACATTGTGCTCAGGAATAATATCAGAGGAAAGTAATGGTGATGAGTATAAAGTAATTCCTTTTAGTGAAGATGGCGAACATATGAATACGAATATGAAAATCGGATATATTATGAAAAAGAACCATATTTTAAGTGAAGTTGGAGAAGTGTATATTAAGGAATTAAAAAATTATATAAAAAGATCGTAAAAATAGGCTGTATGTTACAGCCTATTTTTTTGAAAATTTTTGTGACTTTTTATTTGGCTATGTTGTAATATATGTATAATTAAAAGCATATGCGGAGAAAAATTATGGATATTCAAAATTTAGAAAAAGATTTAGAAATTACAATGGATAAATATGGTAGTCTTTTGTTTAAGATGAGCATGCTTATGGTGAAAAATAAGAGTGATGCAGAGGATATAGTTCAGGATACTATGATTCAGTATTATACTGATAAACCTGTGTTTGCTAGTGAAAATCATAAGAAGAATTGGCTTATAAAAGTAAGTCAAAATAAGTGTAAAAATTTGCTGAAGTTTAAGAAAAGACACGTACATGTCCAGTATGAAACGGTGGAATATTGTTTTAGTAGTGGTAAAGAATATGATGAAATATATATGGATGATTTAATAAATTTATCAGGTTTGAACTATAAATATAAAAGTGTGATTATGCTTTATTACATGGAAGAATACTCCATCGAGGAAGTGGCGAATATACTAGGAATTTCGACATCTTCCGTCAAGATGCGATTGAAACGCGGCAGGGAAAAGATGAAGGTGGCCTATGAAAAAATACAGAAAAAGGAGGTACTATAATGAGTATATTTGACGGAAAAAATAAAAATTACGAAGAATATGAATTAAGTACCGAATCTAGGGAAAAGATTACTGAGGGTGTTTTAGAACACTTTAAGAATATGCCTGCTACGTCAAAATCCGAACTAGACGATAGGAGGATTGAAAGGATGAAAAAAAATAATGGAGTTATGAGAAAAGTTGCTGTTGCAATGGTTTCAGTTGGAGTTTCAGCTGCCATGATTGCAGGCGTAATTGTTTATAATAATGTAAATAAAAAAGATAGTAAGAAGGTAACTAAAAGAGTAGATATAAGTGGTAAATCTATTGAGGATAGAATTACATTAATTAATAGTTCGGTATTTGACTTGTTAACACCACGTGGGTGTAAAGATTTTGTGTTTACAAACCAGTATGAAGAAATAAGTGGTCAAGCGGTTAGTGGTGATAACCAGGTGTTAAAAGAAACTGAATCTGAATGCTATGATTCAGAGGGAAAGTTAAAAGATGGATACGAAGTGAAAAAAATACAGGCAACAAATTCTGAAGATTACATAGAAGTTGCAGGTAAGAATTTTGTAAGAATAAGTGCTTCACAGACAAAGACTAATGCTGATGATACTTTATTATATTATTTTGATTATGATGTAACGGAGGAAGAATCAGAAAAAAGAGATGAAGATTATATGTCATATGATTACGTTTATTTTATTAGAGGAACTTCTTTATATAGAATAAAATGTAATTCTAGTTTTGATGTATGTGTTGATAAGAGCAGAGAGTATGACAGTATTGAAGAAGAGGATGGAAGGATAAAATATTGTAGTGCTTTTATTAATATAGTAAAGGATAAAGATGAGAGTTTGCCTAGATTTAATGATAAAAATATAGATGATGATTATACGAATACATCTGATATTTATTTTAATCTTATGAATGATAATAAAGTCGTTGGAAAAGCTTATCCGTTAAATAAAGCATCATATTTGTTCTATGATGAAGATTGTGATGAGAAAGATGCAGATTTATATTATATCGATAAAGAAAATAAACTACACAGAATAAAGAATGTAAGCTTTAAAACTTCTAAAAAATCAATTTATAGTACTACTAAAGCATATTATGGAAATATATTAGATACAGGAAAACTAATGGTTGATAAAGATTATGAAGATGAAGTTATTGCATCTGGTGTAGAGGAACTTGAATATGAACAAACAGAAGCTGAAAAGCTAAAGACTTCAGCAAATATTGATGAAGATTGTGCAATATGGGAACATACAGATGGATATTTTTATGGCGGTGAAGAAAGAATTCTTTGGGTAGATTCAAAACATAAAATTATGGATGAAGATGCAGTTGAACCATTTGACGTAAAGGATATTGATGAAAAGGCAAGCATTGAAGAACAGAAAGAAAAGAAAGGAGAACAAGAAGAACTAGAAAGAAAAAAAGAACAGGTTAAGAATCTAAGTGTAATGAAATATGAAGATGGAGAAGAGTTAAATTATCATAAAGCATTTGGTAATACAATTAGCTATCCTGTTGATTATATAGGAGATTATGAGTTTAAGGAAGATGAGCATGACATTAAATTCTATATTAAGGGTAAGGAAGATAGTGATTACGTTGAGATTCCAAATCTTGGATCACCTAATCGTATATTTACAAATGGAAAGTATATATACTATTTAGAAGATTATTTATTTAAGTTTAATATGGAAACTAAGGAATGTACATATTTTGATTTTAAGAATGATAGCGCAGTAGCGAAAGACGGATATTTTGAACTTTGTGCTAGTAGTGGTGGAATTATGTATATTAATTGTTCGACAGGTGATCAGGATGAAGAAACTGGTGATTATTATAATATGAACAATTGCATTTATGCTTATGATATAACTAGTGGTGAATTTAAGTGTGTGGCTGAAGATAGAGAAGTATATGCTTATTCTGATGATTATATTATTACCATTAGAAGACAAGGACATGAGATAACATCGGAGAGCTCGGAGTTAATTAATGAATATGAAACATATATATGTAAGTATATAGATGGAGAATTAAAAGAAATTAAAGATGTTGGTGAGTTCTCTAGTTATAGTTTTATCAAAACTCCAGACAATAATAAGATTTATTTTGAATGGTATAAAAAACTAGATGAAAATAAGATGCCAGATAAAAGTAAACTTACAATAGTTTCATTTGATAAAACTACAGAAGAATTAAAAGAAGTTATAACATTAGATTCTGTTGATTTTGTTCAAGATGAAGGCTATGTTGAGTTGAAAAAATTAGATGATGAATCATGTACTGTTGTTGTATGGAACAGTAAGGAAGAGAAGCAAATTAAGTTTAAGTATACATTTGCTACTGGGGAAATTGAAAAGGTAGTGAAGAAGAAATAATTTAATATTAGAAAAACTACTTTTAATATTTTGCCGGCTTCTGATAGTTAGACCTAAAAATCTAACGATTGGAGGTCGGCATTTTTATGCGCTTGACTAAATATAAAAACATAATTAAAATTTATTTTGAATTTTTTATAGAAAAACGTCACCATATGGAAAGATGATTCGTTTAGCGTATGAATGGATAATAATTCGCGAATAATTTATCTGATTAAAGGAGTAGCACTGTGGAGAGATTTATAAGGTGTGATGAAGATATTGAAAGTACAATTGAAAAATATGCAGATCTTATATATAGAACCAGTTTTCTTATGTTGAGAAATAAGGCAGATGTTGATGACATCATTCAGGAGACTTTTTATAAGTACATGACAA
Source organism: Eubacterium uniforme (assembly GCF_900167115.1). GTDB lineage: Bacteria > Bacillota > Clostridia > Lachnospirales > Lachnospiraceae > Eubacterium_S > Eubacterium_S uniforme. The sequence continues at coordinate 19,012 of NZ_FUXZ01000010.1, forward strand.
CGGATGTGGCATATACTGATGAAAATCATAAGAGAGCGTGGTTACTTAGGGTTTCTCAAAACAAGTGTAAGGACCTTCTACGATCTCATAAATTACGAGCTTATGTCCCTTATGACGAAATAAGAGAAAAGTTATATCATGAAGATGATTTAGAAAAGAGTGATATAGAGGATATACTAACGGTTGCAAATCTAAATTATAAAAATAAAAGTGTGATTGTGCTTCACTACATGGAAGAATATTCGGTTGAGGAAGTCGCAGAAATACTTGGGATTTCAGCAAATGCAGTCAAAAAAAGACTTCAAAGAGCACGTGAAAAGATTAAGGAAGCCTATGAAAAAAACATAGGAGGTGAAAAGCGCTATGAAAGTTGAAGATTTAAATAAAAGTAAAGCATATAAAAAACTTAATATGAGTGATGTAGAAAAGTCCGAACTCCTTGAAATGTGTAAAAGCAAAAAGAAGGAGCTTAAATCAGATATTCCTGATTTGAGTATTAGGAGGACAGAAAAAATGAAAAAAGATAATATTAGCTCAGTATTTAAAACAGTAGCAGTTGCATCTCTTTCAATTGCAGCAACTGGAGCAATTATAGCAGGTGTTGCTAATTATAATAGTGGGAAAGATAGTAATAATATTTCTGTAGCAAAAAGAACTACAGAAGTTAGTAGCGAAATTATTACTAAGTCTACAGAAGATATGAATAAGGATGCTGAATTTGAAACTGTTGTAATGGATAAGGAGGAAATCAAAGAAGGAAAAAAGAAAGATGCTTCTAGATTTGGAGTAGTATTCCAAGATCATGTTGGTGATGAACCTAGAATGATTTTTGATTATGAAAATAAGGAAATGGATTGTGATGGAAAAATTTTTAAGTTAAGTACAGAAGAAGGAACTATACATACATTAATGGTTAAGGATAAAGGTGAGGATAAGTTTACAGAAATTGGTGTTATTAATTCTGATGCGTTTTCCAGAATTTATACTGATGGAAAGAAAGTTATTTATGAGGGAGAAGAAAGTGTTTCAGATCCTACATATGTATGTATTTATGATCTTGAAACAAAACATAATGAAAAAATTGATGTACCTAAAACAAGTGCTAAGAGAGAAGATCAAAATGTAAACTTGTTTGAAATTAAAGGTAATTATGTATATCTTAACGAAGAAGAACATAGTTATGATAATAAAGAAAATGATTGGTGTGATGGAGTATATAATGCGTATACTTATAATCTAGAGAGTGGAAAAGTAGAATTATTTAAAGAAGGCAGAGCATTAGTATATATATCAGGTGAATATTTAATTACAGAAGCTGATGTTTATAAAAATTCTAAATTTGAAAATACAGAGTATTTTATAGAGAAAGTCACAGATAATGGAATTAAGGAAATTAAAGCTTTGGGAAAAGACATATTTGTTGATATGGGCATAAGTAATGATAAGATAATGTATTTTGATAAATATAATAAGATGAAGAGTGAGAACGGTTATACTTACGCAGATCAATCAGTATTAACATTAGAGTCTTTTGATATGAATACTGAAGAATATTCTGAAGTAGTTACAATAAGTGTAGAAGATTTTAATAAAGATAAAGAGTGGTCTTTTGGATGTAATGAAATTACAGATGAATATGCTATCTTTCAGGTTACAAGAGCATTTGATGATACTGAAGAAATACCAGAAGGTTATGAAAGTTATAATGAAGAAGAATATAAGTATACATTTGCTACTAAGAAAATTGAAAAAGTTGTAAGAAAATAATAAAGAAAAAAGAAATGACTTAGGAATCCTCTACGTGAAGACATGGAGGATTTTTATGTGATAATCATTGACCTAACATAGGTGTTATATTATAATAAAGTAGGATGTTTAAATCCTACTTTATTTACGTTAGGAGATGAGAAAATGCTAATAAATACGGAAACAATGTTTTCCATGACTCAGGCAAATCAGAATTTTTCAACGGTAGCTAGAACAGTGGATAGAGCTGGTGAAGCTATGATTCTTAGAAACAATAAACCAAAGTATCTTGTGGTTGATGTTGAGAATGATAATTATATTTTTGATTTATCTGAAGATGAGAGAGTTGAAATAATTGGTAAGAGAGTTTTGAATAAGTACATTAATGCATTTAAGGAGCTTGGAAGATGATAAAGTTTAATAAAGAAAAAGTGTTGTTATTACATAAATTAATGAGTCAGGCACTTGATGGCGATGTATCTGTTAAGGACGAAGAATTACTTAAGGAAATAATTGGTAATGTATATTCTGTTTACGGTGGAGCTGAGCTTTATCCAAGTATAGAGGAGAAGGCTGCAAAGCTTGGATCTTCTATTATATCTAACTATGCATTTGCTGAAGGTAATAAGGGAATAGGAATGTATGCCATGCTTGTGTTCCTTGAACTTAATGGCGTGAAACTTAATTTGTCTGATGATGATGTGTACACTATGGGCATGGCAGTTGCCGATGGCAGCAGCGATTATTATAGTTTGTTAAAGTGGATTGAGAAACATAGGAGTGAATAAATATGAAGGGTTGTATAAAAGAAAAATTTTTTAAGGGAATTGGAATGTTGATATTCTTGCTGACAATTATGGTTTGTGGGCAGAAAGTAGTTTTCGCAGATGATGTGACATACATTGATGTTGAACCAAATTATTGTAAACAGTATTATAATTTGGAAGAAGGAAAGAAATATGTATTTAATCTGAAGATGGCAAATGCAGGAAAATATAAGTTGTATTTTATAGGAAAAAGATATGATATTAGATATCTTGATTCTAATGGTGGAGAAGGTATATATGATGAGGGTGTAGTTGGCTGGGATTGGTGGTGTACTTCAAAAGGAAATGAAATTGAACAGCTTGAGGTTTTTACTAGAGAAACAGGTACAGCTTCTATGGAGTTCTATGAATTAGACGATGATACAAGAATTAGAGTTGAGCCTGTGATTAATGGAAATCAAAAAGGATTAAAATATGATTTGAAAAATCATATTCTTACACTTGATAATTATAACGGTGGAGAAATAATTATTCATGATGAGAGGGGATATGAAAAAGAAACAGAATGTTCATCAGTTATTATTGTTGTAAATGGTGATAATACTTTGGATGGGGCTATATGGGGATATAATATTAATCTTAAGATAGTTGGTAATGGAAGCTTAAATTTTGTAAATGATGGTTCTTGTAATAGTTCGATAGATGTAGAGGGTTCACTTGTCATTGATGGACCTGTTTTAAATATAAAAAATTATGATTACCCAATTTATGTTAATAAAGGCTCAATAAAAAATCCAGATAAAGAAAATGACATGGATGGTACTTTGACTATTAAAAGTGGTGTAATTAATGTTGAGTATGGAGAAATTGGTGAGGAACCTCGTTATATAAATTCGGATTGTTTTTTTAAAGTTGAAGAAATGATAAAACTTGAGGGTGGAACTATAAATATTATGAAAAATATAAGAGAGCCACTTAATTTTTATAGTACAATATATCGTGTTTTTTCTTCTAAGTTATCACATGTAGAATATGTTAACTGTGATATAACGCTCTATGGATTTGCAGATTTTAAAGAATCATGGATAGTATACAATATACGTGAAGAAGAACGAGAAAAACAGAAATATATTCCATATAAATTTTATAATATTGAAAATGAAGTATTATTTAACATTCCAAAGGATTTTAAACTTGAAAAAACAGAATACTTATATGAAGGAAAGCCGATAAAACCTGAAGTGATCCCACCTGAAGGAATAAAAAAAGGTTGTGGATATTATGTTACGTATAAGGATAATGATAAGGCTGGAACAGGTAAGGTTATAATAAAAGGTTTATATGATAAGAGTCTATCTCAGGAACTTGAATTTAAAATCGTAGATTCATCAAAGAAGTCGGTTGAAACTAAACAGTCCTCAAAATCTAGTTATGAATATTCTGGTAAAGTAAATGTTGGAAGTAAGATAAAAATTATATCAGCAAATGGCATTTACAAAATAACAAAGATTATTAAGAAAAAGGGTAAAATTACAGGTGGGAATCTTCAGTTTGTAAGACCAATAAAAAGAAATGTTAAAACAGTTAAAATAGTAGATAATATTAAAATCAATGGAGTTAAATATAAAGTTACTTCAATTGGTAAGAAAGCATTTGCTAAATGCAAAAAACTTAAGATGGTTAAAATAAAAAGTAAGAGAGTACTTAAGTTTAAAAAGTCTGCATTAAAAGGTGCGCCTAAGAAAATTAAATTTGTAGTTGATAAGAAACTTATGAAGAAGTATAAGAAGGCTTTAAAAAAGTTAGGACTTAGTAAGAAAGTTAAGTTATAGATAAGTATGTGATAATTTGTTATTTAGTTCTTCAAAAATGGAGGAAGAATGAAGAAAACAATATCGAGAATATGTGCTATATGTGCGATTATTGCGCCGTTTATAGCTACACAAATAATGTTTAGAATAGAGCCTGAATATGAAGAGGCTTTAGAGGGTGGAATTCTTATTGGATGCTTTATTGGAAGTATATTAGGTGTGATTGCCTTGCTTACTAATAAGCATAACAGCAAATGGATTAAAGTGTTATCCATATTACCAATGATTCCATTAATGTTGTTTTTAGCGCTTGCTATACCATTTTGGATGTATGGGTGAGTGGTGTGAAAATTAAATAAGATATGATGAAGGAATCGGCTGAGGCCGGTTCCTTTTATGATTTAGGAATATTTATTGACACTTGACACCTGAACGTATATTCGATAAAATATATGTATGGGTGCTGCCCTAAACGGTGGACGGTTAGTTCCTCTTATAAAGGATATAGTCCTTTTAGTTATTTAATTCAGTTAGATTAATACTAATTGAAAATATATAACGAAAGGAGGAACTGCGTATGATTACATCAGAAAGCTTAGTTAGTATAATTAGTTTAGTTCTTACGAGTATAAGCTTTGGAATTGTACTTGCGAATATAAACGCAAAAAAATAACCGCCCTACTACACAAATCCTGGGTGGTTATTTTTTAACACTCTAGGAACTAACCGTTAACCGGGTAGCACCTTCAACTACATAATAGCAGACATTAGTAGGAATGTCAAATAAGTAAGAATTGGTTATATTGGACTGATTCTTTTTTTATTTGAATGAATAATTGCCCTGCCTTAGTGGGAATTTTAAAGTGTATGATTTGATAAAATAATTAAAGAAAGATAAATATTTGCATAGTTGTAAAACTATAGTTAAATTATATAAAATATATATGCAAAATACACAGAGAAATTATAGAAAAAGTGAAAACGTTGTGATAAACTGACAATATATATGATTGATGGAAAATGAAGTGTATACAAAAGGAGAAAAAAATGGGATTTTTGATGCCAGGTATATATTGTAATGGAAATGAACAATACGATTTTGAGTTATTGTATTATATGAAATATTATTTAAATAGTATTGAAGTTGCTTTGTTTTATATGTTTGATATAAAAATAATGAAAGAAACTATGAATCTAGGTATATTTGAAAATGATGCGGCTTATTATCATTTTTATACGGATCATCTTTTGTATTGTATGGGACAAATTGCGATGAGGTTTGTAGAAGGAAACGAAAAACAAAATGAAGTCAAAAGAAGAATTGAAATAAATAAAAGGGCGTTAGGAGTTAACGAAGATAAGTATCCAATTCTTTGTGATAAGAGATATAGAAATAGTATAGAACACATTTTTAATAGGAATATAGATATTATTGTTGAAAATGGTCAAGTTGGAGGGTTTAATTTTATTAATAATCAAACTGAATATGATATTAGAAAAAATCTTTATGAAGAAAAAAACAAATATGTATGTATATTAGATATTACTAATAAAATGATTCAATTAAATAACAAAGGAAATTGGTTAGAATTAGATATAGATAAATTGCAAAAAGAAGTAAAAGAACTTAAGAAAAATGTTGATTGTAATTGGAATATGTTACGTGAGCATATTAAATAGTTGTAATATTGAGAAGGAAGATATAAAAGTAAGATAAAAAATAGAAGTATTTATGGTGATAATGTTGTTTGATTGGTTATAAATGGTAATGGTTATTAATAATAAAAATAAATGTTTGAATTGATCAGGCTTGATTCGAGGAATAAAAAGACACCAAGTCAGAAAAATTAATAGATTGTAGTTTATAAAATTATTAAGAGTGGGTAATATAGAATTACATTAATGAGGAATTGAATATGGATATAAGAGCAATGTATGAAGATATGTTTGAAGATATTAAGCATAAGATACAGAAAAAGGGGTCAATTATAAATGGATTTGATGTGATGGATAGATTTGATGAAGAGATAAATAAAAATAAGATAATAAATTTCTATCCTATAAAACATGATTCATATAGTCAAAAAATTAAAACTGTTGAAAAGACCATGGTTTTTGTTTTTGCAAATTTTTTTTATCATTTATGTTTAATCAAAAATAAAGAAGTTAGTATTTATGGAAACCTTATTAAGGTGAATAAAAATGGGAAAGAGATGTTATACGGGTTTGCTCTTTCGCATGAAAATTATTTAATGAAAAATGAATACGACTCAAAAAACGGAAAAAAATATGATATAAAATGGATTGATTTTAATAATTTTTTATTTAAGGAAGAAGTGGAAAAAAACTTTTTATCGTTGTTAGAGTATATATTTAATAATCGTAAAATTGCAGAAGAATGCTTGACAGCTTTTTATGAGGTTGTGTCAGAATATAATGCGGTTTTATATAAAGAAATGGGGGTGGATATTGTTTATAAACCAACAGAGGAAGTTTGGAAACATATTCAGGAAATAATAATAAAAAAGATAAAAGAATATAAATATGATGAAAAGATTTTTATATCAAAGAATAAAATGGAAAAGTTAGAAAATAGATTTATTGATAGTAGATATAGAATATTGTTTTCTGATTTGAAATTTGCAAAAAGTTTTTATAATGCAGAATGGAATATAATTAATGGTTATATTCAGGAAAAAACAGGTGATTTAACCGGGTATATATATGGAGCTATAAAATCAATAGAACAGTTATTGAACTTTATCATTTTTAGCGAAGAAAATAAGAATAGAAAATTAAGAAAACATAATGGGAGAGATTATATTTTTATTGAAGATAATGAGGATCAAGTTGAAAGAAGTTTATCTAGTTATTTAAACTTTGTTAAGTATTATGGTGAAAATGAGGAACTGTTTGAAAACAATGAAGAAATAATAGAAAGGGTAAAGCGTTTAAAAGAATCATATAGAAATCCAATATCCCATACTGAGAATATTGAACATAGAAATAATATAGAAGATATTGAAAATAGGGTTTTTGAATTGTTATTTTTGATAATAGCAGGGTATAATGGAGATTGTATAGATTTGTTTTTGAATGACAATAAAGATGATATATATGAAGATTTAGTTGTTTATGAAAAAATAAAGAAATGGATTGAAAGACAGCTTAATTGGATTGATTGCCACAATGATAATACAATTTATATTAGTGTTAATATCAATTATGGTGAAAGAAATAGTTCAATAATGATGTATAAAGAGAAAAAAATAGAATTTAATTCTATAGAAGTTGCAACTAATCAGATAGGTTATACATTGTGGTTAGAAGAGACTGAGAGAAAATTATTTTTGGAAAAAATAAAAAGAATAACAAATTATGTTATAGAAGAAAATAAATTAACGGATGTTATTTGTTTTGAAATAATAAAAGATAATATTGTTCGTTTTTTAAATAAATAGCATGATAGTTTTCGCAACTTTTTTTCCGTGAAATATAATTTTTTAATTTGTATAATATGCTCATAATAAAACACGCGGTAATGTTTAGCTAAAGATATATATTAGTAAATGGGGATAACCCAAGAAAGGAGCTAAACATATGAGTGTTACAATCAAGATTACTTGTAAAGTTGCCGTAGGTGTAGGCATATTTGCGTTAGGAATAGCTTGTGGATCAAAGCTAGACGTGGAATCTGCGAAAGAAGTGTTAAATCATATGATTGACGCTGGTAAGGAAGTAGCCATTGCTTATAAATAAGCAATGGCTACTTCTAAATTAACTATAATAGTAATAAATTACCATCAATAAGGTCTAATTTATTACGCATCTTTATGATATGTTTTTAATAAATACGAGGGGATTAAAATATGAAATTTAAAGAGAGAACATTAAGATTGAAAAATAGAAAAAAATGTACATTAATGCCAGTTACTCCGTTCATGGCAGAAGCTATGATAGCTTATAAGAAAAGAACGGTAAGAGAAACATATTATTCGGTGTTTTGTTCTGATGAAGTTGACAATGATGTTGAAATTGAAAGAAAAATAATCATCAGTCGACTAGTTAATCCTGAGAAGTGCGAAATGGTTGCAATTGTAGGGGGTAAAGTTGTGGGGACTTGTTATATTTGTCCATTTGTCGATCTTAGAAAAGTAAAACATCGAGCTTCTTTATCAATATCTGTACTTAAGAAGTACTGGGGACTAGGTATTGCTAATGCTATGTTGGAGTATACGATTGAACTATCCAGAGAGATTGGTTTTAAGCAAATAGATATTGAAGTTATGGATGATAATTATAGAGCGTTAAGTCTTTATAAGAAACATGGTTTTGTTGAAACTGGTTATCGACATAATGCATATTTATTAGAGAATGGTACTTACCATGATGAAATTTTGATGTATAAAGAATTGTAATAAGTATCTTAAGGAGGTACAAACTAATGACAACTAAAACACATTTATTAGCTGGGATGGCGGCTTCACTTATATTTCCTTGGGCGAGGACACCTGAAGGGATTGTGTTCGCATTTGCTGGAGGGGCACTTGGTGGTGTGATTGCTGATATGGATAAGTTTAATAAGGATTTAGATGATGGAAAGAAAAAGACAGGTATTATTATGGGACAGATAATAGGATGGAGTATGTTTATAATAGCTATTATTCATGACTTTATGGTTCAAGGGCTAGAATATAAGTACTTTATGGAAATGCCTGTTTGGGAGAGGATTATGGGGATCTTAATGTTTATGATTATATTAGGGTTTGGTATCAAGTTTGATTCTGGAAGGCATATGCATACTGTGTATATGGGTTTATTGCTTTCTATGATTTTACATTCGATTATTCCAAGTATGTATATAGAATTTACACTTGGCTACATGACTCATCTTTTGCTAGACTGGATCAGTGGAGAGACCGACGTGAGGTTGTTATTGTCAATGGGACGCAGAGGTGATAACGCTATCAAGTTGAGATAATATTAAACTATATGTATACAACGAAAATGCAACGATTTTAAAATCGTTGCATTTTCGTTGCACTTATATTATAATATCTACATGAGGAGGTGCGTCGTTATGAAGGAGAGTAGAACTGTAGAATTTAAATCAGAAGTTACTAATACCTTTTTAAAAACTGTAAGTGCTTACGCAAATTTTTGTACAGGTGTTATTGAGTTTGGAATACTTGATAATGGTAAGGCTAAGGGTTTTGAAGACATTGAAAAGGTATGTTTAGATATAGAGAATAAGATTAATGATAGCATTAAGCCTAAGCCGGATTATTGTATGGTGATTAATAGTAATAATAAAACTATTACATTACATGTGTATGAGGGTAAGTATAAACCATATTTGTATAAAGGAAAAGCTTATAGAAGAAGTGATACTTCAACCGTTGAAGTTGATCAGTTAGAATTTAAGAGACTTACGCTTGAAGGTAATAACATGTACTACGAAGAACTTTCTAGCAATAAGAAAAAGCTTGAGTTTAGTTATTTTGAATCCAAATTAGTTGAAAAGATTGGTATCAAAAAGCTAACTGATGATATGCTTAGAACATTTGGTTTTTATAATGATGATAAGAAACTAAATATTGCTGCTGAGTTATTTGCTGATAAGAACTCTTTTAAGGGGATTGATGTTGCTAGATTTGGTGGGTCGATAAGTGAGATTTTGGATAGAGAAACATATTCGAATTGTTGTATTTTAAAACAGTTTGATGATATAGTTGCTATGTTTAAAAGATATTATCAGTATGAGAGGATTAAGGGGTTTGATAGAGAACTTGTTGAACTTATTCCTGAGGAAGCTTTTCGTGAAGCTATAGCGAATGCACTTGTTCATAGAACATGGGATATTGATGCTTGTATAAAGGTTTCGATGTTTGAGGATAAGGTTGTTATTACTTCACCTGGTGGACTTCCTAGGGGGATTAGTAAAGATGAGTATCTTAATGGTAATATTTCAAATTTACGTAATCCTATTATTGGTAATGTGTTTTTTAGAATGCATTATATTGAAATGTTTGGTACGGGTATACAGAGAATATTGGAGAAATATGAGGGAGCATTTAATGCACCTAAATTTGAAATTTTTGAAAATTCAATATCTGTAACTTTACCAGTTGTAAGTGTGTCTTATAATGTAACAACAGATGGTGAACTTCTTTTGGAAACATTGGATACAGGATTGCAATTATCTAGCAGCGAAATTGTAAAAAAGACAGGATGGAGTAAGGATAAAACAATTAGAGAAATTAATGTTTTAAAGGAAGCAGGTTATGTAAAGAGTATCGGTAAGGGCCGAGCAACAAGATATTTAAAAAACTAAAGGAGCACATATGAAAGCAAAAGATAAGACTAATGTCATGAGAGTTTTAGATAGTAAGAAGATTGAATATACAGCACATGCCTATGAGGCGGATCCAACTCTTACGGGTGCGCAGATTGCAGGGATTTTAGGTGAGGATACAAGTAAGGTTTTTAAGACTCTTGTGACTCAGGGTAAGACTAATACTTATTATGTATTCGTTGTGCCGGTTGAGGCTGAACTTGATTTAAAGAAGGCTGCTAAGGCAGCAGGTGAAAAGTCCATTGCCATGATTAAGCAGAAGGATTTGCTGCCATTGACAGGTTACGTTCATGGGGGATGTTCACCTATTGGTATGAAGAAGCAGTTTAAGACTTTTGTTCATGAGACGGCACCTACATTTGAGAGGATTTATGTTAGTGCTGGTAAGGTTGGCATGCAGATTGAACTTAATCCAGCAGACCTTATGAAGGTAGTTAACTGCATAAGTGCAAATATAATTGTAGATTGATTTAGTAATGCAACGGAGGAAACTTCGTTGCATTTGCTGCGTTTTTATGGTATTTTCGGGGAGTGAAAATTTTTCTAAAAAATTTATTCTTTTTACGTGACCATATGTTGCGTGATATTGTGTACATTATGAAGGGATAAATAAGTGCTTAATTATTTTGAGTATTTGAAAGGGAAAATCTTAATGCTAGAGACATATGAAAAAGAAGACATAGAAAGTACAATTAGGACTTATAGTCATGTGTTATATAGAACATGTTTCTTGATGCTTAAGAGCAAGCAGGATTTGAAGAAATTGCAACATTAGGAGATCATTCAAGATATAAAGCAAAATTTGGTGACAAGCTTTACTTTGTAGTATTTGGTGAAAAAGCAGATAAATCAGATGATAAAAGTAAGGTCATATTTAAGTCATTAGATAAAAATACTCGTGAAATCAAGACATTCGGTGAAGTAAGTGTTAAAGATTTAGGTTACGAGGATGGCTGGATTGAGTTTGATGAGTTTAAGAAGGATGACATAGTATTATATATTACTGATGATAAAACAGATGAAACTACAGAATGCAAGTATACTTTTGAAACAAATAAGTTAGAAAAAATTGGAGTTGTAAAATAAACATGAAAAAATTATAAAGAGGGAATCTCCCTGCATCTTAGGATGTGGGGAGATTTTTTATGTATGTTGAGAAGTGTAAGTAAGTGAAGTATAATTTTCTTATAGAGATTTTTAGAGAGAAGGTGATAGTGTGGTTTTTCATAATATTTTTGGAAAGTTTGTAAATAAGAATGATGAATTTGATTTATCTGATTGCAAAATCATAAAACCTTTAAATGATAAAGGAACGGTTAATCAAATTTCCTTGGGGAGCAAATGCTACGTAGTAAGAGCAATTAGTGAAGATGTTGTTGAACTTTACAAGCAACTACTTAATACTTATATAGATAACATAGGAAATGTGCTTGCGATTATTCCAGTAAATCAGAAAGATACGGAAACTGGTTTAAGTAAAGAATTACAAACCATGGTGGAAGTTAACGATGCTGATTATATTGTTATTGAGGATTACATAGAAGGTGCCTCTTTGCTTGCTTACATTAATGAAACAGGCAAGTTTGAAACGGAAGAAGTAGTTGATATTGGTATTAAGCTTTGCAATATTTTGGAGGATCTTCATAGTCAAAATCCGCCGATTATTCATAGGGATATAAAGCCTAGTAACATCATTAGAAATTTTGATGGTGAGATTTTCCTTGTTGATTTTGGCGCAGGTCGAAACAAGTGTGCTGATGATAATATGAAGGAGCATGACACGCATATGCTTGGAACACCTGGTTATGCTGCACCGGAGCAATTTGGTTTTGATGTATCTGATGAGCGCGTTGATATCTATGCACTTGGTATGGTTTTGAACACGCTTTTAATTGGAGGGCATTCGAATAAACCAATCATGCAAAATCCTCTTACCCCTATTATTAGCAAATGTACTTTCATGGATAAAGATGTACGATATACGTCTGTTGAACTTTTAAGGAATGAACTTAAAGGAAGTGTGAAGAATTTTGAGAAATACACTGGAGAAAAAGTTAGTAAAAACACTTTGGATAATGAAGATGCACTTGAAAATGAAGATGTAACTTATGATGATGGAAGACCAGATTGCTTTTTAAATGATAAATATAATCCAAATCTTCCGGTTATAGAAGAATGTTTTTGTACACGTTGTGGTGATATACTTAACAAACAGACTGGATTTGATCCAAGAAATAAAAGTTGGGTATGTACTAAGTGTGGTCAGCTTCTTTTTGGTGAAGAAGGTGCACCGAACACTGAAAAGTATCCTGATGTTTCCTGGTATTGTGATAAATGTGGAGATTACTTGAATCTTCAGGAAGGCTTTACAGATACATTAGGAAGTTGGAAGTGTCATAGATGTGGTTATGAAAACATGATAGATGATGCACATATAGGATAGTAGCATTTTGATACTATAATTTATAGCAAATTGCCACTAATATGGGGCAATATTGAAAACCAATAATATATATAATAATTGTTGAATAATTAAACAAATATTGATTTGTATCAAATTTGTATGGTTATTGGATTATTAGTATGTTATTGGGTAGCTTATGATAGAGAAACAGACAAGCGAATTAAACAAGGTTTTAGCCCACACACATGTGGAAGAATTTGCTGAATTTATAGATAAAAATAAAGATGCCTTTATAAAAGATACTGCGTTTAGAGAATACTTTTCGAAACTATTGAAAGAAAAGAAAATTAGTCGTAGAGAGGTTTTTATTGAGGCTGATATTTCTGATAGATATGGATACAAGCTTCTTTCGGGAGAGAAGCATACAAATCAGCGTGACATGATTTTAAGAATCTGTTATGCCGCATCATTTACCATTGATGAAACACAGATGGCCCTTAGGTTGTATAGACTTCCTGAATTATATTCAAGGATTCCAAGAGATGCCTTCTTCATAGCGTGTTTTAATGAAAGACCTGGGAACATAAATGAAGTTAATGAGTTGTTGGTTAAGAATGGATTTGATGCGATATTAAAGGAAGATGTATAAAGACTAGTGAGTGGAAACTTGCTGGTCTTTTTTTTGATGTTGAAAATTTGAGTTTTATATATATTTTGTTTTAAATGTATTGATTTTATTCGTATTTGAGGTATAATAATTTTATCTAATCACGATTAGACTAATCGTGATTAGATAAAATATACAATAATGTGGGTGATGCATATGTTTATAGGTAGAGAACAAGAATTAAATTTTTTAGAGGAAAAATATAAATCAAATAAAGGTGAATTAGTTGTTCTATACGGTAGGAGACGTGTTGGAAAAACAGAAACATTAAAGGAATTTTGTAAGGATAAATCAAATGTATTTTATTCATGCAAGGAGGTTTCTGACAGACAGCAATTAATAAGTTTTTCAGCCAAATTATTAAAGGAAGATATACCAGCTTCCAAATATATAAATGAATTTGCTGATTGGGAAGATGCTTTTAAGGCTGTTGTTGATTTACCGTATGGGAAAGAGAAAAAACTGTTGATTATCGATGAATTTCCATATATGTGTAAGGGTAATTCTAGTATTATGTCTATATTGCAGAATCTTTGGGATAATGTTTTGAAAAATGAAAACGTTATGATTATTGTTTGTGGCAGTTCTATGAGTTTTATTGAAAAGGAATTGTTAGCTGAAAAGAATCCTTTATATGGAAGAGCAACAGGAATCTATAAAATGGAAGCTATGTCATTTTATGATGCGATAAAATTCTTTCCAAATTATTCAGAGCGAGATAAGGTGTTAGTATATGCAATACTTGGGGGAATTCCACATTATTTAAATCAGTTTTCATCGGATTTATCACTTGAAGATAATATAAAAAAGAATATTTTGTCAAAGGGATCTGTTTTATATAGTGAAGTTGAATTTATGCTCAAGCAAGAACTACGAGAAACACAATTGTATAATTCAATAATTGAAGCAATTGCATATGGTAATAGCAAATTAAATGATATAAGCAATAAGTCATACATTAATAATGCTTCTAAGGTAAGTGTTTATTTAAAAAATTTAATTGAACTAGAAATAATAAAACGTGAGTTTTCTGTTGATGTAAAAGATAAAGAAAAAGTGAATAATAGTAGAGGCTTATATAAAATAACAGATAATTATTTCAGATTTTGGTATGCATTTGTTTTTAACAATATATCTGAATTAGAAAGTGGAGATGTGGATGGTGTATATGAATATGTAATAAAACCGTCTTTAAATGATTTTGCAGCTCAAACTTTTGAAGATATATGCTTGGAATATATGCGTGCAAAACAGAGAAAGAATGAATTACCATTTAGATATAATAAAATCGGTAGGTGGTGGGGAAAACTTACTAGAATTAATGATGGAAAAAAGGAAACGGTAGAAACTGAAATAGATATTTTAGCAACACCTCAGAAATTGAATAAATGTATAATAGGAGAATGTAAGTTTAAAAATAAAGCATTTTCTTATAAAGAATACATGGATACAGTTTCAAAAAATTATGCAGATAGTGAGAAAACAGAAGTATATTATTTCCTATTCTCAGCAAATGGATTTGATAAAAAGATAGAAAGTGAAGCATTGAATAATAACAAAATAATACTTGTAGATATAAAGGAAATATGTAAGGGATAGGGGTGAAGATACATTGGCCAGTGAGTGAAAACTTGCTGGTCTTTTTTATTGTAAAAAAATAAAAAGTAATCGATAAATTGCCACTAATATGGGGCAATATAACGAGCGTTTAAATAATATAATTAGATTATATAAATGGTACGGGAATTTAAGGTTTTAAGTGAATATAAGGAGGTATTAGGTTATGAAAAATAGAAATGTATATAGGATTTTTACTGTTTCAGGTTTGGTTTTGATAAAAATGTTAGATACGTTGTTTAAAGTTGATAGAAAAGGAAAAAAATATGAAGAAGGTATACCAAAAACTGAGATTGATAGAGTAATAGAAAATGATGTTGATGACTTTGTGGCTGATGAAGAATTTGGAAGGATAGATGAAGTAGGATACAAAGATTTAAACGTTAATTCTTATAAAAGAAAGTTACCAAGAGGATTTAGAAGATCAAGCAAAAAAACAAAATACGCAGAGGAAAACAATATTGAATTAGCGGATGATGAAACTTTTGTAGATGGATATACAAAATCGATAAAGATATTTAAATAAGATATTATAGAGAAAGGAGTATAAAATGGAGAAAAAATATAGCTTTAGAATTTTGGATGAGTATGGAGGCGTTGTTTACGATTATAGTGATGATGTTGATTCAGACGATGAATTTTTTGATGATGAGGATGAAGCAATGGAGTGTGCGGAAGATAGACTTGGTGCGATGAGGCTTGGGTATGAAATTTCTTCGGATTTTCAAGATGAGGATAATAATGAATATGAAATAGAGATTGATGAAGTATAAGGATAATTTACTAAGAAAGGAATAGAATGTATGGGAGAAGGAATTGTAAAATTTTTACAAGATACTTGTAATGAAGTACGTAATAAGCATGATTTTGAGATTATGATGCGAGAGCAAGAGTTAGGTATTCATATATTAATAAAAGCTCTTATTTTTAATAAAATTAAGGATGAGCGAATTATACAAACAGTGCAAAAGTATTATGATTTAAAAAGAAGCGAAGTAGAAATAAAAATACAGTATGTTAAGAACGTTGATATTAAAGTAGATGAATTAGTTCAATTCATGAATGAAAATCTAGATTTTACTATAGAAGAAGCTTGGAAGTGGGTTTGGGTTAATAAAATAGATGAGAAAATTAATGACAACAAATCATTTTCACAGCTGTCTAGTAAAGCATTGTGGGAACAGCTTAATAAATGGCCATAAAAATATAATGATAGGAAGGTAGTAGGTAATTATGATAAGAAAAAGTTTAGCTATAGTTATGTCGTTATTTTTAACCAGTTCGATAATTAATATGAATGAAATTAATTCAGTTTGTGCGAATGAAAAAGATTATGAAATAAATAATCCTAGGGTTAAATATTTAGAAAGAGAAATAGTCACATTTGGTAACTTTTATCAAGAGGATACAGATGGAAATGGTGTGGTAAATAGTGTAGATAAAAAAACACCAATAAAATGGCAAGTTTTATCCGAAAATAATGGAGAACTATTTTTATTATCAGATGTCATTTTGACAAATTATCAATATAATAATGTTGGAGTTAAAGATGATAATGGCCAGATAAGCTATGCATGTGATTGGAGTACATCAGGTGTAAGAAAGTGGTTAAATTCAACATTTTGGAATGAAGCATTTTCTAATGATGAAAAATGGGAAATTAGCAATAGCAGTGTAATAACTTATAATACATCAACTTCATCATTAACATATGATAGAATTTTTCTACCTTCTAATGATGAAATGGTTTCGTATGGATTCGATAGGGATTATAATTCCTATGATTATGCAAGGGTATGTAACATATCTCGGTATGCTGAAGGATATAATTACGCAAGTAGATATATGTTGCGTACAACAGGAAGTACTAAAGAAGAGTGTATGTGTGTGAGTTCGGCAAATGGTAAAGTAAATGTTGTTGGAGTAAAAAATAATACTTATATTGGCATAAGACCTGCTATGAAAATTAAAAGAGAATATGTGAATAGTGTAGAGGTTAGAAAGATAAAAACAATCGATGCAGAATATGATTCAGTTTCTTTAGGAAGATATAGTGGGGAAAAAATAAAATGGAGAGTATTAAGCCGAGATAATAATGATGTGTTTTTATTAGCAGAAAATATTTTTACACTAAAAAAATATAATGATGAAGTAATATCTAGTACATGGGAAGAGTGTTCGCTTCGAAAATGGTTAAATGAAGAACTATATAATGAAATATTTGATGAAAATGAAAAAAAGATTATAAAAGAAACGTACGTTGAAAATAAAGATAATCCTACGTCTGGAGTATGGGGAGGATATGATACATATGATAAAATGTTTTTGTTGTCGTTAGAAGATTTGAAAGAAGCAAAATATGGATTTTGGGGGAATGATTATGATTTAGTAACAAGGATTGGATACAATTCAGAAGGTTCTGCTTCAAATTGGTGGTTAAGGTCTCCTTCAAATGCTGTTACGACTGCATGTATGGTAGATAAGAATGGTCGTATATCAAGTGCTGCGGTTAGTTCAAACTTCGGTATACGCCCGGCTATCCATATTGATTTAAAAGACGCGGAATTAGTGTTAACAGAAGATGAAGATGTTGATACAGTAATTGATATGATAGATGGTTTACCATTAGTTGAAGAAGTTAAATTATCTGATAAGAAAGAAATTGATGAATGTATAGAAATGTTTGAAAGTTTATCGCCAAAACAAAAAGAAAAGATTTCTAAAGAATTATATGCTAAATATTCTGTTTTGAGAATTGCCATCAGTTATTTAGAGAGTATAAATCAATTAGAAGAAGAAATAAGTAATAAAAGTAATCTTCTAACAGAGGCTCAGGAATTGGTAGAGCAATTAAATACTCAGATTCAGGAATTACAAAGTGAAAAGGAAAGTAATACAAGTTTAATTAATCAGCTTAAAAAGGACAAAAAGGATTTAGAAGACGAGATCGAAGAATTAAATAATAGTGTTGAATCTCTTGAGAAAGAAAAGAAACAGATAGAAGACGATAAAAATAAAATTATTAAGTCTAAAGATGATTTGATTGATGTATTGACAAGTAATAACGAAAGTTTAAATGATTTATTGAAACAGGCAAATGAACAAAAGAATGCATATAGTAGTGAATTAGATTCAATGAAAGAACAGAATAAGAAAATGAGTGAAACTATATCATCGTTACAGTCAGATTTGTCTAAAATCAGTAATAAAAAGACTGAACTTGAATCTACAGTTGCAAATTTAGAAAAACAATTAAAAGATAATAAGAATAATGCTAGTGTTGATATTAAATTGAAAGCTGGAGATGTAGTTGTTGATAATATTTCAAAAGTAAAATATAAGATTCTGAAAATGGGTACTGATAATGCTATGGGATCAGTTGAATTTGTAGCTCCGTTGAATGCAAATAATTCTAAGTTTATTGTACCTTCAACAATAACAAATAAAGGAATTACTTATGAAGTGATTCAGATTGTAGATGGTGCATTTAAGGATAATAAAAAATTAAAGAATGTTGTTATTTCTGAAGGCATTAAGAAAATTGGTAAAGAATCATTTGCTGGTTGTAAGAAATTAAGAAAGATTACAATTAATACAACTGTTCTTAAAAAGGTAGGTAAGAATGCATTCAAAGGAATACATAAGAAATGTGTTATAAAGGTACCTTCTAATAAATTTAAGAATTATAAGAAGAAATTTAATAAAAAAGGACAGAGTAAGAAAGTAAAGATTAAGAAAATATAATATGAGTGGATAATTTAAAAAGTCCTATGGATTTTGCAGTAGAATCTGCAAAAGTCATAGGACTTTTGCAATTATTCTTGCAAAAATGGCACGACTTTTGATATAATAACTACAAAATCCATAGGACTTTTTTGGAAAGAGAGGATTATATGTATAGAGAAATCACTAAGGATTTGTTGAAATGGAAGGATAAATCACGAAGAAAACCGTTATTATTAACTGGTGTAAGACAGTGTGGTAAAACATATATAGTTGAGGAATTTGCTAAGGAGAATTTTGATAAGTATGTTTATGTTAATTTTGAGGGTAATGAAAAGTTAGCATCAATATTTGATTATGATTTAGACGTAGCACGTATAATTAAAGAATTAGAGTTGTATTTTAAAATAAAAATAGAGTCAGGGAAAACATTAGTGTTTTTTGATGAAATACAGGAATGTCCGAGGGCAATTACTTCATTAAAGTATTTTTGTGAGAATATGAGAGAACTTCATGTGGTTTGTGCAGGTTCTTTATTAGGTGTTGCATTAAAAAGTGAAAACATTTCTTTCCCAGTTGGAAAGGTAAATAGAATGCAATTATATCCTATGAGTTTTAAGGAATTTATTATAGCAAATGGACGTGAAGATTTAATTGAAACATTTGATAATTGGCCATCGGATAGGGTGATTCCTGAGTTATATTCAGAATCGATGCAAAAACTTTTGAAGGATTATTATATTGTTGGTGGCATGCCTGAAGTTGTGAAAACCTGGATTGAAACAAAGAATATTGAGGATGTAGAAGAGATTCAGAAGGAAATTTTAGAGGATTATGCTGATGATTTTTCAAAGCACGCACCAATAAGTGAGGTTCCTAAGATTAGATGGATATGGGATTCTATTCCTGTTCAATTAGCAAAAGAAAATAATAAGTTTGTATTTTCACATGTAAAAGAAGGAAAGAGATCTGCTGATTTAGAGGATGCTTTGCAGTGGTTAGATGATGCAGGTTTAATTAAAAGATTATATATTGTTGAAAAACCAGAGGTCCCACTTGCAGGATTTGCTGATAAAACATATTTTAAAGTATATATGTCGGATGTAGGATTGTTAAGGGCAAAATCAAAAATAGATGCTAATACTATAATTGAAGAAAAGGATTTGTATATAAGATATAAGGGAGCATTTGCTGAAAATTATGTTTTAAATGAGTTACGAGCAAATGCTATTGAACCATTTTTCTGGAGATCAGGGAACACAGCAGAAATAGATTTTGTTTATGAATCTGAAGGTGAGATTGTTCCGGTTGAAGTTAAAGCGGCAGATAATACTCAAGCAAAGAGTTATAGACAGTTTTGTAAAAAGTATAAGGTAGGATTGGGCTTTAAGTTATCTACTAAAAATATAGCTGAAAATATGTGTGAACAAACTAAAACATATAGTTTGCCATTGTATTTAGCTTGGAATATGGATAACTATAAATAACAAAAAGTGAGGTGTGGCTATGAACGAAAAAGAGACTAAGGATTTAGAAGATTTTTTGAGTAATCCAAATGAAAGCTTTGAGACTTTCAAGAAGAAGTTTGAAATTGATGATGAACTTGAACCGTTCCATGTGTATGCCTCAGAGGTTATAGCAAGGAAAAGGGCAAAGGCAAAAGAAGAGGGAAAGAATTACAGGTTTTATAATAGTAATCAGATTTTTATTAGAGCGAATATTAAGGAAAGATATGGATATAAACTTCTTGAAAGAAAGGATCAACTCGGGAATAAGAGAGACATAGTATTTAGGATTGCTTATGCGGCTGGTTTTTCGGTGCAGGAGGTTAACAGAGCACTTAAGTGTGCAGGATTTAGTCCTTTATATATTAAAGATAAGAGAGATGCTTTTTTATACTATTGTTTTAAAACAAGGATAAATAGTTTTGATGTTGATGATCTTGATGAGAAGTTGATAGAGAATGGATTTGCTCCATTAGATACTGTTGGAAAAGATATGTAAAACTGGCCTTAATAGGTCAGTTTTTTTATTGTGAAAAAATTTTTAAATTTTTAAATTTTTTTTGGAAAATGTCCGGAAAAGTATTTTTAAAACGTATAGTTAGTGAAAAAGATAAATAACGCGTGTTTATTTTTGAACTTAAAAAAATATAAAAATATAATTATGTATGATAAGGAGAAATAAAAATGATGAATAAAATGATTAATAAGAACGAAAGAATGGGAAGAGTATTTAGATATGTTGGAGTTACAGCATTTGCTGTAGTTGCTATGGGTGTATTTGTTAGTGGAGCAGCTAATCATAAGGGCAATAAGCCTGTTAAGGAAGTTGTTACTATTACATCTGAAAAGGTGACAGATATGGTAGAGACAACAACAGAAGAAGTAAAGACTGATGATGTTAAGTACACATACATTTTTGAACATGTAAGTGATGAAAACGGTCCAGAACGTGAACCATTTGAAATTGGTAAAGCTACATTTAAGATTAAAGCTGGTTTCAATGATGATTATGTATATGTTAAAGGAGAGAATAGTAAAAAGTTTAAGAAGGTATGTTACTGCAGAGATGATGTTTATAGTGATGGAGAATTTGTATATTACATTACTTACGATGAAAACGATAATGAAGTAGCAATGAGATATGATATTGAAAATGATAAACATGAAGAAGTAGACAGATAAAAAGAGGATAAGTAAATGCATGAAAATGCCCGAAAAACTAGCCTTGATAATGCTATTTTTTTGTGATAGACTACGACGAGAAAAATGAAAAAAATAAAAAATAAAAAATTTTCTAAAAAATGTCCGGAATAGTATTTTTAAAACGTATAGTTAGTGAAAAAGATAAATGGCGCGCATTTATTTTAGAAAATGCAAAGGAGTATAATTACTTATGGAGAAATTTGTAAGAGAAGTTTCAGATGTTGAAGAAACTATTGAAAAGTATTCAGATCTGATATACAGAACCAGTTTTCTGATATTGAAGAACAAAGCTGATGTGGACGATGTTGTACAGGAAACATTTTATAAATATATGACAACGGATATGGATTTTGGAAATGAAAATCACAAGAGAGCCTGGTTGATTACGGTTTCTCAAAATAAGTGTAAAGATCTTTTAAGATCGCAAAAGATACGTTCTTATGTTACATATGATGAGATTGAAGAAAGATACTCAGATGATGAAGATGTTGAAAAGAAGGATATAGAAGAATATGTAGAATTAGCAAATTTAAGTTATAAGAACAAAAGTGTTTTCATGCTATATTATTTTGAAGAGTATTCAATTGAAGAGGTTGCAAATATTTTAGGAATATCAGTTTCAGCAACAGAGAAAAGATTACAAAGAGCACGTGAAAAAGTTAAGAGGGCCTACGAAAAAAATAGTAAAGGAGGAGAAAAGAGCTATGAAGTACGATAATGTTGAAAAGAATAAAGTATATGAAAAAACAAGTATGAGTGATGTGGAAAAGAAAGAACTTCTTGCAAATTGTTTGAAAAAACGAGAGGAGATTTTATTAGAGAAAACAAATACTAAAACTGAAGCTATCAGTGATTTTACTGCAAAAAGAAATGAAAAAATGAATAAGAATGATGGAATAGGAAGAGTGTTCAAGTATGTAGGAGTTGCTGCATTTGCTATAATTACTAGTGGTGCAATTATTGGTGGAGTTGCTAATTATCAGAATGGTAAGAATAATATGCCAGCTAAGACAGGCGTTATTGCAACTACAGAAGAGGATAAAGATCCAGTTGTAAATAAAGAAGTAGAGGTTGATAATTCAACATATAAAGTAATTTATGGAAATGATTATGGAGTAAATTCTCCTGGAAATGATGGAATTGAGATAAATGGAATTAATTTTAAAGTTGATGTAAAAGATAATAATGAATATTTATATGTTAAAGGTAAAGATGATAAAGATTTTAAAGAAGTAATTGACTTATATTGTGTTACAGATGTTTATACAAATGGAGAATATATCTATTATTTTGACGGTAAAGAAGGCGAAAAAATATATAAATATAATATTAAAGAAAATAAACTTGAAGAAACAAATGTTGTTAAAACAATAAAAGACACAGCTCCAGAGAATATTGATGATGAATCTAATCAAGTCTTTTTTGGCAAGAGTTATGTTTTTAATGATGTTATGTATTTAAGTGTACGTCACACAATGTATGATAAGGATAATAATGAACACGATGAATGTGATATATATGCGTTAAATTTAATTTCAGGGGAGACTAAGAAATTTAAAGAGGATAGAGCAATTTTAGAAGCACATAATAACTGTTTAGTAACACGTAGATATATGAATCCTGATAATCAGGAATGTGAACAATACGAAACATATATTGAAATGATTAAGGGCGATAAATTAGAAGAGATTACATCTTTGGGTGAACTTTCAGATATTGTACCAACAGAACTTACAGTTAGTAGAAAATACTTTTATTTTGAAAAGTTTGAGAAAATTCGTGATGAACTTTATTGCGATAAGTCTGAAGTAAAATTAATGAGAATATCAAAAGATGATTTAGGATCTGAAGTAAAAGCTGAAGAAGTGGCAACATTAAAGACAAGTTACTTTTCAAGACCAGTGGATGAAGATATCGAAATAAATAAAGTTAAAGATAAGTATTGTGAAGTTGTTATTAATTCTGAGTATGAGTATAGATATACATATGAAACAAAGAAAGTTGAGGATCTATAAGAACAAGAGAATACTTCTAAATGATTGATAACAAAAACGTAGATTATAAGGAGTCTCAAAAGGGCTATGAGCTTGTGCTCATAGCCCTTTTTGAGTTGAATATTATTGATTATCAAATAATAAATTGATATAATTAGCCATGGATTTTACTAAGAAGTATAAAAAAATAAGGGATGTTGTGACTTTTTAAAAATATGAATTGTGTATAAAGTGAAAAGGATAAAGTACTGTGTCCTTTTGGCTAGATTAGGAGTTATGCATGGACAAGAGAGAACGACAACTCGACGTCGAGGAAACTATAAATAAATATAGTGATTTATTGTATAAAACTAGTTTCTTGATGCTAAAAAATCAACAGGATAGTGAAGATATAGTGCAAGAAACCTTTATTGCATATATTAAGAATAATCCAGAGTTAAATGACGAAGAGCATAAGAAAGCATGGTTATTAAAGGTTGCTCAGAATAAGTGTAAAAATTTACTTAAATCTCATAAGATTAGGGCATATGTTCCATTTGATGATGTGGAAGAAGTTATACCGGGTGAGGAAAAGGAACTATATGAAGAAGATTCGTCAGAATTATTGGCGATTTCGAATTTGAGTTATAAGTATAAAAGTGTAATAACGCTTTATTATATTGAAAATTATTCCATAGAGGAAACCGCCAAGATTTTAGATATTTCCGTTTCAGCAGTTAAAATGCGATTGAAACGAGGGCGGGAAAAATTAAAGATAGAATTTAAGGATAGAGAAGATCTTTTGAAAGGAGGTGCTTATTAATGAGTTTTAGTAAAAATGGTAAAAATACAAGATATGATAAATTAAATATGAGCGCTGAATCAAAAGAACGTATTCTTAATGAATGTTTAAAAGTATTAGATGAGGAATATGAAAAAGAGAGTGTAAGTACAGTTGTTGGAACAACTGACGAAAGTTTTGGCATAAACAGAGAGAGTACGGATGAATTAAGTTTAAAGAGAAGTGAGAAGTTAGATAGAGAAAGTGATTATGATGATTGGTTTAAAAAGCTTGCAGTTGCCTCATTTTCAATTGTTGCAACAGGTGCAATTATTGTAGGTGCAATGAATTACAATAAGATGAGAAAGAAACCAAATCTTGCAAAGGAAACTACAACTGTAGTTACTACTGCAAAGGAAAGAGAAAGTGTTACTGAAACAAGTGAGACAGACAAGAAGAAAGATAAGAAGAATAAGGATGATTCAAATAATAAGAACAATTCAAGTTCTTCAAATAATAAAAAGGAAAGTAAAGATGGTTCTTCAAATTCTTCTAAGTCAGGTGAAAAATCTGGAAAAGATAGTAAAACGTCAAAAGATTCAACAGAATTTGCTGATGCTAAATCTCCAGCAAATTGGATTAATGAACGTTTAGAAAAGTTAAGTAAAAGTTGTTATTATGCAGATGGTTCGCTTAAGGATGGATATGAAGAGAAGACGTTTACTAGTGCTAATGGTAAAACTTATAGTATAGTTGGTAGAGACTTTATTGAACTTACAGCTACTCAGGATAAGGGAAATTTTGATGTTGAGGCACCTTCAAATGTTGTTTATTTTGTGGTTGAAGATGTTGCTTATCAGTTGGTTTTAGATACTGTGTTTAAACATAAGAATTATGGTGAATTTAAGGAAGTATCTTTTGACCAGTCAAAGTACGAATATTTATTTAATACAAAAGAAGATGTTGATTATTATTATGATAAGTCTGAAGATGAATATTACTTGGTAAATACAGATAGTAATAAGACAAGAAAAGTATTTGATAAGATTGAGATGATGGATGCTCCTATATCTGATATTGCTTATGATTGGAATAGAAAGAGTTTGAAATTCATATGTGATAAGATGGGGAATCAGCAGGCAGATTATGATTTGCCAGGGATTAAGTGCTACAAGATGGGATGCTTTACTCAGGATGGAGAACTTGTTAAGGAGATAAGCATTGTTGAGGATCAAGATGCTGGAAATCACTATTATAACGTAATTAATGATATTGAAAATGGCTGCATTTATTACGTTTCTAATGATAATAATCTTTATAGAATTGATAATGTTATTTTTGATAAGATTTCAAAAGCTTATACTAAGAGCACTTTAAATTCTATGAAGAGTTCTTATCCTAGTATTTTTAATAATCATACTTGTCAGTTTGATGAAGATGATACTTGCTTAGGATTACTTAGAAGTGTGATTACTTTGACAGCTGAATCTAAATTTACTCTTCTCGCTGAGGATGTTAGATATATTAAAACTAAGTCAAATGAATATATTCAAACTAATAAGTTAGATGAAAAGATTATTGTAGTATCGACAGCCGGAAAAGCAACAGTGGTTGAAGAAGATGATAAAGTAACATACTAAAATAATAGGGAGCATGGCTAGGTGAAGCCATGCTCTTTTACGCTTTTTTTGACTTTTATTAATATTATATTTAAAATCAAAATTAAATAAAAAAGGAAAAAAGAGGTACATATTATGTTGAAAAATTGGATGGTAAGAATTTATATTGTACTTATGTTTTTAGTGGCATTTGCTGCGAGTAAGGTAAGTATGCTTGAAGCGGCAGAAGGAGATGTGGAAATTAAGATTCTTGGTAATAACAGTATCTGTAGATTACAGGATTATATGAGAAAGATGATATATATCCAGGATTTAGAAGTTAACTTTACTGAAAATGGTAAGTTGAGTTTAGAATGGGATCAGGTTCATCTGGAAAATAATGTTGAGTTGGTTAGAGGAGGAAATTCTGTTTAAAATAGTACTAAAAGTCATATTTTCTGTATTTGAATTATACTAAAAATATAGATGAAAAAATTATGGATTGTGTTATAATGAAATTACAAACATGAAAAATAAAGAGGATAGTGAAAAGGAGGTGTTAATAATGTTGACGTTGTTATTTATGATATTTTTATCTGTAGTATGTTTGAAGGCAGTATTTTTTGGATTTAAGGTATTGTTTATGACTAGTGGAACATTATTTTTATTATTATTTTTTATTCCAGCATTTGTGATTGCAATGATAGTATTCTGGGGAATATTCTTATTTGTAATTCCATTATTGATAGCGGGATTTATAATATGCAGTGTAATAAAAGCAATAGCTTAGATTTATAAGAACCTGTTTGGCTTAAGCCAAGCAGGTTTTTTATGGTAAAACATGGTAAAATATAAAAAATATTTTTGCAACCAAATTAGATTTTGAATCGTGTATATAGTGAAAAGGTAAAAGCGCTGATACTTTTTAGACATATGTTAGGAGATACTTAATGGATAGTATTAAACGAATTGATTTAGAACAGACAATTGAAAAATATAGTGATTTACTATACAGGACATGCTTCTTGATTCTTAGAAATTCGCATGATGCTGAAGATGTTATGCAAGAGACTTTTATAAAATACATGCGGGCAGATGTTGAATTTAGAGATGAAGAACATAAGAAGGCTTGGTTACTTAAGGTATCTCAGAATAAATGCAAGGATATGTTGAGATTTCATAAGGTTCATGCTTATATACCATATGAGGAGATACAAGAACACATAGTATCTCATGATTTTCTTGATGTTGAAGATATAGAAGAAGTATTAGATATCGCAAAATTAAGTTATAAGTATAAATCGGTAATTTTAATACATTATATTGAAGGGTATTCTGTTAAAGAGACGGCAGATATTCTTGGAATAACAGAATCCGCAGCAAAGTCCAGACTTAAAAGAGCAAGAGAGAAGCTAAAAGGGACCTTTGAAATGATTTATAAAGAGGAGATTAACTAATATGAGTTATAGAAAGAATGGAAATAATAAAGCGTATGAAAATCTTAAAGCTAATCCTGATGTGAAAAAACATATGTTAGAAGCATGCATTATGGCAGATAAGGAAGACTCATTAGTTAGAAATGCTGATGGTCTAAGTATCAGGAGGATTGAAAAAATGAGAAAGAAAGAACATGGTGAGATTTTTAAGAAGGTTGCGGTTGCGTCACTTTCGTTAGCAGCTACAGGAGCGATTGTTGCTGGTGTCGTGACATACAATAATACTAATAAAAATTCAAAAGATAATTCAATTGTTGCAAAGGAAACAACAACTGTTGAAACAGAAAAGTCTACAGAAAAAGAAACGGAAAATACAACACAGAATACAATTAAAAAAGAAGAGAATAAAAGTGGAAAAAAGTTTGAGTATGTATGTATGGAAACATGTGATTTAAAGGGGGAAGTGACAGATGATTGTGAATTGCGAAAATGCAACTATGAGATTGGAAAAGCTGGTAAACATGTTATATTTTTATCAAGAAATGAAACCTGGGATGGATATACAATAAGTATAAAAAAGGGCGATGAATTTAAAAAGGTTGATTATGCAGAAGTATCAGATATGAATATTCCTTTGAATTTTTGTACATATGGCAATCATGATTTATACTTTTTTGATGTTAATGGACTAAAAAAAATCGATATGAAGAATATGAAGTCAAAATATCTATTTAAGTTTAAAGATATTAAAACACCAATTGATAAAGATACAATACATAATGAAATAGAAATAGAAAATATTAATGATAAATATATATACATAAGTGGATTCATAAGCGAAGATGACAAATCCATAAATGATGAATGGGAATATGAAGATAAAACAGTTAATTTTATGTATGCATATGATGAGAAGGAAGATAAACTTATCTATATGAGTAGTAAGGATTTTCAAACATTTTTAGGTGATGATATGGTGATTACTGCAGATAGTTCAAATCATAAATACACAAAAGATACTAGTATGTATCAAGAGAAAACTATATATATCGAAAAATTAGAAGATAGTAAAATGAAAGTTGTTAAGAAATTAGGAGAACGTGCATATTGGTGGTTTGATGAAGGGACAGGTAAGGAAGGCAAATATGATGAAATGTGTTTTTCGGCTAAAAATGATAATAAATTTTACTATGTAAATTTTGAAAAATCATTGAAATCGGGAGTTACTGATTATTCAGAAATGACAATTATGACTTATGATTTTTCAACAAATGAAACTGAAAAAGTTGATTCAATTACTATTCCTAATTTGAATCACGTGGATATATCTCTTTGGATTGAAAATATAACTGATGAAGGAGTTAAGTTTAGATATAATAATATTGATTATAAAGCTGAGACAGCTAGTTATGATTTTAATACAAAAAAACTTACTCATAAATTAGATGTTGTAGAAAATAATTAAATATTTGAAATTATACATTAAAAGCTCGTGGATAATATGTTATAACATGAGCTTTTTTTGTGATTTGAAATAATCATAAAGAAAACCGCAAAAAATGTGGTAAAATCATATTGACTTGTCACAAAAAATGTGGTTTAATCGACTTAGAGGTGATATTATGAGTAAAAAATATGTTGTAAAAGAATACCTGACAAGCGAAGATATAAAAAAGGTAAGAGAGACTCTTGCTATGACACAGAAGGAATTTGCTGAATTTGTTAATTGTTCAAAAAGAACAGTTGAAAATTGGGAAAGTAACGGAGAGAACATCAAGGGACCTATTGTTCCTTTGGTTGAAATACTTATGAGACAACCAGGTTTTGTTAAAAAACTTGAAATACCTAATAAAAAACTTAAGCTTCGTCTTTGGTATATGTATGAGAATATGACATGTACAATTATAGATGTTGATGAAGTAAGTAGAGAAGTAAAAATAAGAAATTATGTGGATAATACGTTATATAGAGCATTTGGTGTAAATACAGAGCCATCATTTGAGGAGTATGAAGATTTTTTAGAATCAAGATGCTTCCCGCGTTCAAGAGACAAGATGAAAATTGAATTAAAAAAACTAGGAATTCCATTTTATGATCCTATAATGATAATAGAAAAAACTGAGGGAAGAATGGCAGATGATAAGTTTTGGATTAAAATAGAGAGGTGATAGTTTGATTAAACTTTTTGAAGAAGAAATTAAAGACCAAGGGAGAAGGTCTTCTAAAGGTAATCAGTTAAAGTTTGAAAGGAATGGAAATTGGTTTAAAACAGATTACTTAGGGTATGAGGGTCTTGTGGAATATACGGTTTCAAAACTTCTTGCTTTTTCAAATCTTGAAAAGATTGAGTATGTTGATTATGAACTTGAGCAGATAGAATATAATGGTAATATTTTTAATGGATGTAAAAGCAAGGATTTTACAGAAGGTTGGAGTCTAATAACATTAGAAAGACTTTTTAAGAGTACCTATGGGACAGGACTTAACGAAATAATTTATTCAATACCAGATTATAGTGACAGACTTCGAATTTTCGTTGAACAGGTTGAAAGAGCAACGGGTTTAAAAGATTTTGGAAAGTATATGAGTAAAATGTTAACAATTGATGCATTATTTTTAAATGAGGATAGGCATACGCATAATATAGCAGTGATGACAAATAATAAGGGTGAGTTTAAACTTGCGCCTATATTTGATAATGGTGCTGGGCTTATGTCTGATACAATGATGGAATATCCTCTATCTAAAGATGTGTTATTAATTGTTGATAAAGTTAAAGCTAAAACTTTTTGTGATGATTTTTCAGAACAGGTAGATATTGCAGATATTTATAATGATGATGTTAAAGTTCGTGTGATTGAACTTATTATGCAGATGAGAAGAAAATATGAATATTTGTTTAGTAAGACAAAATAAAGGGGATGTAAAAAAAGTCTCTAAATAACACACCTGTATTGGCCATTGCCAATGCAGGTGTATTTCTTTATAGTTATTCAGTTTCTCATACTGCCGTTGATAGATAGTTTTTCTGTGGCCTTTTCCATAGACAAAAGAGTCAAAATCAAGTGATGTTAATTCAGTATATTTTTTTAAAATCTCCTCCAGATATTCAATTGCGTATTCATCTCTATGTTCAATCTTAATTCCAAATGTACATAATACTTCAGAATTTATTTCATTAATTAATGCAGAAACATGTCCAAAAACCTTATCTCGATTTGTTATACAGGATTTCTTCCAAACCCAAGTATACTTATTTGCATTTGCTTCAATTTTTGTTCCATCTATGTATGTATGATTAAGATCAACTTTTTCCTTGTTGAATATATAAGCATTTATGGCATTAAATATTTCCTCAATTGATGAGGTTAGTTCATTTCGGATAAAGTTGCCGAATGTGGCAAAGGTAGGTGCTTTCATTTCGTCCAACAGATACATAAATCTTATGTCAGTATTACAAAGTTTTTCGATTTCTCTTAATGAACAGTAGCCGTTCTCCATGAAAGCAAACAGAATTACTTTTAGCAACTTTTCTGCATCACATCTTGGTCGACCTGTTTTGTAGCCTTTCTCTTCTACAAAGTATGGTGTTAGGTCAATGTGATCCATTACATCACAGAAAGTATAAACTGGATCAGAAATATTAATTATTTTTTCGATAACCAATGGTAATTTTAGCTGACGTGCTGTATAATTATCATTGATATTTTTATTTTTTAGCATAATTAATTATATCAAAAAACGGCTATGAGCGCGAGCTCATAGCCGTTTTTCTGTTAGGTTAGTTTTTTTACAGCCCCTTTTTTTAATGTAAAATAAAAAAGTTGTGACTTTTTTTAGACTTATGTGTATAGTTGCTTCAAAGGAAAAATATGATAATGGATATTTTGAAGAATTTTTGAGAATTTCTAATTTGGATTTCAAGTATAAAAATCACCTAATGAAAAAGCAGTTATGAACTTGTGTTTATGGCTACGTTTATATTAGTGAGTATGTATAGGCTATTAAATGATGATATAATAAAACTATAATAAAAAATGTCACCATTTTAGTTTCTGGTACGTGTACAGGGTGAAAAGGTAAATCATGATAGGTATTCATGATGGTGCGCGCAGACTTTTTGAAGGAGATTATTAACTGCTTATGAGTATATTTTTAAGAAGTGATGAAGATATTGAAAATACAATAAGAAGATATACCAATCTTTTATATAGAACAAGCTTTTTTATGCTTAAGAATAAAGCTGATGCTGATGATGTTGTTCAGGATACATTTTATAGATATATGACAACTAACATAAGCTTTAATGAAGAAGAACATAAAAAAGCTTGGCTCTTAAAAGTTGCTCAGAATAGGTGTAGAGATTTTCTTCGCTCCCATAAGATACGTGCATATGTTCCATATGAGCAAGTAGAACAAAGCCTTGTATATAAAGAGGGTATCGAAAAGAAAGACATAGATGAATTAATAAAAATAGCTAATCTAAATTATAAATACAAAAGTGTAATAATGCTTTATTATTATGAAGATTACTCCATAGATGAGATTGCAAATATATTGGAAATCTCAGCAAATGCTGTTAAAAAAAGATTACAAAGAGCAAGAGATAAGGTTAAAGTGGCCTATGAAAAAAAGTATGGAGAGGATGTGAAGATTTATGAAATATAAGGATATTGAAAAGAATAAAGCATATGAAAATCTTGGGATGAATGAAGAAGAAGTTAATGATCTCCTAGCTGATTGCATAGAAAAAAAGCAGGAACTTAAGGCTGGAATATCAGACCTTAGTGTTAGGAGGATTGAAAAGATGAAAAATAATAAACATGGTGACATATTAAAGAAAGCTTTAGTAGCATCATTTTCTATAATTGCTACAGGAGCTATTTTATTTAGTGTTTCATTATATAACAGAGGTGAAAAAACTAGTGATGCGGCTAAGGATACGATGGAAGCTAAATATATAAATGCCATAGTACCAAAGGAGGATATTAAGGCAGGAACGCCTATTTCTTTAGAAGACATTAAAAAGAAGTTTGTGGAAAAAAAAGTTGATTTAAAAACATTAGATAATCCAGATAATATAGTAACATCAAAAGAAGAATTAATAGATAAGGTGAATTCTGGTCGTTTATATGCAGGAGAAACGATTGATAAATATAGTTTGAAAGTAGCATATTATTATCAATCTATAAAACTTAATAATGATGAAATTGCATATACGATTAAAGTTAATGAAAAAGAGGCTATTGATGGTTATATTTCAGTAGGCGATAAGGTAGATTTTTTATTCATCCCAAGGGATATTGATGATATAAGAGATTATATTAATGGGACAGGAAAGTATAAAAATACTGAGAAAAATGAAGGTAAAAAAAATAGTAAGTTAAGAAAAAGGAATGAAGATGGAAAGTTGTTATATGGTCCAAACCAAGATATGATATTGGATGATATACTTAGTGTATTTGATGCGGAGGTAATTCCTGACATAGAAATTTTAGCAATTAGTAATTATTTTGACACTACAGGAGAATATTATAATGTTACTCTTAGATTAAAAAAAGATGATGAAAAAGCAATAGAAAAATTAGATGCAATGTTTGGACTAGAAGATTGTGCATTACTTCTTCATAACAGTGAAAATGTTACTGATAAAAAATTCTTATCATCTAAACTTAAAGATGGTGAGGTCGCATTCACAATTAAAGCTTCTGAAAGACAAGGCATTGATGGATATGAAGAAGTTGGTGATACAATAGATTTTTTATGTATGCCTGGTGGTGGTGATGATTTAAGAGATTATATTAATGGGGTAGGAAAATATAAAGATTCTAGGAAAAATGATAGTAATATAGATAGGGAGTTAATAAAGAGAGAGAAAGATGTGGAAACATTATTTGGTCCAAACCAAGATATGACGTTAGAGGAAGTATATGAATATTTAGATGTGAAAAGATATGATAATATTGAAATATTAGCGGTATCAAATCATGCTACTGGAACTGAAATGTATAGTAATATTACATTGAAATTAACTGAGGAGCAAGCAAAAGAAATTTATAAATTAATTAGCTATTTTGGTGAAGATAGTTATACAATGGCGATGAATACGAAAAAAACAAAGTAATAAAAATATTATATGAAAGGGAAGTGTATAGCCGAACAGCAAGGGTGTCCATTGTGAGGTGGAATCTGAAGGAAGCTGCAAGCTAATAAAGCTAGATGTTCCTAGATGGGCGGCATATAAAATCGCCTATTGTGGAGACAGATATGCAAAATTCGCTCACAATGGATGGGTACAAAAGGCTATAAGTACAAAGAGACTAACCTCATTTGGATTAGTCTCAATGTTAGATCACTACACCGAAAGGTGTGTTACTTGTTAAGTTGATTGAACCGCCGTGTACGGAACCGTACGCACGGTGGTGTGAGAGGTCGGAATTTCTCACTTGTGAGAAATTCCTCCTACTCGATTATAAGGAAACTATTGCTAGAATAAAAATTTTTGTTAAAAAATAGTAAAAAATGAGGTGGATTTTTCCACCTCATTTTATATTACTATTGTTTAGCTAAAATATCTCTTTAAGAGACCTTCGAAAGCTTTGCCGTGTCTAGCTTCATCTCTTGCCATTTCATGAACTGTATCATGAATTGCATCGAGACCAGCTTCCTTAGCACGCTTAGCAAGATCTGTCTTACCGTCTGTTGCACCGAATTCAGCGTCAACTCTCATTTCAAGGTTCTTCTTTGTGCTGTCTGTAAGTACTTCGCCAAGTAATTCAGCAAATTTAGCAGCATGTTCAGCTTCTTCAAAAGCAGCTTTCTCATAATACATACCAACTTCAGGATAGCCCTCTCTGAAAGCTACTCTAGACATTGCAAGGTACATACCTACTTCTGAACATTCACCTTCGAAGTTAGCGCGAAGGTCTTTCTTTATATCTTCACTAACGTCTTTAGCGATACCTACTACATGCTCTGCAGCCCATGTTCTTTCGCCGTCTTCTTCCATCTTCTTGAAAACGCTTGCTGGCTGTTTACAAATTGGACATTCTTCTGGTGGATTGTCGCCTTCATGAACGTAACCACATACTGTACATACATATTTTGCCATAATAAATTCCTCCTTTACATTGCGATATTTTCGCCATCTAATGACATTTTAACATTGCGCAAAAATATAAGCAATGATTATTTATATTTTGTTTTTTAGGGAACGAAATTGATATTATATAAGCAAATTATAATAAAATGAATTTTAAATTGATGTACTTTACGATTGTAATTGTGTAGATATAAACATTATTTATCACAAATTATATAAATTATTTACTTTACAATTTATACTATTTGAGATAGAATATGCAAGAAATAAGCAAGAGTTAACACTAGTTTATTATAGATAAGGAAATGATTTATGTAATGAAAGGAGTTACTTTATGAGTGATAAAAAGGTTGTAAAAATGGTATTTGCTGCTGTATTTGCTGCTATTACATGTGTTGTTACAATGATGATTAGAGTTCCATCGCTTGGACCTAATGGCTACGTTAATATAGGTGATTCAATTGTTCTATTGTCAGCCTGGGTTATTGGCGGTCCTTATGGTGGCCTTGCAGCAGGAATTGGTTCTGGACTTGCTGATCTTTTAGCGGGCTATGGTGCATATGTTCCAGGAACAACAATTATTAAGTTTACAATGGCGATTGCTGCATGGGCTATATATAGATTAGGAACTGGTAAGAAGGAGAAATCAGATAGCAAGAAGATTGCTACATATGTAGTTTCAGCTGTTGTTGCAGAAACAATTATGGTGGCAGGTTACTTTGTATATGAGTTTATTATTTTAAGATATGGTGCAGGTGCTGGGGCAGCTGTTATAAGTAATATATTCCAAGGTGGAGCAAATGTTATTATATCAATTGTTATAGTATCTGCTCTTGAAAAGGTTCATGTAACAAGTATTGTTAAGAGATTATTAGTATAACTACATATATAGATAGTTAATGTATAAATTTGATAATAATATAAATTGTGATATAATGAAAGTGCGCTAAAAAGGCGCACTTTTTATATGAAAGGAAGATGATAAAATGTCAGATACATATGAAGTTGATGGAGTATCAAAGGAAACATTTGCAACAGAGGTACTTGAAAAGATTGAAAAAGAATCTTACGAAGCTGCTAAGGAGATAATCGGCGAAGCTTCTCTTAAGAAAGGTAATATTCTTGTTGTAGGATGTTCAAGTAGTGAGATTGGTGGTGGCGTAATTGGCCATGAATCAAGTGTTGATATAGCTAAATATGTATATAAAGGTATAAAGAAAGCAACTGATGAAGCAGGTGTTTTCATTGCAGCACAGTGTTGTGAACATTTAAATCGTGCAATTATAATTGAAAGAGAAGCTCTACCTTATGCTGAGGAAGTATGCGTAGTTCCAAAGCCAAAGGCGGGTGGATCATGGGCTACTACAGTTTACGAAAATGCTAAGGATCCTATAGCTGTTGAGGAAATAGCAGCACATGCCGGACTTGATATAGGATGTACTCTTATCGGAATGCATTTAAAGAAAGTTGCAGTTCCAGTGAGATTACAGAATAATCATATAGGTGAGGCTTTAGTTCTTGCAGCTAAGACTAGACCTAAATACATCGGTGGCGAGAGAGCAAAGTACGAATAATATTTGTTTGATTATAAGATGATAAATAATTATGTATTAAAGGAGTCTATGATGAAGGCAGTTTTGCTTGAAGCAGGTGCGATTAATAGTGGTGATTTATCTTGGGATAAATTAGAAGATATATGTGAACTTACAATTTTTGATAATACAACTGAAGATAATAAGTACGAACACATAGGTGATGCAGAAATCGTACTTGTTAATAAAGTTATAATGGATGAGGAATTATTTAGTCGTTGTCCTAATATAAAGTATGTAGGTGTTTGTGCTACTGGATATAATGTAATTGATTTAGATGCAGCAAGAAGACATGGAGTTGTTGTAACGAATGTTCCTGCTTATAGTACGGATAGTGTAGTTCAGCTTACGTGGGCTATGATTTTAGAAAATGCTTGCAAATTATCCATGCATAATGAAAGTGTTAAGAATGGTGACTGGGTTAGAAGTGAAACATTCTGTTATTGGAAAGAACCTATGATGGAACTTGCAGGTAAAACACTTGGTATTATTGGATTTGGTAATATCGGAAGCAAGGTTGCTAGATTAGCACTTGATTTTGGAATGAATGTTTTGGTTTCAACTGCACATCCTGAAAAATATGATAAAAAAGTAAAAAGAATTAATGCTAGTTATATAGATGATAATGATGAAGTGAAAGATAGTAGTAGATTGCAACTAACTACAATTGATGAAGTCTTATCTAAATCAGATATTATTTCACTTCACTGCCCTATGACAGATGAAACAGATAAGATTATCAGAAAAGAAAATATCAATAAGATGAAAGATGGAGTAATTCTTATTAATGTTTCAAGAGGTGGTCTTGTAAATGAAAAAGACTTAGCTGATGCACTTAATAGTGGTAAAGTTAAAGCTGCAGCAGTTGATGTGGTATCCGTTGAACCTATGAAAGCAGATAATCCACTTCTTACAGCCCAAAACATAACAATCACACCGCATATGGCTTGGGCAAGTCTTGAAGCAAGAGAACGATTAGTTGACGTCGTCGCTAGCAACCTAAAAAGCTTTTTAGATGGTGAAAAACAAAATGTAGTAAATAAATAGATCTCCATTAGTATAGTAATCATAAATATACATTCCGATAATATGTATTATGAATACTAATGGAGAGAGTAGAATTATAGGAGAATGTTATGAAGAAGTTTTTTAAAAGAGCAAGTGCTGTGGCACTTTGTGTAGGTATGATGAGTACGATGGTTTATGGTGAGGGTTTGTTTGATGAAACAACGAATAAATTTTCCAGGGTAAACGATAACGTGAATAAGGGAAGTGAGATTGGAAGGAAATCAACCTTATCATATAAGGTTTTAAAACACAATAAACCTGTGTTTGATAAGGCATTAAAGGGTAAAAAGAGGACACCATATGCTATTCATGGAAGACTTAAGGTTAAAGGTAGATATCTTGTAGATAAGAAGGGTAAAAAGTTTCAGATAAAAGGTATTTCAACACATGGTATTAACTGGGATGTTGGAAAGCCATATGTTAATAATGGAGCTTTTAAGTTCTTAAGAGATAAGATGGGGGCTAACTGCGTTAGAGTTGCAATGTATACTGAGGACTATAATGGCTACTGCATTACAGATGAGAACTCTAGAAAGGATCTTTTAAATACAATTAATAAGGCAGTTAAGTATACTAAGAGCCTTGGTATGTATTGTATAATTGACTGGCATATTTTAAATGATAAAACACCTAAGAAGTATCAGAAACAGGCTAAAGCGTTCTTTAAGAAGATGGCAAAAAAGTATAAGAAAAAAGGTAATGTTCTTTTTGAGATTTGTAACGAACCTAATGGTGGTACTAGTTGGAGTGAAGTTAGAACTTATGCAAATAGCATAATTAAGACAATTAGAAAGGTTAATAAGAAGGTTATTATAATTGTTGGTACTCCTAACTGGTCACAGGATGTTGATATTGCAGCAAATTCTCCGGTTAAGAAAAAGAAGAATGTAATGTATACAGTTCATTTTTATGCTGCAACACATGGACAGAGTTATAGAGATAAAGTTCAGGCAGCTATTAATAAGGGACTTCCAGTTTTCTGTACTGAATTTAGTTGTTGTGAAAGTTCAGGTGATGGTTATATTAACACATCAGAAGGTGATGCTTGGATTAGTTTCCTTAATAAGAATAA
The DNA here is from genome assembly GCF_900167115.1 of Eubacterium uniforme. Taxonomy (GTDB): domain Bacteria; phylum Bacillota; class Clostridia; order Lachnospirales; family Lachnospiraceae; genus Eubacterium_S; species Eubacterium_S uniforme. The sequence goes on from NZ_FUXZ01000010.1 coordinate 57,432, forward strand.
GATAAGCTATGTATGTTGGTCTCTTTCAAATAAAGCAGAATCAGCTTCATTACTAAATAGTGGTTGCCAGAAAAAGTCAGGCTTCTCTGATGGTGATTTATCTACAATGGGAAATTGGATAAAGAGTAAGTATAGATAGCTGATTTTTGGATAGTTAAAATGCTTATAATACGTGCATTTATGTTGAACTATAGAAATAAAGGTCATGGATAATTTTAAGATATCTGTGGCCTTTATTGTTTTATATTATTGAAAAGAATTATCGATAAAATATATTTTTATTTTATTATTTGCAATATTGTAATTATTGTAGTAAACTATAGGCGATTACTAACAATGAAACGAAATGTTAGAAAAAAACTATAGAAAATGATTTGAAATTAGGAGAATAAAAAAAAGAGATTGTATGGTGTTAGACCATAATCTGAAAGGAGCTTTTATGGCTGATGAAAAGAATGTATCTGACGAGCAGTTTGAAACTACGCAGATGCAAAAAGATATGATTCTAAACCTATTAAGGGAAAAAGGTTGTAGAATTACAAAACAGAGACTTGTGCTTATTGATATTATTCTTACTGGTAATTATTCATGCAGTAAGGAGATTTATTATGCTGCATCTAAAGTAGATAAAAATATTGGGGCTGCGACTGTTTATCGTATGATAAACACTCTTGAGGAAATTGGCGCAATTAACAGAAGAAACATGTATAAGGTTTCTTGCTGTGAAGATTGTAATGTAGGACCTGAGAATTGTTCATATAAGATTCCTATGGTTTCTAATAATGAAAAAAGACTTATGCCTAATACTTGTGAGATTACATTTCTTGATGGTAGAAAGATTAATCTTAATGCAGGTGAATGGTATAGAGTTGTTAGAAATGGCCTTAATACTATAGGTTATGAAGGCAAGGATATCATTACGAACATAAATATTATTCCTTATAACGGAGGTAAGTAGTAAGATGACACTATCTCAATTAAAATACGTAATTACAGTAGCAAATGCTCGTTCGATGAATGAAGCAGCTAAGCAACTTTTTATTTCACAGCCTTCTTTATCAGTTGCCATTAAGGAACTTGAAAAAGAAATAAAGATTGAAATATTTAGAAGAAATAATAAAGGTATCACTCTTACACCAGAAGGCGAAGAGTTTATAGGTTATGCTAGACAGGTTGTTGAACAGTATGACCTAATTGAAAATAAATATATTAGTAATGAAAATGAAAAGAAGAAATTCTCTGTATCAATGCAGCATTATACATTTGCTGTTAATGCTTTTATAGAGACTGTAAAGAATTTTGGTATGGACGAATTTGAATTTGCTGTATATGAAACAAGAACTAGTGATATCATTGAGGATGTTAAAAAGTTTAAGAGTGAAATTGGAATTCTTTATATTAATGACTTTAACAGAAAAATCATGAATAAGATTTTTAAAGAGAACTCTTTGGAATTTCACGAAGTTATGACATGTAGTATATATGCATATATGGCTAAGACAAATCCGCTTGCTAAGAAGGAAATGGTTACACTTGAAGAACTTGCAGAATATCCTTGTCTTTCATTCGATCAGGGTATTAATAATTCATTTTATTTTGCAGAGGAAGTTCTTAGTACATATGATCATAAAAAGATTATTAAGGTTAATGATAGAGCAACCATTCTTAATTTCATGATTGGTATGGATGGATATACATTATGCTCTGGTATCATATGTGAGGACCTTAATGGTTCTGATTACTGTGCTGTTAAGGTTGATACAGATGAAAAGATGACAGTTGGTTATATTACAAGAAAAGACTGTGTTATGTCAGAACTTGGTAAGATGTATATTGATGAAATTTCAAAGTATAAAGAACAGGTTATGGAATAGCTTGATAAAAAAATTACTACAGATACAGGAGGAATTTTTATGTTTGGGAAAAATAAAGATTTAAAAGAGATAACTCTTGAAATAGAAGGAATGGCGTGCCCTATGTGTGAGGCGCATATGAATGATGCTATTAGAAAGCTTTATCCAGAGGCCAAAAAGGTAAAGTCTTCACATAAGAAAGGCATTACCACATTCCTTAATAGTGATATTCCTGATGAAGAAAAATTATCTACAATTGTAGAGGAAACAGGATATGAGTTAAAGTCGATGACTGTAAAATAATAAAATGAGTATGTTTTTGGAAACTTGATTTTTTCGTTAAAATATTGTATTATGTGCTTGATTGGAAGTTGAATAATTTTCGATGTACATGGAGGAATTTGAATGAAAAAAAGAGGTATAATTATTGCCGTATGTTTAAGTGTTATGATGTGCTTGGGAGCATGTAGCAATAAGAAAGAAAAAGAAACAACTACTAAAGAGTCTAGTACTAAAGGAGAAGTGCAGACTACAGTGGAACAGACAGAGATTAATACCACTGAAACTAAGAATGAAACTGAAAAATCTACAGTTGATGAGACGCAGGAAAAGACTGAAAAGTCAACTAATGAACCATATTCTTCAGATGCTTTTGATGGAACATATACTGATGAAAGAGATAGTAATACAATTATAGAGATAACAACTAATGATGAAGTTACTACAGTTAAAATAAGTATGGCAGTTAGTGTTACTGAAAGTAAAGAGTGGACATTTTCTGGTAAATTCGATGAGGCTGGTACTTTGAAGTATACAAATTGTGTTAAGAATACTGTAAATTATACAGATGAAACCACATCAACTGCTACAGAGGAATATAAGGATGGAAAGGGTTCGGTTACAATAGCCGATGACGTTCTTACTTGGAATGATGAAGAAGAAGGAACAAGCCCTGAAGGCGCATATAAAAAATTATAATTAATAAAGACATAAAAGGGTATGTAATATGAGGTGTTCTCTGATTTACATACTCTTTTTGTTTAATTGTATACATTGTTTAAATATTGTATAATACAGGAGTAGTTATTATCTACAGAAGGTAAATAATGTATAGAAAAACAAATGGAGGTTTTTATAATATGAGCAAGTATGTACTAGCTCTTGATCAGGGAACAACTAGTTCAAGAAGTATTTTGTTTGATAAAGAAGGTAATATCATTAGTAGTGCACAGCAGGAGTTTGAACAGATATTTCCAAAACCAGGCTGGGTTGAACATAATCCTAATGAGATATGGTCAAGCCAAATAGGTGTTGTTGCACAATGCCTAGCAAAGGTCAATATGTCGGCAGGGGATGTTGCTGCTATTGGGATTACAAACCAGCGTGAAACAACAATTGTTTGGAATAAAGAAACTGGTGAACCTATTTATAATGCTATAGTTTGGCAGTGTAGAAGAACAGCTGAAAAGATTGATGATTTGTTTGGAAGTAAGGATGATGAAGATAAGGTGGAAATACGTGAATATGTAAAGCGTACCACAGGTCTTATTCCAGATGCATATTTTAGTGCATCAAAGATAGCATGGATTCTTGAAAATGTTGAAGGCGCAAGAGGACTTGCTGATGAAGGAAAGTTGCTTTTTGGAACAGTTGATACATGGCTTTTATATAAGTTAACAGGTGGCACAGTTCATGCAACGGATTATACTAATGCATCAAGAACGATGTTATATAACATTAAGGAAAAATGTTGGGATGAAAGACTTCTTGATTTATTTAATATTCCAAAAAGTATGTTGCCAGAAGTTAAACCATCATCTGGATTGTTTGGATATAGTAATAAGGATATCATAGGAGCATCAGTTCCGATTAGTGGAATTGCTGGAGATCAACAGTCAGCTCTTTTTGGTCAGTGTTGCTTTGAGAAAGGTGAAAGTAAGAATACATACGGGACAGGTTGTTTTCTTTTGATGAATACAGGTGATGATCCAGTTGAATCTAAAAATGGATTGTTAACAACTATGGCCGCAACTGCAGATGGTAGTGCAGGGTATGCACTGGAAGGAAGTGTTTTTATTGCAGGCGCTGCTATTCAATGGCTTCGAGACGAGTTAAAGATCATAGATAGTGCACCTGAGAGTGAAAAGTATGCAACATCTGTTCTTGATAATGGTGGTGTTTATGTTGTGCCTGCATTTGCTGGGCTTGGAGCACCTTATTGGAATCAGGATGCTAGAGGTATCATCACAGGACTTACTAGAGGTAGTAGTAGAGCTCATATAATAAGAGCAACTCTTGAGTCATTAGCTTTTCAAACTGCGGATGTTCTTCGTGCAATGGAAAAAGATTCGGGAATTAGTCTTAAAAATTTAAAAGTTGATGGTGGAGCTAGTGCTAATGATTTCCTTATGCAGTTTCAAAGTGATATATTAGACAGGAAAGTTTTAAGACCTAAGGTTGTCGAAACAACAGCCCTTGGATCAGCGTATCTTGCTGGTCTTGCGGTTGGATACTGGGAGGATACAGAAGAGATAAAGAAAAATGTTGGTATTGGAAAAGAATTCAATCCAGCGATGTCAGAAGATGATAGAAAAACAGTTTTAGATGGATGGGATAAGGCTATTTCTATGATAAAATAAGATTTATTTACAGGAGGAAAATATGAACATAAAAAAGAAGATTTTATTTCTTTTAGCTGTATGCATTATGTGTTTCATGGGAGTGAATGCATTTGCTGATGGTTTGGTAGTAAAAGAAACAGGAGTAATTACTAGTGATAATCAGGTGTTTAAGGTTAAGGCACCAACAAAGGAGAATGGACAATATTATTATGCATATACTCCAAAGGAGAATGGTGTATATCAGTTTAGTTTAACTGTTGACGATGATAGATATGAATTATCACCTGCACTTGTTACACCAGCAGGTGATCTTAAGACATTTTCTGTTTCAGAAAAAGGTGTTGCAACAGTAAAGTATACATTAAGAGCTGGTGAGAAGATTTATTTGGGATTAATTATTAGACCTTCAAAAGAACAGGAAAGAGAAGTTAACGTTAAACTTACAGTTAGCAGACTTGAATCAAAAGCACAGATTAAGATTCTTGATAATAACTATAATGGTACCGAAGTTTTAAAAGATAATGTAAAAGGCTTATCTTGGGATAAGAAAACATCAACTCTTACAATTAATAATTATACAGGAAATTTAAGTAATGATCTTGTTATATATACTAGTGAAAAAGAATCTGTAAACGAAGTTGTATTTGTTGATGTTAAGGGGACTAATACACTTAAGTTTACAAGTGGAGGCATTCGTAGTGATAATAACAATATAGAATTAGAATTTATTGGCGATGGTGAGTTGAATTTTGCTTATGATAAAGTTAATGCTAATGGAACAGCAATTTGGGCTGAAAAGGTGATGATTGATGGTCCTTCAATTAATATTGTAGGTGCTTTTAGTAATAGATGTATTTACGTAGGTAGCTTTTTAATGAAGTCTGGAACAATCTATGTAGATACATATCCTTATGCTAAAGAAGAAGGTTATTCTGCTTATACATGTATTGAAGCTTGGTATTCAATTACAATGGAAAATGGAACTGTGATAGTAAAAATGGAAGCTCCATATGATAAAACTACTATTTATGGAAATAACGTATTATATGCTCAAAATAAAGTTGATATTTTAAATGGTACAATTATTATCACTGGTAGTGATAAGGTATTAGAAGGTCGCGGTAAAATTGCTTGTGCAAATGGTGAGGCAAATATTAGTAAAAATGTAAAGATTTATAGAGGAAGTAGTATAGATATAAGCAAGTTTAAACTTGAAGTTATTGATAAGAAATTAGAATATGATGGAAAAGAAAAGAAGGCCAGAGTTAATGTTGAAGGTTTGAAGATTGGAAGAGACATAAAGGTAGAATACAAGAATAACATTAAACCAGGTAAGGCTGAAGTTACAGTAACAGGTATTGGTAATTTTAAAGGGACTTTAAAAGGTTATTTTGAAATAACTCCTCCAGTTGCTAATGGAGCAGCTGTTGGAACTGTTATTAATGATGGGCAGTATAAATATAAGGTTACTAAGGCTGGAAGCAAGAACGGAGTTTTGGTTGGATCTGTTTCAGTGGTTGGACTTAAGAAGAAAACAATCAAGAAAATTGTTATTGCTAAAACTGTAGTAATAGATGGAGTTACTTATAATGTTGTTTCAATTGGTAAGAATGCATTCAAGAAGAATACGAAAATAACAAGTGCTAAGATTGGAAAGAATGTTGTTAAAATTGGAACTGGCGCATTTTCAATGTGTAAGAATTTAAAACTGGTTAAGACATATTCTAAGAAATTGAAGACTATTGGTTATAAGGCATTCTTTAGATGTACTAAGTTAAAGAAGGTGTATGTAAGATCAGTTAAATTAAAGAAGGTTAGTAAGAAAGCATTTGCTGGTACTAAGTATACACTTGTTGTAAAGGTTCCAAAAAAGATGAAAAAGACATATGTAAAGGTGTTTATGGGAACTGGTTTTACAGGATTGGTTAAATAAGAGGTATAGAAGTTCTGGATATGAAAGTATCCAGAACTTTTTTGACTGAATTATTAAAAAGTGCTTGATAAATAAAAAACAACGTGATAAAATACGAATTAGCGAAATGAAGCGGATATATAAAAGCCAAAGGAGGCATACCCAAGGGGGTATTGCCTCTTTTTGATTTATAACGTAGGGTTTTAGTCCGTATAGTTTTGAAATATGGCATAAGCCAAATATTAAAAGTATAGGAGAAATTAAAAATGGCAATTACAAATGAGTACTTAAAAGGCGTTCTTGCAGACGTTGAAAAAAGAAATGCAAATGAACCTGAATTCATTCAGGCAGTAACAGAGGTTCTTGAAACACTTCAGCCAGTAGCTGAAGCTAGACCAGACTTAGTAGAAGCTGGTGTATTTGATAGAATCGTAGAACCAGAAAGACAGATTATCTTCAGAGTACCTTGGGTAGATGATAACGGTAAGGTACAGGTTAACAGAGGTTTCAGAGTACAGTTTAACTCAGCAATCGGACCATACAAGGGTGGTTTAAGACTTCACCCATCAGTATATATCGGAATTATTAAATTCTTAGGTTTCGAACAGATTTTCAAAAACTCACTTACAACACTTCCAATGGGTGGTGGTAAAGGTGGTTCTGACTTCGACCCTAAGGGTAAGAGCGATGGAGAAGTAATGAGATTCTGCCAGAGCTTTATGACAGAGCTTTCAAAGCATATTGGCGCTGACACAGACGTTCCAGCTGGTGATATCGGAACAGGTGCTAGAGAAATTGGTTTCATGTTCGGTCAGTATAAGAGACTTAGAGATGAATTTACTGGTGTACTTACAGGTAAGGGACTTACATATGGTGGATCACTTGCTCGTACACAGGCTACAGGTTATGGTCTTTGCTACTTCACAGATGAAATGTTAAAGGCTAACGGTAAGTCATTTAAGGGTGCTACAGTAGCTATTTCAGGTTCAGGTAATGTTGCTATTTACGCTACAGAAAAAGCTACAGAACTTGGTGCCAAGGTTGTTACTGTATCAGATTCAAACGGATATGTTTACGATCCAGACGGAATTGATCTTGATGTTGTTAAGCAGATCAAGGAAGTTGAAAGAGGACGTATTAAAGAATATGTTGGAAGAACATCACACAAGAATGCAACTTACACAGAAGGTTGCAAGGGTGTTTGGACAGTTAAATGTGATATCGCTCTTCCATGTGCTACACAGAACGAAATTGATGGCGAATCAGCTAAGGCTTTAGCAGCAAATGGTTGCTACTGTGTATCAGAAGGTGCTAACATGCCTTCAACTCCAGATGCTATCGAAGTTTACTTCGCTAACAAGATGCTTTATGGTCCAGCTAAGGCTGCTAATGCAGGTGGTGTTGCTACATCAGGTCTTGAAATGAGCCAGAACTCAGAAAGACTTTCATGGACATTCGAAGAAGTTGATGGTAAGCTTAAGGGCATCATGCAGAACATCTTCGCTTCATGTGATAGCGCTGCTAAGGAATTTGGTATGGAAGGTAACTACATGGCTGGTGCTAACATCGCTGGTTTCCTTAAGGTTGCAGAAGCAATGAAGGCTCAGGGTGTATGCTAATTAGTAGTTAATATCTGATTAAAATATGATTTATTACGCTCTGTCGTTTTATACGACAGAGCGTTTTTTATATTTGGAGATTGTATAGAAGTATGATATATTAAATATGAAGTTTTAGAATTATTTGATCATAATAGGTTATTTACCTAAAAAGTGAGGTATGTATGAATAGTAATTTCAGAAATAAAAGTGGTAGAATGTTGGTAGGATTACTTAGTATTATTATGATACTAAGTTGTATATTAACTTTTAATATAAATAGAGTAGAGGCATCTGGTAAGAATGAAAAAAAGGAAACATTAAAAATTCTTGCCATAGGAAATAGTTTTGCGTATAATACTTTGCATTATGTATCGGAAATGGCAACGGAGTTAGGGTATGAAGATGTTGTTGTGGGAAATTTATACATAGGTGGTTGTTCTCTTAATAAACATTGGAAAAATGCAAGAGAGAATCGAGCTGTTTATGAATATGGTAAGAAAAATGGGAAATTAAATCAGAAAAAATGGAGAAGAAAATATGATGTTTCAATGGACCAGGCTCTTTTAGATGAAGAGTGGGATTATATTGTGATGCTACAGTATAGTGGTGATAGTGGAAAGTTAAAGACATATAAGAATCTTAACAAATTGGTAAAGTTTGTAAAGAAAAGGATAAATAAAAATACAAAGTTAATTTGGAATATGACATGGGCTTATCAGGGGAATTATAAGAAAAAAAGATTTGCATATTATAAGTATGATCAGAAACTCATGTATAAAAAAATAGTTAAAGTAACGAAGAGAAAGATTAAGAATAATAAAAATTTTATTATGGTTATTCCATCTGGTACAGTGATTCAAAATGCAAGAACTTCTTCATATGGAGATCATTTTACGGTTGATGGAAGACATTTAAATAAGAAAGCAAGATATATGGCTAGTCTTGGGTTTGTATGTACACTATTAGATGTGAAACCTGAAAAAGTATCATATCAACCTAAAGGAATAACAAAGAAAACACGAATAATAGCTATTGAAGCGGTAAATGAAGCAATAAATAATTCTTATAATATAACCAAAGTTAATAAGTAAGGAGTTATATGGATTTATGAATAAAAAAAGATTAAAAAGATTGGGATTTGGTAATAAATTACTTTTAGTATTTGCTGTGATATTAATTCCTGCACTTGTTTGGATTATAGGTGAAATATCAAAGAAGGGTATAAAGAAAACGTGGAGTGATAATTATAAAAGTATTCTATTAATATATTTTTTTGAACTAATTATATTTTGGATAGGAATTATACTTGTTTATTTATCTTCAAGACAGTTAGGATTTAAGTTAAGACTAATAGGCTTCTTGGTCGGTCTAATTCCGATTTTAAATTTGATTGCCCTATTAAAGATTATAAGTGTAACTGGAAGGGAGTATAGAGTCGAAAAGGCAAAGAATAAACTTAATGAACGTCGAGCTTCTGAGAAAATATGTAAAACAAAGTATCCATTGCTTATGGTACATGGTGTATTCTTTAGAGATTTTAAACATTTTAATTATTGGGGAAGAATACCTGATGAATTAGAAAAAAACGGTGCAAGTATTTTTTATGGAAATCATCAATCGGCTTTAGCGGTAGCTGGAAGTGCAGAGGAACTTGCAAGAAGAATAAAAGAAATATTGAAGGAAACAGGATGTGAAAAGGTTAATGTGATTGCACATTCTAAAGGAGGTCTTGATACTAAATATGCGATAGCTATACTTGGAATGGGTGATTATGTAGCATCGCTTACAACAATTAATACACCACATAGAGGTTGTGAGTTTGCAGATTATCTTTTAGATAAAGCACCAGTTAGTTTAAGAGATAAGGTGGCATCAGGATATAATGCAGCCCTTAAGGCAGTTGGTGATGAGAATCCTTCGTTTATTGATGCGGTAACTGATCTTACGGCTTCTGGATGTAAAAAGATAAATGAAGAAATAGGTGAATTTGATTTTAAATCTCATGGAGTTTATACACAGAGTGTTGGTTCGTGGATGAAGAAAGCAACAAGTGGAGCATTCCCGCTTAATATGTCATATCACTTAGTTAAGTATTTTGATGGACCTAATGATGGGCTTGTAGGTGAAAAATCTTTTGAATTTGGCGAAAAATATACATTTCTTGAAAATAAGAAAAACAAACGAGGTATATCACATGGTGATATGATTGATTTAAATCGAGAAAACATAGATGGATTTGATGTTAGAGAGTTTTATGTTCAATTAGTATCAGATTTAAGAAAACGAGGAATGTAGAGCAATAATATGAATTATCAGTATGATTCTTTTACTTTAAATTATTGAATAGAATTATATATAGTAGTATAATGATACTAAGTGTTATAATTATCAAAATGATACTAAGTACACGTAAATAGTGTTTTATAATTATGAGGAGGTTATTATGGCAAAGAAGGTTAAACTTGAAAAAATTGCAATTGAAGTTAATGTGCTTATTACAGCTATTGTGGGGGATAAACTTGAAGTTGTAATGACAAAGAGAGCAGAAGCACCATTGAAAGGCAAATTAGAAATATTAAATACTAATGTGACTAAAACAGAAAGCCTTGATGATGCTGCTAAGAGATTAGTAAAAGAAGTTACAGGATTTAAGAAAGTTGAAGTGGCTCAGTTAGGAACATATGGTGATGTTAAGAGAAAGCCAGATGATAGAGTTATTTCTGTTGCATATATTGCATTTATTCCTATGAATACATTTGATGCAAAGGCTGCAGGAGTAGAGTTCTATGCAGTTGATGATTTAATTAAATCAAAGAACATTGCATTTGATAATAAGAAGATGGTAGAAGATTTAAAGAATAAGCTTAAGGCAGAAGTAACATATACGGATGTTGCATTTAAGTTTGTTGAAGAAGAATTTACACTTCCAGATTTACAGAGAGTTCACGAAGTATTACTTGAAAAGAAGTTATTCAAGACAAACTTCCGTAGAAAGATTGTAGATCTTGTTGAGCAGACAGAATTCCAGATGGTTGGTGACGCTCATAGACCAAGTAGAGTATATAAAAGAAAAAAATAAAATTTTAAAAAGTTGTTGACTCTCACATAATGTTAGGGATTAAGATAATGGTGAGCTCAATAAAACGTCCATGGAGGTAGGAACATATGCTTAAAATAGGTGAATTTTCAAAATTATCCAGAATAAGCATCAGAATGTTGCGTCATTATGACGATATAGGCTTGTTAAAACCGGCTGAAATTGACGATATGACAGGGTATCGTTATTATCACGAAGAACAACTTTTTGTGGCAGGAAGAATCACATCATTAAAAGATATGGGATTTGCACTAGCGGATATTATTAAGATTTTAGACAATTATGATAATAAAGAAATAATGGAAGAATTTCTGCTAGAAAGACAAAAGGAACTATCAAAGTTATCTGAAGAGACACAATATAAACTGATGCTTCTGGAGACAGCTAAAAAAAGGCTGAGGAAGGAGCAAAACATGAATTACGATGTTACAATAAAAACAATACCAGAAAGATATGCGGCAACTGTTCACATGGTTGTACCACATTATGAAGATGAAGGAATCTTATGGAATACTTTAAGACAGGAATGTACAGATTTAGTACCTGCTGAACCATGTTTAGCAGCAGCAGAATTTCTTGATAATGAATATAAGGAAGAGAATGTTGATATTATAGCGTGGATGACTGTTAAAGGAGAACATAAGGATACGGAACATGTTAAGTTTAAAACACTTCCATCTGTTAAAGTTGCAAGCTGTGTTGTAAAAGGTGGATATGAACAGATGGCAGATGCTTATGCTACAGTTATATCTTGGATTAATTCAAATGGTTATAAAAATAATGGACCAATGTTTAATATTTATATTGTTAGTCCTGCTCAAACACAAAACCCAGATGAATATGTAACTGAGATTTGTTTCCCAGTAGAATAGAAAAATTAAAGATTAAAATACCTGCACGTTAGTGCAGGTATTATTAGTTTAAAGTAATATCTGAATAATCTAGATGAACTCTGTAATCATTAGGTGTTTGGCCAGTTATCTTTTTAAAAGCCGCAGTAAATGCACTATGTGATGAAAAACCAAGAGACTGAGCAATATAAGAAGCAGAGTAATCTGTCTTTGCAAGCATGTTTTTAGCAGTTGAAATCTTAACTTGTAGTATGTAAGATTTTACTGGTGTTCCAACTTCCTTAGCAAATAGTTTAGAAAAATAACTTTCATTTAAATTTTCTAAGTTGGCTAATTGCTTTAATGTTATTTGCTCATGTAAATGGTCATATATATAGTCAATAGAATGCCTAACGTATTTAGAGTAAGGTTTATGCTTATTTAAACCTTTCATCTTTTTAGCAAAATCAATATGAGCCATAACAATTAAATCAAGCACATCATTTACATTAGTACAAGTGTCGGCTTTTTGAATATAGATATCGCTTGTGGTATAAGCAATATCATGAGGAAGCCCAGCGTTGATGCAAATTCTTGCTACAACTGCAACTGATACAACTAAATGGTAAATGCAATTTCTAACGGGATCTTTTGACAAAACCCCTTTACCTTCAAAGAAGTTATCTTTAATCTTAGCATAATTCTTTTTAACCTGTTCAACATTGCCAGTCATAATGTCGTTATATCTTGAAAATTCCTTTTTAATATCAAGTCTTACAAATTCTTCATTCCTTTGTAAATATAATCTATAAATCAATTCCTTATTTGTATCCATAACATACTCCTTTTATGGTGTAATGTATTATATTGTTATTTCATATATAAGCATTCGCAAATTTATATTATCTATCTGTGACTCAGCTCGCGCACAGTGCGGGCTACCCCTAGCCACACTAAGTTCGAAAGTATTTGTTTTATTGTGGTTTATATTTTTCATTCGTATAATGACAACATTATATGCTGATAAAGTGAAGCAATACATTTAAGTGCAAGCACTTATGAATTGCTTCACTTTATCACCACATAACGCTTCGCGTTATGCGAATGAAAAATATAAATCACAAACAATTACTTTCTCACTAAGTGTAGAGACCCGCAATGGTCCCAGATAGAGAATATACAATTTGTTTATGCTTATATATGAAATAACAATATAATACATTACACCATAAAAATGTAAAATAGGCAATATTTTTGTAATAGTATTTTGGGAAAGATGTGTATAATGTAGTTGTATGGTTTTATAAATAAATTAGGTTTTATAAATGGTTAGAGAGATTGATTTTACATGATAACTTGTTATTTGTGTAGAATGAAAAGGAAAAAGAGAATATGAAAAAAGAGGTTGTTGATTTTACAAAAGGGGAGCCTATAAGGTTGATTATCCCCTTCTATATTCCTTTATTGCTCACAAGTTTGCTTCAACAGATATATAATTTTGTTGATGCACTAATTGTTGGGCAAGGTCTTGGAGATGATGCACTTGCTGCAGTTGGAAATATGGGATCCATATTTTTCCTTATTGTAGGTTTCTCATTTGGATTAGCAAATGGCTTTGGTGTTTTAGTTGCGCATAGTTTTGGAGCTAAAGATTATGCAGAACTTAGAAGAAGAATAGCATCAATAGTACAGTTAGCATGTGTATTAGCCGTGGTACTTACATCGTTAAGTTTATTTTTCCTAAAAGATATTTTAATATTTTTAAGAACAGATAAAGTGATAATTAAAGATAGTTTGGCATATGGATATATTGTATTTGCTGGATTATTCAGTTCGATTTCATATAATGTTTGCGCGTCAATCTTAAGAGCATTAGGAGATAGTAAGACTCCGCTAAAAGCGATTGTTGTTGCATCAATTTTGAATTTATCACTTGATAGTTTCTTTATATTTGTGCTTCATATGGGTGTGTGGTCAGTTGCAATAGCAACTGTTATTTCACAGATTGTTTCAACATTAGTATGTTTTAACAGGTTGAGACAGATTAGTATTATAAAATTAACAAAATCGGATTTCCAAAATGAAAAGCATGTATACATAGACCTAATCAAAAATGGTGTGCCTATGGCATTTATGAATTCCATAACTGCCATAGGTTGCATGGTGGTTCAGTATTTTGTTAATGGATATGGAGTTAATTATACATCAGCTTATGCTGCATGTAGTAAGTATTTGAATCTCTTTATGAATCCAGCTTGTACGGCAGGACATGCGATGAGTGCATTTACTAGTCAGAATTTTGGTGCTAAAAAATACAAAAGAATCAAAAATGGACTTAAAGTTTGTTTAAGTATATCTTTTATAACATATTTAACACTTGGAATGGCAATGGTATTTGCTCCTAGATTTTTAGCTAATATCCTTCTTGATGGAAACAAATCAATTAGTTTAGCAGCAGAGTTTTTACCGATATGTGGAGCAACTATAATTGCAGTTGATTGCCTCTTCGTATTTAGAAGTGGTGTTCAGGCTATGGGTAATCCGATGATACCTATGTGGTCAGGTGTTTTAGAAATGGTTTTAAGGATATCGACGATTGCATATTTTATGAGTAGAGTTGGATTTAGGGCAACAGCATATGCAGAGGTCGCTGCTTGGACAGGAGCGCTTTTGATAAATATGGTGGCATTTGCTGTGATACTTAGTAGAAATCTTAGTAAGTCTAAAGCATATGATTTAGATAATATAAGTGTGGAAGGTAATATCGTGGTTACAAAGGAGGGATAAATTGAAAGCATTATTTATAGGCGGAAGTGGAACAATAAGTGCTGCAATAGTAAGAAGATTATCCGAAGAATTAAATTGGGAAGTTTATATATTAAATAGAGGTAACAGAGATCTTGGTGATTTAAAGAATGTTACTCAAATTATAGCAGATATTAATGATGAAGAAGATGTTCTTAATAAACTTGGTGACATGAAGTTTGATGTTGTAAGCGAATTTATAGGATTCACTGTTGATGCGGTTGAAAGAGATTATAGATTATTTAAAGATCGAACAAATCAGTATATTTTCATAAGTTCAGCATCTGCATATCATAAACCTGCATCAGATTACTTGATTACAGAAGGGACAACTTTAGCAAATCCACATTGGGAATACTCGAGAAACAAGATAGCTTGTGAGGAATTTCTAATGGATAAATATAGAAATGAAGGATTTCCAGTAACAATTGTTAGACCTAGTCATACATATGATGAAAGAAGTATTCCATTAGGAGTACATGGTAAAAATGGATCTTTCCAGGTTATTAAACGAATGTTAGAAGGAAAGCCTGTTATTATTCAAGGTGATGGAACATCACTTTGGACTCTTACATTCAACAAAGATTTCGCCGTAGGCTTCACAGCCCTTATGGGTAATCCTCACGCCTATGGCGAAGCTTTCCAAATTACTGGTGATGAAACTCTTTCATGGAATCAGATTTATCAGACAATTGCAGAGGCACTTGGCGTTGAATTAAATGCATATCATATTTCATCAGAATACTTAAGTGCAGTTGGCGATAAATATGGTTTTGATTTTGAAGGAAGTTTAATTGGAGATAAAGCTGTTAGTGTTGTTTTTGATAACAGCAAATTAAAACGAATTGTTCCAGATATGAAAACAAACATACCATTCTCTGAAGGAGTTAGAATTGCACTTGATTATGTTATGTCTCATGAAGAATGTCAGGTTGAAGATCCTGAATTTGACTCATGGTGTGATAGAGTAATCATAGCTTTAGAGAATGCCAAACTAAGCGTTTAAACAAACAAATCAATATAAATTTCTTACCCCCGGCGGCGTCTATATGGCGCCGCCATTTTCACAGAAATATTGTCTGATTACTTGACAAAGCAAAGTAGCTAAGTTATATTTTTTTTACACTACTTGATACTACAAAGTGGTACATTTTATAAAATAAGATATTAATACTAGTATTGAAAGGAAGAATCGCTATAGATAAATATTGAATTAGGGGAGGCTTGTATGCAAATTAAGTTTGGAGATGGGATAATAACATTTATCGATAATGAAAAGGAATATTCTTTTAACTCACATGCGACAAATATGAATTCTTATACTAAGCATGATCTTATCGATAGAGAAAAGCACAGAGTTAGAGAAAATAGTTTTGATGAAAATGGAAAAAGATTTAAAATAGTAGATGTGGCAATAGGAAACAATATGGCTGCGTGGTATGTAGAGGAATACTTCTTTGATGGAGAAAACTATAAGCGTTCTAAGAAAGAAAATATTTACTTGGGTGATTTTGAATCGGGAGAAGAGCGTGTAATATATAGGGGCGAATGCTACGGTGATTTGTGTTTTGATGGAGATGATTTGTATTTTAACATTGGAAACAAAGTAGCGGTACATCACCTATCAACTGATACTTTCGAGATTCTGTTCAAACATTCTGGTATTAAAAAAGATGGGTTAGAGCTTCATATTACACCAAAGCGTATCTTTTATCAACATTGGAGTCACAGTTCTAATAACACAATGTGGTATGATCGAGAAACAAAAGAAATAGTTAATCCACGTTTTGATGGGAGACCTTTATTTTTCCTAAACGATGAGTTACTTATCTATGGTGGTGTGGAACATACTTGGAAATATGATGTTGCGACAAGGAAGAAAAAACGCCTTTTCAGTAATAAAACAATGGATTTAATTTTTAAGATGGTAGCAGCATTTTTCGGCGTACCAGATGAATACTGTGACAGATATCATAGTATGTTTGCATCTGTTGACTTACAGGATTACAAGGACGGAAGGCTGTTTTTTAAGAGTAATTGCAGTTATAATCATGAAGGCATGAGTTCAGAAGAAAAACTAAGTGAGTGCCATGACTTAGGCTTACCGATGTCCCTTCATACGGTTATTTCTAGTAACACAACAGGCGAAGATATTAGAATAGAAGCTGAACCTAAAGATATTATTCGCAAGGAAAAACCTTATACAATTCACTATAAGAACCTTGATTTTATGGATGTTTCGTTGTGGACATATCAAAATAATTAAAAAAACAGTTCTACTCGATATGAGTAGAGCTGTTTTTTTATGACTAAAGTCATATTCTAAATATTTCTTTTCTCACTACAACCCTCCACTTGCATTCTGTATAATCATACTATAAGATAATTCATTCCGTCGTGCCAAAGCGAATTTTATATTTTCTAAATCGGACCATCGTGGGTCTCTACACTTGGCGAGTGAATATTGGTTGGTTATTAATTATATTGTTTGGCGTAACGCGAAGCTTTATGTAGTGAAAATATATGTAATGCATGAATGCTTGCATTCAAATGCATTGGCATATATTTTCGCTATGTAATGTTTAACATTATACCAAATAATATAATTGATAACATTACAACCAATAATTGCGAGCTTAGTGTAGCTAGGGGGGCCGCGCTGTGCGAGAACAGTGTCCGAGATAGACAATATAAATTCGCATGGCACGACGGAATGAACGGAACAGTTCAGTATGATTATACAGAATACAAGTGGAGGATTTATGGGAATAATTTTAAGAACGAAAGATTTAACAAAGAAATATGATGATAAGACAGTTGTTGATAACTTGAATTTAGAGATTAATGAAGGTGAGATATTTGGGTTGCTTGGACCAAATGGAGCAGGTAAGAGTACAACTATGAATATGATTTGTAATTTGATTAGGCCGACGTTGGGCAGTGTTGAAATCATGGGTAAGGATTTAAAGAAAAATAAGAAAGAGCTTATTAGTAAGCTTGGTTATATTCCACAGGAACTTGCAATACATGAAAATTTAAAGGCTTGGGAGAATGTTGAGCTTTTCACCTCGCTTTATAAGATTAAGGGAAGTGATCTAAAAAAGAGAATAGATGAATCACTTGATTATGTTGGATTATCTGAAAGAAAGAATGATTATGCTAAGAACTTTTCAGGGGGGATGAAGAGAAGACTTAATATAGCTTGTGCAATTGGTCATCATCCAGATCTTTTGATTTTCGATGAACCTACAGTTGGTATTGATCCTCAGTCTAGAAACTTTATTCTTGATAAGATTAAGGAATCAAATAAAAAAGGAGCAACTGTTATTTATACAAGTCATTACATGGAAGAAGTAGAGGCAATTTGTGATAGGATTGCCATTATGGATAATGGTAAGTTGATTGCGATAGGTACAAGTGAGGAACTAAAAAAATTAGTTGTAGATGATATTGATTCAATTACATTAGAAGAAGTATTTTTAACTCTTACAGGAAAGAAACTTAGAGACTATTAAGTTGGAGTATGGTAAGAAATTTATTTGATTATAAATAATTCATTAAAAGATTAAGTTTATTAAGATATAGAGAGGTTTAGAATGATTAGGTATCTTATAAAAAATAATTTTAAATTGATGGGGCGAAACATAGTAAATATACTTTTGTTTATATTTGCTCCAATTGCTGTAATGGCAATTTTGATAAGTGCGTTTTCGGGGCTCATGGATAAATATAAGAGTGTAGATAAATTTAAGATTGGCTATTCAATTGAAGAGGGAAGTATATTTGAAAGCCATATAGATAGTATCAATTCGATACTAAGTAAACAGGGCATAGATTGTGTAAAGATTGATACTGATAATCCAAAAGAGTGTATTGATAATAATGGTTTTGGTGGATATGTTGAATACAAAAAGGATATTTATAAAATTCATTTAAGTGATGATAAAAAAGTTGAGGGTAAGACTTTTGAATACATAATATCTGCATATGTTGAAAATATGGGATTAGCTATGTTTTCTAATATATCTGATGATAAAGTCCAGGATATGGATTTTGAATTTACTGAAAGTCATCCAGATCATATGCCTGAAGTTAGTTCAACTGATTATTATGGAATTATCTGGATCATATATTTTAGCTGGTGTTCAATTCTTTGTCTTACAGGAGTTTATAATAGTGAGAAAAAACATGATTTGGTAAAAAAATACAGAGTATCAAATCTTAATGAATTACAAATTTTTCTGTCAAGATATATACCAAGCGTTGTAATCATATGTTTATGCTTAGTAATATCAATGTTTCTTTCAACGTTTGCACTTGGAGTTCACTGGGGAGTGTTACCACTATCATTACTAATAGTAATTTTTTCATCACTTGCTGCTTTAGCATTTGGTATTATGGTACATACTATATTTGATAGTATGGTCACAACTATTATTATAGTTTTTGGTTGTGTTTGGTTTATGGGATTTTATGGTGGTACTTTTGAAACTTATATGTATCAAAATGTTCCAAATAATATTCATCTTCTGTCGCCGTTATATCACGTAAATAGGGCAACAGTTGAATTATCGGTGCTTGGACATAGTGACTATGTAATAAGTGCAATCGCATACACATTACTAATTACATTTTTATGTTCAGTCGTTGCAGTATTCGCTGGAATTATAAGAAAGAGAGGTAGAGCATGATTTCAATTATTAAATCCACATTAAAGGTTATTTTGAGAAATAAAGTTTTTTGGTTTTTCTTAATTATTGCGCCCTTTGTTTCAACATTAATTCTAAATGTTAAACAGACCTATACTGCTTTTTATGATAAGGATAGACGAGAAATAGTAGAACTTGAGGATATGAAAGATAAGGTCGCTTATAATGGTAGCAATGGAGAGTATCTAGTTAAAGTATATGATGCATCAGATAGTAAGATTTCTGAATATGTTTTAAATCGTCTTAAGGATAGTGGAACATTTAAAATATGTAGATATAAGGATAAGAATGTAAATATTGATACAGTTAATAGACTTATAGATTCAAGTGATTATTTAGACAGAATGGGTACAGTTCTTTTCCTTGATAATGATTTTGCAGCAAATGCTTTATCTGGCAATACCAAGGATGCAATTAAGTTGTTTATAATGACTGATGATAAAAGAGGTAATCTTTTCAAGAATGAACTTAAGAATATATTTGCTGATATGGAAAGAGCTAAGGAAAGTGCAAGTATTCTTGATATGGAATTAAGTGAAGATAGTATCATTTCAGTACTAACTCATAGAGATGAAAGTATTCCAAAAAAAGAAATAGTTTCATATGTTGGTAAGAATGAAAGAGAACTTACACAGGAACAGTCAAGCATGAGAGCACAATGTGGTTATGCATTTGCTTTTATGACTCTTGGATTTGTATTTGCTGGAATTTTGGTTTCGCATACTGCTATTAGAGAACAGAAAAATAGAGTGTTTACAAGAATTAAACTTACAACTACATCGGAGGCTGAATATTTTATAGCGAAGTTTATTGTAAGTGCACTAACTTCGGTTATGCTTACAGGTGTTATGGCAATTTCAATGTTTGCATTAGGTACAGAGTCAATGGGAATTAGTAGAATTAAGGTATTATTCATGATTCTTCTTATAGGACTAATATTTAGCACATTAAGTCTTATGCTTGGTGTGGTTTCAGGCAATATTATGACAGCTAATATTTTAGCATTCCTAGTGTGGAATGTTACAGCTTTACTTTCTGGATTGTATTTTCCTCTTAAAGATACAACGAAGGCTATTAAGGCAGCTTCTAACATAATGCCACAAAAGTGGTTTTTAGAGGGAACCGAGATGTTTTTAGTTAATGACAACAAGGTCTATATTATGTTATTATGTATTACAGTGGCATATTTAATTGTTATTATAAGTGTGGGAAGCTTAGGACTTAAGTTGGTTAAAGAGGAAGTATAGATAGATGAGAGAAGGCACTAGAAATAATTACTTTATAATAGTTCGAATCATAATGATGGTTATGTTTTCGTTAGGTGGGTTTTTAAATACGGACAGAGATAGAAAAGTAGGAGTATTAGCATTAATACTCCTGCTTGTTTCGCTTTTTATGGCTTGTATATGTTTAAAAGAATTCTTTACGGTGTCAATTCAAAAGATTATATTGATAATTCCAGCAATTATTTTGGCTTTATTATTTTATATAGAAGGTAAGAGTTTTATCTTTTTAGGAGTATTCCTTATATGTGAGTATTTGTTTTTGTTTAAGGCAAAGATTATTTACTTTGTTTTGCCATATATTATGCTATACGCAAATGCTGAGTTTGATATGTTTTTTGCATTTGTTGTAATATCTTTGATTGATTTGTGCTACATACAGGAGATGTATGTGGTAAGTTACTATAGAAATCGTACCATTGAGGATGTAAAGCTTGAGCAGAGTCTTAAGAGGGATATGACCATTAAGGAAGAAGCTGCTAAGGATGAACTTAAGAAAAGTATGCTTATGGCAGAAAACCAAATACTTGAGGAGCGTGCGCATCTTTCACAGACTTTGCATGATAAGTTAGGACATAACATTAATGGTTCTATTTATCAGCTTGAAGCTAGTAAACTTATTATGGAGAAGGATCCTGAAAAGGCTAGGTCCATGACCCAGGGAGTTATTGATCAATTAAGAACTGGTATGGATGAGATAAGAAGTATCCTTCGTAAGGAGCGTCCAAAGAAGAAGGAACTTGCGATTATACAGTTGTATAAATTATGTGATGATTGCAATAACAAGGGTGTTGTTACTGAACTTGAAACAGAGGGTAACATAGACGATATACCTGATTATCTTTGGGAAGTTATTTTGGATAATGCATTTGAGGCGGTGTCAAATGCTATGAAGTACGCGCAGTGTAAGAACATTAAAATAAATATTAATGCGATGAATAAGATGGTACGATGTCAGATTAAGGATGATGGTATCGGTTGTAAGAATATAGAAGATGGTATGGGGCTTTCAGGTATGAGACAACGAATAAGAGCAATTGGTGGAACCATAAGCTTTGAAAGTGACGCGGGATTCGTAGTAAACATGCTTATGCCAATTAGAAGGGAGTAATATGGAAAAGATTAAAGTTATAATTGCAGATGATAGTGATTTTGTTAGAGATGGAATGAAGATTATATTAGATGTTGATGATGATTTTGAAGTTATAGGATGTGCTTCTAATGGAAAGGAAGCAATAGAACTTGCAAAAGAAAATCAACCAGATGTATTTTTGATGGATATTCAGATGCCGGTTATGGATGGAATTGAGGCAACTAAAATAATAGTTGAAGAGAATCTTGGTAAGGTTTTAATTCTTACAACATTTGATGATGATGAACTTGTTAAGCAGGCCCTTAATAATGGAGCTAAGGGTTATTTGATTAAGAATCATACACCGGAGCATTTAAAGTCCATGATTAAATCGGTTTATAGTGGAACCGGTGTTATGGAAGAAAAAATCCTTGAGTCTCTTGCAAATATGGATACTGCAATTAAGCGTGGAAGTATGCATGAGCAGTTTGACAGTTCGCAGTATAGTGAGAGAGAACTTGAGATTATTAGAGAAGTGGCAGAGGGACTTTCAAATAAGGAAATTGCTGCTAAGCTTTTTATATCCGAAGGTACGGTAAAGAACTACATTACGTCAATTCTTTCAAAGGAAGGGTTGTCGCATAGAACTGCACTTGCGGTTTATTATCTTACAGGGAAAAAATAGAGTGATAAAATTGAAACAGGTTTTTACATTTTGGAAAGGAGGTAGATTATGGGATTATTAGATAGAATTAATGAAGTAAAGAATAACGTGAACGCTGTTACTCTTTTAGAAAAGCATGATCAAGGTCTATTAAATGATGCTGATTTTCTACGTGATTTTGGGAAAGAAACAATTTATTACTCAACACCATTTGGTGATCATAAGGACGGTGATAAGAGATTATTCCTTATGCCGGGACCTGATAACACGGGATATTTTCCAGTTTTTACTACGGAGGAAGATGCAAAGGTACATTTTGAACTTGTTGGTCGTGTAGGATATGTATTGATGAATGCAACATTTCATGATGTGCTATTGACAGTTAAACAATCTAATGAGGGAGAAGCTCCTGTGAAGATGGGCGTTCTTATTGATCCTGCTCGTTTTAAGGTTACTGTTGACGTTGCAAATTTAGACGATGTTATAATAATGACTGAGTGAGAAAAGGTAGAAAATTATTCTTTTATGTAGTATCATATAGTTATGTATTTTAGTACAAAATCAATGTAACGGAGGAAAGAAAAAATGAAGATTTACAGTGTAAATGATCCTGAATTTGCTGAGTACGGAAAAGTATTAACAGGATATGACACAACAGAATTAGTTAAAGCTATGGAAGCTGTGGAGATGCCAGCAGAAGGTGTTAATTATGAACCATGGATTGATTCACTTGAAGCTTGCGCAATTTTTAAAGAGTTTGAAAATAATGCATATGGTGGAATGCCAATCGAACTTGGTATGTGCTGGGGATATAACAAGGCACTTAACTGTCTTGAATATCATAGAAGTAGCGAGTTTAATATTGGTGCAACAGATTTCGTATTACTTCTTGCTAAGCAGGATAAAATTATCGATGGTAAATTAGATACTAAAGATGTTGTAGCATTTAGAGCACCTAAGGGCGCAGTTGTAGAAGTATATGCAACATCACTTCATTATGCACCATGTCAGGTAGAAGATGGCGGATTTAGAGTAGCTGTTATCTTGCCTAGAGAAACAAACACAGATTATAGACCAGCCAAAGTAGTTGATTTTGAAGATAAATTACTTTGGGCTAGAAATAAGTGGTTAATTGCTCATCCAGATTCAGCAGAAGCTAGTCAGGGCGCATATGTGGGAATCACAGGTGAAAATACAACTATTTAGTGATACTGTTTACAAATGAAAATAAATGGCTATAGTAAGCTCGCTTACATATAGCCATTTATTTTTATTTGTATGGAGTCACTTGATAGATAGTTTGTGGTCGCCCAAAAACCATGAGGAAATTGCTGCGAAGCAGCGGTAGAGCATCGAAGATGCGTAATTTCCGAATGAGAATCAAGTGACGAAAACAGTATTTTATAATTTAAATTTTGTAGATAGTCACTTAACGAATATGAGGAAATTGTTGCGAAGCAACAGTAGAGCATCGAAGATGCGGACATTCCGAATAAGTTAAGTGACGTGAACAGTATTTTATACTGCATTTTGCATGATTAATACTGGAATCCAATATCTAATAACTTATTAGTTTCGCTCCATCTGCTTTCAGTATCACCACCTAAAATAACACTTACAAGATGAGTATTATTGTTATGAGCTGATGATACGAAACACATGCCTGCATCGTCTGTTGTGCCAGTCTTAAGTCCGTCTACATTTGGATTGTAATATTCTGTTTCTTTATCCATTAATTCGTTTGTGCTAATCCATGTTTTATCAAGTGATTCACAATGATATGTAGTTTTATTACAAATCTCGCTAATTGTTTTATTCTGCTTTGCACATACACAAATCTTTGCAAGATCAATTGCTGTAACACGCTGGTGTTTATCGTCGTATCCGTCAGGTGTTGAGAATTTTGCAGTTTCACATCCCATAATTCTTACATTAATATTCATAAAGTTAATAAATGTGCTGATGTATTTAACAGCGTCTTTTTCCGAGTAATTATATGTATCTGGAAGTAAGTATTTTCCATCCAATTTGTTTTCATTAAATGGGATATATGTATTATTATAAATGTACATACCAGCGTAACAAGCAAGGGTATAAGCAGCATCATTACCTGATTTGATTAAAAGTCCGTGAAGTAAGTCATTAACTGTTACCATATCTCCCTTCTTGATTCCGCATACACTTGAATCACGAGCAATGAAATCTCTTTCACATCCAACCTTAAGTGGTGTATCTAAATCTAAAAACTCAAGAGCAGTAATTGCTGTAAGTAATTTTGTTGTGCTTGCAGGTGCTCTATCTGCTAATGCATTCTGCGCATAGATTATTTCCATTTTATCTGTATCTACTAAGATTCCTGATGAAGCCTCTAATAATCCATGATTTTTTGTATATTCGTTTTCAAATGATTCTTGATTACTTCTGTAGTCAGCTTCGTTTGTAAAATTGATTTTTTCAAGATATTTATAGTATTTGCTGTTTAAGTCCTTATCAGATACCAATTTAGTTTCTTTTAAGATTTCTTTAAACTTTGATTTACTGTATGCGTCCTGTTTATATTTTTCAACATAAGATGTACAGTTAATACAACTACATAGTATTGTGGTAATTAATCCTTTTGTAATGATTTGCTTTAATATCATTTCTTTTCCCTCCAAAGTTTTATAAATTTTTCATGTTGTTTAAATATTTCACTTTGTTTGCTTTACAGTTATAATTATACGTATGTAAAGTTACACATAAGTTACTAACAAAAATTTTTTGAAAAAATTTGAAAAAATTATTTTTTCAAATGTCACAATTGGGGTGGGCGTGGTGTGTTATATAGTATAGGAACGAACGCGGGAATTCTAAATGTGAAGGAGTAGATATGGGAATGGATAGTAATAATGTGAATTTAGAGAAAGCCATTTCTGATTATGGTAAGGCTATTTATAGAAATTGTTTGCTTATGTTAAAGAATAAGGAAGATGCGGAAGATGTCTTCCAGGAAGTCTTCTATAAGTATATGGTTTCTAAAAAAGAGTTCGAATCAGAAGAACATAAAAAGGCGTGGCTTTTTAAAGTTTGTCAAAACAAGTGCATTAATTTCATACGATTTCACAAAAGACACGTACACATACCATTTGAAGAAATAGAGTACGGTATTAGTAATGCAAAAGATGATGCATATTTTGAGGACAGAGAAGAGTTGCTCGAAATTTACAATTTAAGTTATAAGCTTAAAAGCGTTGTGTTACTCTTTTATGTTGATGGTTATAGTACGGATGAAATTGCAAAAATATTAGGCATCTCAGCAAATGCAGTAAGAAAAAGATTGCAAAGAGCAAGAGAAGAACTAAAGATGCAGATTGAAGAACATAAAGGAGATGTTATTTATGAGTATTAAGAATAATGGACATAATGAACTGTTAGTTAATATAAATATTCCTGAAGGTTTAAGTGAAAAAGTGATTGAAAATTGTAGTACTAAGGGACGTACACCAGTGTTTTATCCTAAGAAGGTTGCATTTGCTGCAGTGTTTTTGTTAACACTTAGTCTTGGTGGAATTGGCGTTAAGGCTGGTCTTGACACAATGCATGAAAGAGTTAGTAGTATGGATAAGAAGGAAAAAGCTCAGTATGAATCCTTTAGAGAGGATAATGATAATCGTGAGTTTGATGAAAACATTGGAGATGTTGCAGTTGTATTCAGCAGAGATTTGACTAGAGCTGAAGCTATTATGCAAGAAAAGCTTACTGACGAATATAGAAATGGTAAGTTTCCTGAAGAATCCATTAGATTTGTTGATAATGAATCTGAAATAGGTGATAACGAGCTTGCAGTAGTAAGAGATATTAATAAAGTGGTTTTACCAGAATCTGAACTTACTGAGGAACAGATGCTTCAGTATGTTGATTTTATTAACAAGTATTACACATTAGCAAATGAGCATTATGCTGAAAATAGAGATGATTCAGAAGTAGTAGAAGAAACATTTTCTGGTGATTTTTCTGATGAAGCATTTAGAAATAAAATAAGAGATAAGGCTATTGCGAAATATAATGAAGCATTTGATGGAAACATTAATGTTGAAGATGGTTGGCGTTTACAGAATATAGAAGAAGCTGGTGGAGCATACTTTGTATTAATGTGGAAGGATGACGCTGAGGCTGAACTTGGAAGATTAGTTGAATACATTACAATTGATGCAGAAACAGGTAAGCTTTTAGGTGGATCTAAAGAGTATAAACTTGCAGATACTAAGGATTATACAGAGAGTGAAATAAAGAAAATTGCTGAAGAAGAAAAGAGCAATATGTTAGCATTTTTAGAGAAATACTTTGAAACAGATGAGTTTGTAAAATGCAAGTATAAGTTTATTAATGAATATGAGGATGGTTGTGAGTATAAGAGTAATACAGAACCAACTACATTTGACATGATTAAATATACTGTAAAATATAAGAATTCAAAGTACTATGTTGTGTATAACCCTACAAATAAGGAAATTGTAAATGTTGATAAGGATATTAGGGTAGAATAGGCATTGAAAAATGTTAAAAGATAAAAAGCGACTACTCAGGTGAAAGCCTGGGTGGTCGCTTTGCTATTTTTATTTTTTCAAGGTATTTATAGTATTTGCTGTTTAAGTCCTTATCAGATACCAATTTAGTTTCTTTTAAGATTTCTTTAAACTTTGATTTACTGTATGCGTCCTGTTTATATTTTTCAACATAAGATGTACAGTTAATACAACTACATAGTATTGTGGTAATTAATCCTTTTGTAATGATTTGCTTTAATATCATATTTGTTCCTCCGAATCCTCTTTATGAATTTTTCATGTTGTTTAAATATTTCACTTTGTTTGCTTTACAGTTATAATTATACATATGTAAAGTTACACATAAGTTACTTATAAATTTTTTTTGAAATTTTTTTAATATAGCAAATGTCACCTTTATTTAGTTAGGGGTGTATCTAGTATATAGAGATAAACGCGTTATCTTTTATTAAAGTTTAAGGAGTATGAGCATGGAAATGAATGAAAAGAACATGGACTTGGAAAGAGCCATAGATTTATATGGAAATGCTTTATATAGAAGTTGCTTTTTGATGATTAAGAATAAAGAGGATTCAGAAGATATCTTACAGGAAGTATTTTTTAAGTATATGACCAGAAAGAAAGAGTTTGCTTCTATAGAGCACGAGAAAGCATGGCTTTTTAAAGTTTGTCAGAATAAATGTAGGAATTTCCTGCGCTTTCACAAAAAACATGCATGTGTACCATTTGAGGAAGTTGAACAAAATATTGTTAGTAATAATTATGAAAGTGTAGAAGATAAAGAAGAATTAGAACAAATCTATAATTTGAGTTCAAAACTACAGAGTGTGGTGATACTCTATTATATTGAAGGCTATAACATAGAAGAGGTTTCTAAAATACTGGGAATATCGGTTTCAGCTACTAAGAAAAGGCTTCAAAGAGCCAGAGAAGAATTAAGGATTTTAATTGGTAATTCTAAGGAGGAACTTAAGTTTGAGTATTAAAGATAATGGTATTAATAAGCTTTTTGATAAGATTGAGATGCCTGAAGATGTTAAAAAAAATATATATAATAATTGTTCAAACCATAGTAGAGGATTACGAAGAAAGTATATGCTTAAGAAAGTAGCATTTGCTGCAGTATTCCTTGTTACGGTAACGATAGGAGGAGTTGGTGTTAAGGCAGGATTTGATAGTTATAAGGATAGAATGAAAAATATACCTAAGGAAGAAAGAGAGCATGTGGAAGATATATTTAATAATTCTAATGAGGGTGGCTTTTATGAGTCGTCAAGAGAATTTACTAGAGATGAGAGCGTAAGATATGAAGAACTTTGCCAAGAGTACGCGAGTGGTCGTTTCCCTAAAGAATCTTTGAGATATATTAAGAAGCAAATTGATCTCGGAATTCATTCAAAAGCTAATCCGAAGGATAGTGAGTATGGAAAGGATGAATTGGTATTTGTTGAAAAAGATAATTTCCTTCATTTACCAGAATCTGAAATGACTGATGAGCAAATGTTGCAGTTGATAGACTTTACAGAAAAATTATATACGGTTTCATCGGAGGAAATTGCTAAGAATATCGAAAATGAAACAGAAGAAAAAACAGAAGAAAAAACAGAAGAAGTTACTTATAATGAAAAGGAATTAGCTGCTATTGAAAAAGCCAGGGAGGTAATTAAGGACTTTTGTGGAGCAGATGTTTCAGAAAAAAATGGGTATGAAATAGATTGGCTTGATCAGGATGACCCGGTTAATGAAAATATTTATAGTATATGTTTTGATGATTACAATGGTGAAGGAATATATCAGGATTATTTTAGTCAGTATGTTATAGATATTGATACTATAACAGGTAAGGTGGATTCAATTGATCGACCATATGTCATTAAAGAGCATAAAGATTATAGCAAGGCTGAAATTGAAAAGTATGTTGATAAAGGCCTAAAAGAAGCTAGAAAAGTAATTAAGAAATATGCGATTGGTAAAAATGAAAAACAGTATAGGTATGAATTTTGTAATGAGTATTCTGAAGAAAGTAAAAAGTTTGATGTTATTTGTTACTGGTTTGAACTTGAAGATAGAGTATATACAGTAAAATATAATCCGTATGGTGGATATGTTGACAGTATATATAGACAAACTTATTGGAGAGAAGAATAGAAGTTTATGAGAAGAACATGAAAAAATTTAGAGTGGGAAAAGGCGCTGTGCAATGCACGGCGCCTTTTTCTATATATACTATATTAAATTCTCTGGATTTAAGCATTCAAGTTCTGGAATTACAAAGATTCCATTCTTTCTGATTAAAACATCGTCGAAGTAGATTTCTCCGCCACCCCATTCTTCTCTTTGGATAAGAACAAGATCCCAGTGGATTGCTGATGAGTTACCATTTGGAGCTTCATCGTAGCAGTTACCAGGTGTGAAATGTAAACTTCCACAGATTTTTTCATCGAATAAAATATCTTTCATAGGATTAAGAACATATGGGTTTACACCTATAGCGAATTCGCCAACATATCTTGCACCTTCGTCTGTGTTGAAGACTTCGTTGATTTTTTCAGTATCATTAGCTGTGGCATCAACAATCTTACCATTTTCAAATGTAAGCTTAATGTTATCGTATGTAAAGCCACCCCAGATAGATGGAGTGTTATAACTAATTGTTCCGTTAACTGAATCCTTAACTGGTGCTGTGTAAACTTCACCATCAGGAATATTCATGTTACCTGCACATGGTATTGCTGGAATATCTTTAATAGAGAAGTTAAGGTCTGTTCCGGGACCAACGATTCTGACCTTATCTGTTTTATTCATAAGGTCGATAAGTGGTTTCATGGCTTCACCCATCTTCGCATAGTCTAAAGTGCAAACATCAAAGTAGAAGTCCTCAAAGTTTTCAAGACTTGTATTTGAGAGCTGAGCCATGGCATTATCAGGATATCTAAGTACAACCCACTTTGTCTTTCTAACTCTGATGTCGTGATGAACAGGAACCTGATATAATCTTTCATAAAGTTTCATGTTCTCGGCAGGAACGTCTGATAGTTCTGCAACATTATCAGCACCCCTAATTCCAATGTAGCAATCCATTTCACTCATTTCAGCAGCATCAATTTTAGCCATTAACTTAATTTGTTCTTCGTTACAGTTAAGTAAAATCTCTCTAAGCGTTCTATTATCAGTATAATGAGCAAATGGAACACCGCCTGCTTTATACACTTCTTTAATTACAGCTCTTGCAAGATCGCCTGTTGCACTTCCGAAATGCTGTACATATACTTTTTCACCTGGCTTAACAGCCATAGAATAATTTACAAGATTGCTTGCTAATTTTATAATTCTTGGATCCATAATTTATCCTTCTTTCTTGTTGTTATTTTTCATGTTATAAATAATATCACAGACGGTTGGAATTAGCAATTGAAGGGATTGAATAAAAACTCAAAATGAAAGAATAGTCTCCTTAGTATTAAAATGATACTAAGTTTAGAAATTGTATTGACAAATAATGGTTATAATAATATAATCGTGCTCGTTGATAAAAAACAAGGAGAAATAGAGGATATGAAAAAAAGCATATATTTGATTATTACGTTGATTATTATTGGAGTAGGACTGTTTCTATGTAGAGGCATAATAAGTAATAAGAAAGAGGATTATTCTTTTGATATTACGGATATGAAAATAGGAACTAAAAATATATATGTTGAATACAATGTTGGAAAATCAATATATGAGAAAAATGCAGCTATTGAGAATTTGATCATATCTGACGGTGAAAAGAAACTTAATCTTGGTTCTTCTTCAATGGCGAAAACGGATAAGAAAAATTCATATATAGAATATTATTATTTACCTTCAAATTTTAATGATAAATCTGATGAAGAAATAACAGAAATTATAAATGGATTTGTTGGAAAAGAAATTGAAGTTGAAGCAAAGGTATTTGCTAAGAATAATAAGGAAGATATAAAGTGTAAAAAATCATTTAAAATAAATAAGCTGATGGAAGAAAAAATACAGGAAGTTAACACTCCATTCTCTGTGGATGATGATGTGGTTATATTAAAAAAGGCCATATTTGATGAGAAATACATTACACTTGAGGTGGAAGGAGAAAATGATATTGATACATTTATTCTCTTTGAATTAAAGGGGGATGATGGAAAAGTGCTTACATATTTAGGTGGAGATGATACAGAACAGAGATATGAGAATAAGAAAGAGCTAAAAACAATTAAAGTGGTTGCTTATAAAATGAATCAGGATGTAAAAGAAGATTCTATGGAAATTGAAATTCCAGTAAAATAAAAGTGATTATTATTAAAAACACCCAAATCCGAATCTTATCGGATTTGGGTGTTTTTTTGCCTGTTTTGTGTTAAAATAGAAGGGTACGAATAAAATTAGAAATGAAGAACGGAAAAATGGAAAAGAATAAGGAAGTAAGTGCAAATAATAAGGTGGATGTAGATAGTAGGAGAGATTTTCTTACTAAAACTCCGATACCGGAGCTTATAATTAAATTATCGATACCGACTATAATCAGTATGTTGGTTACAGCCCTTTATAATATGGCAGATACATATTTTGTTGGTAAGATTTCAACGCAGGCTACTGCATCAGTAGGCCTAGTGTTTTCGGTTATGGCAATTATTCAGGCCTTGGGTTTTTTCTGTGGACATGGTTCTGGAAACTTTATAGCTAGAATGCTTGGTGCAGGTAAAGTTAAAGAAGCTAATGAGATGGCTTCAACTGGATTTTGCATGGCGATGATATTCGGTATAGTTATTGCGGTTGTGGGAAATATTTTTATTAATCCACTTGCTAGTGCGATTGGTGCTACAAAGACAAGTATGGCTGATACAAAGGCGTATATGAGTATAATTCTTATAGGTGCTCCATTTATGATGTGTCAGTTTGTAATTAATAATCAATTACGTTTTCAGGGAAGAGCTGTTTATGCCATGGTAGGTCTTATGTGTGGTGCTGTGTTTAATGTTGGACTTGATCCACTTCTTATCTTAGTGTTTGACATGGGAGTAAGAGGAGCAGCAATAGCTACAATTACTGGACAGTTTATGAGTTTTTTGGTTCTTTTATTTATTAGTTTAAGAGGACAAACCATAAAGGTTAATATAAAGAATGTACGACTTAATGGATTCTACTTAAAGGAAATTACTAATGGTGGTGCTCCGTCACTTTTTCGTCAGGGACTTGCAGCGGCAGCTACTCTTTTACTTAACAAGTATGCAGGTAAGTATGGAAATGATGCAGCCATAGCTGGTATGTCAATTACGACTAGAGTTATGATGATGCTAGGCTCTGCAGTTATTGGTTTTGGACAGGGTTATCAACCAGTATGTTCATATAATTATGGAGCAAAGTTAAAGGATAGAGTAAGAGAAGGATATTTCTTCTGTGTTAAATATGGAACCATATTTTTAGTATTTGCTGGGGCTATATGTTTTATATTTGCACCAGATATTATATGGGCATTTAGAAAGGATGAAGAAGTTGTTGCGGTAGGTAAGGTGGCGCTTAGATTTCAGGCATGTGTACTTCCGTGTATGGCAACAACGGTTATTACTAATATGATGCTTCAATCCATGGGTAAGGGTATTAAAGCATCCATAACATCTTCAGCAAGAAGTGGTATATTTTTTATCCCTTTAATTTTGATTTTACCAAGAGTATTTGGTATAAGGGGTGTTGAGGTTACACAGACTATTGCTGATATACTTGCAATGGGAATCGCTATTCCATTTGCTGTATCTGAGTTAAGAAAGATGAAGAAGATGGAGTAGCGTTTGATATTAAGAGAGAATTTGTTGATTAGATAGTATGGGAATAAGATGAAGAATAAATATATAAAACAGGGTTTTGTTTGTATGCTGAGTGCTTTTTCTTTAATAGCTCTTTTAGGAGTGGTGAATATAAAAAGTAATTATAGGGTTAATGCGGATGAAACAACAGCATATAATAACGATAAAGATAAGACAAAAATTGATGGTAGTCTGAAAAATAAAAAACTGATTTTTACCAGAAAGCATAAGGAAGTTAAGTGTGGTAAACAGAGAGTTTTTAGAGTTAACTTAAATGGAGCTAAGTGGAAAGTTTCAGATAAGAAGATTGCTAAGATAAAAAAGATTGATGATAGAAGAATAGTTTTAACAGGTAAGAGATATGGTAAGGTTACACTTACTGTTAGGGTTAAGGGTAAGAAGATATCAACAAAAGTTAAGATTATGCCAAAGGCTATTGTTGGTATTGATGCAGGACATCAAAAAAATGCAAATTATGAGCTTGAACCTATTGGACCAGGAAGTAGTCAGAAGAAAATTAAGGTTGCTGGTGGTACAAGGGGAATAAGTACAGGAAAGTCAGAGGGTACACTTAACTTAGAAATTGCTCTTAAACTTAAGGAAAAACTTATAGATAAAGGTTATAAAGTTGTAATGGTGCGTGAAAAGGCTGAAGTTAATATTTCAAATAGTGAGCGCGCTAAAAAACTTAATAAAAAGTGTGATATATCCATTAGAATTCATGCTGATGGAAGCGATAATTCAACTATTAATGGAGTAAGTTTATTATATCCACCTGCTAGTAATCCATACATTGGAAATTTATCAGGTAAAAGCTATAAGCTTGCATCCTGTATACTTGAAAAGTATTGCGAGAAAACAGGTATTAAAAATAATGGACTTAAGGGTAGAAATGATTTGACAGGATTTAATTTTAGTACGATTCCTGTTGCGCTTATTGAAATGGGATATATGACTAATTATTCTGAAGATGAATTTATGAGTTCTTCTTCTGGTCAGAAGAAGATGGTTGATGGAATCGCCCTTGGTGTTGAAAAGTATTATGGATATGAAAAATAGGATTAGATTATGAAGATTACAGAGATTAAAGAATTATTTGATTTAAATGAAAGTGGAGATGCGAAAATTGATGAGTTTTCTGAAAGCATTACTGTAGGTGGGTGGATTCGTAGTATAAGGGATTCAAAAACATTTGGTTTTATTTCGATTAGTGATGGTACTTGTTTTAAAACTCTTCAGATTGTATATGATGATACGCTTCCAAATTTTAAGGATATTTCAAAACTTAATGTTGGTGCGGCTATTATAGTTAGTGGCAGATTGGTACTAACTCCAGGAGCTAAACAGCCTTTTGAAATTCAGGCTGACGAAGTAATGGTAGAAGGCAATAGTACTAGTGATTATCCGCTTCAAAAGAAAAGACATAGTTTTGAATACTTGCGTACGATTCCGCATTTACGTGCTAGAACTAATACATTTCAGGCTACATTTAGAGTCCGTTCTCTAATTGCTTATGCAATTCATAAGTTCTTTCAGGAGAGAGGCTTTGTATATGTGCATACGCCAATTATTACCGGAAGTGACTGTGAAGGTGCTGGTGAAATGTTTCAGGTTACAACACTTAATGTTGATGAACTTTTAAAAGGGAATAATAAGAGTGCTGAAGATGTTGAAAAGGAATTAAGTTATGAAGATGATTTCTTTGAAAAGAAAACATCACTTACTGTTTCGGGTCAGCTTGATGGTGAAACATATGCTCAGGCATTTAAAAAGATATATACTTTTGGTCCAACATTTAGAGCGGAGAATTCTAATACAACAAGGCATGCTGCTGAGTTTTGGATGATTGAACCTGAGATTTCATATGCTGATCTTGAAGATGATATGGAACTTGCAGAGGACATGATAAAGTATATTATTGAGTATGTTCTTGATAATGCTAAGGATGAGATGGAATTCTTTAATAGTTTTGTTGATAAGGGATTACTTGAAAGACTTAATCATGTTAAAGATTCTGATTTTGGCAGAGTTACATATACTGAGGCAATTGACATATTAAAAGAACATAATGATGAATTTACATATAAAGTTTCATGGGGCTGTGATTTACAAACAGAACATGAAAGATACTTAACGGAAACTGTTTTTAAGAAACCTATTTTTGTTACTGATTATCCAAAGGATATAAAGGCATTTTATATGAAACTTAATGATGATGAAAAGACTGTAGCTGCTATGGATTGTCTTGTTCCTGGAATTGGTGAAATTATAGGTGGAAGCCAGAGAGAAGATGATTATGATAAACTTATTAAACGAATGAAAGAGTTGGGGCTTGATGAAAATGAATATAAGTTTTATTTAGATCTTCGTAAGTATGGAAGTACTCGTCATGCTGGCTTTGGACTTGGATTTGAAAGATGTGTTATGTATCTAACAGGTATGTCAAATATTAGAGATGTTATTCCATATCCAAGAACAGTTGGAAGTTTAGTATAGAGGCTTAGTAGTAAATTAATACTAAGTATTATTATAAATTGTTTTGAATATTTTAAGATAAAATTTGGAAGGAGAAGTTATGAAGTTTATACATACAGCGGATATTCATCTTGGTGCAACTCCGGATTCGAATATGCCTTGGGGCGAAAGCAGAGCTTCTGAAATATGGGGCACTTTTAAAAAACTTATTAGTGTTGTAAAACAGGAAAAACCAGAGTTGTTTTTAATAGCAGGTGATCTTTTTCATAGACAACCAAAAGTATCAGAATTAAAGGAAGTAAACTACTTGTTTGAGTGTGTAGCACCAACAAGAGTTGTGCTTATAGCAGGTAATCATGATCCTGTTTCGGATGCTTCTAATTATAATAATTTTCAATGGGCAGATAATGTATTCTTTTTATCAGATAGTGAAATGCAGATTTGTTCCTTTGAAGATTTAGGTGTGGATGTTTATGGTATGTCATATCATAAAAAGATAATAAAAGAACCTGTATATGATAATATTGTTCCAATGAATAAAAGTAAAATAAATATTTTGCTTGCTCATGGTGGTGATGAAGCACATATTCCTATGAATATGAACATGATTATGCTTAACGGATTTAGTTATGTAGCGTGTGGACATATTCATATTCCATATTTACAAAGCGAAGCAAGATATGCATATCCAGGAAGCTTAGAACCTATCGATAAGAATGATAAAGGTAAGCGTGGATATATTAAAGGTGAGATTACTTCAGAAGAGCGTATGATTACTTTCGTACCATTTGCTAAGAGGAGTTATGAGGACATAGAAATTGACATTGCTTCTAATATGACGAATTCTGAAGTGGTTAATATGATTAAACAGGCTATTATTGAAGGTGGGGAGAACAATATTTTCCACGTTACAATTAAAGGATTTAGAGATGCTGACATTAATTTTGATAAGACTGAAATTAGTCTTCTTGGTAATGTCATTTCAGTTAATGATTTATCTGAGCCTGATTTTGATTTTGAAAAACTTTATGAGCAGAATAAGGATAATATGATTGGTATGTTCATTGAGAGATTTGGTGATAGAACTAATCTTGATGAACTTCATAAAAAAGCACTTTATTATGGAACTAGCGCATTGCTTTCGGCTATGGAGGTAAGAAGTTGATTATTAAGGAGATTAATATTACCAACTTTGGTAAGTTTAAGGATAAAACAATTAATTTTGAAAAGGGTATGAATATAATTTATGGCGAGAATGAAGCTGGAAAAACAACTATTCATACTTTTATTAGAGGAATGCTTTTTGGTATTGAAAAAACAAGAGGCAGAAGTAGTGATAATGATGCATACACTAAGTATGAACCTTGGGATAATCCCGCTGTTTATGCAGGTAGTATGATTATAGAGTCTAAAGGCGTTAATTATCGTATTGAAAGAAATTTCAATAAGGATTATAAATCTGTAGATGTAATTAATATTGATGAAGGTAGGACACTTTCAACTGATGAAATTAATGCACTTTTTGAAGGATTCGATGAAAATTGTTACTACAATACTATAAGTGTAAGTCAGCTTGGTGGAGCTACTGATAAGGAACTTGAATTAATATTAAAAAATTATGCAGCTAATCTTGGCGCAACTAAAACCACAGAACTTGATGTTAAGGCAGCAATGGAGAAACTTAACAATAAGAAAAAAGAAATTAGAAATTCTTTTGCCGGTGAAAGTGAAGTGGCACTTAAGAGCAATTTAAAATCCATGAGTGAAGAAATGGATGCGCTTTTAGTTGAGGAGAATAATGTTGAAAAGAATATCTCAAGAAATAAAGATAGACTTTATGTGGCTAATGATAAATATAATAGATTAAAGTCTGCTCAAAGTGAGTATGATGAAAATGCACTTGTAAAAAAAGGTCAGCTTGATGTACTTAAGTCTCAACATGATACTATGCAGATGGAAATTGATAATTTAAGAAATGAAAAAGAAGAACTTAAAGAAAAACGTTATGCATTAATGGATAAGTTAGAGGATGTTGATGTTAGGGACCCAGAAGAAGTTGATGAGCTAATTGCAAGAATCAAAAAACAAAAAGCTCTTCCAAGTTTATTTGGCATATTCTTAATGATGGTTTCTTTAGTTGGTGGAATTATATTCTTTGTTTCATATGCTATTGATTTTGTATTACCATATTTACCAGATTTTGAAACGTACCTGCTATGCGGCGGTGTATGTGGTGGTGTCTTTGTATTCAGCTTAGGTCTTTGTATTGGTTCAATTATAAAAAAAGGTAGATACAAAAAGAAAGAAATTACTAGACTTAATGGTCTTAGAGAGACAGTTTCAGAAATTAGTAATTTGAAAAAAGCCATTGATGAAAATGACGAGCGCATGCAGAAGATGTCAAAGAGATTATTTGATGTTAATAAAGATATTAATGAACAGGATGAAAATAAACTTGAGACTGTTGATAATGCAAAAGACATTGAACAGCTTGCAAGAGAAATGGATGATTTAAAAGAGCTTATTTCTAAGGATGAATGGAATCTTGAACACAATAGAGAAAAATATGAGCAATTATCAGCTGATAAGAGTCTTTTATTAGAAAGACTAGATAGATTTAAAGTTAATACATTAGAAGCAGATGCAGCTGATCTTGCACTTAAGACTATTGAGGATATTGCTAAGGAAGTAAGAGATAACTTTGGTAATAAACTTAATGAAGAAGCTTCAAGATATATGAGCAGTATTACAGAAGGTAAGTATGATAAAATAGTTATTGATGATAAACTTAATATTAGTATTAACAGTCCTAACAGACTTCTTAAGAGTTCTCATTTAAGTAAGGGTACGTTAGAACAGATTTACTTAAGCTTGCGTCTTGCAGCAGCGGATATTTTGTTTGGTGATGATACAAAGCCAATTTTGATGGATGATGCATTTGCTATGTATGATAACAAGCGTATGGGACGTGCTCTTGAGTTTTTAAATGAAAATCTTGATCAGGTTATTATCTTCTCTTGTCATACCAGAGAAAAAGTTATGGCAGATAAGTTAGGATTAGAATATAATCTAATAAAATTAGGATAATTACCAATATATTTGTTAAATAATGGAGGGATTATGAAAAAAGGACTTATTTTGGAAGGTGGAGCCATGAGGGGACTCTTCACCGCGGGCGTTATTGATGTGATGATGGAAAATAACATAGATGTTGATGGCATTGTTGGTGTATCAGCAGGTGCTTGCTTTGGGTGTAATTATAAGTCGCGTCAGATTGGAAGAACTATTAGATATAGCGTAAAATATGCCAAAGAACCGTTGTATTGTAGTTATAGATCCCTGATTGCAACAGGTAATCTTTTTAATAAAGGATTTTGTTATTATAAAATTCCTTTTAAATTAGATAAAGTTGATAAGAAAACATTCGAAGAAAGTCCTATGGAGTTTTGGATAGTTGCAACTGATGTAAAGACAGGAAAGGCAGTATATAAAAAGGCTGAAAAGATTAATAAGGAAACTATGGAGTGGATTAGAGCATCATCATCCATGCCAGTTGTTTCAAATGTTGTTGAGATTAATGGACATGGTTATCTTGATGGTGGTATATCAGATTCAATTCCTCTTAAGTTTTTTGAAAGTCTAGGTTATGATAAAAACATTGTTATTACTACTCAGCCAGAGGATTATAGGAAGCCTCCTATTTCAAAGGAAAAAGTAATGAAAGTTGCGCTTAAAAAAATACCTGCTATTTTTGAAGCAATGAAGCATAGACATGAGATGTATAATGCTCAGGTTGATTATATAATGAGAAAGGAAGCGCAGGGTGAGATTTTAGTTATAAGACCAAAGAATACTCTTCCTATAGACCGTATTTCTCATGATCCTGACGAGATGACTCTTGTTTATAACATTGGTAGAGAAGTAGCAACAGAGATGATGCCACAGATTAGAAAGTTTTATAGTGAGAAGAAAGAAGCTTAAATAAATTATAAAGTACAACAGCAGTTATGAATTTCATAACTGCTGTTAATTTTTTTGAAAAGATATAATCTTTTCGGATATATATGATTTTTTTAAATCCTAGTTCTGTGCATTCTTTCTTTCATTATGTTTTGCAATGCACTTATTAATTCTTTCAGTTGGGCTTAAAAGTTCTGAAATTGAAGCATCATGATTTAATGTTTCAATTAAAAGAGCAATGTACTTACTCATATCAACACCAACATACCAAGGCTTTGTGAAAAGGTCTGGATCCTGATATACAAGGTTAGTTGTAAGGATTCTATCGATAAGACCTTCTTCGTATGCTTTATCAAAACGGTCAAGACCATTAGTGAAAAGACCGAATGTAGCAGCAGCAAATACCTTTCTAGCTTTTCTCTTCTTAAGTTCTCTAGCAACATCTAAAAGACTATCACCTGATGAAATCATATCATCGATAATGAATACGTCTTTACCTTCAACAGATGAACCTAAGAATTCATGAGCAACGATAGGGTTTCTACCGTTTACAAGCTGTGTATAATCACGGCGCTTATAGAACATACCCATGTCGATACCAAGAACGTTAGCGTAGTAAACTACACGGTTCATAGCACCTTCATCTGGACTGATCATCATCATGTGATCAGCGTCAATTGTAAGATCAGGTTCAGCTTTAAGTAAGTTCTTGATGAACTGATATGTAGGCTGAACTGTTTCAAATCCATTAAGTGGAATTGCATTCTGTACACGAGGATCGTGTGCGTCGAATGTGATAATATTTTCAACACCCATATTTATGAGTTCTTGGAGAGCAAGAGCGCAGTCCATAGATTCACGAGCTGTACGACGGTGCTGTCTGCTTTCATAAAGGAAAGGCATAACAACAGTTATTCTTTTACCTTTACCTGCAACAGCAGCGATTATTCTTTTGATATCCTGGAA
Source organism: Eubacterium uniforme (assembly GCF_900167115.1). Lineage (GTDB taxonomy): Bacteria > Bacillota > Clostridia > Lachnospirales > Lachnospiraceae > Eubacterium_S > Eubacterium_S uniforme. The sequence continues at coordinate 97,643 of NZ_FUXZ01000010.1, forward strand.
AATGTCATCCGGTGACATGTGATTTTCATGTCCGCAAACTGAATAAGTTAAATGATGATTTGTAACGTCAGCAATAATGTAAAGGTCATCACCACGTACAGTCTGATTAATAACACATTTAGCTTCACCTGAGCCAAATCTTGGAGTCTTAAAATCAATTAAAAAAGAATCTTTTTCAAATTCTACTAAAGGTAAATCACAACCTTCAGCCATTGTTTCATGTCTCCAATTTGCGATATATTTATCAACCTTATCGCAAAGTGGCTTGATGCTTTCATGTGCCATGATGCCTAATGGGGCAACTGGAATTGTCTTGTAGTTTTTTCCATTCTGTACCATAAAAATGGGTCCTCCTATGATCTGTTTAATTGTCTTATATCTTCACCAAATACCTTGATACCTACATAGTTACCAACGATTCTTGATGAGATACGTTCTGAGTACTTCTTGGCGATATCGCCAGGAAATAAATTAGTTGAGATAATAGTTGATTTAGAGGCAAGAAGTCTCTCGTTTAGCACGTTAAAGAATGCTGATGGAGTAAATGAATTAGCAAATTCAGTTCCTAAGTCATCTATTATCAGTAAATCACAGTTTAATAGGTTATTAACTGTGTCTCCCACGTTCTCTATTCTCTTTGAGTTAAATGTATAATCTCCAAGAATTTCAAAGAGTTTTACTGCAGAAAGATAAATAACAGATTTACCTTTCTCAATAAGCTCTTTGGCAATACAGTTTGAAAGATAAGTTTTTCCAACACCTGTATTTCCGTATATAATTATATTTGTAAAGGTCGAATCAAATGTCTTGATAAAGTGGTGACAGTAATCTACAACTTCTTCGATATTCTCTAAAGCATTCTTGCCAGTTACTTTATCGAAATATGAAGGAGAGTAGTAGTCAAAACAGAAATTATCAAAATTCTCTCTATGAAGAATTTCATTTAGATTTGACTGTGAATATAATTCGTTTATAATATGCTGCTTTAAGCAGTGACATTTTTCATTTCCGATATATCCTGTATCTTTACAATCTTTACAGTTGTATATAGGATCAAGATATGTTTTTTTATAGCCAGCTCTTTCGAGAATTAATTCTCTTTCATTATTAAGAATGACACTTTCCTCAGAAAGTTTTCTTATGGCTGTAGGATCGCCGTTAATTGCTTCGATAGAAGCCTTAAGTGAAAGATTGGCCATTTCATCATTTATTTCCTTTATACGAGGAAGTTTTTCATATATTTCTTTTTTTCTATCAGCTTCCACTGTGGCATTATGATTTCTTATTTTTTCATACTTACTCATAATGCTATCAAATTGTTCATTTGTAAGAGCCATAATACCTCCTTGATAAAAAACATTACTACAAGTATTATAATACATTAAAATGCTCTGTTTTTTAATAGCTTCTGTTCAAGTTCTTCATTATTATACTCTCTCTGAGGAAAAGCTGAAAAACCATTATCATAAGAAGCAGCAGTTTTTCTTGATGACTGCTTTGGAAGTCTTGTGATTTTCTCTTTGGCGGAATTTTTATGTTCCTCATCTAATTCACTAATCTGGTCTAGGCATGTTATGCCACAGTTATGCCAGTTAGTTAAAATTGAATCTACATATTTAAAACTTGGTTCGTGAATTGAATTGATAGTTCTATTACATGCTTCAACAACAATTTCACTAGCAAATCCAAATGTATCGAACCACTTGTTAATGTATTCTTTTTCACTTTGGCCAGGATGTCTTCCTGTTATGCCAAATGCCTTGAATACGCATTTGTATTTAGTTGAATGATTGTTAGTATATTCTTTCGCGTCTTCAAGAGTTTCAATACCAATTGTAGCCCATGATATTGCAACTTTTTCAATATATCTCATGCTTTTACTTCCGCTACTGATGCAGTGTTCAACAAGATATAAAATCAAGTCTGTTGAAAAACCTAAATCAGATATGAAGTAAAGTACAGTATCTGTTTCCTTGGGAGTGAGACTAGGCTTGCCAAGATATGTTGATATAGCAAATATCAAATCAGAAAATTCCTCATCATCACAAAGTTCAGTGATAGAAGGTTTTTTCTTATCTTTCTTCTTGGAAACATTAATATCATCACTATATTCTTTTGTTCCTTTTTTGGATTTTTTGTTTGATTTACATTCGTTAATTCTAAGTCCGCTAAGTTCGCCATCTTCATCGAAACATACAGAAATTAAAGATTGTTCCTCCCAATATTTAAATGCACGAAGTATGTCGCCCTCGGTACAGTTAAGTGAATCTGCGAAGCTTGAGACAGACACCTTCATTGATCTGTCTTGGTAGCATCTTAAAAGGTATAAATACACTTTAACAAATTCTCCGTTAGCCTTACCCATGTACTCATCTATAAATGTATTTGATAATGCAGTTGTTCTTGAAGAACTACCGCGTTCTAGGAAAAGATCACCCATGTCAATACCCCTTTACTAGTAGTTATTTTCGTACGCGATTTAGTATAGCACAGGTTTGATTTTTTTAAAATAGAACGAGTGTTTGTGCCATATTTAATGGCTGATTGTGGATAATGTGGACAGTGTGCATAACTCCCACAGGGTGCATAAAATAAGGGTTTATATATGCGTTATGTAAATCAAAAATCCACATCATTTATCAACTTCTTATTGATAAAAAATGTGGATATGTTTATAACTTATTTTCCAAGTAGGTTTTCGCCTATTTTTACAACATCACCGGCACCCATAGTTATCAACAAGTCGCCGGATGATAAATTTTCTAATAAAAAATTTTCAATTTCTGAAAATGTAGGGAAGTAGTATACATTTGGGTTATACTTTTTAATTTCATTCGCTAAAGTTTGAGATGAAATACCTAAATTATCAGTTTCTCTAGCTGCATAAATGTCTGCTAATACAATCTTGTCAGCTTTGCATAGACTATTAGCAAATTCATTCATGAGAGATTTAGTTCTTGTATATGTGTGTGGCTGGAAAACCACCCATAAATCTTTATGTGGGTAGTTCTTTGCAGCTGCAATTGTTGCGTTAATTTCATCTGGATGATGAGCGTAGTCATCAATGATTTCAATATCTCCTAGCTTTCCCTTATGCTGGAATCTTCTATCAACACCTTCATATGTATAAAGACCAGCAATGGCATCTTCAACTGAGATTCCACTTGCAACTGCACTAGCAATTGCAGCAAGTGAATTAAGTACATTATGTTCGCCTGTAACTTTAAGGTTAACTTTACCAGCTTCTTCATTATTAATTAGAAGTGTATAAGACCCTCTAGCATATTCATCGAAAGATAAATCCTTGTAGCTATAAGTACAAGTGCTTGGATTACTACCAAATGTTGATACATTGCAATCTAAATCATCTGTGAAGAATGATAGGTTATCAATTTCACCATTAATAACTAATGTACCATCGCTAGGTAGAAGTTTAGCGTAACGCTTAAAACTATTTCTAATATCATCAATATCTTTAAAGAAATCAAGATGATCTTCTTTTACATTTAATATTACAGCTATAGTTGGAGCAAATGATAGAAAACTATTAGTATACTCACAAGCTTCTGTAATAAAGTTCTCTGAATTACCTACAAGAGAATTACCTCCGATTGAAGGTAACATACCGCCTACAAGAATAGTAGGGTCTTTCTTTGCGTATAGGAAGATATTAGAAAGCATTGATGTTGTACTTGTTTTACCATGAGTACCAGCAACACCAATTGCGACTTTATAATGTTTCATAATCTGTCCTAATAATTCCGCTCTTGTTAATGTAGGTATATTCTTTTCCTTAGCAGCAACTAATTCTGGATTGTCAGATTTAACAGCAGCTGTGTATACGAGAAAATCAATGTCGTCTGTAATATTAGCCTGACGCTGCCCGATGTATACAGTTGCTCCTAAATTTTCTAAAATTTCAGTTACTTCAGATTTCTTTGAATCTGAGCCTGTAACTGTAAATCCTTTTGATAATAATATTTCTGCAAGACCACTCATACTGATACCACCGATACCTGTAAAGTGAACCTTGGATTTTACTGAAAAATCAATAGTGTACATAAGTACCTCCTATTTTCTTAAAACATTCCTAGTAGATTATACTCTTATTAAAAATAAAAAGCAAATTAAATAGGATAATATTCTTAATAGGAAGAGAAAAATGGATAGTTAAAAAATAAACATTCACTATATGCAAAGTTAACAAACACTAACCTATTTTTTGTGCAAAATGACTATAAGAAAAAACGCTAATGATAAAAATTACAAAAAAATATATAAAAATATGGCTTGTTTACCATATATTTTTTTGGAAAATGTGCTATAATAGTAGTACTGAAAATATATTTTACTAACAGATGAGGTGGTTGAATTGATAAAAAAAGAGATGATTGCAATGTTACTTGCCGGGGGGCAAGGAAGCAGACTTGGCGTATTGACAGCAAAAGTTGCAAAGCCTGCAGTTGCTTTTGGGGGTAAATATCGTATTATCGACTTCCCGTTAAGTAACTGTATTAATTCGGGCATTGATACGGTAGGTGTATTAACACAGTACCAGCCTTTAAGGTTAAATGCTCATATCGGAATTGGTATTCCGTGGGATCTTGATAGGAACATAGGAGGAGTTACAGTACTTCCACCATATGAAAAAAGTGAAAACACTGATTGGTACACAGGAACAGCTAATGCGATTTTCCAGAATCTCGAGTACATGGAAACGTATAATCCTGATTATGTACTGATACTCTCAGGAGACCATATATATAAGATGGATTACGAAGTGATGCTTGATTACCACAAGGCTAATGAAGCAGATGTAACCATTGCAGCTATGCCAGTGCCGATTGAAGAGGCAAGTAGATTTGGTGTAGTAGTCACAGATGATAACAATAGAATTACCGAATTCCAGGAAAAACCTGAACATCCAAAGAGCAATTTGGCTTCTATGGGTATCTACATTTTTAATTGGAAAGTTCTAAAAGAGGCTTTAATAAAATTAAAGGATCAGCAGAACTGCGATTTTGGTATGCATATTATTCCATATTGTTTCGAACAGGGAAGACGCATATTCTCATATGAATATACGGGATACTGGAAAGATGTAGGAACATTAGGTTCATACTGGGAAGCTAATATGGAACTTATAGATATTGTTCCAGATTTCAATTTATATGAAGAATTTTGGAAAATCTATACAAAGAGTGATTCGCTTCCACCACAGTATATTGCAGGAAGCTCTGTAATAGAAAAAAGCATAGTTGGTGAAGGATGTACTATATGTGGAGAGGTTTATAACTCGGTTATTAGTCCTGATGTCACCATAGAGGAAGGTGCAGTTGTAAAGGATTCAATTATAATGCAAGGTAGTGTGATTAAGTCAGGAACGAAGATTGACAAATCAATTATTGCTGAGCGTACAGTTGTTGGAAAGGACTGTGAAATTGGATTTGGAGAGTCAGCACCTAGCAAGTTGAGTACCAAGATATATGCCTTTGATTTGGCAGTGATTGGTGAGAATTCCGTTATTCCGGACGGAGTAAAAATCGGAAAGAATACAGCTATCTCTGGAGAGACAGATTTGTCAGATTATACAGATGGAGAACTAGCTGCTGGAGACTATATAATTAAGGCAGGTGAGATTTGATGAGAGCGATAGGAATTATTTTAGCTGGTGGTAATAACTACAGGATGAAAGAGCTCTCATTAAAGAGAGCAATTGCTGCTATGCCTGTGGCAGGTAGTTACAGAAGCATAGACTTCACACTTAGTAACATGACAAATTCACATATTCAGAAGGTAGCAGTTCTGACACAGTACAACGCATGGTCATTGAACGAACACTTAAGTTCATCGAAATGGTGGGACTTTGGTCGTAAACAAGGTGGTTTATATGTATTTACGCCATCAATAACATCCGATAATGGATTCTGGTATAGAGGCACGGCGGATGCTATTCATCAGAACATTGGATTTTTGAAAAGTAGTCACGAGCCATATGTTGTAATAGCAACAGGTGATGCTGTATATAAACTTGATTATAATAAAGTTTTAACTCAGCACGTTGACAAGCAGGCGGACATTACCATTGTTTGTAAAGAATTATCTGAGGATTCGGATGTTACAAGGTTTGGTGTTGTACAAATAGATGATGACGGAAGAATTACTGACTTTGAAGAAAAACCTGATGAAGCTAGCAATAGATTAGTTTCAACAGGTATATATGTAATTAGAAGAAGATTACTTATTGAACTTATCGAAAAGTGCGTGGCACAAGATAGATACGATTTAGTAAATGACGTAATTCTTAAGTATAAAAAGTCAAAGAGAATATACTCATATATTATGGAAGAATATTGGAGAAATATTTCAACGGTTGAGGATTATTTCAGTACAAATATGGATTTCCTAAAACCAGATATAAGAGATTATTTCTTTAAACAATATCCAGATGTATATTCACGAGTAAACGATTTGCCTCCTGCAAAATATAACCCAGGAGCAGAAGTGAAGAACAGTCTTATTTCAAGTGGTTGTATAATTAATGGAAAGATAGAAGATTCTATTCTTTTCAAGAAAGCCTATATTGGAAATAACTGCGTAATTAAAAACTCGATTATCCTTAACGATGTTTATATCGGAGATAATACACACATTGAGAATTGCATAGTTGAAAGTAGGGATACTATCAATGCAAATTCAACATTCATAGGCGAAGATGGAGAAATCAAAATCGTTATTGAAGAAAATGCAAGATACACAATGTAATCAAACGTAATTAGGAGGATTGTAAAATGAAGATTACAGATGTAAGAGTTAGGAAGATGACAAAAGACGGCAAGATGAAAGCTATCGTGTCTATCACAATTGATGATGAATTCGTTGTACATGATATTAAGGTTATTGACGGTGAAAGAGGATTATTCATCGCTATGCCTAGTAGAAAGGCGTCAGACGGAGAGTATAAGGACATTGCACACCCTATAAATACTGAAACTAGGACGTCTATCCAGAACCTCATCTTAGAGGCTTATGAGAAAGCTTTAGAGGAAGATGATGAACAGCCGATAGAGTAAAGTTCGGTAATAAAGAGTGTGACCAGTGGTTTGGTTACCCTATTTGTTGATAAAGTAAAACTTAAGGTTTTACACGAAAGCAGCTATGGTTTATCCATAGCTGTTTTTGGGTTGAAAAAAGGGTTTTATTGTAACGGATTATTAGCCTGTTTGTTTATATAATGATGTTTAATAAATTGACAATTTATGATATACTAGCATAGTGAGTGGAAATTTACATTTTAAGTAAATTGTAATAATTTTTTAAGAAATCTGAAGACTCATTTATATATAATATAAATGAGTTTGATAAAGAATAATGCGGGACAAAAAAGATTAAAGAATAATTTATTTTAGGAGGAAATTATGAACGGATATGAGGTAGCTCATGAAATTATCAAGGAAGTTAACAAGGTTATTATTGGAAAGGAAGAAGTTGTAAAGAAAGTGTTGACTTGCTTTTTAGCAGGTGGTCATATTTTGATAGATGATATTCCGGGAGTAGGAAAAACAACGATGGCAATTGCATTTGCTAAGGCTATGAATCTTGAACAGAACAGAATTCAGTTTACATCGGATGTTATGCCTAGTGATGTTGTTGGTTTTACGATTTTTGATCAGGCTGAAAATGAATTCAAGTACAAACCTGGTGTTATATTCTGTAACTTGTTATTAGCAGATGAAATTAATAGAACTTCTGCTAAAACACAGTCAGCTTTATTAGAGGCAATGGAAGAAAAGAAAGTTACTGTTGATGGTGTTTCTTATAAGTTAAATAATCCATTTATGGTAATAGCAACTCAGAACCCTGAGGGTTCTGTTGGTACGCATATGCTTCCAGAATCACAGCTTGATAGATTTATGATTAGATTATCAATTGGTTATCCTAAAGTAGATGATGAAATTAGTATGTTAAAAACTAAAGAAGCAGGTAATTCTTTAGATAATGTTGTGTCAATAACGGATCCACAGACATTTGCTAATATGCAAAAAGAAGTATCAGAAGTATTTATTCATGATAGAGTTTATAAGTACATGGTTGATATTGTTAGTGCAACAAGAAAGAATAATGATATTAAGCTTGGTGCAAGTCCTAGAGGTTCTGTTGCGCTTGCAGCAATGTCAAGAGCATATGCATATCTTGAGGGAAGAAATTATGTTATTCCAGATGACGTTATTGCTGTGGTTCACGATACTTTAGGTCACAGACTTGTTATGAATATGGTTGGTGGTAGAGAAATAAAATCAAGGGATGCAATTGACAGAATTATTAGTCAGGTTATTGCTCCTGTTAGTGAGGGATAAAAAGTAATATGTGGAAGAATAGGCTTTTATATCTTTTGGGCATAATACTTTTGTTTAGTGTGTATATTATGTTCATTGAAAGATATATGTTTAATTGTATCATTGCATTGCTTGTTGGCATTGTAATTGATTACATGGTGTTTAGACATTATCGCGAAAAGATACGTATTACTATTAGTACCAGAAGCCATGTTGATATTAGAAGCAAGGTAACTCCGGTTGAGTTTAGAATTGATAATGTTAGTAATATACCAATAAGAGTTTTAAGGTTTAAATTTGAATATGGAAATGGTTTTTATTCAGATGTTATAAAGAATAAATTAGTAACTTCAGTTCCAGGATATGATACAATTGTGCATACCTTTGAATTACATACTTCACATTATGGTTGTATTAATTTATGTGTAAAGGAAATGACTGTATATTCATTTTTAGGATTATTTAAAATAACATTTTATCCAGAAATGATATCAAATATTATGATATTACCTAAAATTGACAAAGATTATAATTTTGCAATTCCAGAAGCGAATGAAGATGATGATATTTACCAGTTTGATGACAATGAAAAAGGTAATGATAGAAGTGAAGTTTTTGATATACGAGAGTATAGAGAAGGCGATAATATTAGAGATATTCATTGGAAATTAAGTAGTAAGAGAGATTTTATGGTGGTTAAGGAGTTTTCTAAACCACTCGATAATGAAAAACTCATTTATGTTGATTTTGGTGGGCTAGCTGATGGCAAGAATAGAAATTCGGAAGAATTATTAAATCTGGTAGATAAACTTTTAGAGGAATTGATGAATGTGTCATATTGCTTAATTCAAAATAATATAAAGTTCACTATATGCTGGAGTGATAAAAATGATATTGTAGCATATAAACCAAAAGATGAATATGAATTAAAAGAAGCAGTTAAAAATCTTCTTAATACAAAATTTATTGATGAAACAGTTTCAGTTTATGAGTACATAAGAAGACATCATAAGGTGAAATTTGATCGTATATATTACATTACAGTTAGTGACATGAATGACGTTAAAAATTCAATTGAAAAAATTACAAGAGGATCAACAATAGAAATTATAGGAAAAGAAAAGGGCGTTATGAGAAATGTCTAGAAAAAGAAAAAATAAAGAAAAATTGATTCAAAATCAAATTAATCAAACAATTGGAGCATGTTATATGGACATGGATGCATATGAACCAGTATCTGTTTCAAGTAATCCTAATATGGATGAAATAAAGTGGGTTATTGTAGTTGGACTTATTGGTTTATGTGGATGTTTAGCAACTATTTTTGGTATCATGGATAATTCTAGAATGAATTATGATGCACCAGGAGTAGTAATTAAGTTGATATTTTTTACAATTATTTGTTGTGTGTTAATTTGTTTTTTGAAAGAAAAAAGGAATATCGCATACTCGATCATATCGGTCTATTTAGTTTTAAGAGCTTATAGTAACTGGGAATTTTTAAAAAAAGGAATGCTTAGATTAGCAGATAATGTTGCAAGTCAGATAGATAATAATTATTCTGGTGTGGAGACTTTTGAAAAGAGTGTATCGAAACATCAGTTGGTTGGTGATGCGTTAGTGTTATTTGGTATGATATGGATTTTTGTTTTTCTTTTCATTAATAGAAAGAAAATAGAAGTGGGAATATCATATCTTTTTATGCTACCTTTTGTTATTGGAATTCTTATTATAAGTGTTTATTTGTCAATGCATTTTCTTATATTGCTAGGCATTTATTTGTTTATTTTATTAGTATCTAGTAATGGAAATGACGGAAGAAAAATAGTCGCTAAAAGGGTAAGTTTTAACACGATTATTTGCGGTATACCGTGTATTCTTATTATTGTTTTACTAGTTAATATGTTAGTTCCTAAGGGTTTGCATAATCCTGAAAAAATACAAACTATAAAGAATGATGTATCTCATCGAATAGAAGAATTTGCTAAAGTTAAACTTACTGGTGGACATAAGCAGGCTTTTGATGTGAACGATGTATTTAATGGTGGAAACATTGCGTTTAATACTGATCCAAAAATTGGAAATGTTAGCGAATTAAAACTTACCAAGAAACCTGAATTAGAAATGAATATTTTCTATGATGGTATAAATAAGTTTGGAAATAGACTTTACTTAAAAGGTAAGGCATATGATACATATAATAATAATGGATGGCAGAACACACTATATGAACCTGAAGATTCAATTGGTGATAGTAATATAGATGAGTATTATACAAGTAAATTTCCTATGTACTTTAATAGTATGGCTGGTGTGGTAGAAAAAGTCGATAAAAAAAGTATAAGTGGCATGATTGAAATAACCGATAAGTTTAATAGGGCAACTAGATTTCATCCTTATTACATAGAACCGGATTTTGATACATCATATGCAGATGAAATTATGGATAGTGGCCGTGTGATATCTGAATTATCAGATTATTATGAATCAGGAAACTATTCTGCATACAGACATAAGTTTATTTCACAGGATAATCAGACTAGTTTTTATAAACAAGCAAAATACATAAAGAAGAATATAGCTGAACATTTCGCTACGGAGGAGTCAATTGATTCTGCTGATCATCAGAGTGCATATAGATATGAATCTGATAATATCTTTATGGAGAATAATATGGATATTCCAGGGTTTACTGATATACCACGTTTTTATAATGAGTTTGAAACCATGGAAGTAGATGTTGATGGTGAAAAAATTGATCTTGTTGGGCGTGGATATGATAAAGAAATTGGAATAGAACCATATGTTGATTATGTTTTAAATTATTTTTCTAATTATAAATATGACTTGAAACCAGGTAAAACTCCTGATGATATGGATTCTGTTGATTACTTCATTATGAAGAAAAAGGGATATTGTATGTATTATGCAACAACTGCAACACTTATGTTTAGAAAGATGGGTATTGCAGCAAGATATGTAGAAGGATATGCAGTAGACTTGCCAAGTTCATATGAAGGCAATAAAAAATTAGAAGTTAAGAATAATGATAGTCATGCATGGACGGAAATTTTTATTCCAAATGTAGGTTGGATTCCTATAGAAGTTACAGTTGGAAGTGGTTCGGGTTATACTCAAAATGAGACAAAACAAGAAACAACTACAGAGAATAAATCAACTAACAGGAACGAAACAACTACAAAAAAACAATTAACAACTAAAAAGAATAATCAGCCTACAACAAAACAAGCTACAACAAAAAAGGTTGAAGAAAAGACACATAAGGTTAGTGCGCAGGCTGTAGTTAGAGTTATTCTTACTATTATTACAGCTTTAGTAATAATAATTTTATTAGCAATTGTTATAAGATTTTTATTGAAATATTTATTGAAAAAGTATTTTTATACTTTTGCATATTTTACAATTGATAGGTATGAAGTGGATCTTATTAAATTGTGTAAGATTAAAAACATAAATATTACTGAAAACTATGATAGAAATAATAGCATTAGTAGAATTATAAAAGAATTTGGTGTTAATGAAAGTCTTGTTAAACAGGTTTATGCTTTAATAGATAGAGCTAAATATAGTAAGAATGCAGATATATCATCAGAAGAAAGAAAAAAATTATATAAACTAATTAGTAAAATAGCACATAAAATCAATCAGGAAGGTAATATGATTACTAAGTTGAAGGTTGCGCTTTTGATGCTTAGATATAAATAATAATTAGTTAGAAAGAGGATATTTATGTACGTTATAGTGGGACTTGGAAATCCAACGGATAAATATAAAGGAACAAGACATAATATAGGATTTGATGCAGTTGATGAGATTGCAAAAAGATTTGATATTAAGGTTAATACGGCAAGACATAAGGCTTTATGTGGGACTGGTGTCATAGATGGAAAGAAAGTTGTTATCGTTAAGCCACAAACGTTCATGAATTTAAGTGGTGAATCGGTAAAAGCAGTTTGCGATTTTTACAAGGTTGATGTTACAGAGGAATTGATTGTTTTATACGATGATATAAGTCTTGATGTTGGCCATATAAGAATTAGGGCTAAAGGAAGTGCTGGTGGGCATAATGGAATTAAGAATATTATTGCTCATTTGGGTACTCAGGAATTTAAAAGAATTAAAATTGGAGTGGGTGCTAATGAGGGTGATCTTGTTAAGCATGTACTTGGAAAGTTTGATAAAAAAGATAGAAGTGCAGTTGATGCGGCGATTAATGATGCTGCATCAGCAGCAGTTGTTATGATGAGTGAGGACATTCAGACTGCAATGAATAAGTATAATTAAGCAAGTTATGAATGTTTGTATTTTATAGTTAGTTGCAAAATGCTACTATGTTCAGGTTTTCAATAAAGGTGGTTAATATGAAGGCGTTATATGGGCTTATTGAAGGTTTGTACGGATATAGCGAGACAAAATATCATATGGGTAAGGGTCATATGCCGATGCAGATAAACGGGTGTTCTGAAAGCCAGTTTGTCCATTTCGTTATGTCTATTTCTAAGGATGTTAAGCAACGAATTATTATTACACATAGTGAAAAAAGAGCAAGACAAATAGCAGAAGATGCTTCATATTTTGAGGATAACGTTCATGTATATCCAGCTAAGGATTTTATATTTTATAATGCAGATATTCATGGGAACCTTCTTTTGAAAGAGAGAATGAAGGCACTTAGAAGTCTGATACGTGGGGAGAATATTACTATTGTTACAACAATGGATGCATTTATGGATAAACTTCTTCCAGCTGAAAGACTTAAAAGTTCAATACTCTCTTTTGAAGTAGGTGGAGAAGTTGATTTAGATGAAGTTAGAAGTGTTCTTGTTAGAACTGGTTATGAATTTAATTCACAAGTTGAAGACAAGGGACAGTGTGCTATTAGAGGAAGTATTATAGATATATTTCCACTTGAAAGTGATAATCCATATCGTATTGATTTATGGGATACAGAAATTGATAATATAAAAGTTTTTGATGTAAGTACACAAAGAACAATAGAAAACATAAAAGAAGTTCAAATTTATCCAGCAACAGAGTATATGTATACTCCTGATGAAATTCAGGCTGGTGTTAAGAAGATTGAGGCTGAATTAAAGAAAACGTATAATACGTTAAGAGATGAATTAAAGACTGAACAGGCACATAGACTTAAAGTGACAATTAAGGAATTTCTTGAGTTACTTGATTTAGATGCAAAGGGAATTAACAAGGATGCATTTGTAAATTATTTTACAAATGAAACTTCGAATTTTTTTGATTACTTTGATGATGATGCAATTATTTGTGTTGAAGAGCCAGCAAGAAGTTTTGAACATCTTAATGTGGTATGGGAAGAGTTTTTAGATAGTTCAAAACATAGACTTGATGATGGATACATGCTTCCAGGACAGATGAAGAATCTATATACTCCTTCGGATATAATAAGTTTTTTATCCAAAAGAAAATCATTGTTTTTCACAGCACTTGATCAAAAGATTAATGAGATAAAGTGTAAGGAAAAGATAAATGTAGAAACCAATAATACGGTTGTATATAACAATGATTATGAAATGCTTATAAGAGACATTGAGTTTTATAAGCGACAGAAATATGGAATTATGATTCTTTCTGCTTCAAAAACAAGGGCGGAAAGACTTGCAGGTAATTTAAGAGAATATGATATTAATGCTTTCTACACTGAGGATGATAGAATTCCAGCTGCAGGTGAGATTATGGTTAGGTATGGTAATCTTCATAGAGGCTTTGTATATCCATCCTTAAAATTTGTATTAATATCTCAAAATGACATATATGGTACCGTTAAGAAAAAGAAGAGACATAGGAAGGCATCTGGTGATGTAATTACGGACTTTGGTAGTCTTAACATTGGGGATTATGTTGTTCATGAAAGTTATGGTATCGGTGTATATAGAGGAATAGTTAAGGCTGAAGTTAAGGGGATAATTAAGGACTACATTAAGATAGATTATGATGGTGGAAGTTCACTTCATGTTCTTGCAAGTGACCTTGATCAAGTAGCTAAATATTCAGGTGCTGAAGGTGTGGCACCTAAGCTTAATAAGATAGGTGGACAGGAATGGTCTAAAACCAGAAGCAGAGTTAAAAGTGCTGTTAAGGATATTGCTGCTGACTTAATAAAGCTTTATGCCGCTAGAGAGAATAGTGAAGGATTTGCTTTCTCTGAGGATTCATTATGGCAAAAGGAATTTGAAGAGATGTTTCCTTACGAGGAGACTGATGATCAGCTCAATGCAATAGATGCAGTTAAGTCTGACATGGAAAGTAAGAAGACCATGGATAGACTTATATGTGGTGATGTTGGTTACGGAAAAACTGAAGTGGCAATTCGAGCTGCATTTAAGGCCGTACAGGATGGAAAACAGGTTGTGTTCTTAGTACCTACAACCATACTTGCATCGCAGCATTACAATACATTTGCTAGTAGGTTTAAGGATTTTCCTGTTAGAGTTGATGAACTTTCAAGATTTAGAACAAAGAAACAGGTTGAGAATACCCTTGCTGATTTGAAGAAGGGATTTGTTGATATATTAATTGGTACTCACAGGGTTTTATCAAAGGATGTTAAGTTTAAGGATTTAGGTCTTTTGATTATTGATGAGGAACAGAGATTTGGTGTTAAACATAAGGAGAAAATCAAGGAACTAAAAAATAATATTGATGTGTTATGTTTAAGTGCAACTCCTATTCCAAGAACACTTCATATGAGCATGATTGGAATAAGGGATATGTCGGTATTATCCGAACCTCCAGTTGATAGAATGCCTGTACAGACATTTGTTATGGAGTATAACGATGAAATGGTAAGAGAAGCCATTAATCGTGAGCTTTCAAGAAATGGTCAGGTGTATTATGTACATAACAGAGTTAATAATATTGAGGATATTGCAAGCAAACTTCAAAAGTTAGTTCCTGATGCAAATATTGCAATTGCTCATGGAAGAATGAGTGAGAGAATGCTTGAATCGGTTATGTATGACTTTATGAATGGTGATATAGATGTATTAGTTTCAACAACTATTATTGAAACTGGTCTTGATATATCAAATGTTAATACCATGATTATACAGGATGCGGATCGATTTGGACTTTCGCAGCTATACCAGTTAAAGGGGAGAGTTGGAAGATCGAATAGAACATCATATGCATTCTTGATGTATAAGAGAAATAAGATTTTAAAGGAAGTTGCTGAAAAGAGACTTCAGGCTATTAAGGATTTTACTGAGCTTGGTAGTGGTTTTAAGATAGCTAAAAGAGATCTTGAAATTAGAGGAGCTGGTAATGTTCTTGGAGCAGAGCAGCATGGACATATGGAAGCGGTTGGATATGATTTATATTGTAAGATGTTAAATCAGGCCGTTGCCATGTTTAAGGGATTAGAGATACCATCTGAATTTGAAACAAGTATCGATATTCCTATAGATGCATACATTCCTAAGAAGTACATTGAAGATGAGATTGCTAGACTTAATGCTTATAAGAAGATTGCAGCCATTGAAAATGAAGATGAAAAAGATGATATCATTGATGAGTTCACTGATAGGTATGGTGATGTTCCAAAAGTAGTCTTGAGTTTGTTAGAGGTTGCAAATATTAAAGCAAAAGCGCATAATGTATATATTAAAGAGATAAGAGGAAACTTGAATGAACTGACATTTGTTTTGTATGAAAAGGCGGAACTTGATGTTAGTAGATTTCCTGAAGTCTTGGATAAATTTAAGGGTAAGTTAAAACTCATTACAGATGCTTCTCCTAGACTTGTTTATAGAAAGGGTAGAGCCATGGATGGTAGTGAGGAGTTAATTGAAATGATTAATTGTATTATTTCAGAATTAGGTGAAATAAAGAATTAATTATTTGCTGTTATTTGGAGAAAAAATAGTATGTATGTTTTGAATGATAATTCAAAAAAAAGTGTAAATAAGTTTTTAAAGAAAACTGTAGTTGTATGTATGACTGTAGCGTTATGTTTTTCTCTAGCTTCATGTAAAAAAAAGAAAGAGGAAAAATACACGGCTATGAAAATAGGAAGTAGTAATCTTTCGCCTGGAATACTAAGATATTATGCTTATAATGCGCAGGCTAGTTACGAAAACTATTACATGGCTTCAGGCGCACATATCCACTGGAGTGAAGGAAAGAATAAAGTTTCTTTAGAGGAACAGGTAAAGAATCAAACACTTGAGGATATGGTTAAGAAGTATAAACTTATTAATCATTCTAAGGATTTTGAAGTGAACAAGTCAGATATTAGGGACAAGGATGTTTCTGATATGGTTGATAATTACGAAAAAAATTCTTCTGATGTGCTTAAAGGTAAAGTTGATGCTAGTAAAAATGATTTAAAGAGTATTTTTACTACATATCTAATGTATGAGGAAATATGTGATTATATTAAGGAAAAATATAATATTGTAGTTGATAAGGAATTATACAGACAGGTTAGTATCAATTTGATTGAAGTATCAGGAGATGATGCAGCAAATACAGCTGTTAAGATATGCTCAGAAGTTAATAAGGGCGGAACAATAGTTGATGTCGCATCAAAGTATAAACAGGAAGTAATTGAAGGTACAATTGGAGCAGGAGATCGAGATAGGGATAAGATTGAACTTGCATGTCTTTCTATGAAAACTGGTGAATGCGTAAACGTAAATACTGATTTAAAGAATTATGTTATATATTGTGTTAATGATAATGACGAAAAAGCTACAGACATAATAGTGGCTGATAAAGAAAAAGAATTATTAAATCAGCAAATAGATTTGATTGTAAAAAATTATAAAGATGATGTAAAAATCGATAATGAAATGTGGGATAGAATAAATTTTAATGATCCAATTTTTGAAGAAAAATAATCAAAAGATGGGGAAATAAGAGTATGAGAGTGAAGAAAATTATTACACATATTGTGGTATACGTTTTGTTTGTTTTGGCAGTAATTGGGGTTTGTCTTGCTGTAAAGACACAGGGTGAAAAAAAGAAAACTAGTAAAAATGTTGCTGTGGATACCGAAAAAACTTCAACTGAAAAAGTGACTAAAACAGAAACGAAAACGGAGACAGAAACAGAGACGGAAACAGAACCAGAACCAGAAACAAAGGAGCCTGTTGATCCAGCTGATGAATATTTAGAAACAGTTAAATTTGCTAATGAAGATGAGTATGTTGATTGTATAAATGATAGATATGAACAGGCTGGAACTGAAGATGATACTGATATGACTGAGACTGAAAATAATCTTGATGAAGTTTCTAATCAAAACTTTGATCTCGGCGATGTTGATACAGATGATTTAAGTGATGATGATAGTTTTGAATCGTTTGATAAACATAAATATGATATGTTAAGTTCAGTAGATTATACATATTCTAAATTTGATAAAACTTCAGAAATTAATGCGGAAGCAGGATTCTTAGTTGATTTGGATTCACTAGATATATTATATGCAAAGAATGGATTAGAAAAGAGAGCGCCAGCTAGTACAACTAAGTTATTGACAGCTCTAACGGTATTGGAATTCTTAGATTTGGATGAAGAAGTTTTAGTTGGTAAAGAACAAGAATTCGTGGCGGCAGATGCTAGTGCTTGTGGTATCAAGGAGGGAGAAAAGTATACAGTATATGAACTTTTAAATGGTATGCTTTTATGTTCTGGTAATGATGCTGCATATACATTGGCATATTATACAGGATTACGAGTATATGATAGACTTGAAAATAGTGAAATCTATGAATATAATACTGATACAAGAGATGGGGAATATGCCCCTGAATGTGATGATACAAATGTGTATGCGGCTGATAGCAATGAGGCTAAGAAGTACATTGATGAATGTGTTAAATACATGAATAAGAATGCTGAAGAAATGGGATGTGTCAATGTGAATTTTGAAACACCCGATGGCTATGATACAGAAGGCCAGTATGTTACAGCGATTGACTTAGCACGAATTGGTGTTATGGCAAAGAATAATATTGTAATTAGTGATATTTGTGCTAGTACTTCATATTATGATAAATCACTTGATGTTACTTGGCAGACAACTAATGAACTTATGAATAAAAATGGAGAGTTTTATAATAAAAAAGTTGATGGATTAAAAACAGGATCAACAGGAGAAGCTGGAAAGTGTTTTGTAGGTTCGGCATCTGATAATAATAATAAGTTTATTTCGGTTGTTTTAGGTAGTGATCAAAATGGCAGATGGAATGATAGTAATTATTTATTAAATGCAGGATTTAAGTATATGAATAAGTAAGTTCAAAAGAGTTATTGTATTTTTTGAAAGGAGACATATTATGGTAAAGCATGTAATTATTTGGACATTAAAGGATAATTTTTCCGAAAAGGAAAAACAGGAGATTAAGGCTTCAATTAAGGAAGGACTAGAGGGCCTTAAGGGTAAAATACCTGGACTTCTAGGAATTAAGGTTTATACAGATGGTTTATCAAGTTCGAATGGTGATTTAATGCTTGATAGTATGTTTGAAGATAGAGCTGCTCTTTCAGTATATGCATCACATCCTGAACATGTTGCAGTAGCTGATAATAAGGTTAGACCTTATACAAAGATTAGAAGCTGTTTTGATTATGAAGTAAAATAATAAACTAATATAAGAACGCCAGGGATATATCCTTGGCGTTTTTGAGAAGAGGTGTATGGATGAAATTTGGTAAAAAGGCTATAGCTATTATGCTTTGTACTTCTTTAGGTTTGACTATTAATGTAAATGCTACTGAGTATCAAAATTCTGCTAAGTATCAAAATGATACTAAGTATTATGATGAATTAATGGAATTTGAAAGCGGAAGTGAGAATCTAGAACTTGATGATAAAGGCAGTGAATTTCAAACTAAGAGATTAATAGTTGAGGGAGAAGTTGATAAGGATATATTAGACCATATTGATGATAAAGATGTTTTAGTTACTGATAGTGGATATAGTGTGATATCATTTGCTGATGAAGAAGATACAAAGGAAGCATATGATTATTTAAGAAAGAATAATGAAATAAAAAGTGTATCTGGTGAGAATGTATATGGCGTAAATGATATTAATGAAGAATATTATGTTAAGGATGCAGATATAAATTGGGAGCGTAATAGTGTATATAGTGAAGACTATACAGCAAATGATTTCTTGAGAAAAGATAATTTATCATGGGGGAGTGATTTTATTGAAAGTCCATTTTTAGTTGATTACATAAAGGGTTCAAAAGATATTAACAAGAAGGATGTTGTTGTTGCAGTAATTGATACGGGGGTTAATACAAAACATAGTATTTTTGAAGATAGAATTGTTGATGGAGCTCGTTCATTTGTCTTTTCGGAGCCAGGTATTGATGATAAATATGGCCATGGTACACATGTTGCAGGTATAATAGTAGATAATACTCCAAGTAACGTTAAAATACTCCCAATAAAGGCATTAGGTGCAAATGGAAAGGGAAGTGATCTTTCTATTTCAGCTGCAATTGATTATGCAGTAGAAATGGGGGTAGATGCAATTAATATGAGTCTTGGCGGTAAGGCAACATGGACTACATCATTAGTTGAAGATTCTATTAAGAATGCGAAAAATAATGGAATTAGTGTTGTTGTATCTGCAGGTAATGAAAATGATAATGCAGATGAATGTTCTCCATCAAGAAGTGATGCGTGCATTACTGTTTCAGCATGTGATGATAAAGGAAATATTGCTGATTTTTCAAATTATGGAGATTGCGTTGATGTATGTGCACCAGGAGTTTTTATTTATTCATCGTATAAAAGTATGTATGGATATTTAGATACATATAATTATGAGAGCGGCACCTCAATGGCGACACCTTATGTGACTAGTGCTATTTGTATGGTAAAGATGCTTCATAAAGATTTTGATGTAAATCAGGTTGAAGAGTTTATTGAAGAGCACGTTGATGAGTATGTGGCTGATAAAAATTACGGTAGTGGTATTATAGATTTAGGTAGTTATTTAGATGGTGAAAGATGTAGTGATGTTATATTTGATCATTCAAGTGGAAATCCAGAGGATAATCCGATAGAAGTAAAATTATCTTGTGCTACCGAAGGTGCAAGTATATATTATACAACTGACAATACAACACCAAGTGTTAATAATGGTATAAAGTATAGTGAACCAATTATAGTTGAACATAAAGCACAGATTAAAGCAATAGCTATAAAGGAAGGTTTATTAAATTCTAATGTTACTAAGGCTGAATATATAGGTGATAATGAAGTTTTTGATAGTGATTACTTGGTTCGTGATGGAGTAATATGTGGATTTAAAGGAAATATTGGATTATTAAGTTTAAGAGACGGTTTAGAAATACAAGCACAGAAAATAACTGAGATAGGATATAGAGCTTTTAGAAAAGCTAAGGTTGGTGACCTTGTCATATCAGAGGATATAGTAAAACTTGGTGAAGAAGCATTTGCTGATTCACCGGTAGAGCATGTATATTTTCTAGGACAAATTAAATATATAGGATCACGTTGTTTTTATAATTGCAAGAATTATAATGTTGCATGCAGTAGACTAACTAGTTGTGCATATGTAGGGGATGAAGCATTTGGTAAATGTCCGAAGGCGGAATATATAGAGTTGCCTAGTTGTTTACATATTGGGAAAAATATTGCTAAGGAATGTGAAAATCTAAAAGTAATAGGTGCTCCAAAGTGTAAAAATGTTGAGAATGATTGTGGAACAGTAATTGATAAAAATACAACATTCCAGGCATATACTGGTGAAGGTGTAAAGGTTACTTCTAATGTTGATGAATATATATATTTATATTATGAATTAGATGAAAAAGTATATGGTGGTAAAGTAGAAAAAGGACAGACTGTAATTGTTCCAAAGAATGTAGACATTTATGCAATGTATAATAATTCTTTTAAGTATTTGGATTTTAATGGTGATAGCGTAGGGTATTATGTTTCTGGTTTAGGAATGGAGGTTGAATCAGTAGATTATTGTATTAAAGAAGATACAGTTATTTCTTATTCTGAGAAGAGTGTAAAGAATGATGTATCTGAGGCTTTAGTTTCATTTGAAGATGACGTTATACACGCTGAAAATGGGGAAATACCTAATATAAAGGTTTCTTTATTTGGTACAGAACTTAAAGAAGAGGATATGGATATAGTTTGTGAAGATGTTTTAAAAACTGGAATTGCAAAAATGGTAATTACTGGTAAGGGTGATTATAAAGGCGTAAAAGAAGTATATTATTATGTTTCAGAAAAGAAAGATAATGAAGTTATTGAAGATAATAATAATGAAACAGATAAAAAAGATGATTCTAAGAGTGATGTAAAGATTAGTGTTGTAACTAATGATAAATTAGATGGTAAGAACACTTCAGATTGTGAAAATACTTCTAAACTTATAAAAAAATCAGCAATTAAGAAGGCTAGATATTCTAAGGGAAAACTTAGATTGGTTTGGAAGAAGGTAAAGAATATTAATGGCTACCAGATTGCTATATCTTCAAGCAAGAAGTTTAAAAAGAATGTTAAGACTATAAATATAAAGAAATCATCCTGCTATAAGAAGATTATTAAAAAATTAAAGAATAAGAAATTATTTTTAAGATTTAAAAAGAAAAAGGCTGTATATGTTAGAATTAGAACATTTGTAAAGAATGGTGGTAAGAATACATATAGCTTATGGTCTAAAGTTGTTAAGGTTAAGTATTAATAGTAAGTATTAAAATGATACTAACAAATAACTATTGAAAGAAAAAATATAATTCATAAAAAACATGTATCTATTTTTAATAGATACATGTTTTTTGCTTTAAATAATATATTGTTATTATTTATATATTTAATTGTATTATCTAGATGATTATCTATTTAATAAATACAGCTTCAGCAGAATATCTAAGTGGAGAGGAGAATATCTCCTTCTTGAATTTTTTATCTGCTGTTACATAGAAGTAATAATGCTTTCCGTTAACTAATGCTTCTTTTTTGATTTTCTTTACCTGGAAAGAAGTTGCTTTGTTCTTAACTGTTTTAATCTTTTTGAAGTTCTTAGTGCCTTTAGTTGATGCATAAATTGTATAGCTTGTAGCACCTTTAACCTTTTTCCAAGAAAGTTTAATTGAGCCGTTTTTATAATCAGATGTAGCAATAGTATCAAGAGCGTTAGTTATGTACTTTGTAGCCCATTTACCATATACTTTTTTTCCATTGAAAGTTGTATATGATCTGATTTTGATTTTATAAAAAGCTGTACTATCAATTTTCTTGATTTCTAATGAACTTGATTTTGAAGTTGCTTTTTTATATTTTACCTTCTGAGTTTTTATAACTTTACCTTTGGCGTTACATATTTTGATTTGCACGCCATCTGCATAAGCTGCTCTATCCCATGATAGGAAAACTTCTTTTAATGTTGGATAACATTCTGAAATAGTCACCTTGCTAGGTGCAGTAGGAATAAGCTTTATGTCTTCTTTTTTTAATGTGATAAACTTTGAGTTTGTATCAATTTTATATTCGCCTTTTTCATCAGTAAATACTGGGTAGATTTTAATATCATCATCAATGGATGTTCCTTTTTCAAAACTTAATGTTGCAGTAAGTGTAATTACTGTTCCAGCTTTTACTTGAGTGATTTGTGAATCGTTAAGTTTTATTAAAGTCTTTTTATTACCATAGTTTACTTCGTATGCATTAGCATTTGCTGCGCTTTTAAATGAAATTATGATTTTATTTTCAAATATTTTATCAACTTTTGCACTGTTTTGTACTTCATCAGATATTACAATATCTTTTTTTGTTTCTTCTGAGTTAGTAGTAGTTTGAGTACTATCAGTTTTTGTTTCTTCAGCATATACTGTTTTAGATAGAGAAGACTCCATATTATTTATAAATGGAGTATAACTAAATAATGTAAAGGTTGATAATGCAACAAGTGCATATGTACTAATTTTCTTTTTCATTTTATTCCTCCCGATATAATACGTATAAATAGTAAGGTTATTTCTTCTTGATATAACCTTCTCAATTATAACAAAGGAAATGGTTACTTTTCAAGATAAGTTGATAACATTTTATCAATAATGAATTTATGTGTTGACGAATAGATTTTATCGTGATATTCTCTATTCGAGTTAGCAAATGCTAACTGAATCATTTGAAAAAACTTGTGAACTATAATTACAAATGATTAGTTAAAGGATTAATTAGGAGGCATTGGAAATGGACAAAATTTATGTTGTATATTGGTCTCAGACAGGAAATACAGAAAGTATGGCAAATGCAATTGCTGCAGGAATTAAGGAAGCTGGTAAGGAAGCAGCAGTTGTAACACCATCAGAAATTAGCGCAGATGATTTAAATAATGCAAGCGTATATGCATTAGGTAGTCCAGCTATGGGGGCTGAAGTAATTGAAGAGGAAGAAATGGAACCTCTTGTAAGTGCTATTGAAGCAAATGTTAGCGGAAAGAAAATTGCTTTATTCGGATCATACGGATGGGGCGATGGTGAATGGATGCGTTCTTGGGTTGAACGTATGACAGCTGCAGGCGCTACTGTAATTGGTGGTGAGGATGCAATTTGTCAGGATGCACCGGATGGTGATATGGAAGCTAAACTTGCAGCATTAGGAAAAGAGTTAGCAAGCTAATTAGTGTATTAAGAAAGATTTGTGAATTTAATTATGTTAGAAAAAGAACTCATTTATTATTGCGCTCCAACATTAGCAGGGATGAAAACAGCCAATCTATTTAGTTTTAAATTCCAAGAAAAAAATAAATTCCTCAAAGATATTTTCGCATTGAACAACGCTGCTAATGGAAAAGGAGTGAAAATAGACATTTTAAGCATTAGGGAAAACAGGGCTTTGATTTATGTTTATCGCATAAAGGCTCTAGTGAAAGATTTGTCTAAACCAGGTGTTTTTGATATTTTAACTAAGTATGGTTATGATACAAATGGGGATGTAGAAGAATTACTTAATGTGTTAAAAACCAGGCTTAAAATGACTATATGCTTTCCACATGAAATAGGATTGTTTTTAAGTTATCCAGTTGAAGATGTATCTGAGTTCATACGTCAAAATGGTAAAAATTGTAAGTACTGTGGATTGTGGAAAGTATATTGTAATGTTGATGATGCAAAAGCACTTTGTAAAAAGTATGAGCATTGTCAAGCCGTCTATAGACGGGTGTTTAAAAACGATAGAAACATCGCTCAGATGATAGTTTCTGCATAAATCATTTTCTATACCGGAAGTTGATTTTACATACTTCCTTTAACTGATGAGAAAACTCCTAATCATCAGTTCGTAAGCAACCGTAGTTTAACTACGGTTGCTTTTATGTTTTTAATTAGTTTTTGTATAGACAGAAATATTCTGTTTTTGATATACTATGAAAAGGGTAAAGAAAGAAAATTGAAAGTATAGATGAGTGAGGTTGTTTATAGATTGTTTGTAGAATTAGGATGAAGGAGGATGATTGATACGTTAAGTATCAAGAATAGGTATGTCAGAAAAAATATACGAAAAGATTCGTAGGGAGTATGGCACTAGTGACAGGGAGAGAGATAAGAATGAAAAAACACCTGATGATATCGAAAGATTTGATGATATTAGATATGGGGATGATGCATTCTTTAATGTGCTAGATGTTTATAGACCTAGGAATTGTCATGGGAAAAAATTACCAGTTATTGTTAGTGTCCATGGTGGGGCATTTGTATATGGGAGTAAGGAAGTATATCAGTATTATTGTATGAAGTTAGCGCAGAGAGGATACGCTGTTGTTAATTTTTCGTATCGTCTTGCTCCAGAATTTAAGTTTCCGGCAGCACTTTATGATATGAAAGAAGTGTATGAATGGATTCTTTATAATAAGGATGAGTATGAATTTGATATAGAGAATACATTTGCTGTAGGTGATTCGGCAGGTGCTAATTTATTAGGAATATATGCTGGAATCGCAAGTAGTGAGGATGCTAGTAGAGAGTTTGGAATTGTTCATCCAAGTGAAGTTAAGATTAAGGGTATTGCTCTTAATTGTGGTAAGTTCGTTCTAGAAAAGTTTGATGAACTTAACGAGGATAAACTCTATGAGTGTATTTTCGAGGATGGTGGTACAAGGGCTGAATTTGATAAGGCGAATGTTGTTAGATATGTTACATCTAATTATCCAAATACTTTCGTTATGACTTGCTTAGGTGACTTTTTAAAGGAACAGCCTAAGTACTTAGTTCCTAAACTTGAAGAAGAAAAAGTTAATTTTGAGTATCGTATTTATGGAGATGATGATAATCCACTTTGGCATGTGTTTCACTGTCATCCTACTCTAAAGGAGGCAGTAATTTGTAATGATGATGAATGCGATTTCTTTAGAAAATGCATGGATTAAATATAAAGGAGGATGGTTATGCCATTTATAGATGTAAAAACTAATGTAGCAGTATCTGATGATAAGAAGGAAAATATTAAATCGGCTTTAGGACAGGCTATTAGCTTACTACCTGGAAAGTCAGAGAACTGGCTTATGGTTGGAATTAATGATAATTATGATTTGTGGTTTAAAGGTGATAAGTCGCCAGCAGCCATGGTAGAAGTAAAAACTTATGGTGTTAATGCACAGGGTAGTGAAAATTTAACTGTTGAAATATGTAATCTTTTGAATAATGAATTAGGTATTGCAACGGGAAGAATATATGTTAGTTATTTTGGAACTCCTAACTGGGGTTGGGATGGAAGAAATTTCTAAAGGAACATGTTAGTAAAAGAGACTTTCGTCAATTTGTTTGATGAAAGTCTCTTATTATGTAAAAATTTTTTGAACCTTTTTTAACTCTATGAAAATATATAAGTGAAGAACAAAATTTGTTCTTGAAAAAAGTAGGTACTTACGGGAGCGATTGTATGGAAAAATCATATATTGAGAGTGTGATAAATGAATATGGACGTGATATATATTCATTTTGTGTTTATTTAACTGGAAGTAGACATGAAGCTGATGATTTATATCAACAGGTATTTCTTATTGCAATTGAGAAAAACAATTTGGATGTTGATAATAATCCTAAGTCTTATCTGTTAGCTATAGCAGCAAATGTTTGGAATAATAAGAAAAGAAAGTTTTTATGGAGGCAAAACAAAGCCCAAACTATACATTATGAAAAAGATAATTTAGAACAGATTGCTGTAGAAAAGGACTCGCCCGAGAATGAGTTTATAAAGAGGGAAGAACTTATTAGGGTACGTAAACTTGTTGATGAACTACCAGATAAGATGAAGGTGGTAATTCTTCTGTATTACATGGAAGACATGTCTATAGAAGAGATTTCTAAAACTCTCAGAATTCCAATTGGAACGGTGAAAAGCAGGTTGCATCAAGCTAAGAAAAAATTGAAAGAGAGGTTATAGTATGAAGGACAAGTTAGATTCTTTGTTAGAGAATGCTTATAAGGAAAGATTTGAACCTGGTAAAGATTTGAACGATCGCATATTACATGAAAAAAATAATATAAAAGTATTAAATGATGATGTAAGGTTAAGAAAGGATAAAAAGAATATGAAGAGGAACTTTGGGGATTTATTTACTAAAGTGGCGGTTGTGGCATTTTGCGTTGTAAGTATAGGTGGAATTGGATTTTTTGCAATTTCAAAAGGAGGAATAAATCCATCATCAGATAAAAAAACGGCTAAGGAAGGAACTACTGTTGTTGAAACAACAAGTGAAATTGCAGAAACACAGTCATTAATTGAGGAGAAAGAAACTGAGGAAGAATTTCCAGAAAATAATGAGGCAGAAAATATTGAGTGGAAAAAACTTTCAAAAAAATATGATTTTTCTTCAATAATTACTGGTAAAGAAGGTACAGATAAGGATGGATGGGTATATCGAGAATTAGATGTTTCTGATAGTGGATATGCTAATGTAAGATATTATTATGATTCTTATCAGGAAGCAATTGAGGCCAGTGGACTTCATAATATATTATCTAAGGATTATAAAAGAATGAATCGTGAAGGTACAATTTGTTATACAGATATAATTAGCCTAGAAGGTACACAGAAGTTACTTGAAAGATCTGTTGATGCAAAATTCCAATATAAAAATGGTTTTGTATTTTTAACACAGGATTATGATAATCATAATATGGAAGATATGAGTTTTACAGATGGTGCATTGCAAAACCCAACAAATGAAAGAGTATATACTAGCAAGAGTGGAATTAAATTTACATTAAGGGATGGTACAACATGTTATCCTGCCTATGATGATGAAGAACAGGTTAAGTGTACTAGAACTAGTATTTTGAGTGATAAAAGAAAATATATCATTACAATTGAACTTAGAGGGTTAAGTGAAGATGAAATGCATGAGGTTCTTGATACAGTTGTAATGCCTGATGATAATGTAGATATTAACAAAGTACCAGCAAGTGAGAAGAGGGCAGATATAGTTAAAGAGATTAAGAAAAATGCCCCTAAAAAGAAATAATTTGAGTACGAATATTAGGGTAAAAAATATTTTTTGAAAAAGTATTGACAATTAAATAACGTAGTGATAATATATGTCTCAATAAAGCAAAAGGGAGTAGCTTACAAGTTACTTGGTGCTCAAATCGTCAGTACGATTTTATCCGGTTTGAGCTAATCAAAGCGAGACTTTTGCCGAACGTTTAATACGTTTGGCAAAGGTCTCTTTTTTGTTATATAAAGATATTTATATAACTGATACGCTTCCCATGATATTTGCTTTAGGAAAGCGTTTTTTAATTTATTTTAAAGGAGGTGAATATATTAACTACTTACTAACAAAGAATGAAAAACGCAAATTTGTTTTCGGCGTGGGAAACCGAAAAGGCTCCTTAAGGGCGAAAAGGAGCGAGGAGTATAATTTTAATATATAGGAGATCCGGAGCTAGTTTAGCTCCGTGACCTCCAATAAATGAAAAAATAATGGAAAAGATAAACGGAAATGAAAAAAATTATAAAGTCAGAAAAGAATGGTATACATTTAGGTTAATTATCGTTATACTAATAGTGTGTTTAAGGAGTATGAATATTATGTTTTTTAGACGAAGAAGAAAAATCACAATGTTTGATTTGGTAGTAATTTGTATGGCTATATTAGTATTTAGCTATATTTGGGACGTCGATAAAGGTATGGAGATGATATAAATGTTTAAGGATTTATTTGATAAAAAAAATAATAATGACTATCAGAGAACTAGACATGATTATTATGCTGATGAAATGAATAGTTACATATCAGACAGAGATGACGATTATAATTATCCAAGTGGAAATGATAACTTTAATTATTCAGATAATAGTAATAACTATAATTCTGAATCCAATAATGATAATTTCAATTATATTGGTAATGATGATAGTAACTATAATTATTATACTGACGATGATTTCAAAGATGAGTATGAAGAGAATTATGTAGAGTCAAGTGATGAAAATGAATTGGTTTATGTTGTTCCTGATAGAGAAAAAACAACAGGGAAAGTTGTAGAAATAGATGGGGATAAAGCTCGAATTTCATATAAGGTTAATGGGAATGATTTTGTGTTTGAATATGAAATAGGAAAGAACGAGTATTTAGCCGTTGGACAAGTGCTGAATTTAGGATATATTTCAGATACGCCGGATAGGGCATATTTATTACCAAATAATAATATTAGTGCAGATCGTATTAAGGATATTATGCAAGTTGATCATCAAAGCTTAGATGATGTTATGCATAATATTAATAAAGATAAGAATGTATTTGGTTATAATAAGTATAGATTTGGTAGTGTAAAAACACCTTCGTTAAAAAATCATGATTTTGATAAAGAATCCGAAGAGAGATATAACAAGGCACATTCAATAAGTTACGAACAAGATGATTGGTGCAAGGGGTTTGGAACAATCAGTGATATAACTGATACTGGTATGATTATTACATATGTTGTAAAAGGTCGTGAATATAAAATTGAGTGTAGTAAAACTGCTAAGGATAACTATAAAATGGGAACGGTTGTTGTTTTAAGATATAAAAAGAGTTTTCCAGATGTATATGAAATATTAGAAATAAAAGATCATAGTAAAGATGATCAAGTTGATTCTTATGCTGAAATTAATAAAAAAGCAAAGTCCGATAATTCAGGGCTACTTGGAGGAATATTTTCAAATAGTGGTTATGGTGGAATGCAAGCACTTGCTGGATTAGGTGGAATGCAAACTATGGGCGGTAATCCATCAAATGATAAAAGTGATGACGTAGAAGTTGTTGAATGGGGTGAAACTTATGGAATGATTGCAGAGGATAATGGGGAAAAAGTTAAGGTCGTTTATAAGGTTGATGAACAGGTTTACTCTATTTGGATAACAAAATCTAAAAGTAGTTGGAAAGTCGGGCTAAGAATGAAGGTAAGATATAATTATTCTAGTCCAGGCATAGGCAGTGTTATGGATATGGGAAATGAACATTTAACAAATAGGTTAAAGGAAGAAGCAATAAAAGAAACTCGACAAAGAGGAAATTATGGATATTCTACGGAAGAAAGTATCGTGAAATTAGGATTAGAGATAATCGATACTTTTATAAATAATAATTGATAAGGAGTATAAGGATGAATAACAATAGTTATAGAAATGAATTTGAACAATCTGAAAATAAAAAAGTTGTGGTTGATGATACTGCTACAGGGGTAATATTTGGTATCATAGCATTAGCCATAATTGCTCTTTTTGGCGTTATTGGATATTTAAGGGTTACAACAGATAAGAGAAATTATGAGAACAACCCTAAAATAGAAGCTACCATAACGGACATTGGAAGTAGGTTAGAAAGAGATGCAAATAGAAGTAGGAAAGCTAAGAGAAGAAGAACTAGAAAAATAACAACTGCAAATATTGAATATGTTGTGGATGGTGTTAAGTATGAAGAAGTCGTTGATTATCCATCTTTAAAAAAGGAAGATGTTGGTAAAAAGGTGACAGTCGCATATGATAAAAAAGATCCATCAAAAGTTTATATCAAGCATGCATATGGTTCGTTTAAAGTAAAGTTTGCTTTTGGTTTTATAATAGTTATGTTTGTTATTTTGACAGGTTATATAGTAGGTGTTATTGTTAAAAAAGTGAAGAAAGAATAATGAATATAAGTACCTTTTGCTATAATTTAAAGCTATAACAAGAGGTACTTTTTATATATTATACAATAACAAAAAGAGATGATATGATATAGCCATAAGAGATACAGATGATGAATATCAACAGATGACAGATATGAGTACACAAGACGATTGATATAAATTGTTTGAAAAAAAGAATAAAGAAAGTATGAGGTATTTTATTATGGCTAAGAAAAACAGAGATGAAAGAAATTTAAAATTTGAAACATTACAGTTACACGTAGGACAGGAAAATGCAGATCCAGTTACAGATTCAAGAGCAGTTCCAATTTATCAGACGTCAAGTTATGTATTTAGAAATAGTGACCACGCAGCAGCTAGATTTGGACTTTCAGATGCAGGTAATATTTATGGTAGACTTACAAATCCTACAGAAGATGTATTCGAAAGAAGAATTGCAGCTTTAGAAGGTGGTGTTGCAGCACTTGCAGTAGCATCTGGTGCAGCAGCTATTACATATACAATTGAAAACCTTGCACAGAATGGTGATCACATTGTAGCAGCTAAAAACATATATGGAGGTTCATATAACCTTTTAGCACATACTCTTCCTCAGTACGGAATTGAGACTTCATTTGTTAATATTTTTGATGAGGATGAAGTAAAGGCTGCTATTAAAGATAATACAAAAGCAATATTTATTGAAACTTTAGGTAATCCAAATTCAGATGTAGTTGATATTGAAGCTATTGCTAAAATCGCTCATGACAGAAAAATTCCTCTTGTTGTAGATAACACATTCGCTACACCTTATTTGGTTAGACCTATCGAATATGGCGCTGATATTGTTGTTCATTCAGCAACTAAATTTATCGGTGGTCATGGTACAACAATCGGTGGTGTGATTGTTGATAGTGGTAAGTTTGATTGGGAAGCAAGTGGCAAGTTTGCATCACTTGTTGATCCTAATCCAAGCTACCATGGAATTAGCTTTACAAAGGCTGTTGGTGCAGCTGCATTTGTTACAAAGATTAGAGCTATTTTACTTAGAGATACAGGTGCAACTTTATCACCATTCCATGCATTCTTCTTCTTACAGGGGCTTGAAACACTCTCACTTCGTGTTGAAAGACATACAGAGAATGCAGCTAAGGTTGTTGAATACTTAAAGAATCATCCACAGGTTGAAAAGGTTAATCATCCGCTAGCAACTGATGATCCAAAACAGAAAGAGTTATACAAGAAGTATTTCCCTAACGGTGGTGGTTCAATCTTTACATTCGACATTAAGGGTGATGAAAAGAAAGCAAGAGATTTCATTGATAATCTTGAAATCTTCTCACTTTTAGCAAATGTTGCTGATGCTAAGTCATTAGTAATTCATCCAGCATCAACAACTCATTCACAGCTTACAGATGAAGAGTTACTTGATCAGGGAATTAAGAAGACTACAGTAAGACTTTCAATCGGTCTTGAAAATATCGATGATATCATCGAAGACCTTGAAGAAGCATTCAAGGCAATACAGTAAACATGTATTAAAGTAAATTCCTCCGAAACATTGAAATAATATATGAAACGTGAACGTAGAAAAATCTTCCAAAATATTATAGTGTTATAAATAATCTAAAAAGCGGTGAATAGGTGCAAATTCACCGCTTTTATTATAGTTGCATAATTAATTAAAAGGTGATATATTGTGCGTATATAACGATAGTTATAAAGAGGTGAGTAAATAAGGGTTTAATAAGGAGGAAAGAACTATGGAAGATGAAATTATATTTAGGGATGAAGATAAGGATAAACCACTAGGGAAGCAAGAAGTTAGTATATCCAGTATAGTTTTGAAGGGAATGATTGTTGCAATTATACTTGCATGCGCAGCTTGCACAATACAGTATATTGGAGCAGAGAAAATAAAAACTAAAATTTCAGAAATTTCACTTTCTCGTGCTAGGATGACTCAGAATGAGGATACTGAAGAATTTAGATATTATGCTATTAATATGACATCATATGTATGTGGGTTTATCGTATTTGTAGGCAGTATGATTTTACTTGATATTAGTATGATTAAAAAAGTTATAGGTAAAGTGGTTGAGAAAAGAGATAAGGATCTAGCGTATTGCTGGTGTGTTGTTGGTTCATTTTTAATGCTATTACTTTTAGTTATAATAACTGGATATAATAAAATGGATTCACCAAAACACATTGGTGTTATAACCTTTGTTTCCTGGCCAGCCATAACAATATTAAATTTTATGATCTTTACATTTTTAACAAAGAAAAAGGATGAGATTCCAAATAGAAAACAGGAGGCTCTTTTCGGTAAATATGTTGACAGATAGATTTATAAAGAATATAGAAGATCAAATAGAAGAAGCACAGGTAAAACTTGGGTATGCAGATGAATCTGTAAGATTATATTATCCGCTTGCATCCCTTGAGGATATTCTTGATGAAAAATTTGAAGATAATGAAGATTGTATCAAATCGCTACTAAGTAATGAGGAGATTATTAATTCTGAACTAGGAAATATGGAGTTTAATAATCATGGTAGAAATATTGAAGTGGTTATATCTCCTGTTGGTGTAAAATATGTTTATGAAAATAAAAAACCATCTGATTTTTTAGTAGAATTTATAGGAACATTTGCTAGTAATCATCATTTGAAAATAGAGGAAATAAAAGAAGTCTTTTCAAAATATGGTGAATATAAATGCGAAGATGTTCCAGCAGATTCAGGATTTAAATGGGCATTATACTTTGTAGATAGTGAAGAGGATGAATATGTATATTGCATCAATGAAGAGATGGGACATACAATTTATCATAGATTTACAAAAAATGATTATAAGAAATTATTAGAAGCATAGAAATATCAATTTTTGAAATGAAAAATGACTTTGGATTTGATGGCTAAAGTCATTTTTATTTGCTTTGCATTTAGGCCAAAAAAATGGTATTATATAGAGGTGTGATTGTATTGAGTATTGTGAATAAAAATAAAATATATTTTTGATGAATTACACTTAGAATATAATGATTAATTGGAGGATATAATGAGCGTAGAAGAAATACTAAAGGAAATTGAAGGTGGACTTACAGGAGAAATTAAGAAAGATATGGATTATCTCCAGGTTTGCCTTAAAAGATATAATAAACATGAGGATATTGAAGAACGTAAAGCTATCGTTCGTGGAATTCAGGGCATGATGTTTAAGGTTAGCCCACAGGAGACTGAAAAGTTTGCAAGAATGAATATGAGTGCTATGCAGCAGGCGTATAAGGAAATTCTTGATAAGGCACTTGCATATTCAAGAGCAAGAGATGCTGAGAAAGTTATTGAAACACTTGAACCAGTAATTAAGAAAATAGAAGCAGAAGATGTATATAAGGATGATGATGAAACTGAATATGTAGTTTTTGCTCAACCTATGGAAAAAGCTGTTTACAGTTATAAATTTAAAAATGATAAGAAGACATATACACCTATTGAACCATTACCAGATTTTTATTATTTATATGGTGTTGCTAAAAAGGTTCAGGGTGATAATGATGGTGCAATTGATGCACTTCAGAAAGCAATTAGATGGGACCCTGTTGCATGTGGTATTTATCTTGAACTTGCTGATTACATTCGTGAATCAGGTGATACAGAGAAGTTTATGGAACTTACAGAAAAAGCTTATGAGTATGCTTACTTACCAGGAGACTTAGCAAGATGTTATTCAGCATTTGGTAGATTCTATTTTGAAAGAGGACGTATGGAAACAGCAATTGCTTGTATGCAGATGTCATTTATGTTAGTTAAGGAAAATCCATTTGCTAAGATTTTATTTAATGAATTACAGAAGAATGTTGAAGCTGATAAATTAAAACCTCTTAAGGTTGAGGAAGTTGCTGAAACATTAAGAAGAAATAATCTTCCTGATCAGCCAGATAAGGACATTGTAGGAATTGCTTATACTTATGCTAGTAAGTATGCAGAAGCTGGTAATCCTAATGCTTCAGCGTATTATTATCAGATTGTATACGGTCTTACAAGAGATGATAAGATAAAGGCTTTATTAGATGAGCAGGAAAAAGCAATCGAAGAGAAGAAAGCTGCACAGAGTAAATAATTATTTAATTAGATAAAGTGATAAAAAAATTTATATTTTTCTTGACTTTGAAATTAAATAGAGTATAATAAGCATAGACAAAGGCGTCGCGATTTATCGTGGCGCCTTTTTTACGCTTTGAAAATCCTTAATTAAATCCCTACTTCGATTAAGGATATGCGTATGTCTATCATATTTTTTCCTATACGCTTTCCGGGGAATGTTGTTACTCTCCCGATAAAGAATAGCACTCCGGAAGGTGTAAGGAAACAAAATCAACTGCAATAAGTATATTACAAATAAAAAGAACTTAATGGAAATATATCCATTAAGTTCTCTTTATTTTCATTTGATTTTTATTTGTTTGGCTTTCCATTTGGATTTTCAGGATTAACTGAATCTGTTGGATCTTCAACCTGCTTAACATCTACAGTAATCTTTGCAGATACTGTTACGATTAATCCTCCTGGAATTGCGATGTCATACTGAATTGTATGAACACCAGCAGTAGCAGTATAAATACCGCCTTGAACCTTCTGTTCGTCAACTGCAACAGTTATGAATTTTGAAATATCAAAACCACTCTTAGTAAATGCTTTAACACCGTTTAAAAGATTTACCTTATCGCCTTCAAATGCTCTTAAATCAGAAACACCTCTAAATTCAGGTTTTTCTTTATTAACAACCTTAACAGTTACTGTCTTAGTTACTTTTCTGGATTCAAGCTTCTTCTGAGTAGCTGTAAATGTTAATGTATAAGTTCCAAGCTTAGTTGTATCAACGTTACCTGTTACTGTTAAGTTTCTCTTTGAAAGCATCTTTCCTTTGTATGAAGAAACTTCAGCGTATGACTTAAGGTTATTAAGCTGTGTACCGAATTCTACTTCTGTAGGCATTTCAACTGAAAGTTTAACATGCATATCGATTACTTTATAAATCTTAGAAATTCTTCTAGTCTTACCGTTTGAGTCTGTAACTTTATAAATTAATTTGTAATCACCAGGTTTAGCGAATTTAACCTGTCCTTTACCATAGTTAAATGTGAATTTTTTAGCGCCTTTTTTCTGAGCTCTAACAGTTACTGTAAGTTTGTCTGAAATATCTGTTCCAACAAATGATTTTGCGCTAATACCATCGAAGATGTTAAGTGTAGCACCCATTTCGATTGAATTGTGGTTCTTTGCACCTTCAATAATAGGTTTCTTTTCATTTACAACTTTAATTGTATATCTTTTTCTAACTACATTTCCAATATCATCTTTATAAGTAAATCTTACTTTATATTTACCTAATTTGCGTGTGTTAACTTTGCCCTTTGTTTTAATTCCTTCTGTTACAACAACACCAGCTGCATTCTTTACTTCAACAAGTGATGTTAAGTCAAGGTTTTTTGTACCGTACTGTACATTTCTTTCCTTAAGTTTGATCTTTGGCTTTGACTTAAGGTATGGATTATGAGGATCTGGATCAGTTGGATCCCATCCCTTATATGAACCAGGATTAATCTTCATAAATGAAGGCTTTCCAAGTGGATCATTGCTACTGTTACCATTAATGATTACTACTTTAGTACCAAGTGGACATTTATCATAAATCCATTTTGCATCTTTTACTAAAAGTCTTACACATCCATGAGATGCTGTATTTCCAAGATAGTTATAAGCACTAACTGAAATAGATGATTTATCATGATTTGTATAATACCAAACTGAGTGGAATAAGAAACCACCAGTAATTCTTGTATTGTACTGTCCCCAAGATGGACCTAATAGTTCGTGCCATTCTTTTTTCCATGGAGTATAGAAAGTTCCTACAGGTGTATCGTGACCTGTTGAACATATCATAGCTTTGTATGGCTTGTTATTTTTTTTCTTAAATACTGTTACTACATTTGTTCCTTTGTTAACCTGAATGTAATAATCTCCTGCACCTTCAGAAGCTTCTACTGTCTTAGGAGCTTTTACAAAGTTTATAGAAGTTAATACTAAAGCTAACACAAGAATCATTGACATAATTTTTTTCATGTTGTACCTCTCTTCTTGCATTATATTATTTTTAGCAATTTTTTACACATATATCATAACTCAA
Organism: Eubacterium uniforme; assembly: GCF_900167115.1. GTDB lineage: Bacteria > Bacillota > Clostridia > Lachnospirales > Lachnospiraceae > Eubacterium_S > Eubacterium_S uniforme. The sequence goes on from NZ_FUXZ01000010.1 coordinate 134,331, forward strand.
AAAAACTAAAAATCAATATAACATTTTTATAAAAACATAAATAAATTGGGGAATTTATTAGTAAATATAGTAGAAGAGGTGTTACATTTCTGCGAATTTGTTACGGAGATGTTAAGAAATAAGGCAAAAATAGGACTGGATATAAAAATCAGTTTATTGTAACAGCCCAGTAAATGTGCTAAAATATCATTTGGTGATTGCAAGTATTTGAAAGGAGTACAAGAATGCAGGGCGCATTCTTAAAAAGATATGTATAAAGTAGACGGAAGAGTAACGTTTAGTATGTCACGTGGCGATGGAAACATGTCTATACCATCTATGATGTACTTTATGCAAGATAGTATTAATTTGCATGTATTTGATATAAATAAAGGAGCAGACTTTCTCGATTCTCAAAAGAGGCTTTGGGCAATAACTGGTTGGAACATGAAAGTGTTTAGAAGACCAAAGGCTGGAGAAAGAATAACTTGTGGTACATATAGTAGTGGTGTTAAAGGAATGCTTGCAACAAGAGTATTTGTTGTGGAATCTGAAGATGGTGAAACATTAGCAGCGGCTAATTCTCTTTGGATATACATGGATATGGAAACAAGAAAACCAACAAGAATTAGAGAAGAAGACATAACTGGTTTTGAAATGGGAGAACCGCTTCCTTATATGGATAAACCTAGTCATAGAATTATAATGCCTGATGTACCTTCTAAAGAGATGGGAGAAGTACCTATATTAAGACATTTTCTTGATGTTAATGGACATCTTAATAACATATCTTATGTATTTCTTGCAATGGAATACTTGCCAGAGAATTTTGAAATAAAGGAATTAAAATGTGGATTTAAGAAAGAATCTTATATGGGCGACAAGGTATATGCTAGGATGTTTGAAAATGAAGGCGCATACTATGTTGAATTTTATGATGATGAAGATGATGTAAGATTTCAAATTAAATTTGCATAGCAGGTTCAATAAGAATTGAAAAACAAGGAGGACGGAATAACATGTTAGAAGTTGGGAAGTTTTGTAGTTTAAAAGTAGTAAAAATGGTGGATTTTGGTGTATATCTTGCAGAGAGTGAAACATCAGAACAGAAAGTACTTCTTCCAAAGAAAGAAGTACCAGAGAATGTGAATAAGGACGATACAGTTTATGTTTTCATCTATAGGGATTCTGATGATAGACTTATTGCTACAACTAAAACTCCATTAATAGATATGGATCACTTAGCAGCACTTGAAGTAAAGGATGTTTCAAAGATTGGTGCATTTCTTGATTGGGGACTTGATAAGGATTTATTACTTCCTTATAAAGAGCAGATTAGAACTGTTCATGTAGGAGATAAGTTTTTAGTAGCTCTTTATCCTGATAAATCGGACAGACTTTGTGCAACAATGAAGATTAATAAGTACTTAAGTGAAGATAGTCCTTATAAAAAAGATGATAAGGTAAAAGGTACTATTATAAACATTAATCCTGAAATGGGAGCATATGTTGCTGTTGATAATAAGTACTATGGCATGCTTAATAAGAATGAAATTCACGAAAAACTTGAAACAGGTAGTGAAATTGAAGCAAGAGTTGCAAGTGTAAGAAGTGATGGAAAACTTAATTTAAGTCTTAGAGAGAAAGCATACATACAGATGGATAGCGATGTTCTTATTATAAAGAAGGTAATGGAAGAATTCGGTGGAGAGTTACCATTTGATGATAAGGCTGACCCGGCTACAATAGAGAAATACTTTAAGATGAGTAAGAATGCATTTAAAAGAGCTATTGGTCGTATGATGAAGAACGGCATCGTATTAAAAGAAGATGGCAGACTTATATATGTAGAAAAGAAATAAATTATCCTAGCAATAGGAATTTAAATATTCAATTATGGAGGATATAAAGATGAAGAAAATTATTAGTACAGATAAGGCACCAGCAGCAATTGGACCTTATTCACAGGCAATTGAAGTTAATGGAATGGTTTATACATCAGGTGTAATTCCAATTGTACCAGCAACTGGTGAAATTGTTGAAGGTGGTGTAGAGGCTCAGGCAGACCAGGCAATCGGAAATTTGGTAAATTTGCTTGAAGCAGCTGGTACAAATGCAGCAAATGTAGTAAAAACTACTGTTTTTATCAAAAATATGGACGATTTTGGCAAGATTAATGAAGTTTATTCAAAGTATTTTTCGTCAGAATGTCCAACAAGATCATGCGTAGAGGTAGCAAGATTACCAAAAGATGTTCTTATTGAGATAGAGGCAATTGCCATTAAATAAGTGTAGGAAATTGTGCGTAGTCAATTTGTACAAATCTTATTTAATTATTTTGTGTAATTGACATATAGTATTTTATTAGGAGATGTAATAAAATACATTATGTTAAAACAAACGAAAGAAACCTAGGAGGGTTAATAAAATGGCAAGTTTATCACTAAAAAATATTTGTAAAGTATATCCTAACGGATTTGAAGCAGTTAAAGACTTCAATCTTGAAATTCAGGATAAGGAATTCATTATCTTCGTTGGACCATCAGGTTGTGGTAAGTCAACTACACTTCGTATGATTGCTGGTCTTGAAGATATCAGCTCAGGTGAGTTATACATCGGCGATAAGTTAGTAAACGATGTTGAACCTAAAGATAGAGATATCGCAATGGTATTCCAGAACTATGCGTTATATCCACATATGACAGTTTTCGATAACATGGCATTCGGTCTTAAACTTAGAAAAGTTCCTAAGGATCAGATTGATAAGCAGGTTAGAGAAGCTGCTAAGATTCTTGACCTTGAGCATTTACTTGATCGTAAGCCAAAGGCTTTATCAGGTGGTCAGAGACAGAGAGTTGCTATGGGTCGTGCTATCGTTCGTAATCCTAAGGTATTCCTTATGGACGAACCTTTATCAAACCTTGATGCAAAACTTCGTGTACAGATGAGAATTGAGATTTCTAACTTACATAAGAGATTAGGAACAACAATCATCTACGTTACACATGACCAGACAGAAGCTATGACACTTGGTACAAGAATCGTAGTTATGAAAGACGGTATTGTTCAGCAGGTAGATACACCTAAGAACTTATATGATAATCCTGTAAACTTATTCGTTGCTGGTTTCATGGGTTCACCACAGATGAACTTCATCGATGCAACAGTTTCACAGGAAGGTGATACAGTTAAATTGAACTTCAATGATCAGTCTATCAAAGTTCCTGATGTTCAGGCAGAAGTTCTTATCGATGGTGGTTATGTTGGTAAGACAGTTGTTATGGGTATCAGACCAGAAGATATTCATGATGAAGAAATCTTTATCGCATCAGCTAGAGATAGTAAGTTCACAACATCAATCAGCAACTACGAAATGCTTGGTGCAGAAGTATTCTTATACTTCCCAATCGCAGGTCGTGTTTGTACAGCAAGAGTTAACCCACGTACACAGGCTAGACAGGGTGACGTTGTTACACTTGCTATGGACCTTACAAAGCTTCATATTTTCGATAAAGAAACTGATCAGGTTATCACAAACTAGTATAAATATGAAATTTACGAGCTACCACTTATGTGGTAGCTCTTTTTTTATGGTGTTGAGTCAAAGGGTAGGTTACATAAAATTTGATTAATATTAAAAAAAGTCTTTTATTTTGGCGAAAAATGTTATAAAATAGTAGGATAATAGAAAATCGTTAATTATATCTAAAAGTGGGCAATAAAATAAAAACACTACTTACGGAATGAAATATTTATATATGAAATGGAGCAAGTATTATGATATCAAATCAAATTTTACAAACTACTCTTGATGGTATAAAGGAAATATCAAGAATCAATCTATGTGTTACAGATCCAGAGGCAAAGGCAGTAGCTACAACATTTGCTATGGAATCAAGTTTTAATGAAGCAATTATTTCATTTGCTAATTCACCTGCTGACAGCCAGGCAGTATCTGGTTATCAGTTCTTTAAGGTTTCAGATAACAATCAATTAGAATATATTCTTATTGCGCAGGGTTCGACGGATGATGTTTACATGGTCGGAAAGATGGCAGCATTCCAGGTACAGAACCTTTTAGTTGCATATAAGGAAAGATTTGATAAGGATAACTTCATTAAGAACTTACTTCTTGATAATCTTTTACTTGTTGATATCTTTAACAGAGCTAAGAAATTACACATTCAGGTGGATGCTAGAAGAGTTGTTTATATTATTGAAACAGACAGTGATAAGGATAATTCAGCACTTGAAACAGTTAGAACAATGTTCGCTGGAGAAAGTAATGATTTTATTACAGCTGTTGATGAAAAGAGCATAATATTTGTTAAGAAGTTAGAAGATGGTGAAGGCTATACTGAGGTTAATCAGTTAGCTAACACAGTACTTGATATGCTTAATACTGAAGCTATGGCTAAGGTTAGAGTAGCCTACGGTACTATTATTCATGACTTAAGAGAAGTATCTAGATCATATAAGGAAGCTAGAATGGCTCTTGATGTTGGTAAGATATTCTATAGTGAAGCTAATGTTATTGCATATAGTACACTTGGTATTGGTAGACTTATTTATCAGTTACCACTTCCACTTTGTAAGATGTTCATTAAGGAAGTATTTGATGGAAAGTCTCCTGACAATTTTGATGAAGAAACATTATATACAATTAATAAGTTCTTTGAGAATTCACTTAATGTATCTGAAACATCAAGACAGTTATACATTCATAGAAATACATTAGTATATAGACTTGATAAGATTCAAAAGACTACAGGTCTTGATCTTAGAGTATTTGATGATGCAATTACATTTAAGATTGCACTCATGGTTGTTAAGTACATGAAGTACATGGAAAACACAGATTTTTAATTAGTCTATAGAAAAATGACAGCGTAAATTACATTCACGGAGATAAATAATGATAGAACTTATAAATGTTAGCAAGTCGTATTCGCAGGGAGCTCCTGCACTTAGTAACGTATCCATTACAATTGAAGATGGTGAATTTGTTTTTATAGTAGGTGATAGTGGTTCAGGTAAATCCACTTTAATTAAGTTACTATTAAAGGAACTTAACCCTACAGAAGGAAGCATATATATAAATGGGCGTGACTTGCATACACTTAAGAGTAGAAAGATAGCAAAACTGCGCCGAGAAATTGGCGTAGTTTTTCAGGATTTTAGATTGTTGAAAGATAGAAGCGTGTTTGATAATGTAGCATTTGCTCAGAAGGTAATAGGTGAATCTGGAAAAGACATAAAGAAGAATGTTACTAGGATGCTTTCACTTGTAGGTCTTTCAGGGAAGTATAGATCTTTCCCTAAGGAACTATCAGGTGGTGAGCAGCAGAGAGTTGCAATTGCAAGAGCTTTAGTTAATAAGCCTACAATGCTTCTCGCAGACGAACCTACAGGTAATCTTGATCCAAAGAATTCATGGGAAATCATGAAGCTACTTGATAAGGTTAATGAGCAGGGCACTACAGTTGTTGTTGTTACACATAATCTTGAAATTGTGGAACAGATGCAAAAAAGAACAATTAGGATGAAAAAAGGTCATATAGTATCAGACCAGGGGCAGGGAAAGTAAATCATGAAAACAGTTAGATCATTTATTTTTTGTATACGACAAGGATTTAAAAACATAAGAAGAAATAAAATGTTTTCATTAGCCTCTGTTAGTACTATTGCAGCATGTATTTTTCTTATAGGAATGTTTTATGCGATTGTTGTAAACTTTCAGTATATTATTGATAATGCGCAAAAGCAGATTGGAATATCAGTATTCTTTGATAATGATATAGAGGATGAAAAAATTAAGGCTATTGGAGAACAGATAAAGGCTAGAAGCGAAGTAGATACAGTTACTTATATTTCTGAGGATGAAGCTTGGGATAAATTTAAAAAGTCATATTTTGGCGATTATCCAGAGCTTGCAGAGGGTTTCAAAGATGATAATCCTTTAATAAATTCAGAGTCTTATGAAGTATTCTTAAAAGATTTAACATTGGAAGAAGGATTTGTTAAGTATGTAAAAGCAATTCCAGGTGTTAGAAAAGTTAATTATTCAAAGCAGACTTCTACTACGATTACTGATTTTGCAAGACTTATTGGATATGCATCAATTGGTATTATAGCAATACTTCTTGCAGTTGGTATATTCCTTATCAGTAATACAGTTATGATTGGTATTGCGGTAAGAAAAGAAGAAATTAAAATCATGAAACTTACAGGTGCAACGAACCTATTTGTTAGAGCTCCTTTCATTGTTGAAGGTGTTGTAATTGGACTTATAGGTGCATGCATACCTTTAGTATTAATATATGGAATCTATAAAAAAGCAGTTGTTTATGTAATTGCAAAATTCCAGGGACTTAGTTCTCTTGTGGTATTTTTACCAGCGGGTAAGGTATTTGTTGTATTAATTCCACTTGCATTAGGAGTAGGTGCAGGAATTGGATTTGTTGGTAGTATGATTTCAATTAGAAAGCATCTTAAAGTTTAATTAATTAGATGCTTGAAGAATATAGAAAAAACGAGCACGAACAATTTATTTAAAGGAGTAGATTTATCGTGAAATTTAAAAGAAAAATAAGGGAAAGATTTAAGGCAGTAATATGTATAGCGTTAAGTGCCATGGTTGTTATTACAACTCCGGACTTTCTATCTTATGCGGATAGTAAGGAAGAACAGGGTAAGCTTGATAAGATGATGACTAGCATGGGTGAGGCTGAACGTATTCTTGCTGAATTAGAGGCGAATAAGGCTGATACTGAAAAGTTTATTGAAAAACTTGATAAGAAACTTTCTGATATTAGTTTGGAAATTTACAAGTTAGAAAAGAAACTTAAAAAGGTTAAAAAGAAAATAAAACTTAATGAAGAAAAATTAGAACAGCAGAAGAAAGATATAGCTTCACAATATGATTCAATGAAACTTCGTATTCAGTTTATGTATGAAAATGGAAATAATCAGATTGTGGATATGCTTCTTGGAAGCAAGGACATATCAGATTTCTTAAATAAAGTTGAATATGTTTCAGAACTTTCTTCTTATGATAGACGAATGCTTACTAAAATGCAAAAGACTCAGGAAGCTATAGAGGAGACAAAGAAAACTCTTGAGGATAAAAAGACAGAGTTAGTTGCGCTTAAAGAAAAGCAGGATAAAAAGAAAGAAACTACTGAAGAATTATTAGAAGCTAAGAAAACAGAACTTTCAGCATATGATGCGAGAATTGCTTCATCTAATGCATCAATTAAGAGTATGCAGTCTGATATTTCATCACAGATGGAAGTTGTTAATACATTAAAACAGGCAGAAGCTAGAGCTGCAGCAGAAGAAGCATCTAAAAAGAATAAAAAGAAGGTAAATAATAGTTCAGATGATGGAGATGTAACTGATAGTTCGGTTGTAGATAGCCAGTCCACAAGTTCAGGCTGGATGTGGCCGTTACCTGGATATACAGAAATAACTTCACCATTTGGTACAAGAACTGATCCTATCGATGGAACAACAAGTTATCATTGTGGTATTGATATACGTGCACCAGGAGGAACACCAATACATGCTGTTGCAGATGGTACAATAGCATGGGCATCAAGTGGTCAGAGTACTGGTAACTGGACCGGTATTTACCATGGAAATGGATTATATTCAGTATATATGCATCAGTCTGTTATGTTGGTTTCACCAGGACAGACAGTTCATAAAGGTGATGTAATTGGTCTTGTTGGAAGTACAGGACGTTCAACTGGTAATCATCTTCATTTAAGTGTAAGACTTAATGGAGCTTATGTTGCGCCACTTAATTATGTATCACCATAAATTTTTCGCCAGATAAGTTTGTCTGGCGAAAATTTTTATAAAAAGAAATTTTATTAACTTTAGAGTTGAGGAGAATATAAAGATGGATAATAAGGACAATGTTTATAAGGATGCTACATCACCTGAAAGCGGAAGTTATAATACAAATCAGAATAATGTATTTAATAACACAGCGAGTACGGGAAGCACTAATACAGGTAATAACGAATTATTTGGAGATGCATATAACAGAGTGATGAATGAAGGTTATAATGATATTAATTCTCTTAATAATGACATGATGAGTTTAAAGATAGATGAACAGAACATGCAGATTAATTCATTAAGCAGAAATATGCAGAATTTAACAAATTCGTACGAAAAGAAACTAAAAAGTACTAGAAAATGGAGAACTGTAGGATGCATAATTAGCTTGGGACTTGGACTTGCAGTTGGAGCGTTAGTATCAGCAGCTGTGGTATCAAGATATCTTTATAATACTGATAATGCATGGGTTGTTCCTAAAAAGACAGGAGAAGATAAATTATCATCTAAAATAGCTGATAAAGTAGATTCAATTGATGCTATTATTGATTCAAGATATTTAGAAGATTACAAGGAAGATGATTTAGAGTCATATATTTATAAAGGAATGATTGCAGGTCTTGGAGATCCATATTCTACATATTATACAGCGCAGGAATATAAGGATATGTTAGAAAGCACTAATGGAAAATATAAAGGAATTGGTGTATATGTTTCTCAGGATCCAAATACAAAGAAAATTACCGTGGCAGATGTTATGGAAGATGGTCCAGCGAAAGAAGCGGGAATTATAGCAGGTGACGTTATTATTAAAGTAGATGGTGAAGATGTTACACAGATGGATATTAATAATGTAACAGCTAAAATCAAAGGTGAAGAAGGAAAACCTGTAAGAATCACAGTTATTAGAACTGAAAAAGAGGAAGAAAAAGAATTAGAATTTAATGTAGATAGAAGAGAAATAGAAGTTAAGACAATTAAGTATGAAATGCTTGCTGATAAAGTTGGATACATTCAGATTACTGAATTTGAAGAAACAACAATTGAACAGTTTAAGAATGCAATTACTGATTTAAAGAAACAGGGCATGACAGGATTAGTTGTTGATTTAAGAGATAATCCAGGTGGATTACTTAACGCTGTTAGTGATATGTTAGATTATATTCTTCCAGAAGGACTTACTGTTTATACACAGGATAAGTATGGAAATAAGGATGAGTATAAGTCAGATGCAAAAACTGAGCTTGATGTTCCAATGACAGTTCTTATAAATGGAAATTCAGCATCAGCTTCTGAGATATTTGCTGGAGCAGTACAGGATTATGGCGTAGGTAAGCTCGTGGGTGAAAATTCATTTGGTAAGGGTATTGTTCAGGAAATAAGATCATTATCAGATGGTAGTGCTATTAAGCTTACTATTTCAAAGTATTACACACCTAAGGGTAGATGTATTCATAAGACAGGTATTAAACCAGATGTTGAAATTGAATATGATAAGGAAGCAATGGGCGATAAGTACGACAAAGCAAAAGATAATCAGCTTAAGAAGGCGGTTGATGAAGTAAAGGCCATGTCAGATAAGTAATTATAGTTAGTTGATTGATGTTAAAAAAAAGGAGGCCGTAGGCTATGGATAAGTTTAAATTAGTTTCGGATTATAAGCCTACGGGCGATCAGCCACAGGCGATAGAAAGATTGGTAAAAGGTTTTAAGGAAGGTAATCAGTTTGAAACACTTTTAGGTGTAACGGGTTCGGGTAAAACATTTACCATGGCAAATGTTATTGAAAAACTTAATAAACCAACACTTATTATTGCGCATAATAAGACACTTGCAGCGCAGTTATATAATGAGTTTAAGGAATTTTTCCCAGAAAATGCAGTTGAGTTTTTTGTAAGTTATTATGATTATTATCAGCCTGAGGCATATGTTCCAAGTAGTGATACATATATAGAAAAGGATTCATCAGTTAATGATGAAATTGATAAATTAAGACACTCTGCAACCATGGCTCTTATGGAAAGAAAAGATGTTATTATAGTTGCCAGTGTGTCCTGTATATATGGACTTGGAGACCCTATTGATTATAAGAACATGGTGGTATCACTTCGTCCTGGTATGGAAAAAGACAGGGATGAAGTAATAAAAAAACTGATAGAAATTCAGTATGAAAGAAACGATATGGATTTCCATAGAGGTACATTTAGAGTGCGTGGAGATGTACTTGAAATATGTCCATCTGCTTATGAAGAACAGGGCATAAGAGTTGAATTTTTTGGAGATGAGATTGATAGAATTACCGAAATAGACATGCTTACAGGGCAGGTTAAGTCAACACTTAATCATATAGCAATTTTCCCTAATTCACACTATGTTGTACCGAAGGATAAGCTACTTAAGGCTACACAGAACATAGAAGCTGAATTAGAAGAAAGAGTTAAGTATTTTAAGAGTGAAGATAAATTAATAGAAGCACAAAGAATTTCAGAACGTACTCATTTTGATATTGAGATGATGCGAGAAACTGGTTTTTGTTCAGGTATAGAGAATTATTCAAGGCATTTGGCGTTCTTGCCAGCGGGTGCAACACCACATACACTTATGGAGTATTTTGGTGATGAATTTTTAATTATTGTTGACGAGTCGCATATGACAATACCTCAGATAGGTGGTATGTATAATGGTGACCAGTCTAGAAAGTCAACACTTGTTGATTATGGATTTAGATTACCTTCTGCTAAGGATAACCGACCATTAAGATTTGAAGAATTTGAAAGTTTCATAGATCAGATGATGTTCGTATCTGCAACACCAGGTAAGTATGAAGAAGAACATGAATTACTTAGAGCGGAGCAAATAATTCGACCTACGGGGCTTCTTGATCCATTAATTGAAGTAAAACCTGTTGAAGGTCAGATTGATGACTTGATTGCACAGATTAATAAAGTAATAGGTAATCATAAAAATATAGTTAGTAGTAAAACTACTATTAAGTCTAAAAAAGAGGATGACGAAGATAAGACATCTGACGATTTTGTCGGAGGTAAAGTATTAGTTACTACTCTTACAAAGCGTATGGCTGAAGATTTAACAGAATATATGAAGGAGAGTGGAATTAGAGCGGTCTACCTTCATTCAGATATTGATACACTTGAAAGAACGAAGATTATAAGGGATATGAGACTTGATAAGTTTGATGTATTAGTTGGTATTAACCTACTTAGAGAAGGTCTTGATATTCCTGAAATAGAACTAGTTGCAATACTTGATGCTGATAAGGAAGGTTTTCTTAGATCACGAACTTCACTTATTCAGACAGTTGGTAGAGCAGCAAGAAATGCTAGTGGACATGTTGTAATGTATGCTGATAATATGACTGATTCAATGAAAGAAACCATTGAAGAAACTAATAGAAGACGTAGCATACAGGAAGCATATAATAAGGAGCATGGCATTACTCCACAGAGTATAAAGAAGGCGGTTGGTGAGCTTATTAGTATTACTAAGGAAGCTGAAACTAAGATAGGAACACTTGAAAAAGATCCTGAATCAATGAGTAAGGTAGAGATTGAAAAACTCATTGAAAAACTTAAGAAGCGCATGGAAAAAGCTGCAACAGATCTTGACTTTGAAAGTGCAGCAGAACTTAGGGATGAAATATTTAAGCTTAAGGAGTATATGCAGTAGTTTATATTATTTTTTAAAAGAAGATAGGTTAATTATGGCACGAAAAAAAGAAGATAAAAAGTATATTATTATAAAGGGTGCTAAGGAGCACAATTTAAAGAATGTTAATTTAAAAATTCCAAGGGATGAGTTTGTAGTATTTACGGGTCTTTCTGGCTCGGGTAAGTCATCTCTTGCATTCGATACAATATATGCAGAAGGTCAGAGAAGATATATGGAGTCACTCTCTTCATATGCAAGACAGTTCTTAGGACGTATGGAAAAAGCAAATGTTGAAAGCATAGAAGGTCTTTCTCCTGCCATCTCAATTGACCAGAAATCAACTAATAGAAATCCACGTTCTACAGTTGGTACAGTTACAGAAATCTATGATCACTTTAGATTGTTATATGCACGAATTGGTACAGTGCACTGCCCAAACTGTGGTAAGGAAATTAGTAAGCAGACAGTTGACCAGATGGTTGATAGCATCATGAAACTTGAAGAGTCTACAAAGATTATGATTCTTGCACCTGTTGTTAGAGGTAAGAAGGGTAGACATGAAAAAGTATTAGAATCAGCTGTAAAGCAGGGTTTTGTACGTGCAAGAATAGATGGTGAAGTTTATGACCTTTCTGAAGAAATCGCACTTGAAAAGAATAATAAGCATAATATTGAAATTGTAATTGATAGATTAGTTGTTAGAGAAGGAATCGAAAAGAGACTTACAGATTCAATAGAAACATCACTTAAAATAGCAGAAGGATTATGCTATGTTGAAGTAATGGGTGAGAGAAAAGCACATGAAGATTTATATGATGAAGAATCAGATAGTAGCAAAAAGCAACTAAGTAATCTAATGGTATTCTCTGAAAACTTCGCATGTCCTGACTGTAATATAAGTATTGGTGAAGTACAGCCTAGAAGCTTTTCATTCAATAATCCATTCGGAGCCTGTCCTGTGTGTTCTGGTCTCGGATACAAGATGGACTTTGATGTTAAGCTTATGATACCTAATGAAAACTTAAGTCTTAATGAAGGTGCAATCTCTGTTATGGGATGGCTTAACTCTAAAGACAAGGGAAGTTTTTCTCATTCAGTATTAGAAGGTCTTTCAAAGAAGTATAACTTTAGTTTAGATACTCCTTTTAAGGATTTACCAGATGACATTAAGCATAAGATTATTCACGGTACTAACGGTGAAGAATTCGATGTTGTATATGAAGGTAAATATGGTAAGAGTAAGTACAGATTTGAGTTTGAAGGTCTTATTAAGAATGTTCAGAAGAGATACCGTGAAACTCCTTCACAGAATCAGAAGGCTGAATATGAATCATATATGAGAATTACACCATGTGAGGAATGTGGTGGTCAGAGACTTAAGAAGGAATCACTTGCTGTTACAATTGGTGATAAGAACATTCACGAGGCAACTAACATGCCCATTAGAAAGATAAAGAAGTTCTTAGCTAATCTTGAATTATCACCAGTAAAGCAGACTATTGCTGAAGAAATATTAAAAGAAATTAATGCAAGACTTGCATTTATGATTGATGTTGGTCTTGATTACTTAACATTAACAAGACATACTGCTACACTCAGTGGTGGTGAGGCGCAGCGTATCAGACTTGCAACTCAGATAGGTTCGGGTCTTGTTGGTGTTGCATACATATTGGATGAACCAAGTATTGGTCTTCATCAAAGGGACAACGATAAGCTTTTATCAGCTCTTAAGTCACTTAAGGAAATTGGTAATACATTAATTGTTGTAGAGCATGATGAAGATACCATGAGAGCAGCGGACTTTATCGTTGATGTAGGTCCACTTGCCGGAGTTCATGGTGGAGAGATTGTTGCAACAGGAACTGTTGATGACATTATGAAGTGTAAAAGATCAGTAACTGGTGCATATCTTTCAGGTAAGAAAGTAATTCCTGTTCCTGATGAAAGAAGAAAGCCTACAGGATTCATTAAGATTGTTGGAGCAAGAGAAAACAATCTTAAGAACATAGATGTTGAAATTCCTACAGGCATATTCACCTGCGTTACTGGTGTATCAGGTTCTGGTAAGAGTTCGCTTATTAATGAAATACTTTATAAGTCACTTGCAAAGACTCTTAATAGGGCAAGAACAGTAGCTGGAGATCACGATGGCATTGAAGGTGTTGAAGTTCTTGATAAAGTAATTGATATTGATCAGTCACCTATTGGTAGAACTCCTCGTTCAAATCCTGCAACATATATTGGAGTGTTTGATCAGATTAGAGATTTATACGCTGCAACATCTGATGCAAAAGAAAGAGGCTACAAAAAAGGAAGATTTAGCTTTAATGTTAAGGGTGGACGATGCGAAGCTTGTTCTGGTGATGGAATTAAAGTTATTGAAATGCATTTTCTGCCAGATGTATATGTACCTTGTGAAGTATGTGAAGGTAAGAGATATAATAGAGAAACATTAGAGGTTAAGTATAAAGGTTATAATATTTATGATGTTTTAAATATGACTGTTGAAGAAGCGATGGAAGTATTTAAAAATGTTCCATCAATCTTTAATAAGATTAAGACACTTAATGATGTTGGATTATCATATCTTAAACTAGGTCAGCCATCAACAACACTTAGTGGTGGTGAGGCACAGCGTATTAAACTTGCAGCAGAACTTAGTAAGAGAGCAACAGGTAAGACAATTTACATCCTTGATGAACCTACAACGGGACTTCATTTCGCTGATGTTCATAAGCTTGTTGAGATTCTTAGAAAACTTTCTGAAAGTGGAAATACAGTTGTTGTAATTGAGCATAACATGGATGTTATAAAGTGTGCTGACTATATAATCGATATGGGTCCTGAAGGTGGAGATAAGGGTGGTAAGGTTATCGCTAAAGGAACACCTGAGGAGATTTGTAAAGTTGAAAAAAGCCATACAGGAGAATATCTTAAGAAATGGCTTTCTCAATAAAATTAGTATGATAAAATTGTATTGGTTAGATTTTTGGTTATTGTTTAAGACTGAGGTGAAAGAAAAATGGATAAGAATAAGGTGTATAAAGATATTAGCAAATTCATATATAAGTATACGCACGATGCGGCACTTACATATCCTATACCTTCGGATTATGCAGAGTTAGCTATGGATATGGGATTTGCTAAGAATAGTCTTAGAATGGAATTCCCAGAAGGAAGTCATATGGGACCTGGTAGGCCAATAGTAAGAGATATTTACGATTCAGGTAGAAACTGTGGCAAGGAACTAAGTTATAGCTATAATGTAGGTATGGGCGGTCAGGTTGAGGTAGTATATTATCTTAACGAAGGTGTAGAACTTGATGAGGAAGAATTAGAGATATATCAATGGGTATGCGATCAGATATTCCTTGTATATGGAAAACAACAGGTTATAGATGCACTTAACCTTATGACCAAGGTAAAAGGTCAGAGATAGTTTAAGAAAATTTTTGGAAAGAAAGAAAAAGGATGTTTAAGAACAAAGAAAGAATACCAATGGTATTTGCTGCAGTATTTGTTATGGGATTTTTCGTATCGATTATTGTTATGTGCAATTTAGGTACGGACCCATGTACATTTATGAATAGGTCAATATGCTCAAGGATTGGCATGAGTTTTGGAAATTGGCAGCTTTTGCTTAACTGCATATTATTCATAATTGTGTATAGAAAGGCAAAGGACTTAATTGGATTTGGAACCATATTTAACATGGTTTTAATAGGATATTACGTGGATTTCTTTATGTATGTCTGGAATAAGATTATTCCTAAGGCTGCATGGACAAATCCGGTAAGTAGATGGATTATTTATATTGTTGCACTTTTTTGCTTTATAGTAAGCGCGGCAGTTTATATAAATTCAGATACGGGAGTTGCACCTTATGACGCAATGCCGATAATCATAGCAAATGCTATCGAGGAAAAAACAGGTAATTCTCATAAAGTTGGAGTAAGAATGTGCTGGGATGCATGTGCAATCTTAATGGGCATACTGTTTGGTTCAATACCAGTTATTGGCGTTATTCTTATGACCATATTCTTAGGGCCAGTTATTGGAATGGTTGGAAAGATAATGGGAAATGAAGGATAGTTTGTTTTAAATGGCATATAGCGGAAGTGTATATATGTAATGAGGGTTGCAATAGAAGTAATTTGTGTTATAATTATTTTTTAAAAATATAGAAATTATGTTTCAGGAGGCATGTATGAAACGAGAACTTGTTATAGTTATTGATTTTGGTGGTCAATATAATCAGCTCGTTGCTAGAAGAGTCAGAGAGAATAACGTATATTGTGAGATTTATTCTTATAAGACTGACATAGAGCAGATTAAGGCACTTAATCCTAAGGGAATTATTCTTACTGGTGGACCTAATAGTTGTTATGAAGATGGTGCTCCAACATATACAAAGGAATTATTTGAACTTGGAATTCCAGTACTTGGATTATGTTATGGTGCGCAGATGATGCAGCTTATCCTTGGCGGTAAGGTTGAAAAAGCACCAGTACGTGAGTATGGCAAAACTGCTACATTCTTTGATAATACAAGCATATTATTTGATGGTATTGAAGAAGAATCAGTTGTATGGATGAGTCATTTTGATTATATCAGTAAGGAAGCACCTGGATTTAAAATCATTGCTCATACAAAGGATTGTCCAGTCGCAGCAGCTAGTGATGAGTCTCGTAAATTATATGCAATACAGTTCCATCCTGAAGTGTTACATACAGTAAGAGGTAAGGATATCTTAGCAAATTTCGTATATAAGATTTGTGGTTGTAAAGGCGATTGGAAGATGGATTCATTTGCTAATGAACAGATTAATCTTATACGTGAAAAAGTTGGTGATGGTAAAGTGTTACTTGCTCTTTCTGGTGGTGTAGATTCATCAGTTGCAGCAGTACTTTTATCAAAAGCAATTGGCAAACAGCTTACATGTGTATTCGTAGATCATGGTCTTTTACGTAAGAATGAAGGCGATGAAGTAGAGAATATATTTGGACCTAATGGAAATTATGACCTTAATTTTATAAGAGTTAATGCTCAGGATAGATATTATGATAAGTTAAAAGGCGTAGAAGAACCTGAGAAGAAACGTAAGATAATCGGTGAGGAATTCATTAGAGTATTTGAAGAAGAAGCAAAGAAGATAGGTAAGGTTGATTTCTTAGTACAGGGAACAATATATCCAGACGTAGTAGAAAGCGGACTCGGCGGCGAATCAGCCGTAATCAAGTCACATCACAATGTAGGTGGACTTCCAGATTACGTTGATTTTAAAGAAATTATCGAACCACTTCGTGATCTTTTCAAAGACGAAGTAAGAAAAGTTGGTCTTGAACTTGGATTACCAGAATACCTAGTATTCCGTCAGCCATTCCCAGGCCCAGGTCTTGGAATCAGAATAATCGGTGAAGTAACAGGCGAAAAAGTAAAAATCGTACAGGATGCAGACTTTATCTATAGAGAAGAAGTAGGAAATGCACTTAAAGAATATGCAGAAGCAAATAATGGAGCGGATGCACCATGGAAACCAGACCAGTACTTTGCAGCATTAACAAATATGCGCTCAGTAGGCGTAATGGGTGATGAAAGAACATACGATTATGCTGTAGCACTTCGTGCAGTGCAGACAATCGACTTCATGACAGCCGAAAGTGCCCAGATACCATGGGAAGTATTACAGAAAGTAATGAATAGAATAATCAATGAAGTGAAAGGTGTTAATAGAGTAATGTTTGACTTGACAAGTAAACCACCTGGAACGATTGAGTTTGAATAATAGATTTGTTCATATATTATATTAATTTTATACAGTAGTAAAAAAATACAAATAATCTTAATGGTTGTTTGTATTTTTTTTATTTTATAAAAAATAATAGAATAAATATCACAACTGCACTTGACAATTGCAAAAATGCAATCTATAATAATGATGTAGTTATATTTAATGGAAGTATATACAGGAGGATTATTATGTCATGGAAAGAAAAAGTCTTAGAATTAATGAAACAACGCAATATAAATCAAAAACAATTAGCTGAGTTAAGTGGGATTACTGAAAGTTCAATATCTAGACATTTGCATAGTGAGCGTCGTCCAAGAATGGATATTGTTGTAAATGTGGCGAAAGCCTTGGATGTAGATATAGATTATTTACTTGATGAGGGAGAACATTTAGAATCAGCCTATACAACAATATCTACGGCCATTGCTCGAAAGGGTGGAGAATTAACCGCTGAAGAAAAAAACAAACTAATTGCTTTGATATTGGGGAGCGATATTGATGCATAGAGAAGGAATTATTTATGATGAAATAACTAAAGTTATAATTGAAATTTATATTGATTATGATATTAAAGAATTTCCTATTGATGAAAAAGTAGTTTGTAAGAAACTGGGAGTAGCATTGGTTCCATATTCTGCATTTGAAAAAAATGAAAAGAAAATTTTTTTGAAAAAATCAGAAAATGGTTTTTTTGTAAAAGCATCAAAGGGAAGACCACCTACGATTTATTATAACGATGAGATTTCTAGTGTTGGGAAAATTCGATTTACGATATTTCATGAAATAAAACATTATGTTTTTGATGATGAAGATGATAGTGAGGATGACTTGGCTGATTTCTTTGCAAGATTTTTTATGTGTCCTATTCCATATTTGATACTTAAGGATATAACAGTCCCTGAAAAAATTATATCCTTTTGTAATGTATCAAATTTTGTGGCGCATAATGTTGAAAGTAATATAAAAAATAGAAAGAAAATATATGGAAATACAATATTTGATTATGAAGTAAAGTTGATAGAGCAAATAGAGCCAATATTGGTAGAAGTTAATAATTTACGTAGCTAGTAATATATATATAGAAAAAGCACTAAATTGGTTGCTGCAACAATCACATTTAGTGCCTATCTCCGAATTTTTAATTCGAAATTGCATTAATATTATATAAGAATTTGGAGATAAGTGTCAATACTGAAAGTTATGATTTTGTATTGTATATCTTCGGATTTTATATGTATTCATAAAATTCCTCGGAGATTAATAATATTTATATTAACTAGAAAGGTTTGGATTTATGTATTTTATTTAAATATTTAAAGAATGGAGGTTTTTATGAATTCAAATATTATTTCAGGACAGTTAAGATTTATATCAGAGTCTTCTAAAAAAGAAAAAAAGGTTAAAGATAATTTTAGAGCGTACTTAACAGAGGGGTGCGAAAGAACTTTACAGGAAGGTTATCCTATAATTCCTAGTTGGATGATTCCTAAAGAAGTAGATGATATAAAGATTATTCCTTTCTCTGAATGGAAAAATTATAAAAATAATATTGAAGATTATTATATATGTTTCTTTTGTCAAGATGATGTTTTTTCTGTTGTTTTAAATAATCCTAGGAAATATATAAAATTATTTAGAAGGGCAAAAGGAATAATAGGGTTTGATTATAGTATATATTATGATATGCCTGCGGTAAAACAAAAATCACAGATGAATGATAATTTGTCATTGACTTTTTATTATGGAATGAGAAATATTAAAGTGATTCCTAATATAAGATATGGAATAGAGTCTACAAGAGATGATTTTTTATCTGCGATACCACGAAATTCTGTAATAGCAATAGGGTCTTATGGATGTGTAAAGACAAAAAAAGAAAAGGAACGATTTAGATATTTTCTTAGAGAAATGCTCCCTATTTTGATGCCTAAAGTAGTTGTGGTTTATGGAGCAATGCCAGATGATGTCTTTGGTGAGTTTAAGGATAAATACTCTTTTGTTCAATGTGAAGCTATACCAGAATGTGGTAAGAAGGAGGTGTGTTAGGTATGTACTGTGAATCATCTAAAGGACCAAGTAATTTATACGGTAATTCAGCAAAACAACCTTCTGAACATATTAATTACCCATATGCGAAAAGATTTAATCAAAGTACATTAATGAAGCATTATAATGATCATGGTGAAGAAGTAGGAGCAGATTCAGCATCTGATTATGAACAAATGGCTATTGATTTTGCGAATGATGTGAATAATGTAACTCATGATAGTTTTGTTGATGAAAATGGAAGTACTTATAAATTTAGTTATGAAACTGGGGAATTTGTAATAGTAAAATCTGATGGGACAGTAATTACATATTTTATACCTGATAGAGGGGAGGGATATTGGAATGAGCAAAAATACAAACATGGAATATAAAGAGTATCCGCATATTTGTGCATGTTGTAATGAAGGAACTATAGAAGATGTTCATGATATATGTTTAGTTTGCGGTTGGGAAGATGATGAAGTTCAAAATAATGATATTGAATTTGCAGGAGGAGCAAATAAAGATTCATTGGTAGAACATAGAATAAAATTTCAGAAGCTTAGAGAGAAAAAGAAAAATTATATGTGGTGTAATACATGGAAAAAATAAAGTGAAAAAAGATATGTATGACCGTTGCAGAATCGTTGCAAAAATCTGAAAAGTCAAAAAATTAATAAGAATTATTAGAAAAAATACACTATATGTGCTACTTGAGAAAATAGGGAAACACAAGATACTGATGATAACATAGAGTTTGAATAAAAATTAATAGATGTGCGTAGCACAATAAATAAAAACAAAGGACGAATGAGTGTTTACACTCAAGGCGTCCTTTGTTTTTATTTATGGGACCGACGAAGTCGGCTATTAGTTTTTATTCGAGCTCCACAGGTTTCTGGTGGTCAGATGACAGCGAGATAAAGCGAAGCGGAGTCGAGCTGACAAGTGTAATCAAAATAAAAATATTAAATTTAACAAAATGGATAGTGGTATAGTATTTTTAGTGTACTATCAATAATTAAGATAGTATATTTTTTGAAAAGGTATGTTTAGCAGCAATTATTAATATAAGCAGTGGAAAAATAATTAGCACTCACCTCTTGACAGTGCTAACAATTAGTGCTATAACATAGTTAGAACAAAGGAATAGAGAAGATTCCGGGTAAGGATCCAAACACTCCTTCCCTTGCTCATGAAACTTATTTAATTATATTTTTATTGAGAAAGAGGAATGAATTATGTTACTACCTAGTATTTTTGGAGAGAATTTATTGGATGACTGGATGGATTTTCCAAGGATGGATTTCGGAGATATCGACCGAAAACTCTATGGAAAGAGAGCTGCACAGGTTATGAAGACTGATGTGCATGAGCATGATGATAAGTATGAGCTTGATATTGATCTTCCAGGATTTAAGAAGGACGAGATTAAGTTATCACTTGAAAATGGTTACTTGTCAGTAAGCGCTGCTAAGGGACTTGATAAGGAAGAAAAGGATAAGAAGGGAAAACTTATCCGTCAGGAACGTTATGCAGGTGCTATGCAGAGAAGTTTTTATGTAGGAGATGCAGTTAAGCAGGAAGATGTAAAGGCTAAGTTCGAAGATGGAGTTTTGAAATTATCAATTCCTAAGAATGAAGCAGAGAAACTTCCAGAAAAACAGTATATAGCTATTGAAGGATAATACATAATTTAAGGGATATCATTGTTACACATTAAGGTGTAACTGTGATATCCCTTATTTTTGTCCAGAAACGGAAAGTATAATTCCATTTATACTAACATTATAGATAGAGATGTTCCCCATAGCTTATGAAGGGAAGAGTAACACCAGTATTTGGAAATTTTTTGAGAGATCGGCCATGATAATGTATCTTTATTCCGGTTAGGGTGACTGCGGTACGCCTTTTTGCATTTAAAAGTATTCGCTCATTATTTCATTAAGCCTGTTAAATGCTACTTCGTATTCTTCGTGGGAGTTGATTCCAAGGTTTCTCTTAATAGCACAGATCCTGTTCTTTTTACGGAAGGAAGATATAGAAGATTTACGCCAAGAGAGGTGGCGCGTATTCAATCATTCCCCGAAAACTTTTCTTTATCCGGAAGTGAGTCAGCTCAGTATAGGGCTTTAGGAAATGCTATTCCGCCGGTGATGTTTTGGTATGTGGCAAATAAGGTATCAGAGTGCCTGGATGCAGTGATATAGAAATATGAAAAATGGAGGAGTTAATGGTGGCGGTTGATAAGAATATTTCTTATTTCAAGGGTAAGCATGAAACAAAGATAGATGAAGAATACTTGAAAAATGAAATGGCTCAGTTTCTTCAAATTGATAATTTGAATTTTTTAATAGGAGCAGGCTGTTCTAGCCATGTTGAAGATGATACGGAATATGGTATTCCGGGTATGATTAATTTATATAAAGGCTTTTTTGAAAAATATCCGGATTTTAAAATTGCAGGAAATAAGGCTGAGCCTCTGTTCGCGGAAAATCTAGAAAAAATGTTAGAAGTAATGGGGGCTATTTCTGTGGCTGGAGAGATTAGTATAATTGATTCAGATATTGCTGATAAGATAGCCACTGTTCAAAAGTATATTAGGCAAAGGGTAATTGATGGACTACATGGTGAAGAGGTGTTGAATTTTTATCATACTTTTTACATGAAAACTGTTGCACGTGGAAGAAAGAATCCTATTAATATATTTACTACGAATTATGATTTGTATAATGAGCAAGCATTAGATGCGCTTTCTTTTCCGTATAATAATGGGTTTGTCGGAACTTATAAAAGGACTTTTAATCCAGCTAGTTACAAATATGCATATGTAGAAGATATGAATTTGTCAAAGAATGTGTGGGAGAGAGTTCCGAATTTTTATAATTTATATAAGCTACATGGCTCGATTTCATGGATTAAAAATGGCAATACTATAAATGAGATTGATTATAAGCATATTGGAAATGACGATACGGTTATGATTTATCCAACACCATTGAAGGATAGAACGACTTTGATGACTCCATATTCAGATTTATTTAGAGCAATGGAGACAGCACTGCTTAAGAAAAACAGCGTATTGATTACCTTGGGATATAGTTTTGCTGATGATCATATAAATAGATTGATTTTAAATTCATTGGCGATACCTACTTTTAAGCTTGTGATTTTTGGAAAGAGCGAAGCTATAACTCGATTAACAGAATTAAATGACTCAAGAATCATAGTGATAAATTCGGATGATCATATTCATTACTTTAAAAACTTTGTTGAAAAAGCAATGCCGAACCTCCAAGAGGATGTAAAGGAACAAATTGACTTGCCGGCGGTTTCTGAAATTATAAAAGCATTTGAAGGTGTAAAAGAATGAGTAGCCGTGAAATTGGAAAGATAACATCTGTTGGTATACATGGTGTAATAGCGGATGTGAATTCAGATTTAGGAAACTATATTAATACAGTAGATGGTATTTTGTTTGTGGGAGAAGTGGGTTCATATGTCTCCATTTACGAAATAGGAAGAACGATAATAGCGGAGATTGTTGGCGTAGATGAGAAAACACAAACTACTAATTCAGGTGAATTAATCAAACCTAATAGTAAAAGATAGGTTTATCTTAATTTAATTGGAGAAATTATAGAGGATAAATTTTTCTTTGGTGTATCAAAAATGCCGTTGATTTTTTCTGCGGTTTATATGATTTCGCAAAATGAGCTTGTTACAATGTTGGAGGTTGGAAAAGAAGAGCTGCCTATAAATGAAGATTCTAATAATACTCGTAGTGTTTTGCTGAATATAGGAAAATCAGTTATTTTTTCTGATTATGATGTTAAAGTTAACATAGATAAGTTTTTTGGATTTCACTTTGCAGTATTTGGAAATACTGGAGCTGGAAAATCAAATACGATTGCAAGAATAATTCAGAATATTTTCGTTAAGAAGAATTATTCTGCAAAAGGCGCAAAGTTTGTGATAATTGATTCAAACGGAGAATATAATAAAGCTTTTTCTAAATTGACAGAAGTAAACCCACAAATAAGGCATTCTCTTATGACAACTGATGAGAACGATACGAAAAAGTTTGCAATTCTGGTATGGGCATTAACAGCAGATGACTGGGCTACATTACTGCATGCATCTGAAAAAACGCAGATGCCAGTATTAAAAAGAGCAATTGATATAGCACGCATTTTTTATAACACAGAAACACCAAACAAAGAACTGAAGAATCATATTTTGGCTTCAACATTGCTGGGGATTATACAAAGCTCAGATTCTTCTCCGTCAAAGTCAGACAAATTAAAGGCAATTATAACTAAGTTTGGCACAGAGGATCTTAATATGGACACGCCTGTGTCGACTTCTAAAAATCTAAGGCAAGCAGTGGCAATTAATTATGGTAATCTGTCAGATGAAGAAACGGTGATATCGTTTTTAGCGAGATTTATAAAACCTGATATTATTACTGAGAATTCTGTTAAAAAAATGATACCATACAGTTTAGAAGATTTTGGAGAGGCGGTTGAGTTTGCAACATTATATGAAGGAAGCATTAGTTCGCAAAGAATTCAAGAGTACACAGCAACTCTTATGACACGATTGCAAACGCTTTCTGAGGGGATTCAGGGACAAATATTAACAAAAACGGAGTACGAAAGCGTTGATGAATATGTAAATATGTTATTGGGTGAGAACCAGATTGTAGATATAGGTATTAGTACATTAGATGATGCGTCCGCTGAAGTTGTGACAAAGGTTTTAGCCAAGCTTTTGCTTGATTATTTGAAAAGAAGTGAAACGAAGGCAGATACACCTATTAATTTTATTTTTGAGGAAGCACATCGATTTGTGAAAAATGAAATTAATTATGGCGCAGTTGGATACAACATTTTTGAACGGATTGCAAAAGAAGGACGTAAATATGGAATGTTACTGGGAATTTCATCGCAACGGCCAAGTGAGTTATCGAAGACAGTTGTATCGCAATGTAGCAATTTTATAGTTCATCGTGTTCAAAATCCGGATGATTTACAGTATATTTCAAAAATGGTACCATATATAAATCAAAATATGATAGAGCGATTAACTTACCTGCAAACGGGGAATGCATTGGTTTTTGGTAGTGCAATTAATCTCCCCACTTTAACGAAATTTGAACAAGCAAATCCGACTACGGACAGTGATAACGCGAGAATTTCAGAAAAATGGTATCGTGAATAATTGATATCACTCTCATGGTTGCAATTTGGTTGCAAAAACTTTTAGAAAAAATAGAATTACGTAGAATGAGTGGAATTCCAGCACAACATCTAGACACGATAGTACGATATAGAGCCAATATAAAGTATCGTGACTAGAGCTTGAGTAGACCCACTAAAAGCTAGTATTACCCGCAAACCCTTGTATTTAAAGGGCTTGCGGGCTTTTTATATTTAAGTGATACGAAAATGATGAATTGTTCTTAGTGGTTTGTAGGTTGTAAAATGAGTAATTTCATTTCTGTTATATTTGTTTTCTGATACATACTTTTACAAAGGAGAAATAAATTATGGCAGCATATTTTAATCAGAAAATAAAGAAATGGGATGCAAATTTTTCTTATAGGGATTTTTAAAATAATTCCAAAAAGAAAATGAAGAGGGGATTTAAAATCGAGGAAGATGCATTAGCATGGGAGAAATCGTATAAGGAACATTGTAAAAAAGATATGTCAAAATCTTTTGGCGAGTTCTATAAGAATTATGAAAGTGACATAAGGCCTAGAATTAAGGAAAGTACCTGGCGGACAAAGGAGTATGTGGTTAAATATAAAATTCTTCCTTATTTCAAAGACATGCCGATGAGCAGCATCAAGCCTTTGGATGTTTTGAAATGGCAAAACGGGTTGCTTGAAATGCATAATAAAAAAGGAAATGAACTTTCCGGTACTTATCTAAAGACGATACAATCGCAACTGAGTGCTATATTTAACCATGCGGTACGATATTATGATTTAAACGGTAATCCGGTTAAAAAGGCAGGCCAATAGGAATTGTTCGAGCGAATGAAGTGAACTATTGGACAAAGGAAGAGTATTTAAGATTTATTGAAAGCATGAAGGATAATAATAAATACTATTATGCATTGGAAATCCTTTATTGGTGCGGGCTTTGAACAGGAGAGGTATTGGCGTTGACAGAATCGGATTTTGATTTTGTACACCATACAGTATCAATTACAAAATCTTTTCAGATAATCAATGGAGCAGAGGTTATTACAAAACCAAAAACGATAAATGGAATAAGAACTGTAACTGTTCCGGTGTCCTTATGCAAACAATTGAAAGAATATGTAGGTCAATTAAATGATGGTGAAAGGTTGTTTCCGTATGCAAGACAAAGATTATATAAAGAACTGAAAAATGGAATTGAGATATCCGGAGTAAAAGATATACGCCTACATGATTTAAGACATAGTCATGTTTCGCTATTAATTCATATGGGATACAGCGCCTTCGAAATAGCAAAAAGAGTGGGGCATAAAAGTGAGCGGGTTACATACTATTATGCACATATGTTTCCGGGAGTGCAGGAAAACATGGCGGAAAGATTGGATGCGGAGAGAAGTGATGGCAACGAATAATTCTATTGACAGTACTAGTTTATAAGGATATAATTCGTATATACGAAAAGTATATGTTAATACGAAAAAGTGATTTGGGAGATAATAATGACTATTAGTGAACGCATTTTTAAACTAATGGAAGAACGTGAGATTGCGCAGACAGATTTTTCGAAAGCTACAGGTATTGCGCAAAGTACTATTAGTGATTGGAAACGAAAAAAAACGAATCCGTCTGCAGATAAAATTATGATTATATGCAAAGTGTTAAATATAACACCATACGAATTGTTGCAGGACACGGTTCAATCTGTAGAGGAGTTGGATTATCGAGTGGTTACAAAAGGCACAAAGGAGTATGATCTTTTGATTGAAATGGAAAGCCTTAAGAAATCGCAAAAAGAAAGATTGTTGGGGTATATTGAAGCGTTGAAACAATAAAAATGGACAATAGTAAAAGTTGGAGGAAATAATGATGACAAATGATAAAGTCAACTTGTTTGAAAATCAACCAATAAGGACAGTATGGGTAGAGGAAGATGAGGAATGGTATTTTTCTATTGTGGATGTAGTCGGAGCATTGACAGAACAGTCGGATTTTGATAGTGCTAGAAATTATTGGAAAGTCTTGAAAAGCAGGCTTAGAGAAGAAGGGAATCAGTTGGTTACAAATTGTAACCAACTGAAAATGAGGTCTCCAAAAGACGGGAAAAAATATAATACCGATGTTGCAAATGTTGAGCAGTTGCTTCGCATAATCCAATCGATTCCGTCAAAAAAAGCAGAACCATTTAAACTTTGGCTTGCAGAGGTGGGGCGGGAGCGAATTGAAGAAGTAATAGATCCGGAATTGACTATAGAACGTGCTCTGGAAACATATGTTAAAAAAGGATACTCCCGAGAGTGGGTTAATCAACGTTTACAAGCTATTCAAGTACGTAAAGAACTTACAGATGAATGGGAAAGCCGAGGTGTAAAGAAAGGTGCAGAGTTTGCAATTCTTACAGACGAAATATCAAAAGCTTGGTCCGGCATGACTACAAGAGAGTATAAGAACTTTAAGGGGTTAAAGAAAGAAAATCTTCGTGATAATATGTCAACGCTCGAACTTGTTCTTAATATGTTGGCTGAAGCTACTACTACAGAAATATCAAAGCAAAAGCAACCGGAAACATTTGAAGAAAACCGAATAGTTGCAGTTGAAGGCGGCGAAGCAGCGGGAGAAGCGAGGAAGGCCGTGGAAAAGCGTACTGGCAACTCTGTTATTACGAATAAAAATGCAGCGCAACTACAAGAACTCGTAACAGGGCTGATTGAAACGGATATTAGAGATGATATTGAGTGATAGAGGTAGAAAACAGCTTCTTTACAGAAAGGGAAGTGAAATATGAGATACGTGGATTGCTTTTTTAATACTATTATTTCAATACAAGAGTTTCTAGAAAGTTTTGAAAAATGGTATTCAAAGAAAAGAACAAAATTATCTTGGGTTTATATATTGAGTATTATTGGAGGATATGTACTGATTGTAGGTAAACTGGTAGTAATAGGAGAACTTGTATTTATACTGGGAATGGTGATGGCGAGTATTGAAAATATTATTGGCTGGAAGCATTCTGTGAGAAGATGGTTAAAAATATGTTTTTTTTATAATTTGTTTTTTTCAGCTATTTTAGCGTGTATGATACAGGGACAAATCAAATATCCTATATTAACGCCTCTTTTTGTTGGATTATATCTATTTGTATGGGTATTTTTATCATTAATATCTAATAGCAAGGTGGCTTTATTTGTAAATGAAATAGTATCTGGAATGGCTGCCACTTTTTTTACAATTGGTACATATCTTATTAGTATGGCTTTGAAAGGCTTACCGGCGGCTAGCGATTATAAACTATATTATCATACGGATGAAGCAGCAATGCATGCATTAGAAAATGGGGAGCTATTGGCGTGGAAATTTTTTGGAATAACGGTTTTGGAACAGTTGGAAATAGGTTTTTTATCGTTCCTTCCAGTTATTGGAGTGTCAGCCATGTGTATTATTATGGTTAAAATAAAGATTTATTGGATGGAAAAAAATAAAGTATTTGAACCAGAAAAAGGGATTGGCTTGAACGATGAAAAGTTGTAAATGTAGATTAAAGAAGCGACTTCAAGTTTGTGAGAAATCATATATGATCTGATTGACATGATATAGAATTACTAAATCTGACAGTGGAAAAAATAAGAAAATAGAATAATAGTGTATTATTTGGTATAATGAATATAATTACTTGAGGGAGAGGAAAGAATCAGCAGGTATCACAAGATTAGAATTTTGATACCTTTTTGATACCTTTTCACTTGAAACTCACGAATATGACAAATAAGACAGGGGGAGAAATCCCCGATAATTAACGATTTTGCAATGATAAGCAACCAGAGACAGGGATGAAATCCTTGAGTTTGAATAATGACAAAACGCTTGAAAGCCCCTAAAATAGGGGCTTTTTTATTTATGGGTCGTGACCCTGTTGAGCTCGCGAAGCGTGCGAAATATAAACCACCCGCTATGCGGGTGAGCGATATATGTTATACAAAAAATCACCTTCCCTTTATAATATAGATGTTCAAGCTATCTTATAAAGAAAGGAAGGTGATCAATATGGCCAATAAGGCTCATAATTTGGCTCACACAAAATGGGTATGCAAATACCACATTGTGTTCACTCCAAAGTATAGACGAAAAGTAATATATAATCAATATAAAACGAGCATAAGAGAAACATTAATAACTCTCTGTAAATTCAAGGGAGTGGAAATAATTGAAGGACATTTAAT
>NZ_FUXZ01000042.1 GCF_900167115.1 Eubacterium uniforme
TCTCTTTTTTCAGGTAAGAAAGGAAGGATAATATGAACAAATTAAAGAAAAGAATAACATGCATTTTAACAACATTATGTATTTTATTAGTAAATAGTATTTACGTATTTGCTGAAAAAGAAACAGAAGTAGATGTTTCTAAAGTTACAAAAGGTATTGATTCTTTTAAGAATATTATAATTTCAATTGCAGCTGCAGGTGGCGGTATTTTTGCAGTTATTGCAGTTGTGGATTTGGCATCCAGTATATCTGGTGGTAATGGAACAGAAATAATGCAAAACATTAAGAAACTTGCTGCAGCATCATTAATCATCTCAGTTTCGCTTTTAGTTAAGTTATTTACATAAGAAGAGGTGAAAGATATGTATACAGCTATAGATTTAAGTACAGATAAATTTATTGAAACTGCACTTAATTTATTTAATTCAACAATGTCGCTGTTATATGATTTATTATCTATTAATCCAACAAAAGGAGCTTATAAGGGGGGCTATGGCACGGTAAGTAAGTTATATACTACATTTAGTGCCATAGGTGTTTCTCTTATGGTCTTATTTTTTGTGTATGGTTTTTGCAGAGATTCATTTGATGTTAAAGCAGATCTAACACTAAATTCTTCAATAAAGGAATATATCAGACTAATTATTGTAAGTAATTTGATAGCTAATTTTATTACTTTGGTTCCAAAATTATATTCCTGGGCAATTATTATGTTATTGGCAACAAAGAAAGAATCGGATATGTTTGATGCTGAAAAAGTAGGAGCATCGATAGAAGAAGGAATTGGTTTTGGTGATGTTGGATCTTGGTTACTTAGTATCTTATTCATACTAATAACTTTAGCATGTTGTTGCATAATGATTTTTGCTACTTTCGGAAGATTTTTAAATCTATTTATAATATTACCGTTTGCAACAATTGCTCTTTCAACTATAGCAGGTGGCGGAAATCTTAGTCATACAGGTTTCTCATACATTAAAACTACGTTAACTTATATATTTGAAATAGTAATTATGGGTGTGGTTTTGGCATTATCTGGAACATTTTTATCTTCGGTGTCAATAGGAGCTGATGATAATGGATTATTAATTATGGTTGAAGTTATCGCTAAAATGCTAACCATAACAGCGGCTTACAAGGGTTCAGAAAATATCTGCAGAAAGGCATTTGGGTTATAAATATGAAACATGATATAAATAATAATTTTTATGAATATAAGGAAGAGGCATATAAGGGCTTTACGCTTAAGGAATTATTTACAATGATTACATGTTTGGTTTTATCATCAGCTGTAGTTATGTTCTTTATGTTTGTTTGC
>NZ_FUXZ01000035.1 GCF_900167115.1 Eubacterium uniforme
AAAAATCTTTTAAATTCATTAAAGGTAAATTTTAAGGTTATCATCTGTAAGAATTTACAGAATACATCAGAGTTAAACAAAACTATTTATAGAAAGGCAATTGAAAGTGATTATAAAGAACTATCAGATGCATTTAATCAATATACTTCAGAAAAAGTATATGCAGGAATGGAAGGATTATCACTTTCTAAATATTTTATTATTTCAACCGAAAAGAATGATTATAGTTCTGCAGAAAGTTTTTTTGCTTCGTTGGAAGGTAGATTAATAGCCTTGTTTAAAAAACTTGGAAGTGGTCTTATTCCGTTAACCTGTGAAGATAGACTTAGAAGTTTACATGGATTTTATAGAATGGGATATGAAAAGGATTTTTCATTTTCCTGGGAAGAATCTTTAAGTCTTGGTAGAGATTGGAGAAGAGATATTATTAATACAGCTCAAAAAATCCATAGTAGATATATTACCATGGATTATGGGAAAAGATACGTAAGCACGTATTATATATCTGAATTTCCATCAGAACTTGATGATACATTCATATGGGAATTATCTCAAGTAGATTTTCCAATAATAGTAACAATAGATGTTACACCAATATCAAAGAATGAGATTCAAAAGATTTTGAAACGTAAGTATACCAATGTTAACATGTCTATTGCAAGAGAACAAGAAGTAAATAATAAGGCAGGTTATTTTTCAAATAGAATCAGTTTTGAAAAAACCGCAATGATAGATGAACTTGAAGAATACATGGAAGAACTTAGAGGTAATGATGAAAATATATTTGACACAAGTATCATTATTGCCTTATCTTCAGAATCGCTTGATGAACTTAATAAACAGGCTGAAGAAATAGATAATATTTGTAATACGTATGGATTAACATTATCGTGCTTAATAGATGATCAAAGAGAAGGACTTAAAAGTGTTCTTCCAACATCAGCAAGATTTCTTCATGTATATAGACCTTTATTCACATCAGCCCTTTCAGGATTTACACCTTTTAATGTAATAGATATTAATGATAAGGATGGATTTTTTTATGGGATTAATCAGGTAAGTAAGAAAGGTATCTTTGGTAACAGGAAAAAATACCAGAATGGAAATGGATTTTTCTTTGGTATATCTGGTTCGGGGAAATCCATGAACGCAAAGATGGAAATGGATCAGGTACTCTGCAGAACGATGGATGATGTTTTGATTATTGACCCAATGGGTGAATATAGAGAAAATGTAATTAATAATAATGGATATTACTATGATTTTGAAAAAAATGGAGATATTCATATTAATCCATTACATGTACATAGTCATATAAGCGATAAGGATGCATTTATCTCTCAAAAAGCTGAGTTTTTATATGCATTCTGTGAAGAAACTGTTTATCCAGATAGATTAAGTAATAAACATATTAATATGATTGATAAAGCTTGTATAGGGATATATGAAGACTATTTTAAATCAGACAAAAAAGAAAGTCCTACATTGATTACATTTAGAAATAAATTGATAGAAATAGCTAATGAGGATTTGGAAGATACAAAGTCAGTTTATGCAAAAGATTTGGCTGATGAATTAGAAGCTATTACCAATGGAACACTTAGCGTATTTTGTCATCAACAAACAGCTGTAGAAAAAAGGAGAA
>NZ_FUXZ01000009.1 GCF_900167115.1 Eubacterium uniforme
GAATCATCTGAGTCTTCACTATTGTTTTCATCACTAGCCAAGCCATCTTCACTCTCTATACCAACATACTTAGCCCATTTTTCACTATAATTAATGCTTGCGCCTTTTCCATCTATTATAACATTCTGAGCTATTATTATTCCATCAAGTGTAAAATAATCACAATCAATCTTTACAGTTCCAGATGGTGCATATATAATTCCCTTTAAAGAAACATATGTATTTGATATTTTAATATCACCTGTCTTTGAATATATAACAACACCAGAACCATTAACATTTAAGTTTCCTCCAAAACACGAAATATCAGATACTGCTCCTACAGATTAATTTAGATTTGTACTTCCATTCAAGTTCAAACTTCCATCAGTCCATATCTTTTCATCAATACTAATGTTCATGTTTCTAATTGAGTAATCTTTTTTATGATTATTACATCCGTCGCCAAACTCTTCACTCTTGATTTTATCATGAAGAATGATTAAATCCTTATTATAATCAAATGAATTATCTAAACTCTTATTACTAGAATCATTTGTATTTTTGCTATCTTTATCTATGATTTTTCCACTTATACATGGATATTTGGCTGTTGAAACAAACTTTCCATTAGTATATGCAGTACCATTAATTGTTAAATTCTCCGTATTTATTTTGATTCCTAATTCCTCATCCTCTGCATACAAAGTATAAGGATATTTTTCATTATTCCCTTCTTCCCCCTTTACTGGAACTCCAGAAATCAATCCTGTTACCATAGTACATGTTAACGCAACCGATAACACTCGTTTAATTACATTGTTATACATTCTCATCAAAGTGTCCTCCAATACTAGTTTTGTCAATATATATTATACCCTAAATGTTTTAGACACTTTCTAACTTTTTTCTAACTTTTTCTATCCATCTTTTATAAAAACCCATACAAAAAAGCAGATGTTATTTAAAAGAAATCTTTTATAACATCCGCTTTGGCATAGCTTGTCATTATTCGTCTATAATATGTCCTGCTTTTATGTTCTTCTTAATTAACTCATCAACTACGTCATATATCTTATCAGAACCAAGTTTTGTCTTCTCTTGGCGCTTATAAACTTGCGATGATTTAACCTGATGTAAAATCCAATCCTTTCCACCATTTGAATCATTAAGCATAAGTGGTTGTAGATTATCCATAGCATGAGCATACTTGCTTTCCGCTGTTTCACAAGCCTCAAACTCATCAAATAAAGCAATCATCTCTTCTTTCTGATCTTCTGGCAAAAGTGAATAGATTCTTTCCTTTGCCCTATCTTCTCTTTCCTTCTGAGTTGCAAGACCTTCACTATCATAAGCATAAGTATCACCTGCATCTATTTCAACTATATCATGAATAAGACACATAATCATAACCTTAGCAATATCAACTTCTTCATTAGCATAGTCTTTTAAAAGATAAGCCATAATTGCCATATGCCATGCATGCTCTGCATCATTCTCACATCTACTATATCCATCAATATGAGTTTGTCTATATATACTTTTTTCTTTATCAATTTCTAGAGCAAATTCAAGCTGTTTCTTTATTCTCTCATCCATACTAAAACTCCATCAATACATTAATATATTAAACATTCGAAAAATATCAAAAAACGTCCATCAAATAAATATTTATTTTATAAACATTGCATCCCCGAAACTAAAGAATCTATATTCTTCTTCCACTGCATGTTTATATGCATTTAATACATTATCCCTACCTGCAAGTGCTGAAACTAACATAACTAATGTTGATTCTGGCAAATGGAAATTTGTAATAAGACAATCAACTGCCTTAAACCTATATCCAGGATAAATAAAAATACTTGTATCTCCACTACCTGGAATAACTATGCCATCATCGTTCGTTACAGTTTCAAGTGTTCTACTACTTGTTGTACCAACTGCAATAATTCTACCACCATTTGCTCTGGCATTATTAATCTTATCTGCCTCTTCTTTTTCAACAACATAATACTCCGAATGCATATGATGCTCTAATATATTATCAACTTTAACAGGTCTAAATGTTCCAAGTCCAACGTGTAATGTAACATTTGCTATAATAATACCTTTATCTTCAATTTTCTTAAGTAATTCCTTAGTAAAATGAAGACCAGCTGTTGGAGCAGCTGCAGATCCATCATACTTTGCATAAACTGTCTGATATCTATCCTTATCCTTAAGTTCATGTGTAATATATGGTGGAAGTGGCATCTTACCTAACTTATCAAGTATTTCCTCAAAGATTCCTTCATACTTAAACTTGATAATTCTATTACCTTCATCAACAACTTCTAATATTTCACCTTCAAGTAATCCATCACCAAATGTAACTTCTGCACCAGGTCTTAGCTTCTTTCCAGGTTTAACAATACATTCCCATTCATCTGCAGTCTTTCTTTTAAGTAGTAAAACTTCAATTGCTGCACCTGTTTCTTTCTTCTGTCCTAAGAGTCTAGCTGGAATAACTTTAGTATTATTAATTACCAGGCAATCCCCTTCATTTAAATAATCAATAATATCGCTAAAATGCTTATCCTCATAATCACCAGTATTTCTATCAAGAACTAATAATCTTGAACTACTTCTATCTTCAAGAGGATCCTGCGCTATAAGTCTTTCTGGCAAATCATAATAATAATCATGAACACTCATTGAATTTTCACTTAGTTGTTTTTCGCTACTATCTAATACTTCTTTACTCATATCTTACACCTTTATATATTTGCTATAATTCTTTATTACTTCATCTTTATATATAATTATAACTTACATAATTTCATCACTATCTAAAACAATTGTAAATGGTCCATCATTAAGAAGTTCTACCTTCATATCCGCACCAAATACACCCGTTTCAACTTTACTTACTCTCTTTTTACACTCATCAACTATATAGTCATATAATGGAATTGCCAAATCAGGTTTAGCTGCTCTAATATATGATGGTCTATTTCCCTTTTTACAATCTGCATAGAGCGTAAACTGTGAAATAAGTAAAAGTCCACCACTTACAGCATCTAAATCTATATTACTCTTTCCATTTTCATCTTCAAAAATTCTAAGCTTTATAAGTTTATCAACCATCTTATCGGCTATTTCCTTTGTATCATCATCTCTAATACCTATTAAAACCATAAAACCATTATCTATTGCGCCTTCAACATTACCCTCAATGGTAACAGATGCATGCGCTACTCTCTGAACTATAAATCTCATAATATCCTCTAAAATCTTAATTTATACTATATAAAATATCCTATTAACACTTAAATAAAACTATAATTTTTATTTATTTATTCTTCTCAACAAAATCAACTAAACTATCATATGTTTCATCAGTAAATTCTCTTACAGTATCATCACAAGGTGTTAAATCTGGAATAAAAACTGTATTAACACCTGCTGTCTTGGCACTTTCAATTCCATTTCTAGAATCTTCAAATGCAATACACTCATCTGGTTTTAAACCTAAGTAGTTAACTGCATATTCATATACATATGGAAATGGTTTACCTCTTTTAACATCTCTTGCTGATATTATAATATCAAAATACTCTCTTATACCAGCTCTAGTCATATAATCATTAGCAACATTAACCTTAGATGCCGTAACAACTGCAACCTTAATACCTTTACCTTTAAAGAAATCAACAACTTCCTTAACACCAACCTTAGGTTCAATTGGAGTAGTCTTTAGCTCTTCTTCCATTAATTCACGTCTTTTCATTCTTACCTTAGTATATGCATCCATATCGCCATACCATTTAAAGAAACGTTCCGTTGCAAGTTGGTGATCAGTACTTCTAAGCGTATATACTCTGTCCATCTCCATATGATATCCACATATGTCAACTGCCTTCTTCCAGCATTTAACATATATCTTCTCTGTATCTATTAATGTTCCATCAAGATCAAACAAAGCCGCCTTAATATTACTTAAATCCATAATTATCCTTTCAAAATATAAAAAGAAGCGAAAACCTCCGCTTCTTCCTATAACTTAACGCATTATGCGCTCATCCCTAAGTTTAATAATAATTTTAAATTATTCTGCTGATAAGCCGTACTTTTTATTGAACTTATCGATACGTCCACGAGCTGAAAGTGCTTTCTGCTGTCCTGTATAGAAAGGATGGCAAGCTGAGCAAATTTCTACGTGAATTTCAGGCTTTGTTGAACCTGTTTTAAAAGTATTACCGCAGTTACATGTTACTGTAGCTTCGAAATACTCTGGATGAATTCCTTCTCTCATCGCGTTCACCTCTCAAAAAATATGCTTAATTTAATACTACATTGTTATTTAACAACTCTATAACTTTACCATATATCAAAATAATTTGCAAGTATTTTTAATTTTATTGTTTTATGAACTCCAATTTTTTATGATTATCAGCATACTCTAATGCCTCTTCTTCATGAGAACTAATAATAACTGTGCTTCCATTCTCCGCATATTTGCATAAAAGTTTTAATACTTTAACTACATTTTTATGATCTAAGTTAGCTGTTGGTTCATCCATTATTATATATCTAGGTGAATTTATAAGTGTCCTAGCTATAGCCGCACGTTTTAATTCTCCGCTTGATAAACTTGATGGAAATTCATTTCTTAATTCATGTAATCCCAATTCGCTTAAAAGTTCTTCAATTTTTTCCTCGTCAACTTCTGCACCTTTTTTTAAATCATTATTTAATCCATATACAAATTTCAAATTATCAATCACTGATAAATACGGAATAAGTTCAATATTTTGAGTCATTATACCGAGATGACTTTTTCGAAATTCTGATATATCTATATCATTTAAAGCGGTTATTTCTACATCACCAAAATATACTTTACCTTCTGTAGGCTTTGTAAGACCTGAAACAATTCTAAGAAGAGTACTTTTACCAACTCCACTTTCTCCGTGAAAAACTGTAAACTTTCCTTCCGGTATATCATATTCAAAATCTTTTAATACCACTTCTTCTCTTGTATTTCTTTTATACTTTTTTGTTATTTTATCAATTCTTATACTCATATCTTCCATCCAAGGTAGGTTTAATAATCTTAGTTTATTACTTAATCACTTCTTTAGGACATACCTTATTTATTCTCGTATATGCACATATTGGACCAAGTATAAATGTAATTAAAAAACCATATAACGCTATAATAATTTCTTCCTTTATCGTAGGTGAAACAAGTGGAATCTTATTTGTATTCTTTATAATTTGATAAAGAACAACGTAAAAAACAAATCCCAAAATCACACCCAAACAAGCTCCAGCAAATGATATTATAGATATTTCACTAATCAAAAAACGTTTTACTTTTCTTCTACTAATACCAATTGTCCTAAGTATTTCTATTTCACTCT
Organism: Eubacterium uniforme; assembly: GCF_900167115.1. Taxonomy (GTDB): domain Bacteria; phylum Bacillota; class Clostridia; order Lachnospirales; family Lachnospiraceae; genus Eubacterium_S; species Eubacterium_S uniforme. Next base: position 5,388 of record NZ_FUXZ01000009.1, read on the forward strand.
TTCGTTCATTAAGAGTAATATAATATATAAAATATAAAAGCAAGATACTTACAACAACAATCAAAGCTATAATCAAAATATAAACAGTACTCATTTCTTTAAGTCCCGATGATAATTTCGATGATACCATATCAGTTGTTACTATATCTATTCCATCTATACTGCTAAGTTTACCAACAATTTGCTGAATTTGTGATTTATCTATAACACTAATCAATACAGCTGATATGTCATCAGCTCCGACTTCTTTTACAATACCTTGTCCAGCCTTACGGGCTTTATCTATCATAACAGGCATGTTTTTTCTAGATACAAATACCGTATTATCCATCATAGAGCCGCTTTCATCAAGTATTGCTGATACTTTATATGAATCACCAAACATCTTAAATGTTTTATTTTCTCTTACAGCAACTCTATCGCCTGCTATAATTTCTCCCTCATCTAATGAGTTGATGAATTTTTTATCCATCCAAGGAGTAACTGTAAAATCAGTATCAATATCTATACCTATTATTTGCGCACTTTGATCACAGCATGAAGCATCTAATGTCATTAGAAATGTCTGAGTCGATATTTTATCTATTCCATCAATGCTTTTTATTTTATCTACAATAGAATCATTCATATAAAAATAACTCTTCTGTGTAGTTAGAAGCATTCCTTCTATTTCATTTCCATAATTTTTTGGAACAACTATTATATCAGCTCCCATTCTATCTACAACATTTTCACTTCCATGTTTCATACCAATAATAATCAGGCTGGTCATAATTAGCGAAAAAGAAACCACAAAGCCTATTACAACCAGCCCGATACTACGATAGAATTTGGAACTTATACTCTTTAATATTAATTTATTAAAAGTTACCATTCTATTCTTTACCTTTTTAATTTATGCTTTTTTTACCTGAGTTAAAGATGCTAAGAATTCAACTACTGTTAAAATTACTATTGCAATACCACTAATTATAAGTAATGGTTTTGTAGTTGTATAACAATTCATTGTTTTCATCTTACAAACTGGTGCAATCACAGTTGGAAGAATAATGAATACAACTCCTAAAACCACCTGTGCTAATGATATTAAATTATTTACTGATATTTTATTAACAGCAATCTGAATAAGTGCAGTTAGTATCAAAACAATACTAAGTACGATTGCAATATGTTTTGTCTTATGACATTTTGCTTCCATCTCTCCCATTGAGCCACATACATGAGCATATGTAAATAAACTTACTAAAACAAATATAGCCTCTAAAAATAATAATGCGTTAATAATTCTTCTTGATTTCATAATCTATTTCACTTCCTTAAATTCTTTTGTATTTTTATCATATGTAACTGAGTTAGGTACACCATCTAATGTTGGATATACTCTTTTTGTAAAATCATCAATATCAAGTGATTTATCCAAATCTCCAGTCTTCTGTAAATCTTCAAATGATCTTGTGAATGTATCTCTACCAGCTTCAATTGAAGGATCATAATCTAACGAAGCTAAAATCTCTCCATATCTAACTACATCGTCATTACTTTCTGATGGCATATATCCTTTTTCAACCTGTAGTCTTGCTGCTTCCTCTGGTTCTTCCTGAACAAATGCTGCCGCTTTTTGAATTGCTCTTGTATAAGCTGCCGCACCTTCTGGATTATTCTTTATAAGTTCCTGTGAAACATATGCCTGGCAGCAATATTCCTTTGAGAATACTTCATCTTCACCAATATCTAATATCTTAATAAAATCATAGTTTTTCTCAGCATTATATGCTACAGGATCATGAATACCTATTGCATCTACTGCTCCATTATCAAGCGCTGTTGGTAAGTCAGTCATTGCATATGTTACAAACTGAATATCTGCTTTATCTCCATTAACTGTAAAACCTAATGAATAGAGTTTTCTTTTTAACTGTATTGGAGCTGAATCTGATAATGATGCAACACCTATTGTTTTACCTTTTAAATCCTCTAAACTCTTTACAGCTGAACCGTTCTTAGCATAGAACTTTGTACATCCTCTATGTAAACCAGTAACAAATGAAATAGCTAAACCATTTGATATAGGCTGCATTAATGTACCTGTAAGTCCGTAACCTGCATTTATTTCACCACTTGTAATCTGTTCAGTAATTGTATCAAGGTTTGATGTTACAATCTTATACTCCTGACCAATCTTTTTAAATTCTTCATCAAAATAACCATTAATGATTGCAATATGTACAGGTGCAAGACATAAACTTTCTTTGTTATTTAAAATCTTAACTACCTGTGCTTCTTTCTTGTTTTTATTACCACCATTGTTCTTACCACAAGCTGTAGATAAACCTGTTATCATGGATACAGCCGTTAATAATGCGACAAATTTTTTTAACTTCATATTCTCAAAACTCCTATTATAAATAATACTCTGGTTCTTTTTGTTCTCCAGCAAAGTTTAAAATCTCCAATATTTTTGTACGATATTTAAAGAAGTCATCACTTCCTCTAACTCTTGGTCGAGCTAATTCAATATCTATAACCTTCTCTATTTTTGCAGGTCTCGGTGTCATAATAACAACCTGATCTGATAAGTAAACAGCTTCATCAACATCATGAGTAACCATAATCATCGTCATGTTCTGTTCTTTCCAGATTCTTAATATTTCGTCCTGCATATTCATTCTTGTAAAAGCATCAAGCGCTCCAAGTGGTTCGTCTAAAAGTAATACCTTGGGATGTCCTACTAATGCTCTTGCAAGGGATGCTCTTTGATTCATACCTCCTGATAACTGATGTGGATATGATTTTTCAAATCCCTTTAGACCTACCATTTCGATGTACTCTTTTACATCCGACTTTTTTTCTTTATATATTCCCCTGGCTCTTAATCCAAATGAAATGTTTTTTTCAATTGATAACCATGGATATAAATTAGCTTGCTGAAATGCAAATCCTCGTTCATGTCCTGGTTTTGTTACCACTTCATTATCAAGATACACATTTCCTTTATCTGCTGGATTAAGACCTGCTATGGCACGAAGAAGTGTTGTTTTACCACAACCTGAAGGACCAATAAGTGAAACAAATGATCCCGGTTTGATATCTAAATTTACTCCTTCAAGTGCATTTACTACACTTCCATCAGGATTAACAAAACTTTTCGAAACATTATCAATTTTTATTTCGCCTACCATTTTATTACTCCTTTCTGCCATTCTAATAATCTATCTTTTATCCTAAATAAAAGTGTAATTATTAAATTACATAAAACAGCTAAAAGAATAAGTCCTGCATATACATTTGCGTAAAGCATCATACTCTTTTGCCAGTTTAAGTACCAACCTATACCAGATTTACATCCAAACATTTCAGCTGTTACTAATGTTATGAACGAACCTGTTGTAGCATAAAACACACCTAAGAACACACTTGGAAGTGCTGCTGGTATACCAACTTTAAATATCTTGTAGAATTTATTTGCTCCTAATGTATCAGCAACTTCGAAATATGTCTGCTGAACATTTTGAATACCATTACTTGTCATAACTGTAATTGGGAACCACACCGCAAGTGCTATCATAAAAATAGCTGCCTGATATGATGTACTAAAAAGTGATAATACAAGTGGCGACCATGATGTTGCTGGTATTGGTCCAATCACCTTAGTAAGTGGATTAACCCAATATGCAATCTTTTTGTTAAAGCCGACGCAAATACCTGTTGTAAAACCAATTATTGCTCCAATTGCAAACCCAATTATAAGTAACTTTCCTGATGATATCACACATTTGATAAGTAATTCTCTATCATTTATAAATACAGCAAATACTCTATCAAGTGATGGGAAGAACAATACTGGTAATAATGAATACTTACTACATACTATATTTATAATATTAAGAAGTAATACTGCACCTGCAAGAAGCGGTCCTATACCTTCAATCTTTTTTGATACTTTTTTATTTATAAAAGATATAATAAAAAATACTACATAAACTCCACCTAATATAAATAGAAAATATCTAAAATATGGTTTATCAGTGGCTGGTTGTAAATCCGAATTTGGAATCAACACATCAATTAACACTGCAAATAATAATGAAATAATAAAACTTATTTTCTTGCTTAATTTTAAAATCACTTTTCTAACTCCTTTAACATTCTTACTCCTTTATCTTTTTCACGTAACAAATCTTATCACATATAGCATATACTGTATAATCCTTGTAATTTATCACTTGTAATCACTGTAATTTATCGCGGAAATATTCATCTTACTTCCTCTTATTTTTCTATTAATCCAATAAAAAATCAAAAGAACTTAGCAGACATATAATCTAATTCTACTAAGTTCTTTTATTACTAATTTGTACTCATTTGATACTAACTATTTTATTTATTACTATACTAACTATTTAAATTATTAACTTTTTACTATACTAACTATTTAAACTATTAACTTTTTACTATACTAACTATTTTTCCGATTCTTCTTTATATCTATTTAGTTCTTCTATATATGCCTGTCCAATATCACTTAATTTGTAATACTTTCTAAGTATATATCCTATAGTAAGCGGATCTTCCTCTTTAAGTTTTATAGTAACAAATCCTTTCTTTAAAGTTACACTTTCTGTCATAATACCTGTTCCTATGGCATAACCATTCATCTTAGCCATAATCTCAGACGATGTTGCTCTATCATCAAGTTTTATAAGTTTATCAAAATCATAATCTCCCAGCGCTTCCTCTGTAAGATAAAAATCATTATCACTACTTTGATCAAATGTAACACACGGATAATCTTTAAGTTCACTTAGAGCTATTTCTGTTTTATCAGCGAGAGGATGATCCTTCCATACATATACATATGTATCTCTAACCATTAAAGGAAAGAACTCTAACTGATAATCCCTAAATATCTTTCTATATATATTTTCATTATTACTTGAATATGCTATTATTCCAATTTCACTTTTTAAATCCCTAACATTTGATAAAACATCATCTGTTTTTGTTTCATGAATAGAATACACATATCTCTCTTCATCAAATCTTTTTAATGTATTTACAAAAGCATGTACAGCAAATACATAGTGCTGCAAAGATACTGAAAAGTGTTTTTTATCTTTATCCTTCCCTATATATCTATCTTCAATCAATTCATATTGATTAACAGCTTTTTTTGCATATTCAAGAAAATCTCTTCCCTGACTAGTTAAAGAAATTCCTTTATTAGTTCTCTTAAATACTTTTATTCCAAGTTCATCCTCTAGATCATGTACTGACGCAGAAAGCGCTGGCTGCGTAACAAATAATTTGCTGGCTGCTTCTCTCATAGATGTTGAACTTGCAATTACTATAACATATTTTAATTGTAATATTGTCATAATAGTTCCTTCTTTCAGATAAATCATTTTCTTATAGGTATTCGCAAAATACGCAAATCTACCCACATTCACAATAACATATTTCAAATATATTTTATAATTCTTAAAATTTATTATCTGATATAAATAAAACTAATTATAGAATCATAACCTATCTAAACCATATATATCAAAATATATAATTCTATTATTACAATCACAATATTTATGTATATTCTATACATTGATATATATTCTAATATATGATATTATCCTTGATGGAACTAAGAATTTTAAATAAACAGATTAATTAATCATAATACGAATTAATCGTATGTATTAATAATATAAGGAGATTAACATGTTTAATACATTACCAAGCGATCCAATGATTTTAGTTAGTGTAGTTAATACAAAACTTCGCGATACATATTCAAGCATCGATTCACTTTGCGATGACCTTGATGTTGACAAAGACGAATTAATCGGCAAGTTAAATAAAGTAAATTACAAATATAACGCAGAAAAAAATCAGTTCATTTAAGAACTGATTTTTTTATACCCAATTAAATATTCAAATAATATTATATTTATTTAATATATTTTTATATCGTTTATTACTTTATATTTGTACTTCTTATAATTAAAATTACCTCTAACATAATCTCAATTAACATAGCTGTCACTATTGGCAATATTCCTGCCATAATTAATCCTATGGCTGCAAGTTTATAAAGAACAGCAAGCTTAATGTTTCCATCTGTTAATCGTTCTTGTTCAAAAGCAACTTTGATGTTTTCAATCAAAGGAACTGGATCATCTTTCATTGAAATAACTGATGCACTATGAAAATCCATAAAATCATCATTACTTTCAATAAGTCCACATGCTGTTCCTACACTTGCTCTTGAAATCATAACACTGTCAGTTTTATAATCTCCAATAAACATAAGCTGTGGCGAAAAATCATCCATACTTTTAAGTCTTTCAAACATCTCAGGCATTGTTAAACTTCCATAACATGTTCCTTCATCAATACCTGCTAAACTACCAGCTCTCTTAACTTCACCTTCGTTTGCATCTGAAAGAATTGCATATTTGCTGATTCCAAATGACTTTGCAATCATAACAGCCTTACTTGCAAATCTATGTGTTGCCATCTCAACATCAAACACAACCGCTCTAATTCTTGCAAGCTTACTAAGTGCATTTTCATCTTTTACATAAACACCATTTCTAAAACATTTATACAAACCAACAAGACCAGATATTCCAGCTGTACTTGTAATGGTTATACCACAAGTCATAAGCATAACTGAAAAACCTTTAATAATCCATGGTTTAAAATTTTTAAAGCCACCTAGTGCAGGAGCTAAAAACATGATTCCAATGGAGAACACCGTAAAAAACACCATTAAAATAATTGATAATGTAATTGCCTCATCCTCGGTCTTTGATATTTCAACGTCAGCATTTTTAATATTATCAAATAGCCTTGTAGTAAAACATGTCTTTTTATCATTTTTAACTTCAAGTTCTATTTTTTCATCAATTACATATACACCACTTTTAACAAATGCTCCCGGAACTACCGCCATAGTCCCACCATCATTACAAAATGGCGACATATCAACATGCGCCATTCCTTTTACCACATAACCATCAAGTGGAACTTTTTCTCCTGGATTAACCAAAATATTCATACCCTTTTCAATTTGAGTAATGTCAACATCTGCCTTAGTTTCTCCAACAACCATATGAACAACATTTGTTCCTAAATCAAATCTATTTATAATATCCTCTTTAACTGATCTGATAAGCGAATAAGACAAATCAAAAAGCATCCCATATATTGCCATACATAAAACAGCTTTCATATATTGTCCTAGTGCTAAAAACGCCAATGTAGAAATCACAACAACATGATTATATTCAAATATATCCTTATTTGATAACATATCCATGGTTTTTATAATCGGAGTTATAGCAACAACAAAATATGCAAACATAAAAAATCCTATTTTTATATTTTCATAAACAGATTCGTCCAATCCTGGATAATACTTTTGAAACGGAACAAACATTGCAACTGCGATTAATCCTAACGCAAATGCATACTTAATTATTTTCATTTAGACTATTCCTCTAATCTCCTCAATGCTTTCAATTCCATTATCAGCTAACCATTTGTCCATTCCATTTATAATATCAAGACTAATATCTGGCTTCATAAATGAAGCTGTACCAACCTGAATTACTGTAGCGCCAGCCATAATAAATTCAATTGCATCCTGCCATGTTGTAATTCCACCAAGTCCCATAACAGGAATATTAACTGCATGAGCTACCTGATGAACCATACGAAGTGAAATTGGTTTTATAGCAGGGCCTGAAAGTCCGGCATATCCATTATTAAATACAGGCTTTCTCTTATTAATATCAATTGCCATACCAAGGAATGTGTTTGTAAGTGAAACACCTTCTGCACCTTCTTCCTCGCACATACGAGCAAGTGAAACTATATCTTCTGCATTTGGTGATAACTTAACTACAAGTTTATGCTTACATTCCTTTCTAATAAGCTTAACTACTTCTCTTGCAGCTTCAGTCTTAACTCCGAAATTCATACCACCTTCCTTAACATTAGGACATGATATGTTTAATTCCAAAATATCTAAATTAACTTTATTAAGCTTTTCAACACCACTTAAATAATCATCAATACTATGACCACCAAGATTAACTATATTAACAAGTTCCTTGCTATTAACCCAAGCTAAATCATTCTCTATAAATGCATCAACACCTGGATTTTCAAGTCCGACACTATTCATCATACCCGATGGTGTTTCCCAAACTCTAATACCATCATTACCACCATGTGGATGTTCAATAAGTCCCTTTGAACATATACCACCAAGTTTTTCTATATCAAAAAATTCATTCATTTCTCTACCGAAGCCGCATGTTCCTGATGCAAGTGCTACAGGATTCTTAAACTTAACTCCAGCAAATGTTGTTTCTAATCTACTCATTTTTATTTCCTTTTCTAAACTAATATTCAAATATATATCATCTATTTGTAGGATTCATAACACTTAGTATCTATTTGCTACTATCATTATTCTCCCCATACTTCATTTGCTAAGAATACAGGACCATCCTTACAAACTTTCTTATTTCCATGATTTGTCTTACATGTACAAACAAGACATGCACCGAATCCACAAGCCATACGGTTTTCCATAGAAACGTAAAGTCTGTCATCTGTCTTTTCTTCTTTACACTTCTTATATAAAACCTGCATCATAATTTCAGGTCCGCATGTAAGAATGTAATCATACTTTGTTGTATCAATATCGTCTGTGATAAATCCACCAACGTTTACAATTAAATTATCACAAATTTTCTTGTATTCTTCTTCAAGAATTGGTGTACCACTAAATCCAAGATAAACATCAACTGTATTATTTGGATTATTCTTATATTCCTTAGCACTCTTAAAAAGTGGAGCTATACCTACGCCACCACCAACAAGTGCGATTTTACCACTTATATCCTCAGGAAATCCCTTTCCAAGAGGGCCTGTGATTTCTATGTCATCACCCTTCTTTAATTCACTTAAGATTTCAGTTCCCTCACCAACAATCTTAACTAAAAAGCTTACTGAATTATCATCACTATCATAAACGCTAATTGGCCTTGAAAGTGTAGGATAACTATCCCAAGCTCTAAGCATATAGAACTGTCCAATCTTACTTAATTTTTGATCTTCTACTTTTAAGAGAAAGAAATCTTCATCTATTCTCTCATTACTAATTACTTTGCTCATCTATAATTTCCTTTCATGCATTAATCATTATGAATTTTCTTCATTGAGTTAAATCGTTGTAAAGGATACAACGATTTAATCCCTTCGGGACACAAAGTCCTTTGGACTTTGCACATGTACGCTCTGAAAAATCTTTATGATTTTTCTTCGCTGAGTTAAATCGTTGTAAAGGATACAACGATTTAATCCCTTCGGGACACAAAGTCCTTTGGACTTTGCACATGTACGCTCTGAAAAATCTTTATGATTTTTCTTCGCTGAGTTAAATCGTTGTAAAGGATACAACGATTTAATCCCTTTGGGACACAAAGTCCTTTGGACTTTGCACATGTACGCTCTGAAAAATCTTTATGATTTTTCTTCGCTGGTTAAATCGTTGTATACAACCTTGCCCTTGCAGATTGTATATATAACCTTACCTGTAAGTTTTTCTCCAATAAATGGTGAATTCTTTGCCTTGGATTTAAAGTTATCTGTTACAATCCATTCTTTATTTTCATCAAAGATTGTTATATCTGCGTACGCTCCTTCACTAAGAGTTCCGCCATTTATATTATATATCTTAGCAGGATTTGTAGACATCTTTTCAATCAACTCACTAAGTGTTAATTCATTCTTTTTAACAAGATTTGTAATACCAAGTGCAAGTGATGTTTCAAGACCAATCATACCACTTGGTGCTGATGCCATATCCTTACTTTTTTCTTCACTACTATGTGGAGCATGATCTGTAACAATCATATCAATTGTTCCATCTTTAAGTCCTTCAATAATCGCTCTTCTATCTTCTTCTGTTCTAATAGGTGGATTAACTCTTGCAAGTGTACCCTTCTTTAAAACTATATCTTCAGTAACACTAAAATGCTGAGGTGTGGCTTCGCCATAAACCTTACCACCAAGTTTCTTTGCAAGTCTAACTACTTCAATTGTATTCTTTGATGTAATATGCTGAATATCACATTTAACGCCTGTAGCAAGTGCAATCATGCTGTCTCTTGCAGCCATTGAATCTTCTGCAAGTGATGAAGCACCACCATAATTGATTTCTTTAGAAACCTTGCCCTCATTAATACCCATCTGCTTAATGAATGCAGGATCTTCTTCATGAAGACTAATAGGCAAATCAAGCTTTTTAATTCTTTCCATTGCTTCTTTTAAAAGTTTCGCATTCATAATTGGAATTCCATCATCAGAGAATCCAATTGCACCAGCAGCTGCTAATCCTTCTATATCAGTTAATTCTTCACCTTTAAGTCCCTTAGTTACTGTAGCTACTGAATATACATTAATTCCTGTTTCCTTACCCTTATCAAGAACGTACTTTAGGGTTTCAACACTATCAACAACTGGCTTTGTATTACCCATACAAACAACTGATGTAAAGCCACCAGCCTTAGCTGCTTCAGCTCCTGTATAGATATCCTCTTTATATGTAAGACCAGGATCTCTAAAATGAACATGTACATCTACTAAACCTGGACATGCTACAAGTCCTGTTCCATCAATAATCTCTTTCTCATTTTCAATTAGATTAAGATCACCTTTTTCTTCTAATGATCCTTTAACTATCTTTTCAATTTTATCATCTTTAATTAAAATACTTCCAACTTCATCAATCGATGATGCTGGGTCTATAATTCGAATATTCTTAATTAGCATCCTTTCTCCTTAAACTCTTATCTATTATAAGATTTTTTCAATTAATACCTTATTTTTCCATCCTTTATATTTTAACAAATCTTTATAATAGTTACAACTTAAACAAAGAAAAAATACATATATTCAGGCATTGAAAAGGTCTATAAATAATATGTAGAATCCTTTATTATCCAATTTCAATGGCATAAATTATAGATTAATGTATACATAAATTTTCAGTCATAATAATCAACTCTGTTTTATAACATTAAATTTACTTGACTTTAATTATAGATTATGTTATCATTTTTCTCGCTGCGCAGTTTAATATGGGGATATTATCAATGTGGAGAATTTTAAAATTTATTCCGCATTTTTTTATTACTTATATTAACGAAAGGATACAAAACTAAAATGAAAAAAACAAATCATATTCTATTATCATCAATTTTATTGATTGTTTTAACTTTATCTAACCCAATCGATACTTACGCAAAGGTACAAACATATTATGGGCCAGAACATTCTTCTGGAACACAAATGATTGCCCATGCTACAAGAACAAAATATACATACGACTCAACTGATGACGATATATCATATACTCATGGCAATTGGAAGACTATTAATTCATTTACATGTAGTAAAACAACAAAAAAAGGACAAGCCTACACTTTATCCCATACAGTTAATACAATTTATAGTGTTAGCATTTCAGCTTCGATTCCATTTGAATTTATAGAAAAAATAGTACCTAAAAAAATTGAGGATATCATGAAGGGAAGTATCAGTGTTGGAGTAACAAAAAGTATTTCTGAATCAACAACATGTAGCTCAAGTGGCGTATTGTATAAAAAAGGAAACGTTGCTGAATTACAGATAAGAAATACAACAAAAAAAAGGGTAAGAATTGTAAAATGTCAAGATCAATGGCAAAGTATATCAGGAGAATGGAAAAAATCGGGTAAAACATACGAAAAGAAAATAATTACTACACACACTTATCCTGATCATCGAGTAATAGAAAAATAACACACTACTGTACAAAAATATAAAACAGCTATGTTCTAAATGACCATAGCTGTTTTTCTATTATTATTTAATTTTCTTCTACTGCGTCTGCTACTGAAGTTGGAACATAATTTGTATTTAGTTCATTTTTAACTTCATCATCATGCCATGGTTCAGGATCTAAGCTTCCATCCTTAACAATCTTTGACTCTATAAACGAAATAATAATACCAATTAAAATAACTATCGCTGAAACAGCCCAACCTAATATAATATTAGCAGTTGCTGAATAGCCAGATTCTTTTCCTCCATATACACCTTTTTTTACGATTGCAAGATCGTATAAATTCCATGCGAAAAAGATAGTTAAAATAATAGGTGCTAAATACTTAATCGAAACTTCAAACCATATCGATGACATTTTAAAACTCTTAGTATTCTTATTAATTTCAGCAAGTACTTTCTCTGTTTTAAAGAACCAACCAACTGCTATTGTTTCCGTAATACCAACAAATACAAGATTAATTCCATTCGCATATGTATCTACAATATCAAGACATGCAAGACCTGCACCTGTTACATATATTAATGAACAAGCAGCTGCAATCACACATACAACCTGAGTTACTTTCTTTGCATTTAATTTAAACTTATCTGAAATCGAAGCTGAAATACCTTCAATAATTGAAAAGGCTGAATCAATTGCCAATGTACATAAGCAAAAATAGAAAATAAAAGCAAATATACTGTTAAACATTCCATTATTTGTAAGTTTAACAATAGCCTGTGGATATATAATAAATGCCGTTTTAACACCTGACGCATCCATATTATCAAGCATTCCAACACCACCCATTGTAGTAAACATTACAATACTAGAAAGAAGACTTACTCCTAAATCACTGAACGCAATAATTACTGCATCTCTAGCAATATTTGACTCCTTAGGTAAGTATGAACCATATGCAATCATAATAGCCATCATAATAGAAAGTGAATAAAATACCTGTCCAATGGCATCAATCCATAAACTTGCCACACCAAGCTGTTTTAAATTTGGTGTAATCATTTTTGCTAAACCATCAATTCCACCTGGCATAACAGCACCTTTTATTGCCATAATAACAAGACAAACAACTGGCGCAAATACGGTAAATTTAACAACCTTACTAACTGAGCTTGCACCGTTTCTAATACATACATAAATAAGAACCCATGCTATAACAAGCGCACCTAAAACAAGAGGAGAAATTGTTCCAAATCCCTTTGTTGTTCCAGTTGTTTTAATCTGTTCTGCCCATAAGCTTCCTGCGCCTTCAACATCACCTGTAAGGCCGTTAAACTTATAAGATAATAGAGCCATTAATATAACCCAAGCAAATACAACTGCATAATATGTAACAATAACAAATGCATTAACAGTTGCTGACCATCCAATCCACTGGAACTTCTTGTTCATTGCTCCAACTGCATGAATTGCACCTTTTTGAGTCTTTCTACCGATAGCAATTTCCATCATGAGAAGAGGAATACCTAAAACTAACATCATCAAAATATAAATGAAAATGAATGTTCCTCCACCATATTTCGCCGCTAATCCCGGAAATCTCCACGCATTTCCCAAACCTACTGCTGATCCAACAGCTGCCAAAATAAATGTGAAGCTAGAGCTCCAACGTCCTCTTTTTTCTTCCATTTTTACTGCCTCTCGATGTAAAAAACATCTGTCCTTTCTTCTTTAATACATTCTATAATTTTACCACACGATATAGAAAGATTCAATAACCGAAAGAAACTATCGCATGTGCGATAGTTTCTTTATTACTATAATGATTTTGCTTTTGACCATTTAGAAAAATACTGCTTTCCTCTTTTCCCTATAATAGTTCTAACTCTTACAAAACCTTTATTTATATTCTTAATTATAATTCTTGTTTTCTTTGTTTTATATCTCTTTACATTTGCTGTAAATGATTTATTACTAGAAGAGAATATTTCATATTATTTAACACCCTTAACTCTTTTAAGTGTTATCTTTCTATTATTTCTTATTTTTTTAACACTCTTAATAACTGTTGTTTTTGTATTTACAATTTTCTGTGAAGATAATTCTTTTTCTTCATCAGTTGCATTTGCTCCTAAATCAAGAGAATTTGAAGCATAATATACAAATCCTTTTTTCTTACAATACTTACTAATCTTATTAATCAAATTCTTATCTGTTGAATACTCTATTAAGTATACATTTCCACCATGCTTACTAACAAAATTAATGTATGATTTTGCATACTTATTATCGCCTTCATCCTGTTCAATGAAAGCATTATCATTATCCCAGTCAATTGTTGTAAATACAGATTCCTGAGCAACAGCATTTAATATCTTTTCAAGTTTGCCATGTCTTTTTACATATTGTCTTACATAAGTATCTCCGCCATTAACAACAACATCCACATCTAACGCTTTGAAATTTTTAAGTATTGTTGTTACGCCATTAAATATTTTATCGTTATGATACATATAATATACGTCTACATTATCAACGAAAAAACCATCAACGCCCTTTTTAACAAGCTCTTTCGCAAGTGTACCTGATATAAAATCCTGCCACTTCTTCTTGGATACATCAACCCATCTTTCATCTTCCCAGTTCTCATATACATCAAGAGTTACATCCTCATAATCCTTATAGTAATCTCTAAAATTTTCTACTGAGCCAAGATTAATATAACTATAAACTGTATGTCCTGTTTTTCTAAGTTTCTTAATTGTATTTGCTGAATATCCCTGTGCATCTATAACGATTGTTCTATACTCATTAAGTTTTTCAACATCTTTTTCTTCTACACTATTAAATACACCAAATTCATATTTGATTCCCTTACTATTAATTCCTGACTTTGCATAAACTTTATTACTATTAAAAATATTCATGGCAAAGCCACAAACCAAAATCAAAACCACAACTTTTAAACAAATAAATCTTTTCATAATCTGCTCCTTTTATAATTTTAGCCCAAAGAAAATCTTTGGGCTATTTATGTCTACATTATGCTTCTTCAACACTTGTATTTTTGTTTTCAATCACATTTACCAAATAATTATATATCGGTAAAACAATCAATTTACAAATAATTATGCCAGCAAATGCTCCAATAGTATTTAAAATAACATCATCAACATCTACAACACGATAATTATATCCTATCATTTTACCAATCATAAATTGCATTATTTCAATTGCTATTGATGTGCAAACAAAAATAATACAATAATTTATTATTTTTTTATTCTTTATTGCAATTGGTATATATATTCCTAATGGAAATAATAAAATTAAATTTCCACCTAATTGTCTCATTATTACAAACGATCTATCGTCACGCAATATTTCAATAATCGATTTGAACGGAATAATATTATAATTTTTCCCATAACCATAATTTTTATGTATTTCAATTACTGATTTCTGAAATGGTATCGGAAAAAATACCACTCCTACTAAACAAATAATGTATACTATAAAAACTATACTAACTATATTATCTATTACGTTATTTTTCTTCCATAAAACAATAAAATATACAAAAATTGAAAACGTACATATTATTAGACCTAAAAAATCAAACTCTATCATTGTGTAATCTTAATCTTTCCTTTCAAATGTGCTCCATCCAAGTCTTTAACCAAGTATAGTTTGTATTTTCCAGAAGACATATTTGTCCACTTTTCTTTTGTTGTACCACTATACTTCACATCTACCTCTCCAATATTTGTATTAAAAATCCAATCTTTACGATATAAAATAATTGTAAATTCCTTTTTTTTACATCTATCTTCATCACAAGATGACGTTACTTTAATTTTTATATCTCCCTTATCAAAACTTCTATATTTACCATCAACGAAATTTTCAAAATTAAATGTAGTAGTATATGCTTCTTTAGCAAATACCAATGTTGGTAATGATATTATTATTGCAAATGCAACAATTGTTAATTTTCTTAATATGTTTTTTATGTATTTCATTTTTTCCACCTTACGCCTTTCTATAGTATTCATAACAAGTAAATTTTTATTATGTCATGAAAAAATGTTATAACATTAATATTATTAATTTTACAACTAAAAGTTGTTCTCTAATATTCAATTTTCACATTAAAAGAGAGTCGTATTCTATACGACTCCCCTTATATATTAATATATTAATTTATAAATTACTTATTGTAATTAACAATCTGACCAAAGTCAGCCTTAAGGCTTGCGCCACCAACTAAACCACCATCGATGTCTGGCTTAGCCATAAGTTCAGCAGCGTTACCAGCGTTCATTGATCCACCATACTGAATTCTGATTGCTGCAGCTGTAGCATCATCATAAATTTCAGCAATAAGATCTCTGATTGCCTTACATACTTCTTCAGCCTGATCTGATGTAGCTGTCTTACCTGTTCCGATAGCCCAAATTGGCTCGTAAGCGATAACTACATTCTTAGCCTGATCTGCACTTACACCAAGAAGTGCGATCTTAATCTGCATACGAATCCAATCGATTGTGATACCCTGTTCTCTCTGTGTAAGAGATTCACCACAACAGATGATTGGAATTAAATTATGCTCAATAGCCTTTAATACTTTCTTATTAACTGTTTCATCAGTTTCAGCGAAGTATTCTCTTCTTTCTGAATGACCGATAATAACATATTTCACGCCCGCATCAACTAACATGTTTGGAGCAATTTCGCCTGTATAAGCGCCGCTTTCTTCAAAATAAAGATTTTCAGCACCGATAGCGATGTTTGTTCCCTTTGTAGCTTCAACAGCAGGAATAATGTCAATAGCTGGAACGCAGAATACTACGTCCACATCATCATTTGCAACTAATGGTTTTAATTCTTCGATTAAAGCAACTGCCTCACTTGGAGTTTTGTTCATTTTCCAGTTACCTGCGATAATATTTCTTCTCATTTTTAATTCTCCTGATATATTATTTATCATTTGCTGCTGCAACACCTGGAAGTTCCTTACCTTCAAGGAATTCAAGTGAAGCGCCACCACCTGTTGAAATATGGCTCATCTTAGGGCCAAATCCCATCTGGTTAACAGCTGCTGCACTATCACCACCACCGATGATTGTTGTAGCATCTGTATCAGCAAGTGCTTCTGCAACTGCCTTTGTACCTGCAGCAAGTGTTGGGTTTTCGAATACACCCATAGGTCCGTTCCAAACTACTGTCTTAGCACTCTTAACTGCTTCAGCATAAAGTTCTCTTGTCTTAGGACCGATATCAAGACCTTCCTTGTCATCAGGAATTTCGTTTGTAGCAACTACTTCTGTAGCGATTTCTGCATCGATTGGATCAGGGAAATCAACAGCTGCAACTGTATCAACAGGAAGTAATAACTTCTTACCAGCTGCTTCTGCCTTCTTGATCATTTCATTACAGTAGTCAAGCTTTGTATCGTCAACAAGTGACTTACCAACTTTACCACCCTGAGCCTTAACGAATGTATAAGCCATACCTCCACCAATGATAAGTGTATCGCACTTTTCAAGAAGGTTGTTAATTACGTTAAGCTTATCAGCAACTTTAGCACCACCAAGGATAGCTACGAATGGTCTTTCTGGGTTGTTTACAGCGTTACCTAAGAAATCAATTTCTTTCTGCATAAGGTAACCAACAACTGCTGTATCAACATATTCTGTAACACCAACATTTGAGCAGTGAGCTCTGTGAGCTGTACCAAATGCATCGTTAACAAATACGTCAGCAACTGAAGCTAAATCTTTTGAGAAAGCTTCACCATTCTTTGTTTCTTCTGCTCTGAATCTTGTGTTTTCAAGTAAGATAACATCTCCATCATTCATAGCATCAACTGCAGCTCTAACTGTATCATCAACAACTTCAAGACTTGGAACGAATTTAACTTCCTGTCCTAATAATTCTGATAATCTTACAGCTACTGGTGCAAGTGTCTTTGTCTGTTTATCTTCTTCTGTTTTTACTTTTCCAAGATGTGAGCAAAGAATAATCTTTCCTCCATCTGCGATTAATTTCTTAATTGTTGGAAGAGCAGCTACAAGACGGTTTTCGTCTGTAATCTTGCCATCTTTTAAAGGCACGTTAAAGTCACATCTGCAAAGTACTCTCTGACCTTTTACATTGATATCATCAACTGATTTTTTGTTAAGCATCTTTTGTGCTCCTTTCTTAATGAAGGAAATTCATAAAGAATTTCCTGAATGTATTTGTGCAAAGTCCTTTGGACTTTGTGTCCCGAAGGGATTAAATCGTTGTATCCTTTTCAACGATTTAACTCATATTTTTTAGCTCATAAAAATATAAAGGGTCCGGCCCATATAAGCCGGACCCTGTTGGATCTAAATTAATTTACCAAACTAATTATGCAAGTTCAGCAAAATATTTGATTGTTCTAACCATCTGGCTTGTGTATGAGTTTTCGTTGTCATACCATGAAACAACCTGAACTTCGTAAAGATCATCAGCGATCTTTGAAACCATAGTCTGAGTTGCATCGAATAATGAACCATACTTCATACCGATAACGTCTGATGAAACGATTGCATCTTCATTGTAGCCATAGCTTTCTGAAGCAGCAGCCTTCATAGCAGCGTTGATACCTTCAACAGTTACATCACTACCCTTTACAACAGCTGTAAGGATTGTTGTTGAACCTGTTGGAACTGGAACTCTCTGAGCTGATCCGATAAGTTTTCCGTTAAGTTCTGGAATAACTAAACCGATAGCTTTAGCAGCACCTGTTGAGTTAGGTACGATGTTAGCAGCACCAGCTCTAGCTCTTCTAAGGTCACCCTTTCTGTGTGGTCCGTCAAGGATCATCTGGTCACCTGTGTAAGCATGAATTGTGCTCATGATACCACTCTGAATTGGAGCGTACTTGTTAAGAGCATCAGCCATAGGAGCTAAGCAGTTTGTTGTACATGATGCAGCTGAGATGATCTTGTCATCTTTTGTAAGTGTCTTCTCGTTAACTGAGAATACGATTGTAGGAAGGTCGTTTCCAGCTGGAGCTGAAATAACAACTTTCTTAGCACCTGCATCGATGTGTGCCTGTGATTTATCTTTTGAGCAGTAGAAACCTGTACATTCAAGTACTACATCTACTCCGATTTCTCCCCAAGGAAGTTTTGAAGCATCAGCTTCTGCGTAGATCTTAAGTGTCTTACCATCTACTGTAATTGTACCAGCTTCGTCATCAGCTGAAACTGTGTGAAGACCTTCACCGATTCTACCACAGTATCCACCCTGAGCTGTATCATACTTTAATAACTGAGCAAGCATTGAAGGCTTTGTTAAGTCGTTGATAGCAACAACATCATAACCTTCTGCACCAAACATCTGTCTGAATGCAAGACGACCAATACGGCCAAAACCATTAATTGCAACTTTTACTGACATTGCGTTTTTCCTCCTGAAACTTTTATTCTTCTGTTAATTGATAATTAACTAACAATTATTTTACAAAATTTCTTTGTAAATATCAAGTGATTTTTGCATTTAGTTTAAAGATTATCAAAAATTTAACAATCTATATAACGCCAATTACCTTTATTTGTTTATCTTTTATAAATAATCCAATAAAGTTATTATTTTTACAAACATCAAATAATCTTTTATATGAGTTTGAACTCCTCCAAATCATCAAGATTTAAAGCCATTTCTTTATCATTAACTCTTACCAAAGCCTTATACTTTTTATTTGCTTTAACTTTAAGACTTATCACCTTTCCATCTTTCCATGAAAAATCAAAACTAGCTCCACCTCTTACTACTAATCCCTTTACACTTCCACTTTTCCATTCATCAGGAATTGCAGGTAAAATGTATACCACTCTTTCTTCATCTTCATTAAGAATATCTCTATGTGATTGTATAAGCATTTCACTAATAGCTGCTATGCTTCCAAAGTTTCCATCAATTTGGAATGGTGGATGATTATCAAATAAATTAGGTAGTGTGGATTTTTCTAATAAAGCCACCAAGTTTTTATATGCATTTGCTCCATCACGAAGTCTTGCGAACATAGCTATGATCCAAGCTCTACTCCATCCTGTATGACCACCACCATGCGCTAACCTATCTTCAAGTGATTTTCTTGCTGCTTCCATAAGCTTAGGTGTTTCATCAAAACTAAATTGCGATGATGGGAACAAACCATATAAATGTGATATATGTCTATGACCTTTTTCGGCTTCATCATATTCATTAAACCATTCTAAAATTTGTCCCTTACTTCCTATCTTAACTTCCGGTAATTTACTTAAAACAGCTTCTAATTTTTCTATGTACTCTTTATCTTCACCAAGGATTTTTGCACTTCTAATATTAATCTTAAATAAATCCCTTAAGATTTCATTATCCATGGTGCATCCAAATCCATTGCACCCTTTAGTTCCATCAGGAAGTATGTATGTATTTTCAGGCGATACCGATGGACATGTTACAAGTTTTCCATTGTATTCAACCAAGTAATCAATAAAGAATTGCGTACTTTCCTTAATGATTTCATACATGTCTTTTAAAAATTCTTCATCACCCGTATACTCATAGTGATCCCATATATGAGTGCAAAGCCAAGCAAATCCCATAGGCCAATATGTAGCAGGATTATATGTATCCTGAGGTGCACAATCTCCCCATATGTCTGTATTATGATGAGCAACTATTCCACCACATCCATACATGTTACTAGCAACTTCTCTTCCATGCGTTTCCATTCTCTTTATATGAGCAAATAACGGTTCATGAAGACTGGATAAATTTAGTCTTTCAGCAGACCAGTAATTCATTTGTGCATTTATGTTTATTGTAAACTTACTTCCCCAAGGAGGAGTAAAATCATTATTCCATATACCTTGTAGGTTTGCAGGTAAAAATCCTGGTCTACTTGATGATATCAGCAAATACCTTCCAAATCTAAAATATATATTTATCAACTGATTAATACTCTCTATTTTTTTATTACCATTTTCGCTATTTAAATTTTCAAATAAATATTCAATATTTTCATATTTATTTGGTTTTTCATCCATCTCACCAAGTGTCAAACTACATGCATCCGCAAGATTACTATAATCCTTTATGTGTTCTTCCTTTATTTTTTCATAACCTTTACACTCAGCTTCATCAAGTCTTTCCCTAACTTTTTCAAAAGGATTCTCACAATAAAAAGATGTTTCAATTGAAACATAAACAGTTATAGAATCAGCATCTTCACATATAATGTGATTTGACATTACATCTGCATTTGCTCCATCACAGACGCATCTAAGACCTACCACGTATTCCACTGCGTCATCCATAGACTTTCCATAATAATAAAGTGTATTTTCATCCTGACTTATATCCGTTCTAACTGGTGAGCAATTATACGAGCAATCAATTGAAACCTTTTCATCTGAATAATAATTAAATGCTATAACCTGTTCATCAAAAGATGCCAAACATTCTCTATAGTATTTTGTTTCTCCATCATCAGCTATCACATATGCAATAGCCTTATCCAAATCAAGACCTCGTTCAACAACTTGTGCTTTCCCTTGTTCTTTAATTAAATTAATATACACATTTCCAGCTGTCTGATAAAACGCTTGTGATTCAGGCACAGCTGTAAGTGATAACTTCATAAGTCTTTCTGCTTCAGGAATCTTTCCAGCAAATATCAACTCTCTTATTTTTGGTAAGTTATCTTTAGCATTTGAATTAACTCTATCATGATAAGAATTACCCCATATGGAATCTTCATTAACCTGAATGTGTTCTATTTCATTCTCTCCAAAAACCATTCCACCAAGTCTGCCATTTCCAATTGGCAATGCCCTGTTCCACTCCCAATTAGAAGGAGTGTAATATCTCATTTTCATTTTTCTTTCTCCCGTAATAATTTAAAACCCGCTGTCTAAATCATAATTCACATCATAATAATCTAGTACCATTTTTACAACACCATCGTAATTATCTTCTTTTAATACTTCATCCTGAACATCCCAACCTACTTTTGATGCTTTCTGTGCACTTTCAGATAGTTTTTGTGCCGGATGATTATCATTATTATATAATTCTTCACTTTGTTTAATTGCATCATTAATATCAACTTTAACTTGTTCTAATATCAAATCATGAGTTTTTAAATAATCTAGCATTTCCTTATTATTTGAAACTTTCTCTAATACCGCATCATTCAAATAATAATAAATTTCTATATATCCCGAATAATTTGCTAATACATCATCACTATTTATACATGCTAAGAAAGCTAAAAAATTCGCTTCACTTTCCTTATAATATCCTTGATGATGAGATGATTCATGAGCAAATAAAAATGGATAATATAAATCTGTACTATACTTATTATATGTTACTTCCATGGTATATGGATAAGTGTATCCCCCTATATCCATCCATTCAAGAATATCTGAAATCATCGCTTTTTTCATATGTGGATAATATCCTTTTAATAACGGATATTGTTCGCCTAATTTTTTCATTGAATAAACAAGCTCACTTCTCGATTTTTTATTATCATATATAACTTTACCTTTTTCATCTCGTGGAACTTTATATGATAATTCATTTATTTTCTTAACTATGTGAGCTCGCACATTAACTACTTCACCTAATTTATAATCTTTATCAACTGCTCCTACAACTTTAACAACACTACCTCTAAATGGAATACTCCATGTATATGTATAAACAAATACGCTAATTACACATAATAAAATCATCATTTTAGAATAAAAGAAAAATATCATTCTATAACCTGTTTTCTTTTTTAATACAATAAATAAGAAAAGTTGTAAAACAAATATTATCAACAATAAAAAAAATATAAGCATAAACACTTCACCAATACATATAGGTATTGATGACGTTAGCTTACCTAAAATATCAGAAATATATCCATAAACATTTGCTCTATACGCGTCACAAAACTCTATATTAATCGCAGCAACATTACCAAACACTGCAGCAAATCCTAAAAATATGCATATTATGGAATAAATACTTTTTTTCATTGTAATTCTCCTCATATAAAATAACCTGAGTTTTAAAAATATAGGCAGTATTAATATATCATAAACAAACATTATTTTACAAACTTTTACAAGAAAATAGCACCTGCAAAAGCAGATGCCATTTCCATTAATATTACTAAATATTATTTTTTAATTTTAATCTTCTTAACTTCACTCCAGTTTCCATATACCTTCTTGCCATTCTTATCAAGAGTATATGCTCTAACCTTTACGAAGTAATTCTTATTCTTCTTAAGTTTCTTA
The DNA here is from genome assembly GCF_900167115.1 of Eubacterium uniforme. Taxonomy (GTDB): domain Bacteria; phylum Bacillota; class Clostridia; order Lachnospirales; family Lachnospiraceae; genus Eubacterium_S; species Eubacterium_S uniforme. The sequence continues at coordinate 28,548 of NZ_FUXZ01000009.1, forward strand.
AGTGTAAGAGAAGTTTTCTTGATATTCTTAATCATCCTAACTTTCTTACCCTTTGTAAACTTCTTGTTACGTGCATATTTAACTACATAACCTGAAGCACCTTTAACCTTTTTCCACTTAATAGTGAAAGCTTTCTTTTTATTATTCTTAACTGATTTAACTTTAACCTGTTTTGGCTGTTTAACGTATACTGTTACATATACAGTTTTTTCTTTACCAGCAACTGTAACCTTAGCCTTAACAATATTAAATTCAACTGTTCTTTCACCAACTATTTCTAAATCACCAAGTGGTTTAACAATTGCCTTTGCCTTACCGATACCAATATTGTTTTCATAAGTAACTTCAAAGTCCTTACCTTCTACAAACTTATTTCCTTCAAAAGTTACCTTAGGTGTAATTGCTTCACCTGTAAGTTCAAATTCTTCTTTTTCAACTTTAATCTTACCAGTAGCAAATGATTTAATTCTACCAACATTATACACTCTACCATCTGCCTGATATAATTCCTCATCTGTTTCTTCATCATATCCGATATAGCGAGAATAACCTAAAGCAATATTAACATCATCAGCAGAGATTGCATTTTCACCAAATGTAGGAGAATATTTTTTATAATTTACTTTTGAAGCATTGTTTTCTTCATCGTAATCAGTATAAACGCCTTCTTTTAAATCAGCTTCACTAATAGTATAATCTTTTGACATAGTATATGTAATGTTTTCTTTAACTTCACCTGTACCCCATGTCATAAATTTAGCTTCTTTAGCTTCTCTGATTTCAAGATTAATAACATCACCAACTTTTAATTCTGTTACACCATCATCTTCTTCAATAGGAATTAAATCCACATCTTCATCTTTAATATTTCTAATAACTGATTTAATTCTCTTTGTCTTTTCTTCCTGGCTTTCTTCTTCAAGTTCACCAAATGAATACTCGTAGAATCTATCAAATACATATTTTCCATTATCATCTTTTTGGAAATAGAATTCACCCTCTTTTCCATTTAACATACCCAAAATGTATAAATAATGGAATTCACCTGAATAAGGATCCTTTTCGTCATATGTTTCATCAATTATTTCAGCATTTATTGGTGTCTTATCACCTATTGAATAATACTTATCTATTGGTTTAATTTCTAATGAAGTTTCATAACGGATATCATCTAAATTATCTACATCACCGTAGAGCATTGCTAAAATCATATCCTCTCCTGGATAAACACTATGTGTATTAAGTAAATAATTCTTTCCACTATAATTAACGTATGTAAAACTATCTAATGAATTAATAGTCATTGCTTCTTCTTCAGTTACATTTACATTAAATACTCCACTTGCTACATCATATCCATACTGTGGATTACACGGAATGTTTTTAATATCTTCCATTTTGATATTGCTTGCATAAAGATATGCTAATCTTGCATATGCACTACTTACTGATACTAATGGATATTCATTAGCATTAAAGATTGCAATATCATTATCAGCCATCTGATCTGGAACAAATATAGACATTGCTAATGTATTATAGAAAGTATTACTTTCCCATCCATTATATGAATTAATTAAACCTGCTGAAATTGATTCTTTTAATTCATCCATATTATCTAATAAATTCTGATATGATGTTGCTGCAATTTCATGATATGGATTACTTGAATCCTTTAAGTTTTCAATTCTCTCCGGAGCAACTGTTTCTACTGCTTCAAATAACTTTGTAACATCTACAATTTCAGCACCAAATTCGATAACTCCATCTTCCGTTGCTTTCTCAAAAATCGATGTAACACCCTCATTATCAGCATATGCTTTAAATAAGTCTTCTCCAAATGAATTAAACTTAACTGCTGATAATGCAACTTTTTCCAAATCAACAGATGTTAACATAGCAGGTGCTAATGCAATTTCAGCTCCTTCTAAAAATTCTTCATCATATGGTCTAGAAGTTTCTGTTTCCTCTTTAACATCTTCATTAACATCTTCTTTGTTACCTGATACTGCAGATTCTTCTTTAACTACAGCATTTTTTCTAGCGTTATTGAATATAGCCTTAATATCTATATCTTCGCCTTCATTCTCTTCCTGTTCTTCCAAATATTCATCCCAAGTCTGCTGCATTAATACACCATCGAATTTATAATATTCACCATATGCATCTACAATACTTGCAGCGAATTTAGCTGGAGTATAATCTTCCTTAGTATAATTAGCACCAAGGTCTTCAATAAATGGTGTATAATACCATCCATCACCTGGTTCTGAAGTTAATGAGCCAACACCAATTTTAGCATAAGCTGATAAACCAACCCAAGACTCATAACTTGACATAAGGCAAGCATCATATCCAATAATATCTAATTTATCATATCCATTATCAACTCTATTCTTAAGAACTTTCTTAAGTTCTAATAAAGTGATTGGATCATCTGTATATTCATCATAACATACACCACCTGTGATACCACCACCGTGATTCCATAAATCAAGTGCCATATGTTCTGCTGGGAATTCCTTATCAAGATCTTCTAAGAAAGCATTAAGGAAATATTCATCACCCATGTTTGCATACTTAACAGTATCATCTTCCTTATCACCTACTACAGTATCACCTTCTTTACCTGCAGTATTAGAATCTAATTCATCATCAAGATCTTCATCAGCAAAATCTTCAAGCATAGCTGGATCATAATCAGCTATATCTTTTATAAACTCTAATGTTGGAATTGTTTGTGTTGATTCTTCATCAGTTGTATATTCATGCTCGAAATTAATCTTATACTGTGAAAGCTTTTTAGAATCAATTTCTTCAGGAATAACCTGATCTACTTCTGCTTCACTAAGACCTTTTTCTTCCATGAGATACTTTGAATATTCTTCCTTGAAATGCCAAGCAAGGCATCCACCAGTCTCAACAATAATATTATTATCCTTTGAGAAACCTTCTGGTACATCAGCTTTAAGAATTTCCATAAGGTCAGCTGTGGAATTAGAATTAATCGCTTCAAGATTCTGTCCACATAAATAAATACCAAATGTCCATCCTTTGGCTTTTTGAGAAACGATAGGCTTTTTAGCCTCTTCCGCATAAGATGTCACTTGCATACCAAGTACATTAAAACCTGTCATCACAAGCATAGCAGCACTAGTAAGACTTACTAGTCTCTTTTTGAAATTATACATAATTTCCCTCCTTAAAATAATGTGAGTATCCTGCATAAGCCGTTATTACACATTATTCTTCATGTAAAATTCCTTATTAAATTTTTACATTCATTCTTAATATTCCTAGTATTAAAACTAGTTAATTTTTTCATGTGTATGTGAAAACAAATATATAAACAGGATACCCCTAAATAAATAAAATTATATTCGTTTCCAACAAAAACAATTATAATATAACTAACAATATACGTCAATTTAAATTGTAATAAAAACCATCTAAATTATGATGTATTAAACATTTGCAATAATACAATAATTATATTATCATAGTACTTGTTATGTTTATCAAATAAACCTAACTCAAATTTACACTTGGAGGTTAATTATGATTTGCGATTTTCACTTACACAGTAACTTTTCAGGCGACAGTCATGAAGATCCAGAGAAAATAATCCAAACTTGCATTGAACAAGGTATGAGTGATATGTGTTTTACAGATCATCAGGATTTTGATTTTAAATATGAGAAAGATTTATTTACTCTAGACTATAATAAATACTTTGAAGAACTTAGAACTTTAAAAGATAAATACAAGGATAAGATAAATGTTCACATTGGTGTTGAACTTGGAATTGAAGAAAGAACTGCTAAAGATTGTATAGCATTTGCTGAAAAAATGCCTTATGAATTCATCATAGCTTCTACTCATCTTGTTGACGGTATTGATCCATACTATCCTGAATATTTTGGGGAGTATAGTGAAGATGAAGGCTTTAAAAGATATTTTGAGTTCTTAAATAAAGGTATCGACCACTTTGATAATTTTGATGTTTATGGTCATCTTGATTATGTTATAAGATATGCACCTAATAAGGATAAGTTTTATAATTACTGCAATTACATTGACATCATTGATGAGATTTTAAAGAAACTTATAAATAAAGGTAAAGGTATCGAAGTTAATACTGCTGGACTTTATAAAGGTCTTAAACAAACAAATCCTTCAAAGCAGATTTTAAAACGTTATAAAGAACTTGGTGGTGAAATAATCACAGTTGGTTCAGATGCTCATGTATATACAAATCTAGGATATGCATTTGATACCATTCCTGATTTACTTAAAGAAAGCGGTTTTGACTACTATTGTATTTTCGAAAATAGAAAACCTAAATTTTTAAAACTTGATTAAACTAAATTTTTAAATCATATTAATTTTATTAGAATTTTTAATATAAAAGACTCAACATATGTTTATACACTAAACATCTATTGAGTCTTTTATTATATTTATTTAAGTTGTTCCAAATATTCTATCACCAGCATCACCAAGACCAGGACAAATATAAGCATTTTCATTTAAACATCTATCAACATTTCCAACATAAAGTTCAATGTCAGGATGTGCTTTCATTAAATTCTCAATGCCTTCTGGTGCTGCAATTATACATAAAAATTTTATACTTATTGCTCCACTCTTTTTTATAAAATCAACAGCTTCAATTGCAGAGCCTCCAGTTGCAAGCATTGGATCTAAAATAGCAACCATTCTTTTATCTAATTCATCTGGCAATTTACAATAATAAGCCTCTGGTAAATGTGTATCTGGATTTCTAGCAAGGCCAACATGTCCAACCTTTGCAGATGGAACTAATGCTGTTAATCCATTCACCATACCAAGTCCAGCTCTTAATATTGGAACAATAGCTAACTTCTTTCCATCTATAACAGTTGTCATGCAAGTTTCTATTGGTGTTTCAACTTTCTCTTCAGTTAAAGGTAAACTTCTTAATGCTTCATAAGCTTCAAGCATCGCAATTTCTTCAACTAAAAGTCTAAACTCCTTAGTTCCAGTATTTTTATCACGTAATTTGCTGATTTTGTGTTTAATTAATGGATGTTCCATCACATAAACATTTTTGTAATCTTTATACATAATCTACCTCCTAATACAACTAGTTTTACTTCCCCTACGTCTATATAGATTTCAATACATTTGAAATCTTTTAATTAAATTTCTATTATATACCTTTCATACGCATTTACAACTTTTGTATCGTTATACATATCTTCCCTAGGATACTTAAGTCCATAATTTAAATGTACATGTCCGTGAACAAATAACTTCGGAGAATATGTATCTAATAACTCTCTAAATGCTTCAAACCCTCTATGTGGAAGATCAGTTCCATCATTGATACCAAAAGCCGGCGCATGTGTAACTAACACATCAAATCCTCCTGCCTTTCGTATCTTTCTTCTCATTTTTCTAACCCTTGATTTCATCTCTTTCTCAGTAAATTGTATGCCACGTCCATCATAAAGCATAGAACCACCAAGTCCTAAAAATCTTACACCTTTATATTCAAAAATTTCATCTTCAATACAAAAGCATCCTTCAGGTGGTTTTTCTTCATACTTATAATCATGGTTTCCACAGACATAAATTACAGGCAAATTAGTTAAAGTAACTAGAAAACTTAAATATTCTGAATTCAAGTCTCCACACGATACTATAATATCAATTCCTTCAAATTTATCCTTAGAGAAAAAATCCCAGTAATATTTTGATTCTACATCTGATAAAACTAAAATTTTCATAAGGACTGCTGACCTCCTCCTTCATTAACTCCAAGGAGTTCAACAACTCTTTTACTTGAGTTTTTAATTTCTTCAATTGTTGGAATAATGCCTTCAACATTTTCAACAAGATAATCCATATTCATAATGTCCTCCGGTTGTAAAACTTCTCCTTTTTTTACAATCACTTCTCCAGCTTGATTTCTTATTTCCCCAACAAATGTATGGAATCTATTTCTCTTCTTAGCATGTCTTATAGCTTGAACAAGTCTAACTGTTTCATCCGGCACTCTGCTAGAACAAATTAAGTCTATAACGCCAGCAGAAAATCCCCACCAGTAGTTTATCGCTTTATTATCCTTTCCATCAGCGCTTTTATATAAACCGTCTTCGATTCCTTCTATAATCTTTTTATAAAATCTGCCCCAATTATAAGCAGACATTGCAAGCCCAGTTTTAGTTCCATCTTCTTCAACTTTGTATAAACCAAACTTTCTATCATGCGCTTCAGGAGTAATCATCTCCTGCGCAGAAATAATATCTATTCCTTCTTCCTTAAATAACTTTTCATAATCAACATGCTTCATAGATGACCATGCAAGTTTAATCTTAATTCTTGGATTAACCATCTTCGCTCCAATAGCAAATGCATTAATACCAGCAACAACACCATAGATAGGATAATCAGCAACATAACCTACCACATCATTATCACTTAGTACACCTGCTATAATTCCTGTTAATAATTTAGCTTCATAGATTCTTGCATAATAAGATCTAACCGTATTATGTGTTGATCCTAACTGGCAGTTAAATATATAAACTGAAGGAAATTGTGCCGCAACCTTAATACTTGAGCTAATAAGATTTGGCGTAACTATAAATATGATATCATATCCATTCTTGCATATTTCAGCCAGTTTACCATCTGCCTGTTCATCATCACTTGGAATAACAAAATAGTCACTGCTAATGTTATCAGGCATTTCATCTTCTATAAATAATCTACCAAGTTCATGTCCATATATCCAAGCTGATTCCTCAGGATCTTTATCATAAACAAATGCAACTTTATAATTACTTGCCTTATTTGATCTAAATGGATTAAATCGAACCTTACTCTTTTTAGCTAAATCCTCTTCCATTCGTATTTCAACAGGATTATCTGCACTTAAATTACTAATCTCAGACCATATAGCCTGCAATTTTGTTTTAATATCACCTTCTAATAAATCCTTTTCATCCTCATATGGATAAAGTGATAAATAAAAAAGCATTGCATCATCATCAGTAATATACTTCGTAGTACTATCCTTTAAACTATTATATGCTTTTTCAAAATGAGCATGGAAAAACGCTACATCCTTTCTCTCATCTTCAGTAAGTACATCTTCCTCATCATCAAGAATAAATGATAACATCTTTGCATAACTACCTGACTTTGTAAAATGCAAATTATTAATTCCAGTCTTTGCAAAGAAATCTAAATACTCATAATAAATTATATTTTCTTCATCATCTGTTCTTTCTGGAACTTTTCTAACCACATCCGCTGAAATATAAGATGCACCTAGATACTTTAAGACGCTTACTCTCTTATGCCCTTCTATGACATAATACTTATGCATATATTCATAAACTTGAATTGGATCTGCAATTCCAGATTCAATCTGATAATCATAAAGACTGCTCCACTTAGTTGAAAACTCACTACCATACTCAAGTATTGGCATAAAATTTGGAGCAAATGCCTGCGTTCTACCTTCAGCGTATGTGCCAACAACATCAGAAAGCGGAATTTCCATAATTCCTAAAGGCATGTCTTCAACAACTTTAACATGTGTTAATATTTCATCTAATACAGGAAGATATGCAAACTCTCCGTTAGCTATCTTCTCTCTGTGAACCTTCTGTCCTAATTTTAACGCCTGTGCGTAATCTTCTTGTGCCATGTAAATCCTCCATACAATTATAAAATAATAACCTTTCTTTATAATTATATCATCATATGCTTATTTTGCGTACATTTTTAGATACGATATTTTTAAATTCTTTTAATCCAAGCATTTGCTAGTTTTGTCCATAAACCAACATCTTCTATAACGCTCTTATCACCAGCGAACGTATTTCTATCAATCAATTGTTTCTGAGCAATTTCTTCATCACTACGGCACTTAATCTCAAAGTATTTATCATTTTCATAAACACTTGTATCAACACCTGCAAACTGCTCCTCTAATTCTTTCCTTCTTTGTTCTGATACATTAATACCTTTTCCTTTTTTAACGTTATCAACAGCTCTCATAACCTGTTCCATGGTATAATCTAAAATTTCTCTACCATAAAGGAAATTCTCATCACATGTTGATAAACCATGCATTCCTGTAGGAAATACATAATGAGCAAATGGAATGTTCTTTTCCTTTAATGCCTTAGCTAAGAGATAGCTGTTTTCAACAGGAACCAAATCATCAGTCGCTGTCTGCCAAATAAAACAAGGTGGTATATTTTCATCAACGTGTTTTTCAATTGAAAAGTACTCTTTTTCCTCTTCGCTTGCATCCTGCCCAACAAGCGCCCATACAGAATAAATATGAGTATACTCGCCTGTTGTAACAACAGGATATGACAATATTACACCATCCGGTCTATTAGACACATCCTTGTATTCTTCATTAGTTTCAATAACATCATCAAAATGAACTGTAATACTTCCACATACATGAGCTCCTGCTGAAAATCCACATAGTAGCAATTTGCTACTATCTATATTAAATCTATCGGCATTTTTTCTAACATATCTTACTGCTCTTGATACATCCATAAGTGGCTGTTTTTCTAATTTAACTGACATTGTAATATCAGTTGTATATGTCAATACAAATACATTCATACCCTGATTATAAAACTCAAAAGCAGGTAATTCTGCTTCGTGTGGAACACACATACAGTAACCACCACCAGGACAAATAATCATGCATTTTCTTTTAACATCATCTTCATGCATATATGCATGAATGTTAGGTACAAAACCATACGCAGCTTCGTAATTATACTCTCCATCTTTCCAGATGTTTTCTCTAAATTCTTTCATTTTTCTTTCCTTTCGTTCCATAAATATTTTAGGCATTCATCTTATGTAATTTTACTATATCATATTCTATTTAACAATTATTTCTTTAGTAGCAATTTTCTCCTTAAATCTTACATCATGTTCTACTATAAGCATTGTTGGTTTAAAATCTAAAATCAGTTTCTCAATCTGCATTCTTGAAAAAACATCTATGTAGTTAAGTGGTTCATCCCATATGTATAAATGAGCTGGAGTAATTAGGCTTGCCGCGATTAAAACCTTCTTCTTCTGACCTTCAGAAAAATCCTCAATCCTTTTATTATACTGTGCTCGTTCAAAATCCAACTGTCTAAGAACAGTTAAAAACAATGTTTCATCAAGACTATTTTTTTCAGCATATTCCTTAAGTGTTCCTGAAAGATTAGATGTATCCTGATTAATATATGAAATAACCAAACCTTTCGGAACTTCTAATGTACCATTAACAATTAAACCATAATTCTCATTATTGATCTTACTCAAAATTGCTTTAATAATACTAGACTTTCCACAACCATTTGCTCCAGATAATAAAACTCTTTCACCCTGTTTTATATCAAATCTCAAATCAGCAAATAGCTCATCCATACCTTCATATTGTAGTGATAAATCATAGGCATTTACCAAGGTCTTTTTATGAAATTCCAAAGGATTAATCTTTAAGTTCTTAACGCTTTCAATATCCTTTAACAATCCTTCTTTTTCACTTATTTCCCTATCTACTCTTTTTTCAAAGCTCTTAATTCTAGAATTCATCTTTTTTGTTTTAGCACCTATGGTTGCACGGGTTGCAATACTTCTATCATTTTCCTTAATGGGATCAAATCCAATTTTTGTACTCTCACCTTTTTTAGCCCATCTGTCAAATCTATCAATAGAACTTTTAAGTCTGCCTATCTCTTTTTTATGTTTTTCATTCTCAGCTAGATTATGAACATCCTGCATTTCTTTCTGATTCCACCATGATGTAAAATTCCCCATTTGAACACTTACTGTTTCCTTGTTAAAAACAAGCATGTGGTCGCACACTGCATCAAGCAAATCTCTATCGTGCGAAACTAATATAAAACCTTTTTTCTTTTTAAGAAAATCCTTTACAATTTCTCTTGCGTTAACATCTAAATGATTTGTAGGTTCATCTATTAATAAAAATTCATTATCCCCAGCAAATAAAACTGCAAGCATAACTCTGGTTCTTTCACCAAAACTAAGCGTATTAAAAGGTCTATATAGGCATTCAGCATCCATGCCTATTTCATTAAGTTCAATTAGAACCTGCCAGTTTTCAATTTCAGGCTTCCATTCTTCTATTAATTCATATGCGCATTTTTCCATGGCATATGATGATATGGAATAGGGAAAATAATCAAACTTCATATTAGAAACTATGCTTCCCTTATATGAATACTTATCCATCAAAAGATTTAAAAGTGTGGTTTTTCCTTTTCCATTTCTACCAACGAAACCTAACTTCCAATCCGAATCTATATTAAATGATATATTTTCAAAAACATTATCCATACTACCTTCATATGCATATGTTAAATTACTTACTTTTATCTGTGCCATACTTACCTCCTGTCTTTAAATGGCAATAAAAAATCTGCTTCAACCGAAGCAGATTAAAACGCACATGAAGATGTGTATACAATAAATGAATAAGCCTAGTTATTAACCATAACAATTAATAATAGCTATACACATCATATATAACACACATTAATAAAGATTCTTCACAATGAAAACGATAATCTAAATCGGCATCAAAAACAGACCTTACGGCCATTTAATTAAAATATGTTTTTAATAATACCAAAATAAACTATCTAATCTTCATCGGTTCACCTTTCACACTATGTGTGCCCTTCTTTTTTTATAATGTGTTCTAATGTTTTAGAACTATAAAAATACTAACATAGTATAATTATCTAGTCAAGTTATCTAGCAAATAATGTTTCCCTTATTGCAACGCATTTATCAGCGATACATACTATCCAAGCTTCCCTACTCTTTGGAAAACTTCTAAATGTAAGTGGCCACATATGACTTGAAATCACATGCTCTACCTCCCTACTTACTTCAAAATACTTTTTAGCATTAACTGAAGCTTTCTTTGGATGACTAAATCCATGAAGTTTATGACTTCCATCATCATAATTATGCCAGTCATAAAGGTAAAAATCATGTAACATAGCACCCTTACATAAAGTATCTTCATTCGCACGAAGATGTAATTTTTTGTTTATCTTATAACTTAAATTAGTTACGCTTTCACAATGATCATATGTAGAAATTTTACCATGCTGTATAAAATTCTTCATATCCAAAGTACGTTCATTATACTTTATTTCATCAAGTATTTCTTCAATCTCTTTTTCGTATTTCTTCATTTTCACCTTTTCCTTTTTAGCATATCAAATGCTTAAATCCTTATCACAAATATTATTTAATCACTCAATAATTTAAACAATTTCAAATAATATTCTCACCACAATTTCAATTCTATCACCGACTTTTAAATATGTCATCTGTCATTATATCCAAAATATTCTTATATTTTTATTAATTTTTATCATTTAGAATACCCTGTATTTATTTGACAAAAGCAGGATTCAACACTAAGTTTAATCCTGCTTTCTTTACCCATATTTTTAGTTTTCTTATAACACTGTTTTTACTATATCTTTTGGAAAATCAATTATATATGTTGCACCAGCCTGTTCTAATTCTTCTCTATTTCCATAACCATATAATACACCAATAGAGTCAATGTTATTACCAACTGCGCCATCTATATCAAAACATCTATCACCAATCATAATATATTCATTTAAATTTGGACTTGCTGATGACTTATTAATAGCTGCCTCAACTAATTCCTTCTTTGAATAACTTCTATCCTTTAAATCAGGTCCTACTACATCTTCAAAGTATTTTGAAATATCAAAATGTTCAATTATTTTCTTTGCCATATGTGTAGGCTTTGACGTTACCACATACATTTTTATTCCATGATTTTTCAACTCTTCAAGAGTTTCTTTTATTCCTTCATATAATGGAGCATTAAAAATTTCTCCACCATTATAACACTCTCTATATAACCCAATTGCTTTTTCAATTGTTTCTTCATCCATACCATAATAATCTTTAAACGATGCTGCAAGTGGTGGTCCAATAAACTTCTTTAAAGTTTCTTTATTATCCACATTCACACCAAGTTTTTCCAAAGCGAATGACACTGAATTAATAATACCAAATTCTGATTGTGATAAAGTCCCATCCAAGTCAAAAAATACATAATTGTACATAAGATATCCTTTCTTGTTAGTTAAAAACTAAGTTGTTAATAAGTTACTATACAATCACCGAAACCGCTACGCTTGTTTCGGGATTGTACGCAGTCGTCAAATACATTCAAGTAAGCTTGATGTACTTGACTCGTTGCCAAACAAAAAAGATGCTACCTTAATGGTAGCATCCTTTCTATGTATTATAACGACTTTTTATTATTTTTCAATAACTAATTAATACAAATCATCGCTTTCTACTATATTTTCACTTGCAACACCTTCAACAGTTTTAACATTATCCTCTGTTTTGATTGTAGTCTGATTGATAACTGGATCAATACCACTAATGTTAATATTCTTATTAACCTTAGCATCGTATGTGTTAGCTTTCATGATTTCTGTGATGTCAATTCCTGTTGCTTCCTTAACTGACTCAATAGTCTTAGCTAATACCTGAGGTACATATGAACCCATTGTATCAACACCATTACCTGCTCCACCACTGCCATCAATAATAGTAACTTTATCAATAGTTGAGAGTGGTTCAGCAATTGCCTTAGCCATTTCTGGAAGAGCTTTAACAATCATTTCAACCATAGCAGCCTGACCATACTTCTTCATAGCCTCTGCCTTCTTTTCAAGTGCTTCAGCTTCGGCTTTACCTTTAGCTTCAATAGCTCTAGCTTCAGCTTCACCTACTGCCTGGATACCTGCAGCTTCCTGCTGCTTAGCGAAGAGGTCTGCTTCTGCCTGTGCTTTTCTAGCTTCAGCTTCTTTCTGTTTTTCAAACTTATCAGCTTCAGCATTTCTCTGTCTCTGATAAAGCTGAGCATCAGCTTCCTGCTGTCTTGCGAACTTATCAGCTTCAGCTTTCTTACGAATTTCAGCATCAAGAGCCTGTTCCTTAACTTCTGCTTCACGCTTCTTTAAGTCTACTTCTTTTTCCTGCTTAGCGATATCAGCTTCTGTCTTTGTGATTTCAATTGTCTTACGCTGAGCTTCCTTTTGAATTTCGTATGCAGCATCAGCTTCAGCTTTCTTTGTATCTTCAACTGTCTTAAGTTCAGACTTTCTAATTGCTAATTCATTCTGCTTAACAGCAATTTCTGTATCAGCAACAACTTTAGCATCATTAGATTCCTTAGCAGCCTTAGCCTGCGCAATTGCAACGTCTCTGTCAGCATTTGCTTTTGCGATACTAGCGTTCTTCTGGATAGTAGCCATGTTATCCTGACCAAGAGCGATAATTAAATCGTTCTGATCTACAACGTGCTGGATATTACATGAAATAATCTCAATACCCAAACGGTTCATGTCGACCTGCGCTTTTTCCTGAACCTGATCACCAAATGATTTTCTATCATTACAAAGTTCTTTCAAGCTAATTGTACCAATAATTTCACGCATGTTACCTTGTAATGAATCAACTAATGCAGCCATGATTTCTTCTTCTCTCATATTCAAGAAGTTCTTCATAGCAAGCTGTAAGCCTTCTTCATCAGTACGAATCTTAACTTTTGCAACAGCATCAATATTAACACCAATAAAATCAAGTGTTGGAACATAATCTCCAGTCTTAATATCAATACTAATCTGCTTAATTAAAAGTTCATCCTTTCTTTCGAAGAATGGTAACTTAAGACCTGCACGACCGATTAAAATCTTTGGATTTCTTCTAAGACCTGAAATAATATAAGCCTTATCAGGTGGTGCCTTCACATAACTAGAAATAATAATTAAAAGTACAAATAAAACTAGTAAAGCAATTGGTGCGACAATGAAAGGATTTAAGCCGCTCATAGAGCTTTCCTCTTCAAATGCCAAAATAAAACTACCCATAACATACTTCCTTTCTTTCCCATTTATTTTTATATGTTACATTATAAAACAAAAGTTCATTTTATAAAACAAATTTACATTATTATATAAAAAAAGACTCCTGTTAAACGCAATTACGTTTAACAAAAGTCTTGCTATTTCAACTTAAACCGGATCAAACGATCGTTCTGACGATTTAAATACAATGTAACTTGTTAGCTACTCCCTTTTGTTTTATTGATATGGATTTTATCACCTTGTTATTTAATTGTCAATATATTTTTCAAAGATTTTTTGGTTAATTTTTCTTTTCAATTACACCCATAATCACATTATCACAGTACTGACATTTATAGTCTTTATAAACTGCTCCAACTATCGGTGCAGCACAATATGGACATGTATCTTTTACTATTCGTTTAGCAAGAGAAACCATAACCTCACCTTCATGAACTTCCATTGAACAATGCTTTAAATAGCCTTTATGAATGGTTCTTCTAACTTCTTTTAATTTTGTTTTTGGTTTACTAACCACACCTGCATTCGGTAACCATTCTATCTTTGAAAATGCCTGGTTACAATATGCGAAAAATTGAGCAAATACATTTGCTGCACCAGAGCTAATTATTCTTCTTAGTGCCATATAACTTAATGGAGCAAATACTAAAACAAATATGCAATCATAAATAAAACTATTTAGTATCTCTCCCTTTATTAATTCATATGATTTATATGGATAATCTGGTGAAAGTAATAAATCCCTCTGATATTCATGATCAAAATAGTGCGATAAATCAGAAACACCAATCATAAAAAAGATTACTGTTATAAATGCTCCCAGTATAAAAAATATAATTGCGCCAACTTTCTTTGAATTTAGATTTTTAGCCCTATAATAATCAGGTTTGTTTACACCATATTTAAAATCACTAGCAATACTGTAAAATCTATTATCAGTTAAAACTTTAGCATGCAAATCTGAACTTCCACAATATGAACATATACCTGTAAAGAATACTCTCTTTTCAATCACGCCACCGCAGTTTTTACATTCACACATATAAGTCTTACTATATAGTTCAACCATCTCCTGTCCCTTAATAACTTTAAGTTCATAATTTTTCATATATAGTTTTCTAAAAATATGTAAATGTCTTCTAACCTTAGCCACACTATAACCTGTAACACCTGCCAAATCATGATAAGTTACATATCCATCAAGATCATTTTCAAAATAACTTGAATATATTCTTGCATTACCTATCCACTTTCTAGATACTATTGCAATTGTTAATAATATAATTGCAACTATCATACCTCTTATTGAACTTTTCATTGAAACAGCATGCATAGCTGTGTCTAAATCATCTCTATAATAGACAAACTCAGAAATAATATATGATCCACAAAGCAAAACATTAAATGCTGCTATTATAATAAAAATAATATTCTTAATTGCTAATTTTTTAATTCTCTTTTCAAGTAAATACATTTCCCTATACCGTTCCTTAAATTATTTACAATATGCTACTTTAACAAATCTTATTTTTTATTCTTAAGCACGCCTCTATATGCATAATCCAATGTCTAGAAAAAGGCATTTGGATTAAACCACGTATATCCTTATTACACCAATAATCAATTAACCAAATTGCATTCTCATCATCACTAACTACATGCAATGACTTAAGTTCTTCTCTTGTTTCTTCAGATATCTTTTTCTTCATATCATCAAAAGATAAACTCTTTAAAATATCTTCCGTACTCTGCTTAACTTCAAGCATATATGAATATAATTCATCTATGTCTAACTTCTTTGAAAACTCAGCAATTTCCTGTTTAACAAGTTCATTACCTGTTGTTATAATTGGAGAACATATTCTTTCCTGGTAATTTCCAGTAAAAAATACCTGCTCATCTTCTTTTATCAAAGTATGAGCTACAATATCTTCAATACGAAAGATATGCCACAATGAATACGCAATTGTTTTACTATGATATCCATCTGCATTTATAAACGGAATGGCGCTATAATCATCTTTATTTAATTCTTCCTTAAATGAAAAAACTGTATTCCATAAAGCATTACGCAAAGTAATAAGTGTATCTATTCCAGTTTCATAGGTATCTTTTTTCTTTAACTGACTCTGCATAACCTTGTTAAGTTCTGACCATTCTTTATTCATATGCTTCTCCTTAATTATTCTTAACAAACTTGTTTTGAATAAAAAACAAATTCTTCATCACGCTTTATTTCCTTATACCCAAGATATCCTGGTGGTTCACCAGATGATGGACCTCCTATTAAAACATCACTTTCAAATGCTCTTTTTGAAATGCCGGTTAATGTCAATGCATCTGATGTTCCGGCTTTTATAAATTGTAAACTCATATTTTTTCCTTAATCATTCCTACTTTCTTCACGTATACCCTTTTCCCTTGCTATCATGCCTCCTCCGAACTACTCATATCAGTATCTCATTTTGAAAGTTGAACTACCGTCTCAACGTCGTTTTCGTTGAGCAACACCTTGCCACCGTCTTCAGCATAATAATCAATGCGGAATTTAATGCGAGTGATATTAACCAATCGTACACAACTTGCCACGAAGGACATAGCCGATCTTCTCATAACATGCATTTGACGCTACATAATCCGCATTTGTATAAAGCATCGGTACATATCCTGCTTCCTTCACTTTCATCGTAACCTGATAAACAAGGTTTTCCGCATAATGTTTTCTGCGATACTCGGGGCGTGTGAACACAAGGTTTATCGATGCCATAGCTCCGGCTGACGCATACTTACAGCTTGCTACGCTCCGCCCCTTTTCATCCTTCCAAAGATACATATTCCCTGTATTGATAAAAGATTCTGCATCTTTCCTGTAACCATTATTATCCTTTTGATCAATGCCAATTTCATCGTGGAACACCGCCAGAAACTCAACTACCTCTTCTAAGTCTTTCATCTCACAACGGTAAATCTCTCCCTCTGCCTCTGTTTTCGGTTTAACAGGGTTAAGGCAGTCATATGCAAACATATTTGTGGAGATTTTCAACTCTAATCCATCTTCCGCTGCTCGTCTTATGAAATACTCTGCAAGAGAATACTTAATGTTAAAATGATATTCTCCGGTGAGTAACTTTTTTTCTTTGGCCAGCTGATATACCTTTTCCATTTCTTCTTCTGATACATCATCTGCTGTCCATATCCAAACCGGGAACGGATGTCCTGTAAAGCAAAGGATCATTCTCTCATGGTCAGACAACAGTAGTTTACATTCCCCGCCCATGATCCGCTTCAGAACGAAAAATGTGTATCTGTCCGCTTCTAGAAGCTCATAGTCCCTTTCATCAACATAAGTATCTATCATAGTTTTACCAACACCTCCCATCTGCCGTTACGCTTACCGTTCTCTCTACGGATTAGTCCCTTCTCCTGCATTTCAACTGTTCGCGTCTTTATCGTTCTTTCTGATTTTCCTATGATACCAGCCAATTCTTTCTGAGTAATCGAAGGATTCTTCAGTAACTCTTTTAGAATTGCCAATTCCTCCAAAGTGCAATTATTGCACTTTAGATCTTTTTCAATTGCACTTTTGGCACTTTGAATTGCACTTTGTTCCTTGTAATCCACGTGGATAAATCTATTCTTCAATTCATTCTGATAACCCATCAGAAGGTTTTCAAAAAATCGTTCTAAATATATTGTAGTAGCGCTGATTCCCTTGCCCAGATCATTATAATTGGCTCTGGCAAGTGAGTTTCTGAAGTACCATGAGTTCTCGGCAAATATCTCATTATTAATTGAAAAGCCAAACGTCTTCAAATACTTAATAACGAAAACCGCCGTAGATCTTGTATTGCCTTCACAAAACGGATGAATCTGCCATATACCGGAGGTAAACTTCGCTATATGCTTTACAGCATCATCAGCTGAAAGGCCTTCAAAGGAAAAATTCTTTTCCTGACCGAAATCATAATCCAAGGTATCCCTTATACTGTCAGCCGATGCATACAGAACTGTCTCTCCATTAAGAACCCATTCGCTTTTCGTAATGTTATAAGTCCTGTATTCTCCAGCATGGGGAAATATATCTTTGAACAGCCGTTTATGAATGGTCTTCCACTCTGCCGGTGAAAACTGAAATGTTCTTTCACCCAGCAGCTCAGTGATTCTGGCTGAAACAATATCAGCTTCCTTTGTTCCCTCTTCAATCTCACTTTGAGTCTGTCTTTCCTCGTAATAAGACTGAATGCGTTTCTGCGCAGTCTTTATATCTATTTTTCCTTCAATATGCTCTTTGGCCGTTTCCAACAAATACTCGGAGGTTTTCAACCCGTCAACATCCTGAAGGCCAATAGCCGTTTTCCATGCAGTAGATTTCTCTGATTGCTCAGGTTCTCCCTGTCTGATATATTCTTCAAGGTCCATCTGCCATCTTTCATGATCATTCCGTGGCATCTACAGTCACCTCCGTTCCTGATCTAATAATATATCCTTCCTGTATTGCAGCAAATGTAGCTACAGCACTAACAAATGCTCCGCTATATTTCAAATCAATAAATCTTAATGTCATCGGAAGTATAAAAAGTAATATCCCAGTTAACTTATTCATTACTGTATGTAGCGCAACTACTTCTTTTCGCATAACATATCCTGAAATTAAGTTAATAACCTTAATTATAGCAATAACAATAATCCAGATAACAAGCCAACTTGGCACGTGAATTGCCGGAATCAATTTTATCATGCATACAACAACCAATACAAAATCCGCGACTGTATCAAGTTTAGATCCAAACTCACTAATCGTACCCATTTCCCTTGCTATCATACCATCAATCATATCTGTAACTCCAGCAAGTATATATACCACATAAAACGTCGGAGATAATACTGGACAAAATATCAAAACAACGCTAAGTAATATTCTAATTCCAGTTATGATATTTGCCATATTTATCAGTCCTTTCATCAATTCCCTTACAATTTATCAAATGCTTCCATAAGTTCGGAGTAAGTTCAAACAATTCTTTTCTAGGTTTATAACTCTATGCATCCTCAGAAGTAAATACTCCAGCTGTTATGCCCAATCTCGACATACTCCGGACAGTTTCTCGAATCCCAGGTGACAACCCCTATGGGTTCTCCATCTATAAATGCATCCGTTTCCATAATATACTCTCTTGCTTTTTCATATAACACTTCCGCACCAAGAGTATTAGTCTGGAAAAATGAGAATAATGAAATCTTAAATCTTAATCCTAATATATCCTCATATATATAATCTCTACCATATAAAATCTTAGTTTCATCACTCTGAACAACATCTGATAATGAATCATTAATAATGTGCATTACATCGACTATTTCACCACTAAGATTTAAATTACATAATTCATCTGATAATTTCTTAAAGTCAAATATAACTACCCTTATTAATTATTATAATAATATACTTTAAAATAACTAGCTGATGAAATGTTTAAACTAGCATGTCTAAGATCAATTTTCCTTAAACCCTTATATTTCACTTTGAAGGTTCTTGGCACATATCTAAAAGAAACCTTCTTTGATTGGTAAAAACGATTTCCAGAATCAAGTAATATGCAATCAACAGCATCAAGATTTCTAAGTCTGTATCCCGAAGAATTATTAACTACATATGTAACTATATAATCATTATAATATTTCTCAATTGATGTAGCATAAATTGATACACCAATTCTACTATCCATTGAGCAATTTGTAGGTAGATTAACTTTGTTAGCATACACCTTGACTTTACACTTGTAATTTTTACCATTATTTTTACCAATTATAGTAACTTTACCTGTTTTCTTTGCTTTAATAATGCCTTTTTTACTTACTGTAGCTATATTTTTATTTGAACTTTTCCATTTAACTTTTCCTTTTGCGTTGTAAAGCTTTAATTTTTTTGCAAAACCAAGTGTAATATTTAGTTTTTTATGATTAAGGCGTCTTTTTCCACCATATTTTTTTGTTTTTCGATTATTATTAGTGGTATCAATTTTTTTGTTTCCTGTAATGATTTTTACGTCTTTATCTTTAAAATACTTGTAAGCATAAGAATTATAACTACAATAAACTGTTTTCAAGCCAGTTTCACTAAATGCACCGTCTCCGATTTCTTTAAGACTATCAGGAAGAGAAATTGTAGTTAATGATCCACAATTATAAAAAGCATCTTTCCCTATAGAAATCAATGTTTCAGGGAAATTAAATGTTTTTAAACTATCATTAAATGAAAATGCACCTTCTTCTATGATAGTAGTTTTATTTCCTAGAACAATAGTTGTTAACTTTTCACATCCAACACAAAAATCTTCAGGTATTACTGTAACTGTATTAGGAAGTTTAAGCGTACTCATTTCTCTACAATTATAAAACATTGAGTCACCAATTGTATTAATGGTCAAATGGGAAAGATCCATATAAGGAAGTGATTTACAATTAACAAAAATACGTGGCTCAATTGTTGTAATGGATGTTGGTAAATTAATTGAACTTAATGATTCACAATCCTCAAAAGATTCCTCTCCAAGGGTCTTTATTCCACTACCTTTAAATTTAACATATTTTAATTCTTTGCAATACTTAAATGAACCTCTTTCCAATGTAGTGACCGATTCTGGAATGGTAACCCCCGTGATTCTAGCTACATAAAAAGCGGTATCTCCAATAGAAACAACCGGCTTTGAATCAATAGTATCAGGAATTACTATATCACCTTCATCTGGTCCGTCTATAATTTCTATTCCTCCTTCAACTTCCTTGTATCTAAATTCATCAAAAGTATCTGCTTCTGTTTTATTAGTGAAAAAGCAAAACGTTGCAAGTGCAACCACTACTGATATTCTAATTATTTTTTTCATTTTGAATCCTCCATAAAATATAATACTTATCTATCACTTCTGTTATCTCAATTGTCTTCTTTATTTTACCATCCGGCGCATCTGCCCATGTTGTAAGTCCCATATGCTTCTTTTGGGCATCTGCTCTCTTATAAATCAATTCTGCAGCAGTATTTCCATGAACAGCATAATGCATTTTATTCTGAACTGTTGCATAAAACCTTTTAGTTGCTGCGGAGTTTTTGTCATAATCAATAGCTGTGGCATAAAGATCTGTAATCTTCTGATAAAACTTTCTTTCACTGGCACGGATTTCTCTAATACGTTCTAATTGCTCATCAAAATACTTATCAGTTAAAAACGTTCCCCTTTTGAGACGTTCATCATCCATAACCCAACCTTTGATTGTGTAATCTTTTGCTATCTGATTAACCCATTTTCTAAACTGAACTGCTCTTTCTGAATTTACTTTAAAACCAACAGCGATAATCATTTCTAAAGAATAATGATTTGTATTATAAGATTTTCCATCATTGGCAGTTATTCGAAATTTTCGAATAACTGCATTTTCCTGTAATTCGCTATCATTAAATATTTTTTTTACATGATAATTAATTGTATTTGTCTCAACATCATACAATGTTGCCATCATCTTCTGTGTCAGCCATATATTTTCATCTTCGTATCTCATCTCAATGCTATCAGTACTATCTCCAACTGATGCTACATATGTCAAATATTCGGCTGCGCTTGAACGAATAGATACATCATTTTTATTTTTCTTCAAATCAATGCCTCCTGCTATTCTAGAAATCTCTATAATATTAAACGTTTCCCACTACTTTCTTCATTCTATTTTTTGCATCTGTGATGCAGGCTTTTTCCATGCCTTTAAGTACAAAAGTGATTTTATAAGGATCAACTGTTCCGTCCTCATTATAACCACCAACTATTACTTTACTTACAACATAATTTCTTTTGTTAAACTAATTGCCATTTTTTCTGCCTCTTCCCTTATACATATTTATTTCTATACTCACCACTATATTCTCTCTCCTTTATTCCTTACGCCAAAATGATTTAATCGTGTGGATAAGCCTGCAAACATATTACATAGATTTGTACTCAACCCATTCGCCATCCTTAAGTGTTTCTAATTTTCCCCACTCCGGCTTTCCGGTACTGCGTCCTTTAACTCGAAGCGGTATAAACGCATCATGCTGACAATCCGGTAATGGATCTTCAATTTCTATCCAGCCATTCTCATCTATCAAATCATCCCATTCTTTATATAAGTCGTTTATTGAATCATAGAAGATATCAAATGAGCACTGCACAGCATCCATACTGCAATACTCAAAGAGATAAGTTCCTTCTTTTGTTTGATAAAGCATTATTTTATATATTGTGCTGTTTCTATTAACCTGTATAGGTTCTTTAAGATATGCATATTTTCTCATTATTCCTACTCGCATTTTCCTTTTATAGCTAACTTCCAATTTCCACTGAAACAATTTTGTTTTTACTCACCAATTATAAAAGTGGCAGTCTTATCCGACTGAGGTAAACTATCACTAACTAACAATATTCATCTACAAATCTTTTTTCAATGTATTCAACTACTTTTTCCCCATCATGGAACTCTGTATAACGAGGTTCCCCATCAGAATATGCAAGATGATAAATTCGATAAACTTTATTATCCAACAAAAACAAAACATCATCATTGGAATAACTCTTTGCTAAAGCTATCACATTCTGATATGGTGCCAGCACCGTTTCTTTCACAAGTTCACTTTGATAGAATTCCCTGTTTATTTCAGTACCCCAATTAAACTCTTCGCCATATTTTTTCTCTAAATTGTTTATTTCTCTTATTATATCAAACATATTATCTTATCCCTGCAATTTTGAATTTGTATACTCCTCTAAGTCTTTACTAATTATTCTCAAATTTAAACTGCCCCAATTTTTCGTCAAATTCCATATTATCATTCCTTCCATCGATTCCTCAAACATCCACTAATTGTAATCAGCTCTATCGATAACCATAGATAATAAAACTTAAATGCCCTCGCAAAGTACGTAAATGTAAGGATTTCTACGAATTCACCTTTTGTAGCAATGTGACAGTCTCCACGTGAACCGTATTAGGGAACATGTCAACTGTGCATGCCTTTACTAATTTATATCCTCTTTCAAGTAACACTTCTAAATCTCTAGCAAGAGATGTTGGTTTACATGATATATAAACCATATTTGAAACACCATAATCTATTATCTTATTTAAGGCCTTAGGATTTATTCCATCCCTAGGTGGATCAAGAATAATAAAATCTGGTTTATCCTTAATATCATCAAGGACCTTTAATACATCACCAGCAATAAAATCACAATTATCAATATTGTTAAGCTTTGCATTTTCAATAGCTGACTCTACTGCTTCTTCAACAATTTCAACACCAACTACTCTTTCAGCTGCAGGTGAAATCATCTGAGTGATTGTTCCTGTTCCTGAATATAAATCAAATACAACCTTGGCTTTTGAACTTTCACTAAGCGAGTCTGTACTCATAATATACTCTCTTGCCTTTGTATAAAGTTTCTCGGCACCCTTTGTATTTGTCTGGAAGAATGAGAAAATCGAAATCTTAAATCTAAGTCCAAGTAATTCCTCATAAATGTAATCTCTTCCAAATAATATTCTTGTTTCATCACTCTGTACAACATCAGATAATGAATCATTAATGATATGCATTACACCAACAATCTCACCACTCACATCAAGTTTACATAATATATCTTTCAATTCATTAAAATCATGTTCAACCTGTGATGATGTTACAATACCAACTATGATTTCTCCAGTTGATACTGCTCTTCTTACCAGCAAATGTCTTAGAAATCCTTCATGTTTTAACTTCTTATAAAACGGTAAATTATTCTTACTGCAGTAATCAAGTACTGCATCAAGAATTAATGTATAATCATTATTTATAATCTTACAACCACTTACAGTTACAATATCATGAAAGCTTCCCTTTTTATGAAGTCCTAATGCAAGTGGACCATCCTTAAATTCATCACCAAATGAAAACTCCATCTTGTTTCTGTATGCTGTATTATCAGGACTTCCAATAATACCCTCATACTCATAATCTGAGCATACACCATCAAGAATTTCCTTAACCATTCCTGACTTTAATTCAAGCTGTTTTTCATATGGAATCGTCTGATAAGAACAGCCACCACAAAACTCATGATATGGACACAAATCTATCTCTGTTTCAATTGCAGACTTTTCAAGTACTTCCTTAAGTCTTCCTACGCATCTGCCAGATCTTTTCTTTGAAACAACAAACTTTACTTTCTGCCCTACAATTGTTCCTTTAACAACTGCAACCCCATCATCTGTTTCAACTACACCTTTATTTGGAAATTCCATTTTTGTAACTATACCTTCGTAATCAATTCCTTTTTTCATAACTTATCCTTTTCTTTATTAGTATCATTTTGCTACTAAGCGCATCAAATAATATACATTATGTATATTATCGGAAGATGTATTTATGATATTTACATAGGCTTAACATTTATATATCACACAAACGGTTGAGTGTTTCCTAAATTCAGTTTTCGTCCTTGGTATTTTTCTATAAGCTCCGAAATGCGTCGCATATCTCTGAATAATCAGAGCTATGCTCCCTTCTGCGCTTATGAAAAATAAACCAAACCTCAAACTAAATTTTTAACGGAAAACTCAAATTGTTTGCTTAGATATAATAAATGTTTTCGCTTATGTAAATATCATACTTTAAAAACTTCCGATAATATACACTATATCTACTCTTTATCTTTTAGGCTTTCAATAAATGCCTTAACATCCTCGTTTACGTCATCTAATAAATATACTTTATCATTCTGCCGATTTCCAATTTCCTCTACTTTTTGGGAAATCTTCTTTTTTATATTCTCAAGTTCTCTTTCAAACTCTCTTGAAGATATTACTTTGCAGCCAAAAGATAATGCAGTAACTCCTATAAGATTATCTGATGAAACAACGGTCATGTCTAAGTTTCTTCCAAACTTTCCTGCCATCATTTCAATAAATGTATCCGCTGTTTGATTCTCCTTAGTATAAAATACATTTATTCCTTTATAGACTTCATTTCTATCAGAGTTTCCTTTAACATTATATGCATCATATACTACGTACACATCACCATCAAAATAGCTTTTGTATACGCATAACAAGTCATTAAGTTCATCTCTTGCACCATCTATGTTATCCTTAGATAGTTGCTTTAAACTACTAACTGCATAAATCACGTTATATCCATCGACAACAAGTAATTTCTTCTGTCTTTTTACTGGCTTATATACATATGGTTTATCATTTCTTACTTTACCATTTACTGTAACTTTTCTTTTACTGGCATTAAGTTTACCTCTAATTTGCTCATTACTTTGATTAGTATGAAATATATTATCAGTATTTCCTTTTATACCATATGCATCAGCAAATATCTTCTCAAGACTTTTTTCTTCCTTTTTTAATTCCTGCTGTCTAACCTTAGCATTCTCCTTTGCAATGTCGATTATATCTTCATCACTAAGCTCGCCAAAGTCCTCTTCACTTCCACCATAATATGCATTTTTATATTTATTGAAGTTATCATCCGTAGTATGTTTTTTATCATACACTTCATCCCATGGTACATAGTAGCCAGCTCCATGACTACAGAATATTGAACCCACTGGATTATTTTCATCAAGTAGCGGATCATAAGCAATACTTTCTATAACTTCTTCCTCATTATGGCAATCATCATATCCATCAAACACACAAACAATGCTTGCCTGTCCATGAGTATATGATGTTAATTCCTTCTGATAATTCTTAAATGTATAAACAGGTCCTCTTCCTGTTATCATAACTGAATCACTATTATCCTCTGAAACAGTACATGTACCTGACATCTTTTCGACATCCATCATACATCTACCAATATGTTCTCTTGGAATCATAATGGTAAAACTATAATATGGTTCAAGCAATTTACAATCATTATTCATAAGGCCATGTCTAATCGCCCTGTATGTCGACTGTCTAAAGTCGCCACCCTCAGTATGTTTTGGATGAGCACGACCTGCAACAATTGATATCTTCATGTCTGTAATAGGACTACCTGTAAGTATTCCAACATGCTCCTTTTCTTCAAGATGAGTAAGAATCAATCTCTGCCAGTTAATAGCAAGCTGGTCCTTACTTATCTTACTTTCAAATATCAAGCCACTACCTCTTTCAAGTGGTTCTATTGCAAGTCCAACCTCAGCATAATGTCTTAATGGTTCATAATGACCAACACCATATGACAAATCGTTAACTGTTTCCTTGTATAATACCTTACCTTCACCATACTCAATCAAAAGTCCAAATCTTTCTTCAACCACACTCTTTAATACTTCCATTTGAACCTCACCGAGAAGTGAAACTGTAAGTTCCTTAGTATCATTTTGATACTTAGTCTTCAATGTAGGATTCTCTTCTTCAAGAATCTTAAAAATGTTATAGACTTCATTATAATTATCATTATTAAGTGAATTAATACTGTAATTTAATACAGCATTTGTTATAGGTTCTATAACTGTTTTATCAGCACCAACACCCATTCCTATCTTTGTTTCCCTAAGGCCTGTTAAAGCAACAATATCGCCTGAGAAAGCCTTATCAACAGTTTCATAGGATTCACCATTTAAAAGTCTAATCTCATTTACTTTATCTTCTAAAACAACATCCTTAACACTTAAACTTCCACTCGTTATCTTTACATGTGTAAGTCTATTATCATTTTTATCCCTGTTTATCTTGTAAACAAATGCTCCGAATTCATCACCATATTTTTTCTCAAGTGTGAATCCAGTGATTGCATCCAGCAGTTCCTTTACACCTTCTGCTTTAGTTGCAACACCACCGAATACTGGAAATACTTTTCGCTTTGAGATTAACATTTTTATATCACTATCATCAAGACTTCCACTTTCAAGATATTTATCAAGCAAATCTTCATCAAGTGTGGCAAGGCTTTCAAATAGTTCATCGCTATCAATGCTAAAATCAATCGCATTCTTTGATAATTTAAGAGCTATGTCTTCAATTGTTTTTTCTTTATCAGCACCAGCCTGATCAAGTTTATTAATAAAGATAAATGTTGGTACTTCATATCTGTCAAGCATATCCCAAAGTGTCTTTGTATGACCTGTAACCATGTCCGTACCACTTATAAGAAGAATGCATACATCTAATACATTTAACACACTTTCTGTCTCATATGAAAAGTCAACATGTCCTGGTGTATCAACTAGTGTAATATTAGCATCACCATAAGAAAATCTTGCAACCTTTGAAAAGATGGTAATACCCCTATTTCTTTCAATTGCATTATTATCAAGGACCGTATCCTTATTATCAATTTTACCCTGATTCTTAATAGCACCCGACACAAAAAGCATGGACTCTGACAAGGTTGTCTTGCCTGAGTCCACCGATGCTAAAATTCCAATATTAATCTTCTTCATTCTAGGTCAGTATTTCCTTACTTAATTAATCAAGAATACCCTCATTGTATTCTTTCTGCCATTCGTCAATGATTCTCTCTTCCTTTGGATCATCCGTAGCAAATGTTTCCACATAAATATCTATTATTTCTTCTTCGCTTAAATCTTCGCCATATACTTCCTCAAATGGCTCATCCTTAAACTCATCATAGAAATCAATCAGCTGACACTTTACATCATCAGCATCAATTTTGGTTAATAAATTTTCCACATACTCTCTTGCTTCTCTTTTATCCATACATGTCCTCCTAAAAAGTTACTATTCAAGCTCATATGGTGTAGTCTGATATACATAGTAATTAAGCCAATTACTATATAAACAGTTTGATGTGCTTCTCCATGTAAGCTCTGGCTTATTAGCAGGATCATCATCCTCATAATAATTCACCGGAATCTGAGGATTAAGTCCTTTAGCCAAATCCCTTTTATACTCCTTATCAAGAGTTAATCTATCGTACTCAAGATGACCTAAAACAAATATCTGTTTTCCATCATCCGCGAGTACAAGTAAAACTCCTGCCTCTTTTGATTTTGCCAAAATTGTAAGATGAGGATTAGCTTCTATTTCTGCTGCTTTTACACCAGTATGTCTTGAATGCGGTGCATAAAAAACATCATCGAATCCTCTTACAATAGGCGTCTTTCTATGAAGCACCCTGTGTTTGTAAATTCCTGAAAGTTTTTGTTTTAACTGATATTTCTTAATTCCATAATGATAGTAAAGACCAGCCTGTGCTCCCCAACATATATGAAGAGTACTAGTAACATGAGTCTTTGACCACTCCATAATTTCCTTAAGTTCATCCCAGTAGTCAACTTCATCAAATTCCAAGTGTTCAATTGGTGCTCCTGTAATAATCATTCCATCGAATTTATGATCTTTAATCTCACTAAATGAACTATAAAACTTATTAATATGACTTGCAGGTGTTGTCTTTGAAATATGAGTATCCATCATAAGAAAAGTAACATCCACCTGAAGCGGTGTATTACTAAGTTCTCTTAGTAATTGTAATTCTGTATCTTCTTTAAGAGGCATTAGATTCGCAATTATTATCTTTAAAGGTCTAATGTCCTGAGACATAGCTCTTTTTTCATCCATAACGAATATATTCTCTGTTTCAAGTATTTTTTTAGCTGGTAAATCGCCCTGAATTTTAATCGGCATCTAACTATCCTCCTTAATTATTTAAATTATTTATATACTTTTAATAATTTATCTCTCATATAAATCTGATTATTCCTCTATCATAGATAGAAAATCTTCTTCAGATATTATAGGAACTCCAAGTTCCTTAGCTTTTTTATTCTTACCAGAATTTGAATTAATGTCATTATTAATTAAAAAGCTTGTTTTTCCAGTAACAGAACCTGTTACCTTTCCACCAAGTTTTTCAATTACTTCCTTAACTTCATCTCTATTCTTAAAGTGATTAACTGAACCTGTAATAACAAATACTTTTCCAGCTAACTTATCAGAAGATTCTTCATTAGCGACTTCTTCAAACTCTATTTCATCAAGCAAATTATTAATTCTATTTTTATTATCTTCATCACTTAAATAGTTCTCAATTTCTTTAGCGATAACATCACCTATACCCTCTATGGATACTAGGTCTTCATACTTCGCATTTAGAATATCATTACACTTATTATTATAATACATAGCAATAAGTTTTGCCACAGTTAAACCAACATTTGCTATGCCTAAAGCATTAATGAAATTAGCTGGTTTAACCTTTCTGCTATCATTAATTGCCTTTATCAAATTATCATACGACTTTCTTCCAAAGCCAGGCATATTAACTATATCTTCTTCAAATCTATCAAGTTTAAAAATATCAGCATATTCTTTAATAAAGCCATGTCCAATAAACTTAACTAGAGTTTCTTCTGATAAGCCATCAATATTAAATGCATCTCTTGAAACAAATAATGTAAAGCTCTTTATGTGTTTCGCTGAACACTCCTTATTAATGCAGTGAAGAGTCTTAACTCCATTCTCGTTCTTTATAACAACTTCTCCGCCACATGCAGGACATGTCTTTGGTATTTCAAGATTTCCACTCTTTGTAATATTTTCATCAATTTGTGGAATAATCATATTCGCCTTATAAACTGTTATTTCATCGCCAATACCTAGTTCAAGACTTTCAACTATACTTAAGTTATGAACACTCGCTCTTGAAACCGTTGTTCCTTCAAGTTCAACCGGCTCAAATATGGCAACTGGATTTATAAGTCCTGTTCTACTTGGACTCCATTCCATTTCTAACAAATGTGTTGTTGCAATCTCATCAGCCCACTTAAATGCAATACCATTTCTCGGGAATTTAGCTGTACTTCCAAGTGAAATTCCATATTCAATATCATTAAACACAAGAACAAGTCCATCAGATGGTAAATCATAAGTCTTAATCTTTTCTTCAAAGAAACCAACTCTTTCAACTACATCTTCACTTCCAACAAGGTAATGCTCAACTACATCAAATCCCTGATCTTTTAGCCATTCAAACTGATTCATAATTTCATTATTAAAATCCACACCTTCAGCACTAATAAGAGCAAATGCATAGAAATTCACATTTCTTTTTGCTGTTATTTCATTGCTAAGCTGACGCACTGAACCAGCACATAGATTTCTTGGGTTCTTATACTTTGATTCAACATCTTCAATTGATTCATTAATCATCTCAAAATCAGAATATTTAATTATTGCTTCGCCTCTTAAAACCAACTCGCCTTTATGTTTTATGTTAACCGGAATGTTTTTGAAAACCTTAGCGTTATTAGTAACAACTTCACCTACAACACCATTACCTCTAGTAACAGCGCTAAAAAGTTTACCATCTCTATATGTAAGTACAATTGTAAGTCCATCAAGTTTCCAAGATAACACCCCTTTATGATTACCTAAAAATGAAGCAAGTGCTTCCCTATCCTTTGTCTTATCAAGTGATAACATAGGCGAATCATGAGTTTGCTTTGGAAGTTCAGATAAAACTTCATAACCAACATTTATTGTAGGACTATTTGATAAAACAAGTCCTGTTTCTTCTTCAAGTTTAACTAATTCATCATATAAGGCATCATACTCCTTATTGCTCATTATCTCTTCACCCTGCTGATAATATGCGTATCCAGCCTTGTTAAGAATTTCCACCAATTCCTTTATACGTTTCTCTTTATCCATTAATCATTCTCCATAATCACGTTTTATAGATTTATATAACTCAAATATCAATTCACTTAATTAATATCATAATATATTAATTATTCTTACCTATTTTACTAATTCTTCTACTTCTTCCTTGCTTAAAACTCTGTATGTTCCAGACTTAAGTTTTCCAAGTTTTATATTACAAACTCTTACTCTCTTTAAATCAGATACTGTATATCCAAAGTAATCACACATACGTCTAATCTGTCTATTAAGTCCCTGTGTAAGAATAATATTAAAACTTGTTTCAGTTAATTTAGTAACCTTACACTCTTTAGTTACAGTATCTAATATAGGAACTCCGCTTCTCATACCTTCTAAGAATTCATCTGTAATAGGCTTACTTACATGAACCACGTACTCTTTTTCCTTATTATTCCTTGATCTCATAATCTTATTAACAAGTTCCCCATCCGTAGTAAGTAAAATCAAGCCATGTGAGTTCTTATCAAGTCTTCCAAGATAAACAAGCTTTTTATCAAAACCAATTGCTTTAATAATATTGTCTTTATTATTTAAATCATTCGTGCATTCGATTCCTACTGGCTTATTATAGGCTATTACAATCTGTTCCATCTTTGTATCAGAGATTACTTTTCCGTCAACCGTTACCTTGATCTTTCCACTTTCGTAGTCATCAAGATTTATCTTTTCACCCATTAAAACATCCCTGTCATCAATTGTTACTCTACCCTCGTCAATAAGCCTATCTGCTTCTCTTCTTGAACAATATCCTATTTCACTAAAAAATTTATTTAAACGAATTAATCTATTTTCCATAACGCATTATATTTTACCATATTTGCTGCAAATATTAAACATTCATAAGCATTTAAAAAGTCCTCAAACTAAATTAGTTTAAGGACTTAATATAAACATTTTTATAAATACGCTATAGCTAAACCAACTACTAGTACAACAAATAAAATTATACAACCAATTGTAGCCTGTAATTTTGACTTTTTCTTATCTTCCTTATCTTCACGTGAAGCAACAATTCTACCGGCAAGTCTAATAGCTTGTGAAACTGGCGCAAGTGAAATTAAGATAAGAGTAATTATACCTTCAACACCAAGGTATGAAATATTATAAGTTAATGAATAAACAAGTGGTGACTGTCCTTTTGGCGCATACTCAGCGAAAAATACAACACCTGAAAGCACAGAAAATACATATCTTCCTAAAACACCAAGAATGTAACCAATCTGTAAACCACCAAACTCAAATACAGTTGATTCTGTTTTCTTATCAATATGATGACCAATACCTGAAAGACCAAGCGCACCAAATGCTAATGGATAATCAGTTAATAACTGTGGCAATGTAACAATATAAGGATCAACAATCAACTGTAATAATCCATATGTTACACCTGCTAAAATACCAGCACCAATACCATACCAATAACCTATAAGACATATAAACATCATACTAAATAATGTAATTGATCCACCCATTGGCATCTTAAATAACTTCATGTTACTTGCAACAAATGCAAGTGCAATAAATACTGCTGAAACTGTAAGCTGTTTTGTTGAAATCTTAACATCACGCTTACCAATAAAGTACGCAGCCACAACCAAAGCGATAACCATCAACACAATAATTGAAGCTTTACCTGCTGTTGTTAAATCGTAACTTCCTGCATCTTTATTATACTTTGCAAAAATATTAGCTAAATATAACATAAAAATCCTCCTACAGCCTTACGGCTTCCCTAGCGATTATATTATTTCGGCTATGAATATACCATAGTAGAATATTTTTGTCAAATAAAGCAAAACTATACCAAGTTAGTAAACTTCTATTATTTTTGTACTGACCACATAATGATTAAAACACCATCTTCAACGGAAATTCTTGCTTCTTTATCAATGAATGAATTACTAACTCCAAGCGCAAAATCTGAAGTAAGTGTAACATCTCTAACTTCATACTTAAGTCCTTCAATTGATACATGATTTACATCCCCACCGTGAGCAAATACAGAGACATCCCCCTTCATGCCTTTTGGAAATACTATATAATCATTATATATTGCAGTAATCATGGTTTCATCCCCAACCATGGTTATGTTGTAACCTTGCTTGGTATAATTACAAATCATTTGTAAATTAGCTATGGTGTGAGCAATTCTCTTACCACCTAATCCCCCAAATATAACGAAGTTTGTAAAACCTTCTTTTATACCATGTCGCATACACATTTCCATGTCTGTTTCATCTTTTTCAACTTTAAGTTTTATAACATTCTTATGAGCAGGAACCGGTGCTGAATCAAAATCACCTATTACAACATCAGGTGTTAATCCTTTGTTTTTTAAATACTGATATCCAGCATCTGCAGCTATAATCAAATCTCCATCTTTTTTGTTTATGCCTAAATTCTTGCAATCTCCTGCACCTACTATAAAACATGTACTCATATTTATACCTTTCATTCCCAAAACATATAGTAATTCTTAAATATTCTTTATCATATAAATATCAGACGGGTCTCCCCGTCTGATATTTTACTCAATTTCAACAACGTCATCATTACCATCTGAATTATTACCATCATTATTATTCTGATTAGCATTATTATCATCATTGTTATTGTTATTGTTATTGTCATTGTTATTATTATCGTCGTTGTTATTATTGTCATTATTGTTATTATCGTTAGCATTATCAGCGCCATTGTTATCATTATTATCATTATTAGCGTTGTTATCGCTAGCATTTTCATCATTTGCATTATTATCAGAATTATTTGCGTTATTATTGTCATTATTAGCATCATCATTCTGATTATTATCAGCTGCAGGTGTTGTAGACTCTTTCTGTTTATTAGCCTCTGAAGCTTCTTTTGCAAGATTCTGGAAGAATAATTTTAAGTTTTCATCTTTTTCACACGCATCTTCAAATCTTGAATCAACTTCTTCATTAAATGCTACAACATCCTCATCGTTCGATAAGTTGATAATATATGCTTTTATTTCAGCACTAATATTATTATTAATAACATACTTGCCATCCTTCTTAACTATATATAAAACAGTCGCTGAAGGTGCAGGTGTATCAATGTCCTTAAATTTCAAATCATAAGAAATATAAGCTACATATTCTTCTTCACTCATGCCATTCTTCATTAAGCACTTAATATTCTCATAATTCTCATAATTACTAGTCTTATCTTCAAGATCCTGCTTTGTTAATCCTGTTGCATCATAAAGGCAAGGAATAACTGCTTCTAAATCATGATCAATAAGTCCTTTGTAATATGTCTTTATAAGAGTATCAATTTCAGCTGTAACAGCAACAAGGTTGTTAGCTGGTTCCTCTGTTGTAGGTTCAACTGACTCTGTAGGAACATCCTTAATAACTTTTACTTTCTTTGTAGGTGCTTCTTCATCCTTACCCTTAATCTTCTTAACTGCAAGAACACCAACCGTTACTACAATTATAAAAGATACAACTGTCAAAATACTAGAAATAAGTTTTCTTTGTTTTTCTCTAGCCTTACGTTGCTGCGCTAAAGCTTTCTTTCTAGCATAATAAGCTTCCTTGACTCTTTCTTTTGACTGTTCGTATTCTCTTTCTTCTTCCTCAGTATTCTTAACATCATTTGCATTAGCATAATATTCTTCAAATTCGTCATAATACTTATCTGAATTATCCGTCTGTGCATATTCCTGATAGTCTACAGAATTATCTTCATATACTGAGTCTCCATTACCATACTCTGACTGATTATCGTAAGGAAGTTCTTCATTTACACCATACTCATCACTATAGTATTCTTCTGCATAATTTCCATCGTAACCCTGATCAAAATATCCTTCATTATCATATTCCTGGTCACCATATGCATAAGCCTGATCCTGATCCTGATTTTGATATTCATATTCCTGATTATCGAAAGTACCATATCCATTCTGATCATCATAATATTGAATATCATTTTCATCATATTCATAACCAAACTGATTGTAATACTCTTCCTGAGTTCTATCTTCTTTAAGTTTTTCTAATCTTCTTTGAGCGGCTAATTCCTCTGCCTGACTTGCTCTTTCTTCTAGTTCTTTTTTATCTTCCTGCTTTTTTATTAACAAAGCTTCTTTTTCAGCCTGCTTCTGAGCACGTCTTTCTTCCTTTTCCTTAGCCTTTGCTTTTGCCTTTTCCATCTTTTCAAATCTTTTTCGAACTTTTTCTTCAGCCTTTTCAGCTTTTTTTCTAGCCTTTTCTTCTTCCCTTTCAGCAGCTTCTCTTTCTTCTCTTTCTCTTCTCTGCTGCTCAATAATCTGTCTCTGTTCTTCAATGAGTTTTTGTTTTTCTTCCTTTTCACGAAGTAATTCTTCTTCACTCATTTTAACGATTTTCTCGCGTTTTGTTCCTTCATCATCTTCAACAGATATATCATTTATCGGCTTATTTTTATTCTCTAAATATTCATTTAGTCGTTCTTCTCTTCGTTTCTCCTTTATAATTTTAGCTCTTTCTTCTGCCTGAGCTTTAATCTTCTCCTGAAGTTTAGCTCTCTCCTCTTGTATAGTTCTAGCTTTCTCTTCCTCTGCCTTAATTCTCTCTGCTTCTGCTTTTGCCTTTCTAAGAGCTTTCTTTTCTTTCATCTCTCTCTTTCTAGCTGCAAGATAACTCTTATCATGCTTAAAAGCATCTCTCTGAATGCGCTCTAATCTGCGCTTTGTCTCCTCCGCTTCTAACTCCTCTATAACACTGGAAATATCAAGAGCTTCATCAATGTCAACAAGTCCCTTATCCTTACTATCAGTAACTGCCTCCTCTGCTATGCTTCTAATAGAATGACTAGTTATGGCTGCACTCTTTTCAGCATCTATTTTAGGCTTGTTTTCGGGTTTTAAATTTTCGTTCTTGTCTAATTCCTTATCTAAATCCTTACTCACTTTTTTCTCCTTTTTACAAGTTTATAATAAACTTGCAAACCTTTTACTTCCTCACTCCGTGTTAATTATACCCACCAAGGCATAATTACCCAAATCATAATATCAAATCAAATTATATCAAAATTGTTTAAATTTATCAACTATGTTGATTTTTCCTTGCATAATCAAAAACTCTAATGTAAAATACCCTTGTTGGCACCTGTAGCTCAGTGGATAGAGCACCGCCCTCCGGAGGTGGGTTTTGCGTAGGTTCGACTCCTATCAGGTGCATAAAAAATGTTCTATAAGTCTTATAACTTATAGAACATTTTTTATGTATAAACACACATTATTCTGTCATTATTTCATTTGTTTCCCTACGGTATTTATATATATGATTTGATAACACATCCGTAGGTTCCACTTCTGTTGTATTTATTTGCTCGATCATAGTATTTATCTCCCTTGGATTCATATATCCCATATTTGGAATTAAAATAACTTCATGAACCGAACTTGGAATTATGTAAACCTCATCAGTTCCTTGTTCCGTAGCAAATTCTTTCAAACAATCCTTATATGCAATACATGAAGCTCCATATAACTTTATGCTATTAGTTAAAACAAACATATTTATTTCATCATGCATTCCATCTATTCTATCTAGAATATTATCAGCCTTTGATTTATATATAACCGTCTCCTCAGATAATTCCATATCTCGTTCTTCTTTTACAATCCCTATCTCTTCCATCAAATTAAATGTTAATATTTCAGATAATACTTCTCTCATAGATTTAATCACTGGTTTCATAATAATAGGTGTATTCTTAAAAGCTCTTTCAAATAATTCATCTTCATCAATTCCCCATAATAATATATGCGAATTATGAACCAGTGCTGTTGCTTTCCCTAACATATTATTATCTAGTATGCAAAAGCAAACTATGGATAAATCCATAAAAGTCCTATGTGGTACTCTCTCTAATAGTTTCTTATTACTGTTTGTATTAATAATCTTAAAAACTATCCTATCCTTAACCTTATCAAAATCCTTAAACACTTCAACATTTACATCATCATCTAATCTGGATCTTTCATAAATATTAATAATATCACTGGCTATCTCATCTAATTCTTTTCCTCCCTTATATTCACAATAATAATCCTTCAAATAAATAGTTGGGGTGATATCTGCTTTACTAGATGATATCAATAATGCTTCTTTTGATTGGCTATTATTCTTTAAAACCTTCTGGATTGTAACCACATATCCATCACCATATCTTTCACTTACTTTTTTACTTACACATTCTTTTATACTTTCTAAAAATTTAAGATACCTCATCAATTATTCCTCCTAAGTTTTACCTTAAAAGGTAGCGCTATCTCTAAGGTTGTAGTTCGAGTCTATACCTCTTATGCTACATTTTCAATAGATTTTTATCAAATAAATCATTTAACGTTTTTAAAGCGACATTTCAATGTATTATGTCGTTTTTCAGACGATATTAGATATTTATTTAACATAAATAAGGCACAAAAAAGAAGCTTTGAAATTCTTCAAAGCTTCTTTCTATATTAATATATGATTAGTTATTGATTAACTTATCTTCACCATTCCAGCTGTAAAGCTTTCTGATTTCTTCACCAACTTTTTCTGACTGATGTTCAGCTGCAAGCTTTCTCATAGCTTTGAAATGAACCTGTCCACCTGCTGGTGACATATCAAGTAAGAAGTCTTTAGCAAATGTACCATCCTGGATGTCTGCTAAAACTTTCTTCATAGCTTTCTTTGTATCCTCCGTAATGATCTTAGGACCTGTAACGTAATCACCATATTCAGCTGTGTTAGAAATTGAATATCTCATTCCAGCGAAACCTGACTGGTAAATAAGGTCTACGATAAGTTTCATTTCATGAATACATTCGAAGTATGCATTTCTTTCATCATAACCAGCTTCAACAAGTGTTTCAAAACCAGCCTGCATAAGAGCACAAACACCACCACAAAGAACTGCCTGTTCACCGAAGAGGTCAGTTTCTGTTTCTGTTCTGAATGTTGTTTCAAGAACACCAGCTCTTGCACCACCAATTGCTAAAGCGTAAGCAAGTGCTACTTCCTGAGCCTTACCTGTAGCATCCTGATGAACAGCTACTAAACAAGGAACACCCTTACCTGCCTGGTATTCTGAACGTACTGTATGACCAGGTCCCTTAGGAGCAACCATTGTTACGTCAACGTCTGCTGGTGGAACGATCTGACCAAAGTGAATGTTGAAACCATGAGCGAACATAAGCATGTTACCTGCTTCAAGGTTTGGCTCGATATCTTTCTTATAAAGACCAGCCTGTAATTCATCATTGATAAGAATCATAATGATATCAGCTTTCTTAGCTGCTTCTGCTGCTGTATAAACTTCAAATCCCTGAGCTTCTGCTTTAGCCCATGACTTACTTCCTTCGTATAAACCGATAATAACGTTACATCCTGACTCCTTAGCGTTAAGCGCATGAGCATGTCCCTGACTACCATAACCAATAACTGCGATAGTCTTTCCATCTAAAAGTGAAAGATTACAATCTTCCTGATAAAAAATCTTTGCCATTTTTATAGCCTCCATATTTTATTTTTATTATATTATAGTTATGTTGCATTCACGTGCAATATAACTTATAAACATTATTAGTTAGTTCCTCTTGTAAGACCTGTAATACCTGTACGTACAAGTTCAAGAACCTCAAATCCCTGAATAAGACCTGTAAATGCATCGAGCTTAGCCTGATTACCTGTAAGTTCAATAATTAATGAATCTGTACTTACATCCACAATCTTAGCTCTGAAAATATCACATACAGCAAGAACCTGTGCACGTGATGCTGCATCAACAGCAACCTTTATTAAAATAAGTTCTCTTGTAACTGATGAATCATCCTTAAGTTCAATGACTTCTCTTACATCAACAAGCTTATTAATCTGTTTAAAAATCTGTTCAAGAATTTCCTCATCACCATGAACAACAATTGTCATTCTTGAAAGATTTGGATTTTCTGTTTCACCGACTGTAAGGCTATCAATATTATAACCTCTTCTACTGAAAAGTCCGGCAATTCTGTTTAGAGCTCCTGAAGTATTATCAACAAGAACTGATAAAACCATCTTTCTCATATATACATCTGCCTTTCTCTATTATTGCAATCCTTAATTTTTCGATTGCACCGCTAATAAATAGTTTATCACAATCACTATTTTTGTCAATATTTAAACGGGGGATTTGTTAATATATGTACATTTTACGACTCTTGAACTACTTTTTACAATATGTTAAAATCTTTAATGTAGTTTTTAATATGACTATATTTTAGAAAGGAGCGCATAATCAAAGCGAATTAAGTGTAATTACATATAGAAGAATTGATTGTGCAAAAATAAATATGTCAGATAACAGACCTAGTAACAGAAAAAAATATACCACTTCTGGCAGTAGTTCCGTTGATAAAAGAGGCGACGGCCTTGGAACTGGTCCTGTAGGCAGTGGTAACGGACATAACAACAGCACAGGTGGATTTGACCATGGTAGTGGTTCAGGTAAAGCCATAACAAGAGGTGCAGCTGGTGGTTCCGGAATTATGATTATATTATTAATTGCCTATCTCATATTTGGTGGCGGAGGCGGTACATCTTCTAATAATTCACCTGTTCATTCAGGTAATCAGTCTAGCGGATCTTCTACCAACATGAACTCAGTTAACTCATCCGTAGCTGATGGTTCAAGAGCGAAATATACAAATATAAAGGGTGACAAAGATGATGTTGTTACTCTTATGGTTTATATGTGCGGAACCGACCTTGAATCAAGATCAGGCATGGCTACTAATGACTTAACCGAAATGGCTAATGCGACTAACGCTAAGAACGTTAACATTATCGTTTATACCGGTGGTTGCGCACGTTGGAAAAATAACATTGTAAGCAATAGTACAAACCAGATATATCAGGTAAAAGATGGAGGCCTTAAATGCTTAGTAAGTGATGATGGCAATAAAGGTATGACAAAACCTGAAACCCTTACTGATTTTATAAAATACTGTAAACAAAATTACCCTGCTAATAGAAACTGCTTA
Organism: Eubacterium uniforme; assembly: GCF_900167115.1. GTDB lineage: Bacteria > Bacillota > Clostridia > Lachnospirales > Lachnospiraceae > Eubacterium_S > Eubacterium_S uniforme. The sequence goes on from NZ_FUXZ01000009.1 coordinate 68,247, forward strand.
ATCCTTTGGGATCACGGTGGTGGATCGGTTAGCGGTTATGGATATGATGAAAAACAGAGCAAAAATGGTTCAATGACACTCGGTGGAATTAAAAAAGCTCTTGAAAATGCTCAGACCAAATTTGACTTTATTGGATTTGATGCATGTCTTATGGCAACATGTGAAACAGCCCTTATGCTTGATCCTTATGCTGACTACCTTATTGCTTCAGAAGAAACTGAACCCGGTATTGGTTGGTATTACACAAATTGGTTAACAAAGTTATCAAAAGATACTTCAATGCCAACTCTTGAAATTGGTAAAAATATCATTGATGATTTTACAGCTAAATGTGCTTCTCAGTGCCGTGGCCAAAAGACTACTCTATCAATAATAGACTTGGCAGAATTTTCTAATACAATTCCATCAAGGCTTTCAGAATTTTCAAAATCAATAAGTTCTCTTATTGAAAAGAAAGAATATAAAGCTGTTTCTGATGCAAGATATGAAACTAGAGAATTTGCTGCAAATACAAGAATCGATCAGGTTGACTTAGTTGACCTTGCAAATAACATGAAAACTGATGAAGGAAAGGCTTTAGCTTCTGCTATTATTAGTAGCGTTAAATATAACCAAACTTCTTCATCCATGACAAATGCATACGGTGTTTCAATCTACTTCCCATATAGAAAAACAAGCTATGTAAATAAAGCTGTAGATACTTATGATAACATCGGAATGGACGATGAATACAGTAAGTGTATCAAGGAATTTGCTTCACTTGAAACAAGTGGTCAGATATCAACTGGTGGTTCTCAAAATCCATTAGGTTCACTTCTTGGTGGTGGCGATGGTGGTTCTTCATCTATGAGTTCTGATATGATTGGTTCCCTACTTCAGACCTTCTTAAGTGGTGACAGTCAGATTTCAATAAACGGACTTACAGATGTTGCAAATAGTTTCTTAAGTGGTCGTGCTCTTCCAACAGAAGACATGGCAGAATACATTTCAGAAAACTACTTTGATTCTACTGCTCTTAAATTTGAAACTAATGATAAAGGTGAAAGCATAATCAAACTTTCTGAAGATCAATGGGATTTAGTTCATAGCATTGATAAAAACACATATGTTGATGACGGAAGTGGTTACATTGACCTCGGACTTGATAATGTATATGAATTTGATGAAAATAAAAATTTAATTGCAGATACAGATAGAGACTGGCTTGCAATTAATAACCAGATTGTTCCATATTATCATATTGATACTACTGAAACTGATGATGAAACGGTTACTACTGGTTATGTTCCTTGTAAAATAAATGATGTTAAATCAAAACTTATTATTGTTTTTGATAAAGAAAATCCTAAAGGATATATTGCAGGTGCTCAAACTGATTATGATGAAGATGAAACTCTCACAATTGCAAAAAGCATGTCATCACTTAATGTAGGTGATAAATTAGATTTTATCTGCGACTATTATTCTTACGACGGTAAATACAATGATAGTTATTTACTCGGTGAGCAAATGACTGTTACAGATAATATGACAATTAGCAATATTGCAATTGCTGATAAAAAAGTAAAAATCACATATTTATTTACAGATATATATAATCAGCAATATTGGACAGATAGTATTGATAAGTAGCAAATCGCTACTAAGATAAAAAATAGATACCTCATAAGAGGTATCTATTTTTTATTCTGTTACTGTAAGTACTATTTCAAAATCTGTTCCAGCTCTAACATTCTCCGGTATACTCTGACTTTCAACAAAGAATACTTTATCAACAAACTTACCACTACTATCATACTCTTTAGTTATCTTATATTTTGATTCTCTTAATTTAGGAAAATCAATTTCAAGCACATTACCTTCTTTATCCTTAACTTTAACATTATAAAAGCCATATCCATCTAAAGATGATAACGCTCCTTCTAAACTATGTTTTTCAAGTCCTGGTACAAATAAAGTCATAATACGGTGTTCGTCATTAAACTCTCTAGTATCCGACTCTACTTCAACTACTTTTTTTACTTGCTTTTTATGTATATTTCTTTCAACCTTTCTATGTTCTACAAGGAAAGCATAGGATAATAAAACTGAAAGATATACAATACTTATTGCTGTAAAAGAAATAATGTATTTAAACTTTTTACTATCTTTTTCTCTTGCATAAATCTTATATGATATAACACTTGCCATTGAAGCAATAAGTGTTCCGAGCCCACCAAGATCAGCACCTAAAATAACTGTTTTATATCTATGAGTAAATCCAGTAATTAATAACGTTGCTGGAACATTACTAATAATCTGACTTAATGCAATTGATGTAACGAACTCACGTCCCTTTATAATTTGAGCTAACTTATCATGCACTTCTGGAATTCTGCTAATATTACCTGAGAATATAAAGAATGCTATAAAAGTAAATAATAAAGCATAATCAACTCTAAAGACTAATTTATAATCAATCCAAAGTGCCACTGCACATACCGCTACTACAGTATATCTACAAGGTATAATTCTTAATACCGTTAAAAGTGCACAGATAAATAATAAACAATATACTAAAACCTGTTTCCTACTTTCAATAACAATATGTTTATTATGTTCATCAGCAATATCTACCACATCCATTTTTCCCGGTAAGAATATCTGACTTATACATAATAAAACAATCGTTAATAAACTATAAGGTAACATCAAAGAGAAGAAATCTACTAAACTCATTTTTGAAACACCATATATGTATAAATTTTGAGGATTTCCAATTGGTGTTAACATGCTACCCATATTTGCTGCGATTGTTTCAAAGATAATTACTATTAAAATCAAATTATCTTTTTTACACTTTCTTAATACCATTATTGTAAATGGAACAAAAGTTATAAGCGCTACATCATTAGTGATAAACATGGCACTTACATAAACTGTAAAAATAAGAATCGCTATTAACTGCCATAATCTATTAGATTTATTTAAAAGAAACTTAGCTATTTTTTCAAATAACATGTTATCTTCAAGACCCTTTATAATTACCATTAAAGACCATAATATTCCAAGGGTTCTATAATCAATATACTTAATATATTTAGCGTCCGGAAAAACGAAGAAGGATGATATTATTGCAAGAATAATTGCAATGCATAAGATTGGATCAATCTTTATTTTTAATTTAGTCATCATACTCTCCGTATTCGCATCCTACGTTTTCACACTTTATTTTATCAATTAATCTGCCATGTCTATATAATGAAATAATTCCTTTTCCATTACCACCATTCCATAATCTATTATGTTTCTTTAATCCATTAGGTGCTTCATAATTTACAAACAACATATCCTTCTTCTCACATGTAATATCTGTAACCATTTTATTACACCAAGTTTTCTGTTCCACATGCCAAACTATTTTTGTATCTGTTTCCCTACAATCAAACTTTGTACGAGTAAATGTCCAGAATTTAGAAAAATTAAATTCGAAACACTTTCCTTCATAAAAGAATGCAGAAAGAAGTTTTCCCTTAAGTGCAACAGGACCAACTTTCGGTCTTCCTCCACCTATATCAAAAACGCTATTTTTAAGTTTCTTTCCTGTATTCATACTTGTAAGATTGTTAGATGATAACCATACCCAAGGAGATGTAAAATCCTTGCCCCAGTTTTTATCTGCGTATCCATAGCAAGTTTCCGGTCTTACTATATACTTTTCACCATTATAATATATATATCCCTTGTATAATGTCTTCATACCTTCAGCATGCCAAAACATTTCAAATAATTGTAATGTTCTAAATAATTTTCCAGCACCATATCCAACATTATATGGAATTACTTTTTTAACTTTTAAATTCCAAGATATTTCACCTGCATCACACATCCACTCTGGGTGCTTTTCTGCTTCTTCTTTTGAAATACTTATACTACCCTTTAATCTCTTTTCGCTAGCGAAGCAATCCTCTGCGCTAATTGAAAAAGGAGCTCTCTTCTTTATACTTACATTCTTCCAACCGAAGAATCTGTGCAGCTGAGCTTTTCCTTCACCCCAGCATCCTGCCTTAACCATCAAATATGAAGGCTTTCTTCCTCTTTTCATGTTTTCATATGATTGTCCAAGCACAGGCTCTTTTTGACCAAGTGCTGGATTACAAGTGAAAAATTCAATGAAGAATGGTTTGGCTTCACCAGTTTTTTCATTATAAGCGGTGAATGAATGCCACCACCAATCATATCCACATCTACTTTGTCCATTAAGCAACTGAAATTCATCTCTTGAAATATCTGATTTACTAAACATGCGTCCCCTTTCTATCTAACTCATTTTTACTAATCGACTTAAATGTAATAAATGTTATTATCGATATATATACCGCTCCAGTAACCCACGCTGTCTGATCAGTAAAACAAATAGCATCAAATTTATATATTGGAACAAATACAGTACTTGCAATTATTCTAGCTATCATTTCCAAAACACCTGAAACAAGTGCTCTGCCAGTATATCCTAACGACTGTACAGCCATTCGAAATACATTTAATATACCAAGTGCCCAGAAGAAAAATCCCAAACATCTTAAATACTGTCCAGCTGCATCTATAACTTCAACATCCTTTTTGGATACAAAAATAAGATTAAGTGGTTTACCAAAGAATATTAAAAATACGCCTATTAATAATCCATAAGTAAAACCTATATACATAGCCTGCATAATTCCTTTTTTTACTCTATCAATAAGACCGGCTCCATAGTTTTGTCCTACATAAGTTGCAACAGCAGCTGCAAGAGCATCAAAAGGGCACATAGCAAATGCTTTAATCTTCATAGCTGAAGTAAACGCGGATGAATAAAGTGTTCCAAGTCCATTATTTGAACTTTGCATTACCATACTACCTATAGCTGTAATTGAAAATTGCAATCCCATAGGTAATCCTATTCCTAAAGAAATTAATAACTTCTTTTTATTTACTTCTCTGTTTTCTCTTTCTGGATGCAATAACTTCATTTTAAGTAAAATATAAACAAGCAATATTATAACACTAATTCCCTGTGAAATAATTGTTGCAAGTGCAGCACCAAAGCATCCTAATTTAATTCCCTTAATAAAATATAAATCTAAACCAATATTAACAATTGTACTAACTACCAATGCAATAAAAGGTGTCTTGCTATCTCCAACTGCTCTTAGTATACCAGCGAAATAATTATAAAAAACAACAAATGGTACACCTAAAAAAATAACAAACAAATACTTATATGCATCGTCATATATTTTTGAATTAACAGATAATAAATGTAATATTGGATGACACAAAAGTGTTGTTAACACAGTTACTGTAATTGAGAAAAAAGCAGATATTAAAAATCCCTGAAAAACATAATCCTTCATGCTTTTAATATCACCAGCTCCAAATCTTTGTGCAACCGGAACTGAGCATCCTGCTGTTAAACCACTACAAAATCCAATTACCAAAAACAAAACAGATGATGTTGCACCTACACTTGCCAAAGCATTCTTTCCAAGATTCTGTCCTACAATTGCAGCATCAACTATATTATATGTTTGTTGAAATATATTTCCAAATAAAAGAGGAAGCATAAATACAAGCATTAACTTTAATGGACTTCCCTTTGTCATAGACTTTGTCATAATATCTCCTAAAAAAAGCGCACATCAATAATGATTTGCATCACTGATATGCGTCTATTTATATACTTTTATCGATTTTTCTTAATCTGTAATCTTTCCTTTTGCATAACAAACCTGTTATTACTAGGTGATGCATAACTTAAAACCTCATCAATAGTAAGGCCGTCATAAAAACCTTCTAAAATCTGTTCAATCTGATCCTCATCGAATTCTGGATTAGCGCAGATTTCTATCTGATCCTTTTTAAGGCCATTTCTATATCCTTCAATCATCATAGCCATCTGTTGTGCTTGAAATCTAGGTGTTGCAAATACCGTTATCTCATCGACACTTAAAAATTTAAAAGCTTCCTTTATATATTTAAGCTGATCCTTATTAAATTGTCCACTTTTCTTAAACGTTTTAAAATCTATTCCAGCCATATACTCACACCCCACTATTCTATATTAGATTAAAAAAACGAAACCCCAAGTTCCGTTTTATGTTGATCGTTAAACCAATATAAAATTGTCTACCCTTTATCAATATAATACCAAAAAAATACTATCATTGCAAATAAATTACACTTTTTTTATCATTTTTTCTTTTTGTGCAAACGAATGGGACCATCATTATGGTCCCATTAATTCGTTTCATGTTCGACAACATATTATGTTTTGTTAGATTTATTTTTACACTCTTACGAGTTAAGGATGACTTTTTTAAAATTAGACTTTTTAAAGAAAATTTCAACTTTCGGATGACGTTTTTATTTCTTTATCTTATACCATAATTATAATCACTTAAACCAATAAAATCTTCCACTTTCTGTAAATAATTTAAGAACAAATTGTGAACAAACCTCTAAAAAATTATTAACGTCAGTCAATTTTACATAAATCCAAACAAAATCACTGTCAAACTACGTTTACTTCCCTGAAGGCAATGTTTCTGCCCTATTTGCTATATTTTGCTTAAAGTTTATTATTTCATGATCATACTCTTGCTCCATATATGTAGAATGAATCAAGAAATCAGCAGTTGCTTTATTATTAGCAAATGGTATGTCATAAACCTGTGCTATTCTCATTAATGCCTTAACATCTGGATCATGTGGCGCAGCTGTTAGTGGATCTGAAAAGAATATAACAAAATCAACTTTTCCCTCAACTATCTTTGCACCAATCTGTTGATCACCTCCAAGTGGACCTGAATTATATCCTCTAACTGGTAAGCCTGTTGCATCTGTTATCATACGTGCAGTTGTACCTGTTCCACAAAGAAAATGGTTCTTTAATATTTCCGCATTCTCATTACACCACTCTATAAGTTCTGCCTTCTTTCCATCATGTGCAATCAGAGCAATATTTTTCTGTTTTCCAATTGTAATTGTTACTGTTTCCATCATTTCTTTCTCCTTTATTTCTATTTTCCTTTACACTTTCCCGTTACTATCATATTTTATCTTTCTAGTAATTTTATCACAAATCAAAGAAGAAATACATAACCTTCCTATTTCTTTCCAAATATTCAAAAACAGGACCCACTCTCACGGGTCCTGTTAAACACAAAATTAATTACTTGTATAAATGCAATCTCTTAATAAAGTACCAAATATTTAAAATAATGAATACCAAACTAAATAATATTCCAGCAGAAATTCCTGATGTCATTGCTAAACCAACTTCTTTTGCGCTTGGAAAACTATTAACAACTTTTTGGTACTGATTAACAAATATGGCATTATTAATAAGATTAAGAAAATACATGCCCAAAACACAGTATGGACCAAATTTCTTGAACATTAAAAGTCCAACACCTGCCACAACAGCAAGTATACATAGAATCATACAAATGTATCCATATGTAGAAACTGCATTTTTAAAACCAGGATTTCTAACAAGCATCTCGTCCATAAAATGCTGCATCTTTGGATCATCACTTTTAAAATAATTATCACTGGTTGCGGTTGTAAAACTTGAAAATTGACTATATGCTACAACCCACATCCAAAAGAACGCTAAAAAGTAATGCCATTTCATCTTTCCTTCAAAATTTCCCATGTTACTTTGCTTTGTATATCAAAGCACTCCTTTCATGTATTTAAATTATTTATACACTCCGTTAACCATATTAACATAAAAGGATATATAATTCAACAAATAAGCAGACTTTTATCAAAGCATTTTATAATTGACTTTTTGTTATTATTTTTCGTGATCCATGCGCCACTTAATGCATCTATTTAAATAATCAACATATTCTTCATTTTTACACATGCCTTTTCCTTCAACATCAGATATCTTTGCAACATCCTGTCCATTACATAGGGTTGTTTTCATAACAATATTAAGCGGTGGAACTTTAGTATCATTTGCTAAATATGTACCTATACCAAATGCTACCTTAGCCTTACCCATAAAATGTCTAAATATCTTATCAGCTCTTTCAAAATCGAGACTATCACTAAATAAAAGAGTTTTAGTATTAGGATCAATACCAAGTGATTCATAATGACTAATCATCTTTTCGCCCCATTCAATTGGATCACCTGAATCATGTCTTACACCACTAAATAAAGTTGAAAATGTAAGCTGAAAATCTCTAAGGAAACAATCCGTTGTTATCGTATCAGTAAGTGCTGTTCCGTTAAGAATACCGTACTCATGTACCCATGCATTAAGGGCATACCAGTTTGAATATGCTGGATTATGCTTGTGATTTCCCTGACCTGTACACATAATCCATTCATGAGCCATAGTTCCAACTGGTTTTAAATTATTTTTCTTTGCAAGATATACATTACTTGTTCCAACAAATGTTGAACTAGAATGTAATGTATCATTAAGATGTGAGAACTTATCAACTGCCATCTCCTGTGCTTCTGCTGATAGTCTTCTTCTTAATCCAAACTCAGAGAAAGTTCCAATATGCCAACGACCTGTTTTTAAATTTTCATATTTCTCTTCAAGTTTTTCCTTAAAACTCTCTATAAGTTCATTATAATCATATGCCATTCTAAAATATACTTCATTAACTATTGCAAGTGTAGGAATTTCGTACATTGATGTATTAAGCCATGTACCTCTTGTTTCTATTGAAAGACCACACTCTGCATCAGTTGTAATTTCAAAATCTTCATATCTTGGTTCCCAAAGTCTTAAGAAATCAACATAAGAACCTTTAATCCACTTAATATTGTTAAGATATTCAAGTTCATCCTCTGTAAATCTTATTTCACAAAAAGCCTTAATCTGATCCTTAATTTCCTGAACCATTTCTTCAGTAAACTTAACATCCTTATTTCTGCACTTAAAAGTCCACGTTGTCTTATAATCTGGGAACTGATGATATATAGCCTGTCCCATACTAAATTTATACATGTCCTGTTCAAGCAAACTATTTATAATTCTTTCGAGTTTCATTTTTCGTCCTTTCTTTCAAAGCTTTTCTTTATAAAATACTTTGTAAAAATCTTGCAACTCCATCATCTTCGTTAGATGCTATTATTTCTGTAGCATATTCCTTTAGTTCTGGGATAGCATTATCAACAGCATAAGCACTATCAGCGATTTCAAACATAGGTATATCGTTAACTGAATCGCCAAAGACTACCACTTTTTCAAAATTCATCTTTTCCTGAAGTTTCAAGATAGCCTTAGCCTTAGTACTGTTACCAGGACAAATTTCAAGCCAATACTCATCTCCATATGAATCCTTTTGAAGAACCGCTTCCCATTCATCACTTTCCTTAACTTTATCATAAATCGGTTGCATACACTCCAAATCATCAATCATAGTAATATATCCAACATCACCATTAAATAGTTCATTAATATCACTTACAAACTCAATGTCCTTTGCACCTTTTCGCTCATCAATATACTTATCAATTCCAGAAGAATGCTTACCTTCAGCAAATACCTTTGTCATCTCATTACCATTCCAAATACTAGTAAAACCGTTATATGGTAAATCTGACAAAATATCTTTAAGCTTAGTTAATTCTCTCTTTGTAAAAAGTGCTTTTTCTGTAACTTCCATATTTTTAGGATCTGCATAAGCTGTACCATTTCTAATAATCATAGGTGCTTTTAAATCAAAAGGTTCAACTATATGTTTTACACTTCCAAGAGATCTTGCTGTTGCAACAGTAAAAGTAATGCCCTTTAATAACAAATCATTAATAGTTTTGACCGATTCTTCTGAAATACTCTTGTCATTCTTCATTAGAGTTCCATCTAAATCAGATACATATAAAGTATTTAAAACATCAAAATATTTCTTATATCTGTTATTATGTGATTGTATTGCTAAGTCAGAATTTATGTATTCATTCAATCCATCTCTGTCAACCCATTTATAATCAACTGTTTCTTCCTCCTGTAAAACAACAGAGTCTTTATCGCAGTCAACTACTGCAAGATATGAATAAAACATACTATGACTCTTATCACTAAATGAGTGATTTACAAGTGTAAAATTATCGGATTTAAGACCTGTTTCTTCAAACATTTCTCGCTTAGCTGCTTCTAATTGTTCTTCACCAGAAACAGCTGAACCTCCAGCACTTGCTTCCCAATATCCTGGATATACATCCTTATCAGGATGTCTCTTTGTTAATAGATATGTTCCATCAACATGTTTGATTAAAATATCAACAACCATATGATATTTTCCTTCAGGAATTAATCTAAAGCTACCATAAGTTCTTTCCCATGTTTCACCTGTTTTCTTAGCATCTCTATCATATAAATCCCAAATTTCCATTTTTAATCCTTCCAGTTAAGTCTAAACTACTTAGCAATAACATATTTTACTTTCTTAGAAAGTCCTCTTTTTCTTAAATATTTCTTTGTAAACTTCTTATTCTTTACAACAACTTTCTTAAGTTTCTTACACTTTTTAAATGCACCCTTTGAAATATTAGTGATACCCTTATAAATATATATCACCTTTGCATTCTTGTTAGTTCTAAAGGCTTTCTTACCAATTGATGTAACTTTAAAATTCACACCATCAATTTTTACTTTGCCTTTAACTTTAATTATTTTAGATTTCTTTGTACACTTAATCAACTTAAGTTTATAACCCTTTTTAACACTAGTAACCTTATAAACAAATCCTGTTTTCTTATCTTTTATAATACTACCAACTTTAATTTGTTTTTTATTTATTTTAATAGTATCCTTTTTATCTACAGATGTATTATTTTTAACTGTATTACTTGCTTTACTATCAGATGTGTTATTGTTTTCTTCATTCTGATAAAGCCCATTAGCTACAGCATATTTAAAGGCTCCAACAAATGCTTCTTCAATCACTTTAACATCATCTGCTATATTTATCTCTGATAAAGTAATACAGTTTTTAAATGCTTTACCATTAATTTGTTTAACACTATCAGCTAACACTACTTCCTCTAATGCAAAACAATCCCAAAAACTAAAGGCTCCAACACATGTTACTCCATCTTCAATAACGACTTTCTTTATAAAGTCCCTATATCCCCACCAAGGTGGAATATTTCCAGAATGATAATTATCCATATCACCATTTCCATAAATTGTAAGGACGTAATCATTAGTTAATGTAAATGAAACATCAGCATTTTTAAAACCACATTTTCCAGAAAGAAGTACATTATCCTCACTAGAATTAAATTTGTCTATATAAACTTCTTCTTTAGTTTCATTAAAGAATCTAATCTGTTTAATATTATTTGGATCTGTCACATCAAAACAAACTGCGTATTTAGGATCTCCCGGTACTTGTTTTAAAATATCAAATGGCATATTATCAAATGTTTCATAACCTGGCGTATTTAAAGTTTTATCTGTTGGGCCTGCCTTTATTGTAAAAATATTCTCGCCTTTATCAGTAATAACTTTAAGTTTTCTATCCCTAGCTGTATCATTAGTTACACTAAGCTTTAATATTCCATTTTCTTTAAACGCACTACCAATATATAGACTATCAGTTGCATTAAGATTATTAATCTTTGTATCAGGATCAATATCTGGATAAATAACACCATATGATCTACCTGCACCAACTTTTATATTATCAAACGAAATATCGCTAAGTGTTCCAATTCTACCTGCATGCGAATAAATAGTATATCCACCACCATTAAGAATACAATTACTAAAATGAATATCATACCCAGCTGAATACTCTAACTGAACCATTAAACATGCATTTATTGTTGCGACCTTTGGTTCTTCATCTTTTACAATATCCTCTGGTCTGATCTCATATACAATATTTGGAATTTCATATCTACAATTATCAAACTTAATATTTTTAGCATCTAGAGGATTTATATATTGTCTCTTTCCTTTTGCATCAAGAATTGGATCACCATTCTCATCTCTAATTAATTCAGCATATCCGTATATTTGTGTTCCATCAACATGTGTATCCTTTGGAAGGTAATGATTCATATTAGAAAAATAACAATCCTTCACTTCCACATTTCTAAATGGGTTAAGTGCATCATTTGGTTTTCCACCAAATGCACATCTTTCAAAATATGCATTACTACCCTTAAAATTATAAAAACTACAATTGTAAAATTTAGATTTAAGTTTACTATCAGGATACGATGTACTAACATATTCAAATCTGCAATTTTTATAAACTAATGAGATATTATCAGTAATATTATCTTCTTTATTAGGCTTAAGACTACATTCACCAAAATCTATATTACTTAGTATTATTTCGCCACTAAGTTTTTTATTTTCAGCATATGAGAAATCAACATAATATGTTACTTCATCACCACTAAGTTTAAGATAAAGTGTAACATCCTCATCCTTTGAATTTTTAGCTGTAATTGTATAATAATTTATAGCAGAATTAAAAACAGGATTAAACTTATTAAGTTTTCCTTTTGTTCCTGTATTGTACTTATCTGGAATTTCATTAATATCCTGCTGCTGATACTCGATTTTAATTTTTCCTTCATCAGCACCATAAATAACTTTTTCGTTTTTACTTGCTTGTCCTGTCCACAACAAAGTAGCAGAATATATTACTGCCATTATGCTAGATATTTTTCTTAATTTCTTATTTTTCTTTTTCATCTTCATCCTCCCAAACCACATAACCAAACAATTTATCTTTTTCCTGCTGCATGTTCACCCATGTTAACATCTAAGACTTCTCGTATAGGCTGAATCAATGATTCTTCATACTGAACCTTCCACTGAACATCCATGTTAATTAATCCCTGCTTAAGGCCATCCACTGTATTACCAGATTCAATTGGATTTTTATTATCATAAATATAAGATAATAGATTATAAGCATGATTTACCACATCCTTTGTATCCATTCCAGTAAAATGATACTGCAAATCAGGCAAATATAATGTACTCATTCCAATTGTATCAACAATTTTATCATTCGTTCCATCAACATTAAATGAACGAACATTTACAGCATAATGTATAAATTTTAATTCCATTGGAATATTACAATTTACAATGTCTTCTCTTGTAAGCATCTTCTTGGATTTTTCAACCACAACAGCCTTGCACGTTGGATACATTTCAACAAGTGCTTCAATAAAATTAACTAGCATTTCTGCCCTTACCTTATGATCAAGTCCTGATGCTAACATATCATTAGCAACAACCTGATACTTGCATGTCTTAAGTATTTCCTCACCATCAGGGCAATCCCATAATTGCGATATCTCAAGACCGTCCATTACTGGTTCATCTATTTCAACACACTTCATAATTAATAACTGTACAGGAAGATCATCATCATCTTCATAATGAACTTTATAATCATTTGCCATATACCCAGTCATTTCATCACTATATGAAAGCATTGTAGTACTACCTAAATGCTTCTTCATGATTTTATCCATGTCATCTGGCATAGGCATCCTGCATCTATCTTCAAAAAGAAGTCTAACCGCAAAAATCATGCCAGCATTTTCATAATTCTCTAAATCCTGTTTAAATACCTTTTCTTTTAAAGTTTTTAAAAATCCCATAATTTTTCAACTTCTCCTTTATACAATTCTCACTTTTTAATTATACAAAACTTAACACTACAACTCAATAAAAAAATCATAACCAGCCTTACAAAGGTTGGTTATGATTTTTATTAAATAATTTCATCAGATATAGATTTCAACAATTCATAAGCAACATCTAACTTATTCATTATTGGTAATTCTTTTACTTCATTTTCCTTTATGAATGTAACTACATTAGTATCTGTAGCAAATCCAGCTCCTTCAACTTTTATATTATTAGCTACTATCATATCAACATTTTTCTTTTTTAACTTTACCTTTGAATTTTCAAGCATATTCTCTGTTTCCATTGAAAATCCACATACAAATTGATTACCTCGTTTATTTTCACCAACGTATGCTAATATATCATCTGTTCTTTTAAGTTTAATACTCATGTCGTCATCTGACTTTTTAATTTTTTCATTAACATACTCACAAGGTGTATAATCAGCAACTGCTGCTGACTTAATAATAATGTCTGATTCATCAAAATGATCTTTAACTACTTTAAACATCTCTTTAGCAGATTCTATATTTATTGTATTAACTCTTATTGGTGGCTCAATTGATATTGGTCCACTTATAAGTGTCACTTCTGCTCCCATTGCTGCTGCTACTCTGGCAATTGCATAACCCATTTTACCTGTTGAATGATTAGTAATAAATCTAACCGGATCAATAGCTTCAACTGTAGGTCCTGCTGTAACTAAAACCTTTTTACCAATTAGTTTTTTTTCAAATAACAATTCATCACATATATAATCAAACAATTCTTCAGGTTCTGGCATTCTTCCAACACCTTCATCATCACATGCTAACCTTCCTGCTTTAGGTTCAATAAATTTATATCCATATTCCTTTAGAGAATTAATGTTTCTCTGGGTTATAGGATTTTTATACATATTGGTATTCATAGCAGGTGAAATAATTACAGGGCATGTAGCTGCCATAACTGTAGTAGTAAGCATGTCATCAGCTATTCCTGCATTAATCTTTCCAATAACATTTGCTGTAGCAGGAGCTATCATAAATATATCCGCTAATTTTGCAAGTGAAACATGTTCAACATTAAATTCGAAATTACGATCAAATGTATCCACTATGCATCGATTTCCTGTAAGTGTTTCAAATGTAATTGGATTAATAAAATTTGTCGCATTCTCCGTCATTATCACATATACATTCGCATGATTTTTAACTAATTTACTTGCAAGATTCGCTATCTTATATGCAGCAATTCCCCCGGACACACCAAGTACTATATTTTTCCCTTTTAGCATGTATTCACCTCATTTAATCTATTTATTTAACTTCTCCAAATAACTGCCCATGTTTTTCATAATTAGTCACCTTAGCAGCATCATTTTTTTCATCAACAAATACAACCTTTGGCTTATGACTCTTAGCTTCTTCAACATCCATTGTGCAATAACTCATAATAATAACTTTATGTCCAACTTCTACACATCTTGCTGCAGCTCCATTAAGGCAGATTACTCCACTTCCCCATTCACCAGCAATTGTATATGTTTCAAGTCTGTTACCATTATCAACATCAACAACCTGAACCTTTTCATATTCAAGAATTCCAGCTGCTTCTAAAAGCTTACTGTCAACAGTTATACTTCCGACATAATCAACCTCTGACTGTGTAACTGTTGCTCTATGTATTTTACCTTTTAACATTTCAATATTCATCGATTACTCCTATTCTTCAATAATGAAATTATCAATAAGTCTAACTTTATCAAAATATACAGCTAATGCACAAAGTATTGAGCCCTTTGTAGTTGTTGCTGTTTCAAGGTATGGCCATGTTACTATTTCAACATAATCAATCTTTGTACCCTGTACTTTTTTAATCTCTTCTTCTATTGTAGAAATAACCTTTTGTGGATTAACTTCTCCAGCTTCAATCATTTCCTTACCCATCTTTAATGCCTTTGATAATACTACCGCAGATTCTCTCTGTTCCTTTGATAAATATGTATTTCTTGAACTCTTTGCAAGTCCATCTTCCTCTCTTATAATTGGACATCCAATAATTTCAATATCAAAGTTTAAATCCTCAACCATATGCTTTACTACTGCTAACTGCTGCGCATCCTTCTGACCAAAGTATGCTCTATCAGGAGTTACAATATTAAATAACTTTGCAAGAACTGTACAAACTCCTCTAAAATGAATTGGTCTTGTTTTACCACATAACCCCTTTGTAAGTGTATTCATATCAACAAAACTTGAAAAGCTATCTTTATACATAGTTTCTGCTGCAGGATAAAAAATAATATCAACTCCAGCTTCTTCACAAAGCTTTGCATCCATATCTAAATCTCTTGGATATGTAGCCAAGTCTTCCTTAGGACCGAACTGCATTGGATTTACAAAATCACTTACAACTACCTTATCATTCTCCTTAACTGCTCTATCAATAAGACTCTTATGTCCCTCATGAAGATATCCCATAGTTGGAACGAATCCAATAGTCTTACCTTCCTTTTTCCATGTTTTAATCTGACTTCTTAATTCTTCAATTCTTTCAATAATTTCCATAATAAAATCCTCTCATCTATTTAAATTCTTTTTTTAACTTTTCCATAATATCCTGGTCAATCTTATATGTATGTTCAACTGCAGGATATGATTTTGATTTCACTTCATTAATATATCCTTCTATCCCACTCTTCATTACATCATATACATTAGCAAAATGCTTTACAAACTTTGGTTTATAATCAGTAAACATTCCAAGCATGTCAGCATAAACCAAAACCTGGCCATCACAACCATTACCAGCTCCAATTCCTATGGTAGTTATATCTAACTTACTTGTGATATATTCTGCCAAAGCACTCGGTACACATTCAAGAACCACAGCAAATGCTCCAGCTTCCTGAACTATAAAACAATCTTCTATAAGTCTTTTAGCTGCCTCTTCTTCCTTAGCCTGCACCTTATATCCACCAAATGCATTAATAGACTGTGGAGTTAATCCAAGATGTGCACAAACTGGAATTGATGCATCTGTAATTGCCTTTATGTGATCTTTTACTACTCTTCCACCTTCAAGTTTCACTGCATTTGCTCGACCCTCTTTCATAAGTCTTCCAGCGTTAACAACAGCATCATAAACAGATGTCTGATAAGACATAAACGGCATATCACAAACTACAAGAGTATTCTTAGCTCCTCTAGCAACTGCTCTACAATGATGAATCATATCTTCCATAGTAACAGAAATTGTATCCTCATATCCTAGCATAACATTTCCAAGTGAATCGCCTACTAGTATACTATCAACACCTGCTTCTTCCATTATTTTAGCAGTTGAGTAATCATAAGCTGTAAGCATGGTTACCTTATCACCATTAAGTTTTGCTTCTTTAAATGTGTTAATCGTCTTTTTCATTACTGCCTCCCACATTATCATATTCCTATTTAAGTTTAACTGTTGCATATCCCTACATACACTCATAAAGACACAGGGCTTGATTATCAATCAACCCCTGTGCCTTCTCATTAAACAGTACTAATATTTTACTATTTTGTATTAATATTGTCGATAGAAAAAATACACAAATATATTAACAATACAATTTCTCATATATTACACATCATCAAATAACCTCTGATGATATAAGTTCACCACTTTCTGAATAAACTAATTTTAATGAAAAATAGTCCTCTCTTTCTTCTAACAATCTAAAAAAAATCTTATCTCCTTCCCATATTGGAAGATTATATACATCTGCCTTATCTATCCACTCTAGATTTCCTTCATCACATTCTATAATTTCACCTTCAAATTCAGTTGATGTATAAAGGTACATATATTCTACCACCCTTTCATCTGGCTGATTTTCGTCTCCATAAATAAAAGTTACTATACCTCGAGGTTTATATTTTATAAGTGTAAGTCCTGTCTCTTCCTTTACCTCTCTTAATAAACATTCATCGGGACTTTCTCCATATTCAAAATGTCCTCCAACACCGATGTACTTATCTTTATTTATATCTTTTTCTTTTTTCACACGATGCATCATTAAATATTTATCTTCTTTCTCTATGTAACATAGAGTTGTAAGTTCTGGTAATTTGCTCATATTTTTTCCCTGCCTATCAAGTATTATTCCTATCACATTCTATCATAAATAATAATCATAACACAACTCAGCAAACATTGTATTTATACAATATAGGTGTTAATATAAATATATAATGCAATCAATATTTTAAGGAGGTAGTATTATGGGTATATGGGGACCTGATTCACCTGTCGATGATTTATTTGATTATGACAATGATGGTGAACTCGATATTTTTGAAACATCATTAAGAGATGATTTTTTAAATGAATCTGATGATGACTACGACGATGATGATGATGACGACTATGATTAAATTTTTAACTACAATATAAAACACTGATTATCACCTTAGATAACCAGTGTTTTTTCTTTTTAACTATCTATTATTTAATTCGTTTTTATAATACTCTAACTGTAATCTTGGAAGTCCATTATTTGGTACAGGAATAACAACCTTGTCATAACTTTCAATTCTAAAATCATTTTTTGCTTCTCTACAAATTATAAATGAATTTACAAGTGTAATAATCATTGTAATTGCTGGCCAGTAAAATGTTGGATGATATAAATATGTTCCATCAACTCTTGCTATACTTGAAGCTATAAATTCAAGTATGATCATGATAATGCCTGTTTCTGCAAAAATAGTAACCGTTGATAAACCACCAGCTTCTAATCTACTCTTCTTAAGCTGTGCATGCATATGAATGTTTACAGCTAATACTGCAACTACGAATATAATCTGTCCTGCATAATAAGCCATACTATTTACATTATAAATACTAGCTCCATCCTTACCAACTTTTTCAGCTCCAATAAACTGAATCATATTTGCTAAAACAGCAAATGCAACAATAAATAATCCATGTACAAAAGTAACTTTTTTCATGTTTACAACTTTCATTCCTTCATTAATATTTCTTTCCATTTCTTTATCCTCCATACTCTAATATTTTTTCAAAAACTATTTATTATTTATCTTATACACATATCATACATCTAAATATTTTTTTAACAATCTATAATTTCTAAATCATACATTTTGGGTATTCAACTGTCATTTTTATAATTCAAACGTCTTTTTTTCAAAACTTATATCTCCATAATTTAGTTATTCTTTTTCTATATACGCAAAAAGAAGTAGGTATTAAACCTACTTCTAAATCATCAATTTATATTTTAAAACACTTCTTAATATCTCTTATTTCACCTACAGCGAATACAATATCATCCATCTTTATTTCTGTGTCTCTTGAAGGAATAAATACCTCTTCATTACGCTTTAATGTGATAATATTAATTTTATACTTTTTACGAATATCAATATTTCCAAGTGTTTTACCAACCCATTCCTTAGGTACTTTCAACTCATAAATAGAATAATTATCATCTAACTGAACAAAGTCTACAATTCCATCAGATGCACACTTCATTGCAACTCTAAGTGCCATGTGTTTTTCAGGATATATAACCTCATCTGCACCATTTCTAAGTAAAAATTTCATCTGAACATCATTAGTTGCACGTGATATGATTTTTTTAGCTCCTAATTCATCAAGAAGTGATGTTGTTTCAAGAGAAGTTTGAAACAAACCACCTAAAGCAACAACACAAACATCAAAATTGCTAACACCCAATGATTTTAAAAATTCTATATTTGTACTATCACCAATTCTTGCATTTGTTACATATGGTAATATCTCATTTATACTCTGTTCATGACTATCAACTGCCATAACTTCACAATGTAATTCTTCTAAACGTTTTGCTATATGACTCCCGAACTGTCCTACACCTATTACTAAAACTGATTTCATATTTAACTCCTTATCCTACTGATATATTCTCAAGTGGCATACGTGAATTTTGGATATCTGATGAAGGTATTGCAGCATAAATCAATGTCAATCCTCCAACTCTTCCAAAGAACATAAGCAACATTATTATAATTCTCGAAACTAAAGATAACTTAGTTGTAATTCCAAGTGTTACACCTACTGTACCGATTGCTGATCCCGTTTCAAATAAACAAGTAAGCAATGGCATGCTTTCTATTCTACTAATAGCAATGGCACTGACTAAGAATAACAAAAGATAAATAAATAAAATCGCTCCGGCATCACGCACTGCTTCATCTGATATTCTTCTCTTAAAACACTGAACATCATTCTTTCTACGAAATACTGCAATTGCTGATAAGAATAGTACAGCAAATGTTGTAGTTTTCATACCGCCCGCTGTAGAACCTGGTGAACCACCTATTATCATCAAAATAATCATAATAACAGTTCCTGACGAATCCATTTGCGCTAAATCCTGAGAATTAAATCCCGCCGTTCTTGCTGTAACAGATTGGAACATAGAACTAATAATTCTTTCCTTCGATGCCAAATCACTATATTCATATAAATAAAAATAAATAGCTGGAAGAATAATTAATACCAATGATGTAACTATTACTACTTTACTTTGCAATGAATACTTTCTAAACCTAAACTTATAATTTACAACATCGCTCCATACTAAGAATCCTATACCTCCAAATACTATAAGCAACATTATAATTATATTCACATAAATATTTGCGCTATATGAAGTTAATGAGGAGAACTTTTCCCTAACCCCCATTAAATCAAATCCACCATTACAAAATGCTGAAACACTGTGAAATACTGCATACCATAATCCCTTAAAGAATCCGAAATCTTTACAAAAAACCGGGGCTAATAATAATGCACCAATAGCTTCTATAATTAAAGTTCCTTTAATCATAAAACCTATAAATCTAATTATTCCACCAACCTTTGGAGCTGATATAGATTCCTGCATAGTACTTCTTTGCCACAATCCTATCTTTCTTCCTGATACTCTAAGAATTGCAAGACCAATAGTAATAACACCTAATCCACCTATCTGAATCATAATAAGAATTACAGTCTGACCAAATACTGACCAGTATGTAGCTGTATCATGCACAATTAATCCTGTAACACAAGTGGCAGAAACTGCTGTAAACATAGCTTCTGAAGCAGGTGTTACTTGACCACTTCTTGACGAAATTGGAAGCATCAATAATGCTGTACCTACAAGAATTAATACCATAAAGCTTAAAATGATAATTTGAAAAGTACTAAAAACTCTTCTTTTCCTTCGCTTTTCCTTATAATCCTTCTGATTCATTTTCCTCTTTATATATTTCCTTTCATATTCTATCGTTGCATATACAACTTCTCTATTATATCACAAGATAACTTTTTATTTACAGTTTATTTCTATTTTCTAACTAAAAAGCGAGATAAACTAAATACGTTTTATCTCGCTTTACATTACTTACTATTTCTATACTTTAATTCAGGATACTTTTTATAATACTCTTCTTTATCTTTATACATCCTTTCATCTGCAATATGCATTGCTTCTCTAATATCTACATTGGAATTTCCGAAATAACTTCCTACCGCAACTTTAACCGTATCGGATTTTTCGCATACATCTCTTAAGTCATCGACTAAATTATTGAAATCTTGCTCAGTTTTTCCAACTACTAAAACAAGAAATTCATCTCCACCTACCCTGTATATTTCATTCTCCATAAATGTATCTCTAAGGACGCTTGCCGCAGCTTTAAGTAAGTTATCTCCTGCAATATGACCTTCTTTATCATTTACAGCCTTAAGACCATTCAAATCTACAAATGCAACACCATATTCCCCATTAAACGGACTATCTCCACTTACTATATCAGCAATTCGATTGTTCATGGCATTACGATTTAAAAGTCCTGTAAGAAGATCTGTATCACTAAGTATTTTCAGTTTTCTAAAAAGTTGATAATTCGAAATTTCTGCTGCTAAAATAAATGAAGTAACTTCTAGAATAGCCTTAATATTTAATGTATTATCGCTATTAAAATTAGTAACCCAAATATAACCTATTGTTTCTCCATTAGCTTTAAGTGGATAAATAACAAGATTATATACTCCAGCATACTTTAATGATGTATACCAAATAGGACTTATATCTTTCATCTTTTCAAGTTCATCTGCATCATGAACTATATAGCAATTACTGCCAGCAATCAAGTCTGCCCAGGTTTCCACAATATCGAAAAAAGCAATATCAGAATTATCATCTTCCATACTATGATCTTCTGCTGGATTTCTTAAATAACCACCTTCATCTATATATGATGCCATATCAGGTGTATGTTCATCAGGAGAAAGACTATCACATAACACTGAACAAGTTCTTGCTTTAAAATCAGTTAAAAGAATACACCCTCTATTAGCTTCGCAATCAGCTCTTATATCATCCATTATGCCTCTGATTGATTTTTTAAAATCATCAGTTTCTCTAAGTTTTAACGTAGTTCTAATAACTCTTGATGCTATATCAGGAGAAATATCCGCAAGTACATTAGCATCAACCTTAGGTGACATATCATACGAAAACATAAAATACTTTTTATCAACATCTTCAGAATCCATTGGCATAAGATACAATTCCATCCATGCATTATAGAATTCTGCATTTACATACGAATGAATCATTCTTTGTTCTAACACACATCTATAACTCATAGCCTCAAAATTCAAATCTTTTGGAATGTAGTTAGTATAAGGTTTTCCAGGTCTAAAATCTTCCCGTGACACATTTACTGATTTTAAATAAAGATCATTAGCAGCTTCTAAACATATATCCCCACATGAACCATCACTATTTATTTTTACTGATAGAACACTAGCAATCTTTTTCATGTGTTCAACAACTGGTCCGTAATTCAAACTACTCACCTCCCCTGTAAAACCCTCATTATTTTATAATTAACATATAGTAATATTGTACTATAAAAATAGTTTTTTTTAAAGGTTTTTTGGCAATTTTACTATTTTTTTCCAAAAAAATGGCTTAAATTTGTTTTTTTTATCTTTATTGTATGATAAAATACTTTTAGGTATATTTTGTTTTTACTTATTACAAAAAGCGGAGGAGTATATATATGGATTTTAGACAATTTTGTAATGGCTTTGGTGCCATGACCTGCGTTATTTCTGTTGAAGACCTAGGAGATGGTCGATATGGTAAAATTCGTATAGTTGACGGAAATGATGCATATATTTCATCTATTGAAAATCCTGCACCAGGTGTAGAAATGCTAGTTAAAAAATTTATTCCAAATTCGGAATATACAAATTATCTAACACGTGATTTAAATTTTGAAGATTACAGTTACAGGGCTGCTGTAGAAAGAAAATGTCTTCACTCATATGTAAAGCCTGATAGAATGCCAGGAGTATTATTTAATATGACATTTCTCCCAGTTGCATACGAAGAAGGAAATCTTAAATATTGTACATATACTATGGAGATTAACTTTGAAGCAGATTCAAAACGATTATCCAATATTTCTACAGATATAGCAACTGCGGTTCTTGAAACCAGTCTAAAACTTCGTATTGGAAAAGACTTTAAGTCTTCCATGGCTGAAGTAATTAAAGACATACGAGAACTCTGCGATGCTGAACACTGCTGTATACTTTTACTAGATCACTTTGAAAGAAAATGTTCTGTTCTTTGTGAATCATTTTCTGACAACACGGATCTTATTCCAATGGAGAACTACCTTGATGATAAGTTTTATGATATTACAGAAACTTGGAAAGATGTAATAGCTGGAAGCAACTGTGTTATTGCTAAAAATGATCAGGATATGGATGTTGTTAAAGAGCGTAGTCCAATATGGTACGAATCACTCTCAGCTGCTCGCGTTAAACGAATAGTTCTCTTTCCACTAAAATTTGGTGAAGAACTTTTAGGTTACATATGGGCTATAAACTTTGATCCTGAGAAAGCACCAAAGATAAAAGAAACTCTTGAAACAACAACATTTATTCTTGGTTCAGAAATTAATAGCTATCTTCTTATGGACAGGCTAAAAATTCTCAGTTCAAAAGATATGCTTACTGGTGTTATGAATCGAAATGAGATGAATAATCTTATCGATAAAATATATGCCGAAGATACAAACATTACCTCCGTCGGTGTTATTTTCACAGATCTTAATGGCCTTAAAACAGTTAACGACCAACAAGGTCATACAGCTGGAGATAATCTTTTAAAAAACGCCGCACGCGCGCTTGAAGAAGTATTTAATACCAAAAATATCTTTCGTGCAGGTGGTGACGAATTTACAGTTATTCTTACTAACATCAATGAAGAAAAAATACGACAGGATGTTGAAGATTTAAGCGTAGTTTCTGAAAGATACGGTGTTTGCTTTTCAATTGGTTCTAGTTTCACAGAGGATAATAGAAACATTAAAGATGCACTTAGAATAGCAGATGAACGCATGTATGAAGATAAAAAACATTATTACGAACTTCATCCAGATAAAATAAGATAATAAATAAAAATGGCAGAGGTTTATCTTGATATGCCTCTGTCATTTTTATTTATTTTTTCATTTTATATAATTCTAATTCAATCCAGTAAGATCCTTTATAACCTCACCACCTATAATAAGTCCAACAACAGAAGGAACAAATGATATGCTTCCAGGAATCTGTCTTCTTTCAAGACAAGTTCTTGCTGCATCCGGTGGACATATGCAATTAGTTCTACAACTTATAGTTGGATCATCTATAGGAGTCATTGCCTTTTCTTTTGAATAAACGACCTTAAGTTTTTTAACACCTCGTTTTTTCAATTCTCTTCTCATAACCTTAGCAAGAGGACAAATCGATGTTTTATAAATATCTGCGACTTCAAATGCTGTAGCATCTAATTTGTTACCTGCTCCCATAGAACTTATAATCGGTACACCTGCTTCTTGCGCTGCTAAAACTAACTGTATTTTACCTGTGACAGTATCAATAGCATCAACAACATAATCATAATCTTTAAAGTCAAACTGATTTGCTGTTTCTGGAAGATAAAATGTCTTATATGTATTAACCACAGCTTTAGGATTAATAGAAAGTATTCTTTCTTTTGCAACATCGACCTTATACTGTCCTACTGTTTTTACAGTTGCAATAATCTGTCTGTTTACATTGGTAAGACAAACTCTATCATCATCAATTAAATCAAATGTACCAACTCCACTCCTTGCAAGTGCTTCTACTGTATAACCACCAACACCACCTACTCCAAATATAGCCACTCTGCTTTTTTTCAAAATGTCCATATTATCTTTTCCAAGTAATAACTGTGTTCTAGAAAATTGATCCTGCATAAATATAACCTCATCATTTCATTTTTTTCTCAATCATTTATTCCTAACTTCTTTGCAAATTATTCTGGCTTTTGAAAAGACTCTCTATCCAATAAAAATAATACGTCCTTTACCTGATTCTCCACCATTGATAAATTCATCAATTAATCTAAAAGTACTCATATATATAACTTTGTCTGCTCTGCACCAAGTGTATTTTCCAGCAAAACTTCTAGGAATTTAGTCTTAAGCACTATCCATTCAACCCACTCTCCGGCACTGCCTTATAAATGGGTTATTTAATATAGTTATGCTTTAATTGCCCACCTCATCTTTGTAGATTTACTTCTAGGATTGATATGACATTCCTCTGCCGAAGGTCTAATAACATCCGTAGAGATATCACTAAAGGAACCTTCTTTATAGAGTTTCTTAAATGCTTTCTTAACGAGACGGTCTTCACCTGAGTGAAATGTAAGTATTGCAACTCTTCCGCCAGACTCAAGTACATTCGGTAGTTTTTCAAGGAATGAATATAATACTTCAAACTCACTATTAACATCTATTCTAAGAGCTTGAAATACTCTAGCACAACTCTTCTTTACTGCCTGATCTTTCTCATCCTTCGGAAGTTTCCACAGTGCATCTTCTATGGCATGTCTAAGTTCGGTGGTTGTATTCATAGGATTACCCTTCTTCATAAGACTAAACACCTTATTCGCTATCTCCTCGGCATATGGCTCATCAGAATTCTCTATAAGCATACCGATAAATTCATCTTTGGTTACATTACGTAATCTTTCAGCTGCCGATTCACCATGTTCAGGATCCAATCTCAAATCTAACGGTCCATCAATCTTATACGAGAAACCTCTCTCCGGATTATCTATCTGCATAGATGACACTCCCAGGTCTGCGAGGACAAAATCAAACTTGCCCGCTTCTTCAGATACCTTATCTATATTTGCAAAGTTGATTAGTCTGAACTTAAAGGAATCTTCACCATATCCAGAATTCCTTAGCCTTGCCACCGTTTTCTCTGACTCGATAGGATCCACATCTAATCCATAGATACATCCTTCTCCCTGCAAACACTCAAGCATCTTTCTTGTGTGCCCACCATAACCAAGAGTACAATCCAATCCTCTCTGCCCCGGCTTAATCTGAAGAAAATCCAAAATTTCTCGAACCATAATAGATATATGCATACCTGCCGGTGTGGATCCTTTAGCTATAACATGATCAACAATATCCTTGTATTTTTCAGGACTGTGTTCCTTATATTTTTCTTCAAACTTCTTAGGATACTTTCCAGAATAATGTACCCTTCTCTTGTGCTTTTTCTCTTCTGAACTCATTATAAAACTCCTATCATCCTAACTAATAAATTCATCTTCTCCACTATAGTATGTTAAAGTTTCTTTTGCATCCATAAAAGATCATACCATCTGTCAAACTTTTTTCCAATAGATTCCATGTGCGCAACCTTAGTAAATCCCATCTTTGAATGGAATTTGAAACTGTCATGAGATAAATACTCATCTTCCTTTTCACAATATGCCACACCAGCTAATATGTTCACTATCCCCTGCTCACGAAGTCTGTTTTCCAATTTTTCATAAAGAGCAGTACCTATCCCTTGTCTTCTATAATCCTTATCTAGATATATTGAAGTCGTAACAGTCCAAGCATATGCATCTCGAACACTATATGCACTCGCATATGCATAGCCAACAATTTTATTGTTTACTTCACATACCAGATAAGGATATTTTTCAACAATTTTGCTTATTCTATCTTCAAATTCTTCAATTGTTGGTACTGTATATTCAAATGAAACTGAAGTATTTAGTACATAATATGAGTATATCTCCACCAATTTTACAGCATCTTCTAAATGTGCCTCTCTTAATATAAAATCATTTGTCATATATTTTCGTTCCTCTCATTAATGACATCCACCATGCTCTGTTTCTCTTGTATCAATCACCTGTGAAGTCTTTACTTTTCCGTCTTCAACCTCATTAATCTTAAACTGTGGTGTCCTTCCAAAATGTGGAAACACTTCACAAACACCGATTTGTCTTAATCAGTTTTACTGTAATTAATCTTACACAGGGCACATCATCTGAAGGTCAAATGGTTCTTCTTCAGCAATTTCTTTTATTGGGTTAACTGTCAAATCACTCCCCATCACTCTGTAAAACGCAATCGTCTCCTCTGAAGAGCAAGCAGATATGTACAAAGCTTCCGCACCATTTTTTCTTGCTTCATCTTTTCCTACTTCAAATAATCGTCTGCCGATGCCTAGACCTCTACATTCAGAAGATACCTGCATCATATCAAGAATCATATATCGACCTTTTAGCTGTTTTAATAGTCCTATAAAACCAACAACTCTATCATTATCTAATGCAATGTATGTAATATATTCATCACTGCTTATTTGCTTGGCTACTGAACGTTTTTTATTTAGATCCCAATCTTCGGTATATTTGCATTCAATCAATATATATTCCCCGTCAATTCTGCGATATACCTTATTTACATCCTGTTTTCTGTTATATGAATCCAATGAATTTATAGAGAAATTCTTTTCTGATAATAATTCTATTTTAATCAAATAATAAACCTCCTTGCTTCTAGACATTTATACGATTGAAAATAAATATTTACAATCCCTTCCATGATTACTCTTCTTCTATTACCATCACATCAACCCGGCGAAGCTTAAATTTGAATAATTTACTACCTATACTTTTTTCGAACATACAGAACCGAGATTACCAAAACAATAGGAAAACCGATTCCTGCTAAAACCCCTACCTGCAGATTATTTGCTGCTTTCTGAGAAACATTACCAATGATTGCAGGCCCTACAGCTCCACCTAAATCTCCTGCCAAAGCAAGAAGAGCAAACATTGCTGTACCACCCGTAGGAAGTATCTGAGATGAAATACTGATGGAGCCGGGCCACATAATGCCTACAGAAAATCCGCACAAAGCACAACCTATTAATCCCGCCAACGGAGCCCCTGATAATCCTGCAACCAGGTAACAAACCAGACACATTACTCCTGAAGCCACCATAAATATAGTCAAATCAACTTTTTCACCAAATTTCCCATAAAGCAATCTGCTAATCCCCATGCATACTGCAAAACCACAAGGGCCAGCCAAATCGCCAACTGTTTTGGAGACATGCAATGCTGATTCAGCAAAAGCCGATGCCCACTGACCCATCGCTATTTCTGATGAACCAGCACAAACCATCAAAACAATAAAAACCCAAAACACTTTTGTTTTGAAGAGTTCAAGCATTGTCATACTTTTGCCATCTTCAACCAATGGTTCTATTGGACAGGTTGCAAAATTGTAAATATTATAAAATGGTATAATTGACCATATAAGTGCCATTATTCTCCAATGTTCTATACCAAAGACAGTAAAAAAAATTGTAGAGCAAAGTACAACACCAACCCATCCCCAACAGTAAAAGGAGTGCAAAAGACTCATCATAGAATCCTTATTCTCAAAGGGGCATGCTTCTATGATTGGACTTGCAAGCACCTCTGTCAAACCACTCCCTATAGCATAAATAATGACGCATCCAAGTATTCCATAAAATGGTACCGGTAATAAATCAGGTAGGAACGCTAATCCTGCAAGACCTAGCCCTGAAGTGATCTCTGCTGCTATGATGCATACTCTGTATCCCAATTTTTCTACTATTCCAGCACATAAGAAATCAACTATCAACTGAGTAACAAAGAAACATGATGATATAAGCGCAAGCATCCCAAAAGATATATCATAGGCATTGTGAAATGTTATAAACAACAACGGGACATAATTAGCACATATAGCCTGCGTTACAAATCCCAAATAGCATGCAAGCTGTGTTTTTTTGTAATTCTTCTTTAATACCATTATTATTCGCCTCACGTACATTTAACTGAAATTTAACCTTACATCACACCCATTTTACCACATAATATATTTAAGCACAAAAAATTTACTTCCTTTCAATCCCAAAACAACGCCTTCTACTCTACTGAATAGTAAAAAATAAGTATTTGCTTAATTCCTTTACATATTAATAAACCTGACCCAAAGGCCAGGTTTATTAAATTTTTTGTCTTACTTATATAAATTTCTATTTTTGCCAAGTTAGCTTCCGAGAATAATTTCTAGCAAACTGAATTAAATGAAACGCTTGGTTCTTGCGTACTAAATTCAACAGTTACAATAATATCAAAATCTATGAGAGGTTCCGGGTTTTCCATAGCATCAATACCAATAAAAATATCTATATGATCATCATATATAGATACACCTACAACATACCAGTTTTCTTTTAAATAGTCCAAACTAAATTCTTCCTTTAGACTTTCTTCACTATAATCTTCAAAGAACTCTATGAAATCATTATATATTATGTTATAACATGCTTCCATTATTTGATTATCATTTCTATAAATCTTTTCCAAAGAGGCAAGAACATAGTCTAAATTATCTTCTTTCACAAGAAACTCATACCTGTCATAAGGGGTAGCATCTTTCTTACCGAATGACTTATTATCAAATCCACAAACTACATCTATATAATAAGGATTTTCAGAACTTGAATCCTTTATCAGTATTCCATTTCCAAAATAAGAGTTTTCAATCTCAACACCAGATAAATCTTTCTCATTATAATTAAGATGTTTTATAGATTTTAGATGTTTTATTTTCTTATTAATCTGCTTATTTCTTTCTTTTTGTTCTTCTGTTAATTCAGACTTTTCTGTCTTAAATAAATTACTTAAAAATGACACAATAAAATCTCCTTTTATCAACAAACATTATATTTATTAATCTATTTTCCCATGTATTCACCCATCGTCAGAAATAATAAACTTAATGCCATAATTACTAAACTTATTACTTCTTTTATCACACTCTTATCTTTTGTTTCTTTATAGTATAAATACTTTTCCAATACTTCTGAAATTGTTAAAATAGTCATGATTCCAAAAGCAAACTTATTCTCTGAAACAATAAAATTAAATATGCAAAAAAGCATTAATAAACATTGTGTCCAATTCCATACGACATGGCTATTTCTTTCTTTTATTATTCGTTTATTTTTCCATTCATTTAATACTTCTTCTTTAGTCATAATATCCTTACAAGCCATATTTCCTCCTACTATCATTTTCAAATCATTATTTGCCTTAAATATTATAACATAGATAATAACTTTTAACTTTATATTTTATAAAATTTCATCTTAAAAACACCTATTTTCAGGCATTGATAAATTTGTATTTACTTGGTATTTTACCAAAATTAAGAGCAAATGGATTTCTTTTATTCATATTATATTTCCCCTTTCTCCATTCTTACTATTATAATATACCAGTTAAAATATAATTTGATATAATTTAATATAATTGTACGAATTCAAATATAAAAAAACCTATACTCCCAAACGAGAGTATAGGTTTATAATCATAACAATATATCTAATTAAAATTATTAGAATTTGCCAGCTTTTGCAGCTTCTTCAATAGAAACAGCTGTTGATACTGTCATACCAACCATTGGGTTGTTACCAGCACCGATAAGACCCATCATTTCTACGTGAGCAGGAACTGATGAAGAACCAGCGAACTGTGCATCACTATGCATACGACCAAGTGTATCTGTCATACCATATGAAGCAGGACCAGCTGCCATGTTATCTGGATGAAGTGTACGTCCTGTACCACCACCTGATGCTACTGAGAAGTACTTCTTACCTTCTTCAAGTCTTTCTTTCTTATATGTACCTGCTACTGGATGCTGGAATCTTGTAGGGTTAGTTGAGTTACCTGTGATAGATACGTCAACGTTTTCCTTCCACATGATTGCAACGCCTTCTGGAACTGAGTTAGCACCATAGCAGTTAACCTTAGCACGTGGAGAATCAGCATCTTTTGAGTAACACTTACGTGATACTTCTTTTACTGTATTTGTATATGGATCATATTCTGTTTCAACGAATGTGAATCCATTGATACGTGAAATAATCTGAGCAGCATCCTTACCAAGACCGTTAAGGATAACTCTAAGAGGTTTCTGACGAACCTTATTAGCTTTTTCTGCGATACCAATAGCACCTTCAGCTGCAGCAAATGATTCGTGTCCAGCAAGGAATGCGAAACATTCTGTGTCTTCTTCAAGAAGCATCTTACCAAGGTTACCATGTCCAAGACCAACCTTACGTGTATCAGCAACTGATCCTGGAATACAGAAAGCCTGAAGGCCTTCGCCGATTGCAGCTGCAGCATCAGCTGCTTTTCTACAATTCTTCTTTATAGCAATAGCAGCACCTACTGTGTAAGCCCACTTTGCATTTTCAAAACAGATAGGCTGAATACCTTCGATTAAGTTATAAACGTCGATACCTGCAGCTTCTGTGATTTCTTTACATTCTTCAATTGATGAGATACCATACTCCTTAAGACAAGCAAGGATCTGAGGCTCTCTTCTTTCATATGATTCAAATAATGCCATAATAAAATTCCTCCTATTCCTTATTCATGTCTTGGGTCAATGAGTCTAGCAGCATCAGCAACACGACCATACTGACCTTTTGCTTTTTCTAAAGCTGTGTTAGCATCATCACCGGCTTTGATGAAGTCCATCATCTTACCAAAGTTTACATACTTATATCCAATGATTTCGTCGTCTTCGTCAAGAGCAACGTCTGTGATATAACCATCTGTAAGTTCAAGGTAACGAGGTCCCTTTTCAAGTGTACCGTATGTTGTACCAACCATTGAACGAGTTCCTTTACCAAGATCTTCAAGACCAGCACCGATCTGAAGACCACCTTCTGAGAATGCACTCTGTGTTCTACCATATACGATCTGAAGGAATAACTCTCTCATAGCTGTATTGATAGCATCACATACAAGGTCTGTATTAAGTGCTTCTAAAACTGTAAGTCCTGGTAAAATTTCTGAAGCCATAGCTGCTGAATGTGTCATACCTGAACAACCAATTGTTTCAACTAATGCCTCCTGAATAATACCATCTTTTACATTAAGGGATAACTTACAACATCCCTGCTGAGGTGCACACCAGCCAATACCATGTGTATAGCCTGAAATGTCCTCAACCTTTTTAGCCTGTACCCACTTAGCTTCTTCCGGAATAGGTGCAGCGCCATGATGTACTCCCTGATGAACAGGGCACATATTCTTAACTTCTGTTGAGTAAATCATATGATCCTCCTTATTTTGTTTTTTTAGGGATTAAAATTAATCATCTTAAATAGTACCATAAGTGATACTTTTTATCAAGTAAAGAGTTAAATTTTTCACATAATCTCAACATATATAAAACTACTTTTTTCCATATAAGTAAAAAAGTAGAAATAATACCTATTACTGATATCATTTCTACTTTTATACTTAATATTTTATATTATATATCATTTATAATTTTTATTTTGATAAAGAAAATTTCATCATATTTATATTTAAATTATACATAATTCATCATATATAACTTATTTTTCATTATGCAAACTCATCATCCATAATTAATATATCTAGCGAGGTCATCTTTTAACTGCTCAAGATTCTCAAAAAGAACTGCCTTCATACCAGCATCTTTCGCTCCATCTATATTAAGCTGTCTATCATCAACAAATAAGCATTCAGAAAGATCAACACCAAATTTACTTTCTAATAATTTATATATTTTTACATCAGGTTTAACTACCTTTTCAAAACCAGATATGATTTTTCCATCGGCATATTTTAAGAATCTAAATTTTGGCCAATGTAAATTAGCTAGTTCAACAGGATAATTAGATAGTATATATACCTTATAACCTGCATACTTAATTGACCTAATAAGTTCTTCAGCGTAATCATACTCTTCTACTATGTATTCAATATTATCCCAAAATCGGTCAATTTCCTCATCGTGGTTTTTTATTTCATCCTTGAATATTTCTTTAGCTTTTTCATATGTAAGTAAACCCATATCAAGTTCATTCCAATGCGGAGACATAATCATGTTCTTAGTAAACAATTCAACTGTCTCTTCATCAAAGCCTAAATTTCTCATATAACTCTTATAACAAAAATCTACTAACACATCTCCTACATCAAAAACTATATTTTTTATACTCATCTACTTCCTCCATCTATTAAGATGTAAGGCATATACCAAATAATATATTACCTCATCAAAAAACTACAAAACATACATTCATTTATAAAATATAATCATATATATCATTCTTACGGTATCTTAAAATATTTGTTTATTATATATCTCGTGAATACGCGGATTCCATTTAACGATTACTATCAGTTTCTAATTACACATTGTACTACACTTTTTTCTTTTTTGCTATATAAAACATAAAGAAAATAATAATTATCAACAAAAAACCACAGTGATCTCACTGTGGTTTAAAAATCTTTTTTATATAACCAGATAACACTTAGTATCATTATACTACTATCTAATTATTTTGCTTCAATATATCCCTTAGCTACAAGTGTTTCTGCACAAAGAACTGCACCACCTGCTGCACCTCTAAGTGTATTATGTGAAAGACCAACGAATTTATAATCATAAACTGTGTCTTCACGAAGACGTCCAACTGATACGCCCATACCACCTTCATAATCTACATCAAGAGCTACCTGTGGTCTGTTATCTTCTTCTAAGTACTGGATAAACTGCTTTGGAGCACTTGGAAGATTAAGTTCCTGTGGAATGCCCTTGAAGTTAACCATAGCTTCAATAAGTTCTTCCTTTGTAGGCTTCTTAGCAAATTTAACAAATACTGCAGCTGTATGACCATTAAGAACTGGTACTCTGATACACTGTGTTGTAATAACAGGACCATCTGCTTTTACAATAACACCATCTTTGATTTCACCCCAAAGACGAAGTGGTTCCTGTTCACTCTTTTCTTCTTCACCACCGATGAATGGAATGATGTTTCCAACCATCTCTGGCCAATCCTTAAATGTTTTACCTGCACCTGAAATAGCCTGATATGTTGTAGCAACAACTTCAACTGGTTCAAACTTCTTCCAAGCTGTAAGAACTGGTGCATAACTCTGAATTGAACAGTTAGGTTTAACTGCAACAAATCCCTTCTTTGTGCCAAGTCTTTCTCTCTGATATTTAATAACCTCAAAATGTTCTGGGTTGATTTCTGGTACTACCATAGGAACATCAGGTGTCCATCTATGAGCGCTGTTATTTGAAACAACTGGCGTTTCTGTTTTAGCATACTCTTCTTCAATTGCCTTAATTTCATCTTTAGACATGTCTACTGCACTGAATACAAAATCAACTTCTGCAGCAACTTTCTCTACTTCATTAACATTGGCAACGATTAATTTCTTTACTGCCTCCGGCATTGGAGTATCCATCTTCCATCTGTCACCAACAGCTTCTTCATATGTCTTACCTGCTGAACGTGGACTTGCTGCAACAGTAACTACTTCAAACCAAGGATGGTTTTCTAAGATAGAAATGAATCTCTGTCCTACCATACCTGTTGCTCCAAGGATACCTACTCTAAGTTTCTTATCCATAGCTTCTTCCTCCTAACTCTTCTTTATTAATGATCCAACGTCATTAATTCCACTATGTTTGTTACCTTTTTATTTCTAAAAGCTCCCGGCCGGACTCGAACCGGCGACCCACGCATTACGAATGCGTTGCTCTACCAACTGAGCCACGGAAGCTTACCATCAAAAAAGCATACTCTAATTTACTATATTGAGTTGCAAATGTCAATATGTAAACTATACATAAATATATAAGAAATATACCTTCTAGTATCAAATATATATAATAAGCTTACATAAATCATCAATCATCAGCAAACGCATTTGTTAGCACTCTTTGCCTTTGAGTGCTAAATTTTGCTTGACTTTTATAATTATATTGATATACTTATATTTAGTGGTTATTTTAACGTATTTTTTTAATAGAATAATCACAATTAATTTTGATTTAACAAAGAAAATAAATATAAGAGGTGATTAATTATGGCAAAACAAGGAAGCTTGTCAATTAATAGTGAAAACTTATTTCCTATCATTAAAAAATGGTTATATTCAGACCATGACATTTTTATTAGAGAGTTAATTTCTAATGGATGTGATGCAATAACAAAATTAAAAAAGTTAGAACTTATGGGTGAATACACTGCACCTGAAGATAATAAATACCAAGTTAAGGTTATTGCAGATTCCGAAAACAAGACATTAACATTTGTTGATAACGGTATCGGTATGACAGCTGATGAGGTTGAAGAATATATTAACCAAATCGCTTTTTCTGGTGCTGAAGCATTTATTGAAAAATATAAAGATAAAGCTAATGATGATCAGATTATCGGTCACTTTGGTTTAGGTTTCTATTCAGCTTTCATGGTTGCTGACCATGTTACCATTGAAACGCTTTCTTATAAAGATGGTGCTAAGGCTGTTAAATGGGATTGTGATGGTGGTACTGAATTTACTATGGATGATTCAGATAAAACTGAACGTGGTACTACTATTACTCTTTACTTAAATGAAGATTCATTAGAATTTGCTAATGAATACAGAGCTAGAGAAGTTTTAGATAAGTACTGCTCATTTATGCCGGTTGAAATTTTCCTTGAAAATCCTAATAGTGAAGATAAGTATGAAACAATTGATGAAGCTGATGTTTTAGATACTGATACAGTTATTGAAACAATCGTTGAGGAAGCTAAAACTGAAGAAGTTGAAAATGAAGACGGTACAAAGGAAGTTAAGGAGATTTCTCCTGCTAAGAATAAAGCTAAGATTTTAAAGAGACCTGTTGCAGTTAATGATGTAAATCCACTTTGGAACAAGCATCCTAATGATTGTACTAAGGAAGAATACATTGATTTTTATAGAAAAGTATTTAATGATTTTAAGGAACCTTTATTCTGGATTCATCTAAATATGGATTATCCATTTAACTTAAAAGGTATCTTATACTTCCCTAAAATCAATACAGAATATGAATCGGTTGAAGGTACTATTAAGCTATATAACAACCAGGTATTCATTGCTGATAACATTAAGGAAGTTATTCCTGAATTCTTAATGCTTCTTAAGGGTGTTATTGATTGTCCTGATCTTCCACTTAATGTTTCAAGATCAGCTCTTCAGAACGATGGATTTGTTAAAAAGATTTCTGACTACATTACAAAGAAAGTTGCTGATAAACTTTCAGGTATGTGTAAGACAGATAGAGAATCATATGAAAAATATTGGGATGACATTAGTCCATTCATCAAGTATGGTTGTATTAGAAATGAAAAATTCAAAGAGAAGATTTCAGACTATGTTCTCTTTAAAAACATTGATGATAAATACCTTACATTCAAGGATGCCCTTGAAGAGAATAAGGAAAAACATGAAAATACTATCTTCTATGTTGATGATGTTAATCAGCAGAGCCAGTACATCAACATGTTTAAGGAAGAAGGTCTTGATGCCGTAGTTTTAGATCATAACATCGATACAGCTTTTATCTCAATGCTTGAACAGGGTAATGAAGGTGTTAAGTTCTTAAGAATTGATGCTGATGTAACAGATAACTTTAAGGAAGAAACATCAGAAGATGAGCTTAAAGAAACTAATGAAAAATTAAGTGAAATCTTTAAGAAAGCATTAGATAATAAAGACTTAGTAGTAAAAGCGGAAAAACTAAAGAATGAAAATATTTCTTCAATGATTACAATGTCTGAAGAAGGCAGACGTATGAAGGATATGATGAAGATGTATAATCTCTATGGTATGGATATGCCTATGAAAGATCAGTTTACATTAATCCTTAATGCAAATAACTCACTTGTTAAATACATCTTAGATAATCCAGAAAGTGATAATTCTACTCTCATTGCAAAACAGCTCTTTGATCTTGCAATGATTCAGAATAAGCCACTTGAACCATCAGAGATGACTGCTTTCATAGAAAGAAGTAATGAAATTCTTAACTTAATTGCAAAATAAATAATACTATAAAAGCCACCAGATATTATTCTGGTGGCTTAATTAATTCATTTTAATTAATATGTTGAAATGTATGCCTGTACACTTTCTTCCATCGGTGTTTTTAACACTCTATTTCCAACTTTAGCAACGGCACGAACTCTAACATAATATGTACGTCCTTTTTTTAGTTTTTTCTTTCTAAACTTTGTAATTGTAAATGTATTTTTATTCTTCTTTACTGTTTTTACTTTTTTAAAACCTGTTCTATCTGCAGTAGACATATATATCTCATACTTTGTAGCACCTTTTATCTTATTCCAAGTAACTTTAATTTTCTTCTTTTTATTTACAACATATCCTTCTGTTTCTACATCCTGATGAGATAAATCTTTTGCAAAATATCCATAATCTGACCATTCGCCATAATATTTCTTTTCATTTTCATCTTTTACATAAGCTCTAACCCTTACTCTGTAAAAATTCTTTTCACATGGGATTTCACAATAACAATCATCTTTTATGTCTTTGACAGTTGTTTTCTTTCCAC
Organism: Eubacterium uniforme; assembly: GCF_900167115.1. Classification (GTDB taxonomy): domain Bacteria; phylum Bacillota; class Clostridia; order Lachnospirales; family Lachnospiraceae; genus Eubacterium_S; species Eubacterium_S uniforme. The sequence goes on from NZ_FUXZ01000009.1 coordinate 105,780, forward strand.
TAGCATATGCATATTCTATTTCATATCCGTCAATAGACAAATCTGGTTCCCATTCGAGTAAAACAGAACCTCCATCATACGTTGAAGAATAATGTGGTGTTTCTAATTTAGCTGGAATTTTAATATCATCAGCACTTACAACACCAACACTTCCAACACATAAAGCTACTGAAGTAATAATAATTCCTAATTTCTTGACTAATTTCATTTTTCTTTCCTTTCTTTTCACTTTCTTTTTATTACCCTCATAATTATAAAGGTTCACTTTAAGTGAACCTTTATAATTATATATCATTTATTTTTATTATTCAACATCATTATGATTCTCATCACTCTCATAGTTATAAAGTTCTCCATAATCATCTTTCATGTTCTTTATACTTGAATATACAAGAATCTTATCCCCTTCTTTAAGAATAAACTTACTAGAAGGTTTATAGACATTATCTCCACGTTTAATCATTACAACATGTGTCTGTCTTGAAATATCAATATCCTTAAGCATCTGTCCAACCCATCTATGCTTGGCTAACATCTCAATCTCTCTTAACTGTAATTTGTATTCATTATCCTTATCATCAGCACTTATAACAATATTATCACCCTTATCAAGAACAACATCTTCATTAGGCATAACCGTTTTTCTTCCTCTTATCACAAATGCTATTGAGCTTTTCTTAGGTAGCGTAATTTCACTTATTTTCTTTCCTATAAGGATATCTCCCTCTACAAGATTAATATTAATAAAATTAACATCTTCTTCTCTTGCATATTCACCAACTCTTTTTATTTTCCCATACTGTTCAACGAATCCAGCAGAAATAATACCAGTTGGAATAGCAACCATACCAACGCCTAAGAAAGCTATAATTATTCCAAATGCCTTACCTGCTGTTGTGATTGGATAAATATCTCCATATCCAACTGTAAGAAGCGTCGATGTAGCCCACCATAATCCAGAAAATGCATTTTCAAACACATCTGGTTGTGCCTCATGTTCAAGACTATACATACATAAACTTGACCCCATCATAAGTACGAGTATTATAAAAATACTTGAGAATAACTGTTGCTTCTTTGCAAGTATAACATCCCTAATTACATTAATTGAATCATAATATGCATTAACTCTAAAAAGTCGTAATATTCTTACTACCCTTATCATACGAAATGCAACTGCGCCTGCCGGGAACACAACTGGCAAATAATATGGTAAAAATGATAACAAATCGACTAATCCAAAGAATGAAAAAACGTAGCTCCTTATTGCTCCTAATTCACTTTCCATCGGATAAGCATATTTTGCTGATATCAATCTTAAGACATAATCAATAGCAAATATAGCCATCGTTATGGATTCAATCAATATAAATATATCTTTATAAGAACGATATTGATCAAATGTTGAAAGAATAGCAACAGCCAAATTAAGTATAAGCGCCACCGTACTTACAATATCATAAAATTGATTTATAGGTTTATCAACAACACCTACAGAAACCATATCAAATATTGATTTTCTTATATTACTTTTTTTATTAGCAGTACTCATGGTCCTTCCTTCCAGTTTAAATATATCTAATACTTCAATAAAAATACCATTAATTAAACTATAATGTTTTCTTGTTTATTAACAGTATCATACATCCTTCTTGGATATGGTATATTATATGTCAAATATAATACAACATAAGTGAAAATACCAATTAATATTATACCAAAATAACCTACCAATGCAAAATGATAAACTGAAAACTCTTCAACAAAATCATCCATTCCATGCGTTAACAAGTAATCTGTTATATCCTTATTTGATGTTATAACTGCTGCAACTACTCCTAACGAAAAGAAAGTAACAACTGGTTTTTTTATGCCTATACACATATACACCTGATACGCAAACATCAATGCTAAGAAATACATAACTTCATTCTTCACAGCATCTGCTGGAAGATTATAATAGTCATAACATATACCTCTAAATAATACATACACTGTAAACACACTTAAATATGCAAATGTACAAATCATAGTTATCCCAATTGTTGAGGCCTTTTTAATTCCAGGAAAAACTGAAACATAACCTGCCACTGTAATATTTAAAAATCCATTTAATATTAATACCGTAGCAGCCATAGGCCATATGAATAAACTACCACGTCCTCTTATATCAAAAAAACCAAATGCTCCCAATAAGTAAAACACAATTGCCAATTTATAATTTAAATTTTCGCGTGGTACATACTTATATATTCCTAAATACATTAAAACCAACTCCTTAAATTAACTATTAATCCTTTGCCCAATTCTTTCGTATATTCTTTTTTATTGATCTTACATTAATTATAGAAAATACCAATGCAAAAATGCTCTGATAAAATACATTTTTATAAGTAATCCAACTTGATATTGAAATACCTAAAAACATTGGAATTAAAGCTGTATACAAAAATGCCATCATCCATAACATATGCGCCCAATTCATAAAATGTCTAACAACCCAAGTACTAAACTGAATCAACAAAATACTATTAATAACAAGACTTAAAATATTAGCAAAACTAAAGGATGTTTCTTTATACATAGGCGGAAAACCATAATAACTAATAATTGCTGTAAGCCCTCCCACAAAAAGCATTAATAAGTTTTTACAAATTGCATCAGCTAAAACCGTCTGTTCAATAATCTTTTTACCGTTTTCTGACATTAAAAGAAAACTTTCATACCGGTTTTCCTTACTATATATTCCTTTAAAAACCGTAATATCAACTACAACTATCGTATAAACCATTGCAATTGGACACATAGAAATAAACCTAACAAACATATCGACTATTTCCTCATGCGTATTAGGCAAAAATGGTCTATAAATCATCATCGCAATTTCTCCAGATAATATAGAAAATGGTAATATTCCATATATTATTAATCTATATATAAATGGAGTATAATTTCTATAACTTTTAATCATATAATCTCCCCAACTCTAATTATCTTCTATTTCTAAATCCATATATACTTAAAACTCCTAAGTATATGCTTTATAAATCAGGAATGACAATCTTACTCTTTCCTTTCATAATAGCAACACTAATTTGATATAAAGTTGGAATAAAACTTTCAATGTTAATATTTTTTATTTGCTCCATATTTTCAGATAAAATAACACCTTCAAATCCATCGTTAGTTCTAATCAAATTAAGGGCATTAGGTAATACTTTATCAAAATCCTCATCCTTTCCCTTAATAAATCTATATTTCTCTTTGATGTCTTTTGAATATCCCTGTTCAACAATTTTTCCCTTTTCCATAATCATAATATAATCCGTAACATTCTCCATGTCTGAAATATTATGAGTCGAAAAGAAAACAGTTCGTTCACCCTGTCCTGCTTTAATATACTTTCTAATCATTTCTGATAATGCATCTCTCATAAGAGGATCAAGTGGAGATGCCGGTTCATCCATGATAAGTAATTTTGTATCCCTAGCAAATACACATGCTAACTGAAGTTTAACTTTATTACCATCGGATAATTTTGAATTTGGTTTTGCCGGCTTCATAAAAATATCATAATCCAAATCCAAGCTTCTAGCGATATTCATAAACTTGTCCTCATTAAAATCCTTATACATTATCTTTGATAATTCCCTTATTTGATTACCGGTCCATGATGGAATAAAATACATTCCCGTACCTGTATAACCAATCAAATCTCTAAGTCCCTTATCCTCAATATTATTATATTTATCAAAATAAGTTAAACTACCTTTATAATCTCTTCTAATTCCTGACAAAATATTAAGAAGTGTGGATTTACCAGCGCCATTCTCTCCAACAAGCGCAGTAGCACAACCTTTCGGAATACCAAACTCCGTAAGGTTAAGCTCAAAATCTCCAAACTTCTTACTTAAATTATCTGATTTAATTACATAATTTCCTGTCATATAATAACCCCACACTATTTTTTCTTCTTTTTCTTTTTCTTCTTATCCTTATCCTGATTAATAAGTTTATTATTTACCATAATTCTTTTAGCAACAACAACATATCTACCTTGATTTTTATGATATGAACAAGTAGAAAGTGTAAGTAATTTATCCCCATAATTTGCTGTTGTTTCTATCTGATAAGGGCTTGCTTCTTTTGCCTTTTTCACATAGTCATCAAATTCTGTTTTATCATTAGCGTCAAAGAAATTATAATACTTAAATGCATTCTTATTACTATAATCTATTTCCGTTTTAAAAGTTGCAATAACCTCATATAATGCATCTTCTTTTATAGTATCAAATTCTATATATTTATGACCCTCATAAAAACCTTTATCAGCGTACTTTGTAAGTTCACCAAAAAGAGTACCCGTATTCATATTATGTCCATAGATAATAACGTTATCAGATGGTTTTAAAGGATCACACTTACCAGCAGCAAATGGTGTTCCTTCAATACTCCAATTTTTCTTGAAATCATTTCTTAAATAATATTCTTCATTATTCGGAGTATGCATTACAGGGTAGTCAATCTTTGTACCTGAAATTGTGAGCCAACCAATAAAATCCTTATTTTTCTTATATACTTTGACAAATTTATTCTGAACCTGAACGCCATCAATATCAGTAAATTCTACTTTCTTTTCCTCGCTCTGCTCAGTATTTATTTGATTTGTATCAGTAATTTTATCATCTTCTCCAATCAGTTTTTTCAAATCTGATACTGCTTTTTCTGATCTATAAATAGTATAGTAATACCGACCTATGTAAAAACCTGAAATTAAGAATGTGGCCGTAAAAACAATTATTAACAAATTAATAATCAAATTCTTTTTTCTTCTCATTATACATCATCCCCTTTTTCACTCTACAAAACCAAAACATACAAATTCCAAAATTACATCATATGCTTTCTAACATAATCAAGGAATCCTCTATTAGTCTTTGTCTTATGGAATATATCAATTATTCGCTCAGCAGCTTCTTCAGATTTAATTCCATTAAGAGACTTTCTAATTTTATTAACTTCATTAAGTTCAAGATCTGTTAGAAGCAAGTCTTCTCTTCTAGTTCCTGATTTAGCAATATCAATAGCAGGAAATACTCTTCTTTCTGATATCTTTCTATCTAAAACAAGTTCCATATTACCTGTTCCCTTAAATTCCTCATAAACGACATCATCCATTTTACTACCTGTATCAACTAAAGCCGTCGCAAGAATTGTAAGGCTTCCGCCTTCTCTCATATTCCTAGCTGCACCAAAAAATCTCTTTGGCATATGAAGAGCTGCTGGATCAAGACCTCCTGATAAAGTTCTACCACTTGGACTAATTGTCATGTTATATGCTCTTGCAAGTCTTGTAATACTATCAAGAAGTATCATAACATCCTCACCATGCTCAACTAATCTTTTAGCTCTTTCTATAACCATCTCTGAAACTCTCTTATGATGTTCAGGAAGTTCATCAAAAGTTGAATAAATAACTTCAACATTGCCACCTTCTATAGCTTCCTTCATATCTGTTACTTCTTCAGGTCTTTCATCAATAAGAAGAATAATCAACTTCATGTCAGGATGAGATCTTTTTACTGATTTTGCAACTTCTTTTAATAGAGTAGTTTTACCTGCCTTAGGTGGTGATACAATCATACCACGCTGTCCCTTACCAATAGGACTTATTAAATCAACAATTCTCATTGCTGTATTCTCTGTCTCATTTTCAAGTATAATTCTTTCATTTGGAAAAATAGGTGTTAAGTCTTCAAATGCTTTTCTTTTACTAGCTAGTTCTGCTTCATATCCATTAACCTTTTCTAGAAACTGTAACCCACCATAGTTTTCACCATTTCTTTTAGGTCTTACCTTACCAGTAAGTATATCACCTGTTTTTAAATTAAACCTTCTAATCTGCGCAGGTGAAACATATACATCCTCCTCACCTGGCAAGTAATTTTCACATCTAATAAAACCATATCCATCTGCAAGGACTTCTAATATACCCTGCTTTATTTCTTCATTACCCTGATTTTCATTACTAGTTTGTTTTTCACAAGCAATTTGAGATTGCTTTTCATCATTTATCTGTGGTTCATTACTATTTTTTATTTTTGTACTTTCCTCATTATCACTTGAACTTGTACTAGCAATAATTGCTTCTATCAAATCATCTTTTTTCATAGAAGCTGCCCCCTTAATCATATTTACCTTAGCTATCTCCCTTAATTCCTTTACTGGAAGTGTTTTTAATTTTTCTCTCATACTTTGAATGTGAATAATCACATACTCCTTTCTAGAATAATAAATAATATAAGAGGTATACTAATATTATAAACCTTTGATTATTTTATTTCTTTATTTATTTTTAAATTTTTTGAAAACAAATTGATTTTAAATTAGATAACAATACTTATTATTGATTAATTAGAATTATTATATGAAATATATCAAGTGATATTTCTATCACTTGATATAATCAGAATCTTTAAGATTTTAAGAGCCTGCTTCCTACTGTTCAGGTTGCATAGACTCTACACTAAGTGTCATAAGAACCATAAATGGTTTAGAACTTTTTCCCTTTTCAGCTTCTCCATAAACCATCTGACTAAAAGAATATTCATTATCCGCTAAACAAATATATCTTACATTCTTTTCCGTAACTGGTTCTCTTCCTGAAACATCTAATAAATATCTATTAGAATATGTATCACCATTTTTATCTGTATATGTATACTTTCCTTTATCGTATTTTATAACAGCTGCGTGACTAACCGAACCACCATCTGTTAAAAACTTTACCTTAATACTTTCCTTCCTACCAATCTTGGTTCTCGACATAAAATTCACCCATGCCTCAGATCCTTTAACCATATGGCCACTCTGAATCTCAACTGTAGATCCACCATTAAGATTATTTTTCATATTAAAGAAAACAACCATACCTATAACAGCGACCATGAAAATTGCAAGTATTAAATACACGCTACCCATTCCTGCTTCCTTTTTTTTCATATATTCTCCAATCCTACACAAACGTGCTTTTATTTAATAAAACTAACTACCTATGCCTATTTTAATAAACTTTCCAGCCACTGTCAACAGTAGTATTCTTAGTGGCATTTGCTAATTTAACTATTCCTCCTATAAACTTTTTATTTATATGTAATATTTTATAAAATATTACCCTTGACACATTTTTCCTATATGTTATTCTATATAAGGTATTTTTCATACCATAAATATAAAAATTCCAAAGGAGACAGATGATGACAGATAAATTAACAAATGATGAAAAAGCATTATTGTTACACGAAGAGTGGCAAGGAAAAATCGAAACAACATCTAAGTGTTCAGTAAAATCAAGAGAAGATTTGGCTCTTGCTTATACTCCTGGTGTTGCTGCACCTTGTCTTAAAATCAAAGATAACGTTGAGGATGCATACAAATACACTATTAAATCAAACACAATTGCAGTTGTTTCTGATGGTAGTGCAGTTTTAGGTCTTGGTAACATTGGCCCAGAGGCTGCTATGCCAGTTATGGAAGGTAAGGCTGTATTATTCAAGGAATTTGGTGATGTTAATGCAGTTCCTATTTGTCTTGATACTCAGGATGTTGACGAAATCGTTAATACAGTTTGCATGATTGCACCTGGATTTGGTGGAATCAATCTTGAAGATATATCTGCTCCAAGATGTTTTGAAATAGAAAATAAATTAAAAGAAAAATTAAACATTCCAGTATTCCATGATGATCAGCATGGTACTGCAATCGTTGTATTATCAGGTATTATCAATGCTTTAAGAATTGTTGATAAGAAAAAGGAAGATCTTAAAGTTGTTATAAATGGTGCTGGTGCAGCTGGTATAGCAATCGCAAAGCTTCTTATCAACTATGGTGTAAAAGCAACTAACGTTAAATTACTTGGTAGACATGGTATTCTTTCACCATCTAATGAACATATTAACTGGGCTCAGAAAGAAATGGCTGCAATCACAAACCCTGAAGACTTAAACGGCGATTTGTCAGTTGCAGTTAAAGGTGCTGATGTATTCATTGGTGTTTCTGCTCCTGGTGTTCTTACACAGGATATGGTTAAGACTATGAATAACGATGCCATCATCTTTGCAATGGCTAATCCAGTTCCAGAAATTATGCCAGATGAAGCTAAAGCTGCAGGTGCTAGAATTATAGGAACAGGCCGTTCAGACTTCCCTAACCAGATTAATAATGTTATTGCTTTTCCTGGTATCTTTAAAGGTGCTCTTGAAGGCAGAGCTGAGCAGATTACAGAAGATATGAAACTTGCTGTTGCTAAAGCTATTGCTAGTGTTGTATCAGACGATGAACTTTGTGAAGACTATGTAATTCCTGAACCATTCAATCCTAAGGTTAAGGATGTTGTTTGCAAAGCAGTTAAAGATTTAATATAGTTTTATAGATTAGAATATCGACCAACAAATTAATTAATCTTTATAAAAAAACTCTCACATCAAAGTGAGAGTTTTTATTATCTTTAATTATTTTTCAATGCTGAAATACTTTTTATCATTCTTAAGACCGCCTCTATAAGCTGCCATTTCAGATACAGTAACTAACTGATATCCATCATCTTTTAATGCTTTCATTATTTCATCAGCACCCTTGGCTGTTGATTCATGAAGATCGTGCATTAAGATAATACCACCATCGTAGGCACCCTTAATTGCTGCCTTAACTGTCTTTCTAGTATTCTTAGTCTTCCAGTCAAGTGTATCAACATCCCAAAGAATAATTGGATGTTTAGATCTCTTAAGATCACTTGAATCAATTCCACCCCCTGGTGGTCTTGTAACTGTTGTTTCTTCACCAATCAAATCGTATAAAGCTTCATCAACTTTTTCCACTTCACGAGCGATTTCTGAATGTGAAAGATATTTATACAATTCATGATCCCATGTATGATTTCCAATTTCACATCCTAATTCATTTTCACGAACTATATAATCGCTAAATCCATCTATCTGTCTTCCAATAACAAAGAATGTAACATGAGCATCATATTTCTCACATGCATCTAAAACCAACGGTGTATATTTCGCTGGACCATCATCATATGTAAGCGCTACCATCTTCTTATCAGCATCAATTGCCATTTGTTTAACTTCATCACTAGCACTACTCTTACCACCGAATTTATCATATGCAACAACTCTGTATGAATAAACTTTACCGCCTTCTCTATCCTTGTCAACAAAATGATTTTTATTTCCATCAACAGAAGCAATAGCCTTATATCTATTATCTTCTGTCAATCTATATACCATATAAGAATCAGCTCCACGAACCTTTTCCCATCTAACATCAAGTTCTTTTGAACCATCAACATTAGAGATTTCATTAATCACAGGATTTCTAAGTGCTATGCCTTCCTTGCTTCGACTGCTCTGTCCCTGCATAACTGATGAGTTACTGTAAGCAATAATCTTATAATAATATGCTTTTCCCTTAGCAACATTCTCATCAACGTAACTTGAATCCTTTACATCAGCAATAGTTTTATAAGTACCAGTGCTTTTGCCCGCTCTTAAAACTATGTATCCATGTGCTCCTTTTATATCTTCCCAATTAATTGCAATACCCTTGCTATTAATTGTTCTAGTTTCAATATGCTTAGCCACTCCTAATGGCAAAATTTTAACTGCATCTGAAAACTTACCTGTATTTGAATCATCTTTTGCTTTAATTCTATAATATGTATACTTATTAACAGGTGCATTTTCATCAACAAATTCAAGGTCGCTTGTAGAACCAATATACTTATATTCCTGATTTCTGTCTTTTGACGCATAAATATCGTATTCATTTGCGCCTTCAACCTCGCTAAATGTAATTCTTACAACGCCTGATTCTATAACATCAACACTTGTAATAGCACTCTTTCCAATCAAATCATGCTCGCGTCCATTATCATCATAAGTTTCTTCACTAACTTCTTCTGTGGAAATTTCTGTCTCTGAAGTTGAATCATCAATATTAGAAAAAATCTTTTTTCCTGAATTCTTAACATTTGCATCTATACTCAATGAACTAACATCAATTTCTGCTTCATATTTATTATCGTTTGAAGCTACATTTTTCTTTACAATCAAGCAATATCCACCGAAAATAAGTGATGCTACTACAGCTGAAGAAATCATTCTTTTTGAAATTGTCTTTACCATTCTAGTTCTTCTTCTTCTCATAATTACTCCTTAGTTTCCGTATCTTCCTGTCCTTCATTTTTCTTCATTAATTCCCTAAAAGCTGTTTCATAAATCTTCTGACTAGCTTCCTTCCAATTACTACACATAAGTGAAGCAATTTCCTTACTAGGTGCTGAAAGATTTAATTCAATCAAAAGCGTATCCCCTTCTTTTATCTGATTATGTACTATATACTCTCCATTTGTACTCCTATAATAATCTGAAATAGTACCAACTTCGCTACGAAGCTGATATTTATTCTTTATAAGGTACATATCTACATCATCTATTATAGCATTAGTTATCTTGTTTTCAAAGAAACCTATGGTCTGCTCACCTTCAGTTGTTAAATGATAGTATGATGTATTTCTTTTTGTATCCATACTAACAAATCCTGAATCTATCAATGAATTAATAGATTCCTGAAGTGAAAAGTATGACGTATAATTTCTTTCTAAAAAGAAATTTGAAATCTGCTCATTAGTTAATGGAAAATCAACTTTGTTTAGCATATATAATATTATTAGTTTATACTGTGTTGCTGAGTCCACTACCTATTCTCACTTTCTAATATTTCATTATCATTTGCGCCCTCAATAATATCCCATATCTCATCTCTGCCCTGCTTTGTAACCGCAGAGAAAGGAATAATTTTAGTACCTGGCTTAACTTTAAGACCCTCTTTTATAGCCTTAATCTGTTTTTGTAATTGACTTCGTTTTATCTTATCTGCCTTAGTTGCTATAATTATTGGATTATAACCATTATATACAATCCAATCATACATATCCTTATCATTCTTTGAAGGATCATGTCTAATATCTATAAGAAGTAAAACTTCCTTTAAGCACTCAGACTTCTTAAGATAATTTTCAACCATCTTTCCCCATTTAGCCTTAACTGACTCTGAAACCTGCGCATACCCGTAACCTGGTAAATCTACAAAATAAAGTTCATCATTAATATTATAAAAATTTATAGTCTGTGTCTTTCCAGGTTTTTGCGAAGTTCTCGCTAAATTTTTTCTATTTAATAACCCATTAATAAGGGATGACTTACCAACATTTGACTTTCCAGCAAATGCAAACTCTGATTTATCATTCTCCGGCAATTTACTTGTAATTCCACAAACTGTCTCTAGTTCAACTGATTTAATAATCATTTATCAATCCTCTATTAACGCATTATTTAATACTTCATCCATATTATGAACATAAACAATTTCAAGACCTCCTGTTATTTCCCTAGAAATCTCAGAAACATCTGTTTTGTTCTTATAAGGTACCAATACCTTTGTAATTCCTGCGACCTTAGCAGCAAGAAGTTTTTCCTTCAATCCACCAATTGGAAGAACTCTACCTCTAAGAGTTATTTCACCAGTCATGGCGATATTAGCTCTAACAAGCTTACCTGTAATAGCTGAAATCATGGCTGTTGCCATAGTAATACCAGCTGATGGACCATCCTTAGGAACAGCACCTTCTGGAATATGAATATGTATATCGTGTTTTTCAAAGTAATCCTCAGGAATATCATATCTTTCTGAGATACTTCTAATAAAACTTAAGCCCGTAGTTGCTGATTCCTTCATTACATCTCCAAGCTTACCAGTTAACATAATGTTACCTTTGCCAGGCATAACATTAACTTCAATCTGAAGAGTCTCACCACCAACTGATGTCCAGGCAAGACCTCTTACAATACCAATCTCATCAGTTAAATTAGCCGGATCAATATCATAAATTTCATTACCTAAGTACTTAGTTAAATTATCAGTAGTTACTTCAACACTTTCTTTATGATTCTCTACAATCTCTCTTGCAGCCTTTCTACAAATCTGTGCAATCTTACGCTCAAGCGTACGAACACCTGATTCTCTTGTATAATGAACTATAATTTTCTTAATAGCATCATCATCAATAAATAGCTGCTCTGATTTAATTCCATTAATCTTCTTCTGCTTTTCAATCAAATGCTCTTTAGCAATATGATCTTTTTCATTAGCAGTATAACTATTAACATCAATAATTTCCATTCTGTCAAGAAGTGGTCTTGGAATGGTTCTTACATCATTAGCAGTTGCAATGAATAAAACTGCAGATAAATCAATTGGAATCTCTATATAATGATCTCTGAACTTAGAGTTCTGCTCAGGGTCTAAAACCTCAAGCAGTGCAGCAGATGGATCTCCCTTATAATCACCACCTAACTTATCAATTTCATCAAGAAGCATAAGTGGATTCTTAAAGCCCGCCTGTCTTAAACCATTTGCAATACGACCTGGCATGGCACCAACATATGTCTTTCTATGACCTCTAATTTCAGCTTCATCTCTAACACCACCAAGACTGATACGTACATACTCCTTATCAAGAGCCTCCGCAACAGACTTAGCTATGGAAGTTTTACCTGTACCTGGAGGACCAATAAGACAAAGGATTGGACTATAACCGCCCTCTGGCTGAAGTGCTCTAACAGCAAGGTATTCCATAATTCTTTCCTTTACTTTTTCAAGACCATAATGATTACTATCAAGTACCTTCTTAGTATTTGTAAGATCAATACTATCCTTTGATGTCTTATCCCATGGAAGTTCAAGTAAAGTTTCTATATAACTTCTAATAACGCTCGCTTCTGAAGGGTTATTAGACTGAGTTCTAAATCTGTTAATTTCCTTGTTAATTCTTTCCTTAACTTCATCACTTGCTTTAAGCTTACTTACTTCCTCAGCAAATGCATCCGCATCAGAAACAACATCAGTTTCGCCAAGTTCTTCTCTTATAAGTTTCATCTGCTCACGAAGAACATACTCTCTCTGATTGTCATCAATCTGTTTCTTAACTCTCTCCTGAAACTGATTCTTAATAGTAATAACCTGAATTTCATTTGAAAGAGTTTTATTAATAACCTCATACTGTGTTGAAATATCCTCAGCTTCAAGGAATTCCTGCTTTACAGCGTAATTAATCGGAAGATTAATTGCTGTCTGAAGTAATAATTGTGATAAATCATTAGTATCTACAAGGCTTTTAACTGTCTCCTGTGTAATCTTTTCATTAACCTTGGCATAATCTGCTATAAGTTCCTTAATAAGCCTCTTCATTGCTTCTAAAACCACAGAATCAACATTATTCGAAACATCTGCAAGTTCACATACTTCTGCCCTGATAAATGGATCATCTAAAATGATTTCAAGAAGTTCAGCACGAAGTTTAACCTCAACTAAAACTCTTGTCATCTTATTAGGCATTTTAATAACCTGCTTAACTTTAGCTAATACACCTACTTTATACAAATCATCAAACTCAGGAGTATCATCAACCTGATTTTTTAAAGTCACAATGAAAAGATCTACATTTTTCATCATGGCATTCTCCGCAGCCTTAACTGATTTATTATCACTAATATCAAAATGAACAAGCATTCCTGGTAAAAGTGTAGTATTATTAAGAACCGCAGTACCTACAATTTCTCTCTTATCTTCCATACAATCCCCCTAGACAGCTCCTGTCTTAAGAAGCAGTATTCTTAGTACGCTTCTTCTTTGTAACATCCTTAATTTTAGCTTCTAAATCAAGTTCAAGTTCAGGCTCCTTACCTTCTGTAACTGTTTCCTTTGTGATTACACAACGACTAATCTGATCATTAGATGGAACTTCATACATAATTTCCATCATAGTTTCCTCTAAAATAGATCTAAGACCTCTAGCACCAGTCTTTCTCTCAAGTGCCTTCTTAGCAATTGCTCTTAATGCTTCATCAGTAAAATCAAGTTCAACATCTTCAAGTTTGAACAATGCCTGATACTGTTTAACAATCGCATTCTTAGGCTCAACTAAGATTCTTACAAGTGCTTCCTCGTCAAGGCTGTCAAGTGAAACTACTACAGGTACACGACCAACAAATTCAGGAATAATACCAAATTTAACCAAATCCTCTGGCTGAACATCCTTAAATCTGTCAGTATTAAGTCCGTCCTTGCTTTCGTTAATATCTGCAAGGAAACCAATTGACTTCTGGTCCTGACGTGTCTCAATAATCTTTTCAAGTCCAGCAAATGCTCCACCACAAATAAACAAGATATTAGTAGTATCAATATGATACATCTCTTGCTGTGGATGCTTTCTTCCACCCTGAGGTGGCACTGAAGCAACAGTACCTTCTAAGATTTTTAGAAGTGCCTGCTGAACGCCTTCACCTGAAACATCTCTTGTAATTGAAACATTCTCTGATTTCTTTGTAATCTTATCTATTTCATCGATATAAACTATACCGTATTCTGCTTTTTCAATATCACCATCAGCTGCCTGAATAAGCTTAAGTAAAATATTCTCAACATCTTCACCAACGTAACCTGCTTCCGTAAGTGTTGTAGCATCTGCAATAGCAAATGGTACATTAAGCATACGTGCAAGTGTTTCAGCTAAAAATGTCTTACCTGAACCTGTAGGTCCAAGCATTAAGATATTTGACTTTTGTAATTCAACATCAACCTCTGATGCTCTGTTAATTCTCTTATAATGATTATATACAGCAACAGCTAATGCTCTTTTAGCATCTTCCTGTCCAATAACATATTCATCAAGAAATGCTTTTATCTCCTTTGGCTTTCTTGATAAATCTGGTTTGTAATCTTCCTTCTCATCGAATTTAGCATCTTCAAACTCTTCTTCAATAATCTCTGCACATAACTCAACACATTCATCACAAATGTACAGATTACCAGGTCCAGCGATAAGCTTTCTTACCTGACTCTGTGTCTTTCCACAGAATGAGCATGAGTATGAAACATAGTCATTTCCTCTTTTATTAGCCATATTTTCCTTCCTTCTTATATAGCACTTTAAGGGGTACGAAAAGTACCCCTTAAAATAATATTATCTTTCAATTATAACCTTATCAATAAGACCATATTCTGCTGCTTCTGCTGCATCCATGAAATTATCTCTATCAGTATCTTTTTCGATAACTTCTAATGGCTTACCAGTATTAGAAGCTAGAATCTCATTTAACTTTTTCTTTGTCTTTAAAATATGTTCTGCAGCAATCTGAATTTCTGTAGCCTGGCCCTGTGCTCCACCAAGTGGCTGATGAATCATAATTTCAGCATTAGGAAGAGCCATTCTCTTTCCTTTAGCACCACCAGATAATAAAAATGCACCCATACTAGCTGCCATACCAACACAGATTGTTGATACATCACACTTTATGTAATTCATTGTATCATAAATAGCCATACCTGCAGTAACTGATCCTCCTGGACTATTAATATATAAATGAATGTCCTTTGAAGGATCTTCTGATTCGAGGAAAAGAAGCTGTGCAACTATTACGCTTGCTGAAGCATCATTAACCTCTCCATCAAGAAAGATAATTCTTTCTTTAAGCAGTCTTGAATAGATATCATATGATCTCTCTCCTCTGCTTGTCTGTTCTATGACATAAGGTATTAAACTCATTTTAATTCCCCCGTTCTTCTAGTTATTTATTTTGCCTGTTCAACGATTAAATCTACAGCCTTCTGAACAGCCAAATCAGACTTCATCTGTTTGATTTCGTTTTCACCCATATAACCTTTAAGTGTTTCAAATTCCATCTGATAGTTTTCAGCCATCTTCTGTAACTGTTCATCAACATTTTCATCTGAAATTTCAATCTTTTCAGCTGCAGCAATTGCTTCAAGAACAAGTCTTGACTGAATTCTCTTAAGAGCCTGTGGCTTCATCTGTTCAGCCATTGTTTCAGCTGTAAGGCCTGTCATCTGCATATACTGCTGAATTGTGAATCCCTGTGCCTGCATGTTCTGAGCCATCTCGTTAACCATCATACGAGCCTGTTCATCAACCATAGCATCTGGAATTTCCATCTTAGAATCTTCGATAATCTTTTCGATAATCTTGTTTTCCTTTTCAACCTTAGCAGCGTTTTCCTTACGCTCTGTGATTGTCTTCTTAACGTCTTCCTTATATTCATCAACTGTATCAAATTCTGAAATATCCTGAACGAAGTCTTCATCAACTTCTGGAAGTTCTTTCTTCTTGATACTTAAAATTTCAACTTTAAATGTAGCTGGCTTACCAGCAAGTTCAGCTGCCTGATACTGCTCTGGGAATGTAACGTTAACATCAACTTTATCTCCTACATTCTTTCCAATAAGCTGTTCTTCAAATGTATCGATGAATGAATGTGATCCAATTGTAAGTGCATAATCTTCACCCTTACCACCATCAAATGCAACTCCATCGATGAATCCTTCGAAGTTAATATTAGCAATATCACCATCTTCAATTGCTCTATCTTCTACAGGAACGATTCTTGAATTCTGTTCTCTAACTTTATTAATTTCAGCTTCAATATCTTCATCTGTAACTTCAACAGGTGATGTTTCAACTTCAACGCCCTTATATTCACCAAGTTCAACTTCTGGTTTTAATGCAACTGTTGCAGTAAAGATAAAATCTTTACCTTTCTCAATCTGTGTAACATCTACTTCTGGACGAGAAACAATTTCTAATCCACTTTCAGTAGCAGCCTCATCATAAGCCTCTGGCATACAAATGTTTGCAGCCTCCTCATAGAAAACCCCAGCGCCATACATCTTTTCAACCATGTTCTGTGGAACTTTTCCTTTTCTAAATCCTGGTACGCTAAATTCGCCCTTCTTCTTTTCATATGCTTTTTTAATAGCATCCTCAAATTTAGCTGCATCTACTGTAATAGTAAATTTTGCGGTATTGTTTTCTAATGTTTCAACTGTGAAACTCATCGGTAATATCCTCCTTGATTTTAAATACGGCATTTATGCCCTCGCCTTATGGTCTACGGCAATAAACAATTATATCATATATTTGTTATTATGTCGACTAAAAGCAAGTATTTATTTTAATTATTATTTTGTACATATGTTACATAAACATCTTATTCTTCACTACTATCAGTGATACCATAAAAATCATAAAGTGCATCTTTTGCATCCTGCCAATCTTCATCAGTCCAATTGTCCATATCTTCTACATCAAGACCAATTGACTTAAGATCAATATTCTCCAAATACTTTTTCATAGCTTCGTTTGATGGAGTCTTTTCAATGTTCTCCACAGCACTTTCTATAACTTCATCTGGTACAGAAATGATACCAACTTTATTGAATTTACTATATCGTATATCAATAATATATTTATTTACCTTGTATGTAGAACTATTATCAGCACTCTCGCTAATAAGCATCTTCTCCATAAGTTTTGATAAATCCATAGTAATTCTTACCGGTCTGCTGCTCTTCTTGCTAAACCATGCTGTAATTTCGATATCTACTGGTTCTTCCTTATCAGCATTTGCTACGGAAATAATACTGTTCACATCTTCATTACCCATACCTTTTAGAGCTTCATTTAAAAGATCACTAGAAAGGATTCCGCTAACTTTAGTACATCTAATCTTGCCAACTTTCTCCATCTTCTTAACTCTAAACTTTTCACGGTTATTTGAAAATGTTGAAACTAAAGACATCTGTGCCTTAAGCTGTCCGCCATTAGCCGCAGAAACATTTTTATACCATTCCTGTTTTGATTCATCATCTTCTTTAAGTGGAGTATTTCTTGAATATACTATATTATTATCAGCATTTTCCATAGAATATACTTCTACTTCATTTTGACTTTCTTCACCATCAAAATCTAATTTATCAATACCCTTCATGTGAGTAATTACAGGATTACTTGTTGTCTCAATATTACAATCCATATGTTCAATAATATTTTTTTCTTCATCATCAACTGATGTAACCAAATCATATGTAATTCCCATATGAATTTTTGCAGATTTTATATCAGAAACTGCAAGCTTAGCATTATCCAAAATAGCTCCAGCTTCAAGATTCTCCGTACTACCACAAGAAGTAATATAAAAAACAATAAACAAAATCAAACAAATAATTGAAATAATAATTAACAAACATCTTGTATTTAATTCAACCAATTTTTCTCTCAAGCTCATCTTTTTCCCATCTACTTTCTTTTATTCTTTATATATTATATTACCCTATATTATTTCCTATCAATAGGCATACATACCTACTTTTATTTTAAATAAAAATGCAGAAAATTTCAACCTATTATCGAACTATTATTAAAAAAACAGCAAGCAAGAAGCCCGCTGTTTTTTCTCAATAGACTTAAATGCGGATGACAGGAATCGAACCTGCACGGTCTCCCACTAGAACCTAAATCTAGCGCGTCTGCCAGTTCCGCCACATCCGCATGTGTCTAATCACAAATAAAAAATGTAACAACCTCAAATGAAATTGTTACATAAGTGAGGCATCGGGGACTCGAACCCCGGACAACTTGATTAAAAGTCAAGTGCTCTACCACCTGAGCTAATGCCCCATACTTTTAAATTGGAAACTGGGCTAACTGGATTCGAACCAGCGAATGCAGGAGTCAAAGTCCTGTGCCTTACCGCTTGGCGATAGCCCAATGGTCAGTTAAATTACTGAAGGTGGATAGAGGGATTCGAACCCTCGGCCTCCAGAGCCACAATCTGGCGCGCTAACCAACTGCGCTATACCCACCATGTTAGCTTGGGTAACCATCGTAATTGATTTTATTGAAAACCGATTACCCGTGATAATTATTATCACTGATGTAAACGTGCTCGAAGGGATTCGAACCCCCGACCCACGGCTTAGAAGGCCGTTGCTCTATCCAGCTGAGCTACGAACACACATGCCATAATTGGCATACAAAAGCGGGTGATGGGAATCGAACCCACGTATCCAGCTTGGAAGGCTGGTGTTCTACCATTGAACTACACCCGCATAAAGCATCGGGGTGACAGGATTCGAACCTGCGACCTCTTGATCCCAAATCAAGCGCTCTAGCCAAGCTGAGCCACACCCCGTATTATATTTAATACGGCGTCGTTTTTCACAACGCAAGAAGTATTATATAATAGGTGTGCTCACTTGTCAACAACTTTTTACAAATATTTTAAAAAAGTTTTTTAACACGGCTAAAAGTCGCTAAAATGCGTGTTTTATTATGCATTTTTATTTTGTAATTTTCAAAAAATTATCCCTGAAGACCTGCTGCCTGTCTAATCATATCTTCTACAACGATGTCATAAATCTCACCAATAGAATTACAATACTCTAAAACTTTCCAGGGCTCATTTGTATGAAAATGAATTTTAACAAGATCTTCATCTCCTGCAGCAATCAAACTATTACCTTCAAAATGCTCTGTAATGTAATCTGCGATTTCATCTTCATCTAAATCTTCATCTCTGCGATCAATTAAAAGCTGTGTATCATAACGATATGCAAACTGATCATCTTCTGCATCAATACTCTGAATTCCCATATTCTAGTTGCACGGATAAACCATGCTACCTCCTTTTTATTTTATTAAACCATCTCTACCTAGACATCAACATAAATCAATCTATAACTTACTTTTTTGTTTTTCATTTAAATTAATAAGTTTTTCATTTATTACCATCTGGTCAATAATATCCTTAATCAACACATCCAGTTTTTCACCTTCTGTGTAGTTAGCTGGTACCGCAAAATTAACTCTGTCATCAACCATAAGCTTCTTTGATATTTCCTTGCTATTCTTGTTTGATTGATAAACCGCAATTGAAAAACCACCATTTGATTTTACCAATCTCATACATGGAACATCAGTTAAACCATCCGCAATATATATCATGTTTCTAAATGGTACTCTTCTATTATTTTCAGGTGTATATTCATTAAGTGTTTTATCATCACTTAGATCCGTTACACCCTTATTAATTCTAAACAAAAACTGTGTTTTCGTGGTATAGTTTACCACATTCTTAGGCCAACATGCAACCCCATTTACATCATACAAAAACTCACAAGCAAATACATCTTTAAATTTCGAGAATATACTAGAGCCCTCGATGATTTCATACAAACCTGATGAAATAATATAGTGTTCTACAATAACACCTTTTTCTTGTCCATACTTGTTTATCCTGTCAAACCACTCTGTAACGCCATTATAAAATTTAAGCGAACTTCCAAGTTTAACAAAATCTTCTCGATGAATGCTTATATCATGTTTCATTGCTTCTGTAATCATAAGTCTCATATATGCAAGAACACCATCCATCTTTTCTTTCTTTGATAGTTTTTCTGACATTTCCCAAAAATCAGAAGGTTTTAATCCAACATTTGGTATAAACGAATACTCTTGCATATTTTTAGTACATAAAGTCTTATCAAAATCATACATAATCGCAATAACTTGTTTATCTTTTTTTCCCATAAAAATCCCCCTGGCAAATACTACAGAACTCTTTGTTAGTAGTAATTTGATACTAACGCAAACTACATTGTTATATAATTATTATATAGCAATCAACTAATTAAACAAATGCTTTTATTATATTAATAGCTATAAAACATCCAATACCCATAGCGCAAAGACTTAACAATGATAACAAAAAGATTGTTAATTTAACCCACTTACGCTCTCTAAGTATAGCAAGTATCATAATTGTAACAACATCTATACAAAACAAAAACTGTGTAACTATAGCTATTTTAGTTATAATTTTAGGTAGGACTCCATCCTTTTTCGCCTTTAATAAATATGCTATCGAAAATGGTGCCATAGCGACTATTACACACCAACCATAAACAGTAAAAGTAACTGTAACAACCGGTGCTACAAATGCCATAATTATAACTGGAGAGAACATAAACAATAAACATATGCAAATTATAGCAGCTCCAATAATATAAAACGGAATTAATATATATTTAATTAAAACTGAGCACCCTAAAAATACTGTCCTATCTAACTTCTTATAACTTATTAATACAATAATCAAATTAATAATCAAAAGTACAATTGGCAAAAACACAATTGCCATCCTTAGCAGTTTAGCTATGTTCCATTCATCCAATACCGAAAGTATAAAAATATGCGAATAAATCAGAACTGCCTCGATTATTGCCCATATATACAGCAAATGAAACTTCTTTTCATCATTTTTACTAATTATTTCCATACTTTTTTGCATTTAAACTTTTAAATGCTCTCCTTTCCTATCCTCTTAAAGAAATAATAATTTCAAATTTGTCCCCTTCCTTATTAGCATCTATTCCTCCTCCAAGAAGATTGGTAAATTGCTTTACAATAGCTAGCCCCAATCCAGTACTCCCTTTTGTTCTTGAAATATCTGTAGTATAAAACTCATCAAAAATCTGAGTAACATCAAGTTTATCATCTTTAGAAATATTTGAAAATGTTATTACGTTTTTACCATCTTCACTTTTAACATCAACTTCTAACTCACCTTCACCATGTTTTAGTGCGTTACTTATTACATTATCAAAAATCCTTAGAAGCATACCTCTATTACTATGAACAACCAGTTTTCTACTATCATATTTCAAACTAATCATTCGATTTTTAGCTTCAAAATCATCAAAATAATGTGCAATTGCCTCTTCTAAAACTCCAATAAGATTTAAATCTTCTTTTTTTATTTCTTCATCTTTTGAAATAACCTTTGAAAACTCGAAGAATTGCTCAATCAATTCTTCCATTCTATGCAATCTTTTCTCAATAACTTCAAGTTCTCTTTCTTTTTCCTTTTCATCTAAATCAGAATTTCTAACAAGATTAATATACCCCATTGCTGATGTTAGAGGCGTTCTAATGTCATGTGAAATATTTGTTATCATCTGATCAATGGTATGACTCTTTCTTTGGTAATATATACTATCACTTCTCTTTTCTTTTAGCACTTCATTAATCTCATTAATAAGATTTTCTGAAACTCCTCCATACTCACTATGTAAAAGTTGATTGGTTTCAGTGCTGTTTATATATTTTATCTGTTCAGCCATACTCTCTTGCGACTTTTTTGCTTTCAGATTAGCAAATACCAACAGCAAACAGATTATTATCAAAATAATTATAACTATAATCATATAATATCCTCGCATAAATGCACTAAAGTACACCTATTATTTAAACATTTTTTATACTTCATTACGTATTATATCATATAAAGCCAAAATCAAAAACAAGCGCCAGAATTAATATCTAGCGCTTGTATATTTACATTAAGCCAACTCTCTTTTATCAAACATACTTAAACCTAATAAAAATAAAACTATTGTAATAATAATTGCTCCTACTAAGCATCTAGGGAAAAATGCCTTTCCTTCTGTTTCGAAAACGAAGATATTAAGCATTGTACTAACTTCATAATTATACGCCTTAAGAACAGTTTTTTCTAACCCATCAACCACACATAACAAACCTGCAACAACATTTATTACTAATGGCAAAGCAATTGTTACAGAGTTAAATAAACTTGCTTTTTTTAATAAAAATGCCAAGAAAACGAAGAATGCAATTACTGCAACGAAAATTGGAATTTCCATAACAAACTTTTCCATATAATCACCTACTGATGATGAATACTTTGAACCATTAATTAATCTATTCACGACATAGAAACCAACATTACCAACGATAAATATTATCATACTAACTACTTCAGCAAATATAAATTTTCTAATAAAGAAATTCTTTTTATTACACACAGATGTAATTGAATTTTTAAATGTACCTTCTGAAAACTCAGGGATTATAATCATAAACACTGGCATAATCAAAAGAAAATAATAATTAAAATTCATGCGAAGCTGTAACACATCAAGTTTCACGGATTTCATTTTTGCTTCTAAACCATCAATTGGTGGCATCATACCAAATGATATACCGCCATCAGCCTTTAATCCAATTGTAAGAGCATAAATTAACATTGTTAATGCCATACAAATATATAATCCCTTACTTCTTAATAATCTATATAAATCTGCTTTAAAACTCTTAATCATTGCTAACCTCCTTAACTAATCCCTTAAAGTATTCTTCTAAACTTACTCCTGATTCACCAACACTACTTACAGCAACATTATTTATAACTAATTCCCTATTAATAACTGCTGCATTAATGTCTTCTTCATATATTCTAATCAAATCATTATCAACAACTTTATACTTTGATATTCCTAATTTATTTTCAAGAATACCAACTGATTTTTTAACATCATCAACCTTAACGACAAGACATCTGCTACATTCATCATCAAGTTCTTCTTTTGTAATTTCTTTAATCACACTGCCATGATCAATAAACATAAATCTATTTGCTACAGCATATAACTCAGATAAAATATGACTAGAAATCATAATTGTTAAGTTTCTTTCTTTATTAAGCATTTTAAATGTATCTCTAAGCTTACTAATGCCAATAGGATCTAGACCATTTATAGGCTCATCTAAAATTATAAAATCTGGATCATCCATAATTGCAAGTGCGATGCCAAGTCTCTGCTTCATACCTAATGAATAAGTCTTAAACTTCTTATCCTTCGCTTCTTCTAAATCAACAAGTCTTAAAGATTCAAAAATTTTATCATCACTAACAATGCCTTTTAATTTGCAATAATATTTTAAATTCTGCCATCCTGTTAAATTTCCAAAAAATGCAGGATTTTCAATCAAACATCCGACTCTTCTTTTAGTCTTCTGTGAATTTTCTTTTCCTTGACCAAATACTTCATACAAACCACTTGTTGGATTTGTAAGTCCTGTTATGGTTTTCATTATGGTTGTTTTACCAGCTCCATTTCTTCCTATAAGTCCATATATATCGCCACGAAAAACCGTCATGTCCACATTATCAAGAGCCTTAAACTTACCATATTCTTTTGTAAGCCCTTTTGTTTTTAATGCTACTTCTTTCATCTTATCCTCCTATTTCAAAGCAAATGCTCTTCCCTCTTTTCATGAGCCCTTTGCTTTTGTTTTATCTTATGTACTAATCATAACCACCATTTCTTTATAAACCCTTAATCTAAATCTTAAAAAAGTCTTAAGAATTTATAATCAAATCCTAAACCTGCATCATACAAGCAAATTAAGCGATCAAAAAAACAAAATGTACAGTACATACATCTAATTTTTCAATCGCTTAATAATCATTTTGCTTAATCTATTAAAATATAAAAATCAATCTATACTCCGATACTACTTCTTTAGACGATAACCAATTCCCCATACAGTCTCAATATAATCAGCATCAGGATTACACTTTTTTAATTTCTTTCTGATATTACTTATATGAACATTCAAGGCATTATCATCATCATTGCCCTCATAATCCCATACTATGTCATAAATCATCCCCTTAGTACAAGTCCTTAATTTATTCTCCAAAAACAAACATAGAATATCAAATTCAATCTTTGATAAATTCATCAAAACATCATTGCAACTAGCCTCTCTTAAACTCTTATTTACAACAACATCTTTATACTCTAATATTTCATAAGCTTCTTCATTTGAACTATTAGAATTTATCTTATCATACATACTAATTCTAGCAGCAATTCTTGCTAAAAGTTCATCGTTATCAAATGGTTTTGTCACATAATCATCAGCTCCAAGTGAAAACAAATCAACTTTTTTAGCCGGATCTGCAATTGCACTAGATATAATAATTGGAACATTTTTCTTATTCTTTAATTCTCCAATCACTTCATCCCCGCTTTTACCTGGAAGCATCAAATCCAAAATAACTAAATCTATATTATCATTAAACGCCAAGATTCCTTCAGTACCTGAATATGCACATATTGTTTCATATCCATTAGTTCTAAGTAAAACCTTTAACATATCATTAATTTCAACATCATCTTCAATAATTAAAATTGTCTTTTTCATGCAAACTCCCTACACCTTAAAACTACTTATAATTCGCCCCCATTATAACACAAATCCCCTAAATATAAAAGTAGGAAGAACCGTTGTTCTTCCTACTTTTATGTTTCTCTCTTTTGTAGTTTTTTATACTACTATGCAATTCCTAATTGCATTTAATTTTTAATAACCATATTCAATTTTTAAATCTTATTCAACTTTCATTTTAAAAACCTTTTTTAGTTATTTATATTATACCACTATTTAATTTTCTATTCAACTATTCATTAATTTTTTTATATTTTTTTTACTTTAACTTTCTTTCCTTGACCTTTCTTTTTTATAACCTTTTTATACTTCTTAAACTTAGTACCTGGAACCTTAATCACGCACTTCTTTGCAACGTCCTTAAGTGCGTTTTTCCCAACTTTTTTAAGCACAGTTGTATTAACTGTAATGTTTTTAAGTTTCTTACAACCAGCAAATGCTTCCACACCAATATAAGTAATTCCTTCAGAAATAACTACACTCTTTAATTTCTTATTGTCCTTAAATGCACCATCACCTATTCTAGTGACTGCATAAGTAACACCCTTACTTGTTATTGTTGAAGGCACTATATACTTGGTATTGTTTGTGTTTAATGATTCCACAAACTCAACTGTTCCCATAGCATCATCCGTTCCAACTGATAATACTTTGTACTTAGCCTTCGAAGCCTTATCTGTAATAATATCCGAGACTTTTACAGTTGCTGGCTTAACTTCCTGTTTACCACTTCCTTCTTCTTTATACTTCTTGTTTTCAGCTACTAATTTTGAATTCTCGGTCTGTAGCTGTGTAACTTGCGCATCTGATTTGGCTTTAGCTTCTTCTGCTGCCTTTTTTTGTTCTTGGAGATTACCATTAGCAGCATTTGCTGCTATAAGCATCTCATCTATCTGCGCCTTCTCTATCATTGCTTCTGCTTCAACAAGTTTAGCATAAGCTTCTTTCGTAACATATATCTTTACCTCTGCGTCTAATGCATCATATGCTGCTCTAGCAGCTTCAACTGCTTCTTTATCAGTAATCTTTATTGCGTCCTTTGGTGGTAATGCATTGATAGCTGAATTTACTACCTCTGCATCTGCTTTTTTCTGATTTATAACTGCTTCTTCATCAAGCAAATCACCAAGTGCTTCATTAACTGCTGTTAATTTTTCAACTACTGCGATTTCAACAATTGTCATTTGATCTTCTGTCATAGCATCAAAATATTCATTTGCAGCAAGTATATCTGCCTTATCATCAAGAGTTACATATTTTGCTTCTGGTAATTTATTTACCATATCCTCAAATGCATCAACAGCATCGATAATTTCTGCTGTCTCTTCATCATATGTTAACTCTCCATTTTCATAATTAAACCATACTTCCTGATCTCTAAAATCTTCTCTTCTATTAACTTCTTTGCCTTCACCATCATATTCAATTTCAACAATATTATAAAATACTCTTAATCCAAAGCCTCTATCACAATCTTCTTTAATACTTACTTTAACGACATTATTATCATAATCTGTTTCAACACTAACAGTATTCATATCAATATTACTATTAGCTTCAACACCAGTGATATTTATTTGTCTTTCAAACCATTCATCCATATAACCTGTAGTTATAACATAGAATGTATTTCTATCGTTATTAAATAAAGGCTGATTACCCACACAATATCTTTCTTCCGCTGATTTTTTAACATATGTTGAAACTTCTGGAATACCAACATCAATTTTTACTTGAGATTTAATTTTTCCATTATCATATCTTATGATAAAAGTTCCACATGTATTAAAATGAAATTCAAATACATTTGCTGGGAAATATTCTACATCCTGCTGAGTAGCCTCATCCCATCTAGAAGCTACAGCTGGTGCAAATGAAACAACATCTCCATCAACAAGATTTCCATCTTCATCCATAATAGAAATGTTATCCATATCTTCTTCGCCTAAAAGATTAATAATTTCTTTATCCTGAAGTTCATCATAACTCTTAATACCTAAACATTTATGATTTATATCTTTTAATCCTGCACCCTGAGTTTTACCATAGTCTCTAATGAAATCTTCATAGTTTTCATACTGATTTTCTGTTCTTGCTTCTAATCCATTAGGTCCCCAATTAGCATCAGAAACAACCAATCCATCCTGCTCCCCATCAAAATGGAAATGATATTCCATGCGTCTCATATTATCCGGATTATTTGGATTATCATCAACATATTCTAAAACAACTACTATTGCGCTTCTATACTCTCCTACCAATGTTTCAGGAATAGTAATTTCAATAGGTTCACACTGCGTTTCAACTAAATCAATCTTCTCTTTTTTTAATTGTGGTCCAAATTGCACATATGCATCTATTAAATCTTCGCGATTAATCTCTCTATCTGCAAATCCATTTTTAAACATTAAATATAGTTTTTCACCATTATTATAAAAATAATTTATATCAGAAATTGCTACAAGATTATCTTCACTTAATTCATTGGCCTTATATAATGCAACATCAGGTAATTCTACATGTATGGTAACATATTCATTCTCTTCATCACCAATTTTAATGAAGTAATCACCAACATGATCAAATCTAAATGTATAAAGACCACTTACATTATCTACTAATACATCATGTTGTGCCTGATCATCATAACGTATATAACCTTTAAACCATTCCACATCATCTGTTACATTATGGTTATTACCATCCATTATTTTTATCTGTGTATCACCTGCAAGAGGATTTACAAAACCTTCATTAAAGTTCGCAAGTGAAAAAACCTCATCTCTATGAACGTCAACCCAAAACTCCCTACTATACCACTCTTTATTCGACTCAAAACTAGCATATCCTTTGTCCGCCCACTGAGCTCCTGTTATTGCAAGCCCAGTATAATTATCATTATTATCAAATGCACTAACCTCACTAACCTTACACATATCAAAAACCAACACAAATGTAAGCATCGTAGCTAAAAATCTTTTGATTTTCTTCATACACTACACCTCCTCATCTAGCATAGATATATGTATCCCCCATATTTAACATATATCTATTCAAACAATACCTCCACTGTTACAACATCTCTATTTAACTCCTTTTTTAACTATTTTATGTGCATTTATAATAAATATATCTTAAATTTAACATATTTTTTGTAAAAAGTCACTATATTTTTCATTAATTTATTATTTGTCAATCTTAAAGGATTTCGTAAAAAAACTCAGGTTACCCTGAGTTTTTTTACTTCTCTATCCTAATGCAACATCTAATGCCATCATAACTGTAAAGCCAAATGCAAACATTATAACACCAATGTTAGAATGTTCACCTTCAGACATTTCAGGAATCAATTCTTCCACTACTACATACATCATAGCTCCCGCAGCAAAACTTAATAAATATGGCATGGTTGGTACTAGTACGCCAGCAGCAATAATAGTTACAAAACCTGCAATTGGCTCAACTGCACCAGATAGTGTTCCCCACATAAAAGCTTTAAATTTTGATTCACCTTCAGAATGAAGTGGCATTGAAATAATAGCTCCTTCAGGGAAATTCTGAATTGCAATACCAAGAGATAAGGCAAAAGCACCACCAAGGGTAATATTACTATTCTTAGACAGTAGTCCAGCAAAAACAACACCTACAGCCATTCCTTCAGGTATATTATGAATAGTAACAGCAAGAACCATCATCGTCGTACGTTTAAGTCTACTATGAATACCTTCCTGTTTTTCAGCATTCATGTGCAAATGCGGAACTAAACTATCAAGTAAAAGTAAAAATATAATTCCACTCCAAAATCCAGCAAATGCAGGTAGAAATGCGAGTCTATTCATAGATTCAACCATATCCATGGCTGGAATTAACAGTGACCATATGGATGCTGCAATCATAACTCCACTTGCAAATCCAATTAAAGCCCTTTGAACATTTCTTTTAAAATCATTCTTCATAAGATATACCATCGCCGAACCTAAACTTGTTCCAGCAAATGGAATTAGTAATCCAACAAGTAAGTTATAATTCATAAATTAGCATCCCCTATTTTAAAGTTATTTTTTGATTTTTATTTAATATCATAATCCGTCATGCTATTTAACCCAATAGATATTGTTGATGCATTATGTACCAAAGCAGATGTTGTAGGAGCAATTACTCCCGTTACTCCAAGAGCAATCAAGCCACCATTAATTCCAATTATTTTTATATAATTAGAATCAATTCTATCCTGCATCTTCTTGCTTATTTTCTTTAAAGTTATTAATTCGTAGAGACTATCAGACATTATTGTAATGTCAGCTATTTCTCTTGCTATAGCAGAACCGTCACTAATTGCAATTCCAACATTTGCTGCGGATAAAGCAGGCGAATCATTTATGCCATCTCCAACCATTGCAACTTTATTTCCAAGTTCTCTTTCCTTAGTAACAAATGCTGCTTTTTCTTCTGGTAATACTTCAGCATAAAACTCGTCAACACCTATTGATTTAGCAACCACTTCTGCTGTTCTTCTACTGTCTCCAGTCATCATTACAACTTTATTAAAGCCTACTTTTCTTAGCTCACTAATTACCTCTTTAGCTTCGCTTCTAATAGGATCTTCAATACAAATAATTGCAATTAAAACATTATCTATTGCCATATAAAGATGTGAATATTCCATAGGTCTTAAATCATATTTTTCTCTATATTTTTCATCAACCTTACACTTCTCATCTTCAACAACAAAATGATGACTTCCAATAACCACCCTTTTACCATCAATGGAAGATACTATTCCATGTGCTACAATATATTCAACCTTACTGTGCATTTCTTCGTGAATAAGATTTTTCTCCTTTGCAGCTACAACAACTGCATTTGCTATGGAGTGTGGAAAGTGTTCCTCTAGGCAAGCTGCAATTGTAAGTAGTTCATCTTCCGTATATTCATCCGTGTATGCTATTACCTTCTTAACTTTAGGACATGCCTTAGTTAGTGTTCCCGTTTTATCAAATACTATTGTAGTTGCTTCATTTATCTCCTCAATAAACTTTCCACCTTTTATTGCAATATTGCACTCTCTAGCTTGTTTTATTGTTGTTAAAACTGTAATTGGCATTGCGAGTTTAAGAGCACAAGAAAAATCAACCATAAGCACAGACATGGTTTTAGTTATATTTCTAGTTAATAGATAAGTAATTCCAGTACCTAATAAAGTATAAGGAACAAGTCTATCAGCTAAATGCTCAGCCCTACTTGATGCTTTAGACTTTATTTTCTCAGTTTCTTCAATCATCGAGATTACTTTTTCATAGTGAGTAGCACCACAATTCTTTGTAACACGAATTACAATATCACCTTCTTCTAACACCGTTCCAGCATAAACAGATGAACCTAACCCCTTTCTAACTGGTTCGCTTTCTCCTGTTAAGGAAGCTTGATTCACCACACCTTCACCTTCTAAAACCTCACCATCTAAAGGAATGAAATGGCCCATATGAACTCTAATCTTATCGCCAATATTAACATCATTAATTGAAACCAGTACATCTGTTTTTTCAGTAACAAGCCATACTTCATTTACATTTATAGACATAGTCTTTGCCAAATCACTAACCGATTTCTTATGTGTCCATTCTTCTAAAAGTTCACCAATACCTAATAAGAACATAACTTGCGACGCGGTTTTAAAATCTCGTCTAAATAAGGATATTGTTATTGCAATAGCATCTAAAAGAGGTACTTCAACTCTGTTATTTAATACACATTTTATCCCTTTTAAAACATAAGGGACTGCTTTAAAACAAGAATAAACATATCTAATTACCGATGGCACAAATATCTTACCTAAATACCTTCTTGTTATTTTAACAATTAGTTTTTCCTTATAGTTTACGCTCAGCTCCCTACTAGAATTTTCAACAATATCCTTAGGAATTTCAACATCTTTTATTGATATTGAAGCAACTCTTTTATAAACATCCTCAGCTCTACCATCATAATAAAAGGTAATGTCGCCAGTTGCTTCATATATTTTAACTTTAGTGATGTTTTTTATCTTAAGCAGCACATATTCATAAATATCAGCTTCTTTAAAAGTAAAGCCATTATCTAAAACATGAATTCTGCTTCTTCCACAAATTTCATGTTTAACCTTAAATTTCATTTATTATTCTCATCCTTATTTAGAATTAATTAACTGTATTATTAATCTCTTCTGACTCACTAAGATTATCAAAAACCTTTTCATCAGAACTTTCTCTATCTTTATTAATCTGTTTTGCCTCTGCTAAAATATCCTCTGCATTTTCCTGAATATTTGTTGCAGTTTTAACTGTAAAATCTTTCACTCTTAATGCGGCCGCTGTACAATGACTATACACTTTCTTTGCATCCTTACTTGTTAAAAGTTTAAATCCGGCCGAACCAAATGCTGTTCCTGCAGCAAATACTGCAATTTTCTTAATACTAAACATATCATTTCCTCCTAATCATATATCTTTCCGTTAGCATATGCTAACTACTATCTATTATTATACTACTATTACAACAAATGTCAAAGCATCCCAATGTAATAAGAAATTCTTTCACTATAATATCAAAATTTATTTAATATCAAAATTTACACATAAAAAATGACCTCATCCTTATGGATAAGGTCATTATATATCATATTCTTATTTCTTCTTTAAGAAATCTGGAATTTTAATCTGTGTTTCTTCAATAGAAGGTTTAATTGGAGCCTGCTGATGTGGCTGTGGCATCCTTGTTGTAGGCTGTGAATATGATGGTCTTGATGAATGATGCTGTGGCTGTGGCTGTTTAGCTGCTCTCTGTGGAATAGGCTGCTGTGAGAATCCAGCCGGCTTCTTAGCTGTTGTAAAGCTCTGGAAACCTGTCTGAACCTGCTGTGGAGCTGCCTGCTCTCTATCAAGTCCTGTAGCCATAACTGTAATTGTACATTCATCTGGATATGTATCATCATATCTAGCACCGAAGATAATGTTAGCATCGTCGCCAGCAAGTTCCTGAACAAAGCTAGCTGCTTCATTAGCTTCCATAAGAGAAATATCACCTGAGATATTGATAATAACATGTGATGCACCTTCAATAGTTGTTTCAAGTAATGGACTTGAAATAGCCATCTGAACAGCTTCACTAGCCTTTTCATCACCTGTAGCATGACCAATACCGATATGAGCGATACCCTTATCTGTCATTACTGTCTTAACATCTGCAAAGTCGAGGTTGATAAGAGCTGTGTCGTTAATAAGATCTGTAATACCCTGTACAGACTGCTGTAAAACTTCATCAGCTTTCTTAAGTGCCTCAGGCATTGTTGTTCTTCTATCTACAATTTCTAATAATTTGTCGTTAGGGATAACAATAAGTGTATCAACAGCATCTTTTAATCTATCAATACCCTTAAGCGCATTCTCCATACGCTTTTTATTTTCAAATCTAAATGGCTTAGTTACAACACCAACTGTAAGGATTCCCATTTCTTTAGAAATCTTTGCAACTACAGGAGCAGCACCTGTACCAGTTCCGCCACCCATACCGCATGTAACAAATACCATGTCAGCTCCTTCAAGGAGTGATGCAATATCTTCAACACTTTCTTCAGCTGCGCCTTCGCCAACTTCTGGCTTAGCACCTGCACCTAATCCCTTAGTAAGTTTTTCACCAATCTGAAGAGTTGTTGGTGCTTTACATCTATTAAGTGCCTGAATATCTGTATTAATACCTATAAATTCAACGCCTGCTATATTCTCGTCAATCATTCTATTTACTGCATTGTTACCAGCACCACCTACGCCGACAACAATAATCTTAGCTGCAATATCAGCTTCATTTGTTTTTATTTCGAGCATAATGTCCTCCTAAAAAATCATATATAGTTATATTGTATAATTTTTTTCAAAAAATATCAACATAAAGTTTTTATCCCTACTTGACCTTCATTGCATACCCTTGGCCGTCTCTGTCAACCTCCTTCATATCAAGAGTCCCTGACTTTCCCTCTAATTTATCAGACATATCTGACAAATCAGATAACTTCTGATTAATATCGTCAGAGCTACCAAGCAAAACCTTGACATTTCCGATATAAAGTGTACTTTCAAACTCCTCAGATATATAAATCTTATCAACAGAAAGCTTATACTTTCGTATGTTCTGAGTAAGATCCAATATCATGTTAAATACATCCTCATTATTAACAGGGAGCTTCTCATTCAATACAAAGTTGTCAAAGTTAAGACCTGTAATAAGTGGAACATCCTCAATAAGTTCTGATGAACTTTCAACGATTATTCCATCTTTGTCAAAGTATATATAAGAACCCATGTATTGCATGTACCCCACGATATCCTTCTCATAAATCGTTATTTTTACCTTAGTACTACTTATCATATCAATATCATAAGTTGCAACAAATGGTATACTTTTCTTCTTTTCAAATTTAGACTTAATCCAAAAAACTAACGTATTAACATCATAAGACTTATCAAAAATATAATCTTTAATCTCGTCTGCAGTTGCTCTTTTATTTCCCTCAACTTCTATTTCCTTGATAACACAATACTTTTTAATGCAGAAGAAAGCCAAAAGAATAACTACTAGCAACGATAATAAAGCCCATTTTCTTCTTCTACCCAAATTAATTCTCCTATCTCTTAAATACTCTTATTTTTCTTGATACAGATAAAACCATACCCATTTCAATCATAAGAAATACAACTGATGTACCACCATAACTTAAGAATGGTAATGTAACACCTGTATTTGGTATTGTATTAGTAGCAACGGCAATATTAAGAATAACCTGAATTGCTATATGCGCCATAACTCCAATAACAAGAAGTGAGCCAAATAAATCATCTGCATTTCTTGCGATAATGTAGAATCTATGCAACATAAATATAAACAATACTATAACTGCAGCTCCACCAAAAAGACCTAATTCTTCACATATAATCGTGAAAACCATGTCGTTCTGAGGTTCTGGTACAAATCCCTGCTTCTGAACGCTATGACCTAATCCTTTACCAAAAAATCCACCTGATCCAATGGCATATAACCCCTGGAGAATCTGATATCCACCAGATTGTGAATATTTTTCCGGATTATGCCAAGCCTGAAATCTATCACTTCTAAAACTTGTACCTGATGATAAAACAACAACAAGTATAGCACCAGCAACTATAATTACACCAATAGTAAGAAATGTTGGTTTACTTGGTGCTGCAACCATAATCATTATGAAACTTATACCTGCAATAATAATAGCAGCACTTAAGTTATTAGAAATTTGTTTAACATAAAAACAAATCGCACCTATAATACCTAACAAAACTGCATATGAACCTAAATCATTAAGGGCTCTTGCACTTCTTGATAAAATCGTTGCAAGCGAAATTATAATTGCTATTTTTACAATTTCCGATGGCTGAATACTAATAGGACCAACCTTAATCCATCTTCTAGCACCGTTTACATCTAAACCAATTGATGTTCTTACCATTGCCATAACAATTAAAGAAACAAATAATATAAATCCATACCAATTTTTTAATATTCGATAATCAATAAATATGGTCACAGCCATACATAAAAATCCTAATCCAAAAGCAACAAGCTGCTTTTTAAAATAAAAACCAGGATCACCATACTTGCGCATAGCATTGTATGAGCTTGTACTATACACCATTAACAATCCAAATCCCACAAGAAACACGATGGCTATAAACAGACTAATGTCAAAATAACTGCCCTGTCTTATACGACTGACATCATTATTATAATCATCTCTTGACATGTTATCCTCCTTCCATCGCTTTTCTCATAGACTTCTGCATATTATTTAAAGCTATTTGAGCTTATTTACATATTCTTTAAACAAATCCCCTCTTTGAGTATAACTCTTAAACATATCCCAGCTAGCACATGCAGGACTAAGTAGAACAACATCTCCAGCTGTAGCACTTTCACTACTTACCTTAACTGCCTCTTCTAAAGAAGAAACCATAACAATATCATCTACTCCAACCTTTTTAGCTTCAGCTTCAATATCATGTTTAGTTTCACCTAGTAAAACTAATTTTTTAACTCTACCAACTAAAACCTTAGCCATGTCAGCAAATGAAACATGCTTATCATATCCACCCGCAATAAGAATAATAGGTTTATCCATGGCTTCTACAGCCTTAATTGTTGCATCAGGATTCGTTCCCTTTGAATCGTTATAATATACAACATCATTAATTGTATCTACATATTCGATTCTATGTGCAACAGCCTTAAAGTTTTTAACTGTTTCAACAATAATGTCCATAGGAACTCCAATTGCATCACTAACTGCAATTGCAGCCATTGCATTCTCTGCATTATGAACACCAACTATTTTCATATCATCAGTTGAAAGTAAAACTTCACTCTTTCCTTCCACTGATTTAACTATATTCTTTCCATCAAGATAGAAACCATCACTTAGTATTGATTTGCTACTAAAGTAAGTAATCTTACACTTAAGTTTCTTAGCTTCTTCTCTTAAGATATCATCTTCATAATTAAGTACGCATACTTCATCTTCAGTCTGGTTCTTTGTAACCATCATCTTACATGCTGTATAATTTTCCATAGTTTTATGTCTATCAAGATGATCAGGTGTTACATTTAAAACACATGAAACTGCTGGATGAAACTCCTTAGCACTTTCCATCTGGAAACTACTAATTTCAGCAACCGTAACTGTATCATCGGTCATCTTATCTGCTTCAAGCGTATATGCATTTCCAATATTACCAACAACGAAACTTGATTTGAAATAATTTGCTAAGATTTCACCTACAAGCGCTGTTGTTGTTGTTTTCCCATTTGTACCTGTGATTGCAATTAGTCTGCCCTTTGCACAAAGATATGCAAGTTCGACTTCACCAATCACTTCCTTACCAGCATTCTTAAAATCAATAATAAAATCCTTATCAATTGGGACACCAGGACTAATAACCATTACGTCGTTATTATCAATTAAATCCTTACTAAATTCTCCTGTCGATATATTAACATTAGCTAGGTCACTATCAAGTTTACCCTTAATAGTCTCCTCATCTAATTTTCCATCATATAATGTAACAATTGCATCCCTGTTTACTAATAGTCTTACAGCACCAATACCACTAATACCTGCACCAACTACTATAAACTTCTTACCTTTAAATTCCATAACTACTCCAAAATTATAATTTATTCTCAAATGCTTATAATATCACTATATTGAAAGATATGCAAGTAAGCACAATATTGTTGTTGTTACAGCAAATGCACAAACAACCTGTGTTTCAGCGTATCCACAAAGTTCAAAATGATGATGGATTGGAGCCATTTTAAATAATCTCTTTCCACCAGTCTTTTTGAAATAAAGCACCTGGAGTATAACTGAAACAACTTCCGCAAAATATATAAAAGCTATAATCACAATAACTATAGGCATCTTCAAAATAAATGCTGTACCACTAACGAAAGCACCAAGAGCAAGAGAACCTGTATCTCCCATAAATACTCTTGCTGGATAAGTATTAAATAGCAAAAATGCTACCAAAGCTCCAGCAAATGCAAAACATACACATTCCACACCTGCGCCCTTCTTAATAGATACAACTCCTAAAAATACTGCAATCGGAATTGTAACTGAACTTGCAAGGCCATCAAGACCATCAGTGAAATTAGAACCATTTGCTGTACCAATAATAACGAACATAACAAACGGAACAAACAAAAATCCAAGTTCAAGATCAAATCCTGTATAAGGAATATTGACTTTAGTTCCAACTTTCGCAATCTTTACAAGGTACGCAGCGAAAAGAGCTGATCCTATAAACTGAAAGCTCATCTTCTGAATTGCTGTAAGACCAAGGTTTCTTTTCATAACAACTTTAATAAAGTCATCACCAAAACCAATTAGTCCATATATAAGCGTAATTGCTAAAATAGCAAGGCTGTTTTTTACATGTATATCATCTAAAACAAAACATGATATCAAAACTGATACACATAAAGCAACAAGGAAAATCATACCACCCATTGTAGGTGTTCCCGCTTTACTTTTATGAGCTTCTGGTCCTTCCTCCCTGATGTACTGTCCAAATTTTAGTTTTTTCAAGAACGGAATTACTATAGGTCCTAAAATCACTCCTGTTACAAACGCTACAAGAAATGATAACTCTACAGTCTTAACCACTTCACTCATTTTATGCCTCCTAGATGTTAATAGCCTTTCGCCACTAACTAATTACTTTCTATTTTTATAAAACAATTATCAATTATATACTTTTTATTCAACATTCGCAACTTCACCCTGATTATCTGCAGGTTCACCAGCCGCATCAGCTTCACCATTTGCATCAGGATTATCAGCTGCATCATTCTGAGCATTATCCTGTTCATCTGTATTATCAGCACCAGTTGCACCGCCGTAATTACCTTCGTTATCAACGATACCACTGTTTTCACCTTCTATAATATTGCTTTCATAATTCTCGTCATCTGACTTCTTATTTGCCTTAGCTCTATCAGCCTCTTCCTTCGTTTCAGTCTTTGGAATATTTAAATATGGCAATACTTCTGACATAATTTTGTTATAGAAGATAGTTGCATAAGCACTATTATCAGGATCTTTTTCAGGAGTATCAACTACAACGTAACATACAACCTGAGGATCTTCGATAGGAACAGCACCTATAAACGAAAGTACATATTCACCACTACCTCTAGGTGATTTTTCAGCTGTACCTGTTTTACCACCAACTGTATAACCTGGAACTTCTGCTCTAAAACCAGTACCTGAAAGAACCGTTTCTCTAAGAGCTTTTCTTTCAAAATCACATGTATCCTGTGTAATAGTCTGTTTAATTAATGTCTTCGAGAAATTCTTAATAACATTTCCTTTCTCATCAACTATTTCTCTTACTACTCTAGGCTGATAATAATTTCCGCCATTAACTAGTGAACAGAATCCAGCCTCAATCTGCATCATATTTACTGTAAAGTTCTGACCAAATGCATTTGTTGCAAGTGTTGAACTATTAATATCTTTTTCATCATAGACCAGGCCTGGAGTCTCTCCGGAGAGGTCAATTCCGGTTCTGACTCCAAATCCAAATCTGGTCTGATAATTTGAGAAGGTTGATGCACCTAGCTTAGCACCTATTTGCATCAACGCGTCATTACATGAATTAACAATAGTACCTTCTAATGTAAGTGTTCCATGTGTACCTGAACAATGAATGTTCCATCCACCAACATTTTCTGAACCATCACAATAAAAAGTATCATTAGTACTAACAAGACCTTCTTCTAATGCAGCTGCCACAGTAAATGGCTTAGCTGTTGAACCCGGTTCAAAACTATCGTTTATACAATAGCATCTCCATAACTTATTAAGTTCATTAAGTTGGTCCTCGTCAGACATTTTCTTTAACTCTTTCTTAGAGAAAAAGTCTGATAAATCTCTAGGATTATTTAAGTCATAAGACATATCATCCGCCATCGAAAGAATCTCGCCTGTATTTGGATCAGCTATCATGACAGCGATTCTTTTTGCCTTTGTTTCCTTCTTATAATCCTTGATTTTCTTTTCAACTATCTTCTGAATTTCCATATCGAGAGTTGAAGTAATGTTGTATCCATTGGTTGCGTTTCTGATAACTTTTTCCATGTTGTTATCAGAGTTTACATATCCATATTCTCTACCGTCAACACCATTAAGTTCGTCGCAGTAGTATCCTTCAATGCCCCAGTCAGCTGAGTTACCTGAGTTTGTAAAACCGATAACCTTACTTCCTAATTCATTATATGGATATTTTCTAACATATTCCGTTTCAAACCACACACCCATTATATCTGGGTTATTCTTTGTATCCTTTTGTAATTCCTGAAACGGTTTAACTTTTTCATACTCTATTCCTTTTAAGGCTACAATATATCTACTATCCTTATTAGCATTAATTGTTTCTCTAAGTTCTGTTTCATTTAAATCAAAACTCTTAACTAACGCAGAAACAGTAGCTTCTAAATATTCCTTTTTTTCAAGCATCATCTTTGCATCCAAAATCAAGTTATAAACCTTGACGCTTGTTGCAAGTGTGTATCCATTTCTGTCAATAATATCACCACGCTTATAAGGAATCTTTCTACTTGTATTATTCTGCTGATTTAATACTGTAATTGTATAATCATCACCCTTATCTCTATTTATTTTTGCTATTATAACGCATAACGCAAACAAAACTGCCAGTATCCCTAGATACAAAACAGTTAGTGTTCGCGACATTTTATTATTGAATACGTTTCTTCTACGTCTACGCATTTTTCCATCCCACTTTTATTTTTCCGGAATATCCTCAAGTTGCTTCATATATTCCGAAGATGATTTCTTATAATAATTAATCTGGTCTGGTTTGGCCTCAACCATACCAAGTTTCTTCTTAGCAGTCTTAATAATATAATCAGTATCTACATAACTATTAACATTATAATTATATACTTCATTTTCAGAAGTCAAAATATTAATCTCCTGCTCTAACTGATTTATACTATTCTGTTTCTTAGTAACGTCATTATTAACCTTGATGCTTAATATACCAAGATAAATTGTAACTGCAACTAAAACGCATATAACAAAACAGTATGGAAGGCTATAATGTGCCATCGCCTCTCTGTATCTAATGCCCTTCTTAGTATCAGCAACTCTTTTACCATCTCTGTATACTCTAGATCTTCTTGGAGCTTCCTCATACTGTGGAGCAGTAACTACGTTACCATGTATATAAGAATCATTTCTTCTACGATTTCTTGAAGAATGATTTCTATTTTCAATTTGTCTTCTCGAATTACTTCTTCTGTTGTTATAATCTGCCATATTATATCCCCTTTTCAAAAATTCTTAACTTAGAACTTTTTGATCTTTTATTTTCTGCTATTTCCTCATCACTTGGAACGATAGGTTTTCTTGTAATTATTCGTCCCTTGCTAACCTTCCCACATACACACACCGGAAAATTTGGTGGACATGTGCATGGATTTTCATTTACTTTAAACTTTTGCTTAACAATTCTATCTTCTAAAGAATGAAAAGTTATAATGCAAAGTCTTCCCCCTATGTTAAGTGAATCAATCATACCGTCTATTGATTCTTTTAAAACATCAAGCTCATGATTCAATTCAATTCTGATAGCTTGAAATGTTTTCTTTGCAGGATTACCATTCTTCTGTAATTTTTTAGGAATGGCTCCACTTATTATCTCTACAAGTTCTCCCGTTGTCTCAATCTCTTTCTCTCTTCTTGCGGCTACGATATGTTTTGCAATATTCTTAGCAAATTTATCTTCACCATAATCTCTAATTATTCTAAATAGAGTTTGTTCATCATATTCATTTACAATATCTTTAGCTGTAAGTTTTTGTCTGTCATCCATTCTCATATCAAGTGGTGCATCTGCATTATATGAAAAGCCTCTTTCTGTGTT
This sequence comes from Eubacterium uniforme, assembly GCF_900167115.1. GTDB lineage: Bacteria > Bacillota > Clostridia > Lachnospirales > Lachnospiraceae > Eubacterium_S > Eubacterium_S uniforme. Next base: position 146,313 of record NZ_FUXZ01000009.1, read on the forward strand.
ATCTAATTGATAAGAAGAAACTCCAATATCAAGTAAGATTCCATCAACTTTTTCAACATTTAAATCATCAAGTACTTTTCTAAAGTTTGTGTAATTATCTCTTACAATAGTTACCTTATCTCCAAACTCTTTAAGTCTTTCGCTTGCAGCCTTTATAGCATCCTTATCCTGATCTATACCAATGAGTCTTCCCTTATCTGAAAGCCTAGAAGCTATATGATATGAATGACCGCCGCCACCTAAAGTTCCATCAACATAAATACCGTCAGGTTTAATATTTAATCCTTCAATTGTTTCATCTAACAATACCGATTTATGTTTAAACTCCATAGCAGCTCCTTCTTTTCGGCTTATAATACGAAGCCGTTCTCAAACATTTTCTCTGAGATTTCATCAAGCTCTTCTTCACTGATGTCATTAACCTCATCATATTTATTAACATCCCATATTTCGACATAATTATTTACACCAATAATCATCACATCTTTTTCTAGGGATGCGAACTCTCTTAATACCTGAGGGATTAATACTCTTCCCTGTTTGTCTGGTTCAAGAGAGTTAGCACCCGCGAGGAAAAAACGAGCAAAATGACGGGCATCTTTCGAAGTCTGTGGCAATGCGCTTAACTTATCACAAAAGTCTTTCCAAGCGTCAGTTGTATAAATTCTTAAACAACCATCCATGCCTTTTGATATAACAAATTCTTCACCTAACTCTTCACGATACTTTGGAGGAATAACAACTCTACCTTTTGCATCAAGACTGTATGTATACTGTCCAATAAACATATGTAGTTTTCCTCCTTCCCTGAATCGTGAATCCACTTAATCTAATTCATACTTTTTTGGTTTCAATGTGCCTTTTAAAACATATTATGTTACATGTTCCCCATTCTTCACCACAATTCGACACTTTTCACCACTTATTTGATATTCTACATTAGTTTTTTTCATTTCGCAAGGGTTTTTTCCTTGATTTTCCTTGATTTTCCAATAAAAAAAGTGGCTCCCACAAAAGGACCCACTATATATTGTGGTGGGGATTTTCGCCCACCACAATCCAATTAAATTTTGTTAAAAATAGACAAAGCACATTAGTAAAAATTACCAATGTGCTTTATACTCATTTCCCAGCAAATAGATTTTATGTAAATCATTGCTATCTATTATTAATCTTCTGAAGTTTCTTTCACTTCTTCTTTAGAACCTTCTTTAACAACTATTTCTTCTGTTCCAAATCTATTCTTACCAATTAACGTTTTACTTACCTTAGAATTGAAAACCATAAGTAAAATTCCACATACGAACAATACTCCTGATAAAGCCTGTGAAACAGCAATCCCTGTATTTCCAATCTGTAACTGATCTGTTCTAATACCTTCAACCAAAAATCTAACCACACCATATCCTATAAGATATGTAAAGAACATCTGTCCATCATATTTCTTCTTACTAGCAACTATAATTACTATAATTAAAAGAATAAGATTTCCAAGTGATTCATAAAGGTATGTTGGATGTACCTGAATATATCCAAGAGCATCGATTGATTTTCCTGTTATCTTCTCCATTCCTTTTGCAACAACATCCGGAACGTCAGACGATGAAAAATACTTATCAAAATATATTCGCATAGCCAGTGGATTCTTAGTTGTGCAGGCTGTTCCAAAACACTCTCTGTTAGTGAAATTTCCCCACCTACCAAGAATTTGTCCAAGGAGCAAACCTTCCATGGCAACATCTGCGACAAGTAAAAACGGAATCTTTTTTATCTTCACGAAAACAAAGCAAACTATCGCTCCAGCTATAATTCCACCATATATCGCAAGTCCACCTTCCTTAAGCATAATTATTTCCTTAGGATTTTTACTATAATAATCCCATCGGAACAATACATAGTATGCCCTTGCTCCAACTAGGCAAAAAGCTATTATGCCTAAAGCCAAATCAAGAAAATCTTCAACATCATATCCGATTTTTCTAACATAATTCAAACTAATAAGAGTCCCCAGAATCATACCAAGTCCAATGAACATTCCATAGAAAGCAATATGAAAACTTCCAAAATCCACACCAATCGGCATATCATGAAACTTAATACCAAAATTTGGGAATTCTACACTTAATTGTGCTAACATGTTTTACCTCTATACATTAAATCTGAAAAGAATAATGTCGCCATCATTTACCACATAATCCTTACCTTCAAGTCTAATAAGTCCTTTTTCTCTTGCAGCTGCATAAGTTCCACAATTCATTAAATCATCATAGCTTACAACTTCAGCCTTAATGAAACCTTTTTCAAAATCAGTATGAATCTTACCTGCTGCCTGTGGAGCCTTTGTACCTTCCTTAATAGTCCAAGCTCTTGTTTCATCTTCACCAGATGTTAAGAAACTAATAAGACCAAGAAGTGAATAACTAGCCTTAATAAGTTTATCAAGACCAGATTCCTTAATACCTAAATCTTCAAGGAACATCTGCTTTTCATCATCATCGAGTTCTGAAATCTCCTGTTCAATCTCAGCACTAATAACGAAAACTTCACTACCATTTTCCTTAGCATATGCTCTAACTTTCTGAACGCCTTCATTTGAAGCACCATCATCAGCTAAATCATCTTCAGAAACATTTGCTGCATAAATAACTGGCTTATTTGTAAGAAGATTATATTCACTCATAAATGCAATTTCATCTTCATCATCTGTAGCAAATGAAGCTGCAAGATTACCGCCCTCAAGGTGAGCAATAATTCTTTCAACTAAATCAAGTTCTTTAGCTGCAGACTTATCATTCCTTGCGACTCTGATGAGCTTGCTTCTTCTTCTATCTAAAATTTCAATATCAGAAAATACTAATTCAAGATTAATTGTTTCAATATCTCTAAGTGGATCGATGCTACCATCAACATGAATAATGTTTGTGTTTTCAAAACATCTAACAACGTGAACAATTGCATCTACTTCTCTGATGTTTGCAAGGAACTGATTTCCAAGCCCTTCACCCTTTGAAGCTCCCTTTACAAGACCAGCAATATCAACAAATTCGATAACAGCTGGAGTTGTCTTCTTTGAATTATACATTTCTGTTAATTTATCTAGTCTTTCATCCGGAACTGTAACAATACCAACATTAGGATCAATTGTACAGAATGGATAGTTAGCTGATTCAGCACCAGCCTTTGTAAGCGAATTAAAAAGTGTACTCTTTCCTACATTAGGAAGACCAACGATTCCTAGTTTCATATCATTATCCTCTTTCTTGAATTTATAAGGTTAATTTTCTTCAAGAAAACCACCTTAACACAACTGTTTAATACTATCACAAAAACCTTGGTTTTTCAATGGATTTAGAGTAATTGACAGAATTAAACGATCTTATATTTTCCTCACTGTAGAAATATATTGTTCAAATTCTTTTCTTCCGTCCGTGATTGTTTTACCAGTAGCTCAAAACGAACCATGCTTGTCTACGTTTTACCAAACAACAACTCTCCTTATGTTATATATTTTACTCTTCTAAGTTTCAAAATTTTATACCCATTTCATAAGCCTTGGAAAGATGTAAAGGAATGTTCTCACTTCGTGCCTCTTCATTCCAATGCGTTACATTATCAAAAATAACCATTTCTTTTTCTTTCGCTCTATCACGAATTCTATCTCCCAACATTACTGTTTCCATCGCACTCTTTTCCCCTGTTTCAATAAGAGATTTCATTGATTTTCCTGCGCAAACTATAAATAATGCTTTTTCAAGAACCTTCATCGTAGGATCTGGTTTATAAGCAAATCCTGTTGTCCAAATTCGATCAAACCAACCCACAAGTTTTGCAGGTGCTTCTGTCCAAAATACAGGATATATAAACACAATCGCATCACTGCTCTGTATTTTTTTCTGTTCAATCAAGACATCTTTTGATTTTATTCCATCAATTCTGTAATATGTTTCTCGTAAATATTCTTCTTCACTTATATCCGTTTTGAAATTCATATCATATAAATCAGATATAATAATCTCATGACCTGCATCTCTTAACCCCCGTTCAAAAGATTTATATACATCATTCGTAAAACTATCCTTTGAAGGATGGCAATATACAATAAATACTTTCATACTAATACCTCTACTAAATTCAAATTTGTTAATCTAAAATGTCTTTTATCGAATCTTCATAATTCTCTTTTTCCATGTTTATATTCCCCCCTACTAGCTTTCCGGCCAAAACAAATCATCAAGTGATTTATTTAAAGCCTTACAAATCTCAATACATAAAGAAATACTAGGGTTATATTTCCCTGCTTCAATTAATCCAATTGTTTGTCTCGTTACACCCACAGCATCCGCTAATTGTTCCTGCGTCATATCACATTCCACTCGGGCAATTTTCATTCTCTTATTTTTCATCTCTATCATCTACTTTTTCTATATTTTTATCAGCTTTCTTTTCAGAAAGTTTCATGATTCCTATAAACATAAAATAGAAAGGAATCCCCCATCCTGCTGCTAATAATACTACCCCAATTAATCCCTTAGGATAAAAAGCACCATCACGTATATAAAATCCTGTTCCTGTTACAAACCCAAAGAATATCGAACCAAAGAAAGTTCTTATAGCTAAATCTTTTTTTACATTCTTTTCTTTCTGCTTACTTCCAAATACTAGTATTCCTCCTGAGACTGCAGAAATCGTAATGTAAATAGCACATGGCAACCAGCTTACAATGTATGTAAGCACCCAAAAATAATATTTTTTATCAATCAAAAATATATATAATAATTCACCAATTATAACAATCCAAAACATCATCATAAAAGCTTGTGATTTAGCTTTATTAGATAACTCTTTTAAAATATCATCTTTTTCCTTTACAAACAATGTTCCAAAGCGAAGTTCTTCAAAAAGCCACATTACAACACCACCTACCAAAATACATATCTCTAATACATAAACCATAAATGGCAAGCCACATGCTATCTTAACAATTAGAAACACTAACTCTATTATACCTAAAACCGGAAACATTCGTGCACCTAATTCACTTGATTTTTTATGAAGTCGCTCATCAACAACTTTATTATTCTTAAACATTTCTTTCCCTCCATTAAACTTTAAAACTAATTACATGAATCGTCCTTTCATATTTTCGATTGTATCATTTTACATTGCATAATGCAATATATATCTTACATTTTGTAATATAAACATTTTTATCTTTCATACTCTACAAGACTCATATCATCTTTAATTTTTTGTACTTCACCAGTTTTTACAAATCCGCATTTTTCATAAAAATGACAATTACCTTCTTCCTCAAGTATAGTCCATAACTTCCATATTTTCACACCATTATACATATCAAATAACTTTTTAATAGCAACTTGTCCAATATGAAGATTCTGATATTTAGGATGAACAAAAATTGGACTTATGTAAACTACATTCTTATCAATAGTAAAACCATTATCATTATTAACTCTACCATAAGAAGTACAAACACCACCTACTCTTGCACCATCTTTTACAATAAAGTAAAATGTTCTATTTTCATCATTGACCTTTTCTCTCACCCTACCAACACTCTCAATTGCTGGTGATAAATCATCATGATATTTTTCATACAAAGGCATAAAACTATCTACTTGTAAACTATGTAACTGTTCAACTTCATCTTCTCTCACTTCTTCAAGAATCACCTTATTTTCGAGTTCAGTTGTTGAAACATCTGGCAAATTAAAGTTATCCTTAATCATTTTTGCAACAACATCTGGTTCAAGATTAGTATTATCAATTTTCATGTAATTAGCAAATGGTATCTCACCTTCATTACTTACAATTCTGTACTTTGTTTCTTCTCTGATAATTCTATCTTCTGATATTGCCAAATCTCTTTTTGACGCTTTATTTCTAAGTCTATTTTCTGTTTTATTTCTTTCTAATCTTACAGCTCTATCTGCAACAAGTTCTACATAATATACAGTTCCACCTGTTTCCTCAAACTTACGTGCTACAGATGCTATATAATCCCAATCTTCTTTCATGTCAAATGCCCACATAAATGTAAATATCATCCCCTGATATTTAGTCTTTAAAAATTCATCCATTATGGTCTCTCGTAATTTGCTGACAACTGCACCATTAAACTTGCCAAATATTTCAATTACTGGTTCAATCATCATATGATTATGAAAAAGTCTAAAATCCGTAATTTTCATAAGTTCCTGCCCTACAGTCATCTTTCCAACTGCTCCACTTCCGATTAACACTATTAAGTCCATAATTTTTCTCCTTGAAATTTATTATAAATGTATTTATTTTTGGAAACAAAAAAGACCATTTATCTAAAAAAGATAAATGATCTTTATAAACTAAATAATAATATCATATCTTTCTTAGCAACTACTATTTTCATATACCAAAATATCACCATACTTACAAATTATAAGCACAGCGTCAATAATAATATATGAATATCTAGTTACTAACTTACACATAATAATTTTTCCCTTCGTCTTATTTTGACATATTATATAACTTTGAAACATAAAAAACAAGACCAATTATTTCAGTTATCTAAAATGATACTTTTTACTTAACTATATTATCTCGTCTAGTCTTTTTAGCTTCATATAAACATTCATCTGCTTTGCCTGTAAGTTCTGCTACAGAGAATACAGCTCTACAAACAAATGTGTAACAACCTGTAGAAAATTCCACATAATATGGTTTTTCACATTTCTCATTAAATAACTTGCTTCGTAACTTCAACTCTTCTAATACTTTTTCAGTATCGTCTTCATTTTCGCAAATCATAAAAGAAACAAACTCATCGCCTCCAATACGACCGCACACAGCATTTTCACTTCCAAAACTATCAAATGTTTCTTTCATAATCTTAGCAGCATTCATCAATGCGAAGTCACCATCCTGATGTCCAAACTCATCATTAATTTGCTTTAAATGATCTAAATCCGAAAAGAACAAAGCAGCTTTCTTACCAACATTTTCATTTATCGCATCTACAACATTTTCAATAAATCCACGTCTGTTGTATATTCCTGTAAGAGCATCCATCGATGATACAAAACTTAACATTTCATTTTTATCTCTAAGCTCTTTCAAAGTATCAAACAACTGCTGTTTAGCTTCGTTTTCCTGCTTACTAATCTGCATATAAGCAAGAGCCGTACTAATCTGAAGTGAAACTCCATAAAGCATACCTATGGAAGTATCATCTATTTCGCAAAGCATAATTCCATATTGATATTCCTTTGCAAATAACAAAAATACAACATAACTATGTTTTGATGAATCTGGAAAAAGCGAAGCAAATCCATTCTCTTTTGTTACAACTGGTCGTTTTCCCCTATCATATACTTCTACTTTTCCATTTATATGTTTCGCCACAAGTTCCAAACAATCTGGACATACAAATTCCATTTTTCTATCGCACTTTAATGGTTCTGGAAGAAGATAAAGATAAGCACTCTTTGCTCCCTGATCAATAGCCGTCTCTATAGCTAAACAATTAAATGCATTCTCATCATCAGCTTTATCAATCATATATTTTATAGATGTAGGTGCTGCCCAACTCTTTGTAAGCAACATCATTATATCTTCTTCATCTTTTCTCATAACAAAAGATGTAACATAATTATCTGTTAGTTCAAGAATTCTACCAAGGAGAACAAGTACGTCAGTCTCCTTTTCTCTTTCCATAAAGAAACGCATTATTTGCTGGAAAGATCTTAAAAATCCTGAAAATTCAATATTTTTACACCCTTCATCAGCACATAGATTTTGAACTTGTAAAAGCAGTGAATCAGCGAGTTCACGTTTTTCATCGTCATTTAAATCATCCAATTCTAAAAGATTGGAAATCAAAAATTCAAAATATGCTTTTCCCTTATTTCTACCTTCTTCAGATACTACACTCTTATATGAGCCAACAGTTGCAATTGAAACAGCCTTTTGTATCTGTTCTTTATCTGATAGTTTTTCTATCTTTTCTAGAACATCAACAAGTTCTAATTCCTTATCAACATGATGTATCTTACAACCACAGGACTGACGTTTTAAAAACTTAGCAGGAATCTTCATTTTTATCGGATTTGTAGGATCCTTGCATAATGCAACTGCACATTTAAGCGCTCGATATCCCATATCCAAACCATCCTGATTAGCAGTTGTAAGCGGTGGATCCATACGTTGAGCAAATTCTACATCATCATAGCCTGTTACCGCAATATCTCTTCCAGGAACAAGTCCTCTTCTTCTACAAACATTATATATACTAATAGCCATTTCATCGTTAGCCGATACAATAGCTTCAACACCTTCGTTATTATCTAAAAGTTTTTCAACTAAATCATCTACGTTAGAAGAATAATCCCCATATTCTACCATCTCACTTGTAACTTCAAGTTCGTGAGCCTTCATTGCTTCTAGATATGCACGCTCTCTCTCATTAGAATCCGTATTATTTATAGGTCCACTTAAATAAACAATCCTCTTATAGCCATGATCAGAAAGTAAATGTTCAACAATATTATACATACTTCCAAAATTATCACTAATAATAAAACTGTCACAAGAGTCCTCGTCATACTCTTCAAGTATAACAAGCGGAACACTTCTATATTTCTTAGCAAATTCTTCTCTATTTTCATTTTCAAGATATATACATAATGTTCCATAAGAAATAATAATAGCATCAAGACCAGCAATTAGCGAATAATCATAAAGGGAATTATATTGATAATTATATGAATTATAATCATCTTCATCTCCTTCCCAAAAATCTAATGCATTACCCTGCGCGCCAACAAAAAAGGATATATTAACATTCTCACCCTTAGCGGCTTCACTTATCCCTCGTATTAATTCCATCGGATGCTGAGTATGAACATTGCCAATCATAACCCCAATATTAAAAACCTTCTCCTTAGACATACCTTCAATTAAATCCAATTAGCCTTATCAAAAAATCGGATTATCTCCCTTCTCCCAATACATATTTGGGTTATTAATCATTACGTAAAAACCAATTTTATCCGTTCTCATATATAGTAATATTATAACTCAAATAAACGACTATTTATAGTCTTAAACAAATTTTTTTTAAATTTACGCATATAAAAAAAGCCGGTTAGAATAATCTAACCAGCTTAACTTTTACATGTTTATTATTTTACATTAAATGCACCCATCTGTGGATAAACTGCTGACTCTCCAAGTTCTTCTTCAATTCTAAGTAACTGATTATATTTAGCAACTCTTTCTGAACGGCTTGGTGCACCAGTCTTAATCTGACAAGTATTAAGAGCAACTGCCAAATCTGCAATTGTCGTATCAGCTGTTTCACCAGAACGATGTGATGAAATTGCTGTATATCCAGCCTTATGAGCCATCTTAATAGCTTCAAGTGTTTCTGAAACAGATCCAATCTGATTTAACTTAATCAAAATTGAGTTACCTGCTCCAAGTTCAATACCCTTTGATAGTCTCTCTGTATTTGTTACAAACAAATCATCTCCAACTAACTGAACCTTATGACCAATCTTTTCTGTCATCTTCTTCCAACCTTCCCAGTCCTCTTCATCAAGGCCATCTTCAATTGAGATAATTGGATATTTATCAACAAGCGATTCCCAATGAGCAATAAGTTCATCAGATGTAAATTCCTTACCTGACTTAGGCTGTTTATAGAATCCTTTGCCTTTTTCACTTTTCCACTCTGATGATGCTGCATCCATTGCAATCATAAAGTCTTTACCAGGTTCAAAACCTGCTGCCTTAATAGCTTCAAGGATCTTTTCAATTGCTTCTTCATCACTCTTTAACTGATTTGGAGCAAATCCACCCTCATCACCAACAGCTGTTACATCACCCATATCCTTAATTAGGCTCTTAAGTTTGTGGAATACTTCAGCACACCATCTAAGTGCTTCCTTAAATGTAGGAGCACCTACAGGCATAATCATAAATTCCTGTGTATCAACTGCGCTATCAGCATGAGCTCCACCATTTAAAATATTCATCATTGGAACTGGAAGCTTATTACCCTGTACGCCACCTAAAAATCTATAAAGTGGAATATCAAGCGCGATTGAAGCTGCACGTGCTGCTGCAATTGAAACAGCAAGAATAGCATTTGCTCCAAGATTTGACTTATCCTTAGTACCATCAGCCTTGATCATGGCAGCATCAACTGCATATGTATCAGATGCATCAATACCAACAAGCACATCATTAATAGTTGTATTTATGTTTTCTACAGCTTTCTGTACACCTTTTCCTAAATATCTTTCCTTATCACCATCACGTAGTTCAAGGGCCTCAAACTCTCCTGTTGAAGCTCCACTTGGTGCTGTTCCTCTGCCAACCGTTCCGTCGATAAGATATACTTCTGCCTCAACTGTAGGATTTCCTCTTGAATCAAGAATTTCTCTTCCGACTACTTTTTCAATTTCTAAATACATTTTCTAATCTCCTTCCGAATTGTGTTTTATAAGGATGAGCACTATGACTAATTCAATAATCCCTAAAAAACAAAATAATAATCATACGTTACTCATCCCGCAATGTCAGTTAGCATACGCTAACCACATTTATTTATAACATATCAGACAAATCTACTCAAGCAATAATTTAATTAAATTTGCTTAATGAAAAATTTTCTAAACAAAAAGCGCTACAAGCATTGCTCATAGCGCTTTAAAACTCTATTTATTTTTCCTTATGCCTGAACACATATTACAATGTGCACAGTTCCCGCCGCAAGAAGATATTCCTCGTTTTTTATCATTTATCAATTTACGAATGATAAATACAACCATAATTATAAGCAGTATAGAAATAATAATTGTTCCTAAATTACTTACTAACCACGAAATCATCTTACGCCTCCTTATATCTTAAGTAGCATCACCTAACACTGTTAATTTATCTGCTTCTTTATATTTCTTAAAGAATAACATATATAGAATTACTAGTAAAGCAGCAAATGCAAATACTAAACCAACAGCATTTGCCTTGCCTGTAGCAAGTCCACCAAACTGATTAATCATAAATGCTATCACATATGCAAAACCACACTGGTAAGCAATTGCAAAAATAGTCCATTTTACATTATTCATTTCACGCTTAATCGCACCGATTGCAGCGAAACATGGTGCGCAAAGTAAGTTAAATACTAAGAATGAGAAACCAGTAATTTCTGTAAATTTAGCAGCTAATGCCTGCCATGTAGTCTGATCACCGCCACCATATAAAATACCCATTGTACCAACAATGTTTTCCTTAGCAACTAAACCTGTAAATGATGCAACTGCTGCCTGCCAATTGCCCCATCCAAGAGGAGTGAAAATCCAAGCAATAGCATTACCAATTTTAGCAAGAATTGAATATTCTAGTTCTTCTTCTGCTAACATTTTAAACGAATCATCCTTAAATCCAAATCTAGATGTAAACCATACAATTATAGTTGAAAGAAGGATAATTGTACCAGCCTTCTTGATGAATGACCAACCACGTTCCCACATTGAACGAAGTACGTTTGGAAGAGTTGGTAAATGATATGCTGGAAGTTCCATAACAAATGGTGCAGGATCTCCAGAAAACATTCTTGTCTTTTTAAGAATAATACCTGAAATAACAATTGCACCCATACCAATAAAGTATGCTGATGTTGATACCCAAGCATCACCACCAAAAATAGCACCAGCAATCATAGCTATAAATGGAACCTTAGCTCCACATGGAATAAATGTTGTAGTCATAATAGTCATACGTCTATCACGTTCATTTTCAATTGTTCTACTAGCCATAACACCAGGAACACCACAACCAACACCTACAAGCATTGGAATAAATGATTTACCTGAAAGGCCAAACTTTCTAAACACACGGTCAAGAACAAATGCAATTCTTGCCATATATCCGCAAGCCTCTAAGAACGCTAACATAAAGAATAAAACGAGCATCTGTGGAACAAATCCAAGTACCGCACCTACACCGGCAACAATACCATCTAAGATTAATCCCTTAAGCCATTCTGCAGCATTTGCTTTATCAAGTGCTTTTTCAACAACTACAGGAACGCCCGGAACCCATGTACCATAATCAGCTGGATCTGGTTCATCACCCATTTCTTCAATTGTTTTTAATGCTTCTTTATAATCCTCTACACTTGCTTCCTCTTCTGTGATTTCAAGTGTTTCTTCATCTTCTACTTCATATGTAAATTTATCTGTTGGTTCACCATTTTCTTCAACATATACATCATAACCATCTACAATAGCCGCTGCATCAGCATACTTTTCACTGTCTTCTGCATATCCACCATCCATTCCTAACAAGTGGAATCCATCACCGAACAAGCCATCATTTGCCCAATCTGTTGCTGGAGCACCAACGCCAACCATTGCAACCCAATATACCAAATACATTATAAGAGCAAATATAGGTAAACCTAAAAATCTATTTGTTACTATCTTATCAATTTTATCTGAAGTTGTTAATGAACCTGCATTTTTCTTCTTGTAACAAGCTTTTATTACTTCTGCTATATAAACATAACGTTCATTTGTAATAATACTTTCGGCATCATCATCAAGTTCTTTTTCAGCGGATTTAATATCATTCTCGATATGATTCTTTAAATCACTTGAGATATTCATTTTACTTAAAACTTTATCATCTCTCTCAAAGATTTTAATAGCATACCATCTTTGCTGTTCTTCTGGCATATTATGAACAACAGCCTCCTCAATATGAGCGATTGCATGCTCAACAGGTCCTGAGAATGTATGAAGTGGAATTGTCTTAGCATTTTTGGCCGCATACATTGCTTCTTCTGCTGCTTTTAAAACTCCATCACCCTTAAGAGCTGAAATTTCAACAACCTTACATCCAAGTTGTTTTGACAATTCATTAATATTAATCTGATCACCTTGTTTTTTTACAATATCCATCATATTAACAGCAACTACAACAGGAATACCAAGTTCTGTTAACTGAGTTGTAAGATAAAGGTTTCTCTCTAAGTTTGTACCATCTATAATATTTAAGATTGCATCAGGTCTCTCACCAATTAAATAATTTCTAGCAACTACCTCTTCAAGAGTATATGGTGATAAAGAATAAATACCTGGAAGGTCAACAATTGTAACTTCACTATGTTTCTTTAATTTTCCTTCCTTCTTTTCAACTGTAACACCTGGCCAGTTACCGACAAACTGATTTGATCCAGTTAACGCATTGAAAAGAGTTGTCTTACCACTGTTCGGATTACCAGCTAACGCAATTTTCAAACTCATCTTTCAAATTCCTTTCTACTATTCTACTTCTATCATCTCTGCATCTTTTTTTCTAAGAGATAATTCATAATTTCTAACAGTCACTTCAATCGGATCACCTAAAGGGGCAACCTTTCTCACATAAATTTCTGCATTTTTTGTGATTCCCATATCCATGATTCGACGTTTAACTGCGCCCTCACCATGGAGTTTTTTAACTTTTGCAGTCCCGCCTATTTTTACATCTTTAAGTGTCTTCACTTCAGATTCCTCCTTTATATCAAATCATTATTTTCTTAGCCAATTCCTCACTTATAGCAACTCTGCTCTCTTTTATCTTTACAATTAAATTATCACCAAGTGAACTTACTATGCTCACTTCACCACCAACGTTAAAACCCAAATTTTCTAAATGTTTCTTAACTTCAGGGCTTCCTCCTATTTTTTTTATAATCTGAGTTTTGTTTCTATCTGCATAAATTAAAGGCATCATTTTTCCTCCTTTATATCCAGTTAGTTTAAGCTAACCTCGTGATTTAAATTATGTTAGCAAATACGCACTAACCACCATTAAATATAGTTAGTTTTTGCTAACCACATATATTATAGTTAGACGATGCTAACTTGTCAAGAAAATTTGAAAAAAAAGCCTTTTTATGATATGCTATCAGTAATTAATTAACAAAGGAGAAGTACTAATGGCATTACAAGAATCTGGGGAAATGTATGTTGAAGCAATATATGTATTATCACAAACATCCTCTACTGTTAGAAGCATTGATGTTGGCGAGTATTTAGGTTATTCCAAGCCATCAGTAAGTCGAGCTATCGGGGTATTAAAAAAAGAAGGTCTTGTTGAAACAGATGATTCAGGATTTTTAAAATTAACCAAAGAAGGCAAACTTCTTGGGAAACATATTTATGAACGCCATACTGTATTGACACAAGTACTTATAAATCTTGGTGTTGATGAAAAAACTGCTTCCGAAGATGCATGTAGAATAGAACATTACATAAGCGATAAAACATTTAACGCTATAAAAAAACACATAAAAAAATATGGTTCAAAATAAAAAGCAATGAGTAATATACTCATTGCTTTTTATTATATAAGTTATTATCTAAAATTTTATAATTCGCAAAATATCATTCAAGCAATTCTGGATGCTCCCTACTTATCAATTCGAAACATTCCACTTCTTTTCCTTGAATCTCTTGAATTGTCAGTAGATATACACGCTCCCCTTCTGATGATATATTTGTCAACCTCACCGAATGCCACACCGGCTTATCTCCATTAAGTATTATTCTAAAAAATCCTTGAACAAAACCCTTTGGGCTTTCATCGACTCGTTGGAATACATTATCAAGATTTAAAAATTTTAAATATCTTTCCTGATCTACCGAAGCTACTTGTGCTTCACAAAATTTATAAACACTCTTTTCCAACGAAGCTTCTCGATCATACTCAGGCAACTCACTTGATACATGTATCCTATGTGCTATATCGCTTTCTGGATAAAATAATACGACCACCTCATAAGTTTCAAAAAGAGAATTACTATATTTTAATATCCTTTTGGCATTCTGTATTTCGTTCTCCGAATCAAAAGTAGGTAAGTACAAAGCAATCATAGCCCTGTCAGTTGTTTTAGCAATACACTTAACACTCACCCTAAAAAAGGTATCCTTATAGCCGCGCTCTAGTTTCTGTATATCTCCTTTATTTATTGCATCATCTATCATTTTTTTCATAATCAAATATTGATCACTTCTACGATCAGTATATTCCTGTTCAACCTCTTCTATATTATTATAGCCTAATCTTTTTAAACTCTTTAAATACGCATTACTAACGTATGCAAATTTCATACTCTTTTTTGTTATTTCAGCTAAAGCTAATGGAATTCCACCTTCTAATTTATGTATTCTAGTATCATCATCATCTAATTCCATTTCTGTCAATTCTTCAAGTGGACGCGTACTTACAAAATTCAATTGTCCTATCTTGCTCCAATACTGTCTATCCTCAAAAGATTCTACATTTGAAATATCCTCATCAATCAACTCAATCAAACTTGATTTGGATATAGGTTTTGAATAATAATAACCTTGAAGGGCTTCGCATCCAACCGATGACAAAAATTCCTGCTGTTCCTTAGTTTCCACACCTTCTGAAAGAGTATGAATACCCAAAGTTTTAGCCATATTGATAAGTGATGCTAACAATCGTCTTCCCTTCATTGAAAAATTCTCAAGAAAAAGCATATCAAATTTCATAACATCAAAATTATAATCCTTAAGAACATTCAATGAAGAATAACCACTTCCAAAGTCATCCATCCAAATAGAGAAACCTGCTTTCATAAACTCATCTAATGTTTCACTAAAAACCTTTGTTTCATCCATCATCAAACTTTCTGTAATTTCAAGATTAATAGCATTATGTGGAACGTCATACCTTTCAAGAGTATTAACTACCTTTTCATAAAAATCCTTATGTTTAAAATCCTGTCTAGAAAGATTTACTGAAAAAGTATTAATTAATGTTCCGCGACTCTTTAATTCTTGATATAATTCACAGGTCTGACGTAACACTTCCATATCAAGATCAAATATCAAATTATTTTTTTCTAATGCTGGTATAAACAATGCTGGTGAAGCCATACCATTATCCGGTTCAATCCATCTTGCCAATGCTTCAGCACACATAATCTTCTTTGTAACCGAACGATAAATCGGTTGATAAAAAGCTTGTATATACCCTTTTTCAAGAGCCTCAGAAAAATGCTCTATAAAATAGTTTTCTTCATTATAACCCATAGTGATCCTCCCCCATAAATAGGACCCATAATTCAATAAGTCAAAACTAAATAATACTATACCTTCTATACTTTCTACTATACCACATAATTTGATTTATGAACACATATATATTTAAACAATATTTTAACTGAAAATAGCAATGTTTTTTGCATATATTTTTAAAGTAGTTAAAAACCGTCGTATGAATTGATTATTTTTATGATGCTATGTTTTTTAATTCTTCCTGGTATAATTCCTCTGATGTTTTGAAGTTAAACATTCTCCTAGGATAGTGATTCATCCAATATTCAATCTCTTCAACCTTCTCTTTTGTTATATTATCAAAATCTTTACCTTTAGGAATCCTTCTTCTTATAAATCTGTTTCCATTTTCATTAGTTCCTCTTTCCCAAGATGAATATGGATGACAATAGTATATCTCTATTCTTTTCCCCTCATGTATTGATGATTTAATCATATCATCATAATCAGAAAACTCAGAGCCATTATCTACAGTTATAGTTTTAAAGATTTCCGAGAATTTTTTACCAAAGTATTTTTCTATGTTATTTAATTCTTTTACTACAGATTCAGATTTTTGATTCTTCATAAATCTAATAATCTCTTTTCTAGTTTTTCTCTCTGTTAAAACTAATAAACATCCTTTTGTTATACCCTTTCGTCCTTTTACTGTATCCATTTCCCAATGTCCAAATGTTTCCCTATCATCTACTTCCTTTGGTCTATCTGTAATTAATGGGACCTCTTTTTTTAATGTTTTATATTTTGCAACAGAAATAGCTCTCTTATTTCTTTTTCTTTTTACAGGTAAATTACTTAGAGATAATCTAGCAAATAAATCCATATCTATATAGTTGTATAATGTCCTAACACATATATGAAATTTAAATCCAGCCTTTTTTGCTTCAGCTATCGCTACTTCAGGACTATGATTATTTTCAACTATGTCTTTTTCAATAAAATCTGCATACTCTCTTTGTTTATCAATTTTTAAATATTTTGGACCTCTCTTTGAGACATTTATATCTGTTATTTCCTGAGCTTTATTATAACTATACTTATTAGTAGTTGTAAGATCTGAATTAGTATGTTCATACATACCTTTTTTTAATTCTCTGCATATTGTACTTTGGCTAAATCCTAATATCTTAGATATTTCTCTACCAGAATGTCCGTTATTATATAGAGCTTCAATTTTAATTCTATCTTCTCTTCTCAAATGTCTATATGGTCTTTTTACTCTTGCTGCAATCATTTTATCATCTCCCAGTAAATACTTAATATCTACTGTATTATAGCACCTTAAAAAGAAAAAATTATCTAGTTTTTGAAATAACCTTAAAGTTTTCTTTCGGAATCAATTCATCCATTTTTTTATATGCTAATTTTAAATCATTTTCTGTATTTCTAGCTAACTCTTTATATTCATCTATTTTCTTTTCAATATCCATTTCTTCTATTTTTAATCCCTTATCTTTTATTAATTCAATTCCTCTATTATATTTTTCAACCACATAATCAGCTATATCTTGACTTTCTCTAATTGCTTTAATAAGTTCATTTGGTTCTTTTTCCAAAACCTCAATCCAACTTTGAATATAAGCTTTATGATTATCATCTATGTCTTTATTTGGTTCAATTCCAATATCCTGATATATGAATGCTGAAGATATTTCTGCTCTTAATTCTTCCCTTGCATAATCTTCACTACCAAACAGATTTTTTATGTTTCTATTCAATCTTGATTCATGACCTGTCGCATGGGATGTTTCATGTAAAAAAGTAGATAAATATTCTTCTGCAGTTCTAAAGCTATACATGTTAGGTAATTGAATATAATCTCCTACAGGACTATAAAAAGCACTATTACCGCCAGTTCTAAATCCCAAAGGTTCCATTTCAGATAGAATTGCATCTCTTATTTCTATAACATTACTTTCATCAAATACTTTATGTTCCATTAATTCCTTAACTGGTATTCCATCAATCTGTTCAGCATTGAAAACATGACTAACTCTTATGATAGGTTTTATTCTTTCATCATATTCTTCTGATGTCATTTCACCTCTATTGACTTTCATCTTGAATTCATGTACTTCATCGGATGTTAATATTTTTTTCTCTTGAACATCATAAATAGAATAAAACTCTATAGGTATTCCTTTTTCGCCTTTTTTTACTTTCCATCCATTCTTTTCAGCTTGTTTAAATGTGCAGAATCGATTATCTTTATAATTTCTATTTTGCGATACCATCATTAAAATCATTCTATTTAATCCCTTATAAGCCTTTTTGGTATCTGCATTTTCAGGAAGTTCAATCATCCAGCCTTGTCGCCATGGTATCTTATCTTCTTTTAAGGCATTTTTAAACATATCTATTATTTCTTCTCTTGCTTTATTCGTGTTCATATAAACTCCTTATCTAGCCTTTTAAAACTATTGAGGCTTCATATAACTGTTCTATTTCATCTAAATCTCTATCTAATGAAATAATATCTTTAATCTGTTCTGGACTATAATCTAGTTTATATAAAGATTTTAGTATTTCTTTTCTTCTTGCATCCAATATATCTGATGCATATAAACCTATTAAATCCATATTTTTAAATAAGTTCTTTTTTTCTCTAGTTGTTCTTTTATTTTCTATAAATTCTTCTTCTGAAATAATATTTTCAATTTCTTCATCAGATAACTTAATCAATTCATTAATATCGTCTTCAATTGTTTTATCATTATCTTCGTCAAAATCATAATTCAAAAAGCTTAGAATATTTACTGTTGTTTCAACCACTTTACCTGATTCTTTTTGTGCTAAATAATAATCAATTTTTTTCTTATTATCAAAGATTAATTCATAATAATCGTTTGCTTCTTCTCTTTGTTTGCGTATTAATTCCATATATTTTACTGGTTCAAATGAACCATACGACATAGCATACGAATTAATCTTATGGTTCCAAGGATACCATTTAAAATCCATTAAAGCTCTTTCACCTCGTACAAAGACGATTTCTTTATTATTTGGTAATAATCTTATTTCATTTGGATCCATTAAATCACGAGCTATTACATCCACTGAATTGCTGCTACTTCCATGAGAGCCTTTACTTTCTGAAGAAGATTTTTTATAAATTGTCCATTTACCTAATAGCTCGGATATATATTTAAATGTACCATGTTCATTGCCACCTAAATAAATGAATGTATCACAGTTTCCTACAACCCCTTCCCATGTATCATTTTTAAAAAGTTCTTTCATTTGAGCTAACGATTGTAAGAATATCGCACAATATATACCTCTACTTCTAACTGTTGCAAGTTTTTCCTTAAACCCAGAAGGCATTTTTATATTTGCAAATTCATCAAGCCAAAAGCCTACATCTAACGGTAATCTATCATTATCATAAAATCTAGCTTGATAATACAATTCTTGAAATAATAATGTATAAATCATCCCCGGCACAAAGTTATAAGTTTTATCATCATCTGGAATAGTTATAAATAAATGTGATTTTGTAATACCATCCCCATTTTTTCCAATGCCAAATTCTTCAATTGGTATGTCATTATCTTTTAATAATTCATGCAATTCTTTATTTCTCCATGTTGAAAATCTAGAATTGCATGAAATAATAATTGACCTTAATGTATCACCTGCTCCTTTACTCATATCCTCATAAGAATATCTTGCATCATCATCTACTGGAAGTTCCTTAAATAAACGTTCTAACATAGATGGTTGCATATCTCCTGTTCTCGGATCAGTTATTACATCTGCTCTATGAATAAAATCCAAAAATGTTACAAGATTCATTTCGTAATGAACCTGATCATCATCTTCTCTAGAACCATAATTTGTCCAATCAATATCACAAGGAGTATGTTGCCATATAAACGAGAAAATAGACTTAATATATAGATGTTCAGCCTTATCCCAAAACGGATCTCCACCTGTCATTTCAGTTTCAGGCTTTGTATTATCTAAAATGTTTGTAATTAACATTTCAAGAGTTGTAGTATCTCTGATATAAGGAAAAGGATTAAAATGCATTGATTTCGACATATTAACCGTATCAATAAAATAAACTCTTGTATTTTCTTGACTAGCAAGATAATTACCGTATTTTTTTATCAAGCTACCTTTTGGATCTGTATAAATCATACTACTATGATTTACTAATAAATTAGGAGTTAAAATACTCGCAGACTTACCAGTTCCAGAACCACCTGCAATAAAAGTATTATTATTAAGTAATGTAGATTCATCATATCTAAACCTTATATTTTCAGACAAAATCTTATTATTTGATTTATCTTCCCTGTCTTCAAATTTTTTATTAAAAGCTTTAACGTTACCCCATTTAGCAGAACCATATTCTTCTCCAGGCATAAAATTATAAGTACTATCTGCCAACTTATATACAAAGAATAAAAACCAAACTACAATGCCACCTAATATACAAAATATAGTCTTATCATTAAAATAATCCTTTTTTGGATGTTTTATGTAATACATTAAATAATCCATGGCATTATCAAAATTTAATCCTTTAGTAATAAATAAAGCTGAAGCACAAAAACAAATATAAATTATCATTACCAGAAAAATAGAAAAAACAATAATAGTATTTCTTCTTTTTACATTTTTTCGTTGCATATTATCACTTCCTATTTTTTATTTTTGAGATATTATTTTTATTAATCTTATCTTTAGATTTAATAGAATTATTACTAATTTCCTTATCAAATTTATTCCACCCTGGGCTAAAATAATTACATAAATCCTTATTAGATATTATTTCAGTTTTTTTAGTATTTCCCTTACTTATTCTTTGCACAGCTGAAGTAGAATCTTTATGTAAAAATGTAGTAGCTGTCTTATTATCTTTAGAAATATAAATATCTTCATTTTTTACGGCCATCATCAAAAAGCTTCCTTCATCATATGAACCAGGAACTTTGAAATAAAAAATATTTTTACCTTCTGATTGATACAATTTTTCCATATCTAATGATATTTTTTCATAATCATTATTATTAGATAAAATCTTATATTTTTCTATTTTAGAAGCTGTTTTCAAATCATTAATATCCTTCTCAATATCTATATTTTCAGATTTTTCTTTTTTTTTAGAGGTTTCCTGTTCAACTTTTTCAGCCATTAATGACGATGTTTTATCAAATTTCTCTTTTTCTTCAATTGATGCATTATCATAATATTCTTCTTCTGTAATCTCGCTTATTTTTTGAAGACTGTTAAATTTATAAATTTCACATATATCATTTATCTTATCTATATCTTGCGGATTAACAGCAATTTGTATATGATTATCTCCATGATTCAAATCTGGAAGCACAGCAAAAGGAACTCTATGTTTCTTAAAAATTTTAAAAAAATCCTCAAGTTCTTTTTCATCTTCACTAGGAATATCTATAATTCTATAATTACCACCTGTTATCTTTTCCATAGTTCCAATTGATACTGAATTATATGGTCTGTTAATTCCAGGAAGTGACAAATCCCAAAAATGTAATTTCATCCTTATTTGAAGAGCTTTTAATGCACTTTTACTTATCGTTTTCCCTGCTAATTCACCTGCTCCTTTGATTAATAGTGCAACATCCTTTAAAGCTTCTCCTGAAAATCTTAAAACTTGAATAACTTCTGATAAATCTGCATTAATATCACTCATTACTTAACCCTCCATTTCTTAATAATTCTCTAGCTTGTTTCATTCCTTCAGCCGAATATTCTGGTCTTGCTATTTGCCAAACTTCATCTTCAGCAAGTCCATCTTCTGTTATTGCTTTTGTTATTTCTAATCTTTGTTCCTTTGTAAATTTACCGTTAAGTAAATATTCCAATAGATTTTCTTTTTTCTTTCTGATATTTTTTTTCTTTCTAGGTAATTCTATGTTAGTCTTCTGT
>NZ_FUXZ01000006.1:0-112527 GCF_900167115.1 Eubacterium uniforme
AGAGGTTCTGCTGATCTTCGAAAGACTCTGTTTCAGATAATGGATGTACTTATAAAAACAGCTCCGATAGACGATCCGGTATATCAATTTCTTGATAAGAAAAGATCTCAAGGTAAACCGTACTATGTCTATATGACTGCTGGAGCAAATAAGTTTTTACGAGTCTACTATGGACGAGTTACCGAATATCTATCGACTCTTTCAGATTAATCATAACTAATAAATGATCCTGATCAGACCGGCACTGATGTGGTGGTCTTCTTTTAATGCCTTTTCCCAACCTATATTTAATTTTCAATTTTTATAAATTTAGCCTTGACTTTTTATTTGCAGGCTAGCATATTCCATTTATTAATAATTAAAGTAATATTTAAATTTTTTATTTTGACTCATTTCCAGGAAACCACTTACAATCCGCTTCCTTATTCTGATTATATTCTAAAACTATATCAATCAAAGTTAAAACAATACCAATATAAATTATCCATTTATATTTATTAATCGAGTTTCCAATTGCAATTGACATTGCTGTCCATGAAAATAAAAATGTTCCAGGCACCGTAAAAATATACCTTACAAAACGTGGTAATTTAATTCCAAATAAATATACATCTTCTGAAAATCCCATCACCATTTTATTACTAAGAACAAATGCCACAATTACTAAATACAAATATACCAAAAGTAATATATTATTAAGTGAACATATATTTGTATACCCTGATTTCACTCTGGACTCATTTAAATTTGGAATAATAATATTTATTACATTAATTAAAATAAAAATTATCACAAAACAAAAAGCTATTATATTTCCAAAGCAAAAAATTCGTCTGTTCTTTTCTTTAAATGTCATAGGAATATAAAATGAAGCATCCTCCTTAAAACTTTCTAATGACCATAACACAAATATAAACGAAGATACAAAACATCCCATATAACAAAACTTAAGATCCTTAATTGTCCATATTACTGCAAAAACAAACGTAAATAGAAAAATCCCTCTATTACTTGTTAATAGAATTTTTAACTTATTCATTTCTTCCAACAATATACTTCTTTTTACGTTCATGCTTATACCTCCTTATTCTCCTTTGTCTTTTCAACAAAATATATAATCTCCTTAAGTTCTGCAAATCTAATTTTTTCTCTAATTGATTCACTTATATTTTTAAGTTCATTCTCATCATCAACTTTAATTAAAACTTCACTACTATACTCTCTAACCCTGCTGCCAACAACCATGTCAGACGGAATCATTACAACGTCCTCTTTATCAACTTCAAGAATCCTATAAGAATCTCTAAGTTCTTCTATACTACCATTAAAGAATATATTTCCGTCATTCATCCATATAACTTCATCAATAACATCCTCAAGTTCTCCAATTATATGACTTGATATCAAAACGCTACTAACTTCATCACTAACAATTTCTCTTATGATTTTATAAAACTTATCTCTAAAAACAACATCTAAATTTCCTACCGGTTCATCCATAACATAAATATTTGCTTTATGACTTAAAGCAAATGCAATCTCTATTCTTATTCTTTCACCTGTTGACATCAAAACATTAGCTTTACCTAATGGAACTTTATATTCCTTTAATAAATCAATATATTTTTTATAATCAAAATCATCATAATATATTCCATAAAGTTTACCAATGTTCTCTGCACTATAATTTTTTGAAAAAGGAAAACTTTCCAATATAAAACCCAATTCCTTCTTTATATCTGATACTTCATTTTCATTTCCTTTATCATCAACATATGAAAGTTTTCCTGAATCCTTAATGTAACTTCCCATCAAAGTCCTCATAAGTGTAGTCTTACCACAACCATTAACTCCAATAAGTCCAGTTACAACTCCTGGCTTTAATTCAAAACTAATATCCTTAAGTTCAAAATCACCTATTCTTTTGTTTAAACCCTCAACCATTAATGTTTTCCCGTTATTATTCATCTTTTCACATCCTTAATTAATACTAATCACTAGTTCTAAATATCTATACTGGTATCACTCACCGTTTATATGTACAGTATACACAGTTATATACAGATTGTCAATATCTTTTCTAAAAAAATTGGACTTCAATACTAAATACCTATAAAAGATAATTATTTTGAAGTCCAATTTCATATTCAAAAATACTTATTATTTTTTAATCCTAGCTTCCCACACTATCAAACTAATTACATTATCATACTTGCTATATTATAAATAATGCATGCCGCAACCCAGGCTATGGAACATTGCAATATAACCATAATTGCTGCCCACTTCTTACCAAGTTCTCGTTTAACTGATGCAATAGCTGCAACACAAGGTGTATATAATAAGCAAAATACAAGAAGTGAAACTGCTGCTGCATTGCCAAGTGTTAATAACGAAGCCTTACCACTACCATATAAAACCTGTAATGTTGAAACAACACTTTCTTTTGCCATAAATCCTGTAATAAGTGCAACTGCAACTCTCCAATCTCCAAATCCAAGTGGTTTAAATATTGGAGCAACAAACTTAGCTATATGATATAAAATACTTTCATTTACATTATTTGTATATTCAAACTGTAAACTAAATTTCTGTAAAAACCATACAACGATACTTGCAAGGAATATTACAGTAAATGCTCTTGTAATAAAATCCTTTGCCTTTTCCCAGAGAAGCTGAAAGACATTCTTCGCACTAGGCATACGATAGTTTGGAAGTTCCATAACGAATGGAACTGCCTCACCCTTAAATACAGTTCTCTTAGAAACAAGCGCTGTTAAGATTCCCATAAATATACCAAATAAATATAAGGCAATCATAACTAGTGCACCATGTCCTGGGAAAAATGTTGCCGCAAAAAAACCATAAATTGGAAGTTTAGCTGTACAGCTCATAAATGGAATCAATAAAATAGTAAGCTTTCTATCCCTCTGTGATGGAAGCGTTCTACTTGCCATAACGCCAGGAACAGAACAACCAAACCCAATAAGCATTGGAACTATACTTCTTCCTGATAAACCAATCTTTCTAAGAGGCTTATCCATAACAAATGCAATTCTTGCCATATAACCACTGTCTTCTAATAAAGATAAAAAGAAGAATAGTATGATAATTATCGGCAAGAAACTAAGTACAATTCCTATACCATTACATATTCCATCAATTATAAGCGATATCAAAACCTTATTAACATTCATGTTAACAAGACCCTTTTCCAAATTATCAGTACCAACTTCAATTATGTATTCAAGTTTTTCCTGAAAGAAAGCTCCGATCAAATTAAATGTGAGATAGAAAATCAATGACATAATAATAGCAAATGCAGGTATTGCAGTATGCTTACCAGTTAAGATCTTATCCATCTTCTCACTACGTTCGCGTTCCTTGCTTTCCTCAGGTTTAATAACCGTACTACTAACTAATCTTTCAATAAACGAAAAACGCATATCTGCCATAGCTGCCGCTCTATCAAGTCCGCGTTCTTCTTCCATCTGAATTATAATATGTTCAACAGTTTCCTTTTCATTCTGAGTAAGTTTAAGAGCATCAATAACTCTACTGTCGCCTTCGATAACTTTATTTGCTGCGAATCTAAGCGGAATATCTGCTGCCACTGCATGATCTTCAATAAGATGCATAATACTATGAACACATCTATGTACCGCGCCGTTGTGATCATTCTTATCACAAAAGTCCTTTTTCCCTGGGCTTTCCTGATACTTTGCAACATGAAGTGCATGACTTATCACTTCATTAACACCTTCATTTTTAGAAGCAGAAATTGGTATAACAGGAATACCAAGCATTTGCTCCATATCATTTATCCTTACAGAACCACCATTGCCTCTAACTTCATCCATCATATTAAGCGCTAAAACCATAGGTATATCAAGTTCAATAAGCTGCATTGTAAGATAAAGGTTTCTTTCAATATTAGTCGCATCAACAATATTAATAATGCCCTTAGGCTTTTCACCGATGATATATTGACGCGAAACTATTTCCTCTTCCGTATATGGCGAAAGCGAGTAAATACCAGGCAAATCAACAACCTCAGTATTAGGATGATTCTTTATCTCACCGCTCTTTCTATCAACAGTAACCCCAGGGAAGTTACCAACATGCTGATTTGAACCTGTAAGTTGATTAAAAAGTGTTGTCTTACCACTATTCTGATTACCAGCTAGAGCAAATGTAAGAATCGTTCCATCAGGAAGTTTCTTACCATCGTTCTTCTTATGATACTTTCCTTCCTCACCAAAACCTGGATGCTCGTTGTACTTAACCTTCTTTATGTCATTGTCTTTCTTGGGTTCTTTTTCACCCTCTTCAAGAATATCTCCAATCTCAATGTTCTTTGCATCATCAAGACGAAGTGTTAATTCATATCCATGGACTCTAAGTTCCATTGGATCTCCCATAGGGGCGAATTTTATAAGAGTAGTTCTAGCTCCCGGAATTACTCCCATATCCAAAAAGTGCTGACGAAGTGTACCCTCGCCTCCAACACTTTTAATAACCGCACTTTGACCAATCTTTAATTCATCTAAAGTCATTTTTAATTGTTACTCCTATTTCTATACCAATAAATCATTTTCATTTTTTCTCCGAGTATACTATACTTTAAAAAATACTTTTTTTCAATTAGATTATGCTAACTTCAAAAAAATTATTGACAATTTTATAAAACAGTGCTAGGATTCATATGTTTTAAAAAATTTAAACTAGAGAGGTAATTACTATGAAAAAAACAAAAAAAATTCTATCCACGATAATGATTCTCGTTATCGTTACACTACAATCAACAAATTTCATTTTAGGCGAAACCCAAAACTCAAATAACCTAAAAGAAATCATCCAAAATAACTCTACATATTCTATTTCAACCGAAAACATTGGTGAAACAAATATAGTCAATGTAATAGATTCATCATCAAAAACTAAACTCACAGTTATTTATAACAAAAAAACTAATTCAATAAGCACGGCAACTACAGATTTATCTAATAACAAAATTATAAATTCTTCAAACAATTCAGATATCGCTTTTTCGAATACAATCAATAATGATGCTACGCAACCATTTATTCTCAACAAAGGAAATTATGAAGATAAAGTTCGTTGCTTATATGGTGATGGCTATTGGTATCAAAAAGGGAAAAAAAGAAAAAAATATAGAATAGGTTGCAAGGCTACATACACAGTAGATTATGCTGGTAATGCTAATAGAGTAAAAATACTTGACGAATATACTAACTCTATAGATAAAGTAAACAAATATCGTAACGAAGCTCTTTTCCAATGTGGCGTGGCAGGAGTATCTTATGAAGTAGCATTACTCATTTGCGCCGCAAATGCCATTTTTCCAGAAGCAGTAGTTGTTGAAGCAATTTTAGCAGCAGCAGGAATAGGCGATGCAGGTGCAATTGTTGCAGCGGTCACAAAATGTGTATCTAATATTTTCAAAATGCGAAAAGAATACAAAACGGTTTACAAAAGTTACGACAAAGCCAAAGCTTACGCAAAATAATAGGAGCATTAACTATGAATAAATATGATTATAAAAAAGTAAAACTTATGTTATTATTCGGAATATTAGCAAATATATTCTTTTTACCCGCAATAGCATTAGCAATCACAAAATATAATAATGTTAGTAATATGACTGTTTTCATTCTATTCATTATTTCATTTATATTCTTTTCTATTGCTCTATTTATTGGGATTAAAAACATTGTACTTGTAAGGCATATTGAATATTTAAAAAATAAAAAAAATAAAAAATAAATTAAAAGTGCATCTTTACAAAGATGCACTTTTTTCAATAAAACTACTAAATTCTTCAACCGGCATTGGTTTTGAAAAATAATAACCTTGGAATAATTCACACCCCATTGCCAATAAGCCTTCAAATTGTTCCTTGGTTTCTACTCCTTCTGTTAAAGAAACAATATCCAAATCATTAGTAAGATTTATAATGTTCTTAATAATTATATTAGCTCTTTCATCATTATCTTTAGATAAAAACTTCATATCTATCTTTAAAAGATCTACTGGCATATCCTTAAGTGTATTAAGTGAAGAATAACCACTTCCAAAATCATCCATTTCAACTATAAATCCAGCATCTCTGAATTTATTTAAAATATCTATTCTTTCTTCAGGATTAGACATCATGGCTGTTTCAGTAATTTCAATTCTTAATTTTCTTGGCTCTATATCGTACTTTTTAATTAATTTAACTATAACAGATACCACGTCTGTAAAATAAAAATCCTTAGGAGAAATATTAATCGAAATAAACAAATCCAGATTTAACTTTTTCCATTCATTTAGAATTTTACAGACCTGTTCCCATATATACATATCCAATTGTGTAATTAAACCATTCTTTTCAAATAATGGAATAAACTTATAAGGTGGTAAGAATCCCATTTCCGAATGATTCCATCTTGCTAAAGCTTCCGCTCCAACAACCTTTCCTTTTTCATCAACTATAGGCTGTAAATACGGTATAATATGATCATATTTTATGGCCACTGGAAAATCTGAAACTAATCTTTGTTCTTCAAGCATTTCATTTCTAATTTTCTCATCGTAATACTTGACCACTGTTTTATATTTTTCTTCAACATTAGATATTGCAAGATGCGCCCTATCAAACATAACCGACACATCCATACTTCTATTCAAAACTTCATATACTCCTATATGAATATTAATTCTAAGTTCTACATTCTTTAATATAACAACAAAATCACTAAGTTCTCTTATATAAAAATCTTCATCAAAATCTTTCTTTAAAATACATATTCCAAATGTATCTGATACCAATCTGCCATACAGTCCATCACTTACGTTATTCCTTATCCAATTAGCTAATTCAATTAATACAACATCTCCATATGTCTTACCAAAGTTTTCATTAATTAATTTAAAACTTTTAATATTTAAATATAGCAATACATATTCTTCATCAGTATATGCTAATTGATTAGAAATTCTTGAATATAGGTATTTCATATTATAGATTCCCGTAAGAGAATCATGTCTTGAATCATAAACTTCTCTTTCAACGGCAAGATGTCTCTTAGTATCATCCTTAATTATCAACATCGAACCAGCCAACTTTCCACGTTCTGCTTTTATTGACTTCTTTTCAAGAATATAATATTTTTTCCCAACAACTCTGTTCTCTGTCCAGCTATCACCTTTATTAGTTATATTTTTAAATTTTTCAAATAATGTATCTTTAACTTCCTTTAAACTACTATCCTTTAATTCTAGCAAATTCATACCTTGTTCATTAACCCATACACACCTATGTGTATTATCAAAAACATATACCGCATCATTCATATCCGATATAATATTTGAAAGCATCGCATCTAACAAACGCAACGGTCTATGTATAATGGATAAATAGAAAATCACGCCACCCAATATGGCATGAAAAATAATTGCATGATCAATAATTTTCCTGTTTTGTATATATATAAACTGAGCCACAGCGGAAGCTACAAGAATAATAAGTAATAATACATATTTTTCCCTATATAACTTAGAAGTTTTATATATACTAATAAAATAAATTAAAACAATACAAACTAAAATAAAATAATCCGCTATTCTATGGAAAGTTAATCCAACCTTTGGTACATCACTATAAAGGATTTTACCATCTAACATTGTTGGTTCTAAAGATACAATATGATGAAACATATCGCCTAGTAACAACTGAATTATATCAATAATAACTAGTACATATAGAAAATATGGTTTACTATGTTTATTCTTACTATACTCATCAACACCCTTGCAATAAACATTTGTAAACACAACTAAAGAAAGCATAACGAAAGTCATGCCAATATAATATAGCAAATATCCCAAATAAGATATATGCTTATTTTCAGACGTTATAATAATTATATTTCCAACTATTGGAAGAATAATAGAAGCATTCACAAAACTAGTGTATTTTCCAATTGGTTTATCAGATTTATAAGCCTTAATACAACAAAAAAGCTGAATCATAATAAGGCATATATATAACAAAAAATATCTCTCTTGAATAATCATATGTTTCCCCCAAAACATCACTCAAATACAAAAAAAGACCAAAATACCTTTCATAGTTTATGCCTACACTATAATATTATTTTATCACTATTTGCCAATATATTAAAGCAAAATAATTCTCATTTCTTTTTTATTCAAAACTATATCTAGCCATTCAATCTATGTATCACGGAATCATTAATATTCTCGACTTTATCAAATCCTGTATTTCCCATTGCAAACATAAGTTCATCAGCCATTCCTCTAATAAACTTTTCTACACCAGTTGTGCCCTCTGCATTAAGGTCATCCATCATAGCTCTACCTGGTGCAACACCATCTGCACCAAGTGCTAATGCCTTAAACACATCCATACCCGTTGCAATCTGACAGTCAAGGAATATCTTAACATCACTTCCTTCAAGTGCCTTCTTAATCTCTGGTAAAATCATCATAGGAGGAATAGCAGAAGGCATTCTACCATGATGATGACTAACTATAATAGCAGATGCACCAATCTCCTTACACTTTACTGCATCAGAGACACTTAAAACACCTTTAACAACAAAAGGTAAATTATATGTATCAATATAGTTCTTAATCATGTCCGATGACTGTGGCGCCATTTCTTCACCAATCACAACATCATATCCACCATTAGCAAATATATGATCAATATCAATACCTATACCAAATGCTCCAATCTCCTTTGCATATGCAAACTGATCAAGCACCTTTCCATTATCAGCATAAGGCTTTACTATTCTAACTGTCTTTGCACCAGCATCCATTATATCCTTAAAACCTTCATTCTCCATCATGCCAACAAAATTTAACATATTTAAATTTCTAGCGGCAACTGAATACTCATAAAGGCCTGTCTTTTCTCTACCATTAATATTTCCAATATGTGAAAATGCCGGTGTGAGAATTGGCATATCAAATTCACTTCCAAAGTAATTTGTCTTTAAACTTGGTTTAACTGAATCAATAATCCTCTGTTCAACCACCAATGACTCAATGTATTTTTCATTAATCAAATTAGCATCTTGATTTCTCTTATGTTCCATTATAATTATATTTCCTTTCATTTAGATAATTTTACTTTTTCCGATAATATACATTATTAGAAAGATTAAAACTATGATATTTACATAAGCGAAAACATTTATTATATCTAAGCAAACAATTTGAGTTTTCCGTTAAAAATTTAGCTTAAGGTTTGGTCTACCTATGATATGAAATATCATAAGTATACTTTCTAATAATGTATATTATAACTTCTTTATATAATCAAAATATTTATAATAATCTTCATCAGAGTTTAAATGTTCTAGAATAATTGGCATATTTTCATCTAACTTATCAATTTTTTCCATATAATATTTTAGAGGAAATTCTCCCATACCTGGAGCACATTCACGTAACATAAGTGTATATTCATCACACAAATGAATATCCTTGATATGACAACTTTTTATATATTTGCCTAGTTTCTCAACACACTCATCGATAAATTCTTCCATAGCAAAATATCTCTGTGATGAATTAATCATATTAATTCCATCAAGATGCACAGCAAATCTATCTCTGTCAACATCATCAAGTAATCTTAAGTATTCATCGGGGCCTGTTGGAATCATCCAAGGCATAGGTTCTAATGTAAAATATGTATTTTTCACATCAGCTGTATCAATGATATATCTAACCATCTTAACTATCTTTTCATATGTTTCCTTTGAAAAGTTTTCCTTGTATCCGCCGTCCCATCTACTTCCAATTGCACCCGCAACATTTACGCAACACCTTGCTCCGATATAGTCTGCAAGTCTTAACTGATTAACACAATAATCAAGATTCTTCTTTACCTCATCCTCACTTCCGAAAAGTGCATTTCTCCAGATTCCAACTTCTGCAATCATTAAATCATTTTCTCGTGCTGCCTTAACATATTCGTCAATTAATTCATCACTTTCATTGCATGATATTGGAAATACGATACTCTTACATCCAAGTTTACTTTGTTTTTTTGCCCATTCAGCAACACTTTCATGTTCAAGAGCTCCTGAAATTCCTAATCTCATTTTTCCTCCTTTTTAAATCAACCCGATGATATCATCGGGTTGACCACTTTATAATACGCTATATACATAGTATTATATTATTTCTATTTATAACACTAAATAACATTCTCATTAAACAATACTCTTTGATTAGTCAAGATACTTTTATGAACAAATATAATTTTGTTAACAAATATACCTATGTAAAACAATACACTTTTATTAAAGAATACACATTTGCTAATCAAATTTAATAACTTCATCTGCTTTGCCAGTGTACTTACTCCACTTAGCAAGTTCTTCACCATTATGGTCCTTACCATTTGGATCACCAGTCTTAATAAAATTAACAAAGTAACCACTCATATGTCTTGCAAGATCATAATGCTTTCCTGTAAATGGTCTCCAGCACATTCCAAGTGTTTCAAACCAGAACCATAAATCAACAGAATGAAATACTCCAGGATTATCCCATCCAGGTATTTCAGGTCCAAAACAATAGTAATATAATGGTCTATCAGGATAGTTTTTAAAAGATTCATTAAGTGTAACATCCACTGAAGCTTTAACAGTATTAATACCACCAAATACAAACTCATCTGTTGTATAACCTGTCATTAACGGTACATTATTAACATCACTTTTTGAAAGTGAATCTGTTGGATCACCGGTAAATGTAACTCCATCATCACATGGGAAAAATCTAAGTCCCATCTTCATAGGATCAGTAGAAAGTTGAGCGTACTCGCCATATTTATCCCTAACTGTTTTTGCATCAAGTTTTCTTGCTTCTTCTATACTTGAAACGCCTAAAAACTTAAAGAACTCAACACCTTTTTGTTCATGCTTCTTTAAATCTACAGGTGTAAATATATCCATTTGCTCATCATCCATCTTAATGATTCCACTAAAAATAGCTGCTCTTTTCATCTTACCCTGATTCTTTTTACAAGCAAGCTGATTAAGAACACTACCACCACCTGCTGACTGACCAGCTATAGTAATATTATCTGGATCACCACCAAATGCTGCGATATTCTCTATAGTCCAATCAAGACCTGCTTTTTGATCTAACAAACCAAAATTAGTTGGTGCATCAGGTGCTTCCTTAGTTAAATCAGGATGACCTAAAAATCCCATAACTGCAATTCTATAATTAACTGTTACAACTACAATTCCCTGATTAGCAAGCATTTCACCATCAAATTCCATCTCTGCTGTATATCCCCAGTTAAATGCACCACCAAAATACCAAACTAAAACTGGTAATTTTTCATCTGCACTTTTAGCAGGTGTCCATACATTTAAATAAAGACAATCTTCATCCATTGGGATTTCTGGATCCACATGCCACTCTCTACAATATACATCATCGCCAAGTCCTGGAGTATCCTGCATAGATATAGGGCCATAATTATAAGCTTCTCTTACTCCATCCCATGGTTCAACAGGCTGTGGTGCTCTCCACCTTAAATCCCCAACTGGTGGTTTTGCAAAAGGAATTCCCCTATATGCTGTAACTCTAGGATTATTTCCTCTCATTCCTTTTAATTTTCCGTACTTTGTCTCTACCGTTCTTAACATTCTTACCTCCAATTTCTAGTCTATTTTCCATATGAAAAATAGAATATATTTTCATATACGATATTTTTATGCAAAAGAAGTGAACTGTTACACATATGTATAATCAGCTCACTTCTCTATATCCGCAATAAATTTGTAATCTCCCTAAAACTGGTGAATTGTAAGATTATTCAATGACCACGAAGTAAATCTCACTAGCTACCAGTGAATTCATTATATCACAAACTTAAATTTTTTCATAGTTTTTAATTATCTCATTTATACTGCCCACTACACACGTTAGCAAGTTATTTTACGGGTGAATTCACGTTTTTCCAAATTTATACTGCCCTACAAACCTAAACTACTTGGTTTTAAGTCCAAAACCTTCCTTCAACCAGCACTTATCTGTTCCAATCTGATCAACTGATGAATACCAAGGTGCTGGAAGTGTACCAGTAAATTCAGTCTTTCCACATAAAACATCAGCGACACCTGCGCCTTCTGAACCTGGAAGATAACTCATAACTATACCATCCCAATCCTTATAATCATCGCCAAGTAATACATTACGTCCAGCAACAATACAAGTAACTATAGGCTTTCCATAAGACTTTGCATCATTAATGGCTGTCTGATTATTTGCACAACCAAGTTCTCCGCAAAGTTTAAGATCTGCTGTATCACCATTCCACTCTGCGTATGGTTCTTCACCTAAACATAATAAGATAACATCTGCTTTATCAACTTCTGTTGAAGAAGTTAAAACTTCAATTCCACATTCAGAAGCCACTTCTTCTAAACCTTCCTTAATTGTTGTAAGTCCAGTAACCTGATCTTCTGGTGGTCCCATCCACTGAAGTGTCCAACCACCACACTGAACCCTGTCATTATCTGCAGCAGGTCCCATAACAAACACCTTAGTGCCCTTCTTTAAAGGAATGATATTATTTTCATTCTTAATTAAAACCTGACTCTTACTAACCGCTTCTCTAGCAAGTGCTCTATGCTCATCACAGCCAACATCAGTAATGTCTAACTTCTGATTTTCAAATAAAGGATCAGCAAATACCCCCGCTTCAAGTTTAACTCTAATAATTCTTGTTGCAGCATCATTTATTCTTTCTTCGCTAATATCTCCTTTATTAACACCGTCTATAATATGACCACGACATACCTCCTGATTATCAACATCAACTTCCATAAACATATCGATACCGGCATTAACCGCATTAACTACCTGCTCATAGTATGTACTCGCTGAAGTATTATGGACACTATCCCAGTCACCTGATATAAATCCCTTAAAGCCCATTTCATCTTTAAGTTTCATAATATATTCTTTATTTTCATGCATCTTAACACCATTAAGTGCTGAATGACTTACCATAATAGTTTGAACACCTGCATCTATTTCAGCCTGATATACAGAAAGTAATTCTTTAATCTTGTCATCAGAAATCTTTGCATCACCTCTATCTATAAGTCTATCTCCTTCGCCTGAACCCAACTCAACATTACCATCACCAAGATAATGCTTAGCACAAGTTATCATGCCAACTTCATTCATACCTTTAGTATATGATGTTGCTAAATCTGTAATGTTTTTTATATCTGTTCCATATGTTTCATATGTTCTACCCCATCTAGGATCTTCACTTTGTGCAACAATAGGAGAATACGACCATATGTTATGACAAAGTAATGATTCCTTAGCTGTAGCCTGACCAATTCTATATGCCAAATCTTTATCATGAGTTGCGCCTATACCAATTTGATGCGGAAATATGGTTCCATTATCAACCTGATATACTCCATGAATCTGGTCATTACCATATATAATAGGAATGCCAGCTTCTGATTCTATAGCCGCTTGCTGAAATTCATCAACTGACTTTACCCAATCATCCTTTGTATAAATTTCATTAGGCACTGAAAGTATTGCACCATAATCTTTTGATTCCACTTCACTTGCTTCTGTCTTCTTACAATCTGCCATTACCATCTGTGAAGCTTTCTGTTCTAATGAAAGTTTCTCTACAATTTCTTCTGCACTAAGCGAAGCATATTCTTCATACTTATAATTACTATCCTTTTTTGCTTCTGTTTCGGTTTCTTTTTGAGTAGTCTTAACTTCAGTAGTACTTTGTGTTGTAACCTCATTAGTTGTATCTTCACTTTTTTTGTTCTTACTACATCCATTCATAGTTAGTAACATAGTGAAACTAAGTGTTACTGCAGTAATTTTCTTTAAGTCATTGATTTTCTTTTTCATTATTTTTCGATGTGAAATCCCCTAACACACCTTACCTCCTTTATTTTTTATAATTATATTATACGGTGTTTATCTTCGCAATAATAATAGAAAACAAATATACCATTTCCAAATGTTATATTATCTAATACTATATTATAATTTCAGCCTTTCTCCCATCATCAAGCCAAAAAGTTTAATTATTTAAAGTTTTACTTTAAATTTTTATTGACAAACTTAAATTCTAATGTTATTATAAATCTATAATTAAAGTATCACTTTAAATTTTTAAACTTTTGGTACCAAACAAAAATAAATAAAACAAGAAAAAATTTATATTCAGGGAAACGAGGTATCTAATTATGAATGAAAAACAAAGAAAAAACGAAAAAACAGTTAGTAGCAGAGCTTGGAGCTCAGCATTAATTTTTATGGTAGTAGTGCTTTCATTCTCCATAACTATGGATTTTGTAAAGGATATAAAAACTAATAAGAATGATTACGAAATAAGATATGAATCATCCGAAGAAGTAAACGAAGATTCTGACAAAAAAGACTTAGTAGATATTGCTACCCAAAATGAACCAAAAGATACAAATAAGCAACATAAATTATATCGCTTATATAGAAATGATACATATTGCAAAGATATAGATATAAATAATTATTCTTATGTTGACAATAATGGAAAAACAGATTATAAATATTGTGCACTAACTGAAGATGTGAATGCTCATACAAGCACATTACTTCTTACTGCAATGATGATATTAGTAATTTTAATTGCCAAAGACTCTGCTGATAAAACACCATTTACACAAACTAATGTAAAAAGAATTAAAGCCATATCTATATTACAATTATTATTTGCTGTATTACCAGGTATGATATCATTTACAATGACAATGGTAAGATTTTCTAATAGTCATGGTAGTTTTAATATTAAATGGATGTATTTGCTAATCATATCCGCTATAACAGCACTTATAGCAAATGTATTCCAATATGGAGTAAAATTACAAGAAGATTCAGATAGTATAGCATAAAGATTGGAGGGATTAATATGGCAATAATCGTTAGACTCGATCGAGTCATGGCCGATAGAAAAATATCACTTAATGAACTTGCTGAAAAAGTTGGATTAACCAATGTAAATCTATCCAATCTAAAAAATGGAAAGATGAAAGGTATTCGATTTGAAACCATGAACAGCATATGCAAGGTTTTAAATTGTCAGCCAGCAGACTTATTTGAATATGTAGATGATTAAAAACATAATTCACCACATTTTAAATTGTTTATATACCCAAAAAGGATTCAAGGTAATAATATTACACTTGAATCCTTTTTATTTAATATAAATTTATATCATTTAAAATCTGTATCTCATTTGATACCAAACCACTCCACCATGGTTGGATTTAGATAGACCTTCACTTACAAATCCTAAATCTTCATAAAAGTCTAATAATTCTTCTTTACATGTAAGAACAAGACCAAGTCTATCCTCGCTTTCTGCTAATTGAATAAAACGTTCCACTAATGCTTTAGCTAAACCTTTACCTCTATAATCTGGATGAGTTTCAACACCAAATATCATCTGCCACTTTCCATCCTCTTTATGAAAGTTTGTATCTTCATACATTTCATCTAGCAAATCTTCTTCATCTGTTACTAATCCATCTACAAGAGTAATTATCTTACCATCATATACAGTAACTAAAAAATGATTGGCATATGCATCTAATCTTTCACTAAGAGACTTACTTGTTGCTGCTTCACTTTCAGGAAAGCATAGACTTTCAAGTTCAACTATTCCATCAAGATCTGATTTAGTTGCTTTCCTAACTTCAAATTTCTTATTAAGTTTATGATTATCTAGTTTATCAAAATAATCTGCGATTTTTGTTAATGCACTATCTATATCAACTTCTATATCAAAAACTGCTATTGCCTTTTTTTCAAATTGTTTTTGAGCCTGGAAACCAACTTTCTTACAAAGGATACATCTACAATCATCTATAACAGATATCTTAGTTGCAACATCTGATGAACCATTGCAACCCTTTCCATTTCCTCCGCAACCGCTACCAGCTGATCCACAGCTACTTTGATTACCACATTCTTGTAAAATATTTCCACAATTATTTTTCGCATCATTTGCTACATCTTGCTTTTTATTATCATCTATATCAATACTTTCATTTTCTTTTTTTACTTCTCTTTCTTCAAGAAGCTTAAATTTAAGTCCATCAACTTCATAAATCAAAAAATTATTAACTTCACCAAACTTCAAATTTACATTTACTCCGTCTGATGAACCTACTGCTATCTTATATCTCATTATCATCACCTTTATATTTATAAACAAGCACAAGCATAACGCTTGTGCCCGTTTGGAAATTAATTTAAGTATTAATTATAGCCATATGAATTATCTTATAAATAATATTCAACATATAAACTATTTAAACATTATATAATAGATCAAAGTCTATAATATTATACTATTTATATTTTAGTTAAATCTTGAAACAGCTACAGTATAAATATCCTCAATAAGTCTGATACCACCTGTATAACCAACATATGAATTATCAAGTACAACCTTATCCTGAACTGGCCAAGATATGTTAATGAAGTTGCCCTTAAGTTCTTCAGTAATTTCTTTTTCATAGTAACCACCTAAAATAAGTGGATAACCATGATAATCATGTTCCTTAATTTCATTATGAATCTTATATCCATCTGTTTCAAATGAAACTTCTGCTTCAAGATTAAAATTTAAATTCTTAAATTCTGCTGCGATATCATCTCTATATTTCTTTGGAGTATCATCGACAACAAACTGCTTAGCAGGAATAAGTCCTAAGTCATTTGCTAAGAACTTTGTAATGCCAAGTGTGTAATGAGCATCACCTACTACAGTGAACTGCTTATTAATTACACGGTTTTCAAGGAAGAGATCTGCATATCTTCCAATGAGGTAATAATAATAATCCTCATGTTCTGTAATAACATCCTCAACCTTCTTTTCATCTACACCGGCGAATTTGCCGACTTCTCTTAAAAACTTACTCGTCTCAGTTGCCCCAATAGGAAGGGTTTTGTAATGTAGGAATGGGATACCAAATTTTCTTTCCATTTTTTTAACATTACTAAGCCCTACCCATGGAGATATGAGTAAATTAAACTCTGCTTTTGGAATCTTTTTGATATTTTCAATACCACGCTTATAACCAAAAATTGTATTTGGTGTAAGACCAATTTCCTTAATTAAATTTTCTAATTCTCTTAAGTTACCTAACCAGAATAAATCCTGATAAGGAACATCAGCCCAAATATTAACTAATCCTTTTTCTTTTTCTTCTGATTTTTCTAAGAGCTGATCTATAATTGCATCCACAACCTGTTCATGACCTTTAAAGTTATTTCCTTTAAATCCAGCTGTTGGTGCATATAAAACTGGCTTATCTGCATCTTCAAATCTAGATACAACTTCACCTGAATCATCACCTACGATTTCAGGAATACATCCTGTAAGTACAACGTAAAGATCTGCATCAATAACCTTAAGTGCATTTTCAATTGTAGAATTAAGTTTCTTTACACCACCAAATACTACGTCCTTTTCATTTATACTTGTACAAGGAAAGATATTTGGTGAAAAATATCCTGAACTTCCTGTTGATTCAGAAAGTTTCTGTGCACAACCTGGACCAGAGTGAAGTATTGGTAAAGCTCTATCTATAGCCTGAACACTCTGCATTGCACCAAGTGCACATTTATATCTCTGTTTATCTAATAATTTAGCCATTACTTCGCCTCCTCTAAGAATGTATCTACGTTCTGCTTATACCACCAATCTGTGTATGGTAGTTTGCTTCTCTTTGCTAAGTTTTCTTCAAAACTTCTGTTCTTAATTGCATCTAAAATAGTCTTAGCAAATTCTAATGTATGCTTATATCCGAATATCATATATTCGTCAGCTACATAAATAGCAGGTGTACCATTCTTAATAGCCCAAACAGTTGAGCCTGGATGACGTGATAAGTACATATCTGGTTGATATTTATTAAGAATATTCATAACTTCGTAGTTCTGCTGATCAGCAACACTTGCTTCAAAGTCAATATCATTATCAAGAAGATATTTCATTGAAGGAGGAACATCTCCATTTTCATACTTCTTATCGTAATGCCATGCAAGTGCCCATACAACCTTGATTCCAAGTTCTTCAAGTACACGAGATACTTCAAATGTATAACCTGGACCCATACCAAGAACTGCTGTTAAGCCCTTAAGTTCTTTCTTAACTTCTTCAATCTGTGGTAAGTAGATTGCTCTCTGTTCTTCAAGGTATTTTTCAATCTTATCGCTACGTCCTGTAACTCTTCCAATTTCGCGAAGCCATGTTTCAAAACCTTTAATACCACACTGATTTATACTTCTTATATATGGAACTCCATATTTTTCTTCAAGTGCATTTCCAAGATAGTTACCAAGTGTTCCACAGATACATGTTGTTGCAATGCTTTCTGATAAATGTGATAACTCTTCTACTGTTGAGTTACAATATAAGAATACTGGCTCTAAATCAAACTGCTTAAACATTTCAATAATTTCTGGTCTAGCACTTTCAAAGAAGTTCTTAAAGTTAATTTTATTTGTTTTAACACCTTCACGAGGTGGCTGTACGATTTCCTGTAAAACTGCATGGTCTGAAATATCAAAACCTGTAGCCCAGATTCTTGACTTGAAACCTTCACAATGAACTGCTACGATTGGAACTCCAACTTCGTCGCGAACTTCATCAACAATACTATCTATATCTTCACCTATGATACCAGTTGTACAAGAACTTGAAACAAATATTGCCTTAGGTGAATATCTCTTATTTACTTCTAAAATAACATTTCTTAAAGTTGCTGTTGAACCAAAGATTGTATCATTTTCATTAACATCTGTTCCAACATAAACTGTATCTGAAGTTACGCCTCTCTTCTTAGCCATAACTTTTGACATATAATATGAATTAGCTGCTGCAACTGAACATCCTGATGGTCCATGATGAATTATGGCAACATCTCTTATTCCAGATAACTGACCTAATCCACATGATGATAAACATGTACTTGACTGAGAAAAACATCTTGAACAACCCTTAAGTGTTCCACACTCACTCTTCTCTGCAAGATCTTTGAGTGTACCTACATAACCAGTAATTGATCCTATACGATTTTCTCTAGTCGCTATATTTGAATTACTTAAATTAATAGCCATTTTCGCATTCCTTTCTATTTAGCCTTGATATTCCTCGTTAAAAAGATTTGTTGAAAGATATCTAAGACCTGTATCTGGTAAAACTGCAACAATTGTCTTACCCTTGTTTTCTGGTCTTTTTGCAAGAACTGTTGCTGCATGAATTGCACCACCTGATGATGTGCCAATCAAAATACCATCTGTCTTAGCAACTTCTCTTGCAGCTTTGTATGCTTCAATAGTTTCTACTTCAAC
This sequence comes from Eubacterium uniforme, assembly GCF_900167115.1. Lineage (GTDB taxonomy): Bacteria > Bacillota > Clostridia > Lachnospirales > Lachnospiraceae > Eubacterium_S > Eubacterium_S uniforme. The sequence continues at coordinate 19,459 of NZ_FUXZ01000006.1, forward strand.
TTTTTCATCATATATATTTAAATCCATTGTTGAAGGAATTCTTTCCTTAGGCACTCCTTCAAATGGGTGTACGCCTGTAATTTCTTCTGGCTCTGGATTACTATCACTAGGAAGTGAATTAGGGCCTGGCTGAATAGCAACAACTTTAATATCACTATTCTTGCTCTTTAAGAATTTACCTGTTCCTGAAACTGTTCCACCTGTACCAACATTTGCTACTAAGATATCTACATTACCTTCTGTATCTTCCCAGATTTCTGGACCTGTTGTAGCTTCATGGATTGCAGGGTTAGCTGGATTAGATACCTGATCAACGAAGAAGATATTCTCCTGACCAGCTAAAACTTCATTTCTCAAAGCGTCAATTGCAGCTACAAAATCACCATTAGTTTCCTGTAAAACTCTTGCAACAACTGGCTCTTCTGATAACTTAATTGTTTCACCACCGAAAGCCTGAATAACCTGGAATCTTTCCTTACTTACATTATCCTGAACATAAACTTTAAATTTATATCCCTTAGCTGCTGCAATTGCTGCAAGACCAATACCTGTATTACCACTTGTTGTTTCAACAATTGTATAACCTGGTTTAAGTAAACCTTTTTTCTCTGCATCTTCAACCATTGCAAGAGCGATTCTATCTTTTACACTCTGATTTGGATTAAAGTATTCAAGTTTAACTAAAATCTTAGCTTCAAGATTATTCTTTTTTTCATAGTTTACTAATTCAAGTAAAGGTGTTCTTCCTACAAGTTCTGTAATTGACTTATTAATTTTTCCCATAATTCATTTCCTACCAAGAGATAGTATCAAATCACTACTATCTCATATCCTTTCTTCAAAAATTAAATCTTATAATCATCAGCAAGTTCCATCATGCCGTATTCCATTAAGATTTCCTCAAGTCTTTCCTGAGTCATTGGTGTAGGAATAACAAAATCTTCATTTTCAATAACTGCCTGAGCAAGATTTCTATATTCCTGGGCCTGATTTGAATCTGGCTTATACTCGATAACAGTTTTCTTATTAATTTCAGCATGCTGAACAATGTTATCTCTAGGAACGAAGTATAAAAGTTTTGTTCCTAATTCCTTAGCAAATGCTCTCAAAAGATCTAACTCTCTATCTACATTTCTTGAGTTACAAATGATACCACCAAGTCTAACTCCACCAGTTCTAGCGTATCTTGAAATACCCTTTGAGATGTTATTTGCTGCATATAAAGCCATCATCTCTCCACTTGCTACTATATATATTTCTTTAGCCTTTCCTTCTCTGATAGGCATTGCGAAACCACCACAAACAACGTCACCTAAAACGTCGTAAAATACATAATCTAAATCATCAGTATATGCTCCAAGGTTTTCAAGCATATTAATTGATGTAATAATACCTCTACCTGCACAACCAACACCTGGTTCTGGACCACCTGACTCAACACACTTTGTTCCGCCGTATCCTTCTTTCATGATACGATCAAGTTCAATGTCTTCACCTTCTTCACGGATAGTATCAAGTACTGTCTTCTGTGCAAGTCCTCCTAATAAAAGTCTAGTAGAATCAGCTTTAGGATCACAACCTACAACCATTACTTTCTTGCCATGTTCTACAAGGCCTGCTGTAAGGTTCTGTGTTGTTGTTGACTTACCAATTCCACCCTTTCCATAAATTGCAATCTGTCTAATCTCACTCATATCGGTTTCCTTTCTTACTTAAATAATTCTTTTATCTTAATATATTTAATCATTTGCTCAATTGAATCTTCTATGATTCCCGGAATTTCAAAAGCTTCAATTCCAAACGCCTCTGCCTTACTTTGTGCGCCAAATCCTATTTTGCTTACCAGCAAATACTCACAATCAGATAAAGCTTTTAAATTACTTTCCAGTTTTTCTTCATCGTGATTGCCCGCTTCACAAACAGGCGTTAAGTTTCTAATTTCCTTAAAACTTACATCGTCATCATCAATACTATAAATATAGAATTTTGATGCTTTTCCAAAATGATTATTTACAACAATTCCATCACTTGAGGCAACTGCGACTAATGTTTTATCCATGAGAAAATGTCTCCTTCACATTTAGTCGTCTTTGATAAATCTGATCTCCATATTCAGATTTACCTGGGACACCAACGGCATCCGCTCTACAATGCTGACAATGTCTAAATACATCAATATACTTTGATGCTTTTGTTCGCGCTTCATCTATCTCTGCACAAACAGGAGCTTTTACATTTTTAAGTTCATGCTGTGGAATAAGTGGGATTATATTATAGATTTTAGCTCCAGCTTCCTTAACAGTTTTTGCAATAGTTTCAATATGATCACCATTGATTTCTGGAACTAATACTGTATTGACCTTAACTGTAATTCCTGCATCTGCCACTTTCTTTATTCCTTCAAGCTGATTCTTAATTAGTATTTCTGCTGCTTTAACTCCTTCTATCTTTTCACCATGATAGATAATGTATGCATTAAGCTTACTTTCTATCTCTGGATCAACAGCATTTACTGTAACTGTAAGAGAATCAATTCCTACATCAATAACATCCTGTGCTCTTTCGCTAAGTAACAAACCATTTGTACTCATGCACTTAATAAGATTTGGAAATTTTTCCTTTATAATCTTAAAAGTATCCAAAGCATAATTAGATGCTAATGTATCTCCAGGTCCTGCAATTCCTGCGACCTTTATATCAGGGCATATATCTAATGCCTTCTTTAAAATATCTTCACACTCCTCAGGTTTTAACACTTTAGATGTAACTCCTGGTCTTTCTTCGACATCATTTATTGTTCTGTCGCAAAACCTACATGCTATATTACAACCCGGACTAACTGGAAGATGAATTCTGCCTGCATTGTTTTTATGGCCTCCAAAACATGGATGAGAATTTTGTAAATCCTTGTATGTATTACTCATAAAATCCTCCATTTTTTCTCTTAAAATGCTCCATTTTTACTCATTTTTGACCAAAAAAAGGTATAATATAACCCTGCAAAAAAATCAGCGTTTTTTTTGCAAGGTCAGATTATTCAATATTAATGCCTTTGATTCCTTGAATCAAAGGAGCCCTCCGCGGCTTTGAGCGGAGTCAGAGATTCTCTGTAAGAGAATCCTCCTTATCTATAACTCAACCTAGTTATTGAATAATGGAGTAGATAAGTATCTATCGCCTGAATCAGGGAGAAGAGCTACGATTGTCTTACCCTTATTCTCTGGTCTCTTAGCTAAAATCTCAGCTGCCTTTAAAGCGGCACCAGAAGAAATACCAACTAAGATACCTTCTGATACTGCGAATGCTTTACCTTCAGCAAATGCATCCTCATTATCAATTGCGATAACTTCATCATATACCTTTGTATTTAAAACATCAGGCACGAAACCTGCGCCGATACCCTGAATCTTATGAGGGCCAGCAACACCTGTTGATAATACTGCACTTGTTGCAGGTTCAACAGCTACAATCTTAACGTTAGGATTCTGTGATTTTAAATATTCACCAACACCTGTAACTGTTCCACCAGTACCAACACCTGCTACAAAAATATCAACTTTACCTTCTGTCTGATCCCAAATTTCTGGACCAGTTGTTTCTCTATGAACCTTTGGATTAGCTGGATTAATGAACTGTCCTAAAATAGCTGATCCTTCGATTTCTTTATTAAGTTCTTCTGCTTTTGCAATGGCACCTTTCATACCCTTAGCACCTTCAGTAAGAACAATTTCTGCACCGTATGCTTTTAAAAGATTTCTTCTTTCAACACTCATGGTATCAGGGAGTGTTAAAATTGCTTTGTAACCCTTAGCTGCTGCAACTGCTGCAAGACCAATACCTGTGTTACCACTAGTTGGTTCGATAATTGTTGCGCCAGGTTTTAATAAACCTTTTGCTTCAGCATCCTCAATCATTGAAAGGGCAACTCTGTCTTTAACTGATCCTGCTGGATTTAAATATTCAAGTTTAGCAAGAACAGTTGCTTCTGTAATCTCTCTCTTTTTTGAATAACCATTAAGTTTAAGTAATGGTGTTTCTCCAATTAATTCTAATGCGCTTTGTTTAATTTTACTCATATGTCATATCCTCCTTCAAAAAGTTCTTTTCTTAACATGTGTATATTCTATCACTTATCTAGTTATTTGAAAAATCTTTAATATTTATCATTAGTTATAAGCATTATTTATAGCAAAGTGTGTCATATTAGATTTGGTTATATATTAGTTTTATAACAACAATTAAATGTTTATTATATAATCTATGATTTTTAATATGCATAATTTTAAATATTTATTATTATAATTCAGTTTACATCCCATCTAAATACTTTAAGTTAGTATCATTTTGATTCTATCTAAACATTCTTTAACTATAGCTCTAGGTGTTGCAACATTTATACGTTCAAAGCCTTCGCCAACCTTACCAAATATCTTGCCACTATCAAGCCAAAGTTTAGCCTCATTAATAATTCTTCGATCCAATTCTTCAAACTCAATTCCAGTCCTCCTAAAATCAAGCCATACAAGGTAAGTTCCTTCACCATCCACAACCTTTACTCCAGGTAAGTTTTCATCAACATATTGCTTTACAAAGTCAATATTTGACTTAACATACTTAAGCATAGCTTCATACCATTCATCGCCATAATTATATGCTGCTTTTGTAGCCTCAAGGCCAAACACACTAAGCTGACTTATTCCAGCAGCATCAAGTTGATGTTTAAACATAGCTCTTAATCTTGGATTAGGAATAAAAATATTAGACATTAGTAATGAAGCCAAGTTAAAAGTCTTACTTATGGATGTACAAACTAAAGTTATATCCTTGTATTCTTCCTTCACCGTAGTAAATACATAATGTTCTCCTTCAAATACAAAGTCATTATGAATCTCATCACTCACTACAATAACTCCATACTTAAGACAGATATCACCCATCGCTATAAGTTCTTCCTTAGTAAAAACTCTACTTGATGGATTATGAGGATTACAAAGGAAAAATAATTTAATATTATTATCTTTAATCTTTTGCTCAAAATCCTTAATATCAATATGATACTTATTATCATCTCCTAAAACCAAGTCATTACTTACAACGACTCTTTCATTATCCTCTATTACTTCAAAAAAAGGATAATATACAGGTTTTTGAATTAACACACCATCTCCAACTTCAGTATATGCTTTAACTGCAAGAGCTAATGCATTAACAACACCAGGAGTTTTTACAAGCCAACTTCTCTCAACATCCCAGTTATGATGTACCTTCATCCATCGTTTTACAGCATTAAAATAATCTTCTCGTCCTTCACTATATCCAAATATTCCATGTTTTGCCCTTTCTACAAGAGCATCCTCAATATACGAAGATGTTTTAAAATCCATGTCCGCAACCCAAAAAGGCAAAACATCTAATGGATAACCACGACGATCAGCGAAATCATACTTCAAACAATCAGTACCTTTTCTGTTTATAATCTCGTCAAAATTCAAATTTCTTTCCATTGCTTCACATCCTTATATGTATAAATTCAGTTTCTAATCATGTGCAATTTTTATACATATCTATTATATTTATTTCTCATCTAATAAACTAAACACTCTATCTAATTCATTAATAAGATCATCTATATCTTCTATGCCAACTGATAATCTGAGCGTTTCATTTGTAATACCATTTTTAAGTCTAACTTCTTCTGGTACATCTGCATGAGTCTGTGTTACAGGATAAGTAATTAATGTTTCTGTTCCACCTAAACTTTCAGCATATTTTATAAGCCGAACATTTGCCAAAACTGCTAGAGCATTTTCTTTGTTATCCACATAGAATGTTAGCATCGAACCAAATCCTCTTGCCTGTTTCTTTATAAGTTCATATCCTGGATGTTCTGGTAATCCTGGATAAAAAACTTTTGTAACATGCTTTTGATTTTTCAACCAATTTGCAATTTTAATTGCATTATCCTGTGATTTTTCCATACGAACACCTAATGTTTTTACACCTCTAAGTATAAGCCAACAATCAATTGGAGCAAGTCCAGATCCTGTTGTCTTTATAAGGAACCTTAGTTGCTCTTTGATACTTTCATTATTTGTTACAATAAATCCAGCAAGTGTATCATTATGACCACCTATAAACTTAGTACCACTATGTATTACCACATCTGCACCAAGTTCAAGTGGATTTTGAAAATATGGAGATAAAAAAGTATTATCAACAATAAAAATCAAATTATGAGCCTTGGCTATCTTTGCAATCTTTCCAATATCCGAAACATTCATCATTGGATTAGTTGGTGTCTCAATAAAAATAGCCTTTGTATTATCCTTTATTTCCTTTTCAATATCATCTTCAGAACAATTGATATAACTAAATTCATAATTATTCTTCTTTGACACATTATCAAAAAGTCTAGTTGTTCCGCCATATAAATCAGCTTCAACTATAATATGATCACCCGGTTTGAACAATTCCATAAGTAATGTAATTGCAGCCATTCCCGATGATAGAGCAAATGCATCTATTCCACCTTCAATACTTGCAATTATCTTTTCTAATTGTTCTCTTGTTGGATTTTGAAGTCTGGTATAATCAAATCCTGAGCTTCTACCAACCTCTGGGTGTTCATAAGTAGCTGTCTGAAATATAGGAAAACTTAAAGCTCCATAATTTAAACATTTCCCTTCATCTTCTTCTAAGTGTATACATCGCGTATTTATTCCTCTGTCCATACATCATTCTCCATATTCTAAAAAATATAGCTAATTTACTCATATCATTTTGGCAAGTTATTTTATATATAAAATACGCCAGATTACATTTGTAAATGTATATCTGACGTATTTTGCACATGTAATTAAGTTCTTTTTAATATAATTATTATATTAAATCTTCGATGATATTATTAATAAAAATTAATGTATCATCATTATTCTATTGTACCCATATCTTATTCAAAAGGAATTACTGCTCCTTCATACTTATCATTAATGAACTTCTTGATTTCATCTGATTTTAATACTTTAACAAGTTCCTTAATTCCTTCGTTGTTTTCATTACCTTCTTTAACAGCAATGATATTTACATATGTTTTAGCTGCTTCTGAATCGCTAGCTTCATATGCAAGTGCATCCTTTGAAACAACATATCCTGCTTCAAGAGCATAGTTACCATTTAATACAACGAATTCATCTTCACCAACAACTCTTGCAACCTGTGCACTTTCAAGTTCATCAAACTTAATTTCTTTTGGATTCTCTTCAATATCATTTACAGTTGCTGTAAGACCAGCACCTTCTTTAAGTTTAATAAGACCATTTGCTTCTAATAAAAGTAAAGCTCTTGCTTCATTTGTTGTATCGTTAGGTATTGCAATTCTGTCACCTTTTTCAACATCATCAAGTGATTTTTTCTTTCCAGGATAAATACCAAATGGTTCGTAATGAATATCACCAGCGTCTACTAAGTGTGTACCCTTTTCATCATTGAAACTATCAAGATATGGTACATGCTGGAAGTAGTTAGCATCATACTCTCCACTTTCAACAACTTCATTTGGCTGAACGTAATCTTCAAATTCTGTAACCTTTAATTCATAACCTTTATCCTTTAAAATCTTCTTAGCTTCATTTAAAATTTCTGCATGCGGAATAGGTGTTGCTGCAATCTTAATTGTCTTTGTTTCTTCTTTTTTGTCCTTACCTTTTGCATTTGCTGCTTTCTTTCCACATCCGCTAAGTGATGATACCGCTAATGCTCCTATTAATGCTACTGCTAATAATTTCTTTTTCATACTTTTAATTTCCTTTCGTGCTATAATTCTTTTTTTCATATATTGTTAGTATCATTTTGATACTATGTAACTTAATAATTTATTTAATAATCTAATATTTTAGATTTTGTAAATATTTGTAACTTAATTTTTGAATTTCTAAATGTTTTATTTCCTTAATTATTTTCTTATCATTTTAAGTTTTCTTTATTATTCAAATCTTATATGTTTCTCTTATCTGTTTTCTTAGCTATAAGATTTCCAGAAGTTTGAAATACCTGAACTAAAACTATTAGTAAAACTACTGTTATTACCATAATATTAGTCTGATATCTATAATAGCCATATCTTACTGCTATATCTCCTAGGCCTCCGCCTCCGACAACGCCAGCCATTGCTGAATAACCAAGTATGGTACCAATTGCAATTGTAATTCCTGATATTATGGATGTCTTACTTTCTGTAATAAGAACATGAATAATAATTCTTAAATTCGAAGCACCCATCGATCTTGCTGCTTCAACTACGCCATTATCAACTTCCTTAATTGACGATTCAACCATTCGTGCTATAAATGGTATAGCAGCTACCACAAGTGGAACAACCGTTGCACTCACACCAGTGCTTCGTCCAACTACAAGTCTTGTAAATGGTATTAGTAAAATGAGTAGTATTAAAAACGGAATACTTCTTAAAACATTTACTATAAAATCAAGAACTTTATATATTACTTTATTAGGTGTAAGTCCGTCTTTATCTGTAACAGCTAAGCATATACCAAGTGGTAGTCCAACCAGATAACCAACAAATGTTGAAGCTAAAGTCATATATAATGTTTCGCCTATTCCATTGATTATCATTTGTCTAATTTCAGGCTCCAACATCACTTATCACCTCCTTAAATATCGTTGCAACTTCGCCTTCTTTTTTTACATGTCCACCCTCAAGTACTGCAACCTTTGTACATATCTTTTTTACAACAGACATCTCATGAGTAATAATAACAATTGTAATATTGTACTTTTCATTAATGTCTTTTAGTAACTCAAGAATTGAAGCTGTAGTTTGAGGATCAAGTGCGCTTGTTGCTTCATCACAAAGTAGAATCTCTGGATTTGCTGCAAGTGCTCTTGCAATGGCAACTCTTTGTTTTTGTCCACCCGACAACTGTGAAGGATAAGCTTTTCTTTTATCAGATAATCCTACAATTTCAAGAAGTTCATATGCTCTCTTTCTTGCCTCTTTCTTTTTAATCCCTTGAATATAAAGAGGAAAACATATATTTTCCACAACTGACTTTTGCATTAGTAAGTTGTAGCCCTGAAAAATCATTCCTATCTTTTCTCGATGTTTCTGTAACTCTTTCTTCTTTAAACTTCCAAGTTCCTTACCTGCAACCTCAACAGTTCCACTTGTTGGTTTTTCAAGATAGTTCATACATCGAACCAATGTTGATTTTCCTGCTCCCGACATACCAATGATTCCATAAATATCACCTTTTTCAATATCGATATTTATATTATCAAGAGCAATTACTTCTCCGTTTTTATCCACGAATGATTTGGATAAATTCTTAATTGAAATCTCTGACATATTTAGCACCCTTTCTAATTTTCATTCTCTAAAACATATAAACAATTAAAAACGAATGAGTTCTTAATCCCCTATAGGCCTAACAAGAATTACTTGTTCTTATGAGAATCAATTTTGATAACATGTTTCTCACAAGTTATTTTTAATATCTCATGTCCTTGTCGATTGACAATATAAATGATAAGTGATGAAACATTCTTTGTAAAATATTGATAACCTATCATTTGTTATAGCTGTTATTTATATCTATATCTCTCGCTTGTGTTTTGGCTATATCTAGATTAATGAGTGAATGTACATTTTTCTCTATTTTCCCCTATTTACACCATCCTCTACATACATAAGCAACTTACCTTTACGGCCGTTTCTACATCTTTAGCCATAACGGCCGTTTTTGGCTTTACTTTCACACAAACATCCCAAATTCTATAAAAAAGAACCAGAAATCATCTGATTTCTGGTTCTTCATCTTCAAATTCATATAATCTAATATTCCCCCCTACATAGCATCAACAATCTCATTTCCATAAAGATACTCTTTAAACAACTTTTTAAAGTCGCCCTTATCTTTCCAGAAATTTAAAAACTTTTCTGTAGTTACTTCATCAAAGGCAAAGGTTTTAACATATTCCTTAAGACATTTAAGATACTCTTCTTCGCCTAATTGCTTATACATCTCATAATGGAACTTGCCACCTTTTATGTATATGGCCATGTATAATAAATCCTTATCCTTATTAAACTCATAAAGATTTGACATGAATTCTGATTTATCCTTTGGTGGTTCAACATCTTTAAACAAAGTCATATATGCATCTATGATATTGCCCATATCATAATCTTTTTTACCTGATTTATAGTTATATAACTTCTCACTAAAATTAGCATAACTTTCATCAAGCCATGGTTCATTTATTTCATCATCACCAACAATACCATAGAACCACTGGTGTGCTATCTCATGACAAACAACATCATGTACCTGTTCATTAAAATATTTTCTATCTGTTTTTGCGAATTTCAAATCATCTTCACTAATTGAAATCATAATAAGGCCTGGATACTCCATACCACCTACGCCCTGTGACTGAGCAGTCATTGTAATATCAAAGTCATCATATGGATAACCACCATATAATTCATTATAAATTTCAAATGATTTCTTTGCACACTTAAGCGCTTCCTTCGCATTTACCTTATATTTCTTTGGATAATAAACATTTATATCTATATCATCGTAAGAATCACTCATCACTTCACACTTCTTTGATGTAAAAAAAGCAAAATCTCTTACATCTTTGGCATAATATGTTCCATTCTCCAAAGTACCAGTAGCTGCAACCTTAAATTCTTCTGGAGCATTTATCTTAACTTTATAATCAGCAATCTCTGTATAGAATGCATCACCAACTTCAACATATGGATTACAAGCCCATTCACCATTCTCATAAATAGCTGGCGAAATTATAAAGTTACCAACATTATATTCACCATTATAATATCCAAAACGATTCTGAAGTTTTGGAATCGTCACTTTATAATCCATCAAGATTTCAAGAGTATCATTACTCTTTAAAGTTTCTGGAAGTGTAAGACTATATACTGTTCCCTTAACCCTTGTTAATTTACAATCTTTATCTCCAATCTTTATAGACTGCACACAAGTCATATCCTTATCAGAATCACTTGAACTCTTATCCTTTTTATTATAAGCATATCCCTTACTATATGCATTTGGAATTATGTTAAAATACATTTCATTTAGATCATCTTCACTATCATTTACATAAATTAATTTCTGATCAATATCAAGTGTAGATGATTTATCATCAAAATCAACATTAAGCTCATAATAGTTTTTTCTTCTTCCAGTTTCATTCTTAAGAATATCCTTACCTGACTTTTCTCTTTTTCCCTTCCAGTCCATAAAGTTTAATTCGTCATCTTGTTCTAATTTCTCTGTGGTTGTTTCAACCTCAGATTTAAGCGTCGTCTCTTCAACTATACTTTCCTCTGGAACAACCATCGTCGTTGTTGTAACATCTGAAGAAAATTTATCACAAGAAGTTAATGCAAGCATTGACATTGCAATTAGAAATACTAAATTTCTTTTTTTCATACCGCTCCTTTCGTCTTTATAAATTTTTTCATATTTATCACACGTAATCTATATAAAGATTACCATATCAAGCCCATTTTCCTTATAACTTAAATTCATTATAGCATTAAGTAATGTAAAAAACCTTAATTAATTCTTAACATTTATAATTAAGATTTTTTTAAGATTTAGATTAAGGAAATATTAAGCATTACAGATTATTATTTATATGTATTTGAAATACAAACTATGAAAAAATTGAGAAGAAAGGGAATAAAATGAAAACAAAAAAATTATTATCAGGTGTATTATTTGGAGTATTTATTACATTTATTTATCTAATAGGAATAAATGTGATTGGGGAAATCATAAAAGAAACTAACGACCAAAAATTATTTATGAATTATGGTGCTAGAATTATTTTTAGAATAGCTCTTTTCGTAATCAGCGTTCTAGTAATCAAAAAAAAGCTGAACATTAAATTCGGTTGTAATTCTAAAAACATTATACTAGGAGTTTTTTGGTATGGTTTGTGTTTCATAGTAATATACACATTAAACATTCATGATGAATTCATGAAACCTGAAATTGGCTTAATTAAAGCATTACCTAAAGTCTTCATGATTTTTTTCGAAACCATGTCAATTGGTTTAATTGAAGAAACACTGTTTAGAGGAATATTCTTTAATTCATTTAAAGCTCGTTTTGGTGAAAGCAAATCAGGAATTACCAAGTCTGCGCTTATATCATCAGGCATATTTGGAGCTTTGCATTTGCTAAATCTTACTGGAAATCCCAAAATAGTTTTAGCAACTATTTCTCAAGTATTATATGCAACTTTCTTTGGTTTTATATTCTGTGTAATCTACTACAGAACAAAAAACTTCTGGTCAGTTGTAATCATCCATGGCCTTGTTGATTTTACTGGAAATTTCTGGGGTGCCTTTGCGAAGAATACTTCTAAAGTCTTATCAAATGCATCAAAATCAGACTATACTATAAGCTATTCAATTTTTGTTGTTTCAATCGCTTTATTATTCTTAATATCCGGAATTTTACAGTTAAATAAACATTACAAAAATAAACAATTTTCAATAATTAATAACTAATTTATCCGTTTATATTTCAAATACATAGGCAATCAAAAAGAGGCTTGCAAACAACAAGCCTCTTTTTTCATCATTAATATCTATCTTGGTATCATAATTGATAAAACATATTCCTTATCATTTGATTCTGCTTTAATAATACCATCATATTTTTTCACTGTATTTTTAATGCTTTTAAGCCCAAATCCATGATGAATGTTATCTTCCTTTGAAGTATATCCTGTATTTTCAAATATAGTTTCAACATCCACCTTATCTGCAACAGCATTTGCTAATTTAACGATACAAAAATTATCTGTTCTTTTAATTATCATCTTAATCCATGTATCATTTTCAACCATTTTAGCGGCTTCAATTGCGTTATCCGTCGCATTAGCAAATACATTGCAAATGTCCATAGGTTTCATATTAAGGCCACCCTCTATAGCACCATCAAGCGAAAACTTAATGTTTTCTTCCTTCATCTTATCGACCTTCATTGCGACAATACAATCAAGCATTTCATCACCAGTATTATACTCAGGTGATAATGCCTTAATATCACCAATCAATGTATCCAAATGCTTTGAAGCTTCCTCTTCTTTACCACTTTCCATCATCATCTTCATAAGCGACAAATTATTAATTATATCATGTCTAAATGCATTCGTATCAACCTGAGCTTTTTTATACTGTTTAATATATTCAAGTTCAGCCTGAAGATATGTCTCCTGCATTACATTCTTTTCTTTTATGGCTAAATCCGCTGTTTTTGCAACGATATAGAAAGGAACAAACATTGCTAGAACTGGAATCATAAAACCACCTAAAACACTTAAAAGTTCATATCTTTTTTCAATTGATAAATCCACTTGAGCAAATACTTTCTCAATCCAAAAAGATGTTAATATAAACCATCCTACAAGTAAGATTCTATCTCGTATTCTTACAATATACGTCTTATCCTTCTTGTAATATCCCAAATAAAGCATCAAAATAAGAATAACTGCAATAGTAAAACTTATAAGTTCAATGTAAAACATATGTACATAATATGCTTCTGTTATCATACTAAATATCTCATCATATATGGATGCCTTTCCTCCTCTTAAGAAAATATATGAATAGATAATTGCCTTATTCACATAAAAATAATAACAACGAAGACAAATCGTACTTTCTATTGCACGTAAAATTCTTTTTTTACTATAAACTACAAGGAAAAATAAGAATGCCGCAACATACATAGCTGCATCAACCGCTTTCGACATAAATTCAGCATGTTTATAAAATGCTACTACTCTTGGATCCTCAAGGTTTCCTTCCATAACTCCCTGTAATACTTCTTTTGGTACAGAAGCCTCGTAGATAGCTTCAATTACGTAATATCCTATTTGAACAAGAATAATTGAAATAATACCAAAAGCTATTTTCTTCTTTGTTAATTCTGCCGTGTATCCAAGAAAACAATGTGCAATTAAACATAATGTAAATACCGCAATAACATAATGAATAGTTGTTAATGCAGATGCAATATATCCCAGTAACTGATATATATCCATAGTTCCTCCAAATTAAATATATTTAAAAAGCTTCTTTTTCAACATATGCATATAAGGCACTTTTTAATTCTTTGATTTTGTTTCTACTAACTGGGACAACAACTTCACCACCAAAATATTCAAGAATAATTTCATTCTTAACAAGTTTTTTAACTCTCGCAAGTGAAACTATATAACCTCTATGCACTCTAAAGAAACCGTCATTTTTAAGTTCATTTTCATAATCTCCAATGTTATGTCTTACCAAAAAGTTTCCAGCAGTAGTATAAATCATAACATACTGATTCTGTGCTTCTAGATAAATAATATCCGCAATGTTAATAAAACGTTCATAGCCTTCATCCTTAATCATAAGCTGATTCATGCTAACGCTCTTATCCATTACGAATCTTAAAACCTCTTTTAATTTTCCTTCTTTAATTGGCTTTGTTAAATACCTAAGTGCATTAACTTCATATCCTTCCAAGGCATACTCCACATGCCCAGTAAGAAAAACAATATACGCAGTTTCACTTTTTTCGCGTATCTTCTTCGCTAAATAAATGCCATCCATCTTAGGCATTTCAATATCAAGAAACAATAAATCGTAGGGGTTCTGTTCAAAAGCTGCAAGCAGTTTTTTCCCATCATCATACATATCAACACAAACGTCAATACTTCGTGTCAGCTTTTCTATCAACTCCTTAGCTTGCCTACCGAATAATTCCTCATCATCACATACCGCAATTCTCATAACATACCTCTAAATAAGCATAATAAAACCGAGGTTGTTTACGCAACCTCAGTTTTCATTATATCACAGATATTAAAAAATAAAAATTCCCCCATTCAACTTTCTATGTTTGTACGACTATACTTTTATGCCTTCCCCTCTTCATAAATTTTTTCACGATTATTTCTACTCAATTATATTATAATTTCCGTTTTCTTTTCTTTTTCTACTTCTTTTTTAATTTCGTTAATACCCTTATTTTTCGATAAAACCAATCCAGCATAGAGAATTGCAAGTCCAATGAAAATAATATCATTAAACTTTAACTTATTCCCCATTCCAATTCTCATTACTGGAATTAGTCCCCAGCAAATAGCTGTAGCAAGATATAGATTTCTTGTAAATCGCCTTTTCCTTAATAAATCACTTTTACTAGTTATTTCTTCATCATCCAAGAAATAACTCCTCAAAT
The DNA here is from genome assembly GCF_900167115.1 of Eubacterium uniforme. Taxonomy (GTDB): domain Bacteria; phylum Bacillota; class Clostridia; order Lachnospirales; family Lachnospiraceae; genus Eubacterium_S; species Eubacterium_S uniforme. The sequence continues at coordinate 34,755 of NZ_FUXZ01000006.1, forward strand.
TGCCCTGAAAACTTTTCTTGTTCTTTTCCATCTTTATCTCCTTTTTTCAAGCACATTTTGAATTATAACAATCGTTATCCTCTTCGTTAAAAAATTGTCGTGAATTGCATTAATTTTGTCGTGAAGAGTATTTTTACTTTTTATTCAAATTTTATTCCAATGTATTTCTGTATGCGGCATCTTTATTTATATATTCTTATTTTACAATTAATCTTTCCCTTTTTAGTTTCACTAAGTTCCTCTGAGAATTCAAACTTTCCATGCCCTCTTACAGAAATAATATCTCCAGCACTTAAAGCCTTTGCATTCTCTGTACAAACTATGCCATTAAGGAAAATATAGCTTTGTTTAAATGGAGTTAAAACTTCCTGTCTTGACATGTTATAAACTTTTGCAATAACAGCATCAATTCTTGTGCTTGCAACTTGAATAACCTTATCTTCTAAAGTTGGAGCAGTTAAATCTTCTATATCATCTGCCACAACTACTTTAACTGATGTATGTTTAACTCTTGTCAGATTTTCAATTATATAATCAGCTATTGTATCCTTGCAAAACACAAGTGCTGCCTTATCTTTCACATATATATCCCCTAGCACCTCTCTCTTAATTCCAAGATTCATAAGCGCCCCAAGAAAATCTCTATGATTTAATTTGTCGGCAAACTTCGCTGCAAGTGGTGAAATCTTTAAAGCAACAATCGGAAAATCAATAACATATCCTATATCATCTTCGCTTCCAAATCTAATCATCTTTCGCTCTGCTATTTCACACCCACCGAAAACTTGGGGCGATGCATATCTTAATTCATTCTCATAATCATAAAAAACCGAAAGCTCTGCCATGGATAAAAAGTCCGTAAATACAAACTGTTCATTATTATAACTTCTATCTGCTAATTCTCGTAATCTTTGTATATCGTCCATTAATTAACCTTCAAATCCTCCTTGGTAATCTGTGCAAGTTCCTCATTTGTAATATTCTCTTTACCATAAAGTCTATTAGCCTGGTTAGTAACCACCTTTTCAAAATAATTTCTAACCTCTCTACCATTTGCGAAATTATCAGGTCTATCAGTATACATTTCAGCAAATAATTTCTTAACTTCATCCTCTACTTCTTTTTCAAGAACATATCCATTCTTTTTACAAACAACTTTAAAGATTTCTATCAATTCATCATTTGTATAATCCTCGAAAAGAATATACTTATTAAATCTAGATTCCAAACCAGGATTTGCTTTAATAAAATCCATCATAAGATCTGGATAACCTGCTACAATCACAATAAAATCATCACGATTATCTTCCATTGCTTTAAGAAGAGTATCTATTGCCTCTCTACCATAATCATTCTCACTATTTGAGCATAAAGTGTAGGCTTCATCTATAAATAGTATTCCACCCATGGCGCTTTGAATAGCTTCACTTGTCTTAATTGCTGTTTGTCCAACATATCCAGCTACAAGGCCTGAACGATCAACTTCTACCATATGTCCCTTTGAAAGAATACCAATCTTACAGTATATCTTTGAAAGAAGTCTTGCAACTGTTGTTTTACCTGTACCAGGATTCCCATAGAACACTAAGTGATTAGATACAGGTAGTGAAACCATGCCACGTTCAACTCTAATTCTATTAAGTTCCTGAAGATGAATTAAATTATTTATTTCAAGTTTTACAGATTCAAGACCAATTAATGAATTTAATTCTTCCATTAGTTCTTCAAGAGTTCTTGGATCTTCTTCCTTTTCCTCCTCTTCATCTTCAGTTTCATTTAATTTTAAACCTTTAGTTATTCCGGATTTGCTACTATCTTTTTTAGCCTCACTATTTTTTAATGGCTTTGCATCTGAATAGTCGTTCGCTATATCCATAGAAATGCCATCTTCTAAACGCTTCTTATATTTAGCATTCTTCTTAGATGCGTACTCTCTCATTTCCTTAATATAGTTTTTAACATACTTATCCTTACCAAATACATCCTCTTCATCAGCATATACCATAAATAAACCAATAACTTGGAATAAATAAACTATGTATTCAGTAAGGGTAACATCTCCATCTATTGAATATCCCTGCTCTTTAAGTGCCTTATCAATTCTTAGTATAAATCCAAGTGTAAATGGGCACTCAAAGAAAACTTCTGAAAACTTCTCATCTGATAATACTTTAGCCTTTTCAAGTATTTCCTCAGCATCAAGACCAACCATTTTTCTGATTGTTCTAAGTTCACTTGCAGTAACCTCGCCATCTTTCTTTGCAATAGCAACTGCAAAGAGAGCAAGTTCTAATCTTATTCCCCTATCAATATCGTCATCACTTTCTCCTGTCATGACCATATAATCTTCTACAAGATTAATTATATTATCTATAGCTTCCTTTATTTTTTCTAACATACTACTCCTTTATACTCCATTTATTTAACGACCTTAAAATGCGCGCATCATTAAGGTTTTACCTTCTGTTTTAAGCCATTTCTCAGCAATTTTATAATCAGGCATTTCGCTTCTAACCAAACTCCAAAATTCCTTTGAATGATTCATATGTATTCTATGGCAAAGTTCATGTATTATTACATAATCTCTTACATAATCAGGGGCTTCCATAAGCAAACAATTAAAATTCAAATTTCCCTTAGCTGAGCAACTTCCCCATCTAGTTTTTTGATTTCTTATTGTAATTCTCCCATAAGAAACACCTATATTCTTTGCGTATTTTTCAACTAACTTTGGGAAAATTTCTAACGCCCTACTGGCCATATTATTTATATCTTCATATGTAAATCTATCAAGTTTTTCATACTCTTCATTTATTTTTCGTTGTCTATTTATAGCCTTTATTATCCACTCTTCATGTTCTTTTATAAATTCATTAATCGCTTTATTTGACATGCGAAGTGGAGCCTTAACTATAACATTTTCATTTCTATCTACAGAAATTGCAATCGTCTTTCTCTTACTCTTTATTATTTCCAATTTAACAAACCATCCAAATGTCTATATATTTCATTAACAGGTAATCCAACTACATTAAAATAATCACCATCAATCTTTCTAATGTGTTTAGAGAATACTCCCTGTATGCCGTAGCTACCGGCCTTATCCAAAGGATCACCAGTTGCAACATAATCAGCAATTTCCTTATCTGTAATATCATCAACGTATACATCAGTTTTAGAGTAGAATTTCTGGATGAGTAAATCCCCAATTCTTGAAGCACTATCAACTTCTTCGTCTACATTACTAATCAAGCAAACACCTGTATAAACCTGATGTTTCTTACCTGCTAGCGATCTAATCATCTTCGTAGCATCTTCTTCATCCTTAGGCTTTCCTAAAACCTTGCCATCATTATAAACTATAGTATCAGCACCTATAACTAATAATTCGTTTTCCTCTGAAGCATTAGCATTTGCTGTAGATTTAATCATCTCTACAACATCCATAGCCTTAATAAAAGCTAGTTCTTTCACATATTCCTCAACATTTGTAAACTCTATATTCTCTTCAACTGTTGAAGGTATAACCTCAAATTCTGAATATATATTACCAAGTAATTCCTTTCTTCTTGGTGATGCCGATGCTAAAACAACTCTCATTTTAAGCCTCCAAATTCTCTTTACGTTCTTCATCAATCACTCCCTATTATAACACTTTCTTGCTAAATACCATATATTATGATATAAAAAGATTATATTTATATAAGGGGATTTACGGTATATGAAAAGATTTTTAAAAATATTAGGAACGTTATTTACAATATACGTATTCTGCATGATTTTATATGTAGTTTCCGGACTAACACGTTGCTCATATGGCATAATAAAAACTGCGCATGAAGCTTCGTATTTACCAAGTGAAAAAGCATGTGAAGAAGAATTACAGAAGTACCTAAGCGATAGATACCATGAAGACTTCATAATACCAGATAACGCAACAACACTGCAAAAAGGCAAACACTACTATCGAATAGTACGTTTTCAATTAAAGAATGATAACAGTGATACACCAAAAACATACGAAGCATATGTTACATATACATCAAAAAAAGATTCTACTCCAATTATAGTTTGTGATAATTATTATATAGCTAAAGTTGAACCTATTTTAAAGGAATATCTAGATGAACAATATGGTCAAAAAGCAACTAAGCTTAATCTTCTAGGACAGATTGATTGTGCAGAAGGATTTGCTGCAGAAGTTCCTATTATAAAAACACCTGAAGAAGCCGAAGAATTTATACAAAAATATAAAATAGATTTTACTTACATCATTTTTAATAGGACAGATGCAGAGCAATTAAAAGAAAATATTAACAGTACATTTTCACAATACTCTGATGATTATGTACAAATTAGAATCATCTCTGGTTATAGCGATGATATACAAAATGAAATAGATAATTCATTAAAACTCGGCGAAGAAATCAAAGTACCAACAGCAAGTTCTAGCTATGACGAAACTGTTATTAAATCTGATATTTATAAATAAAGCAAAAGACCTCTAATCATTAGAATTAATCTTCTAATAATTTGAGGTCTTTTGTATTAACTATACACTACATTAACTTTTTAATAGTATATCTATATCCCTTACATTTTGCTTTCTTTAAACGTAACTTCATATTCTTGATGCATTCACTTGAATATATAATAGTCATTTTGCTATTACCCTTTTTATAGAATGCCTTCTTTCCATATCTTAATGAAACCAAAGAATAAATATATACCTTCTTAAGTTTTTTACAATTGTAAAAAGCCTTAGCTCCAATCTTTTTCAAATAAACAGACTTTATTCTCACCTGTCTAATCTTCTTATTATTCTTAAATGCATTCTTTCCGATTGAACGAACAAAATACTTAAATCCGTCTATTTTAACTGTATCCTTAATTACAACTTTTCTTACAGACTTTTTCTTAAGTCTAATAACTTCAACGCTACCTTCACCGAAAGTCCCTGTATTTGCTCGTTTAGTTATTTTGAAATTAAGAACACCATCAGAAATCTTCTTTCCTTTTTTAGGTCCATACTTAACCTCTTTGTTTGTTTTTTCTGATTCAGTATTAACATTATCTTCATCATCTTTTCTAATATGAATAATATCGTTAGCATCACTCCCAACATATGCTCCTAATTCATCAGCAAATGCATTCTCACTCTGTAAACTCATAAAAGAAAAAGCCGAAATGCTAAAATATATAATTCCCTTTTTTAACAATTTTAACTTCATCCATTCTTCCTCTCATCCTTAGTATATTTACCCCCACACAATTTGATATTATATCATAAATAATTATAATTTCTAGGCTTTTTCAAACCTATATTTCTGCTTAATATCAGGATACTTGTTCCTATCAACCTCACTTATAAACATATCATATGGTCTTGCGCACATAAACTCCTTATCATATAAAGCCTTATACACTATAAGTTTTTCCTTAGTTTCAGTATGTTCTGCAATTCCAACAATCTCATATAGATACATATTTGTTTTTAATTCTTCATCTGATAATGTTTCCCTTTTAAAATGTTTTACAACATCACCAGGATTAAAATTTCTATCACACATAAATAATGTCCTTTCACATAATCTTTGATTTTAATCAATAAAGATTTTAATCTACAATTTAAATAATTATTCCTTCTAAATGATCACACTCATGCTGAATAATCTGAGCCACATAACCCGTAAACTTCTGGCTTTTCTTTTCAAAATTCTTATTATAATACTCAACTAAGATTTCTTCATATCTCTTGGTTTTTCTTTCACCATCAAGTGAAAGGCAACCTTCCTCTGTTTCGTATTCACCCTTCTTACCAACTATAACAGGATTAATCATAACCATATTAGCGAATCCTAAAGACACAATTATAATTCTCTTATTATATCCAATCATATTTGCTGCCAAACCAACGCAGTTGTCAGTATTTGCTCGTAGTGTATCCTCTAAATCAGTAATAATCTGCTTATCATCCTTTGTAGCTTCTATTGATTTTTTCTTAAGAAACATAACGTTTCTAACTATCTTTTTTACCATACCCTGCTCCTTATATTTTTATAGTCATTTTCTACAAAATATTATAATCCATGCATTAAATACATTCAAGCAAGCTTTCAGTACTTTCCTCTAAAGATGTTTCACCATTTCTAATCTTCTTTCCAAGTTCAGTCTCAAAACTTTCATACTTCTTGTTTATGTATCCTTCAATTCTGCCATCTTCAATAATCTGAGCGGCCTTAAGCAAACCATAAGCAAATGAATCCATACCAAGAATAAATCCATGGAACATATCTTCATATGTATTGCTTGGTCTACGGTTCTTAGAATCAAAATTGATACCTACAGGAAGTCCTCCATTTTTAACAATTTCATACATTTCAAGTGTTGTATCATATACATTACTTGGGAAGCAATCAGTATCCCAACCAAGCATTACATCACCCTGATTTGCATCAATTGAACCAAGCATATCATTAATTCGACTCATACGTAATTCATGCTGGAAAGTATGACCAGCTAATGTTGCATGATTTGCTTCAATATTCATCTTAAATTCTTTATCCAAACCATATTCCTTTAAGAAACCAATTGCAGTAGCTGCATCATAATCATACTGATGTTTCATAGGTTCCTTTGGCTTAGGTTCAATTAAGAATGTTCCATTAAAACCAATCTTTCTACCATAATCTCTAGCCATCTTCATAAGGTTTGCACTTAAGGAATATTTTTTCTCAATAAAACACCTCTCAGAGTCAAAACTCTGAGAGGTTATCAATTACTTCACTATTCCTTTAAATCCAGCCTTCTTAATCTTCTTAGCATAAACTTTCTTCTTTGCCTTAGGTACCTTAATTACACAAATTTTCTTAACACCCTTAAATGTACCCTTAACAAACTTCTTAATTTTCTTAGATTTTATCGTAATACTTTTAAGTTTCTTACAACCAGCAAATGCTCCCTTACTAATCTTAGATACATTCTTACCAATCACAATAGACTTAAGCTTCTTACCATTCTTAAATGCCTTCTTACCAATGGCAGTTACTTTATACTTAACGCCCTCATAAATTAGTACTGATTTGATACTAACTTTCTTTAAAGACTTTTTCTTAAGACCAACAACTGTTACTTTACCAACAGTTTTACCATCTAATGTACCTTCTTTAGTAACTTTATATATAAGTTTGCCATCAGTAATACTACTAACACCCTTTATATCATTAGCAGATTCGTTTTTAGTCTTATCATCAATATCCTTACCGTTTATAGTTTTTACGATCTTAAAAGTAACTTTCTTACTACCAGTAAATACACCTATACCTTTAATAATAACCTTCGCAGTTCCAACTTTTTTGTTATCAACATATGTAACAGTATAGTCCACACCTTCTTCTAATTTATCAATAATAACTTTAGGTGTTTTAACCTTACCATCATATTTGTATACGTCTTTTTCTAACTTAACATCAATCTTTGAAATATTGTTATTAGCCTTTAAAACTGCATCTTTTATAATGTCATATCTCCCCTCACTAGCATATACCGGTTCAAGTTTAGTAAGCACATTATCACCACCAGTAATAATAATTTTACCATCCGTATTCTCTATATCATTACATTTTATTGCAATAATTTTCTCATAGTTAGTTATCTCAGAATCTCCTGAATAATTAATTAAAACTCTACCACCAGTCATTTCAATTTTTCCAGCAACTATTGCATTAAAATAATAATTACCAACATTCAAAAAATTATTCACGCAAATATTACCAGATTTAATAGTCAACTTTCCTATTTCATCTGAATCATAACTAGTTGTTATAATATGCGAATCAATACTTTCTACATTAATTGTAGGACCGTCAAATATAATATCACATCCACCACTAACAAGTAGACCATTTTGTATTAGTAAATGTCCATCACCTACACTAAACTTAACATTTAATACTCCATCACCAATAACATTTATATTACAATGACCCTTTACATTAAATAAAATTGATGGTCCTTCAGAATATGTAACATTATTTACACCTGATATTTTTATATTAAAAGTCGGAAAATCAACCATATCCTTTTCATCTACAAAAAATTCCCATGAAGAATCAATACTAATCTCACCATCACCATTATAATTATTTAACTCTAATGTATACGTATTCTTATCATACGATAATCCATCTTTATATTCCCCATCAACTGTATCTCCGCTTTTCTTTTCAGATACATAAAACCCGTTACGTTTATTTGGATTAACATAGTATTTATACGAAATTTTAACTTGTGCCTCAAGTTTTTCGCATGTTGCCTCTTTTTTCACAACCATGTAATAATCATTTTCACCGCTTAAAAACACTAGTATTCCATCACTACTATAATGACTAATATCCGTTAAATCACATATAAATTCCATATCACTATTGTATAAAGTAGCGTAAGCTGCGCGATTACCAGCACCAACTTCTGCAGCATACAAAAACATATTGTACACACCAGATGTTTCGGGGGAAATTTTATAAGTCACATCAGATTCACCACTCACTTTAACAATTTTATCCAAAGATGGATAATCTAAAATCTTCTGTTCATCTGCATATGCCTTACTACTTATTCCTACCTCAAAAAATCCAAACATACACAAAAGCATAATAACCTTACAAATTAATTCCTTCACTCTCATCTTAAACCTCCTAGTTTTTCTCAAACATTTCTATTATTCCACATTTTCAATATAAAATATCCCCTCAGAGCCACAACTCTGAGAGGCTATAAACTACTTAATTATACCTTTAAATCCAGCCTTCTTAATCTTCTTAGTATAAGCTTTCTTCTTAGCCTTAGCTACCTTAATCACACAAGTATTCTTAACTCCCTTAAATGTCCCCTTAGCAAACTTCTTAATCTTCTTTGACTTTATCTTTATACTCTTAAGCTTCTTACAACCAGCAAATGCTCCCTTACTAATCTTAGATACATTCTTACCAATCACAATAGACTTAAGCTTCTTACCATTCTTAAAAGCTTTCTTACCTATAGCAGTTACTTTATACTTAACTCCCTCATAAATTAGTACTGATTTGATACTAACTTTCTTTAATGACTTTTTCTTAAGACCAACAACTGTTACTTTACCAACTTTCTTACCATCTAATGTACCAGTCTTAATCACCTTATAAATAAGCTTACCATCCGTTATTTTGGATCCTTTCTTAAGTCCTGTAATCACATCACTAGTATTTAGTACTTTATCATTCTTCTTAGGTCTAAATGAACTAACATCATAACTACTTGTCTTTGTCAATTTAACATTCTTCATGTTAACATTAAATTTCTTTGTGTCCTTACCTTTAGCAAATACTACAAAATCATTTACATTTTCAGGTGCCATACCTTCATCCTTAAATAACTTTAAGAATGATTCATCTCCTAAAAGAATAATATCTAACTTATTAATTTCACATTCCTCACTTGCATATATTACTTTATTTAAAAATCTCTCTTTAGTTACATTTTGAATATTATCCGGCTTCTTTTCATACTCTACCAATAGAGCTCCACCATCTATTTTTATTTTTTCTCCTGTAAATACATCAGCATATCCTGCATATCCGCTCCAAGAATAATCATAAACAGTATGATATAGTTTTACATATATATAACCAGCTTTATAATTCAACTCTTTCGTTGCAAAAATAGCAGATAAATTATGAGCAACAATATTAAAATCTGTACCATTCAAATTACAATTATCTATATCCATCGCATGTGTATAATTACCAGCTGTTTTAGTATCAGAATATGAATATCCAAAATAATTACTTTCAGAAGTATAATCAATATTTACCTCTCCACCATTAAAGTATGCATTAATTGCTCTAATACGACCTATTAAATTTATACTACCAGATTTAACATATAAATTATTCAAAGCATAAATGGTATCAGTTTTAATAGTTGGTCCATCAATTATAATATCTTTATCACTTTTAATTCCGCAACCATATTCATAGCTATATGTGTTTTCATCTATCGCTAAGACTTCTAATTCTCCATCACCTTCAAATTTAAGAGAAAGTCCTTCACCAGCAAATGAATAATATGTGTAGTATTCATAAGTTTTATCACTTATCTTATTCTTTCCCTTTACTATTATTTTAATAGTAAAATCTTCTTTAGAAAAATCTTTCGTATCAAAAACATATCCACCATTATCCAAAGAAAATTTAAATCCTAAACCTTCATAATTTTCAAGGTTCAAAGTTCTACTCTTAGGATCATACTCTGCACCCTTATACATATTTATTCTTTCAGTTTTTCTATTATTACAAAGAATCTCAGGTTTAAAATTATTATTCCCTAAATAATTAAAAGTAATATTTACATTATATGAATTATCATCATTATTAAGTATTGGAATATAATATGTTTTTCCTCTTACACAATGCATTTTTTCAATAACATTATTTTTTCCAAAATAACAAAATTTTTGAAGACAATCACTTTCAGCATTCATAAAACAATATTGTATACTATAATCACTACTACCACTAGTAATATTTGCTGAAAAAGTAATGTCATACTCACCAGTTTCTTCTGGTTTAAATCTAATCAAATAATTAGCTTCAACTTTACATTCATCGTATTTTTTGAAACCATCTTTATTTGTTGTAATTTTTGTTGTACATTCTTTATTAATTTCAGTATCCGCACCAACGTCATAAGCATACGCAAATTCACTCCAAACATTTGAAGCAACAATAACTGCAATTGCACATACAACTATCAACAATAATTTTTTAAGGCTATTATTTTTCATTATTCCCTCCAATAAACTATTTAATTACTCCCTTGTATCCGCTCTTTTTAAGTAACTTCTTTATATTCTTTGATTTAACCTTTATATACTTAAGATTCTTACATCCAGCAAATGCACCCTTGCCAATCTTTTTAACATTCTTTCCAATAACAACAGTTTTAATCTTCTTGTTATTCTTAAAAGCCTTCTTAGCAATTGCTGTAACCTTATACTTAACTCCATTAATAGTTAGTTTCGATTTAATACTAACCTTCTTAAGTGATTTCTTCTTAAAACCAATCACAGAAACTTTACCAATACTCTTACCATCTAAACTTCCTGTTTTTAAAACCTTATATTTATATTTTCCATCCGAAATAATTGTGCCTTTTTTTGCAACATTATTAAATGTTTTATCACCAGCACTAGGCTTAGTACCTTTAATCACAAAATCAAAAACAACTTTACCCGTATATTTACCTTTACCTGTAATAACTACTCTTCCCTTACCAGGATCAATGTTGTTTTCATACTTTATATCAACATCCATACCTTCCATCAATCCATTTAAATCAACTTCAGGTTTTATCTCTTCGCCGTTATAATTATATGAATCATTCTTAAGTTTTAAATTATATCCTTTAATATCATAACTGCTTGTCTTAATAATCTTAACCGTGCTCATATTTACATCATATACATCTTGATAATATAACTTTTCAAAGATAACATATTCAAACTTATTATCAGCGTCATCTTTTTCATCAACAATTGCATTAATAATTGAATCATTAGCTACTATAATTAGATTTATATTTTTTATAATAAATTTACCATATGCACTAAATATCAAATTATGTAACATATATTCTGTTGAATTATTAACCTTATTATCATCTAAATATTCAACCACGAAATCACAATTTGATATATCTATATTATTTGTTGATATTAAATCTCTACTATTGGTTGTACCATATGGTATAAAAGCTTCACTAATCAAGTGAATATTACTATCTTTAAGCATACATGTTTCATATGAATAAATCAAAGCAGAAGCCCTATTACTTTTTAAATAAATATCAGATCCTGTTATTTGTATATTAGTGCTATCCAACGTATATGCACTTCCATCTTCTAATGTATTCTCAACAACAACCTTACTATTCGAAATGCTTAATTCTTTACCAGATTTCACCATATCAGAAAGATGTAAATCACTTGATTTAATATAAATTTCACCTGGAGCAGTAATTCCTATACTATTAATCTTTACCCCATCAATTGTAAGATTTTTCCCACTTACTATAGATGCATAATAATCACTTGGATAATACCACTGGTCATTTCTAATATCTGTAGTATCTTCCCATTCTAACGATCCATCACCTATTATTTTCAGCGAAATTCCTTCATCCGCTCCAATAATATTTGCTGAATCTTTCCAGGCCTTAATTATATTCTTTCCCTTAAGAATAATTGTAATACCATAATCTTTAGGCAATACTTCATTTATATCACATATCAAATAATTCTGTTTCAGTTCAACACAAAAATAAAAACCATCTCCACTGTAATTATTTAACTCCAATGTTCTACTATTATTATCAAACTTTACACCTTTTCGTTGGTTTAAATCAATTAATGGTCCATCATAATACTCAGAACAATTTAATTCCGGTTCAATTTTAATGTCTCCACCATATGAAACTGCACAATCAATGTTAAATGTATTACTAGTATTGTACCTACAATACACCACATAGTAAGTATGTCCAGCAACACAATACATGCTATCTTTATGCTCACTGTCCACCTCTAAATTTCCATACCGAATGCTATCATAGTTTCCATTATAATAGTATAAACTAATATATTTCTTATCATCCTGTTGTTCAGTACAGCTTAAATAATAATTAAAATTATAAACACCAGTTTTATCAGGACTAAACTTAACAACATAATTATTATTCGTTTTAATTCTAATTTCAAAACCACATTCTTTATTAATCTCCATATCATATGGTCTCTCATAAGAACTTGATGCTAATTCAGCATTAACTGGACTTTTACTAGTCATAATACCAATAGCAGCAAATGCCACTAAAACAAAAATTTTTATTTTTCTTAATTCCTTCATATTTTTACAACCTTTCTAAAAAAATGCCTTCACTATTTATACACATATCCATTATAATCTGTGACAAAAAAACAAGCAACCATATTATGATTACTTGTTTTATGTAAACTATTTGATTATACCTTTAAATCCAGCCTTCTTAATCTTCTTAGCATAAACATTCTTCTTTGCCTTAGGTACCTTAACCACACAAGTCTTCTTCAAACTCTTAAATGTACCCTTAACAAACTTCTTAATTTTCTTAGATTTTATCGTAATACTTTTAAGTTTCTTACAACCAACAAATGCTCCCTTACTAATCTTAGATACATTCTTACCAATCACAATAGACTTAAGCTTCTTACCATTCTTAAAAGCCTTCTTACCAATGGCAGTTACTTTATACTTAACGCCATTAATTGTTAGTATCGATTTGATACTAACTTTCTTTAAAGACTTTTTCTTAAGTCCAACTACTGTTACTTTTCCAACATTTTTACCATCTAATGTACCTTCTTTAGTAACTTTATAAATAAGCTTTCCATCATTAAACTTACTACCAACCTTTAGTCCGTGAACACCATCATATGAACCATTAGCATCTTTTCCAGCAACAATATCAAATGTTACTTCCTTAGTACCAAAGAATACACCTAAACCTTTTATTATTACCTTAGCTTTACCAGCTTTTACATTATCAGCATATGTATAAGAGAAGTCCACGCCTTCCTTTAAGCCATCAATAGTAACCTTAGGTGTTTTAGCTGTACCATCATATTTATATTCAGTCTTATCAAGGTTAACCTTTGCATTTGCTATATCGATTTTATCACCTTTTAAAACAGAAACACCTTTATCCTGAACGCCCCCACTAACTAATGATCTAAACGTACCGAGTTCAGATGTAATTCTAGAATCACCAGTTATAATTATTGTTCCACCTGTAAGTTTCATCTCACCAATAGAATAGAATGTATCTCGATCCCAAAATTCTTCAATCTGTCTAGCGCCATTTTCAAACTCATAATCAACTCTAATAACGCCACCTGACATTTCAATATATGTTGCTAAAAGAATAGAACCAAATCCACTATTACATCTATCTGTGCATTTCTTTACATTTAATTCACCTGACTTAAAAACGATACTTCCATATGGCACCCACCAAGAATATGTATCCACTAAATTGCCCCATTCTTCTTCGACATTAATAGTCGGACCATCAAAAACAACATCACATAATCCTGATATTAAGCAACGACCATACTCCTCATACTTAGACTCTTTATTTATATTATCAAACTTAATATTTAAAACACCATCACCTATAAATTTAACTTTTACATTTAAATATGCATATATCGCCCATGTGTCTTCAGGATTACTTAAAGTAATACTGTTTTCTCCTGTAAGTTTAATATTTACAACATTCTTTCCATCTACATCATCAGGATCTGCAGAAAAATAGAGTGCGTTCATCATAATATTAAGAGTTTTAGTTCCATGAAAATTATCAAGTTCTAAAGTCCTAGCCTTTTCATCAAAGTATATTCCTTCCATATCCAAATTATGATGTCCTGTAGAACTATATATAGTGTTTCCCTCAGCAGAAATAGAAGTTTCAAATTCTGACTCATCAATTGTTCTTGAATATAGTTTGATCCATACTTTTCCTCCTACAGCATATTTTTCATTAGCAACCTTACTTATCTTTAAATAATATTTCTTTGACTCTTTTAAATATACATGATGTGGAGTTTCTTTACTTGAACTTCTAATGAATTCAATTACTTCATCTTTATCATTATACAATGTTGCACAAGCATCTTTATCAGTATCATATTTCAAATAAAAAGCATATACAGCTGTTTCCTTTGGAGTAATCAAATATGTAGTTTCCTCGGTAATATCTTCTATATCATTCATGCCATCAAGTATCTTTGAATACTTCATTTCAGCATGAACGTTTTTCATTGAGCCCAATTCAAAAAGACCAACTAAGCATAACAACATAAACAATTTACAAATTATATTTTTTGCTTTCATCTTAAACTCCTTATATCTACTTAACTATACCCTTAAATCCTGCCTTTAATATCTTCTTAGCATAAGACTTCTTCTTTGCCTTTGGTACCTTAATTACACAAGTTTTCTTAACGCTCTTAAATGTACCCTTAGTAAATTTCTTTATTTTCTTAGATTTTATTATAATACTCTTAAGTTTCTTACAACCAATGAATGCCCCTTTACCGATTTTTGACACATTCTTACCAATCACTATACTCTTAAGTTTCTTACCATTTTTTAAAGCCTTCTTACTAATTGCAGTCACCTTATACTTAACACCATTAACAGTAAGTATTGATTTGATACTAACTTTCTTTAATAATCTCTTATTAAGACTAGTAACTGTTACTTCACCTGTAACTTTTGCATCTAAAGTTCCTTCCTTAGTAACCTTATAAGTAAAGATACCATCAGTTATCTTACTTCCAGCCTTAGCGCCATGATAACCATCATAAGATCCATTTTTATCCATACCTTCAGTAATCTTAAATGTAACAGTCTTGCTACCAGTAAATACACCTAATCCTGTAACAATAACTTTAGCAGTACCAACCTTTACATTGTTTTCATATATAACCTTAAAATGCTTACCTTCCTTCAAACCATATATAGTAACCTTAGGTTCTTTAGCCATACCGTCATATTTATATTCAGTATTTTCAAGTTCAACATCCAACTTTGAAACATCTAGCTTATTTCCTTTTATTACCATATTTTTTTCTTCATCACTTATACCATCAGCTGATGATATAGGATTTAATTTAGCTAAAACTTTTTCATCTCCCATAACAATAATATTACCACCTGTAATATTTATATCACTAATAGAGTGAATAGTTTCATAAATATGACTTGGCATAACATCATTCTTTCTAACGTAATTTACAATAATGCTACCACCTGACATTTTAAAATATCCAGTTTCAAAAATAGAATAAAAATAATCCTTATCTTCATTTTCAAACTTGCTAACGACAATAGAACCTGACTTGATTTCTAACTTACCATATGGTCCTTTTTCCCCATATGTAGAAATAACAGGTCCAAAAGCCTTTTCAATATTTATAGTAGGTCCATCAATAACTACACTACTTTTTTCTGTCTTCAAAAAGAGACTTGCATCATCCACTGATTTATTCTTTCCATTAAATTTAATATTTAATGTTCCATCACCTATTATATTTACATTGCCACACCAATATATTGTAAATAAAGTTGCTGCAGTTTTATCATACTCAACAGTATTATTTCCAGATATTTTTATATTAAATTTTGGTAAATATGGCCAATCCTTTTCATCCGCCAAACTACCCATAAAAGAATTGATAATAAACTCATCACTACCTTTGTAATTATTTAATTCCAAGGTATGCGTATCTTTATCGTATGTTACACCTTGTATATTTGCTTTAATAATATTAGTATCTTTTTCCCTATTCAAATAAACGTCACATGTATCAGGATATTCACACTCTCCCATCCATCTCTTTTCTATACATACCTTAGCGTCAAGTGAATCACAAGAAACTTCTTTTTTTACCACAAAGTAATAAATCTTACCACTTTTTAAATAAACCTTTTGCCCCTCTTGGTTCTCATCATAATGAGCACTCGCTATGAACTCCTTGTCACTATTGTATACTGTAGCAAATGCTGTATATACCGTTCTACCATCTATTAATTTCTTAGTATCACATATAAGTTTAAATTCATAGAGTCCATCCTCATCTGGCAAAACCTTATATATCATTTGCTCCTTAGCTCTTACAGTAATGGTATCGCCATATGATTTATAATCTCTGGTCTGCCATTCCTCAGCATATGTCTTAGTACCTGCTCCTACCTCAAATAATCCAAACAAGCACAAAAACATAACAATCTTGCATATTAATTCCTTCAATTTCATAGTAAACCTCCTATATTTTTCCTCAAACAACCTAATTATACCACATTTTTTTTACCTACTATCAAATATTTATATAATTATATCTTATTTTAATCTGATTAGTATTTTTGCCAAAAAAATATTTCCTTTGTTTTATCGGTCTTAGCTAGTGTAGTAG
The DNA here is from genome assembly GCF_900167115.1 of Eubacterium uniforme. GTDB lineage: Bacteria > Bacillota > Clostridia > Lachnospirales > Lachnospiraceae > Eubacterium_S > Eubacterium_S uniforme. Next base: position 51,805 of record NZ_FUXZ01000006.1, read on the forward strand.
CCTACTACATATGCAAATGGCTTGACTGATAACTCATGGTAGCATATTAGGTTATGTTCTTCCTATCAAAAAGAACAACCCCTCTCAGATTCGTTCTGAGAGGGGTTCTTTTGTTAAACATGACTTTAACAATCTTATTTCCTTTGTTAATCAAAGTATAATCCCAATTCTATCTTTTGTCAACTACTCAACTATTCCTTTAAATCCAGCCTTCTTAATCTTCTTTACATAAGCCTTCTTCATTGCCTTTGGAACCTTAATCACGCAAGTTTTCTTCAACCCTTTAAAAGCTCCTTTAACAAACTTCTTAATCTTCTTTGACTTTATCTTGATACTCTTAAGTTTCTTGCAACCAGCAAATGCTCTCTTACCAATCTTAGCTACATTTTTACCAATCACAATACTCTTAAGCTTCTTACCCTTCTTAAAAGCCTTCTTACCTATAGCAGTTACCTTATACTTAACACCACCATAATTAACACTAGTCTTAACGGCAACTTTCTTTAAAGTCTTCTTCTTAAGTCCAATAACTGTTACTTTACCAGCTGTCTTCCCATCCAATGTGCCTTCCTTAGTAACCTTATAAATAAGTTTACCATCAGTAAATGTACTACCAAACTTTAATCCATGAATACCATCGTATGTTTCCGTATCACCTACTTTAATATTCTCTTCACCTGAGATTTTAAATCTAAATGTCTTACTTCCCCAGAAGTGTCCTCTACCTTTGACAATTACCTTAGCTATTCCAACATTAACATTATCCACATAAGAAACAATATAATCCTTACCTTCTTCTAATCCATTGACTATTACCTTTGGTGTTTTCGCTTTACCATCAAACTTGTATGAATATTTTTCAAGTTTCATCTTCACATCCTGAATTTTTATTCTTGCACCAATTAATATTGCATTCTTTGTTTTTTCATTCATCTTAGCAAATGAATCTAAAACTTTAACTTTCGGTATTGTTTTTGCATCTCCAGTAATAATAATATTTCCACCCGTAACATTCATCTCACCAGTAATACAAAACATTCCATGAGTTTTCTTAGGCTCCAAAGAACCATTTACTACATAATTAATTCTTATAAAACCGCCCGACATATCCATAGCACCTGCCTCAAAAGCAGATAATAAAAATTCATTAGAATTCACAAAATTATTAATAATAATTGATCCTGATTTAAATGTAAATTTGCCAATCATGTTATTCGTGTCACAAGTTACGATTAAAGCGCTATTAATTTTATCAGTAATTATCGTAGGCCCATCAAAGATTATATTGCAACCATGTCCGTCTATAAATTTATTTCTCCAAGTATCTTTAAGATTAAATTTACAGTTTACTGTTCCATCACCTATTACATTAAAATTACCATGCCCACAAATATTAAAAATACTATCCAAGCCCGGATTTGAATAAATAGTATTATTTCCAGTAATCTTAATAGTAAAATTTAAGAAATTTGGATCATCCTTTTCATCAACTTCAAAATCATATGGCGAACTAATACTTATATCACCTTCACCAGTATAGTTGTTTAATTCCAAGACATGTTTCTTAGGATTATAACTTATTCCCTCAAAACGACGATATCCATTTGAAATATCATAACCTTGGACTTCAACCGTAACATCCGTATATTCTTTTAATTTTACATCTTTTAAATATGATATCTTAATTTTTCCACCAAATCCTTCAATTCCTGTTCTACCTGCGTAATTACTTCTCTCTAGAACAACATAATAAGTCTTACCCTTACTTAAATAAAACTCATTTCCAGCTTCATCAACATCATTTCGATCAACTATAGTACCTATATACTTCTTATCGCTATTATATAAAGTTCCATATGATGAATAATATGAAGGATCAGGTCCAAACCCACAATCTAATGCAACATTATAAACACCAGATTTTTTAGGTACAACCTTATATATAATCTTTTCATCGCCCTTATATTCAACCCATGTTCCAAAAGATGTAAAATTAACAATCTTCTCTTCAGCTGCATAAACCTTAGTATTTATTCCTACCTCAAATAAACCAACCAAGCACAAAATCATAACGATCTTGCATATTAATTCCTTCAACTTCATAGTAAACCTCCTATATTTTTTCCTCAAACAACCTAATTATACCACATTTCCAATATAAAATAACCCCTCAGAGCTGCAACCACTCTGAGGGGTCATTTTTAATCTCAGTCAACATCATTAAAATATCTACCATCAACGATTATTTCTAATAAACTATTTTCTTTCGCTAATTTTTTTATCTTCCCCTTAATTTGTGCTTCTGTAAGCATTACCTATAATAAAACCTCCATTATTTCTCTTATTTTCTTCTCCACATGAAATAATTTTGCATACCCAACCAATCTATTTAAATTTTTTTCTTTACTAACAACATAATACTTAATTGCTGTTTGATAGTCCTGTATTTCAAATCTATTTTTAGAACGAACCAGATCGCATATTGTTCTTTCTAAATCATATATAGGTATCTTATGACCGTATGAATTAACCACATACTCTTTACCAATATCCAGCAAATCCTTCTTCACTGTAAATACTTTTATACCATCAGCAATTAATCTCGATGTTCCATAACCGGTATATATTGTAATTATAGGCTGCATAGGTTCCCTATCTATCAAGCCATGATAATACAATGACTCATCATGAGACAAAACTCCCTGCGGGCATCTTAAAAAAAGTATATATTCTTCATCCATCCAAGTTTCCGGAGATACATATATTCCATGTGCAACTTTTGTATAATTGTTTTCATCAATAAACTTATACAAATCATATTTTGATATTCCCGCTTTCATTACATCCTTTGTTAAAAGCGTCCCTGTTTTATCAATTATTTTTTCTATTGATTTCATCATCAATCACCAACTTTCGTGCTAATCTTATTAACTATATTAGCGCAAAAGTTTGTATACATTCAACTTTTTTCCATTTATTTACCTCCTATTTTTATAAAATGGCGCAAGAAAAGCACCCACTTATAGTAGGTGCACATAAACCACATATATAAAAACAGGTATAAAAAATCAAATTTATCGCTTCAACTAAACTATATACCAATCTTGCGCAAAAGTCAATATATTATTTTCACCTTATATATAAATAACAACCCCCTTAGCCGCAATCTAAGGGGGAATTTTGATACATATGCATCATATAATTCATTCCTTTATAATCCAAATTGTACTTCCAATCCTATATTTTGTCAATCAACCATCAGCAAATATCTTTGCCAAAAAAATATTTACTTTCGCATTACGTTTGTGCTATAATTATCTTGCTACCGCTCCAAACTGTAGCAGTGAGGAGGTGAATAGCATGTCTAACGTAATATCCTTCATTATTTCAGTCATGGCAAGTATCGTAGCATACTTTATTTGCAAATGGTTAGACTGAAATATTTCGGTAGTTTAGCCTTAGGTTGTGTTCTTCCTACTAAAAAGAACAACCCCTTAGAGCCTGTAACTCTGAGGGGTCGTTTTTTATGTCTAATAAAACATATCCTTCATCACCTCAAGTATAATCCCAATCCATCTTTTTGTCAACCAACCGAATTTTCTACCGACATTTATACCGACATCTCCCCCCTCAACTCATCCACTTCCACATGACAAGTCAAAAACACAATCTCAACACCTTTATCCTTCGCCTCATCAAACACCTGCCCAAATTCAGGATGCGTCTCAACATTAGCTCTCACCTCACTAATACCATCCATCTGAATAACAAATGCAAGCATAGCATGATATCCATCTTCCCTTGCCTTTATTAATTCCCGCAAATGCTTAACTCCACGCTCTGTCGGAGCATCAGGAAAATACCCTATACCATCTCTTTCAAGAGTACACCCCTTTACTTCCAGCAAATACTTTTCCTTTCCAACATTACCATCCTCACCGCTAACATCTCTCTCCATATAAAAATCAATACGTGATTTTCCATATGTATACTCAGGAATTACCACATCATAATCCTTCGTAGCAAGCCATTCTTTAACAACCTTATTAGGTGCCTGACTATCAATATTAATCAATAATCCATTACTCTTCCTAACAGCAATAAGATCATATTTAGTTTTCCTATTAGGTGTACCCGGTTCATCAAGCCAAACATCACAACCTGGAATAAGTAATTCCTTACATCTACCAGTATTCTTAACGTGAACAATTTCCCGCTTACCATCAATGTCAACTTCGGCAATAAAACGGTTTGGCCGATTAATAAATGTTGCTTTAATTACTTTATTGTATTTCATATCTTCTAAACTCTTTTTATCTTAATTTTGTATATTAACTTCAGCAAATACTTTTGCCAAAAAGAACAACCCCTTAGAGCGACTACTCTAATGGGAATTATCAAGCAAAAAGAGTCTTCACTCTATTCATCAAGTAAATACAAAATAATCACCATATTATTTTTCTATTTATACATTATTCTTTATTACTTTTTCTCATTTTCTCTATCAATTTCCAAATATTACTACCAACATTATCAACCAATCCAATTTCATCAGATTCAAACTCTTTTGCTCTATTAATTGCATCATCAATAAAAGGTAGATAATTCTTTTCAAATAGAATATGTCCTTTAGCATGATGAACTATTCTTGATATTTCATTACTAACAAAAGTATGCTTATTTGATATTTTTTTGTTTTCCAATATTAAATTCATTTGATTAGCATATTTATTTTTTACATCAACATGATGTAATAATAACCAAAATTCAAAACATGGATTAGAAATATAACAAGAATAATTTTTCTTCTTACAATAATCTATACAATTTAACATATTAAATTCTGAATGTGTATATTGATCTCTATCAATAACAATACCAAATTCATCATTATGATTCGCATGATCACGTAAATATTTTCTATAAGATATATCATATCCTAATTTTAATAAATCTGTTCTAAACTCTTCATTATTCTGTGCTTTTCCTGATTCATTTTCATCTAGAAATTCTTTTATAAACTCTTTTCCCCATTTTTTTATTATTTCCTCAGGAACATTTTCAAAAAAATTATCTTCTTCATTATCTCTTAATTCAACATATTCTTCTAATAACTCTAATACATCACTCGGCATACACCTAGTATCATTTCGTCTCCTTCCTAACACATGCACATCAATAATCGCATCAATTCCTATCTTTTGTCTGTTTATCGATATACCATTAAAATATTCTTTCTCAGTAACATTACCTTCAACTGAAATATAATATATTTTTTTAGGAGAAATCTTATCATTATCGTCTTCTCGATTAAAGGCATTAGAACTTAATCTATATTTATTTTCCATTTTATTCCTCTAATATATTATCCTTTAAAAAAACTGGAACTGCGCCATATCGCCCTAATAAATAATCTTTATCTATTTTTTTATCAAATCGTTGTTTATACTTATTTAAAGAATAGACTTTGGAACTATTATCTTCCTGTCTTTCAACAAACCAAATCTCATCTTGTCGTAACAAATCTAAATCTAATAAATTTGTATCATGAGTTGTAGCAATTAACTGGTGATTTTCAGATTCATTGCTTTCGTAAAATATTTCCAAAAATTCTCTAACTGCTTTTGTATGTATACTTCGATCTATTTCATCTATTAAAACAACACTCGCACTATCTTTCTCATAAAAAACAGGAACTAAATCAATCAATCTTTTGGTTCCATCGGATTCATCATCATAATCAAATAAATCTTCTTCATTACCATGATTAAGTACTAATTTATCATATATAATATTACCATTTTCATCTTTTTTAAACTCATATATTTGACCATTAATCTTTATTACAACAGGTCTTTTTTCTACTGCATTAGAAATATCAATTTTTTTCCTAATTGCTTCAATGCTTGGATCATTATGAAATATCTTTTCAAAATCCATATGCTGTTTTTCAAATATCACTTTTTCTATACCTGTATCAAAATGTTTCATCCACTCCGAAAGATGTATCTTTTTTATCTCATCTGTTGCTACATCACTATAATTATATTTTGTTTCAGGAAAAATAACGATTATTTTATCAAACCATTCAAATACTTTCTTAATTTCGAAAAAAATCCCATCATCATCATTTACTCTTAACGCTATATCACTTAAAATAGTTTTTCTTTTATACGAATCCGAAATATTTTCCGAAAAACCCTCTAAGAAAAAATCCATTCTTTCTTTTTGCTTGTCATTAGTAAACTTTAATTCCGTTATTGATTTACATACATTATTAGAATCTACTTCCCTATTAAATATATATGTTTCCTTTCCATTTTTTTCAAACCTAACAAGCCATTCACTAATTATACTTTTATTAACATATGAAATCACTATACCATAAGAATATTCTACTTCATCTATTATCATTCTATACTCAAATATAGCTGGTTGATTATACATTTCCTTTGAAATACGAAAATGACATTTATTCAAATTAATCCTATCTAATCCACCTATTATCATCAAACGTGAAATATCAATAGCCTCAATAAAATTACTCTTTCCGCTTGCATTAGCACCAAATATCAATGCACTTTTTAATAATCTTTTATTACTTTCTATCGAAACATGGTTTTTATGCCTTACAATTTTACTAGCTTCAAATGATATACTTTGTCTATTTTTAAATGATTTATAGTTTCCTACTGAAAATCCTACTAACATAATTATTCCTCTTTCCCAACATATTCCCATTTACAATTATATCGTGATATTTTCACATTTGTCAACCAATTATTTGCATTTTCACCCGTCCGCGGTGCTCTTTTCGTGATTTTTTCACTCGAAACATTGATACAAAAACTCATCCGCCACTTTATCCAACTGCATTCTAATATACGAAAAATCCGCATTCAAATCCAAAGTTTTAACACCAATCTTATTATTACCCATCATAAACTCACAATCCGGTGTTATGTCTTCATCTGTTTTTGCATATAATATAACTCCAGATACATTACCACTATTATCTACATCCTCATTTTTTACATATGTAAAAATCTGATACAAATTATTAGAATGAATAGTATGCTTATCAAATTGTACCTGCAATGTATGCGTATAATATTTTGTATCAATAATCAATACACGTTCTCCAACTTTCAAATAAATATCCGATTGCATTTTAGGTAAAAATCTAATCATATTATTGTCAGCGTCATCAGAAATATTCCACTTTATTTCAGCAGATTTCACAACATTCAAATCACCATGATGCTTCTTATAATATGCTAGAACAAATTTCTCAAATAGCACATTCATATGTTCATCAGAAAAAGTAGTCATTTGATACTTACCTTGCCACGTTGTCTGAATCAAACTATTAAATACAAAATAACAAAGATTAATTAACATCTCATAATTTTTGTTATTACGCTGATACATAAGTCTATCCCATCTAATAGAACTAATATCAATATCCGATATTTCATCAAAGAATAAATTTACCTTTTTAAGACTATCTTTCCTTTCCTTCTTAACAGTTTTACTCTTCAATAAATAATTAATCGTACATTTAATAATTTGATTGTAGATATTATCAACCGACAATTCATCATATTCACAAGCTAACACTCTTTTATTCTGAATCTGATTTTTAATCGTACCATTTATATCCAATTTACCTCTCATCACAGATAAATTATCATTAAAAGTAACATACTCTCGATAAAGACCTTGCTTTAACTGTTGTGCCGTTCCGCATGCTAAAATAGCAGCACATAAATCAGTAACATCTTCAAAATTCTCCGAAGCAATACTTTCATAATTCTTTTGCTTAAGTACAGAGAATGCATAAGATAACATATAATATATATTTCTTATATAAATACTCTTATCTTTAATCATTTATTACCCCAGTCAATTCATTAAACCACTTATCAACTTCTGATTTATTATCAAACCAATACTCTTCCAAGGTAGGAATAATATCATAACTAATAACTGAACTCATCCATTCATCAGTACATTCATTCTGATTGCAGAAATAACTATGACCAATGCAAAAGCCTGACCCTAAAGATGAATCATTAGCTATATATCTATTCAATTCCATAACTTTATTTATAAGTGTATCAAATGTATCATTATTAAGGCTTTCTTGATACTTCTTAAAACCTTCAGAAGAAAAACCTGGCTCAATATTTACAAAACTAAATCTTCTTCTAAGTGCGTAATCAATCATAGCAAGACTTCTATCTGCCGTATTCATCATGCCTATAATATAAAGATTCTTTGGTACAGCAAATGCCTCGTCACTATATGCTAATTTCAATGCGTTTTCACTGCCTCTATAATCCTTTTCTATAAGCATCAATAATTCACCAAATATCTTGCTCATATTACCACGATTTATTTCATCAATAATAAAATAATAGTTATTATCAGGATCAGCCTCTGCCTTCTTACAGAACTTATAAAACACACCTTTTCTTAACTCAAAGCCATTAGCTGTAGGCTTATATCCCATGATAAAATCTTCATAAGAATAATTCTGATGAAACTGAATAAATTCAATTTTAGAATCATCCTTCTTTCCAATTAAAGAATATGCTAATCTCTTAGCTGCATAAGTCTTACCAACACCTGGTGCGCCTTGCAAGATAATATTCTTTTTATTTTTTAGAAGATTAACTAAATCTTTATATTTATCTTTATCAACAAATACTTCACTTAAAAAGTCTTCCTTTGTATATTCCTCTAAAGTAGCATCAACATGTACTTCATCCTTTACACTATACAAAGATACATCCGACATATCTACTTTCAATAATGCTTCTTTTAATTCTTCTCTTAACTTCCAAGCATAGCTTCCTTCTCTATTTTTTTCTGCTTTTCGTCCAACAAAAGGAATTGTCCAATATTTACAATCTGGTTCATTACACAAAGGACAACCTATCTTTTCATAAATTCTTTTTCCTAGACTTGAAACATTAGTATTATAATAATTCTTTGTTTCTCCATATTTATTAGATAATTCAGTACAAGAAGCAATTCCACCGTTATCTAAAATTCTCTTTAGTACCTTAAAACTATCCTTAGTAAAAACTTCTTTATCTTCTAATAATTCTCTCCATTTATCAACTGTAATATTAGGCGAATAACCAACTGGTCCCCAACTATTTTCCTCTACAAAATGTCTAGCCACATATAATTCAATATCTAAAACTAAAGTTACTCTTTCCGGATCAGAATACTTCATCTCATCTAATGAAGTATTTAATAATTCATTCAACTCAGAATTATCCTTAATGTATTCCTTAACTTCATCGTGAAATATCTTTGATTGGATAACATTATTAATTCCATCACCTTTTGTTGGTATAAAATCATTACCTATAGCTTTTGTAAAAGCTCTAACAACAGAATATTTATAAATATAGTATTTATCTGGATAACGTAACCATAAGTAAACAGAAAGAACATTATCTCTTTGATAATGATTCTTCCATGTACCATCATTGTATTTTGTTCTTAATTCTTCAGCCTGATTTTGAAAATATAAAAATCTTTCAGATAAATCTCTAGACTCATCATATAAAACTCTAAACATTTCTCTAACTGTTTCTGGTTCTTCTGAAGAAAAAACATCAATCATCTTTCTGGGAAAGTTACCAGCACTCACAAGAATACTATATGTTTTTTCAGTTGCTTTCATAAACATAGAATGAAAATCTTCAGCCTCTATGTCCCAATTATCCTTAAACCACTTGATAGCTTCCCACTTAAAGTTTTCCTCTTTCCATTGCAAAGGAAATCTTTTCTTATACCCTTCAATAACATCATTTAGTTTTTTTACATCAAACATATTATCCTTCTCCAATACATTTAATCTCATTCAATATTTTTTCGTTCCATTGCCTCTTTAATTACTTTTTCGAAAACTGCTTTATTTACCTTATATTCTTCCATTTTACTTATTTTTAATCTTAATCCTCTTCCCCTTGAATCATATGTATACTCAACACCAGCTTCATTCAATTCTTCAATATAATTTGAATCATCACCGCATTTTACATTTAAATATATAAATTTTTTCTTTGGTTTAAAAGATATAAAGTTTTGTGAAATACCATTTTTTCTAACGCCAATATAATACTTATTATAATTAAGCTCAAACCCTGGAGCATACTCAATAACGTCTTCAAAAATTTCATCAACATATTTTATAACATCGCTCTTTTTATTCCAATAATTTCTATCAGTAGGTTCAACCTCATCTTCCTCATCTACTGCATAACTAACTCTATCTAACACTTTAACAAAACTCAACTGAATATCATCCCCAACTTTTACTGCCTGAATTTGCATTGCTATTAATGGAATTGCACCATTAAACAATTGGATAACATTCATAAATCTTCCGGTTATTTCTTCAGCTACAATTACAGCACAATGATCATATTGAGGATATCTTTTCCTTTCATTATCCCAATACTCTATTGTTCTAATAATATGGCTAGGATCTGTTGCACCCAATTGTATTTCTACTTCGTATCTTGTACCATTATCATCAGCTAATAATATATCTAATCGTCCACCACTAACTTGTATTTTTTCTCTTCTTATTGGTTCCAATTCACCCAATCCTAATACATTCGGATTATCAAATATAAATTTCTGAATTGCATCCTCTCTAATCTCCGGATGATTCTTTAAACTTATCTTTTTTGCACTTATAAGTTTTGACATTATTACTTTTTCCTCCTCCTAATATTTTGAATCCCCAAAAAATCTTATGGTTATTAATTATTGTCTACCTTACCAAAATATAACAAATCTTTAGATTTAGGATTGAACAATTTTTCAAATAAAACTTCATTCCTCTTTTTAGCATCTTTAACTAATTTATTGTATGATATCACTTCAATATATGCTCCTCTTGATGAATTATATCCAAAGAAGCCTTCCCCATCAGGTGTTCTAATTAATCCTGCATTTTCTGAATCTTTTACTAGTTTTTCAGTCATATCCGCAATTACATAACAATAAAATGCAACATTATTCATATACCCAAAATCTCGTCCATTGCTTTTTTTCATTTTACCAGATTTAATATCTGCAACATATTCTAAAACTTGATTAATTGGGTTATTATCATCTGAATCATAATCATTTCTTTGTGGTTTTTTTAATTCAACAATAGTTACTGAATTTATATTATCTATATCTGACGAAAAAGAAATTGCTTTATTAAATATTGCAATGTCCATTCTTTTTAAACTATCTCTATCAATCACAGGAATTTTTTTCATTGGAATATCCGAAGCCAAAAACTGATGATATGCTAATCTATCATCAATTAACCATAAATTCATATCTTCACATCGAACATTATCAGAAGTAATTTTCATCGGACAAATAATTGAATGAACTTGTGATTCTTTGTTATAATTACCATCAACATTTATTTCTAAAGATTTTTCCAACAATTCAATCACCGATTTACGTCTGACGATATATTCTGCCAAACTTGCTTGACTTAACTGAGTAATACTTGAACAATACTCATTAAACAATTCCATATAATCATATGAATCCATCGTATTTTTTCTTTCTTCTATCTTACACTTTTGTTTTGCTATATCTAATTCCCATTCTTGTTCTTGCTTATAAAGTTCTAAATCTAATTTTTCATCCGACAAACCAACTGGTATTTTATCATAAACATCATCTCGTTGATTTAAAAGATATCTATACTGCGGTTTTTTATTTTTTACGAACTCATCTATACGTTTCTGTTTGTCATCTTTAATCTTTTCTAAATCATCTATCAAATAACTTTTAATATATTCAACAGCATGTTCTAAAATTTCTTTTTCACTAATAGTATCTACAATAGGCAAATCAACAAACTCAAATTCATATCGTTCTGTATTAACCAAATCATCAAGATATCCTCCTGACATGTATGCCACATAATAATATGACTGATTATCACTTACTATTTTTTTTGTCAAATTTGGAATTTTAGTAGATAAATCATACGATTTAACTTCTCTATTGTTGGCACATAAATGCAATTCATGCTTATCTGCACCTGATTCCAACATCATATGATACAAAATAAATTCTTTATTCTTTATTAAAATTTTATCTTGATGCAAAACATCATTGTATTTTTCCTTATAATACTGATTAATATTTATCTTTTCTCCTAAATTATCTTCCAATGTAATAACTGGACAACCCTCAATAATAAAATATGGTATACAATGTTCTATTATTTTTTTTACAAGACTTTCTAATGATAATGCCACTTCATCCCTATATTCTGATTTAAAACCAATGAGTTTAATCTCAGTTATTTGTTTTTTCTCATCTAAATCTGATAGTTGCTTTTTGTTATTTTCTGGTTCTATTGAATTTTTTAATGAAAAACTAAATTCTCGCTTATACCAAATATTATCTTCAATGTATACGCTTTTTATCTCTACTTTGCTAAATGCTTTTAGCCATAAAAATCTTCCAATTCCTTTACACCCTTTTTTTACTTTATATGTTGAATAAGCTTCTAAAAAAGATTTATAATTCCTTTCAGTGAATCCTTCTCCATTATCTATAATAATAAATTCTTCAAAATGAGTCTTTTCCTCATCACCATCAATATTAATCTGTCCATTCAAATCTCTTATTGCCTTTATTATAACCATTGGTTCAAAACAATTTTTTGTATCTTCTATCGATTGAATAGAATTTACTATAGTTTCAAATAATGGCCATAATGCTTTAGACTTAGGTAATTTAATTTGATTAATCTGTCCAGTTAAATTCATAGTAAAATTCATAACTATTACTCTCCTTTTATAAAAAAGCTCTTTTCTTCACATTAATCACATATACAATCTCAATGTTAATATTAGCATCTTATAATCCTATTTTTTCAAAATAATCATTTATTATATATCCATTCTCCAGTCATAAGATTTACTAAATTTTCAAGTTTTAATTCAGCATTAAAATTCTCTCCATATTCTCCTGCTCTTGTCTGTGCGTCCAACTTAAAAGAAATATTATACAATCTTCCTGCTTTCGTTCTTCGAATCATATCATTCTCAATAAAGAATTCAATTACTCTTCTATGTCCTTCATAATCATCCATATTAAGATAAAAGCAAGAAACACCTTCTGATGAATCCGAGTGTTTTGCTTCTACGACTATACCATCTTCAACAGCTTTTCTGCACAAATAATCTACTCTTTCTTCATCTTCAAAAAAGTACATCCATTTTCCAACTTTATCTTTTTCAAAATAATCAACCTCACTGGATATATAAAATATCCAACCACCCATACAAATTTTCTCCATAAACAGTCCTACTTCATATATATTTCTTTAAGTACATCAAACTCTTTTTTCGTAATAATATAAAGATCCCCTTTCGAACGAGTTAACGCGACATATAGCTTATTTAATGTTACAGTTTTTAATTTAGAAGAAGAAAAATTATCATCCATTAGTTCCTCCGTACTTCCATTTAAAATAACACAAGCTGATTCATATGTATCCCCCTTTGAATATGACCAATTGATTGCATTAAAAGAATACTTTGAAGAATTATCAAATACAAGTTTTTTTATATTCTTATCATCAATTATCTTTTTCACATCTAAAGGTCTTATTATTGCTCCTGAATTTACTTCTGCAGAATATATTCTGATTCCTAACTTTTTCCTAACGAATGAACATATTTCTTCAGAACAACGTCTTGAATAAATCAAAGATGTTTCATCAACGTCAAATCTCTCTCCTTGCAATTTCTCGATAAAATCATCATAACAAATATATGTTTTCCCCATTTTAAAAGGTTTACCAGAATTGTTTTGTCCCGATACAGAATGTTGATAATAATCTCCTACCAAAAAAATATTTGTTAGATATTTTGATAATTTCACTATCAACTCATAATCATATTCTCTAAAGTCCTGAAACTCATCTATCATTACATTATCAAAGAAACGATTCAACCTCATAGCCGCTGTTCGAACAAGTGAATTCCGTCCCTGCTTAATATACATAGCTAATTCGGACAACGTTTCACAATAGTATTGTTTTTTTTCATCCATATAATGCCAAATACAGTCTTTTTTTCTATATTTTTTGTTAATCACATAGTGACTATCAACTTTTATTCTCTGTTCAGGCGGCTTTTTTATAGTTATGCTCGTTTCATCATAACTATAATCTTCACCAAAAAAATCAAATATAGCAGCTTCATATGGTCGAATAAGCATATGATAAACAAACGTATCAAACGTCATAACTCTAGTCAAGTCCGGAATCTTACCATATGCTTTTATTAATTCGTTTTGGATATTTTTAATATTTGCATGCGTAAATGCTACTATTAAATTTCTCTTATCAGGCTGTATTTCATGGCAAATATGATACGTCTTTCCTGCACCTGCAACCGCTAGTATTACTTGTTTAGCCATTCAATTGCCTCCTCCACATACAAAGGAATGTTAAATTCTCTTTCCGAAATGAGCATCTGATATGCCGTATCCACCTTGTTTGCAAGCATCTTTCCTAACACCTGTCCATAATCTTTCTTATGAAATAAATATTTAGCATCTTTTTGAACAGGAATCATATCATCAAGTTTTTCTTTATTACAGTTATAAACACATGCTTCCCAAGTCCAATCATCAATTGTAGTCCCCATAAAAATATGTTGTTTTTCATTACGCTGATTGAATTTACTTGCATCATCAATTTTAGTTTGGTCATGATCATTGTCTGTTATTACAGCTATTCTTTTATCCGTTTTACTTGCAATCTCCAAATATCTCTTATAAGAAATACCATCACAAGATATTATTGAGATTCCATCTTTTTCAATAGTTCTTCCAGTTTTCTTTTCGTAAAATTTCGGTAACAACAAATACTCTGTAGCTCCTTCTACAAGAATTACTTTTTTTGATAATAAAAGTTGTAGACAACCATTATCATCTGCCTTTTCGAAGAAAGCTGATGTTTGCGAATCAACATTTTTTAATGATAAAAAGCGATTTTCTGAAATCCAAATTACATTTCCAAGATTTAGCCTACTAGCAATCATATTACTATGCGTAGTCAGAATAATTTGAGAGTCTTCTTCATGATCCATTATTTGTTGGAGCATTTGCTTTAAATTTGTGAAACACAAGTGATTTTCAGGTTCCTCAATCAAAATCGTATCAATATTATCTTCACGATTAAGTGCTATTTGTGTTTTTACTAAACTTTCCATTCCACTTCCTTTATTCTCCAATGGAATAGAATCTTCATACACCGATAAAATGCTTTCTAACACAACTTTCTTATTATCTATTCCAAATCGTCTTCTAGTATCAATATCAGGAAGATTTACATCCTCAAAAGATGTATTTAGTTTTTCTCTAAATGCATTCTTAGCTTTGAGTTTAGTATCATTACTATAAATATTTGAAAAAAGCGATCTATTAAAAAAGTTAAATGCTGACGATTTTGAAGTTTCTGACGTATCAATAAATAAATTCTTTATTGGTCTCTTAGCCATCTTATATGGTAAATTTGCATATGTCTGCCATGTCAAAGAATAATACTCATATGGTATTTTCCCATCATTAATTGATTCTGCTAATTCCTCAGAAAAATCCTCATCAAATTTACATTCAAATCTAATCCCATACTTTTCTTCACCACGATTACCATTTATATGGTTTTCTCCATAAAAATCGATACTTCGCGGTGTATTATCAAGTTCCAAATCTACTTCAATAATTATTTTTGGCAATGTATCTACACTAGGAATATTTTTAAAAATACCAACATTTTCCAAATTAAATAAATCTTGTAATACAGATTTATCTGCATTACAATACTGCTGATTAAGTACAATCCGAATAGCCTCTAGTATTGTACTTTTACCCGCTTCGTTTTCTCCCACTAATATACTCAAGCATTCATTAAACTCTATCTCAAAATGTTCAAAACGCTTTAAACCATCAATATATAAATTCTTTACATATCCCATTTCAAGTCTCCAATCTTAAATGTTCTAAAAGGATAATCCTACACAATCAATTCACTCAATCCGCCATAACAAGAAACGCATGCGCTCTTCCTTGCTCTAGTAAGCGCAACATAAAGTAAACATTTCTCGCCTGTTCTAAATTCTTCAAGAGAAATATCATCTTCAAAATCTGCTCTTGTTCCAAATGGAAGAACTTTTTTGTTAACTGCTACTGCGAAAACATGATCAAATTCAAGTCCTTTTACTCTATGCATAGTTGCTATTCTCACTCCTTCAAAAGAACGATCATCCGTCTTATTAGCTTTAATTTCAAAAGACTTAATACCAGCTCTCTGTAGTCCAGCAATATAATTATCAAGCAATTTATGTGTTCTTGCAACGATACAAATATTCTTCTGTTCTACTCCAACATTTTCAAGTTCATGAATTCTATTAACCAAATAATCCAATTCTTCTTCCGGTGTTGAAAATTCTTTTATTTCAGGTTTATCTCCATGTGTAAGAGATTGGCAACCCTTACCATTATCGTAATCTTCATCCAAATCATCAAATGAAACTCCATTAAGCAAACCAAATGCAAATTTTCGAATTTCCTCAGTTGTTCTATAATTAATCCTTAAATAACTACTTCTACCGCGTATATTAATTCCACATTTAGAAAGAACTGCTTTATTTCTATATATTCTCTGATGTGAATCACCTACAATAAAAATATCATTTTGATGTTCATCACCTGCTAATGCTCTAAGCAATCTGAATGCACTTGGACTAAGATCCTGACCTTCATCAACAATAATGGATGTATATTGACCTATAAGATTCTTACTTTCAAGAATCTTTCGGCATTCATACATTGCAGTCTCAACATCTCGTTGCATTCTTTCGTTCATTATATTTTGGTATTCATCAAACACATCCCATATTTGCATACGAACTTTTCTGTCGAGACGTACACCTCTACCAATTCTAGATGCTTTACAGTATGACACTTTATCATATACTTCCTGGGACTGAACAACCTTAATCCACTCGTCCTTATAGAAATTTTCTACAAAACTCAAATCTCCACCTGCTATAGCAATAGCCTCTCTCCAAGCCTTATCAACTTCTTCATCATACACAATTTGATACTCATATCCCTGTCTATGCAAAAAATTAGAAACCCACGCGTCAAGATTAATAATATCTATTCTTTTCATTTCCTCAACAGAACAAATTTTTCTAAGGTTTTCCTTTATATCTTCTGCCAAGTTTTTTGTATAAGTAGTAAATAGAATCTTTCCATCATCTTCTAAATTAGCTGATAACATTTTTGCTCTATGCATCGCAACTACTGTTTTACCAGTTCCTGCTCCTCCTAATACTCTTGCAGGTCCATTAAAATTCTTTCCAACAACTTTACGTTGTGTTGGATGAAGGAAAATTCTCCATTTTTCAAGTGGTTCTTGCATAATAGCTTGAAGTTCTTCTTCTCCTTCAACTATAACGAAACTCTTCTTACTCGTATCTGTTTGAAGTGCTGCCACAAAGTCATCCTCTTTAATTTCAACATGCTCTGTCTCTGGATACAATGTAGATAAAACTTCTTCTACCGTAAAACCATTTCCAAGCCATTCAAGTCCTTCAAATGCATCCTCTGGAATTGCATCTTTTAATGCATATAAACCATCTAAAGTTTTAATAGCTTTAATCATTGGTAATTGTTCTTCTGGAAGACCAATTTTTTCAAATATGTCATCTGTAATATTTGAAAACAAAACAGGTTCATCAATTACACTTTGTTCTTCAATAACTTCTTGTACTTCAAAAATTTGCACGCTTCCTGTAATCTTATTTATTGAACATTTTTTTCTTTTCGCCCAATCATAAGCCTCATCATGATGATCTACCCATAGCAAAATATAAACATTATTTTTTGGTTCACGAACAATAATTCCTCTGTAAGTATCATCGATTCTTACAGAATAAATATTTTTATCTATTCCATCATTAATCTTTTCAAAATTAATCCCAGGATGCATAGGGTCATTCTTAAATTTATTAAAAAACTCAGTTACTTTTCCTTGTTTCTGTCTTGGTAATGCTGCATATGCAGTTAAAAAATCAGATGAAATTGCTACTGTTGGCTTATTATTCATTTATATGTCCTCCAAATACATCATTATTTATTACTTCACTGCTTAGCAGTACAGTCCAGTTTTCGTTCTTAAATACGTCAGCATAACTTTCTTGTTCTGGTAAAAGCCAAACTATTCTTTTATCTGTCCATGACATTTCGGCTTCAGCTATAGTAGCTCCAGATGATTTATCTGATAATTCAAAACCAACTACATCTGGTGCTGGAACTCCATTGTTTCTCATCTCAGTTGCACATGTTATAGCGATATCATCAATAAATTCATCCATTATATCATCCCATTTCTCATCAACAACAATGTCTGTACTTATCGTCATATCTATTGTCTCATCCTCAGAAATAATCATTCCAAGATTACTATATATAGCCTTACTCATTCCAAGCTTAGATAAAAAGATTGCTGTACTATTAAACTGCATAACATTTACGAAATGCCAGAAACCATTCCAATCCGCCTCATATTTGTCCGTTCTTGAATCAGGATTATCATCAATAATCGCCACAATTTTTAATGGTGCCCCCATCTTCATATCTGTCATTTCAGCCAAAGAAATTTCAGCCATCACATCTATATTTCCCATATCTTGACGTGGACGCCAAGTTCCAAATATTGCCTGTCCAAAATCATCCACATCATCTAAAGAGCCACTAGATTTTAATACAGATTTCCATTTACTACTCCACTCTCCATATAAAACCTGATTACTCATCTGTTTTGCTTCTAGTATCGACATTGCAAATGCTTTAGCGTGTGATGTAAATAAATCCTCCGCATTTGAAATAGATAAATAATCAATCAATAATTCAAAAGCATTTTCGTTTTCTGGATTAATTGCTTCAGCATTTTCATTCTTTATAGCAGGTTTATATACTTTTCCAGACGGCATCTTCACAGATTTCAAAGTTTCTGTTCTATAATCACCTTGACTTTTAAATACATTGTGTACGTCTTTATATGTAAGCGACCATACTCTATATATTCCAGAAAGCATAATGGCCATACGTTTTAATGTATCGTCCTCGACAATATCCTTATGATAATAATAGCCATCTGTAAATATAGCTATAGGTTTTTGGTTTCCTGTTGTTCTCTTTGGTCTTATAACAAAATCCGGACGAGATTTTACAGATATTCCCATAGAGGCATCAAAATCAACCTGTGGCTCAATTGTCCATAGATTATTACCAACCTGTAAAGAATAACCTTCTTTATCATTTACCAATGCCTTATTTACTTTTATTGGTCTTTCTGATGTACTCATCTTTTTAAAAGCACCGACAAATTCTCTTTCTAATTCACTATCAAATAAATGATTTGTATCTACTTGTGAAAGCTTTTTTATTTCTGTTTTATTTTCTTTACCACTTAAAATGGTCTTTAATATATGTATTGCTGAGTTTCTTGATATCTCACCAATATGTTGACTCTGTCTATATGCATACAAACACTTATAACATCCATCTTTTTGAGGATCATCATTACAGCTACAATGCTCCATCATCTCCAATGCACCTTCGAAAACATCTATAATACCATTTTCTTCATTCATAAGCTGCTTTAGATATCCTGTTCCTCCAGGTACAGAATCATAAATAACTAAATATTGTTTCCTATAATCAGCCTCAGGAACTGGAACTTCACTTACAGTTGCTCTTAAATGATCAACATTACCAAACTTCTTCTTCATTCCAAGCATAAATGCTGCTACAAATGATTCCACTCTTACATTTGAAGAATCCATTGTTGTAGCTGGAATCAAAAGACGTAAAGCTTCTGTTTCAAATTCTCTGTATAAGAAAAGACACTCCTCAAATGGATCCATAACCATAGCATTATCCTTTACCATTTTACAGAATCTAGAATGTTTTGGTTTTTCTCCCTGTACTTGAATCTTTCCACAATACTTACAGATAGTAAAACCTTTTCTTACACCTTCATGACCAGCAACAAGCAACTTATCCCCAGTAATTGATTGTTCACCAAAGTTAATCTCACGCATAGTTGCTTTCTGAAGAAATTCATATCCCCACTTAAACTCTTTGTTGTCCATCTCATATGCTTGGATAACATCCTTATCTTCATCCACTTCTACGAGTAATTCTTTGTCATAAAACATAGATGCTCTATCTTCACTATCATCACCAATCTGACTATCCTCTACCTTCATATTAGAATAAACCATCTGTACTTTAAACATAGGACGAACTTGTCCAGCATCTGCCCATCCTGGGCTGCCACATTTTGGACATACATGTACAGGTGTACTTGAGTCTTCGATTGAAGCATGTGAACAATTTGGACATAATCTCCATGGTTCGGATTTAGCTGTATTAATATCTACCTGATCAATTGTAAGCTTATGTCCACCAGCATAAAAACTATTTAAAGGTGCAAATTCACTAATTGCAGACGAAGCAGACCTATTGTATTCATAGGTCGTACTCTCATACTTATTTTTTTCTCTATCATACTCGTCTTTTTCAACTCTCGTAAGAACCGCCTTTAATACAATACCTGCTTCAGGGAATGCATAATTTGGCAATAATCCTACATCCGATAGGAAATTAAAAACATTCTTATCATTAATCTTTGTAACAACACTTGTCCATGCAACACGCTCTGCTTTTAATTCTTTTATTTGTTCATCATAAGACGAATCCTCAGGCTTATTTTCAAGAGCCTTAATCATCTTTGTAAGTTCTTTAATACTACTTTGAATACCATCTCGTTGCTTCTTCAAATCATAAAACTCATTATAGATTTTTATATGCATAGGACTATTAGTTGTACCTTCACCCATAGCAAATTTCTTAATATCCCTAATTGAGTTTTCATCAAGACCTTCACCATTTCCCGGATTTACAGAAAATGTCTGAATAAACATTCTTACAAGTTTTGCCATATTATTCTGAACAAAATAAAGGAAATTGTTTGGGAATCTATCCTTTGAATTTTCATCCAGTTTAGCTAAACATTGGCTAACTTTATCTGGAACTGACGCTGTTCCAGATTTTACCCAACAATCCATACAATATGCTGTAAACTGTCTTGCCAATACTGCCGAAGCCTTAAGGAATACCTTTGGTGGTTCAACAGCTCCTGCTATCATTTCCATTGGGTCCTGATAAAAATATAGATCATGAGGTTTAGAATTTGCAATTGCAACTGTCAATGCATTACCATCTTTACGCCCCCCACGTCCTGCTCTTTGGGCATAATTTGCTTGAGCAGGCGGTATTGAACTAAGTATTACTGTAGATAAATCTCCTATATCAATACCCATTTCCAAAGTTGGTGTACAAGACAAAAGATTTGGATCCCATGGCTTATGTTTATCCTTAGATTTTTTGAATTCTCGTTCTAAATTTTCTCTATCATCTCGTTCGAGCAACCCTGTATGTTCCTTCGCTACAATACGTACAAGTTCTCCTTGACTATACAATTTACCGTAAAAATCTAATCCTTTATCTTCTGCAATATGCATATGACCATTACAATCATGTCTTGTACAACAAGCACCTTCAAATAATTTTGCATCAGATTCCGACATAGATATTTGTGTACCACACTCATCACAAATAAGTTGCTTTACCTTACTTGTAACTTTACACTTTTCTGGATCAATTGACCATACATCAACACTATCCCTAGTCTCTATCTTATTTAAAAATCCTGTTCTGGTAAGTTCCTCAAGGATAATCTTCATAATATCAGTAGCATCTGATTCTAGTGAGAACATCGGAAGGTACTTATTAATCCACTTAGCATACCATGATTTAGCATCTATGCTATCAAAATTTTTATTTCTCTTAGGTCCCCGGTTTATAGCAACAAACTTCGGAACATTAAGCCCTCTATTTACACCAGGAAGCCATCTTTTACGATCATTAGAAAGATGATAATAATCTGCACCATTACTTATAAACTGTTCAAAGGCATAGTAAGTAAATGCACCATTAGATTTCATATGATGCAAAACACCTATTACCATTCTTGTAAATGTATCTACATCTGCACTCTGCAATCTTCCAACTTCATTTGAAACTCTTTCCATTATTCTAGGAATTGCTTTTTCATACTCAAAAGAAAGCACTGAACACCCAGCTTTTTCAAGAGTTCTTCCGATTCTTGAAAGTATTCCGTACTCCATAAGTATTTCATATTTAAATCTTTGCTCAACAAAACTTAATAGTGTAGCTGCATCCTCATCATTTCTAAGTGTACCTTCGTTACACATTCTTTCATATGCACGCATCCACGTAAGATTTGAAGGTATAAAATTAGCAACAAAATAATCATCACCAAGATAGTTTTTCCAATAAGCAACGACTCTCTGAATAAACTCATCTAAAGAATACTCTTCTGAATCAATATTAATAAAATGAGTTATTGCAGTTCTAAGTCCAAACTTCCAAGTCCTTGAATTATAAAATCCTGCATGATGAGCAGCATCTTGAACATTATCTGTAAATGCTAAAAGTTTCTTATCATCATTAAACTTTGATGCATATAATTCCGATATTCCCGCACTTATAGCAGTCGCACTTCTTAAACCTATAAGAGACATTGTTCCTTTGCCATTACAGAAAGGACATTTATAAGCCTTAGAATTATTTCTTCCTTCAGTCTTCAAATCTGGAACCCAAATAGGAATAGTTTTATGTCCATTTGAACAAAGAGTTTTATTTGGTTCATCAAACATAATCTCCATACACTCAGGACATAATCTCATACGATTACTTATATTAAATGCTTCTTCTCCCTCCTTATGTGGGAACATAATTCTCACTTTGGAATCACCAGAAAAGAAAGCATTATAAAATGCTCTAATATCTCTTATCTCTACACTTCCATTATCCTCCACGGATGCCCAACCAGTCTGTCCACACTCACGACAATTTATTACAGGAAGATAATGCTTTGCCTGTTTTTCATTTAAATCTGTTGAAAGAGCATATTTAATATCCTTCTCAGCAACTTCACCAACAAGTCTTCTTAATTCTCGCATCCATACCTGAACTTGAACATTTAAAAACGGACGCAATTTGCCTGAAGAAGTTCTTATTCTTGCATGAGAAATCAATGCATAAAGAGCATCGATAACAATACTTGCTAGCTCTTCTCCTAACTTGCTCAACAATGGAAATCTCTTAATTAAGTTCTCATATACAAATGAATTTTGCATATAAGAGCCTTCCGCTTCAGCAATAATACTCTGAGTAAAATTATGATGCATAAGCTTCTTACCAAGTTCGACTCTAGCATCATCACTCATAATATCATCTAATAATGAAGTATCATCTAGCCAACAATCTAATGCAGCATATAAATACTCTTTTTCATCTTCTCCAGAAGATAAATCTTTTACTTTAAGTGCTTCTTCCCTTGATGGTATCTTATAATCAGAAACATCATAACCACTAAAAAATTCATCTGAAGACAAACGATCTTCAGTAACAACCGCATCTTCATCAAATATTTCACCAAAAACATCCGATGCATATTCACGTATGCTCTTTGCACTATCTTTTGCACCCATTGTTGCAGAAGTTCCGATACAACAAATCTGTCCAGGCAATACATTAAGACGTGCTTTTAATCTTCTAATAAGGCATGCCAAATCTGTACCCTGAGCTCCATCAAAAGTATGAAGTTCATCAACAGCAATATATTTCAATGTATCTGGAAGGTTATTCTTCCATAGTTCAGCATCCTTAGGTCTAACCAAAAGATAATCCAACATCTTATAGTTAGTCATAAGGATATCAGGTGGTGCTGCAAGAAGAGTTTCATGGTCCGTAATAACCTTATCTGGAAGCATCATCTTTGCAGATGAATGCTCCTGTCCTCCTACATACATTCCAACACGAACATTCGCTGATTTAAGTTCAGGACTTCTATCAACAAGTTCTGCAATACGCTTTGCCTGATCCGATGCTAAAGCATTCATTGGGTAAATGATTAAAGCCTTAATTCCTTTTTCACCACAATGTTTATAGCAATACTCTAGAATAGGATAAAGAAAACACTCAGTTTTACCAGAACCCGTACCTGTGGCAATTAACGTCGACCTACCATCTTCGCCCGTAAGACGTTCAAAAGCTCTTTGCTGATGAACATATGGACTAAATAACTGATGAATCGACTCAAAATAATTTTTTTCTCCTTCATAAACACGAAAAGGTAAGCGCACTGCAACATACGGTTCATGAAAAACCGCATCTTTTGTATTAAGCATATTCCTAATAGACCCTTTAAATATATGGTTTGTTATAGGAAATGACGTATCAATATAATCTATCAAACCTTCCTGATATTGTCTTGCAAGAATTGATGGTAACATCTAGCTTACCTCCTTATTTTTATAGAATTTTCATCCTTAAAAATCGCTAATTTAAAATCTCTGCTCAAAATTTTTCCAGATTTCTTCATAGTCCTTTATTCGATCACATTTATCAAATGGCGCCAAATATTCAATTATTCTTTCTACTGGACCTTCCGGAATTGTATCGTCAATAATAGTTTTTTTGTATATACCTGTACGCATATCTTTAATTAATTCAAATTCTGTACGAGATAGACCTACCCCTACCATACTTCTATTATTTGTAAAAATAATTCTTCCATTTGAATCATACCAGGTATCATCTTCATATGATTGAAGAACCGGAAATTGCATTTCATATATCGTTTCAAGCTGATTTAAAGACATTCCTATTGACATAGCTGTTAAAACATCAATCTCAACAAGTGCTTCTCTACGCTCAAAATCTGTTCTTAATGAAGTTTCCCATTTCCACTCTTTTTCAAGTTTTTTAAAAGAACTATTACTAAGTCTTTTATCATTTTTTGCCCACATCTCTTCTTTATAACTCTCTTTCCAATTCTCTTCCCACAAATCAGAATAATCAACCGTTAAAGAATTAAGCAACATTTCCCTTATTGATAACGCATCATCAAATTTAGAATGCATAAACGGAAATAACATATTAACACCATAATTTATATGATTCTTGCCTAATATTTTTACAAAAAAATCATACGGCAAACTAGATTCATATGCGCTTAGTAATAACATATCTTCTATTTTAGGCATTATGACTCCAAATAATGTATATAAAAACATACTCCTCGGTGGAATAATACATGAAGCGAGTGTTCTTTCAGATGTATTCCCTACGAACTCTCTATTTACAAGCATATAATACTCATTTGCTAATTTTCCCCATGGAGTCTTTGGAAGTTTATTATATTTTTCATCTTGTTGAAGTTTTACCCTATACTTAGCCCTTGGTTTATAGTCTTCTTTAATATGAAGAAGATCTATATGATCATAATCGCTATTAACCCTGTATTGTTGTTTTACTGTTTGAAATAACGGATTTGAAACATTACAATATGGTCCCACAAATAATACATCTCTATTATCTTCAGGAAAAAATATTTCCTCTTTTAGCGAACCCTCATTTAAAGCATTCGTTTCATTCCACATAGTAGTTGTATAAATCTGCCCTTTATAATTTCCTAATCTTGTTTCAATTCTACTAAATAATTCCAACACCTCAATTTGTTCTCTAACAAAAATAGTTGGTAATTTCGCTTCTTTCCATTTTTCCGAATCATCAAATAGTTTTGCAAATAATGCAAGTTCATTTTTATCTACAGAGATAATTCTATGCGGATGTCCCGATACGTTCCAATTACCATTTTCATCTTTTAACTTTGGTATTCTAGCACTTTCATCAAAGGAATAACATTCCTCAATAGTCTGAGGTATAAATACCATTGATATACTATCAAATTTAGGATCCTGTGGACCACCATACACATTTAAACTAAATTGTGTATGGTGGTGCACTTCGTGGAACAACTTTCTCTCGTTAGCAAACATAAAATGTTTGCGTAACCGAGAATACAGTTGCTCACGAAGTGCACCACCTTTAGGATCATCATAAACACCTTCCGGATGAATATATGCACTAACGCTAGTTCCTATATACCATGCCAACGGCAAAAAACACTTATATAAATTTGCCTTCTGCCCAGATAGCAATTCATAATTTTGTATCACATTTAAATAGTTTTTTTCTCCCTCCATTAATGTATATTCACTAATATATTCATCATATACCTGTTTATCTACCAAAACTTCTTCTCTAATTTTCGAAGTCTGAGCCGCATTTATCTTTCTTATAACAATCATTGGTTGATGTTCAGATATAACCCCCTGTTCGTTCCATTCTACTTTAATCCACGGTGGATTTCCCACAACTAAATCAAATCCTCCGTTTTGTTCAAATACATCTGCAAACTCTAATTCCCAATGATGGAATCTTTGTTTTAAAGCTATTTGATTTGCTATTTCAAGTCTTTCACTTCGTTCTCTTAAGTCATCCAAACACACTTCTCCTAAATCTTGATACTGATGCATAACATCAAGAGTCATCTGTTCAGCTTCTGTAAAAAATTTAATCGAACCATCATCATCCTCCGCAAAACTAATTTGTGCATTTGTGTTTACATTAACTGCACGTATATTTCCTTCAAGTATTAAAGACATATCAAAGAAAAACTCTTGTCTTGATGGTAACAAATCAGCTTTATCTATTGGCCAGAACCAAAGCGCGCACCAATAATCCATAGCAGCTTTTAATCGTGCATATGGACCTGCATTCTTTGCTCTTTCAGATTTAAATTTTTTATGATAAATAGCATCTTTTTCTCTAATAGTCTTATGAGAGCCTTCACCTACTTCTTCATGCCCATAAATACTTAATGGCTCTAATGTTTCTTCTTCAATCTCTTTTCGCTCATTTGCTGTAAGCTTCCACAATTTATCGATACTATCAGACAATCTAAGAACTGTCTTTAATTCATCTTCTTCAAACTTGGCAGTAAATCTCTTATTCCAATCTTTTAACTTTTTAATATTCTCTGGTTCAAGGCTCTTGATAACTTTATCTGTATAATTAGCCATGCCTGGATCTCCAAGAAGAAAATGATATATTTCTTTAGTATGTTCATGTTGTCCTTTCCTAGTTCGTTCTTCTCCAGGCAAAACTCTTCTAGGTGCCTTATCATACCATTTGCCTGCCTCTAGAACAGACTGCGAGTACACTTGCCTTCTTGCTCCAATAAGAGAATTGCCATTCACAAGCTGCGTACCAAACCAAGGAACATATGCGCCTTTATAAATTGTATTAAGCCATAGTGAAACCTCCGCTAACTCAACAGCTACCGGATTTAAATCGCAACCATATACATTTCTATCTGCGATAAACATTTTTACTTTTTGCAATTCTTCGAAACGCTTATCATAACTAATAGTTTCTCCTAGTTCTTCCTGTTTCTTTGTAAGATATGCTTCCGCTAACTGATTAATTGCTTCATTCAAGAATGCAGCACTTCCCATGGCCGGCTCACATACAGTTAGATGTAGTATTTCATCAGCAGTTTTATCTTTTAACAATTCCTTCAAAGCATACTTAACCAAGCATTTTGTAAGAACTTCAGGAGTATAGTATGATGCTGACTTCTCACGTTCTCTTCCAGCAAGTCTATAAATAAAGGTTCCCTTCTCATACATTCGAAGTTGTCCCTTCTTTTCTCCAGACTCATAACGAACACGCTCTGTCTTCTCATCATAATTAACTAATTCATTCTCTTTTACAAAATACCCAACATCTAATTCATTAAATTTATCTCCAGCTCTTTTTACTTCATATAAATCTTCTTCTGCTATAAACCCTCTATAACTAAGAAGTGCTTCATATACTGCACCCATCTGGTTAATACCAAGAGCAGAATAAGATATTCTTCCTTTTCTTTCTCTTGAATTAGTTGGTCTTGATATACTCATCAAATCAACAATCTGAAGCATAGCACTGTTTCTAAGTCTTGCTTTAGTAATAAATTTCGTATATTCAGGATCAAAAATATGTGCCTTTAATGCTTCAATTGTGAATGCATCATGCATTGATGTTTTTTCTATCTCAATAGCTCTCTTATACTCTTCTAAATCTTCTGGATATCCAAAATATGTCATATGAAAAAGTTTTTTAAGAGTATCATCGATATAATACCCCTCCGCCAATACTTCACTATCTTCTTTAACTTGATCACAAACATCACGAAGTCCTTCAAGAGAATACCCCTGTACATATGTCTGAGACTTCATTGGCGCATAACCAAGTTCCGGTCTAGCCTCTATAAAAAGCATAAATAGAAAACGATACATATATCTAAGACATTCCAAAGTAAGTTCAGATGCATCCACAGGATTATCTTCAAGATTGATTCCCTGTCTTGTTTTCATATCATAAATAACTTCATTTCCAAGTATCTCTATACTTTCTCTAAGAGCATATTTGAGTGCATCAGAAACACCAGCACTATGTTTATGAGAGTTTTCATCTAAACTATCAAGTACAATTGCTCCATCACTAGGGCAAAGACTCTCTTTATGAAGAAGAACAGTCATAGCCATAAATGTCGATTCTTCATGTCTACTATAGATATCTTCCATCATAAATTGAAGATATCTCTTCTCATTCCATTTATTTCTATCAATTAAAGCAATTTGATTGATTCCAAATAATAAAATAAATCTTGGAGCTTCTTCTCCCGCAAAAAATAATTTTGCAAGAAGCTCATCGTTTACAATAGCAACTGAATCCCCTTTTTCATCCTCATCATCACTCTTTTCAAAAATATACCCCTTAAGAATATCATCTTCACGTTCTTCTGCGACAGACAAAAATGCCCATAATAATGGTGCTCCATTTGTTTTTGTAACCTCGTGAAAAATAGGAACAATTAATCCATCCTCCACTTCTTCTGAAACACTATTAACAGATTCATACCCAAGAGCCTCTAAATATAAAGTTGCAAGTTCCTGAATCATCGGTTTACTTACTTCTTCATTTTTTGAGCGGAGATATTTATCTCGAATATTATAATATTGTGTTCTTATATCACGGAGTTTTTTCCATGGTAGTAGTATCTCTTCTTCCTTTTCTTTCTGTTTCCATTTCTTTATTGTATCTTCAGCATTATCTTGAAAAATGGAGGTAAAGTAATGGTTTGTATAGTATTCATTTTTATTTTCAATACCTGTTAAAATCATTTCCATATTATTTCACTCCTGCTACAACAGCAATAATCCTAATGTATGGATTCTCTTCAATTTCAAGAGTATCCCTTTCCCAATCCATAAAATTTGTAAAGATTGCTTCTATTTCTCGTTCTTTCTCTGATTTTTTACGTTCCATTCCAGTAACTCCTAAATCAAAAACCGTGAGTTGAGCAGCTTTATGTCTTTGTTCTAGTTGCTCTAATCTTTCCATTTCTTCATAAATATATGGATCTACCTTTTCTTTGTATTCCTTACACTTCTCACTCATAATCATTTGAGCACGTTTTACTACATCCTCAAGAAGACTCTGTCCCCTTGATAGTTGTTCATCAGACACTTCTTGAGTATTTGCCACTTTTACATTCAAATGAGTTTTTTGTAACACCTCACTCATCGTAAGTATACTATCAAACTGATTATTTTTATAAAGCACACCAAACCATTCATCAACAACTGTTGTTGATTTTCTATTTGGTATAAGACCTGCTACAATAAACAACATTTCCTCTGCATCTATACTATTTGTTAAACCTATGACTGGTACTTCACTTCTTTTATAAAAAACTCCAGCTTTATCCTCTATCCAATTAAAAACGGGATGAAGTTTCCATAAATACTGAGTTGCAGGCCATGCCACTTCAGCCAAATCATTCTGCATACAACGCTTCATATCATTTAAGCAATACTCCCTATCTGGAGATAATCTTAAATAATCATCTGACGGCATAGCTTCCGGTGGAATAAGCTTTTTAATACGCTTTTTCACATTATCCGTAAGTTTTATTTCCACTCCTTGAGTTCCCGATAAATCAGCATATCTAATTTCCTCTGTATCAGTAAAAATATCTAATGCATTCTTTAAATACTCAATATCGGAAAACAAAGTTTCTTCATCACTATATTCAACTTTAACTTCTTTCTCATCACCAAGGCCCATTAAAAATTCCAATGGGTCAAATTCCTCTTCATCAGAATCAAGTTGTTTTTCAAAAGCTTCTGCTCCGACACCACTTTCAATAGCTTTTGCAGTTTCTTCTTCCTCTTCCTCCTGATTATATTTACCAAATAACATTGCAGGATCTCCAATATTTTTAAGAGCCTGCTCCTCTTTCTTTACGAGGATTTCCATGATACGAGCATCGCCCTTAATTTTAGGATTATCACTATCAATAAGCATATATCTGATATCTGGTTGTTCAGTCTGACCATATCTATCTACACGACCATTTCTCTGCTGGAATACCATAAGAGACCAAGGAATATCAAAATGAATTAGTCTATGCGACAGATAATGTAAATTTATACCTTCGGAAGCCACATCGGATGCAACAATAATACGAATAGGCGACTCAGCTCTACCAAATTCGTCAACTATTCTTTGAAGTTCTTTATCACTCATCCCACCATGCATTACTTCAAGCTGTTTATCCTTTAATTTAAGGTCTTTCTTAAGATTTTCTGCAAGGTATCGCATAGTTTCAATTCGCTCAGTAAAAATAACGAGACGATCATTATTCTTTGATGGAGACCATCCATATTCATTACTATTCAAAAGTTCCAACAATTTAGCATATCTTGAAAAATCAGTTGGACTAATTAATTCTAAAGCATCTTTTAACTCTGTTAATACTGCAATATCTGGCATATCACTCTCTGGATATTTCTTTTCAAGTTTTCTTATTCTTGCATCTATACTTTTAATACATGCTGCTGGAGAAGAAAATAATGATTTTTCAAGACTAGTTTTAAAAAGAATTCCTTTACCTTTAGTCCTAGATTCATCCATTTGAAGTTTCATATTTGCAAAAATATCATATGCAGCTTCTTCACATGCTGATGCTGCACATCGTTCTATTGTTATCACACGTTCTTTGAAGGCACCTGATACTTGATCTTGGATATCTTTTTTAAAACGTCTAATCAAAAGTCCTTCAATATCGTCTTTTGTATAATTTTCCTCATCTGCTATTGCCGTAGGATCTAACATATTCATAAGTGATGCTACCGATTGTCCCTTACCATCATGAGGAGTAGCTGTAAGCATAATAAGAGTATCGGAACGATTAGCAAGAAGAGAAGCAAGCTTACTTCTTTGAGATCCTCTATCTCCTCTTTTTGCAACATTATGTGCTTCATCAATAACAATAATATCCCACCATGCATTCTCAAGGTGAGTACGATAATCAAGATCATTTTTTAACGTATCTACTGAAATAATAGTTTTATCATAATAAAAAAAAGGATTATAATTCGTTGGAAGCTTTGCTCTTACACTTTGTATTCTCGCTGAATCTAATCGTACTAGTGGAATAGTAAAGCGATTCCACATTTCTTTTTGAAACTGTGTCATCATACTCTTTACTGTTACGACAAGTATTCTCTTGCCCTTACCTCGTGCAATAAGCTCTGACATAAGAATTCCTGCTTCTAATGTCTTACCAAGACCAACAGTATCTGCGATAAGAATTCTCTGTCTAGTTTTGTTTAATGCCTGCTGCGCTGGTTCAAGCTGATAAGCCATTAAATCCATTGCAGCTTTGTTCCCAATATGAATCTTATTATCAGTTGGAATTTTTCCTCTCCACTGACTTTCTATATATACCTTAGATTTTCTAAAAAAAGCAGAATCATCCGGCACAAGAGTAACCTTAGCCGGATCAACAATCTCTATATCATCTTCTATATCCACAAGAAACATTGACTCATAATCCTTTACAAGCTGAGACAAACCTATAACATATAAAGTTTGATTTCCTAAACTATTTGTCTCAACTTTTTTAACCATCCATTCTTCACCACGAACAATGATTCTCATTCCTGGAGCATATTTTGTTTTATTTTTCTCCATAATACTTTTCTCCATCTATTATTTCTACTTTACTTCGATAATATTCCTAGCATCAAAATTCAGATATATTCAAATATTATCGACGCAATCCTAATACGCCTATTTCTTTATACTTTCCAACTTTATATTCTTCAACGAAACTTCTATCTGCTTCCCATTTTCCAATAGCCACTTGGAATTTAGAATTAGACTTTCTTTGATTTATAAAGAAATCAATATAACTTATAATCTCATTTTTGCTCATGATATGTCTATCTATTAATACAGCCAATATTTTATGCCTATTCAATTCAGAAAGTCCCTTTTCCTGATTAACATTATATCCATACTGCATTAATATAGATTCACTAGCAAGTTTCATATCTTTTCCATTTGTTCCACCTAAATAGTTTTTCTCATCACTTATTCGACAAAGAATTATACCTAATCGTTTCAAATATTTATATGTACTTTCTAAGATAAAGTATGTACCACACTCTTGACAATATCCAGCATTTACTTTTACAACACGTTCTTTGTCATCTTTGTCTATAATAGATATACTAGCAATAATATCCATAATCGTATGATTATTATGTATGCATTTAAAAATATTACTTCTAACAACAAAATCCCTATAATTTATAATCGGAATTTCATCAGCCGTTTTTCTATTGCGCATTTTTTCTTGTTTCAAATAATAATCAGGTTCTACTAAACTTGTTTGTCTAGCTTTTTCAAGCCAATCATTCTTTCCTTTTTTATTCTTCTTTTTTTTATTTACATCTTCCCTTTTCTGATTACTATCTTTTTTCTTTTGACTATTTTTTTCTTTTATCTTTTCATATTTTTTCCTGTATTCTTCTATTTCTTTATCAATTTGTTTTTTCTTTTCTTGTTGCTCTCTTATTTTTTGTTTTTCTTTTTCTTCTTTGTTTTTCGTACTCTTTTCTTGTCTATCTTCAAATATTTTAATTTTTTCTTCATTAATGATGTTATACTGAAAATCTAAATTTCTAAATAAACTATATTTTAGATAGTACAGTTCACATTTTCTACATCTCTTTGTTTTATATGCAACTATGTCGCCATTTTTCAACATATAATGAGCATAAATTGATTCTAATAATCTATTATTATTACAATTTTCATTTTTACATGCATTTATTTTTTTCCAATAAATATAAAAATTTGCATCTTTTATTTTTTGAACTTTAATACTATCCACGTTTTCATAATCTGTACTATTTTTTTGAGGTAATAAATTTATATAAACTATTTCATCTATCCTTATTTTTTGCCCTTCAGAATACATATAATTAAATGTATATAATCTACCACATTTTTCACATTTATATATTGGAAAAACTATTATTTTTCCATTTTTCCCTTTACATCTTACGTATTTTTTTGCTCTCATAACTGTTTTATCATAAATACAGTTCATTTTTATATATACATCTTTATAATCACATTCATAATGTGATTTCCATATAATCTTATTATCATTTTCATTATCTATATTGTCTTTTATTTCCATACTCCAACATACCTTCTACAATTATTTCACCATAAAGCGAATACCACCTAGAATCATATCATTACTTAGTACCACTTCGCTACTAACTTCACTTACCATATTCTTCCCTTCGGGAAGTACACGCTATCATATACTTTCAAATGCTGTTTTCGTATTGATTCTTCTATATTAGCTGGTTCGAATAGGAGGACGGATTTGGATTCTGTCATGAAGCCTTCCTCATACTGAGCTAATATTATGAAATCGAGGGCATTTGCTGCAGCAAATGCTTCCACTATCGGTTTTGTTAGTGGAAATTGTATGTTCCCCGAATGCCTAAAGAACTTTATCATGTTGTGCTTCTTAGCTCTAATGCCTAATGTCTGGCATTGGAATTCTATTAAGAAGCCAAACTTTACATCCTTGCCCTGTAGGTGTTTGTTTTCACGATATGCATCCACTTTGGCATAGTGCTTAGCGTATGGCTTTTTGAAGCCTTCAACAAATCTCTTGTATTCGAAAGCATTTGCTGTAGTGTTAAGTTTATTGATGAAGTTTTTAACATCTTCTGTTGCGGGTTCTATGTCCGAGTCTTTTATTGCTTCTTCTTCATCATGATATTTATAATATATGTCCCACATTTCTTTTTGCGATAACTGGCTTATGGACTGATTGTTCTTATCGCCATTATTGCAGAAATCTGTTTTGAAATGTTCTATTGCATATATCCCCTTGCTTGTATTTACTATAAAGTCCGGCACTTCATCAAGCACAACATTATCCATGATTTCGCCCACTGGAATAACCGAGTTTATGTACTTTGCCACTCTCTGGTTGGACTTGGTCTGGATGTATTCTATTGTCTTTTTAAGACAAGATAGTTCTGCCGACTTCTTGTCATTATCTAGAATCTGTGCCATACGTTACCCCTTTTTTCTTTCGATGTGGAGCAAATGCTCTCACAACTTCCTTATAATCCCATCACATATATCTGGCATGGATTAGCTTCATCCCAGTAGTGTCTAATCACTTCAAACTCCTTAAAGCCACAACTTATGTAGAATCTATTAGTTATATCGTAGTCTTCATACATGCCCATCTCTACTGTTTTAACCTGCATGAATTCATAGCCTTTTTCCTTCGCTATTTTCTTAGCTTCTTCAACTAGCTGTCTTCCAAGCCCACTTCTGTGATACTCTTTTAGAACTCCCATAACTGCAAGTTCCACTGTTTCCTTGCCAGTTTCTTTCAAGTTTAAAAAGCCCACGATTTTGCCATCTTCTTCTGCTGCAACCATTATCCTATCAGGGCTCTCTGCTATATACTGTTCTCTTGATTCCTCTACTTCAAACCATTCTGTTAAACTTTCTAGGATAGACCTAGCTATTACTTTCTTCTGTTCCTTGTCTGTTATTAATTTAATCATGTGTTTTTCCCTTATATATTTTTTTATTACTCTAGGTTTTAATGTTTCCACTGAATCTCAATATGCCTTGGATCATATATCAGAATCCTATCAATATTCCGCTTACATCTACTTCCTAATATATTTAGCACTAATTTCTTCAATGCTGTTGAAATAATCCTTCTCTACATCACTAAGAGTTTTTTGTTTATACTTTTTATACTCATTCTCAGCTTTTTTCATTGCTTGCGCATGTGAAATTGTTCCATTGCCAACCAGCAACTGCTCACCTGTTGATGTTAATATACCATCCAAATGTTTAGACCAATCAGACATTGTCATCGGTATCTCCCTTTCGGCTTGACGTTCTGCAAAATCTAAATACCCTGAGACAATTTGCCCCATAGCACGTAGTTCTTTTTCTGATAAATAATTTTTAGCGATTTTTGCTTCTGATAAAGTTGGTTGATTACCAGAAAATGTAGTCAATCCCATGAATTCTTTTTCAGCATCTGCCCTGCTATAAATTACTTCTGCTGCAGTCTCACCAGAAACTGCATAATGAATCTTGTTCTGAACCTTTTTAAAGAAGATTATAGATTCTTCAACTTTAGGGTCATAATCGATACTAGTTGCATATATCTCCAATATTTGTCGATAGAATACTTTTTCAGAAGCACGAATATCTCTAATTCTTTCCAGCAACTCTTTAAAGTATCCACCACCTCCAAGTTTTTTTAGACGTTCATCATCTATTGCAAAACCCTTTTTGAGATATTCCTTAAGAATTGAACTTGCCCATATTCTAAATTGAACACCCCTTTGTGATTTCACTCTATACCCAACAGATATAATCATATCCAAATTATAATAATTGGTTGGCTTAGTAGAAAATTCGGAAATTCCGAATTTTCTCAATGTGTTCTCACGCATTAATTCCCCATCAGTATAGATATTCTGAATATGCTCATTGATTGTAGATTTAGCTTTTTGAAATAATTCGGACATTTGCTCCTGAGTCAGCCATACTGTATCCTCTTCAAGCCTTACATCCACTTTGCATTTACCATCTTCCGTGTTATAAATAATTATTTCTGATTTATTGTTCTCATTACTCATTTTTTCAATATCTCCAATAATATACATTTCTCTCTAAATATCTTTCTAAGTTCCTTGCCATTAGGACTTTCAGCTATTATTTAGTCACATCCTGTTTCTCTTTTATATTTCTCCTATTGCACTAATATTCCAAAGTGGAATATTTATAATAACTTCCTGCTTAATATAATCTTTCATTGAAAATCTAATAGCATATTTAGGATCATATTTATCTATATATGCTTTTAAACTTTTTGATTTCAAGTTTTCTTCTGCTTTAACCTCTATCGGTACAATATCAGATTTTATCTGCATTAAAAAGTCTATTTCATTTCGTGAATTTGTATTTGAATAATAGCATGGTACCATCTCAGTTGTTGAAATTATTTGCTGCAAAACATATTGTTCCGTAAGTGCACCCTTAAACTCAACAAATAACTCATCATCTCCTAGTATGCTATTTATATCCAAATCTGACATGGCGCCAAGAAGGCCAACATCTATCATAAATAACTTATATGCTTGAGGTTCCTTATATGATTTTAGTGGCATTGCTGGTTTATTAACCATATGTACTTTATAACACAAACCACAATCTATAAGCCACTGTATTGAAACCTCATATTGAGCTGATCTTGCTCCTTTTTTTATCTGACCAAAGAAAAATTTCTTATTTTCTTTTGCAAGTTGTAAAGGAATAGAATCCCATACCATTCTAGTTCTTTCAAGTTCACTTTTATTATCTATATGCTTACTAAAATCTTTTTCATAAAGACTAACTATCTCTTTTTGTATATTTCGTACTTCATTTATATCCTTATCATCCACGTAGCAACTTACTGCCTCTGGCATACCACCAACATAATAATACAATTTTAAATATCTTATATATTTTTCTCTAAATACCTGATTTTTATTATTTTCAGCCTTATTAACATACTTGGCTAAATCATCTTCTCCACAAGCTAATAAGAATTCATAATATGATAATGGATACATCGTTAATATATTTACTTTTCCAACGGGATAAGATATCCCTTTGTGCATTGCAACACCTAAAAAAGACCCCGCTACTATAATGTGATATTCACTTGCATTTTCACAGAAATATTTTAACGCAGTTATAGCCTTCGGGGATTCTTGTACTTCATCTATTATTATTAGTGTTTCTTCTGGTTCAATTTTCTCGCCAGAAACTATAGTTATATCTTCAATTATTCTTTTAACATCAAAATCAACATCAAAAGATTTTTTCATCTGCTCATTTTCATCCAAGTTGATATATGCTATATTTTTATAATATCTTTTTCCAAATTCCTTCATAATCCAGGTTTTACCAACCTGTCTTGCGCCTTGTAAAATAAGGGGTTTACGGCTCTTTTTATTTTTCCAAGAACATAAATCTTCCATTATTTTTCTTTCCATTCAAGTCACCTCCTATTTTAAAGTATACACTTTTTTGAACGAAAATCAAGAAAATGATACACTTTTTTGAACGAAAATCATCTCGAAATGACATTTTTTTGAACGAAAGTTGATGGTTTTGATACACTTTTTTGAAGGAAAGTTATTTTTATGTAAACCTTCATTTCCGAGTTTTCCTATATTTCAAGCCATTTCACGGAGCTTTTTGCTATTTTCTTTATTTAGCCCGTAATTCGCATACTTTATCGTATATTGCTTTAGCAAGTTTTCTCTGGTTTTCGCCATCCATGTGGATTCCGTCGATTTCACTTACTCTAGCAACTTCGTTGGCATCTAAAAATTCTAGATTGTACATCTCTGATAACTGCTTATACCAGTCAGGTAATTCGCGGGCAACCCTTGATGCATTCTCCAAATCAAAGCACTCTGATAACCATGGATCAAGCGCTGACTTTGCAACTGCTGGTGGTGCAATAAGTAAAACCTTCATACGACCATTCATCCTGAATGTGTTATATGTCTGAATCTTTTCAAGCATAATCTGCATCTCGCCTGCTATATCCATAGATGAATAACCAAACTTCTTCTTAAGGTCATTGCTTCCAAGCATAACTGTTATCAAATCTATTGGATTATGTGTCTCCATACAAGGCACAATGTACTTAAGTCCATTCTTCTCACCTTCTGCCGGATCATCCGTTGCAATAGTTCTACCGTTCTGGCCTTCTTCGATTACCATATACTTATCTCCAAGCATTTGCTGCAAATTGGCTGTGTACCTATTTTCATCAGACATCCTAATTTTCTCTTTTGGGTCAAATCCCCATGTAAGTGAATCCCCAAAGCAGAGGATTCTATATTTCTTTAAACTATCCATATGCGCTCCTTATTATTTATTTTTTATCAACTCATAACTCAAACAAACTAAGTTGTTCATACTTCTCCGGATACTCATTCATGTACTCAAAACACTGATTATCCATGAGTAATCCAGCTTCTTTACATTTATCTCTAAATAACTTTCTAAGTTCCTTGCCATTTGGACTTTCGATGTGATATGCATTTCCATATTCTTTTATGTACTTTTGCTTTAGCCCTGGAAAGTGCTTATCAAGGGCTTCATAATAATACTCTCTGTCGCCTTCTCTTAGTGTTAATCCAAAGTCAT
Source organism: Eubacterium uniforme (assembly GCF_900167115.1). GTDB lineage: Bacteria > Bacillota > Clostridia > Lachnospirales > Lachnospiraceae > Eubacterium_S > Eubacterium_S uniforme. Next base: position 90,562 of record NZ_FUXZ01000006.1, read on the forward strand.
AGCCTATTATTCCTTTCACACCAAGTTCTATGCACTTATCTATAATGCCTGTAACATTCTCCTCTGTATTATTGATGTATGGCAAAATAGGTGTAAGCCAAACTATAGTTGGAATACCTCGTTTTTGCATCTCTTCTAATACTTCAAATCTTCTTTTTGTTGTGCAGACATTAGGCTCGACAATTTTACATAGGTCTTCGTCGATTGTGGTTATTGTCAGTTGGACGACGCATTTGCTGCGATTATTGATTTCAGCAAGTAGGTCAATGTCCCTAAGTATTCTATCTGATTTTGTTTGGATTGCTAATCCGAATTCGTACTTCTTGATTATTTCAAGACATGCTCTCGTGAGTCCAAGTTCTTCTTCGCAATGCATGTATGGATCCGACATCGCACCTGTGCCTATCATGCACTTCTTGCGCTTGCTCCTAAGAGCCTTCTCAAGAAGCTGTGGCGCGTTCTTTTTGACTTCTATGTCGGTGAATGGATGTGTGAACTGGTAGCAGGTGCTCCTGCTATCGCAGTATATGCAGCCGTGAGTACAGCCGCGATAAATATTCATTCCCGTAAAACCACCATTATTTATAAGAATTCCTTTTGCCTCTACCTCATGCATTGTCTTCTCCCTGTTGATTATTTTTATAATTATTTAGCTTTATTTTTTTAGCTATTACCCATACCCTCACATAGATATATTTTACCACATTTTACTTGTTTCTTACAGATAAATAGGAAGATTTAGGTTATGAAATATTTTCATAAGTAGTCTTTTCAAAAAACCACTTTGTCACACTTTTCCATCCTTATGTGTATACCATATGTGAAGGCAAAACATGAAACCTTCACAACAGCACAATTTATACATGATAATCCTAAAAAAAATACACCAACGCGGGAGCAATCTCGCGCTGGTGTATTTTTTTATATTCAATTAATAAGGCCTATCAACCTTTTAAAAGCTGCATCTTCATTTTCATCTTACTTAACTACAAACTTCTTAGTTCCTGCCTTCTTAATAAAACTTGTATATAACTTCTTTTTAGCCTTTGGTACTTTGAATGTAATAGACTTCTTAACTTCTGGATATCTTACAAATGCATTCTTTCCAATTCTTCTTATGCTCTTACCCTTAATTATTACAGTCTTCATTTTTCTACAACTATCAAATGAGCTACTATCAATACCAACTATCTTGAATTTCTTTCCAAAAGCTTTAATTGTTTTATCAATAATATATTTCTTTTTACCATCATTATAAACTTTATGAATACTTGCTTCTGAAATCTTACCATTATTTACCTTACTAAATCTATAAATATAGTCGTCCTTTAAAAAGCACTGACCTTTTCTAAATCCAATCTTACTATTTTTAACCTGAATGGCTGAAAGCTCAATTTCACCAAATGGCATTGAAGGATAAGTCATATAAGCTTTTTCCTTACCCTTAAACTTAATTGTTGAATCAGTAATAATAATCTTCTGTGCATTAAAACAATATTGATCATAAAGAGAATAATTCATCTGATTCTTCGCAGGTTCTTCATATCTAAAATTCATTTTACAATTATTTACAGATATTGTTTCACATACAGCAAATGGTGCATAGAAACAATCAGTGCCTTCTGCTAATGTCATTGTTGCTAATCTAAACTTTCTATTTACTTTAGCATTATCAAACTTAATGTTTTTGCCATAAAAAATAGCAGCTTTAATTGTTACATTTGATACTTCGATATCACCACAATCAGAAAGCTTATCCTCTTCATCCATAAATTCTCCAGTACTTATGGTATACCAACCTGGCTCATACTCATATCTCTTAGAGTTTTCACTTTCTTCTAAAACCGAAAGACTTCCACCACCAGTAATTTTCAAATTACATCTACAATCAATATAACCATCAATAGTACAATCTCCTTTAACAACAAGGGTTATTGTCTCACTTTTATGTGCTTGTTGTTCAGCTGCATATTTATCTTTATTTTTTTCATAATCATAATTTTTCGCATCATAATAATCCAAACACAAATGACCTTTACCTTTAAAATTGTCAAGTGTCAATTCCTTTTTATCTGCATTCCATGATGCTCCTTTTACTTTACCCGTATCAAGATAAACATCTTTTGAATCATTATAAATTCTCGGTCTTCTTACACCAAGATCTGAATAATCTACAGTTGTGTTCTGAGCTACTTCCTCAGCCCAAGTAATAACATTTCCAATCATTAATCCACATGCTAATACCGCAAGAGTTGCACACATCTTTTTAAATCTCATACTTTTTCCTTTCTATTTTCATATATTTAACAATAATCCTTTTTATAATAGATTATTATCTTTTTTATCTCTACACTATATACACAATTACACTTTGCCAAAAGTCACATATTAATAAATTAACAAATTAAATCTTCAATCAACAAAAATCTAAATTAGTTTTTCATTCATAAAAGCAGAAAGACCAACACAAGGTTTCGCCCATGTTGATCTTTCCTAAATTTGGAGTTGTATAATTTCTATCGAATATTGAAATAATAACCTAAAAGAAATACCTTCTCACCACTCTTTGGAGTACTAGCATTTTCTTTAATATTCTCTACATACTCAACTTCATTATTATCGCCAATATTTGTAATTCTATAAATGTGTTCTTTATCAATTGCATACTGACCAAGTTTATAATTTATATTTGAATTAACATTAGCAAAACGATTTCTTCCATCAATTCCTATAATCTTAGTTTTCTTAAATGCTTCATTTCCTGTAAAATCAACAGTTGAATTACTAACTATCATTCTATTAGCCTTAAAACAATATGAATATTCTTCATCAGGAAATTTTAACTGAGATTTAGTTGCACCACTATATTTCATAGCCATATTACTATTCAAAATTCTAACCTGTGAAGATGCTATAGCAAATTCTTCATAATTACGTTCATCAAGACTACCATTCTTATCAAGATCATAAATTTCCGGACGGAATGTTTTATCAACTACAACATTATCAAATGTAATATCAATAGATTCAAAACATACATTGTTAAGCTTTATATTCTTAATTTTTTCACTAACAAGTGCGTTTATCTTACAAGATTCACGATTAGCATTTCTCTTAGCTATATATGAATTTGTACACATTCTTGCATTTGCTCCATCACCTTCGATATTTAAAATACAGTCACAATACATATTTGTACCAAGTTTTAAATCGCCCTTAACCTTAACTGTAATTTCACTAGTGAGGTGAGAGTGACGCTCATTTTTTATTTCTTCCTCTGAGTATTTTGACTCATCGAAATAATCAAGATGAATATCGCCTACGGTATCAAAGTTTTCTAAAGTTAATACCTTGTTTTCTTCATTCCAAGTTACACCACGGAAATAACCTGTATCCATATATTGGATTTTCTGTTTGCCAGTTTTTTCATCAATAGATTCAATAACAGGTCTCCTCTTAATCACTCCATCTGAAGCACTAACACTCGTACTTTTTTCTCCAGTTCCAACCATCATGCTGCAAGCTACTGCTGTTACTGCAAGCACTGCACTCATTTTTAAAATTTTCATTTTTTTATTCCTTTCGTCTTCTTTTTTCTCCCCTTATTTTTCTTATTTTTTCTCCTTTCCTTTTGTATTTTTTTATGCATAAATCGTCACAGGTTCATGCTAATGCACTTTACCCGTGACGATTGGCATTTAAAGATTATCACTCAAATTTTATTCTTTATTTAACCTTAAAAGTATATCCAAAGACTACGATCTTATCTGTTGGTGCTTCGCTATTATTACTCTCTGAATTTCCATTATATTTAACGCTGCCGTTACTTCTTGTTCCTGTAATTATATAAATATCCTTTCCTTCATGTATGTACTGTCCCACTTTATATCCAATATGTGTTCTTTCCTGTACACATTTATTAATTGGTGCGCCATAGAAAGGTTCAACTGCAACAACCTTAAATGCTTCACGACCATAGAATTCAATATCTGAATCTCGAAGAGTGAATTTAGGTGCCCAAAAAGCTGGTGAAGTAAAAGCATCATTAGATTTCAACTGGTTTTTTGTAGGAGTTGCATATCTAATATTCATATCGCAATTATTAATTTCGATTGATTTATTTGCACTAGCAAAATACTCATAATAAATTTCATTTTTATCATTCACGTATGGTTTAAGCATTCTATCTACTTTTACATTTTTAAATGTAATTGTATTTGCTCCAAAATAAAAATCTTCAACCTGAATATTCTTTACAGTCATCTTATTAGCATTTACCCAGCATGATTCACTATTATTTTTTTCTTTTGTAACCTTTTGGTTTGCAACAAGCTTAGCTTTTTTATCTACACCTTCAATAATCATTCTACAATCACTATGGATTTCTGCGCCAAACTTACACTTACCTTTTACTTTTACTGTAATAACATCCTTTAAATGATTCTTCTTATCTTTCTTAACTTGTTTCTTAGAGTATTTCTTATAATCTTTTTTATTATAATAATCTAAGTATATGTCTCCTCTGTTTTCGTAATTATCAAGTGTTAAAGTTTTGGTCTTTGCATCCCATGTTGCTCCATCAACATGACCATTCTTAATAAAACGTACCTTGTTCTCTCCCGTCTCTGCATCCTGGTATTCAATTACCGGTGTTCTTTCTACAAGATCAGCCGCATTAACTGCTACCTTGTTAACTCCTGTTCCGATTAATAATCCAAATGTCGCAACTGCGAACATAGTACTAATTTTTTTAATTCTCATTTTTCCTTTTTCCTTTCTTTTCCTCTTAATATTTTCTTTTGCTTTTTTCTCTTTTTCTACACTAATTCAATCCTCTTTTTTAATTCTTTTTCTCCTTATTTTTCTTTTCTTAACTTTTCTCCTTTCTCTATGCAATTTCTACTAGTTTTTTCTTTTACATTAATCGCCACAAAGTCCACGCCAAAGCGCTTCCCCTGCGGCAATCGACGTAAAAAGGAACGCTCTTTTCCTAGTTCCAAATTTTTCCATGTATTTATTTAAATAAATTAAATAAAATCTTTTTTGTATCCCTTAACCTCTTCACTATAAATACACACCAACTTACTAAATGGTCACATAGGAAATCTAAATTTTTTTAAATAAATTTATTTAGGCATAAATTTAGACAAACAAAAATCGCCACAAACAAAGCGTTTAACACTTCGTCTGTGACGATTAAAACTTTAAATGTTTTTTGGAAATTTCCTTAAATACTGAATTTCTTTAATCCAGATTTTCTAATAAGTTTTTTGTATGCTTTCTTATTATCACTTGAAATTGTAAATTTAATCTTCTTACCCTTAGTAGCAAATGCCTTCTTACCAATTTTAGTAAGTACATCAGACTTTATTACAACCTTAGTAAGCTTCTTACATCCATAAAATGACTTAGCACCAATTGTTTTAATATACGAATTAATAGTAACTTTTCTAAGTTTCTTATTGTTTTTAAAAGCATTTGCTCCAATTGAGTTAACAGAATAGTTAATGCCTCCAAACTTCACTGTTTCAGCAATATCCATAGTCTTAAATTTCTTTTTAGCTTTAACTACTTCTACTTCGCCAACCTTGTTGTAAGCAGCTTTTGTTTTAACCTTGTATACATACTTGCCATCTGTAATAGTAGAACCTACTTCAGCAACATTTGTAAATAAATCGCTATTGTCAAAAACCTTGCCTTCTTCAAGTTTTCCTAGAGGAACAGTTGAAAAAATCAAATCCTCATCCATAAAGCAACCATTAATATATATAGCCGCATCATCATTATAACCAGCTACAACTTTAGTATTACATGTTGCCTTAAAATCTAAAACCATGGAATAAACAACAACAATAACAATATTTGGATTATAACCATAATATTTACCATTTTCAAATTTTTCATCCGGTTTCATAACAGTATATTTTTTACCGTCATTTGAAACCATCCAAGCTGAATACTCTTTAGCCTTCTTTAATTCTTCCAATTGCTTTTCTAATTCTGCAATGAATGTAGCACTGAATGCTCCTGCTGGGTCAGAAGTAATAGTAACATCACTAAGTTCTCCTGCAGTTTTTCCAGCAACTGGATTCTTTGGATATTCAAAGTATATGTTTTTTAACATAGCTCCCTTTTTTGAATTGCCCTTTGCATAAGCTTCTGTTCCACCTACAAAACCAAGTTCCACAATCATCACAAGTGCTAAAAGCACCGACATAATTTTTTTCAATTTTCTACCTCCTAGTAAAAATTTTAGTCTATAATAAATACTAGCCCATTATACCACCATTTAATATATTGTAAAAGTTTTATATAACTTTACGCTAAATAAAAAACGCCGCAAAGTATATATAACATATAACTTTGCGACGAAATTTTTTTATTATTTTACTTTATACTTATTAGTCTTTGCACCCTTTAAAAGTTTCTTATAAGCTTTCTTTTTCTTCTTAGGAACAGTGAATGTTATCTTCTTTCCCTTCTTTCTGTAGAAAGCTTTCTTACCAACTTTTTTAAGAATCTTTGATTTAATGTTTACACTCTTAAGACTTGTACATCCAAAGAATGCCTTAGCACCAATCTTCTTAACATTCTTACCAATAACAACCTTCTTAAGTTTCTTGTTATTCATGAATGCTTTTGCCTTAATTGATGTAACTTTATATGTTAAACCATCAATAGCAACTGTATCAGAAATGACAACTGATTTTGCATTCTTGTTTTTGATTTCGCTAATTTCAACTTCGCCTGGAGTATTTGCTGAAGCTTTAGTTATAACCTTATAACTGCACTTGCCATCAGAAATAACTGCACCTACTTCAGGAACCTTAACTTCATCCTTCTTTACTTCAGTTTTAGGAGCTTCTTTCTTTTTAGCAGTAAATACACGAGCAACACCAAACATTGCTACTGTTGCATCATATTTTACTTCCTCTCCATTAATGAAATATTTAGCTCCTGACTTGATTTCGCAACCTTTTTTACCTGTATATGAAGTTATAACTTGATACTGTTTACCTTCTTCAAATGTATCAGTTTCCTTCATCTTCGTATCATATTTTTTAGTTGTCTCATTATATGCATACCATTCAACTGATCTTGTCCAACCAGGTAAAAGTAAACCTTCTAATTTATCCTTATCTTCACCAACAAATTCTAATGAATAGTCTGGTTTTTCACCTGCAACTGGTTCCTTAACTTTCATTTCAACCTTAGAAATAGTGCCTTTTAACTGGCCAAAATCCATAACTAAATAATCTTCAGAATCTTTATCTAAAGGAACATTATTTACATATAACACTACATTTTCAGAAAAATTAGTTACTACATTTTCATCGGCCACATCGTCAAAAAATGCCGTTGGTATCAATACTGCCATAAAGAAGAAAAGTGGATTATATCTATAATACTTTCCATATTCAAATTTTTCTCCACAAAGCATTGTTCTATATTCTTTACCATCTTCAGATACTTCCCAAATTGAATCATCAGAATCTGTTCCTAGTGAACTATCTGTAAGAGTATCTAAAATATCTTTTTTAAATGCACCTGCAGGATCTGAATCAAAATAAAATTTACTTAATTCTCCAGCTGTTTTCCCAACTACTGGTTCCTTTGCAACATTTAGATAAATACCTGTTACTGCTGATCCACATTTATATACTGTTGTCATACCTACTGCTTCATAATCATTCCAAAAAGTAATATCTAAGATACGACCAAACTTGTTAGTACAATAGTATTCATCTTCACTTGGAACTTCAAATCCTGCATTTGACTCAACTCTTACATATGAAGCATAGATTTTACCCTTAATAAATGTTTCAGTTTCAGTCATTTCTCTCCAATCAGAAACATTCCATCCAGTAATACTAGTTGTATCAACATTTGAGTTTCCTTTATACGTATACCACTTTGTTTCCTTATCATCTACATAATATGCGCCATCAAATGTTTTATCTCCTTCTTCAATTCCTTCAACAGAAAAATAACCATTATAAATAGGCTTATTTCCATGTGCAGGTTGTGTTGCAACAATTTTCATAGCAGGTGCCACTTTAACTGGATCCGCATGAACTTTTACATCATTAACAACACCTAATTCTAATGTCATAACACATGCTAATGCCGTTGCCATTAATTTTTTAATTTTCATAAAACCTCCTAATAATTAATTATTTTACTTTCCCATAACCCCTATACTCCTATCAAGATTCTTCCATATATTTTAATGGCTTATGCGGAAAATAATTACCTCATTAATCAGTATATCATACTATAAATCATATGAAATCCTTTATCTAAAATAATACTAAATATTTTTTTTAGTTTCCTAAAGTCCACGATTATATAAGCTTTATCTAAAAATTCTTATAATAAAAAAAGCCACCACAAAGCGTATTTATTATATACAACCTGCAATGGCTAAAAAATCGCCGCAAAGTGTATATAAAATCATATATACTTTGCGACGATAAATCTACATTATCATCTTATAGATTTTTGCACATTCTTATTCATTCATAAGAGCAATCATTTTTTCATGATCGTACTCTCTTATAATCGTTTTGCTACTATCAACATAAATAGATTTTTTATCAGTTACAATAACATCGGCATCCTCAATATTATATACAACTTCTGCTGCAAGCATTCTAAAGAACTTATCCATATTCATGACATCAGTAATTCTAAATGCCTCAAGAATAAAAGTATTATCATTCGCTCCAGCAACTGCAGACTGACTTGATCTTGACATATTAAGCCAGATTAATTCTCTAGTTAATAAATCAATTCCAAAAAGGTACGCAAATCTGCTATCGCAATCTATAAGAAATGATGACTCAACAGTCTTTGGTTCATAGATCTCACCAGAATTCACTTCGTCCCTCTGCATGAAACCAGCCTTGCAGAAACACTTAGAGAAATTCTTGTTACTAAAAACATTATCGCAGAATACCATATATCTCATGTTTGGATATAATTTCTTCATTGCATTAATGTTTATGTCAAAGTATTCAGAACCACCATTGTAGCCACTAGTTTCATCTCCTGAGTATGTTATGGCATCTGACTGATTATTCCACATTGTTCTCCATGAGAACTCTGTAGCATTACCATTTTCATCAAAACCTATAACTGAAAGGTCAATATCATGAACCTTTTCCCAGTATGTAAAAGCTCTAACTACCTTACTGTTTCCAATACTTATTCTTGAACCTCTTGTAAGAACACCGAAACCTAAATTTGAAGTAGCCTCAGAAATTGGCAAAGCATAGTTTTTCATATTTGAATCAATATATACTTTTCCAAGTTTATTTTCAAACTTTTCTTTAAGTAATTTTTCTATATATGAAACTATGATTCGGGCATTCTCTTCATCAATGAAACTTTTTCTCTTAGCATATTCATTTTCTGTTTCTTTATGAACCTTCATAAGGTTGAACTTAGTAAATTTGAATACTCTTCTCATATTAAGTTCATCCACACTCTTATTTACATACTTAAATAAAAGCTGCAATAATACCAAACCATTTCTGCTATCAAGGTTTTCAAGAGTATATACAACATCTTCCTTATTCTGACATCTACTTATAATGTAATTAAGATTTCTAAGAATAGCACCGCTACCCTTACCATTCTTCAATACATCAACAGCACTCTTAATGTCCCCTTCATCCATCATTTTTTCAAATCTTGAGTACACAGAATTGTTACCAGCATTTCTCATGCAATCAACAAATTCCTTTGCATCCTCAGTCTTTGGAACATAATGAATGTGATGAAGTAAACCATTGAAAATCTTTTTCTTTTCATAACAGTTTACAATGTCGCAGTTGCCATTTGCTATAATCTCATCAATAACATTAGTTATAAATTTTCTATCAACATTCTTTAAATTTAACTTCTTAATATTTGTATTTTTATAAACTTCAAAATTTAATTCATCAACAAGTTTTACAACATCTGATAAATTAAGGAATTTAGCGAGTCTATAATCACGTGTGTTAAGCAATAACTTAACGCATGTATTCTTAGATGCAATTCTCTCAACATCAGCATTAACTTCAGTAATATAAGCAAGCACAACGCTAAACTGAACATCGTTAAGTGGTCTTGTACCTGCAAGCATATTATCAACGTATTCTCCAAGTAAAGCATAAGCTTCCTTTTCACCTACAACCTTAAACTCTTTGATTTTCACATCTTCAGCAAATGCCACTCTCTCATAATCTTCTTCAAATCTTGAATGATCAGTTTCACTAAAATCACCCAAGCCATATGTCTTTAAGTAATGTAACATCTGATCAAATAAGAGTCTCTGCTTTGTAAGTTTTCTTACGCTTTTTGGAAAGCCTCTATAAAATGGCTTTGGTACATCCACTCCAAGATTTCTTGAAGCATCTTCAATCATTTCCTTTGAAACTAATTCCATACCTGAAACAATCTTAATTCCGAAGAGATGGCCAAGTGCAACCATTGCTTCAAATCTTGTATCTTCGTTTGTATTCTGATTTTCATTAGTATTAACTAAAATTCTTTTTGTAAATAAGTAATCAATAAATAAAGTATTCATGTTTCCCTCCAAATAATATGTAATTGTCGGACTATGTAACCTAACATATTGGACTCTAGAAGTAAGCCCGACTAGCTATATTTGACTTAACGTATTATCACATTATTCCTGTGCTCTACCAACTGAGCTACAGATGCATTGCACCTGGTCGGATTCGAACCGACGACACCAACAAGCAGTAAATGTAACTAGCTGTCAAATCTTATGGCCTTATGATAACAAACTCCTAAAATTTAATCACGGAAAAAAAGTTGCGAAGAATTTAATAAGATTACGATGTATTTAAGATATGAAAATACCCTCCTTACTGTTTTCAGTAAGGAAGGCAAAAATTTTCATTCTATTATTATTTAATTCTATCTTCGTTATTTTATCCTTCTTTGATTTTGTCTACATTATTTCTTCATCAAATTCCTTTGTCTTATCAGTCTTTCCTTAATAAGAAAAACAAATCGTGCAGGCTCAACAACCTTAATCATCGGACCATATGAAAGAATTCTGATAACCATCTCTGTTTCATCTTCAGTATTATAAACTATCTTAACTCTATACTTATCTGTATCTATTTTTTCAACTTCCTTTTCAAAGTGAGCAAAATGAAGTAAAACTCTATCAAGTGCCTTTCTCTTATCTTCAAGTTCAAAGATAACTTCCGACTTATCATTCACAATCTCTTTATCAGTCACTTCATACTCGCCATCATACTTTTTGCAGCTTATGATTTTACCGACATTTGCTACGACTCTGCCCCTTCTGCCATTTCCATAAACCCTGAACTTATCATCCTTTTCTGAAAATTCAAGATACTTTGGAACCATAATCTGCTTAAGTGGATTACCCTTACGATTAATCGTATTAATCTCAATTAAATACTGATTATGAATTGCATCAAGAATCGTTCTAAAATTCTTAATGTAGTTTTCATCCTCAAAGTCATCGCCATCTAAATACTTGTCAAATACAATGTAATCATCCTCTGTAAAAAGTGGTTCTACATCATAATCAATAACTTTATCAGTGAACAACCTAATTCTCTTATCCATTGAAATAGCCTTCAAAAATCTTTTTTGAATAATTGTTAGAGGCATGGTTGGATCATTTTCAATAATGGTTGTTCCATCCTTTTTAAGGAGCTGCCACTTTTCCTCAAGAAGTGCAGGCTCAATATTAAGTGCACTTTCAAGGTATGCATGCTTTTCAACTATTCTTCTTATATCCGCACTTTTAACAGGATGATCTAGTGCTTCTTTTATGATATTTGCTACTGCATTATAATATGCACCATATAACTCACTAAAAATCATTTATCTTTCCATCCTTATATATCATATTGTTCATACATCCACTCTAAATCCTTTAGAAATCTTTTTTCTATATTCCTGTTTGAAAACTTAATGTCTGTAATTCTACAGATAAATGTTCTAATCCATGGAACAAGTTCTGATGAATCAAAAACATCACAGGAAAACTTTGCAGTATTATTATCTATTCTTTCAACATTACCACATCTTTTTTCTCTTTCTAATCTATTAAATATATACTCTTCATCATCTTCAAACTTAATAGTAAACTCAACATGTTCCATTCGATTACCATCGAAACTCTGGGTACTAACGCCCCACATATTAGGAAGCATGCCATCTAACTTGCTCTTATATTCTTCAAAGTTTTCAACAACTTTTCCAATTTTTACGGACACAATAGAATCAAGTCTATATGTCTGTATCCTCTTTATGTCTTCGATATACACAAGTACATACTGTCTTCCAGTAGCTGCACTAATTAAAACCTTTAATGGAACAACTTCTTTCTTTCCAATATTATCGCCATTCCTATTAATCAACTCAATAGTGCACTCTTTCTGATCCCTGATAGCCATGAATAAATTACACATAATCTCGCTATCAAGCGAACCAGTTATGTAGTGATGCTTAAATCTAAATATCTGCTCTTGTTCTTCATCCTTATCAAGAATAAATGAACCTATAACTCCAACAGGCATAATCTCTGAAAAGAAATTTAGAATGTCAGCATCATAAACCTCCGCATCTTCGGCTAGTTCATAAAGAACCGTTCTTCCTTCTTTCTTAGTTAGTAGCAATCCGATACTAACATATTCTTTTAACTTTTTTCGAACTGTCGATTCATCATATGTTCTCGGATTTTCAAACTCACAAAGGTAATCATCAATATTCTCCATGATTTCATTCATGGTAAGAGCACCTTCTGCTTCCTTAAAAATGTCCATCACAATAAAATGCAGTGTAATATCGCCATCCGTAAAGCTCTTTGTTTTCCACGCCTTATAAAGAGGATTATGCTCTGAAATCCTACTATCTATCGACAAGAAAATATTCTTACCTTCAGCAGATGTTCTAAACTGCATGTAATCTCCAAGTATGCTCTCCATTCTACGCTTTTCATCATCATAAGTTCTGCTACTCTTATTTATATACTCATCACGGCTCTTAAAACCATAAACGTAGAACTCTCGCATGTATTCCCTTATTCTATTAAAATTCTTAACCAACTCACTATAAGCCATTGTTTTACTCCAATAAATATTTACTAAAATTATGGCACACGGTTTGCTCCATTGCAATAGCAATTTTCGTATCAAAAAGAACCACGCATCCGGGTAGATGCGTGATTCTCTATTTCTTTTTCCAAGGTAAGTCATCGCTTGCCTTAAAGTTAAATACAGGTTTCATAACCTCAATGATGTCTACAGAATCTCTGATAACATCAATGATGTCCTCAAGAGACTTATATGCCATAGGTGCCTCATCAAGTGTGCTTTCATTAACTGAAGTAGTATAAATACCCTTCATAGTCTCTTTGTACTCATCCATGCTAAGAGAATCCTTAGCTTTTGATCTTGACATTATACGACCTGCGCCATGTGGAGCTGAATAGTTCCAATCCTTACATCCGCGACCGACTGCAATTACAGAACCGTCCCTCATGTTAATAGGAATTAAAACTTTCTCACCCTCATGCGCTGCGATAGCACCCTTTCTTAAAATCATCTCATCAGTATCGATGTAGTTATGAATTGTATGAAAGCTCTCTACTGCCTCCATTCCAGTTCTATCTAAGATAATCTCAGCCATACGCTCTCTGCTTCTCTTAGCAAATGCCTGGCATATCTTAACATCATGTAAATAATCATCTAAAAACTTACCATATAACCAGCATATATCTGCAGGTATAAGTAACGCATTATCCTCATACTCTTTCTTTAACTTTTTAAGTTCGCCCTCTATCTCTTTTCTTTTGCCAGCAGCCTTATACTCTTCAATAATTCTATCTCTATCAATATAATACTGCTCCTTACCTGAATGTAAATCGATGGCTATTTGCTGATATATTTCAGCAACCTGCTTTCCAAGATTTCTACTTCCTGAATGAATTACGAGGTAGTATGTTCCATCGTTCGCCTGATCTACCTCTATAAAGTGGTTACCACCACCAAGAGTTCCAAGGGATTTTTCAAGTCTTCTTGTATCTCTAAGAGCTCTGTAGCATTTAAGGTCTGATAAATCAAATCTTTCCATTCTACCTTCCCATACATTCATTCCTGATGGAATGAAATGGCAGGCCTCATCAATCTTTTCAAAATCAAGTTCTTTATTTTTTAACTTAACTGTGTACATACCACAACCGATATCAACACCAACCACATTTGGGCAAGCCTTACCTGCAATCGTCATTGTTGTACCAATTGTACATCCCTTACCAGCGTGAACGTCAGGCATAATTCTTATTTCACTACCCTCAGTAAGTTCGTAATCACACATTCTCTTTATCTGTTCAATAGCTTCATCCTCTATAACTTTCGCATAACATATTGCTGTTGCATATTTACCTTTAATCTCTAACATAATCCTATTTGTGGTGAGTACCTCACCATTCTCCTTTCCTTCTCATCGATACCATACACACATTCTATATTACATGCATAAATATATCACGGAAAAAAAGTTGCGAAATCATAAAAACCGCAGGGATAATACCCTGCGGCTAAAACAATTACATCATCATCTTATAAATCTTTGCACATTCTTCTTCGTTCAATGTAATGAAACCTGAGATTGAACCAGTTCTTCCATCACCATTACAAAGTACATCAACAAGTTTTGGAATATCTTCTTCCTTAGCACCAAGTTCGCCAAATGTAACTGGCATACCAATTGATGATAAGAAATTCTTAAATGCATTAATACCCTCAAGGGCTGTTCTTTCAGGATGATCAAAATCCATCTGACATCCCCATACCCTAACTGCAACTTTTGCAAATCTCATTACATCATGTGAAAGTTCATATTTAAATACTGCTGGCATTGTTACTGCAAGACCTGCACCATGAGCACAATCATAAAGTGCTGAAAGTTCATGCTCGATTGTATGACTTAACCAATCCTGACTTCTACCAACACCGCAACAGTTATTATGAGCCATTGTTCCAGCCCACATAATGTTAGCTCTTGCCTCATAATTATTAGGATTTTCAATTACTCTAGGTCCTTCATGAACCATAGTAAGAAGTAATGCTTCAATCATTCTATCAGTAACTTCAACATCTTTTGAATTTGTTAGATATCTCTCATATAAATGAGCCATAATATCTGTAATACCAGCTGCTGTCTGATATGGTGGTAATGTCTGTGTAAGAGCTGGATTTAAGATACTAAATTTAGGTCTAATAGCATCTCCACTTGCACCTCTCTTATACATACCATCTTCATATGTAATAACTGAATCTGGACTACCTTCACTACCTGCTGCTGCAATTGTAAGAATTGTACCAACTGGAAGAGCTTCTTCAATACGCTTTCCTCTATAGAAATCCCAGAAATCTCCATCGTATACAACACCTGCTGCAATTGCCTTAGCAGAATCAATTGTAGATCCGCCACCTACTGCAAGAACAAAGTCAACGCCTTCTTTCTTACATAAATCAATTCCTTCATAAACTAATCCACTTCTTGGATTTGGCATAACTCCGCCAAGTTCAACATAAGAGATTCCTTCAGCATCAAGTGATTTTTTAACTCTATCAAGAAGTCCTGATTTAACAACACTTCCACCACCAAAATGAAGTAATACTTTACTTCCTCCGAATCTCTTAACTAGTTTTCCTGCTTCGCTTTCTGTGTCCTTACCAAACACAAACTGTGTAGGTGAATAAAACGCAAAATTCTCCATATATATCTCCTTTATAATGTATTAAACCCTCTGCTATTATTCTATCATATGGTTTTGTACTTACACAACAAGTATTTACCGTTATGGTTATTCAACTTCTAAAACAACATTCCTACCACGCTTCTATACTTAGCAACACTATCAGCTTTTCTAATCTCTTTAATTACTTTCTTTAAATCACCATTAAATACTTCATTAATACCTGGAAGAATCTTAGAAATCTCTTCTCCTTCAAATAACCAGTATGCCCAAAGTTCTTTCATCTTAAATAAAACAGGAGTTTCTCCTGGCATAACTTTAATGTATTCAGAAAGAAGATCATCATGAAAATCTTTAAATATTTTCAATCTATTAGATATCGTAAGTTCACTAGAATCATTAGAACTATCTAAATTCTCATAATCATCTAGTTTACCGCCCACTCTAAATTTATTATCTAACCTATCATCATAGTTCAAGAAACTTCCCTTAATCTCCTCTGCGAGCCAAGGATTCCCAATAAACCCTCTACCTAGCATAACGGCATTGAAATTATTAGTTTTCTTTTTTCCATTAAAATTACTATCTTCACTACAATCTCCGCTACTCGCATCAACTACTCTTTTAAAGGAATCAACATCTCTAATGTCTCCATTAAAACACAATGGAACTTCCATCATATCCTGAGCTAATTTAAATGCATCTATATGAGCGCTTCCTCCATATAATTCATCTAAAAGTCTTGCATGTACTATAAGTTCACTTAATGGAAACTTCTGATAAACTTTCAAAATATCTTCCCATTCATTCATGGATGATATTCCAAGTCTTGTTTTAATTGATATCTTTAAATCTGTCTTTTCAAATACTTCATCTAAAAATTTTTCCAAGGCATATGTATCTGAAAGCATGCCTGCTCCACGTCCTTTAACAGTAACTGTCTTTGAAGGGCATCCCAGATTTATGTTAACCTCATCATATCCCATATTCTTTAACTGATTAACAATCAAGCAAAAAGTATTAACATTATTTGTAAGTACCTGAGGAATCAAATTTTCACACTTATTAGTTTCTCTTGAGACCTCACTTTTCTCCCTGCCTTTTAACTTACTGCTCGCAACAAAAGGTGTGAAATATCTATCCACACCTTTAAAATATTTATTATATACATTTCTATAAACATATGTTGTAACACCTTCCATCGGCGCCATATAAATCCTCTTCATACTGCACATCCTTTTTACTCTCTGATATAAACACTAGCATATTATTACAACAAATATAAAAAAGTTCTATCAAAAACCTGTAAATTCCATGTTTTATCAAACTATCCAATATGTTCCATCCATGGCCTGGTGAATCGCGCCTATTTCTTCAGAAATTAAATTTCCATTAAAATCTCTCACTCTTACCATGTTATAAAATTTATAATTATCACCTGCTCGATTATTTTCATCATCCCAGTCTTCTTCAACCCAAGTCTCACAATAAACTTTGCCATCACTTATAGCAAAAACCGACTCATGTTCATCCTCAAATTTAAATGAAAATTTATCAGGGTAATAAGACTTAAATTCATTCAAATCCTGATGAATTATATTTACTTTCTCTCCACATATACAAAGATTGTAAAGATTAACTTCCGAAATATTAAGCGTTGTTACGACTTCTAATAAAGTTTCTGGTAAACACTTATATAAAAATACTTCTTTTTCATCATAATCTGCTTTTAGAAAATACAAATAGCCATCCACAAATATTGGATTTCCATACATCACATTTTTCTTCTTAGCAAATGGTTCATAAACCTTTCCCGTAAGCAAATCATAAATCATTATTATAGAGCCTTGATATCCTCCATATTCTTGCCATTCTTTCAAATCATATAAATCACTACTATCAGAATGTGAATATGCATATCTATCACTTCCATTAACGTTTAATACATATCTTCCATATGTTTTTTCAAATCTTTTAATCATATATACCTTTATTCTATCCCCTTATAATGTACGCAAAGCATTGTGATATCATCAAACTGGTCTGCATCCTCTACGAACTCATCAACATCCTCTCTTACTATTCTAATAAGATTTTCAGGATTCAATTCCCTATTAAGAGAAAGCGTCTTAATCATACGGTCAAGACCGTACATCTTTTTATCATTTCTTGTAGCCTCAGGAACACCATCCGTATAAAGGAAAATCTTGCTTCCTGGCTCAAGTTTAATTTCATAATCAGTGAACTTGGCCATATCCATAAGGCCTACAACCATACCATGAACATTCTCATCTAGAGCAAATGCTCCTCCCTCATGCATAACAGCTGGATAATCGTGCCCTGCATTTGCTGCAGTAATAATACCTGTATTAATATCTAAGATACCAAACCATACTGTTACAAAAAGGTCTGCATCATTACTTTCACATATTCTTAAGTTAACTTGATGAAGTGTTTCAGCTGGTCCAAATCCAAGCATCGCATAATTCTTAATCAGGTTCTTTGCATTCATCATAAAGAGAGCAGCTGGGACTCCCTTGCCTGAAACATCCGCCATAACAAGTCCAAGATGATCATTATCAATCAAAAAGAAATCATAAAAATCACCGCCTACTTCCTTAGCAGGTGTCATCTTCGCATAAATATCAAATTCTTTTCTCTCAGTAAATACTGGAAAATTGCTGGGAAGTGCATCAGCCTGAATGTTAGTTGCAAGATTAAGTTCAGCACTAATTCTTTCCTTTTCAGCTGTAATTTTATTTAAATCTTTTTCATAGGTCTTAAGGTCTTTCTCCATAACCTTTAAACTATTAGCAAGATTTTCAATTTCATCCCCAGTTCTAATTTTTAGTTTCGAGAAATGTTCCCCAACCTTATCAACCTTAATATTTTTATTTTTCTTAATAGCAGCAAGCTTTCTATTCTGAATATACTCCTGCTTGTCGTTAACATATTCCATTGAAGCTTTTGCAATTTTATTAATCGGACGAACCAGCTTATATGTAGCAACAAATCCAGCTATAACAGCTATGATTATTGAAACAACAACCATCATACTCATATAAATAATTGCAAAATTCTTTGTTTTTACATCAATACTATCAATTGTAACATCAAGTAAGACAACGCACTTATGTCCACCACTACCATATATACCAACTCCAGTAGTCATAACCTTTTCACCTAAACTATGATAAATGGTAGTATAAGGATCATTTTCATTTGATTTTAAATATCCTGCAAAGTTTTCAGGTGTAACATACTCATGTTCTCCAACTAGACATCTATTATCCGTAACGTCAGGATCCGCTAAATATATACAATTCTCACTTTCAGGATCATATGTAAAAATATAAGCATCTCTTATATCAGTTGCTTTTTTAAATCCTCTAAGTGAAGTCTTAATAAATTCTAAATCTTCGTTATTCTCATATACCGCGAACTTACTTCTATACCCTTCAGCATACTGATTCTCCAATTCTTCCTTAGTCATACTCTTAAAAATTCTTACCAATTTATCCGCGTATACTGTACAATCAACTTTCTGGCTAATTGAATCTGATATTCCCTGTGCTATAACACAGTTATCCGATGCAATCTGCTCCAAAAGATTTTTTCTATAAACCCTCGTACACACTATAACAGATAATGCAGCAAATACCATCGAAAGCAAGAACACACCAAATGTCAGCCTTAAGGCTAATCTTCCCTTTACTTTTTTAAATTCCAATTCATTAGAAGCTACTACAAC
This sequence comes from Eubacterium uniforme, assembly GCF_900167115.1. Lineage (GTDB taxonomy): Bacteria > Bacillota > Clostridia > Lachnospirales > Lachnospiraceae > Eubacterium_S > Eubacterium_S uniforme. The sequence continues at coordinate 110,076 of NZ_FUXZ01000006.1, forward strand.
TTCCTTACCCTTCTCTATTTTGCTCATATTACACCCCCAAGTGAAATACATTTTTTAGTTGCAGACCCCATATGAAGCAAAAGAATTACCCTTTATATTTATTCTTCCGTTTCTTATAGTGTCTATTATACTCCAACAAAATCTATATAACAAGAATTTAATAACATAAAAAATAGCCCCACGCGGAGCTATTTTTTATGTCTATCATTATTTAATTTTTCCTTAATTCATATACCCACTCATAATCGCAGCGCCACTAGCACCAACATCCTTAACTTCTTTAAGTCTGTCCATGTTTATACCACCAATAGCAATCACAGGTACCCTAACATTGCTACATATTTCCTGTAAAAATTCAAGTCCTCTACCTGGAAGTCCCTTCTTGCAATCAGTATCATATATATGACCTGCTAAAACATAATTAGCTCCCAAACTAATTGCCTTTTCTAAATCATCTAATGAATGCACTGATGTCCCAATATTATCAAAGAGTTGTTTATCCTCTTCGGTTAACATAATATATTTATCAAGAGGAAGATGTATACTCTTAACTCCAAGCTTCTTAGCAACATTTACATACGTATGAATAACTAATTCAACCCCTGCCTTATCACACATAGGCTTTATCTTTTTTGCAAGTTCATAGTACTCGTCTTCTGATAAATCCTTTTCACGTAGGATAAGCATATCAGGCTTTGGAAGATTAGAATTAGTCATACCTTCACCAATATTTTCAAATGTAGATTCTTTCAATCCATCTTCATCAGTTAGTTTCATATTACTACTAACTAGTAATTCATTTTTTCCCAAGGAAATTTCTTTTTCTAGAGCTTTCTCAATCACTTGTAAAGACTTATATTCACTAACAACTCTTTCAATTGTTTGCACAAAATCATCTTTGCATAATTTTCTATTTGTTATACAAAATATTTTAAACATATCAACATCCATTTCTGTATTTACACTACCATATATGCTTCAAATTATCATCTAATAAATTAAATCAACTACACATATAAGTAGTCATTAAGTACTGGCTGCATACCCTCGTTTGACATATCTTCATACATATCAGCAAATGATCTTGTATCATTTATTTCAAACTGTTCATCGCCTTCTACTTCTTCACTTTCCTTTCCAGTGTATTTGCTCTCATGATCACCTATACCTGTTGAAACACCTGCAGAAACCTTAGTTGCTGCGATTTTAACTATACCATTTCTAAATTCCTTACTTTCTCTTGAAGAAACTGTAATTCCACAGAAAGGAAGGAAGATTCTATATGCGCAAAGAATCTGGCATAATTCCTTTTCATATACATCAAGTGGATTAATTGCCTCATTATTTACAATTGGACGAAGTCTTGGACATGAAAGTGAAATCTCTGCATGTGGATACTTCTTCTGTAAATAATACATATGAAGTGCACTTGCGTATGCATCCTTTCTAAAATCAGAAAGTCCTAAAAGTGCGGATCCTGCAACACCTCTCATGCCTGCCATAAGCGCACGTTCCTGTGCTTCAAATCTATATGGAAATACTCTCTTATGACCTAACAAGTGTAACTCTTCATATCTATCACTATTATATGTTTCCTGAAAAACTGTAACATAATCAACGCCACATTCATGAAGATACTTATATTCATCAGTGTTTACAGGGTAGATTTCAACTCCAACCATACGGAAGTATTTGCTGGCGATTTTACATGCTTCGCCTATATACTTAACATCACTCATGGCTCTACTCTCACCTGTAAGAATAAGAATTTCTTCCATACCGCTATCAGCAATAATCTTCATCTCGTGCTCGATATGCTCCATATCAAGCTTAACCCTGTTAATATCATTGTAACAATTAAAGCCACAGTATACACAGTAATTTTCACAGTAATTCGCTATATAAAGTGGCGTAAAAAGATACACAGTATTACCGAAATGTTTCTGTGTTTCAAGTCGTGCTTTTTTTGCCATCAACTCTAAAAACGGTGCTGCCGCCGGTGATAAAAGTGCTCTAAAATCCTCAATTGAACAAGTATCTTTATCAAGCGCTCTTTTAACATCTATAGCTGTATATTTATCATAATCATATTCTTCCATTGAAGATAAAACCTTATCATAAATGTCTGACTCTATACGCTCCATACCTTCCATGTATTCCATATGATTAGTTCTACACTCAGGACAATTTTCTAATTTATGTTTTTTCTCCAATGCCTTTTCAGATAGTTTGTCTGAATCTATAAAATAATTATTATCTACTTTTTTGTTATTTTCCATTTTGTTTACTTCCGTTTTTGTTTTATTTTTTATATTTGATTTGTTTTGACTACTTTTAGGTTGTTTTCATTCAAAAGTAGGCTTTTCTCGACCTCTACTCATCATTAGCAAGTTGCTTTTCTTACTTTTTAAGTATTTTTCCAAAAAAGTAAGAATATTCTCAAGCCCACACT
>NZ_FUXZ01000006.1:112707-199172 GCF_900167115.1 Eubacterium uniforme
TTTTACCTAATGTAAGAACTTTTTCAAGCCCACACTCATCGTTAGCAAGTTGATTTTCTTACTTTTTAAGTATTTTTCCAAAAAAGTAAGAATATCCCCAACCTGAATCAATCACTAAAAATTTAGTCTCTTAAAAATCCAGTTAATGTATCTGATGGTGATGCACCTCTTGTAAGGACTCTACCAAGACCTGAAAGATACGCTTCACGACCAGCAATAATTGCTCTCTTAAATGCATCAGCCATAACCGGAAGGTTACCAGCTGTAGCTAAAGCTGTGTTTGCCATAACAGCTGCTGCCCCCATTTCCATAGCTTCGCAAGCCTGAGATGGAGAGCCAATACCTGCATCTACTATAATTGGAAGTTCAATTTCATCAATTAAAATCTGAATAAAATCCTTAGTTGCAAGGCCTTTGTTTGAGCCAATAGGTGAAGCAAGTGGCATAACACAAGCAGCACCAGCATCAACCAGGTCTCTTGCAATGTTAAGATCTGGATACATGTAAGGCATAACAACAAATCCTTCTTTAGCAAGGATTTCTGTAGCCTTAACAGTTTCCTCATTATCTGGCAAAAGATATTTTGAATCTCTCATAATTTCGATCTTTACAAAATCACCACAACCAACTTCTCTTGCAAGTCTTGCAATTCTAACTGCTTCTTCAGCATTTCTTGCACCTGATGTGTTAGGTAAAAGTGTGATTCCCTCTGGTATGTAATCAAGGATATTTTCATTATCCTTTGTGTTAGTTCTTCTAAGTGCTAATGTTATAATTTGAGCATCTGCATATTTAATTGCAGACTCAATCAACTTCATTGAATACTTGCCTGAACCTAATATAAATCTTGAAGTAAACTCATGTTCTCCAATTACTAACTTATCATCTTTTAATGTTTCTTCTATACTCTTAATGTCTGTCATTTTCTAAACCTTTCTAATTCCAATAAATATATTTTTCTATAACATATATAAAAACATATATACACACATATACATATCCATATATCATACATTTAGATACCATATCTACATATCATATATTCACATATCATATCTTCATATCATATATTCACATATCATATCTTCATATCATATATTCAGATACCATATCTACATATCATACATATCTAATAATCCATAAAAAAATCTCAAGTCTCATGAATACATAAACTATTTATATTCACCCAATCAACCACCACCTACAAACTGAACTACTTCTACGCTGTCTTCATCATTTAAAACATGATTATCATATTCACTTTTTGGTATGATTTCTAAATTAACTTCCACAGCAACACGCTTTGAATTATAGTTAAATTTATTAAGCATATCTGTAATACTTAAGTTAGCATAATCATACATTTCACCATTAATCTTAACCATAATGTACTCCTTTTTTTATTCATATAGCAAATATAATTGCCTGCATTTTTACTATCCTCTAATACTAGAAAACTAATTGCCTGCATTTTCACTATCTTCTAATACCAGAAAACTAATTGCCTACACTTTCACTATCTTCTAATATTGGAAAACTATTTCCTACATTTTCCTCGTCGTATAAATAAAAAAGAGCTACGCACACGCGTAGCTCCATATAATTTACCTCATATTTCCCTACGTTGGCATTATCCAAATCAGGTTATAGGTCGAGGGTTATACCCTCCTCTCAGCCTGTAACACAAGCTCCCTGTTTTTTTCCATATATGATTTTATCACCACATATATGGTAGGTCAACATTTTTTGGAACGAACTTTTGAAATCTAGCACATTTTTCGGAACGAACTTTTATAATCTAGCGCATTTTTCGGAATGAACCTTACTAACATTCAAACTTTCTCATAATTATTGTATGCCTATCACTACTTATAATATATAAAGTTTCCCCTTCCTTTGGAACAAATACATTCCTAGCACCAACGTAACATATCAAAGATTCACCATCTTCAGTATCAAAATATGCTTCAGCCTTTTCTCGAACAACAGACTTAATAACTATCTCTTCCACATCAAATGTATCATTCTTAATGCAATCAAGATGTTTTTTTTCTGCTTTCTTTATCTTCGTCTTTGATGTTAAATTCATTACAACAAATGGCGATATGCAAGAAGGAATAATTAATAATATAAATAAAATTACTGCTCCAACCTTCATTCCAAATATTCCAAATCCATCAATCAAAAACCAAATCCCCGCCATAATTGCGGCTACAACCAACGGAATGATCAATAAAACTTTTATTATGTCTCCATACTCCCCCCATATACCGCTATCCTTAGTTTCCTTAATTCCATAATCCGGCCAGTACATGCACTTATCCGGATTATCAGTCATATATTTTCTTTCACTTTCTGTTAACTGTCTTTTCATATCCTTATTCCTTAATACTTATTTCTTATTATTTATTTTCTAGTTTATTAATATTTCTTAAATTAGTATATTCAGCTTTTCTAATTAATACATTCAAATTCCTTAATTAGTATATTCAACTTTTCTAATTAATACATTCAAATTCCTTAATTAGTATATTTAGCTTTCCTAATTAATTCATTCAAATTCCTTAACTAGTTCATTCAGTTTTTCTATTTTTTCATACACATATATTACCATATATTGTTATAGTTTTCATTTTTTTATACAACTTTCTTAACATTATGTTAACTTTATATTAAGTTTTGTAATAAAGTTGACTTTGAAAAATCACAGTGCTATAATGCGAATCGTGTTAAGAATTCTTAACATAAAAATTTATAAAGAAAAGGAGATTTTAAAATGAAACTAAAAAACATTATTCCTGTTGCTGTTGCATGTATGGTAGCATTTGCTCCAGTTGCAGATACAACAGTTAATGCACAGGATAACACAACAACTGTTACAGTCACACAAGAAAACACAAACAAAAACAACAACACAGGAGAAAACACAACTAACAATAATACTTCAAATCAAGAATCAAACAAAGAAAATCAAAAACCTAAAAAAATTAATGGAATTAAAATTCGTTATAAAAAAACAGATAAATCTGAAGTAGTAAAGGGATCTAAATCTACTATCGATGTTAACTACGTTTACGAAAGAGTAGTTCTTAAGGGAAAACAGACAGGTCTTAAGAAAATCAACAAGCAATTAAAAAAATATAGCAATAACTTCTTTGTTGTTCCTAATGGGCAGGAATCAATTATAGATCTGGCTAAAGTAATAAGTAATGAACGTACTGAAAATGATACATATGAATATTCTGCTGGACAGACAGTATCATATGTTGGAAAGAAATATGTAAGTATTTGCGAATTTTCATATTGGTACGCAGGTGGTGTTCATAACACTATTGTAAAAGGACACACATTTAATTTAAAAACTGGTAAAGAAGTTAAAAAAATTACAAAATTTACAAAAGTAAAGAATCTTGACAGATTAAAAAAAGGTATCAAGAAAAAAGTTGAAAAATCTCTTGTTGAAGGAGAGCCATACTATCCAGAAGCAATCGACAAAAAGAAAGCAACTGACTTTGATTTCTACATCGACGAAGATGGTAGCGTTAAAGTATGCTTTGAACCATATGAAGTTGCTTCAGGCGGTTGGTTTAGAGAATACAAATTAAAAGGAAGTTTAAAATAAGTTCCAAGTATAAAATAAGTTTTCTTTCTCGAAAAAAGAGGATGCATTATGCATCCTCTTTTTGTATGATTATTTAACTATTATGCCTTTACATTTAGCTTTCTTTAAAGCCTTCTTAGCACTCTTCTTAAGTTTAGAATTAACCTTAATTGTTACTTTCTTACCCTTCTTTACGAATGCGTTCTTACCAATCTTAGGAAGTTTCTTAGCTTTAATTGTAACCTTAGTAAGTTTCTTTAAATTAGCAAATGCCTTAGCACCAATTGATTTTATATTCTTACCAATTACAACTGTTTTAAGATTCTTAGCACCCTTAAATGCCTTATCTCCAACTGCTGTAACATTATACTTAAAACCATTTAATTTAACTGTTGCCTTAATGTTTGCTTTTTTAACATTCTTCTTTACAAGTCCTGTAACCTTAACTTCACCAGCTTTTTTAGCAGTAGCTACTTTAGTTACTACATATGTAAATGACTTATCAGCAAGAACAGCATTATTTGCATTCACATCAGTAAGTTTCTTATTACTACTATCATTTTTTCTAGTTGCATCCTTAACTATTGATGGTGCTTCAATATAACATGTATACTTAACAGTGTATGTTTTTTCATCAACCTTAACAAGTTCAGAATTATCTTTGTTAACTGTAGCAATTACATTATCTGAATATACACAAAATTCTTTTAAAGAAACATTGAACTTAGCTGTATATCTTTTACCTGCAACATACTTTTCATCAGCAGCCATTTCCTTACCTGTAGCTTCATCAATCCAGATAAGCTTGCTTTCCTTAGCAAGTTCAATCTTATCACTATCTTCACCTACAAGTTTTACTTCACTAATCTGCTTTTCACCATCAACTGGTGTAGCAATTGTAGCTTCAATATTATTAACTTTAGCTGTACATACACCATAATCAAGTGCACTAGTTACAACAGCAAATAACTGTGCCATACTACCATTCATATCAATTGGTGTATCATTAATTGAAGCTTTAAAATCCTTATTAAGACCAGAAGCCACATCAGTATTAATATATTTATCCATGTTTGCATATAAACTAAATGCAACATCTATTAATTCCATAGGATCTAATTTATAATACTTACCTAATTCAAACTTGCTATCTGCCTTCATACGACTATAATTTTTACCATCTTCAGAAACATACCAATACTCAGAAATATCAATTGTTTTTAATTCATCATTATTGATTGCATTAAGTGGTTCTGTTTCTGTACTAAAGTATACTTCCTTAGGTGTCTTACCTGGTACTGGCTGTGGAAAAAGGATGTTTACATATGAAACTTCAGGTTTTTCTTCCACATCATCAACAACATAATTTACTTCTTTTACTTCTTCTTTTTTTGTGAAATCAGCAGCATTTACTGTCACATTACTTGCAAGCCCAATCGTCATAACTAACGAAAGTGCTGTTCCTAATAATTTTTTCATAATATCTTTTACCTCCTATTAAATTATTTATATTATAAAATATAAATTATTAGCCAAAGTTAGTCCGACAATCTTCTTATACTCTCCTTTTATAAGTCCCAAACCGACACTCACCGTTTCATCATACTACAAGACAAGTAAATTTACAATCACTTTTTTTAACTACCGTTAACCCAATAATAAAACAAAGCACGGATACAAGTTTCCTCATAATCCGTGCTTCTTAATTACCCTATTCTTTCCTGAATAGCCTTAATATCATCTTCAACTCTTTCCATTTCATATTTTGAATTATAAACAGTTGATAAAACATACTTATTATCGTCCGTTGCTTCCACAGTAATTTCATACTTAGTTGTTCCATATGCTGATTTTACATGTTCACCATATATCTTTTTAACTTCATCATACTTAAAGGCAACCTGATCAAATATCTGAGCTCCTACATCACATCTAAAGCCAACCATAAAATCCTTAGATAGTAAAACCTTTGAAACTGCAAGTAAAACTGAATCTTCATCATCTGCTACTTTATCTATGTCTTCCTGAGTAATTCCACTTATGGACTTTATGTTCTTTGCGCATATTAATAACACCAAATCAAGGCCAAACATGGTAAGGCCCATAACAGTTAACATACCACCTAATAATAAATATATTACATAACTATCCTTAAACACATCTATTATTTTACTTAAATCACCGTCAACTGCCTTACTAGATTGTATCAATCCACTACTAAGTAAAATAAGTCCAATAATAGCAAATATCAATCCTCCTACAAGGCACTTAATTTCAACCATATATAACTGTCTAATTCTTTTACTTTTATAAAACATCATCCACTCCTAAATTTTTTCATATCTCAATTAATTAAATCATACAAAAAGTACAATACTTATTATACCGCATATATTCTAACATATCATGCATATTATTTCCATTTTTTTGAAAAATGTCGTATAATGTACAAGTGTGTATTTTGACACACGAATTAATCATGCACTTTTGCATGAAAAAGGAAGGATTATAATATGTTAAAAAATAATAAAACTAATACCAACAAGCATAAACTTACTTACATCTTGTTACCACTTCTTGTTGTATTAGTTATAGTTGGAACAATCTTCATTACTAAGCCTTATGTTACAGGCGCTAACGAGGGAACAGCAAATGAAACTCCAACCGAAAAGAAAAACGAAATCGAAACTAATGCTAAAGATAGCAAGTCTACAGATACTGAAAAACTTGCTAAAGCCGAACCACTTAATTTAAACCTTGCGGTTACCATGAGATTATTCCGTGATGACGTTGCTAAAGTTAAAATAAAAAATCTAAAATACGCTAGCAAAATCACTGTTTCATCAAGTAACAAAAATGTAGCTACAATAAAAAAAGATGGTACAATAACTGCTAAGCACTGTGGTAAAGCAGATCTTTCAATGAATCTTACATATAAAAACTGTGAGAAAACTCTTACATTTAAAACAATTGTAAGAGCATGCTCATACAGAAGTAAGAAAGGTTTTGTAATTTATCCTGATGAAAGCAATAAAATCACAGCTACTTCAAGTACAAAGGATTCAGAGGTTACAGTTGAAAGTTCAAATAAAAATATTGCAGATATAAAAGATGGTAAAATCATTGCAAAGAAAACTGGTAAAGCACTAATTAGTGCAACAGTTAAGAAAGAATCTGAGGAATCTAAAATAGTATTTGCTGTAAGTGTAAAGAAAAAACCTGAACTTAAAATTACTGAAAAATTAATTGATGATTGGTTTAACGGTTCAATTATTGCAGGTCATTCAATAGGTTGCGGTTTTCAAATGTACTGCAATATGCAATATAAAGGTTATTTAGGAACTGCTCGTCACCTTTGCAAGAATTGCTATGGCGTATACAACGATAATAAGGCTGTTACTCCTTCATCATTACACTATACTGTTAATGGTAAGAAGGCTAAATTAAAGGATCACGTTAAAGCTCTTAAAGCTAAAAAAGTTTTCATAAACTATGGCCTTAATGATATCGGTGAAGGCGGTGCCCCAAGATTTATTAATGCATATGAACCTTTCCTTACTGAGCTTTGCAGAAAGAATCCAAAGACTACAGTATACATTATTTCACCAACTCCAATTTATGATGAACGTGGTGGTCTTAACAATAGCAACATGCGTGAAATTAATAAGGCTTTAAAGAAATATGCTAAAAAACATAAGCATGTGGAATTCATAGATATGTACACACCTTTAATTGATTCAACTGGTAAGCTTAGAGCTGATTTATGTAGTGATCACTACTGTCACTTAACATTTGGTGGATATAAAATCTACGGTGATACATTAAAAGCTTATGCTAAGGAATCTTTAACAAAAGACACTGATAAAGAAGATAAAGAGTTCACAAAGAAAGAAGTTAAAAAGTATAAACTTACTAAGTAAGTTTCAAATTGCTAATAACAAAAACAGATGCGAAAAATCGCATCTGTTTCTTTTATGTATTTAATAATTATTTCTTAACTTTAACTTTTTTAACCTTTGACCAAGCACCCTTCGTTGTCTTGTTAAATGCTCTTACTCTGATGAAATACTTCTTATTCTTTTTAAGTTTCTTAAGAGTAACAGTAAGTTTTTTAATCTTCTTTGTTTTCGCTTTCTTAAACTTCTTATTTGTAGCATACTGAACTTCATAACCAGTTGCATTCTTAACTTTCTTAAGAGTTAATTTAATCTTTTTACCTTTAACATTTTTAGCACTCTTGATCTTTGCCTTACCAAGCTTAACAGTAGTTACGCTGGCATTCTTTACAATACCATTAACTGAAAATACTATTCTATGGATTAAGCCATTCTTAGTATCTTCAAATCTTGCTGTATACCATCCGTTTTCCTTAGCTGTAAAAGTATTTCCCTTCAACAAGTTAGTTGTATTATTAACATCCCAGAAATCTTCGTGCATATAGTATGTTGTATATTTACCAGGCATAACTCTGATGCTACCAGGAACAGTTGTTGTAAATGTAACTACTGCAGTTTTCTGGTCTTTACTTATTGCTACAGGTGATACCTTAATGATTTGTTCTGTTGGAATGAATCCTAAATATACTTTTAATGGAGAATTGAAATTACTGTCATCTATTCCACTCCATCTATTGCCTCTAAAATAGTATGTTCCCGGATTAAGCCAAATCTTTCCGATTCCATCAGTTTCTCTATTAACAAATGTACTAAACCTTCCAAAATTAATATTTAAATCCTTATCTGCGAATAGTTCTAAATCAACGTCATCATACTTCTGATTTGCATATATACATAACCATCCCGCTTTTTTAACAGTAAATGACTTAACTTCACTATAACGTGTATCTCCCTCTCTGCCTCTAGCATATAATTCAGTTGTTAAAGTAGAACCAGATTTTACAAGAGAATTACATCTAGTACGATAGTCACTGTATGAAGAAAACTCTTTTATAGGAAGATTACCTTTTTCAATATACTTTGTTTCAACGCTCATTGTAGCTGTATTTGAAGACTTTGGAATAAATCCCATAAATGTAACAGCCTTATCAATTTCATCCTGACCATTCCATTTATGTTGCTGGAAATAATAAGTCTTTCCTTTTTCCACATCAATCTGCGTAGTTTCTTCTCTGGTACTATAACTCCAATTATCCCACTTTAATTCCTTAGTCAATTTAGAATCAGCATAGAATGTTCCTCTAACATTACCATATGTTGAAAATGTAGCCCACATAATTGTTCCATCTTCTGGTGCAGTGTATTTATGAACACCACCATTCTGATCATAATCAACGAGTGTTTCAGTTATAATTGACTTATACTCACCCGTATCAGAATTATCCATGTAACGTACAAAGTCGAACTCCGAAGAAAAATATGGAATTGAATTAATAGTTGAATCTGGCCAAATAGTTGCGGCGCTTACCTCAATTCCATCAAAAAATCCAACGCCGTTAAAACTAGTTGCCATCATTGCTGCAACCATAATAGTTGCAAGTGTTTTCTTAAACATAATTTTTTTACCCTCCTAAATAATATACTATCCCTTTTTATTAAATAGTTATATCTTATTTAACAAAACAAATTCATTATACTACAAAGTCAATTCTTGTACAACAAAAGAGTGTGAAACAATTCACACTCTTTCTCTGTAACTATATAATTATTTTTTAACTTTAACTTTTTTAACCTTAGACCAAGCGCCCTTAGTTGTCTTGTTAATAGCTCTTACTCTAATGAAGTACTTCTTATTCTTCTTAAGTTTCTTAAGAGTAACTGTAAGCTTTTTAATCTTCTTTGTTTTAGCTTTCTTAAACTTCTTATTTGTAGCATACTGAACTTCATAACCTGTTGCATTTGCTACTTTCTTAAGAGTTACCTTAATCTTTCTACCTTTAAGATTCTTTGCTTTTTTAATCTTAGCTTTTCCAAGTTTTTTAACAGCTGTAGTAGTTTTACCAGTATTATTAGCAGCTGCCTGTTCATCACTAATACCGCCTATACCTTCAGTTGTAAAGATTACCATGAAACTATTACCAGACTTAGAATCTTCAACTCTTGCTGTGTAATATCTATCAATCTTAGCAACGAATGTGTTATCCTGTACCATGTTAGCTCTATTTTGAACATCCCAGAAATCATCACTAATCTTATATGGAGCATAAGCACCTTCCTGAACTCTTACATTACCACCATTAGGAGTTGTAAACTTAACAGTTGCACTTCTCTTATCTGCACTTAATACTGGATTAGAAACTGTAATATACTTCTCTGCTGGAACAAATCCTAAATATGTTTTTAATGGAGAATAAAAACTTTCTTCTTCATATCCATTCCATCTCTCGCCTCTATAGTAATATGTTCCTGCATCAAGCCAGATTTTTCCAATTCCTTCAGTATCATTATTTATTCTACTGCTAAAGTCTCCAATATTAATATTTAAATCTTTATCTGAGAAAAGTTCCATATCAATGTGACTTAACTTATGTGCTGCATATATAAATAACCATCCAGATTTTTTAACAGTGAATGACTTTGTTTCACTATAAATCTGATCGCTTTCACTAATATATAGTTCAGATGTTAAAGTAGATTCAATATTTTTATAATAGTCATCATATGAAGAAAACTCTTTTACAGTAACATTATTAGTTTCATCATACTTTGGAGTTACACTCATTCTAACTGTATTTTTTGATTTTGGAGTAAATCCCATATATGTAACACCTTCTACAGGTTTCTGACCGTTCCATCTGTGCTGACGGAAATAATAAGACTTTCCTTTTATAACGTCAATCTTTTTGCATTCTTGTCTATTGCTAGCGCCATAATAACCACCTAAACCATTAGTCAGTTCAAAATCAGAATAAAATGTTCCTTCAATACATCCATCTCGTGACACTGTGTACCACATGATTGTTCCATCCTCTGGAGCGGTGTATTTATGAACTCCACCATCCTGTTCCCAGTCATCAACGAATGTTTCAGTTATAACCGGCTTATATTCACCAGTATCAGAATTATCCATGTAGCGTATTAAATTATGCTCTGAAGATAAAACTGGTATTGATGTAATAGTTGAATCTGGCAAAATAGTTGCGGCACTTACTTCAATTCCATCAAGAAATCCAACGCCGTCAAAACTTGTTGCCATCATCGTTGCAACCATAAGAGTTGCAAGTGTTTTCTTAAACATAAATTATTATCCTCCTTCTTTTATACGTACGTATAAATAACACTCGGTTATTTATCAAAGATACATCAATTATACTATACGTCAAACCCTTACACAACCAAAAAGAGTGTGAAACAATTCACACTCTTTCCCTATAAATACTACACTATTTCTAAGCATCCTTAGCTTCCTCTACCCATTTATATACTTCAGAAACATCAACTGATTCCCACTTACCATTGTTGTAAATTTCAACAGGAAGTTTTACTTCAACATCAGTAAAATTCTCAATAATAGACTTCGGATAAAATACTCCAGGTCTTTCATCATTTATAATTCTCTTTGCATAATCCTGTGTTGATTCAATCGGCGTATCAAAAACAATACCTGCATTATAATCACCAATAGTTTCCTTATCGTGTGTATCCGATCCTGCCTGAACATATAAATCAAACTTTCTAGCATATGCTACTGCTGCTTTATTATCATTTGGAGTGTTAGCTGTGTTAATAAGTTCGATGCCGTCAACTCCATCCTTGAACAAACGAATCTTCTTAACATAGTAGCGATCTCTGAATGGATGCGCCTGAACAATTGCACCGCCTGCTTCATGAACCCACTCCAACATCTGCTCTCTCGTCCAATTTCTAATCCCTGGATGTGATAATAAAAACTCTCTATCTATACCGTAAATTAAATATTCATCAGCTTCGAAATTCTCCTCAAGTCCAAAGAAAACTTTAAGGCCAATTTCATCGCCAACCTTTTTTGCTTCCTCGTATCCTTTCATAAATTCATCTACATACTTATCCCATGGAAGGTCCCTACTAGGTCTTGTATTACCACCATAAAAATGGTCTGTAATAAATATACCATCGTATCCTCTCTCCTTATAAATTCTTGGATACTCACTTCCTGGCGTTACTCCACATAAACTTGATTCTACCGTATGCAAATGCGTCTCATATCGATACATGGTGTCTCCTTTCAATATTTTTCCTTTAGCATATACATTATACTATAATTAACAAAAAAAATCAGTGAATTTCTTCACTGAATATCTTTATTTAAAGGAGTCACCCTCTTTAGTGCAAGGATTTGAGTTACACGTAAAGAGGGTAAAATAGGGGTTTCAATATAAAAAATATTAAGAATTTATGTATTTGTTGTCTATATAGACATCAATTACCGTTTTATAAAGTGTGTCCATGCGTTTACAAAAATCAGGCAATGAAACATTAATGCTTCCTGTACCCATAAAATTCTCATACGCACACCCACCACTACATAGATTTTTCATCCAGCATTTTGAGCATCTAGCTCTCTCATTAAGATTTTTCCATTCTTCAATAGAATTCTTATTATCATCAAAAATGCTACCAACTACAAATCTATGATGACCAACAAATCTATGACATGGATATAAGCGCCCATCGATATCAACTGCATACATAGTATGAAATGCTCCACATCCATATTGTCTTTCTCCTGAATAATCAACTCTTTCCATTGCTTTCGAAAAATTTGTCATCTTATTAGCTCTATCAAATTTTTTCTTTTCAATTTGCTTCTTATAGTATTCTGCGTATTTTACAAATTCTTCGTATTCTTTTTTCTTATCCATTTCACTAAGTAAGTTCTTCGCTGGTTCAATAGGAATCCCAGCAAATCCTAATTTTTCAAGATGCTCAAAAGTTTTAATGTAATCAACATTCTTAGAAGAAAGAGTTGCCCTAGATGTAACTAATCCTTTGTCACGCATACTCTTTGTTTTTTCTACAACAACATCATATGATGGTTTCTTACATTCAAAAAATCTCATACTATCATGATCTTCTTTAGTTCCATCAATACTAATCTGTGTCATAATATGATTATCAATTAAAAACTTTTCTTTCTCAGGTGTAAGCAATGTACCATTTGTTGTAATTGTAAATTTAAACTTCTTACCAGTTTCATTACTCTTTTTAGAGCAATAACCTACAACTTCTTTAATAAGTTCAAAATTCATCAAAGGTTCACCACCTAAAAATGCTATTCCAAGTTCATCATCCTTAGAATTTTCAATCAGATAGTCAACTGCTCTAAATGCAGTTTTCTTTGACATTCTGCCCTTATTCTTATATTCACCGCCTTCACCATAACAGTATGCGCATTTCATATTACACTCCTGACATACCATTAAGGTTAAGGCTGAAAGATTCATATCCAAATGTTTCTTTTTATTACCATCCTCATCCGGATCAACAATAAGTCCTGCCTCCGCAATCATCTGAATCATTTCGGTTGCATCTTCAACACTCATGTTTTTTTTATTCACCAGATTTAAAAGAATATCATTTATTGTGTTTCCACCAAGTGTCATAGCATATTCAAGATTATCATCTATTTCATATAAGGCACTATCTTCAACACTATATAAGAATTTTCTACCATTCCTAGCAAATACCTTCGTAGGTTTAAATGTAATCATCCTATTCATATAGATTTATTTCTTTCTAATCTATTTATCTGCCAATGATATCCCAAGCTTGATGATCACACCAGATACACTTCCAATTAAAAACTGGTTTCTTATCACTCATCTTTTTATTTATTTGTTTAAGCATCGTTTAATCCTCCATATCCTAAATATAAACATTTCAATATCAATCTACTTGATATGAACACTTCCTAATCGCCATATCTGTAAGTATTAAAGTTACTGCACCAATAAAAGGTGTTAATTCCTGCATATTCTGGCTCATTATTATTTGTACAACAAATATTGAAACCAACACCCATGTCCATACAGCGTGACTAGATTTCTTTATAAAACCGATACTAATAATCAATAATGTAAAGCAAAAAATAATCACAATACTCCAGCCGAATTGAACTAACCATTTGCTGAAATCTGCTTTTGAAAAAGCATTTAAACTCAATTTCAAATGAGGTTCAACTAACACTAAAAAGTCTATACATATTATCTGAGTTATCAAAGCACTTAAAATAGTTAAAATCAAAATTAAAACAATTTTCGCAACCATCAACTTATATCTGCTTATTGAATAAGTAAATAATGTTAATATGGTTTTCTTACTATACTCATCTATTATTACTTTTTTTACTAAAACTGCTGCATATAACATATAACAATCAATAATTGCAGCTGTACTCATCCATATGTACTTTGAATAATTAACCGCCTTTTCATCCTCTAAACCAAACAATAATACTGTTGTAAAATAACACATAATTACTGTTATAAATAGGGGAATTACTATATATCGCTTACTATTTAATTTAGATAATTCTAATTGCAATAATAACTTCATATGTTTTCTCCAACCACTTCAAAAAAGTACTCTTCTAATGTCTTTTTAACAACACCTATTTGATAAAGTTTTAAACTATTATTAACAAATAAGTCCGAGAAAAAAGAAGTATTATAAGACATATCATAAATTTGAACCTGTCCATCTTCTATAACTTTAAAATCTAGTATTCCTCTTTCTTCTAATAGAGTGGTTGCTTTTGATAAATCATCAACTCTTGCAACTATCTTATCTTTATTTTCTTTATGTATCTCTTTTAAAGCTTTTTCTTCTAATAGTCTACCTTCATTCATTATTCCAATATCTGTAGCAAGGCAATCCATCTCAGACAGTATATGACTTGAAATAATAATTGTAGTTCCCATTTTCTCATTTAGATGAATAAAAAGCTCTCTCATCTTTTTTATTCCATCTGGATCTAGGGCATTAATCGGTTCATCAAGAATAAGTAACTCCGGCATAACCATAATCGCTCTTGCTATTGCAAGTCGTTGTCTCATACCCATTGAATAATTTTCAACCTTCTTATCCGCTTCTTTTGTTAAATCCACTAAGTCAAGAATCTCATCTATTCTTTTCTTGTTATGATACCCCATATATTTGGAATGGATATGCAAATTTTCCTTACCTGAGAGACTGTCGTAAAAGCAAGGATACTCTATCAAAGAACCTGTTCTTTCCAACTCACGCATACCCATTCCTGCAGCGTTCCCCAATACCTGAAGATCCCCACCATCTATAGGAATTAAATTCATAATTGCTTTTAACAAAGTACTTTTACCAGCACCGTTTGGTCCAATCAAACCATATATACTATGTTTCGGAACATGAATATCTAATTCATTTATTACCTTCTTATTGCCATACCTCTTTACAATGTCACTTCCCAACACGCAATAATCCATTAGTTTTGTTCTCTCCTTCGAGTTATATAATAACATTAAAATTTGTATTTTTTGTTTCTAAATTCTAACTTTTTTCTAACAATAACTTAAAAATCGTCTTTTCATGTGGAATACTATTAACTCTAAGTTTAGCATTTAACTGTTCCGCAAGCTTACTACAAATCGACAATCCAAGGCCTGAACCATCATTATTCTTCTGTCTTACAGCCTTAGCCCTATAGTTTCTTTCAAAAATAAATTCCTGTTCATCCTTTTCGATTCCTTGACCATGATCTGTAACCTCTATGGATATAGTATCATCTGATTCTTTTACCGCTAAACCTAAGTACTTTCCGTCCATTCCATACTTAAGTGCATTATCAATTAAATTACGCAAGATACAGCATATAGCATTATAATCTGAAATAATCATGCTTGCTTTATCCTCAATCTGAACATTAACATAAATGCCATTTAGTTCTAAAACATCATAATATTCCATTAAAACTTCTTTACACAATCTATTAATATCAATCTGGTGTTTAGAAATTTCCATATCTCCTGATTGGATTTTTGCAATATCTAAAAATTGCATGATCCCCCTGTTAGTTTGTTCAGTTTTGATTTTAAGTTTCTTAAGTATTTGCTCTACTGACTTAATATTCTCGGGTTCTTCCTTAAGTCTTAATTGCAAAAGTTGTACATATCCAGAAAGAGTCGTAAGCGGTGTTTTTAGATCATGTGATAAATCAACCATCATTTCTCGTAACTCTTTTTTTATAATTTTAAACTCCGCATTTTTTTTATAAACTCTTTCTAAAAAACCATTCACAGATACAGTTAACCTTTGTACCTGTTCATTATTTGTCCTAAAAAGTAAAAAACCTTTTTGTCCATCTAAGAGATTATCAAGTTCATCACATAACTGATTCATCTCAGATTTAAATCTTTGTATCCGACAAAACTGCCAAAAAACAATCACAACGAGCGTAATTTCCAAAAACACCCTAATCATAATTAATCCTCCACAACTTTATAACCTATACCCCAAATAGTTTTTATATATTCATCATTACCATTCTTTATCTTACTTCTTAAGCGGTTCATATGTGTATTAAGCACATGTTCATTTCCATAATATGGTTCTTTCCAAATGTTCTGATATATGCTTTCCTTAGACAGAGCTCTCTTTCTGTTTTTGGCAAGATAAACCAAAATATCATACTCTGTACGCGTTAAATCAATTAGTTCCGTTCCTCTTTTAACGATACGTGCAGATAAATCAATAGTTAAATCTCTTAATGATATTGTATTTTCAATTGAAGCATGACTATCATATGTTGAAACTCTTCTAATATTTGCCTTAATTCGTGCTGATAATTCAACTATAGAAAATGGCTTTGTCACATAATCATCTGCACCAAGAGATAGTCCAAATGCCTTATCTGCGTCACTGTTTTTTGATGTAATTATAATAATCGGAATAGTGCTAACTCTTCTTATTTTTTTAATGATTTCAAAACCATTCATATGTGGAAGCATTAAATCAACCAGTACCAATGCATATTCTGAAACATCTATATCCTTACAAACAGAAACACCATCATTTAAAGCCAATACCTCATATCCTTCACCCTGTAAATAATCTAGCAACATTTCACGTATATCAGGATCGTCTTCAATAAGCAATATTTTCTTCATGCCTTAACCTCCGTATTAAAAAATTCCCCTTGTTTTTTACCTAAAAAAGGGCAAAAAACAAGAGGAATTATATATGACTTATCCATAAAAATCTATATTTTTTGCCCCTATATATTCTCTTATCTATACTCCAAAATATTTATCTTTTTCCTTTTTACTCTCAATAATCAGTATATCAAAGTAGGAAACCAAGGTCAAATTAAATACAAAAATATGGTAATATGCAACAAATATAATATACTTTTTGAAAACATTTCCCTAATAAAAACGTTGTATTTAACAAAAAAGGAGTGCAATTTTGCACTCCTTAAACTCCTAATAGAAACTGGGATATCTTTTAAAATATCCCCCCACTTATTTTTTAATAATTCTTATACTCTAGTCAATTTTCTTTTTTGTCTTTTTCTTTTTTCTTTAATTTAATCTTTTTCTAAATTTTTATTTTTTTCTTTTTTGCTTACTTATTCAAGTCAACATGGAACTTTTTGATGCCATTCTCTAAATAACTAAAGTTATCAACAAAAATATTAGCAACTCTTTCTTTTCCATTTTTCTTTCTAAGTTCATCTTTGTAGAACAAAAACTCATCGTATTCATATGGAGCTGGTTTTACTCTAGGTCTAAATGTTGCTTTGTAAAGACGATTTAAATATTCAGTATCATATAAACCTGAAACTTCTTCTGTTTTAAACATATCCTTTACAAGACCTGCAGCGCCCTTTTCATCTAGAACTGCTAACCATTTTTCCATTTCAGCATCGTTAATATCTCTATTAAACGCAACCTTATAAGTTCTAATAGTAAAACTCTTAGCATCACACTTAATACCAAAAAGAATTGTTTTTGAAGCAGTGAAACCTTTCTTATCTGTAGCCTTAACAAGAAGTTTGTACTTTCCCTCTTCAAGAGTCTTGAATGAAAGTTTATTGTTCATAGCTGTTTTCTTAAGGTTAAGTTTCTTAACTCCAGCTTTCTGCTCTTCAACTTCCTTGTCATCACTTGGCCAATTAGCAACCTGACCTAATTCATCATTAATACTTCCATCAACCTTAACAATTGCACAATCTACACTTACTAAGCTACGTTCAGATCTAACCTTTCCTGTAATGTCATACTCAGTGAATGACTCAAGGCTTATTGCACTACCATCTCCAATTGCGATTTCTGATAAATCGATGTTGCTAGCTGCATCAACACTGTGTAGTTTCTTAGGTACTACTACCCCTGTTACTAATAACGCTGCTGATAAAGCTATACCAGCAAATCTCTTAAAGTTTTTTGATATTGTCATCATATTATCCTCCAAATATTAACTATGATTTCAATATCCCTTGTTTCTACCGTTTCTAATTATATTACAGAAAACGATTTCTGTAAACTGTTTGTTAGAAAATCTTAAGAAAATAGTTTTCTTTTTGTTAGAAATTTACTAGCATTTCTTGGCACATTTACAGTATTATGTAACAAATCGTTTCCAAATTCATAATATGAATTTTCTATTTAAATTTGGGCTTTCCATACTCTCTTTCCATAGCTTTTTCTGAAACAACCCACTGTTTTCCAAACTTACATGCATCAATACCATTTATCAGTTTTCCATATGCAATCGCCTTACGTAATGTACTTTCGTTAAGTCCCCATAACGTAGTTGCATCTGTAAAAGCTATTAAACCATCAAAAGGACTCTTAACTCGATTCCCATTTTCAAATAATTCATCACAAGATAAATCTAAATCATCATTCCAAATTATTCCATATCCACCTGAATCAACTTCTACAGTTTCATATAATTCAGGTATATCCTCTAAACTTTTAAATACTGGTACCTCCTTAATCAAAGGCTTTAAGTCATATATTTTAGTTATACCCTCAGCAAATTGTACCATCAATTTGTAATCATCTAATGCACTAACTGCTTTAACTTTATGAAACATAACATCACCTCACTTAATTTAACGGAGATAATTTTTTATACTCCTCCTCTAATCGAGTAGGAGGGAAAATTAAATAAATTTTCCCGACCTCTCACACCACCGTACGTACGGTTCCGTATACGGCGGTTCAATCAACTTAACAAGTAACACATCTTTCGGTGTAGTAATCTAACATTGAGACTAATCCAAAGCGGGTTAGTCTTTCTTTGTTTATAGCAAAGTTCATTACTCTTCGTTGACATACGTAGGCTATCCTCTTACCCGTATAGGCTGTAATCCAAGCCGTGTCTTTATCAACTCCAAGCTTCATCAAATTCTTTATACGATTCTGTGTAGTTTTCCAATGTTTCCAAATACACATACGCAATCTAAAACGAATTCTTGAGTCCATTTCCTTGCAAAGTGTTTTCATACTACCTATCTTGAAGTAGTTTATCCAACCTCGAATAAGCTGATTAAGTTTCTCAACTTTGTAGCTGTTGCTAACGCCCCAACTACGGCTAGTGAGTTCTTTCATTCTCTTCTTAAACTTTGCTACTGATTTTGCATGTGGTTTTGCCTTAAACTGGTGTGCTCTTGAATCAAAGTAGAATCCGAATCCAAGGTATTTAAGTCCTTGTGGTTTATCGACTTTACTCTTGGTCATGTTGACCTTAAGTCCCAGTTTCTCCTCAATGAATCGAGAGATATTTCTCATGACTCTATTAGCAGACACTTCACTACCAACCATGATGATACAATCATCTGCGTATCTTACAAAGTTAAGCCCTCGCTTTTCCATTTCCTTATCAAGTTCATTCAACATGATGTTTGCCAATAATGGCGAGAGATTTCCTCCTTGTGGTGTTCCCACAATGGAGTCCTCGTACTCATCATAAATCATGATTCCACTGACTAGGTATTTTCTAACGATAGAAATAACATCTCCATCTTTTATGGTTCTACCTATGATAGTCATAAGTTTATCGTGATTAACTGTGTCGAAGAACTTTTCCAAGTCAATATCTACAATCCAATCATTACCATCATTCATCATATCGAGCGCTGTTAGGATTGCTTGCTGTGCACATCTATTAGGTCTGAATCCATAACTGTGGTCATGGAATTGTTCCTCATAGATTGGTGTTAATACCTGTGCTATGGCTTGTTGTATGAATCTGTCTGTTACTGTTGGTACCCCTAGGTTTCTGACACCACCATCAGGCTTTGGTATCTCCACTCTTCGTACTGGCTGAGGTTTATATTTTCTTGTCCTCAGCTGTTCTCTGATGATGTCGCCGTTCTTTTCGAGATGTTCTTTGAGTTCTGTGTACTTCATTCCGTCCACTCCCTCTGCACCTTTGTTTCGTACGACTTGCAGATATGCTCTGTTGAGATTTTCGCTAGATAGTATCTGCTCCATTAGACTACTTGTGTCCATGCGTTCTTTCCTTTCCGTCTCGCTTGATTTGACCATCTTTATCCCGATTGGTTACGGCAGATGTTGTCATTTCTGCAACATGAGACATACTCAAACTTATTGATTGTTCGCCCCTTCACTCCATCTCCATTACAGAGATTTCTTCACTACTATGGGCTCGGCTGACTTCTCACAGTTCGTTGTTACTAGGCTAATGGAACCTCTGTGAGACCTCCACGCTTAAGGTGCACGCTCTTTCTCTCCATATATCCGCCACATTTACTCTGCTACTACAAATGTGATAGTTATTGGACTTCGTTGCTTGTAGCCAACTTGTCTCTCATAGCCTAGCCTTATATGTGATTTCTGTCCGTCGGACCAGAGATTTGCTTACAGCTTCCTTCAGATTCCACCTCACAATGGACACCCTTGCTGTTCAGCTATACACTTCCCACTATCCGGACGTGTTCGGGACTTGCACCCGTTAGAGCGCGCCCATGGCGCGCAAACTACAAAAACAATATCACGATAACGTGATATTGTCAATGCTTATTATAAATAAAACGGGAGCGTTTATAAGCTCCCGTTTTTCCTTATATTTTATACTCAATTTCTATTCCACTGCTCACCTTAGTCTCTCTTATATCCTTCTGAGCAAATGAAACATAAATCAAGAATAGTCCCATTGCAAATGCCGCAATCGTAAATCCCCAAAGGAATACTTTACGACCACTTTTATCATACCATACCAGTTCTTCTGGATCATTAGGATTAATGCTAATTGAAACTCTTCCGCCTACATTTGGGACAACGGTATGGTTTTCATAAACAGCATCATATGCCGTATACTCCCTACCCTCATATTCATATTGGAACACCGGACATATAAGAATACCACCACCTGGTGTGGAATCATTATTTCCCGTTGAATAACTATGTCCAATACATAGTGCATTTACCTTTTCGGAACACAACTTAGGTGTAGTTACAAACATATCTATTGATGTAACTAAAAGCAAAACACCACACATAGTAAAAAATAATCCCATAAATATAATCACAGCAAATGCCGCACTATTAGTTGTAAAAAAAGCTGCACCCGTTTCAATTAAAACTAATGGGAATATAATTAAAAATGTCTTTAAGACCTTCTTCCCAAGTCTAGTTCCCGGTGGTTTCGGTCCTGTAGACCATTTCTTTAAATTATCCCAATTAAACATTTGCTTAAAATCAATAGGGCCATTATCATCTTTAAAAAACTGATTCCTATAATTTTTTTCATACTTCATAAATTTACCCCCCTATACAAAAAAGGTTTCTAATAAATTATTACTTACTACATTATTAAACTCCATGATTTAATATATATATTTTTGATACTTTCTTTCCCTTAAACTTAATTTGAAACCCTTGATATTGTTTCTTCTTTATAGCCGTTATTGCTTTATTTTTAGTAATTCTACTAGCACTACTCCAATGTAATAAATAATATTTAGTTTTCGAATTTATTTTATATTTTCTTTTTTTATATTTTAATGTACTAGTATTTGAGTCTGTAGCCGAGTCTATCTTTGTTGTTTTAATTGGTTTTCCCTTTACTATAATTTTATTACCATTTATATTAACTTTAACTTTATTTTCTTTACAATACCATCCACCAGCTGGATTTTCACCTGTAAAAGTAGCCCACCAATATTCATGTCTATTAACTTTTTTTGCATATACCTCTTTTTCACTCAATATCAATACAGATAATACAACAAACAGTAATAGTCCACTATACTTTTTTATCATAGTTTAATCCTCCTCACATCTAAATACTTTTATAAAAACTACATATTCTATTTTACCACTATTTTATTATTTTCCCAACATATGTTTTTCTTCTTGCAATTTCAGTAAACTCTCTATAATATTATCAAAATCTGAATACTCTCCATAAATCATACCCAAAAGTCTTTTTCTACTATTAAATTATTCAATAAAATATCGACCTTCCTTTGTTATTTTTCTCTAACATCAGAAGGTCGATAAAACAATCTCGCTATTTTTATTCTTCTCGTGCTAAGAAATCCATATCTCCTAGCAATTTAATAACCTCAATTTTCTTTGGTTTATCTTCATACTGAATGAAAACTTCTTTCTTTCCAAGACTCACTTTGCAAGACAAACCTTCAAGTTTATTAACTGCATCAGTAATCCTTTTTGCACAATTCATGCAATGCATTCCTTCAACACTTAATTTGTAACTACCTATCGGTTTATGTAATTTTTTCTTTTTTATTTTAATCCTTTCTTCGCCGCAACAAGTCTGCCTAGTACATATCCTTTTTAGTAAAGGTTTAATAACTAACAAAATTATAACTCCAAGAATTAAAATAGTTAAAACGTCAATTATTTTCATTTAAGTTTATCACCTTTTATCCAATACACGCTTGGTGAAAGATTTAATTTTGTACTTCCACAACCGCTACACCCACTACAATTACCTGAGCATCCTAAACTACCATTTTCAACGACTCTTTTTACATATCCAAGCTGCTCATATCTTTCAAGCTTAGCATATATAAACTCCTTCGATATATGTAGTTCTTCAGATAATTCAGGCATTGAAACTGTTTTTTTATTTAATAAAACCGATAATAATTCATCCATACAGACTCCTAAAAACATTTATTATAAATCAAAGTATTTGCTACATAAATAGATTTGCAACATGATATGTAATAGTTGCTAAAATTAAAGCTGTTACAAAGAAATAAGCACCAATCTTCGCTGTCCACTTAACTGAATGTGTTTCATTGTAAGTTGAAACTACAGCCTGAAGACAAGGAATGTTAAATGTAACTGCAACCATGAATGCTAACGCCTCAGCCTTAGGAACTGCAGCAGCTACTACCTTAGCTACATTATCTGAAGCTGCAGCAAGCCCTGTAGTTGAATCAACTACACTTCCGCTGTTAGTGTAAATAGCAGAAAGAACACCAAGTACTGCTTCCTTTGAAATCATTGAAGCAATAAATGACATAAACGTCTGCCACTTAAGGCCAATAAATGTTGTAACTGGTTCAAGGGCAGTACCAACCTTATAAAGTATGCTTCCCTCAATTCCTGATTTTGAATAACTAAGGAAGAAGAATAATACACATACTATAACTTCAATACTAAATGCTTTCTTAAATACATCCCACATTTTCATAAGAGAATTTTTGAAAATAAATCCCCATCTTGGTTTGTGATATGGAGGTAATTCCATAACAATACCCATTCTATTCTCCACAGGATTTAACTTTCTACCAAATATCTTAGCGGTAAGAATAATATGTCCAATCATAATTGCAAATAATAAAAGCATTACCAAGAAACCACCTGTAGCACCAAAGAACGCACTTGCAAGTGTAGGAATAACAACAAATGTTGCGCCACAAGGAATAGCCCAAGCTACAGAAATTGTTAAAATCTTCTGTCCCTGTGAATCAATAACTCTAGAACCTGATGTACTAGCCATAGTACAACCAAAGCCCATCATCATAGGCATAATGGCCTTACCCTGAAGTCCAATCTTTTCCATAGCTCTATCAAATACATATGATACTCTCGCCATATAACCTACTTCTTCTAAAATACCAAACACAACATTCATGGCAAATATAAAACCAACCATGGATATAACCCAGCCAAGAGATGTAACCAAAGTTGCTTTTATAAAATGAACAATTTCAGCAGAAACACCCATCTTAGCGATTGTTTTATCAATCAATGGATTTAAAATTCCAGGTGTACTACCACCTAGTGCCATAATAGGAAGTGCAACAATCATTGCAGCTGCTAAGGATAAAACCATAAATCCAATTGCAACCCACTTACCACTTCTAGGTCCAATCGCTTTTCTATCAAACTTTGTAAGAAGATCAGAAGCAGTCTTTTCATTTCTAACAACGCCATCAAGCATACTTTCAATCCACTTAAATCTAACATCACTAGTTTTAAGTGCGCCATCAGCACTTCCTTTAATATTAGTCTTTCCCTTAATTGCAAGTTCTCTTAAAACTTCTTCATCCTCTTCAATCATCTTCATTGCAATCCACTCTTTTGGTCTTCTTGGCTTAGCAATAACTGAAGCGATTTCTAAGTTCTTATTAAACTCCTCTGAAATTTCACTTTTTCTTACTATTTCAGCAAATACTTCCGTATTCAACGTTTTATTTAAGCTAATGGATTTTTCCATAGCATTATAATAATTATCGTAACTCTTCTTATCATATGCAACCATGCTACATACTTCAATTCCAAGTTTTTCTGAAAGCTTTTTAGTATCAATCTTTTTACCCTTAGTCTTAGCAACATCAGTCATTGTAAGTACAAGCATTGCTGGAGTTTTCATACCAACATAATCTGATAACATATATAAACTACGTTCAAGCTGTGAAGCATCAGCAAGGATACAAACAAGATCTAAGTCTTCCTTAGCAATATAATCTCTTGTAACAATTTCTTCGTCGGAATTTGCTGAAAGTGAATATGAACCTGGAAGGTCTGCAATCTTATAAGTTATATTGTTATGTGTAAATTCACCTTCTTTTTTCTCAACTGTTTTACCAGGCCAGTTACCAACATGCTGATGCATACCAGTAAGTGTATTGAATATTGTGGATTTACCTGAGTTAGGCTGTCCAAGTAAAGCTATGTTTCTAAGTTCACTCATTACTTTTCCACCTCCACATGAATATTCTCTGATTCCTTTCGATTAAGAGCAATCATGGTATCCCTACCGTAAATCAATAAAGGTTTTTTTTTAACATTCTGAAGCATCTCAATCTTACATCCAACATTTAAACCTATGGATGTAATTCTAGATAAGTACCTTCTGTCACCATCGATTTTTACAATCATGGCGCTTTGTCCTGTCATTAACTGTGTTAAATTCATTTTTAATTCTCCTGTTATTTTTATATTACCCCTTTACATTTTGCCTTCTTTAGCCTAAACTATTATAAGTTAGCATATGCTAACTTTCTATGCCAATATAACAAAAAAGGACATTTTAACATCTAGTTTTATTCAGCATAAAACTAATTATTTTATAAATAATTGCATTTAACAAATCGGAGAATTATATGAAATATATAGATAGTAAAAATACTTTCTTTAATCATTATGCAAATGATTTGAAAGAAATAAAAAAAGTACATACAAATCAAAAATCTGGATATATCGATAATACATACTATCCTTTTTATCCAGGTATATTCGTATGCTCAAATGAAGTTCACACAAATCACATCTCCATGAAAAATTTCAATTATAAGAATGATATTTTTCTAATAAATTATTGCATATCTGGTAGATGTGAATTTCATGTTACTAAAGATAAATATCTCTATATGAAGAATAATTATACCAGCATTGGAACCTTAACCATTACGGATTCATTTTACTATCCAACTGGTTACTATCTTGGATTTGAAGTATACATTTGCGAAGATTTATTAACAGATGAAACTAAAACAATACTTGAAAATTTCAATATAGATTTAGAAAAGTTAAAACAAAAATATGAGAATGACGAACATTTAACCTTACTTGAAACAAATAATAATATTCAGCACCTATGGCTTGAAATTCATAATCATAAGAACCCACCTATTGGACTTATTCGACTTAACATACTTAAGATATTATATGAACTACTTCATGAAAAAAATGTTGAAAGAGCAAATAGCTCATACCTAACTAAAAATCAAGCTAAGATTGCAAAACATGTTCATAATATATTAACAGCTGATATATCAAAACATATACCAATTCGTGAAATCTCAACACACACTAGTATAAGTGAAACCAGTTTAAAGAATTATTTCAACTCCATGTATGGTATGAATGTTTCAGATTATATGAGAATTCTAAGACTAAAAAAAGCAGCTGAATTGCTGCTTAACACAAATATATCCATAGCCGAAATTTCAGAGAAATGTGGCTACAGTAACCAGGGAAGATTCGCCAAAGCATTCAAAGAACACTTTGGCTTACTTCCATTAGAATATAGACATTCAAAAATATAGAAATAATTAATTTACTAGTTCAAATTCAGTTGCAGGATACAAACTAAATAATGCACCTTTCTCTGTCATACCTGCATAGTATAAGCCAGGATTGTCTTTTGCTCTTTCATAATACATCTGATTTGTTTTAATTTCTTTATTACCTTCAAGATCTAAATAATAATAGTTAGTTCTTGTAGTACGTCTATCTGATCCTGAACCCGTAGTAGTGGTTTTAGTTTCAACATGAGTCGATACTACATTAAGTTCATAGAAATCATACTTTGCATTTTTATTCCCCTCACTTTTCTTACTAACACGAAAGATCTCAGAAAAGAAATTTGCACTAAACACAACTATTACACCAAGTATAATAAGCGCACCCGCCTTTACAAGTGCTTTATTCTTAACAGGAACTATGGATGCAAAATCAAAAATATTCATAAACATATATATCAAAACCAAAATCATAGCTCCAGCAAATGCCGTAATCAAATCCTTAAATATCTTTTCACCTTCTTCAGCATCCTCAAGATATCTGTCATGATCTTCCTCTAAAACATCCTTAGTAAGCTTATACTTACCTTCCTCATTTACCATCTTTTCGTATCTTGCCTTTTCTATTTTTGCTTGTTTTTCTTGTTTAATAAAAGCCTTTCCCATTGTTACCGCTATGATAACAAAGAAAATCATAAAACCTATTACGAATTGCTTTCTATTATTTCCCCTCATAAAACACCTCCTAATTAGATAGTTTCATTTCGATACTAACTCTAAATTTATTCTACTCAATACTCTCACTTTAATATAAATTTTCCTGTTCATCTTCACCCTCATTCAAATAAACAGGGATTCCATTAACCTTCATATCCTCAGTAATTTCAATAACAAGGCACTTCTTACCATCAATCATTTTTGTATTAATAATGTCTGTTCTCTTACTGCTAACACGAAGGAGCATGTTCTTATTTTTAACTTCAAAATTCCTTGTAGGTGCCACATTATCAGCAAATAACTTTTCTTCCACCTTTACAGTTGGCACATACTCTTCCTTAGTAGCATGCTTTACATCAAGATTCTCATCAGAAATTTCAACTCTTGCCTGCTTCTCATAAAGTCTCTTCATGTCAAACTGCTCATCAAACTTCTTATCAAAAACTTCAAGTCTGTTATCAGAAACACCACTTCTTTCAAAAGCATCTCTCATAGATTCCTTATCAAGAAATACAGCCTGTCCCGGAGCTTCAGTCTTCTTATTCTTAACAGTTTCCTTTAGGTTTTCCTGGATTGAAAGGACTGTATCAAATGTTGATTCATCACCTAAAACCTCAGATACAAACTCAGTAAATCCTTCCTTCTGCTGCTTAGCTGGGAGAGTAACTGAAACACCTAACACTTTTTCAAGGAATGAATCCTGTAACTGATCTGTTCTCTTTGAAAAAGATAAAACCGCATTATCATCACTACTTCTTCCATTAAACTCTGGAAATAGAAATCCAGTATCAGGAAGTTCTACCGCAAATATTTGCTTCAATGTATGAATCTCACCAAGTGCATCATCAAATCCAAGTCCCGGCTTAGTAAGCTTCATAGGGCAAATGCTACAAAGAATATATTTAAATACTTCATCAGAAGCATCATCCATTTCAAGTCCATCCGAACTAATTCCAGGTACATCATATGCCTGATATATAAGTAAAATCAAGTAATTACCTGTATAGTTATAATTTGCAATTACCTTATCATAAAACTCATCTAAAACTGCATCATCCTGAAGCTCTGACTTTCTAAGTTTGTTAAGTAGATCTTTGCCAATGCTAGCTGATGTAGCACCATCTGACATTTCATCCTTACCTGTTACAAACTCCATATCTATCAAATTCTTACCCGGTGTACCAGAAAGAGTTCTTCTAAATATTTCAAGATACTTATGCATCTCCTCTTCAGGAAGATTATAAAAAGAATCACTAAATGTCTTAACTTTCTTCTTCTCACCATTAACATAGCATCCCACAAGCCTGTTAATTCCACACTCCTGTATAGTATCATATAACGACTTAATCTCGCTTATTTCCTTCTTAATCATCGTCTGTCCATCCTTTATTCCCATTTATTTTCACATATAATAATACCATATTTTTATGGGTATCGTAAATAACCCGTAAATTACCCATAACTCTTGAATTTCAAACTCAATTTATTTACAATCAAACTATATAATAGTTTTACGGGGGTATACTATGAATAATTTAGAGCCAAAGAAATTAGCATTGCTCAGAATGCTACAAATATATGAAGAATATACAGATTGTGATCATACACTTACTCAGGAGGAAATGTCTAAAAAACTTGAGAATGAATATGGTATTTCGATTGATAGAAAAACCATATCAAGAAACATTTCTCTTTTGCGTGAAGCAGGTTATGAAATTGAACAAGGGAAGGTTGGAACTTATTTGGGCGAGAGGGCTTTTGCTGATGCGGAAATAAGGACTTTAATTGATAGTGTTCTTTCCAGCAAATACATCCCCAGCAAATACTCAAAAGACCTTATCGATAAACTTTGTGCTTTGACCAGTAAACATTTTAGTTCGCACGTTAAGCACATCCACTCGGTTAAGAATTGGAATAAGACAGATAATCAGTCGCTTTTCTATAATGTTGAGCTTATTGACGAAGCTATCAACAAGAAAAAGCAACTTAATTTTGATTATAATAAATACGGTATTGATAAGAAATTCCATAAAACCGCAAACCATCAAGTTAGTCCATATCAGCTTATTATTCACAACCAACGATACTATCTGATGGCGCAAAATGAAAAATACAAATCACTGATTTACTATAGACTTGACCATATTACTAATATGACCATTACAGATGAAAAACTTGAGCCTATAACATCAGTCAAAGGATATGAAAAAGGAATAAGTTACAAAGACATATCATCCCAGCTTCCATATATGTATTCGGATACGCCAGAACGTGTTGAGTTTATAGCTGAAAGCCATCTTATCGATGACATCATCGAATGGTTTGGAAAAGACTTAACCGTAACCTGCATTGATGATAACCACATCAAAGTTTCACTTATGGTAAGCAAGCAGGCAATGAGCATTTGGGCATTACAATACTGCCAATACATGGAAATCACAAAACCAAAGGATCTACGCGAAAATGTAAAGAATGCGTTGATACATGCAGCAGAGAAGTATAAATAAAAACCAGCCTTATGGCTGGTTTTTATTATCACACAATATCATCTAATAAAAATAGCTCTATACCAATTCACCCATTAATCCCCCATCATATATATTTCGATATACTTTGTCTGGATATAATGATATATATTTCTTAACCATAGAAAAATCGAGATTAATCATTTCAACATATCTTCTTAATCTTTTTTCTAATTCTTTTCCAGATACTTCACTATATTTATCTATAACTAACATGAAATCTAAAAACTGAAGTGCTGACTTATTCTTCTCGTTTACTTCAACCATAGGTTTATAAACTATTATTGTATTTCCATCCACAGTCTGTTTTCTTTGTTTGGTTGATGCTTCATTACTACACACTTCATAACACGAAGGATTTTGCGTTGTAAAACCATACTTATTTGCCAGCTGAAGTCCTGTAATATAACCTGATGTTTTACCATTGGCTTTTAAATATTTCTTTTCAATATAACTATCAAGAGATACTCTACCTTTAGTTCCTAAAATAGTTAAATAAGATAAGAAATAAACACCATTATATAAACGTTCAAGTTTTCCCTCATCAACAAGTTTCTTCATCTCTTGTCTCAAATAATCCTTTGAATCACCTGGAAGCTCACTCAAAAATATCGGTTCTCCATCTTTATAATTATCTATAATATAATCATATATCATATCTCTCACTCTCACAATCTTGAAATATATCATTTCAATTTTATGATACTCTTTAGTATAGTTGATGTCAAGCATTTTTATGCATTAATTAAATAAGTTTTCCCACTTTGTAATATCATCAGGAAGAATATCCTTATACTCAAAATAAAACTCTTTTAATTGTTCTTTTGTTATTACAATATAATCATCGGTTACAGAATATACGCCTCCCCCAGCATATAAATATACACTATATCCTTGTTTAATATACTCTTTATAATCCGATGCATCAATTTGTGCATTTCCTCCTTTGACCTGAACTACAGCTTTTCTAATATTATTCTTATCTCTTGAAATAAACTCACACTCTATCTTTATTGTTGTTGATTTATTAGCTATAGAATTGGATATAAGATAATAATTATCTTTAATTTGAATATAACTTATTACCAATTCCTCTAACTCAAAATCAGGAAGAGTATCTATTATATTACCATTTCCATATGCTATATCTTTGTATATTTCCGTGTTAGAAATCTTATTATAAACATATTTAGAATAATTAATAAAAATATCGTCTTTAATTTTATGAACAATTCCTCCTCTTGGTCGATTAAAAGAAGCTTTCAATATACCTGGGACTTCTAATCCTACTTTATAGGCTTCAACAGGAACGACTGCTCCTATATCTAATTCATCAAAACATTTAGATTCAGCTTCCCCCCTAGCCCTACAAATCCAATAAACCCCATCTAAATCTCGCGTCCAAAAAAGATCATTTTCTTTAACATTCCAGAATAGATTTAATGCTGGATTTATACGTCCTCTACGACTTTTTATATTCTCTTCTACTGCATACCAAAATTCTTTGTAATCTTTAAAACTCTTTTTACCAGAATCATAAATATAACTCCATCCTATAGCGACATACTGTTCTTTTTCATTTCCCAAACAATAGTCAACTAACTTTTGTCTTTCATTAGTAGCAGTTTTCAAATTAATTCTTGTAACATACTCCATACACCTTACCTCCTTCATTATTCATTACGAACATTACCATACTTCTACTCTACCACCTTCACCAGCCATCTTCAACCGGCAAATCTTCACTTTACTTCTTTGAAAAAATCTTTCTCAGTTCCCTGTAAGTTAAGGTTTTGTTATACATCAATTCACACACCAATTCGTATAAAACTTCTATGTTTTCTACGATGATTTTCTTGGCGTCACTGTAACATCTTTCAAGTTCTGAAACTACCATTCGTTCCATATTTCCTCGTGAATATTCTGATGGCATACCGAAATCATATCCCGAGAATCCAGACGTACAATTTTGACCTATCATATTTTCTAATATGGATGTTGCTATCTTTATATCCGCCCTACATCCTACATCAGCATCACCATAATAAATTTCCGTTGCTGCTTTACCGGCAAGTTTTCTTATAACATCGTTTCTTTGCGCATTTGCTGAATAATCAAAGTCCTCATTTTGATCAATAACCACAACACCTTTTTCACCACTTTCTGAACAAAAAACTGAAATCAAACTGACTGAATCAGCTGTTAAAATTTCAGAAACTAACGCATGCCCTGCCTCATGTACTGCAACTCTTTCCATGTTTTTCTCTACTATTGGATTAATGAATTCCGGTGCATTATGAATCAATCTTAAATATGCCTTTATCAAATCATCCTGCTCAATCTTTTCTCGTTCATCAAATCCAGCATATATTGTCGCTTCATTCACTATTGTCTCAAGTTCAGCACAAGAAAGGCCTGAAAAAATCTTTGTAATTTCATCCATATTGATTTTTCCAACACATTTCTTCTGACTAAGATAATGCTCAATAATTCTCCTCGCTTCTTCATTCTTAGGCTTTCTCATCCTGATTATCTTATCAAAACGCCCCGACCTAATAAGCGAATCCGGCAAACAATATTTATCATTTACCGTAGCTAAAACAAAAACTATATCATCCCTACACTCATCGATACACGCCTGAACGGTAACATATTCTTCAGCATCACAATGACATTCATCTTCATTTGCGAACTTATCCATATCATCTAAAAAAACAATACTATACGGACTCTTTCTAGCCCTAGCAAATGCTTCCCTTATCTCATCTAAAAATGCTCCATCTGATTTATCCTTTCTTACTACTACAACCTTACGTCCACTCTCTTTAGCAAATGCTTCCGCCATCAAAGATTTACCAATTCCAGGTATCCCTTCTAGTAGAATTCCTCTTGGCATCCCAACCCCAAGTTCCATATATTTCTCAGGATTTTTCAAAATATCACAATACCTAAACAAATCAATTTTCACATCATCATAACCAATTATTTTATCAAATTCACTCATATCTCTCTCCTCCCTTCGTACCTTTATACTACCAACACCAATGTCCTAATTTTGGTACATAAAAAAGGAGCACCTAAGTGCTCCTTTACAATCATCAATCTATTTACCATCATATCAAATATTAGTTTTTATCATAAATATCATTTATTAGTTTTTCCACGCTTCTAACAACTTTATCGTAACTCAACTCTTCTACATAATAATTCTTCTCTTTATAACTATTCCATAATCTCCTTAATAATTTACTTGACTTTATATTATTTAATTCTTCATATATCTTCTCATCCGTAAATACTGTGTCACGTTTTTTACAAGTAGCATCAAAAGCTTTCATTAATGTTTCAACGGAATATTCATCATTTACTTCTAATTCATACACATCATAAAGATCTCTCATCCTCGTATTTGCTTCACCTCTATCAATAATGGTTTGAATTTTTTGCTATATTATCATTTCCATTAGATACATTTCTAACCTTAGCTTTTAACTGTGTGGCATTATTTATCATACTAACACCTCCACATACATCATAATTTCATCATAAACTCCAAGTTTTTCTGCATACTTAACAAGTCTTGAAAGGTCTTTATCCTTACTCCTCATATATTCTAAAATCGCTGTCTGATAATTTTGAACGTCAATTTTCCCTCTACTTTTTACTAAATCACAAATGCAACGTTCTTTATCATAACAGTTAACCGTATTTCCAAAAATGGTCTTTACTTCAGTAATTCCTAAATCGTAGTTTTCTTCTTTCTCCTGATGAACAACAACTCCTTTTTCTCTCAACCGACTGCCACTGAATCCTTTAGGCACACTAACTCTTATATTATTATATTCCCTATCAATTAATACATGTAAGCTAAGAGCCGTCTCTCCAGAAAACACAGCCTTAGGATAACACTTCTGTAAGATAAATAAATCATCTTGCCAAGTATCCGAAGTAATATAAATTCCCTGAGCCACTCGCTCTAAATTATATTTTTTCACAAACTGTGCTAAATACGTTCTAGAAATATTTTCTTTCTCAACATCACTAGTATACAAATATCCATTATTCTTCTTAATCAATTCATTCATAACATCAAATTTATTCATATTATCCTCCTTTCTTTTTTGTTTACATTTGTGCTACTTTATATTATTTTTATATCACAGTTGTAAACATAATTCAAGTAAAAAATACCGTCATGTTATAACATAACGGTGTTTTCAAAATATTGCCTTTTTTATATTTTATGCAGTAACTTATAATTTCAACTTTACTAATAAAACTATATAATAAGAAAAACTTACCACAAAACAAGCGGCATTTCTGCCGCTTGCTCTTAATCTTTGTATTATTTTACAACATATTTATTTGTCTTAGCTTTCTTAAGAAGCTTCTTATATACATTCTTCTTAGCCTTAGGAACCTTAATAGTAAGTTTCTTTCCGCTCTTTCTATAGAAAGCATTCTTACCAACTTTCTTAAGTACCTTTGAATTGATAGTTACTTTTTTAAGATTCTTACAATTAGCAAATGCATTTGCTCCAATTGATTTAACATTCTTTCCAATTACAACTGATGCAATCTTCTTATTACCCTTGAATGCCTTAGCACTGATTGATGTAACTTTGTATGTAACACCATTAACTGTAATCTTAGTTGCGATCTTTACATTCTTAAGTGATTTCTTATTAAGGCCTGTAACTGTAACTTCACCAACTTTACCATTCTTGCTTCCGGCTTTAGTTATTTTGTAGATATAATTCTTACCTTCAATAGTTTCGCCTGCCTTTGGAACTTCATTACCAATTTGGATATTAGCTTTATCAGATATTTTTACAGTTACATATTTAGAATCTGCATATTTATATGCACCTGCCAAATTAACTTTTAAAACATTTTTAAGTGTATCTGGTATAATAACATAAATATTTCCACCATTTATGCAAATTTTATTCTCTGTCTCAATTACATTACGAGCAGAAATATTACCAGCCTTTACTTCTGTTTCAAAATATTTTACGATTATTGTTCCATCATTAATTCCTACATATTTATCTCCATAAATTGCAAAATTATAATTTAACTTATCAACTTCAGCAAAACCCTTCATAGAAATACTTATAGTTCCTCCATTCATGTTAACAATAGAAGCAGATATAACACCATTTGCAACACCTGAATAATCAATTTTACCGCTATTCATAGTAAATACATCATTAAATTCAAAAGCCCTTTCTTTTGTATTAACACTTGATTCAATTGTAGGGCCTTCAATTCTGCATGATGCTAAGTCAGGCATACTTTCATCTGCAAGATAATAATTATCTGTACCAATAACGTGATTAGAAACATAATTTTCTGTTTCTGTTTTAAATGTTAATTTTCCATTTCCAGTAAATACAACTGGTATATTACTATAAAACAATGACTTAGCATCAACTGTTACTGTATTATTTCCAAGAACCTTAACTTCAAATAATCCATCTGATAATATATCTGAATCTAAAGTATATACACAAATTTCATATGGGATATTTGCATTATTCATTGTTAATACAAAATTATCTTTATCATAAGTTAAACCATTTTTTGATAAATCAACTTCAGAAATAAATTTATATCCAATTTTATTATTATAAACCATAACATAAAAGTTTGGTTTCTTAGTTGCTTTAGTTAATTTAACATTATAATCACAACACTTTGTTGTACTAGAAATAAATGTACTGAAATAATAAACCTCACCTTTTTTTAACTTAACAAAAAATTCTACATTCTCTTTGTTTCCAGTATTTGCTGGATCAACAAGTTTACCATTATCGTCATAGGTTTGTATCCAATTGCCATTCTTATCATACACATAAACAACAGGTGCATTAGCTTTTGCATCAGTATATACATACATCAAATCATCTGTTGATGAAATGTACTTAATATACTTCTCATTTTTGTAACCGTTCGCATTAGATACTTTAACACTATCTCCTGCTTTTGTAAGAGTACCTATAACTTTAGGATTGAACTCCTCCGCATTCACATTTTTATTCATAAATAAAAACGCTCCTGCAACCATTAATAAGACAAATAATAAATTTTTAATTTTCTTCATAACTTTTTTCTCCTTTTTTTTAATGTTTTCGTTTTTGCCTTTCACCATATACACCATTCAGGCAACACAAAAAGTCACAAAATCAAAAATTTTTTTTAAATTTTTTAAAAAAGTTTTCAAAAAGCCGAAAACAAGCGACATTTCTGCCGCTTGTTCTTAACATTTCTATTATTTTACAACGTATTTATTTGTCTTAGCTTTCTTAAGAAGCTTCTTATATTTTTTCTTTAATTTCTTAGGAACCTTAATAGTAAGTTTCTTACCGCCCTTTCTGTAGAACGCCTTCTTACCAACTTTCTTAAGTACCTTTGAATTGATTATTACTTTCTTAAGTTTCTTACAGTTAGCAAATGCATTTGCTCCAATCTTCTTAACAATCTTTCCAATTACAACTGAAGTAATCTTCTTATTACCCTTGAATGCCTTAGCTCCAATTGAAGTTACTTTATATGTTACACCATCGATTGTAACCTTAGCAGCAATCTTAATCTTTTTAAGTGATTTCTTGTTAAGACCTACAACGCTAACTTCACCAACTTTACCATCCTTGCTTCCAGCTTTAGTTACTTTGTAGATATAGTCACTATTCTTAATAGTTGCTCCCACCTTTAGAGTTTCTGCTTTAACTACTGGTTTTTCTATAGTAAAACTAAGTTCCTTTTTACCTGTAAAAATACCTTTACCAGTAACTGTTACTTTAGCTGTTCCAAGATTAATATTATTGCTATATGTAACTGTATAGTCAGTGCCTTCTACAAGACCATCAACATTAACTGCTGGTTTCTTTTCTTTTCCATCATATACACACTTTGTATATTCAAGACTACATTCAACCTTGCTCATGTCAATTGTTGAACCCTTTTGGATGTTGGCTTTATCAGATATAAATAAAATTGCTTTTTCAGGATTATACTTTTCACCTGTTGTATATAAGCCTATCCATTTATCCTCTAATGGTTTCTGAAGTCTTTCCGGCTTCACAATATAAATATTTCCACCTTTAACATTGATTTCATGAATTGATTCAATTGCATTAAACCCAGAAATATCTTCATCCTTTACATCTCCGTCTGGCTCAACATATTTTATAAATATTGTTCCACCATTAATTCTTACATAATCTTTTCCGTAAAGAGCAGTTTTATAAAATGGATCGTAGCCCGACATACCGAATATTTTTAATGAAGCACGTATACTTCCTCCATTAACTTCAGCATAATTTGTATTCAAAAGATCACTATAACATGTTGCATCAGCTACATCAATTTGACCACCATTAACATATAGGTAATTTGTCCTTAATATGTTGTTTTCTTTTTGAATACCGGAATAAACAAACTTTCCACCATCCATAATGAAGATATTAACATCAAAAACAATATTTTTTGTTCTAACACTTGATTCTATTGTAGGACCATTCACTCTGCATACTTTGTCCTTATTAGCCTCTATCATATTAATAATATTATAAGGAGCAAATTCGTCTGTTTTAGTTTTAAAAGTCAATTTTCCATTTCCAGTAAATACGATTGATTCAAAACTATATAATAATGATTCACTATCAGCTGTTATGGTATTTGCTCCAAGTACTTTTATTTCAACTAATCCATCTGAAAAAATATTGGTAGTTTCAGCAGCTATTCCAAGTGCATATGGAATATTTGCATTATTCATTGTTAATACGTAATTATTTTCATCATATTTTAAACCCGCAATCGAATTATCTGTTTGCGATAATTTTTTTGGATTATATAAGGTCTCCCCATACCAAACATCAACTACTGGTTTTTTAGTTGCCTTAATCAAATTAACATTATATTCAACCAAGTTTTCTTCGTCAAATAAGTATGTGGAGAAATAATACTCTTCACCCTTTTTTAACTTAATAAAGATTTCAGCATTATAATAATTTCCAGTTTTTGCATAATCAATAAATTCTCCGCCAATCTGACTCATAGAATCATATTTTTCAATTAATTTGCCATCCTTATCCAATACTTCAATCACTGGATCATTAGATTTAGCGTCCGTATATAAATACATTAATTCATCCGTTGAAGAAACATATTTAAAATACTTGTTATTTTCCTTATTTGCATCCTTTACCTTTACGCTATCTCCTGCCTTTGTGAGAGTACCTATTACATTAGGTTTAAACTCTTCAGCATTTACATTTTTATCCGAAAACAAAAATGCACCTGCAACCATGCATGAAATTAAAAATAAATTTTTAATTTTCTTCATACAAACTCCTCCTAAAAAAATTTATATTCCCATTAAACGGTTCGTTTCCAATTATACCATAATACTAACCGCAATAAAACAACAAAAAAGGAGCACCTACGGTGCTCCTACTAAAAACCAGGATATATATTACAACCCAAATACATTATATATTTTAATATTTTTAAGCCTTATTTATACGTCATTTATATATTTTAAATTTATGGTCTTACATTATAACGTGCACATACGTCCTTAAATTCCTGTGCACCCATAAATGAATTAAGAACATTAATTCTTGAATTACCATTTTTAAGTGCTGCTACCCAGCCATCATAACCATGCTGATCTGGTGCTCTATCTAATAACGCATTATAAAGAGTACTAACAAAAGATTCATCACTTACATTTTTATTTGTATATTCAGCTGAAGTTAAAAATCCTCTTGCAATTTCACTACCTGTAGCGCCATTATTAAGTGCATTTACCCAGTTTGCTAATCCCTGTGGGTCTGGATCTCTGTACAAAATGTTTTTGTATAATTTTGTAACGAAATCTGTATAACGATTTGCTGGTCTAGGAACAATTCTAAAATCAACTCTTCCTGAAACTCTACCATGGCCAATAACACCACCCATATCTGTGTAATAATCAACCACAACATTAAGATGATAACTTCCAACAGCAAGAGATGCAAATCTAATACGTGTATTAAGTACTGTATTAATTACATTCACACTTGTACTTCCTTTTGCATCATATGAAGCTCTCTGTAAAACTGTACCACTATTGTTGCATTCCAACATTAATGTTAACGTAATTTGCTGCATTTACCTTCTGTGGACCAACCACACCTGTTACTACTAAAACTGCTGTTAATACCGCACAAGCAACTTTCTTGATTGTCTTTGATATTGTTATCATTATATAGTCCTCCTAAAAACATCCCCGATGATTTCACAATATCCCCCGTTTCTAGTAAGACAATTATATATCGCCTTTATACTCTAGTAAATAAACCTTTATCAATTATTATACTATCGTGTTTGATTTGTTAGATTATCGTTACAAATGACATTTAGTAGCTTTTAAAAGCCAAGTTGAAAATTATCAACTTGGCTTTTTTCTTTAAATTATTTTACAACGTATTTATTTGTCTTAGCTTTCTTAAGTAATTTCTTATATGCTTTCTTTTTTGACTTAGGTACTTTAAATGAAATGTTCTTTCCACCCTTTCTAAAGAAAGCTTTCTTACCAACTTTTTTAAGTTTCTTTGTATTAATAGTTACTTTTTTAAGTTTCTTACAATTAGCAAATGCATATGCTCCAATTGTCTTAACATTCTTTCCAATGGTTAACTTTATAATCTTTTTGTTGCCTTTAAATGCTTTTACTCCAATTGAAGTAACTTTATATTTTATACCACCAATTGTAACCTTAGTTGCTATGTTAATCTTTTTAAGTGATTTCTTCTTAAGACCTATAACCTTAACTTCACCAACTTCTCCAAACTTATTACCAGTTTTAGTTACCTTATAGATATAATTCTTATCTTTTATAGTTATACCAACCTCTGAAAAATCACCCTTTTTCATATTAATTACAAAACTAAATTCCTTTTTACCTGAAAAATCACCCTTTCCAGTAATTGTTACTTTAGCTGTTCCTGGATTTACGTTATTACTATAGGCAACAATATAATCCTTTCCTTCAACAAGGCCATCAGCTTTAACGGCTGGTTTCTTTTCCATCATACACACAATCTGAATACTCAAGGCTACATTTAACCTTACTTATATCAATTGTTGATCCACTTTGTATGTTAGCTTTATTAGATATAAACGGAGTTTTTTTATCACTGGTATTTGTTTGTATACCTGCAAGTTTATCACCAAAATATTTCTTCAACTTATCTGACATAATAATATAAATATTTCCACCATTTATATTTATTTCCTCTCTTGAAGAAAATGTTGGATTAACATAAACAGATTCAACATTTTCTTCCGGATCAATATATTTTACAACTATTGTTCCATCATTAATTATTATATCTTCCTGCCCCAAAAATACAGTTTCATACAATGCAAACGTATCATCTTTATTACTATATACCGAGGTTTTTGTTATTCCTCCATTTATATAAATAGCATTTGCTGAAAAAATACTTGAAAAAACATTTCCACTCAGCGCATCTATTTCACCACCATTTATACTTATAATACGAGCCTCTATAACACTTTTATGTGAATTACCCGAATAAATGATTTTACCACTATCCATAATTAATTGTTCAACTTCTATAGGACTCTGTTCTGTATCTACATTTATATCAAATGTAGGTCCATCTACTCTAAATACTACTGGATATGCATTTCCTTCACTAGATAAAACACTTATAGGGATATAATCATTCGTCGCCTTTTTAAAGCTTAATGTTCCATTACCAGTAAACACAATTGAAACCTGGCTAATAATAAAAGAAAAGTAATCAACTGTTATAGTATTTTTACCAATTATTTTAATTTCCAACAAACCATCTGAAAATAAATGTTCATAGTCAGCATTCACAAAAATCTCATATGGAATATTTGTATTATTCATAGTCAAAATATAATTATCCTTATCATATGATAACCCTAATTTTGCTATATCTTTATTTGGTAACGTTATATACCCTTCTTCATTATTATATGCATAAACATCAACTTGCGGTTTTTTATCAGTCTTAATCAGATGAACATTATATTCTCCAACATCACTTAAATTATTCAAAGTTGCTTCAAAATAATACTCTTCACCTTTTCTTATCTTAACAAAAAATCCTGCGTTATTTGTATTACCAGTATTACCCAGATCAAGATAATCTCCATCCCTGCTAACCATGTTATCATAACTACCTAGCAATATACCATTCTTATCAAAAACACCAATAAGAGGATCATCATTTTTACTATCTGTATATACATACATTAATTCATCTGTAGATGAAACATACTTAATACATTGAGAAGTTCCTTTATTAACAGGCTTAACTTTTACGCTATCTCCATCCTTTGATAATGTACCTATTACATCAGGTTTAAACTCTTTTGCACTTACATTTTTCCCAGAGAATAAAAACGCACTTGCAACCATACATGTCATCAATACAATACTTTTAATATTCTTCATTACAAATCTCCTTATAATTTATACTCTATTCTAACATAATATATATATACTACAAATTACAAACTGCGTAAAGTGGAATATTTACCATCCACTCCTGATCTTTATAATCTAGTGCCGATAATCTTACAGATAATTTTGGATTATACTTATCTTTAAAAGCCTTCAAACTTTGTGATCTGATATTACCTTCTGCCTTAACTTCGATAGGTATAATATCTTTATCTTTCTGTAATAAAAAATCTTGTTCATATCTAGCTTTTTCACTACCATAGTAGTATGGAGTATACTCCGTATAACTCACCAATTGTTGTAATACATACTGCTCCGTAAGCGCTCCTTTAAACTCAACAAATAAATCATTTTTTTCTAATAAAGTTTTCGCATCCAGTTCACTCATTGCACTAAGCAAACCTACATCAATTAAAATTTTCCGACCTGACTATTATAAAATAAATTAAAAAGACGGGATTTACTCCCGTCCTCACCTTATGCCATCTTACCCATAACATCTACAAGTCTTTCAAAATATACTTTAAAATCTTCACTATTTATTCGTGTATCGCTACCTGCCCAAGCTGTAGCATGGTACTTTTTTCCATCATATTCTACGAAGTCTTTAAGACCGCGTTTTTCAACAAAATCCGAAAAATTCTTAAATGAACACATCCATGCAAGTGTATGAAAATTAAGATATGCCTTACTAAGCCTGCATTCTTTTTCAATTCTATCAAATGCTACATCAGAGAATGCATTTCCTAATTTTGCTTCATCTTCGATAATGTTATAGAAGCGTTCAACATCCATAAGTGTAAGATCAACTCTGTCCCTGTAAACTGCGTATCTCATCTGGTTAATACTTATTGCGTAAGTTGGCCAAATAAGGCAATCAAAACGATTATCGCGAATCAATTTATATAAT
Source organism: Eubacterium uniforme (assembly GCF_900167115.1). Lineage (GTDB taxonomy): Bacteria > Bacillota > Clostridia > Lachnospirales > Lachnospiraceae > Eubacterium_S > Eubacterium_S uniforme. The sequence goes on from NZ_FUXZ01000006.1 coordinate 154,419, forward strand.
GACTTACGCTCGTATTCATCTGGATATAATGAAACCATCTTATCGATTGTTTTATCACCACATATTGCATCAGGAGCTAGACTGATTTCCATCTCATATGCTCCATCTTCTGCATATAAAAATGAATGCTCAACTAAAACATATTCAGTATATGTGCAATCCGGACTTTTAAGTTTACCAGCACGTATATTTTTTAGATTATCTCTCACTACTTTGTTGTATTCAATTCTTGCATCATCTATTGTCATCTTTCTACCTAGCCTTCATCAAATAATCTTTCAAACTTAATTTAATTCTTTTCTAGAGAAACTCAAAATACAGTCTGGCTCATTGCTTCCAAATATTTCATCTCCCCACGCAAGCCATATATCACCACAGGCAGTATCATTCCAAAGCACTCCTGTATATCCATTCTGCTCAGGTGTGAATGTCATATTAGGTGAACCATACTTTTTTTCTAATTTTTTATAAAGTCTGTCGTAACTATCACTACATTCATTAGCCGAAGGATCATTATCCTCAACAATATTAAGATCACAATTCTTATGAAATCCTACTGTATATACTTTTTTATTTTCAATATCACTGTCAATGGACATGCTATTAAATCTTTCTTTTAACACTGAAATACCGTCCTGATAATCAAATCGATTTTTCTCACACATCCTATTTAAGGCATTCATTGTATCTCCCTCATTAATAGCATTTGTTGCTTTTCCAAAAACACTTTCTAAATATGCCGATACCTTGTCATATCCTCTTTTAAAAACCTTCTTATAAAGGTGTTTATAAAACGCTATCTTATCAGTTGAATAAGCTGTATCAGTTGTCGACTCTTTCTTCGTTGTATTTTCTATATGTGAAGTTTCAGTTGTTTCCTCTGTCTGAATTTCTTCAGTTGTTTCTTCCATTCCTAGTATTTTTTCCCAGAAATCATCCTTTTCTCCAGTTGTGCCATCGGATGAGGATCTTTCCTGATTTGTTTCACTCTCCTGATTTGTCGTGCTCTCCTGGTATGTTACGCTCTCTTCTGCTTCATAAGTTTCCTTAGATTCTTCTTTCGTTTCCTCAGCTACTTTGCTATCATTCCCCTTAGTACATCCAATAGTCTCAAATGCCATCACAGTCGCCACTGCCACTATTAAAATTCTCTTGTTCATTTATACTCCTTTTTTAACGTACTTTTTAATTACACAACTCATAGTATATCATATTTTTTTATATCTACAAATCACCACATCCTTCTGCTTAACTGATTTAATCTTAGCTGGAGCTGTGAATACTGTTTTATCCTAAATCTTCCATATCATTTACAATAAATTCTTTTTTATGTACGATTATACTTCCGATAATCACAAATAAAACTAATACTGCTGTAAAGTACGCAATTGTAAATTCTATTGGAAAGCTGTTATTTAACTCATTTATATATTTATTAACTGACTTGTTTTTACATGTATGCAAAGCAAACATGATATTTGCTATAGGATTTAACCTTAAAGTAAATAAATCAATTTTTTTGATATGAGTTTTTTCATATCTTTCTCCCCAAAACATCAATATCGTAATTGCAAAAAACAAAACACTCTCACATGTCAAAACACCAACACTACTATTGAATAAAATCGACACAATATTGATTGCAAGTGTGGTTATTGACAAAAACAACGTATACACTAGGAGGTAATATCCCAGCAAATACACAACCTCCTTGGAAAACTGTGGTTTTGAAAAAAGACATATAGCTATAATTCCACAAAGTGCATACATCAACAAATATATAAATGCGTGAACGGATAAACTAACAACTTCCTTTATAAACCACTTTATTCTGTTATCAGTTCTTGTAAAGAAATAAACACTCGCACAACAGAAATGTCTATATATGTATATTCCATAAACAACGTTAAATACAAGCAATGGCATAAATCTCAAAAAGACTTCTCCAACATATTCCTTATAAAGTCCAATTCCAACTAAAGATAAATATCTAATATATTGAGCGATATTAATATTTTCAATATTAACCCCACCGATTACTCCTATTAATCCAGCGATGATCCCTATTATTACTGTTTTTCCAAATTTCATATTTCTCTCCAAAATCTAGTTCTATTCATATGGGTATTTTGATATTATTTTTTTCTTATACTCTTCCATTTTTCTAAGACCTTCTTCAGTCTCAATAAAAAATTCATTATCTGAAAAATCCTTATAATAAACAGAAAGTTCACCCTCTATTGTAGCTTTACAAGGCTTATTTTTTATATCATCATATGCAAACATAGGTAATAACAAACATTCTCCTGTATTATAAATATTCGTATTTTTTATTTTCTCATCTAGAAACAGCAAATATTTCTTTCCAATTTTAAACTCATTTATATAACTTTTATTTAAAGCTGACCTTTCAAAGCCTTCTTCTTTCATAAATATACAACTAATAGTTAATACATCTATTTTTTCACCCTTTTTAATATTCTTTCCTTTGAAAATTTTTTTAACTTCAACTTTCTGAGTTGCGCAATTTGCTGTAAAATTAGTCTTTTCCAAACACTCAACAGCTAATATATACTTAGCATTATCAATACGTTCATCTAACCATTCAAATGAAATTTCGTTCAATTCATCATTCAAAACTGCAACAGTAAACATATCTAGTGGATTTTTTTCTGAATTTAGATCTCTATAAACTCTCTTTTTATCCAAACCTTTAAATAATAACATAGCAACAAATACTATATATATAATTAACACATTTCTTATTTTCATTTTATTTTTCTCTTTCTAATATCTGTCCATCTTTTATTCTATAAACTTCATCAGCTAGAAATTCTATATCCTCTTTATTATGACTTGCAATAAGAACAAGACTACCTTTTTCTTTTTCCTTTTTTATCAAGTCTCTTACCATTGTCACGCCATCCTCATCTAAGGCATTTGTTGGTTCATCCAACATCAGTACTTCTGGACTTTCCATAAGAGCCTGTGCTATTACAATTCTCTGTTTCATTCCTAGAGAATATTTGCTATATTTTCTTTTATCATCTGGATCCAATCCAACCATACTGATTATCGATTTAATTCTTTCATTATCCACGTTTTTATTTAACTTGGTAAGTAATTTTAAATTATCAAAACCAGTAAGTTCTGGATAAAGACCTGCATTCTCTATGATTATTCCCAAATTCGGTAAAACATTCATATCTTTCTTCAATACTTTTCCATCATATATTACTTCTCCAGACGAAACAGACATTAATCCTGATAACGCTCTAAAAAGCATTGTTTTACCAGAACCATTTCTTCCAACAAACCCATAGATTTTACCACTTTCCAATTCCAAATCTATGTTTTTTAATATATCTTTATTACCTATTTTTTTACAAACATCTTTTGCTATTAACTTCATTTCTACCTCTTAACCATTCAAAATATCAAAATCTCTTTTACATGTTTTAAATCCAATTATCACAACAGATATAAACAACACCATAGCTATAATAATCGTATATACAAAATAATTTCTAATTGCATGATCATCAAAAAACTTCAAAATATCAACATAATACAATGTATATTTCGGTTTTATAAATTTAGATATTATTTTAATCAAATATAACAATACATATGCAGACCAAATAGTTGCTATTCTATATCTAAAATCAAAAAGAACATTAATTGCAAAATTAAATACTGCCAATATAGCAGAAATAATACCAAATAATAAAATCAATATTACAGCGTACAATATTCTATTATGTAAATATATGCTTGATAAGAAGTAATTTCCATCATCAACAATCGTTTGAAAATATTCAAAATTTGATGGATCTCCTACTGATCGAACATCAAAGCATATCATACTCAAAACCAATTCAGTAATAAATGGGATTGTAAATACTATAAAAGTTATCAAAAAAACTGAAATCATCTTTCCAAATAAATAATTCTTTTTACCCACTTTACCAATCATATATATATCCATACCACTTCTTTTATCCGAAAGATAAACAAATGCTGTAGGAATAACTACCAATATAGGATAATAGTGCATAAAGAAATATCCTACTTTTGTCCATTCAGATAATGTAAGCATCTTTACCAAATCAAACATTTGTGTAACATAAATAGTTTTATAATTTCTATTTATATTAGTATAAAAATTTTCTCCAACAGCTACCATTAATATGAAAAATATAATTACTGCACTTTTACTTCTTAACATATATGCTAACTGCATTTTTATTGATTTAATCATCATTTTTCCTCTCATAAAAACTCCGATGCCTTAACATCGGAGTTTAATTATTTTAATTTCCATTATAATAATATGCAATCCAGGCATCCAAATCAGGTTGATTTCCTGCAAAATATAAATCAAACGATTTCACATCTTGATAGCCTTGACGAATACCTACCTTTTTTAATTTTCCTTCATCTAAAACAGTTTTTTCTTTAGAAATAAGCTTTCCATTTTTTCTAAGATTCGTTCTGCAATGTGTATAATCATCCTTTTTATCTCTCATTTTTAGCTTAAGCTGTCTCAGAGCTTGTTCATTGTACCATAAAGAAAAAATAGTAACAAGCGTTAATTTACTGTCATTATATTTTCCTATTCATATCTTTTACTTTCAAGATATTCATTATAATTTGCATTTGCTGCTTCACTTACTTTCTTTTCCTTCCATCTACCAATATCAGAACATATTGCAAGCATTTCATCAACTACCATTTCTACCTTTTTGGGTTTGACATTCTGTAGGTAAACTGTCATACGATACATAACCTGTGGGCTTCCTAAATTCTTAGCAAGTGCATCACCTAATTCCTCTGGAAATCCAAGTGCTATGATTTCTTTAATCAATTTTTCTTTTGCCTCAATCCATTTTCTTTTATCGTAATCCATATTTTTTCCTTATAAAACCTATAATTTATCGCTACATTGTGATAATCTATCACAAAAAAATAGGTAATTCAAGTCGATCTCTTGCATTTTACTAGCATATTTTTCCGTTTTTATCGCATTTTATGAGAGTTTAACTTATATAACCACGCTAAAGATTCGCCAAACTCACTAACGAACTTCTTGAATATCATACCTAAAATATTGTATAATTTACTTAGGTATTTGTTGTAAACCATTGTTTTATTTTGGGGGCAAAATTATGGTTAGATGGGGAAATTTTTCTAAGGTAGCAGCTATATCTCTAGCTGCAATAATGTCAATTACAATTCCAAAAATAAATATTACAAAACTATATGCAGAGAACGTCTCCGGGGGCGATTATGAAGATTTAGCAATTAATCCAACAGGCGGTGAAGGATACTCGGCAGTCCTTTATGATAACACTAACGGACTACCAACGTCTGAAGCAAATGCCATCGCAGAAACCGAAGAAGGTTTCATTTGGATTGGAAGTTACAGCGGTCTTATCAGATACGACGGAAATACATTTGAAAGAGTTGATTCTACCACTGGTATTGCAAGCGTTGTAAGTTTATATGTTGATAGCAAAAACAGACTTTGGATTGGTACTAATGATAGCGGTATTGCTGTTATGGAGAATGGAAAGTACACCATGTTCAAAGATACGGAAGGTCTTAAATCCTCCTCCATCAGGGCAATTGTTGAAGATGATGAAGGTAACATTTTTATTGCCACAACAAATGGTCTTGGCATGATTGATACTAACATGAAACTTCATGCAATTGATGAAAGTCAATTAAATGACGAGTATATTCAGGAGTTACGTAAAGGTAGTGATGGAACCATCTATGGCAATACTCTTTCCGGCGCAGTTTTTCTAATTAAAGATAAGAAAGTTACTGAATTCTATGACGGAACCAAAATGGGAATGGGACCAATTTCTACAATTCTTCCTGATCCAGAGAATAAAGATAAAATCTATTTAGGTAGCGATAATACTCTAATTTATTATGGCCACCTAGGAGATACACTTGATAAATTTGAGGAAATTAATGTTGAACCACTATCAAGCATTAATTCCATTGAACATTTCCATGATCAATTATGGATTACTTCTGACAGAGGAATTGGAATTCTTAAAGATCGAGAATTTCAGCTTGTTAAAAACATTCCTCTCAACAATTCAATTGACCGTATGATGGCAGATTACGAAGGAAATATGTGGTTTGTATCATCTCGTCAGGGCGTTATGAAAATTGTTCCAAATCAATTTGATGATATTAGTTTTAGATACGGATTGGATAGCGCAGTAGTTAATTCAACATGTGTAAGCGATGACATTCTATATATCGGAACTGATACTGGACTTATTGCAGTAGATAAAAGCGAGAAACTCTCAAGTATTCCAATTACAAGCATTGATACTTCTCTTGAAAACTTCAAAGAATCTGATAATCTTCTTGAATTATTAAAAGATACAAGAATAAGATCCATTATCAAGGATTCAACCGGCAAACTTTGGTTTTCAACATACAGTTCACTTGGACTTGTTGAATATTATAAAGGTAAAGTTAAAACTTATACTTCGAAAGGAGGCCTGCCTTCTGACAGAATCAGAGTTGTTAGTGAAAAAAGCGACGGCACCATAATGGTTGCCACTAGTGGTGGTCTTGTATTAATAAAAGATGATGAAATAAAGGAAACATTTGCTGAAGGAAATGGACTTTCAAATACTGAAATACTTACAGTTTGCGAAGGTGATGATGGCAAAATTCTCCTAGGTTCCGACGGTAATGGAATTTACATTTTGGATGGAAATAATATAAGAAATCTTGGTGTCGACGATGGCCTTAGTTCAGAAGTTGTCATGAGAATCAAAAAGGATAGTAAGAGAAAGCTGTACTGGATAATTACAAGTAATTCGCTTGCATACCTTAAGGATGGCAAGATTACAACCATCAGCAAGTTCCCATACTCTAACAACTTCGATATGTATGAGAATAAAGATGGCAAGATGTGGATACTTAGTAGCAACGGAATCTATGTTATTTCTTCCGATGACCTCCTTAAAAACGAGAATATTTCACCTGTATTTTATAGTAGGGATAATGGCATTCCATATATCACGACAGCTAACTCATATAGCTACTTAAGTGACGAAGGAAATCTCTACATTGCCGGAAACGCTGGTGTTGTAAAAGTAAATATTGATAAGCCAAATGAAAATGTCGACAATTTAAAAGTTGCCGTTCCATACATTGAGGCTGATGGCGAATTCATAAATGCTGACAAAAATGGAAAAATCGTTATTCCAGCAAATGTCAAGCGTATCACAATTTACAGTTACGTTTACACCTACTCGTTAACTAATCCTAAAGTTACTTATCATCTAAAGGGATTTGATAAGGATACGATTACTGTTGACAGGAAGGATTTAGAGCCAGTTGTTTATACAAATTTAGATGGCGGAACTTATGAATTTGTTATTTCACTTCAGACTTCACTTGGTGAAGGTTATAAAGAAGTTTCAGTTATAATCGAAAAGAAAAAAGCAATCTTTGAACAGCTTTGGTTTAAAATCTTAATGGGACTTTTAGTTGTTGCTGTTGTAGCATGCGCTGTAATGTACTATGTTCATAGAAAGACAAAAGCCTTACTTAAGAAGGAAAAAGAAAATAGACTTTTCATTAGAGAGATGATTGAAGCATTTGCTAAGACAATTGATATGAAGGATAAATATACCAATGGTCATTCAAAGCGAGTTGCCGAATATACGGTGATGCTTGCGAAGGAATTAGGTTACGATGAAGAGACCGTTGATAAGTATTATAATATCGCACTACTTCATGACATTGGTAAGATTGCGGTGCCATCTTCGGTACTTAATAAACCTGGTAAACTTACTGATCAGGAATTTAATATCATCAAGTCGCATTCAGCTAAGGGCTATCAAGTTCTTAAAGACATAAGCATTATGCCTGAGCTTGCTATTGGCGCTGGTTCTCATCATGAAAGACCCGACGGCAATGGCTATCCTAAAGGTCTTAAGGGTGATGAAATTCCAAGAGTTGCGCAGATTATTGCAGTTGCAGACACATTCGATGCTATGTATTCAGACAGACCTTACAGAAAGCGAATGAATTTCGAAAAGGCAATTTCCATCATCAAGGAAGTTTCTGGAACCCAGCTTGAACCTGATGTAGTTGATGCCTTCCTCCGCCTAGTAGATAAAGGCGAATTTAGAGCTCCGGATGATGACGGTGGCGGCACAACTGAGGATATTAATAATATTCATAAGAAGCAGGATGAAGAAGCTAAAGCTGGTGGGGATGGAGTTAAGGAAGATAAAACTGAGTAGTTTCTTGTTAATAATTGTAAACTATTCTTAGTTGATCAAAAAGCAGAGGGTATATTTTATACCCTCTGCTTTTTGCTTTCCTATTCTTAATTTTTCCCAATAAGAAAGACGTTTCACTTTCCCAACTTGCTTTTGTAACTTTAAAATGCTTTCCGATCCTAAATTTTTGCCAATAGGAAAGACTTTCCACAGCCGCAACTTACTTTTGTAACTTCTTTATGCTTTCTTTTCTTCAATTTTTGCCAAAAAGAAAGACTTCCCACAATCTCAGCTTGCTTTTGTAACTTTATTATGCTTTCTTTTCTTCATTTTTCGCAAAAAAGAAAGACTTCCCACAGCCCCAACTTGCTTCCATAACTTTATTATGCTTTCCTATCCTAAATTTTTCGCCAACAAGAAAGACTTCCCACAGCCCCAACTTGCTTTTGTATCTTTAAAATGCTTTCCTATTCTAAATTTTCACCAATAGGAAAGACTTCCCACCTCCACAACTTACTTTTGTAACTTCTTTATGCTTTCTTTTCTTCAATTTTTGCCAAAAAGAAAGACTTCCCACAGTCTCAGCTTGCTTTTGTATCTTTAAAATGCTTTCCTATCCTATATTTTCGCCAATAAGAAAGCATTCCCACCTCCCCAACTTGCTTTTTCAAACCTTAAAATGCTTTCCTTTTCTTAGTTTTTCCCAAATAGGAAAGCATTTCCACTACCCCAACTTGCTTTTTCAAACCTTAAAATGCTTTCCTATTCTTAATTTTTTCCAAATAAGAAAGCATTCCCACCTCCGCAACTTAATTTCGTAGCTTTATAATGCTTTCACAACCATATTATGCTTTCCATTTATTTATAATCATCGACATCAAACTTCTTATTCTTATAATAATAGTCCCTGTCTGCCTCTGTGATTTCTCTTATTACCTTGCATGGATTACCTGCTGCTATCATGTTATCAGGAATATCCTTTGTAACTACACTTCCTGCGCCGATAACAACATTATCTCCAATTGTAACACCTGGCAAAATCACGCTATTTCCACCTATCCATACATTATTTCCAATCATAACGGGAATTCCGTACTCATATCCTGAATTACGTGATTCTGGATGAATCGGATGACCCGCTGTATAAATCGAAACATTTGGCGCGATTTGTGCGTGATCTCCAATCGTAACCTTAGCGACATCAAGAACTGTAAAATTATAATTTGCAAAAAACTCCTCACCTACTTCAATATTCTTCCCATAATCACAATGAAAAGGTGCTTCAATATTCACATAATCTCCAGTCTTGCCAAGGATTTCCTTTATCAGTTCAGACTTTCTTTCTCTTTCACTTGGTCTTAAATTATTATATTCATAAATTAGTTCTTTACATTCCATACGTTCCTCTGATAATCCATCAAGCCACGCCTTGTATGGAAGTCCATTTAACATTCTTTCTTTTTGTGTCATAGTTTAAATTCCCCTCAATACATTTCCAAATATTCTTATTTACATTTCATAGTATTAATGTCATCATGAAACATCCTATTTTTCTATACATGTTTCTTTTCGTCGTATTTATACTTATTCATATCTCTTACTTTCGAGATACTCACTGTAATTTGCATTAGCTGCTTCGCTTTCTTTCTTTTCTTTCCATCTTCCAATATCAGAACATATGGCAAGCATCTCATCAACCACCATTTCTGCTTTCTTTGGTTTAACATTTTGAAGATAAACCGTCATGCGATACATAGCCTGTGGGCTTCCAAGATTCTTTACCACAGCATCGCCTAACTCCTCTGGAAATCCAAGAGCAACTACTTCTCTAATTAACTCTTCCCTGGCCTTGGCCCATTTTCTTTTATCGTAATCCATTCTTTTATACACCTTATTATTTTAAATTTTGATTCATATCGTCTATGACTTTTTTTGGTTTTACCGTCATTTCTGCCCATGCTGGCAAGAAGCCACTTTTCATGGCATTACGTGCTGATCTAATGTTTGACCAGGCTGTACAATAGAATGGAATCTTTTCTCTTTCAAGGATTTCATATGCTAATCTTGATGTTATGGATTTCGCTATTCCCTTTCTACGGTATTCTGGCAGTACATCTACGCCTATTTGCCACATGTCTTTTGCATCTGCTGAACATCCTGATAGTCCAACTAATTTTCCTTTTTCATATGCGCCTACTCCGAGTACATCAAGGTGCTTTCTATCTTTGCATAATGCATTTGACCATTGCGGTAGGTATAATTCTTCAAAGTCTTCTTTTCCTAGTACTCTCAATTCAAAATCACATGGTATATTACTTAATCTACTCATATCCGGTAGGTAGTACTCTGCCATGAAGCAGACACCCTTTCCCATAGGATTAATCTTTTCATTTAGCCAATACATATTCGGTGTTTCAAAGCAATGATAAAACTCATATAAACTAACATATTCTTTTACAACTTTTAACATATCTTCACTGGCCCCAACAACGATATTACTTCCATATGATATGAAATTGCATCCAATTGGTAGTTCGTAGTATTTCTTTGCATCCGTACCTAATTTGAGTGGTACCACCACGTTTTCTTTTTTTATAAAATCTTCTGTTTTACATCCTATGTCTTCTGCTGACTGTTTCATAGCAACCTGCAGAATTTCTTTGTTTGTCATATGTTAAATTCCTTTCAATACATTTTCAAAACTACTTATTCACATTACATAATACTAATGTTATCATGAAACACCTTATTTTTCTATATAGCTTATTAAAGATTCATCTAATCGCCGAAACCGCTTCTCTTATTTGAGATTGTATCACGGTCGTCAAATGCTAAAAAGCAAGTTTTCAGCACTTTCCTCGTCGTGTAAACAAAAAAGTCAGCCCTAACGGACTGACTTTATCCTTATTTAACCACTACCTTTTTATTTCCTGCTTTTCTAAACTTCTTAGCATAAGATTTCTTGTTCTTCTTAGGTACTGTGATTACAAGTTTCTTTGATGTTTTCTTAATTGCATTCTTACCTACATTCTTAAGTTTCTTAGACTTAATTATAATCTTAGTAAGTTTCTTATCTGCGTAAAATGCTTTCGCTCCAATGCTTCTAACATTTTTTCCAATAGTAACCTTTTTTAGTTTCTTAAGTTTACTAAATGCCTTATTTCCAATTGAAACAACTCTATATTTAACGCCATCATATGTAACAAAAGCGCCAACGCTTATCTTCTTAACTGTTTTTTTCTTAACTCCAACAACTGAAACTTCACCTATATTTTTACCATCTTTGGTTCCTGCCTTAAGAACTTTGTACTTAAGATTTTTTACAGCAAATTTAGTTACTACTACTTGACCTTCAGGCTTAACTTCAGCTTCTTTTTTAGGAATCTTAATAATATCACGACTTGAACCAGTTACGATATTTACATTCTTTGAGATTTTTATTATTGGTTTCTCAGTATTTGTTCCATATGTTCCTACTATATCCTTAGGGAGCAACTCCTTTAAATTATCAGGAATTACGATAAATATGTTTCCATCATTAATAGTAGCTGATTTTCCAGCAAGGATTGGATTTTCAAAATCTATCTTATCCTTATCAATATCTGTATCTTCATATTGAACAATAATAACTCCATCATTTATAACTATATCAGAACCATAAAATACTGCTCTATAGCAATTATTATTAGGTGTATTTGTTTTTTCAGTACACTTTACAACTGCATTTATAGTTCCGCCATTCATTTTAAATAATCTAGCACTAAGTATTCCATAAAAAGTTTCTCTATTTGAATTAATCTCTCCGCCGTTTATTTCCATGGTTGTAGCATATATTCCTATATAGACTCCACCCTTGCCACCATTTATATTAATTTTTCCATTTTGAAGAGTCAATTTACCAAATACTTCCATTATAGTATTAGAATAATCGTAATCAAAATTAATGACTGGTCCATCAATAGTCAAATCATAAGTACTATAAATACCATCTCTATATTGATATGATTCCGAATCTGAAGCATCCTTATAATCATCAAAAGTTAATGTACCATTTCCTGTAATCTTTACTGGAGCATCTATCTTTATTATTCCTTCATTAATACAAGAACTCTTTATAATGTTCTCACCAACAACTTTTATCTCTACAACTGGTTCATCCGAAAGAATATCAGGATAGCCATATATATAAAATCCATTATTGCCTTTATAATTATTTAAAGTAAAAACCTTTGTTTTCTTATCATATGTAAGACCGACATTTTTATAATTTTCTAAATCCAAAGCATGACTTGTTTCATATCCAGTATTTGTATTTCTTTCATATACCCATACGCCACATCCATAATCATATCCTTCTGGAACTTTAGCAACTTTAATATTGTAGTTATCGGTAATTTCACCCTCCATACCACATTCAAAATAGTATGTCGATCCTTTCTTAACTTTTACTAAAGTTCCAATATTATACTCGCTTCCTGTTTTCATAGGATCATTAATGTTACCTATACATTTTCTTACATAATTACCATCTTTATCATAGATATACATATCTGGTCTTATTTTACTGCTATCAGTATATACTATTACTGTATCATCCGTACTTGAAACATATTTTACGTACTTATTTTCATATGCCTGCTTAATAGAAATTGCTACGCTATCACCAGGTTTTGATAATGTCCCTACAAGATTAGCTTCAATTTCATCTTTCATATTTTCTGCAGCATTAACATTCTGCGAAAACACTCCGCCACTTATCATCAGACAAATAGCAAATACTAGTCCAAATATTTTCTTATTCATTTCGCCCTCCACGTTTTATTTATTATAGATTATTAAATCAAATCTCTTCACATAATAAATACACATAGGGAATCTCAAATGTGACATAACAAAAAAATGCCCAAAAGTGCACTTAAAAAAAATTTTTATAAAATGTCCGGAAATGGATTTTTGAATCGTATAGTTAGTGAAAAAGGTAAATAACGCGTATTTATTTTGAACTTTAAAAAAATCAAAAAATAAAAATCAAAAAATAAAAATCAAAAAATAAAATTATGTATGATAAGGAGAAATAAAAATGATTAAGAAGAACGAAAGAATAGGAAAAGTATTTGGTTATATTGGAGTTACAGCATTAGCAATTTGTTCAGTAGCAGGTTTAACAGGAACATATGAAGTAAGCGCAAAGGAAAAGAAAGCTACAAAGAGCTCAGCATATGTACATTTATTTGAAGGTGTTGAGACTGGTAAAGCAAGCAAGGCAGAAACAGTTGGAGATTATACATTCTGTTATGATGGTGAACATGTAATGGTTTCTTCAAAGAGTGAGAAAGAATATGAAGAAACAGCTATCAATAAGGACAGCGCATTCACAAATGGAAAAACATTATATTTTACAAAAGGTATGAAAGTTTATAAGTTAAACTTAAAAACAAAGAAGTTTAAAAAGGTAGCTACAGTTAAGAAGACAAAAAAGAATTTAAAGTCAGAGCCAGATTTTATCGGTATCAATACAATCGTTAAAAACAGAATTTACTTAACAAGATATAGCTGGGGTTCATATAGAAATGATCTCTTTAGTTTAAATACAAAGACAAATAAGGTTAATAAAGAAACTAAAGGCGAATTTGCTGCAATCAATGGTAAATACGCTGTAATCAAAAAGAAATTCACAACAGATGTTAGTGCTTGTGAATATGATTTAGTTAAGTTTACAAATAAGGGACTTAAGAATATTAAGAAACTCTGCGATAATGGTATGTATTGTGGTGAAGTAGGTGGAAAATTCTACTTTATGGAATATAAGAATGATGAACTTAGTGCTGGTGATTTATACAGATGCAATAAGACTGGTAAGAACACAAAATTTCTCGGAACTATCAAAGGTAATAACGGTGAAGACGTTGTCGTTTTTAGTGTTAAGAAAACACAGTGTACAGTTAGTGTTGGCGGAACAGAAAAGACATTTAATTACAAAACAAAGAGTTTTAAATAATTATTCATAAAACAAGGACTATGGTCAATGACCATAGTCCTCTTTATTTTAAATATCTATAAACTATTTTTGCATGAGATTAATTTATTATTCTGCAGGAAATGCTCCCTCAAATGGTGGTGGGCCAAATCCTTCGTGCTCCTTAACTTCTGTTGAAGCAGTTGCTTCTGTCTTTGTATCTCCACATACAAGAGTATATGTTTCTCCATTCTTAATATTTGCTGAAGAATATAAAACATATCTAAGTGCCTTGCTTGCAATTTCAGAAAATACTATATTTCCTTTAGAATCAACTATCTTATAATAACTTCCAACTTCAATTCCAAGAGGTGAAGTTCCTCTATCAAAATCCATTGGTGGTGGAGGTGGCATAAATCCTTCGCCTGGATTAAATCCTTCGCCATCTCCTGGGAATCCTGGAGGAGGTCCACCTGGACCACCATGCTCATTTCCACCAAACTGTATTACTGGTTGCTTAAGTATAGTTGGATCTTCTGGCATTCCCATATCACCAACTGAAAGTAATGTAACACCATCTCCAATGTAATAATCATCATTACAATCTATAGGTGAATTACCTGGAGCAACAGCACCATATGCAAGTACTTTTCCGCCATATGCATAGAATGCACCGTTACAATCGATACCATCACCATTTGCTGAAAATGTTCCTTCATAATCGCTATTATCTTCAAGAACACCAAAACCGTTAGTTACATGTAACTTATAGTCATGTTTTTTATCATCTGCAATGTAGACATTTATTTCACCTGTGTAAATTCTAAAACATCCACCTGGACGTGAATATGTGTCTCTTGCATATTTTTCTTCTTTTTCATCTTCATATGTATAAACAACTTTATACTTTTCTGTTGCATTAATACCATCATCATATGTGTATGTGTAAAGATATGGTGAATCATTTCCACCATCTGTACCAAGAATAAGATTCTTAGTTTCTACACCTTCATATGCTCTATTAACATATACCTTACTGTCTCCAGTAATTGATGTATCATTTGCTACTGAAATACCATCATCTGAGGCATTAATAACAAGTTTACCGCCTGACATATTAAATGAGTTTTGGCTCTTAATACCATCTTCTGGGCATCCTAAGATAACCTGATTTTCACCACATGTTGTAAGGTTACTATCTTTTTGTTCTTCTTCAAAATCTTCATCAGGACTAGCTGCATAACCATCCTTTGGTGGTTGCTGTCCATTCATAGGAGGCATACCTCCTTCAGCACCATATTTAACACCTGTATTTGTTGTATCAAGATTGATATAACCACCTGTGATATTTAATCCACCACTTGCATCTTTATGATACTCTTCTCCAGCAACTAATTTACTTATTGGTTTAACCGATTTATATATATAATAGTAATCTTTTGAACCAACCTTAATTCCCTTATGACTACCTGTATCTACATTAATATATTCGCTCTTACTTGAACTTGTGAAACCATCTTTTTTAATTAATGTATTATAATTTCCTTCACCAAGTTCCTCATTGTAATAGTTAAGACCTGCATTTTCAAAATATGTCTTAATTACAACGTTACCACCTGAAATATTTGCTTCTTCAGCCTGAATACCATCACCATAAACATTATCAGCTTTTAAGTATCCACCTGAAATATTAACTGAATAATTTTTTGCATTAACTGCATCATCACCAGAATATAATACTTCAACAACACCACCTGTAATATCTACAGTTCCATTCTTAGACTTAATAGCAGAACCTTTATTTGATGTCAACTTAAGATTTCCACCTGAAATCTTAACGCCACCTTCGCCATTAGCTCCAGTACCATCTAAGCAATCGCCATTTGTTGTAACATTAATGTTACCACTCTTAATATTAAGTGTACCCTTAGTTACAATACCATCAGCTGGATCTTTACCAGCATATTCTGTATTAACATCCATTGAATCAACAACATTAAGCACACCGTTACCGCCATTTACAATTGTAAGTGTTGAAGACTTTTCTTCATTTGCTTCCTGATTAATAATAGCCTTAGGTTCATTTACAAATGAATCATTACCAAGTATATTATTCTCACCTACTAAAGTGATTTTTACATTAGTACCAGCAAACATTGAAACTGATGAATTATCACCCTTTGTTGTCTGTGCTAACTTAGTATTATCAATAGTAAAATTATCAAAAATCAAATTAACTTTATCACTAGATACAACGAAAACAGCATCCTTAACTGCACCTGTAAATGCATAAGTTCCTTCTGCTGTAATTAAAACTCTAGTAACACCCTTCATAACTCCAACAGTAATGCCTTCAGGTTTTACTTCTTCACCATTTACTTTAATGCTTGTACCTTCTTCAGCAAATGCAACTACAGGAGTTGTTTCTGTGACCTTACTTGCTTCTTCATCAACCTTAGCATTATCCTCATATGAAATTTCTGGAATTTCAAAATCCTTTTCATCATATGGTTGCTTAAAATTATTTACGATGTCTTTTGAATCTTCTTTTGTTTCGGAAGTTTTTTTATCATCCTTAACATTTTTGTCATCTGTCTTCTTCTCTGTTTTTTTCTGATTGTCATTTGTTTCATTAGAGATTACATATTTATATTCGTATAATCTCTTCGATTTTTTAGCCATCTTATTAAGCTTCTTTGTTGAAACTTTCTTTGACTTTTTAACTGAGAGAAGTTTTAAAGTTGTAGTCTTTTTAAATGTAAATTTCTTAGACTTTCCAGCTTTAATTACTTTACTCTTCTTAAACTTCTTACCAGTTGTGAAATAAACTTTGTAGTTTTTCTTAGCTTTAACTTTTACTTTTACTTTTTTTGCATAAGTTCCAGCATTTTTACTAATCTTAAATCCAACCGGTTTTTTCTTTTTGTACTTCTTTGTAGAAGCACTCTTGATTGCCTTATTCTTAGACGCTGCTTGTGCAGATGTTGGAACATATGCAAATGAAAGCGCCAAACTAAGAACAACGGCTATGGTCTTCTTTATGACTCTTTTGTTCATATTGAAACCTTCCTTTCTTTTTTCTTTTTTTCCCCATTATCTTTAAACAAATTTATATATTTGTTTTTCAAACTTTTGTTCGAAAAACAAAATGGACGCTTCCTTTCGGAAACGCCCATTATTTTTAAATTATTTAAACACGTGACTAATTTTACTTTAAAAATCGAAATTTGTCAAACACTGACATTAATTGTTCTGATGATCTAATGTTTTTAAAACTGATCTGATGTTATGATTCATAATATTTATTTTTTCATAGATTTAGTCTTTTTTTACTCTAATTGACTTGAATTCTATTGGCATATGCTTTCCTTTTTGGCTATTTTTTCAAAAAAGAAAGACTTTTTCTCTTTAATTTACTTGTTTTTCATCAACATATGCTTTCCTTTTTGGCTATTTTTTCTAAAAAGAAAGACTTTTTCTCTTTACTCTACTTGTTTTTCATCAACAAATGCTTTCCTTTTAGCTTTTTTCTCTAAAAGGAAAGACTTTTTCTCTTTACTCTACTTGTTTTTCATCAACAAATGCTTTCCTTTTAGTCATTTTACAAAAAATGGAGAAAAAGCATTTACAAATTTATTCTCAGCAGCTAAAAAAAAAGTTAAAAACCAAGAAATCAATCATGATGATCTTTCCAGTAAAGGATGTGCAAAACTTTTAAAAAAGAAATATTCAAAAACTATATTTAAGGATTTTGCAAAATGGCTAAATAACAATCCTCAGTTTATAAGTGAATATTAAACTAAGGGAGCATCAAAATTGATGCTCCCTTAACTATTTAGATTAATTATTTAAAAATATTCTCGAATGTAATATCTCTTAACTGTTCAGGTGATTCCTTAATGAAATTATTGTCAAATTCATCATTATCGATTGGATTGCTGTAATCAATTTCATCTAAGTTTCCCAAATATAAAATGTGACCACAAAAATATTTTTTATTGTTTCTTTGATGTTACAGCAAATAAAAAGCATTGTCCAGCCTCAATCAAAAAACACATTTTCTACAAATCTCTTTCACAAGATGTTCACATTTACCAATTATCATAAGACAAGTGTTTTGTTTTCTATGAATACAGTAAACCCAAAAGAAAACAAATAATTTAATATAGGAGAATCAAACGATGAAAAAACAATCTATACTTATTACAATCCTTATATCCACGATGCTTATCACATCATGCGGTAAAGATCAAAAAAAATCAGCAACAACTGAAACGGAAAGTATCACAGCAACAACCTCTGACAAAACCAATGATACTATACATTTAATAAACAAAATGACTGATACTGAGAAAGCTCGTGTAGATATGCATGATCTCACCCTACTTGACCAAACCCCAAAATCAACGAAGAAAAAAGAACATACAGTAAGCGTGGAATTTGAAACCCGAACAAAAGAGTCTGCCTTACAGGAACTTAAAGAAAGCCGAGAATATATGACTGATAAAGAATACAAACAATCATATAAAAATATTAAAAATTCAAAAGGAATTTATCCTTATGAATACATAAAATACATTTTGGTAGACGGTAAAATACCATATTATCAAATACCTGATGAACACTATGACGGCGGTGAATATACTTTAACAATGGCTAAAACCGACGAAAATGGTGAGACAGTTTTCGAAAAAAACGGGAAAGCAGTTTTCGAAGAAAAAAAATTTAAGAATTTTGACGAATATTTAGAATATATTAAAAGTGATTTAAAAGAAAAATTCAGTTGTACAGATGCAGAAGCAGAGAATGGTGCCGAGCAAATTGTAGCGGCACATAAAGCCTTGGTAAATAAATCCTACGAAGTTCTTCCAAAAGGAACTGTAGATCCAGAAGACCCAGATTATTATTCCATAAAAGATCCTGATGCCGATTACCGCGACCAATGGGAATACGACAAGGAATCTGTTGAAAAAATACGTGATTCTATCCGCGAAATCAGTATCTATGATGAGGAAATGGATGTGGAATTCCAGGCTGAGGTAACTCTCCCTGCAGATTACGATAATAATAAAACATATCCCGTAATACTGCTTACCGACGGTGTATACCGCTTCGGTAACTGTCCTGAAATGAAGGCTGCTATGGATAATGGTGAGTCCAGTGATGTAATTCTTGTAGCTTTAAGCTATAGCTATAAACTGAACGGAAGAGATGAAGAAAACCGATTCAACCACCTTATTCTTAAACGTAAAGAGCTTGATGACTTTATAACAGATAACCTAATGCCGTACCTGGGAGAAAACTTCAATATTGATTACACAAACTCAACTCTATATGGACATTCAAACGGCGGAGTATTTGCTCACTATGCAATGTTTAATTCCGACCTCTATGAAAATCAGCCTTTTGGTAAATATATAATTGGAAGTCCTGCATTCTGGTGCTTATACGAAGATCCTGACACATTAAATCTTGAAGGATATCTTAATGATTATAGTTATTTTGATAGAAATACCGAATTAAAGAAGTCTGTATTCTTATGCGGAGGTTCCAAAGAAGATCCTGATTACGCTGATAGATACAACGGAAATCCTTCCACTTTGGAAGGGCTCAAAAATCTTAACGAAAGACTTAAAACCCACGGAGCAGATGTAACCTACAAACTTTACGAATCGCACCACTGGCAGTACATCCCTGATATGCTGCTTGAATACCAAAAAGATACATATCCAACAAAATAATAATAGGGTAATCAAACTCGTTGAGGGTTTGATTATCCTAAATTACTTTTGTCTTTCACAAATTTATTTAGATACTTCAATATTTGATTTTATATTATATGTTATATTAGATTTAAACGAAACCTTTTCAGATCGATAAAAAGTTATCCCATCATTATTAAATGAATATATATTATACACTCCTGGTATTACTCTCATTTTATAATTTCCTTCATTATCGGTATATGTATATTCGCTTCTTCCAACATTATGAGCTGTACCATATAATTTATTAAACCCATATGCAATACCATATTCATATCCATAATAATTATCACAATAAATTTTCTCATTCTTAATAGGATTTCCTAATGCATCAGTGAATTTTCCAGAAACCACAACACCTTCTACCAAATTAAGTTTATACGGAACAACTAATTCCTTTCCATCTTTTGTAGTTGCAGTTATTGTTATATTATATGTACCCGGTTTAACATCTAATTTATAATCCTTAACTCTAATATATCCACTTTTTGTAATCTCAGTATTATCAGGAAGTCCTGTTGCCTTATAATCAACACATGATTTATACGCATTTATACAATCATTCCATTTGTCTAATGTTGAAAGCACTATAGGAATATACTCTTCATCCCCTTCTATATATCCATCTTCGTAACTAGAATTAGCCTTATATGCAAGATATGTATCTTCATGCGCCCTTGCATACACTGTTTCCTTATCACCTGCAAAGAAATGATAATTACAATACTTTTTATTTCCATTAGCATCTTCAGCTAAAACTACCATTTTATAATCATAATATGGTTTTTTAAATTCAAGTGAATACTCATCTGTTCCACCATATTTTAGAACAACATCTTTATCCTTCGGAATATCTATTATAGTGTATTTTATAGGTTCACATCTATCTCCATAAATACCTTCATTTTGATATCCATCAAAAAAATTACCAAAATGCATAATTACATGCGTATCTGTACTATACATATAGTATATATCAACACTATTACCTTCGAATAAAGCATCAAATCTTACGCATTCATCCACTACTTGTTCCTTTGTTTTAATACCTGGATGCATATCTATTTTTACATTGATGTATGAACCAAAATATACCTTTCTATTTAAAACCACTTCATAATGAATATTATCAGTTGTATTTAGACTTACTATTCTATAATCAAAATACTCCTTGCCTTCAGCAAGATGCTTACTAGATACTTTTATATCACCAGGTTCTATTACTTTTTTTCTAGAAAGTTCTATATCTAAACTATTTAAACCTCTAACTTTTATGCTTTTGATTTCTGTCGAATCCACAACCTGAAGTTTAGAATCACTTACATTCACATTACAAACTGCTTTCTTCTTACTTCCATCAGTTGCTTTTACCGTTATCTTTGCAATTCCTGCAGCGCGTGCCTTAATAACACCCTTCTTAGTAACTGTAGCTACTTTCTTATTACTTGATGTGTATTTTAAAGTTTTATTTACATTCTTAGCAGGCTTAAGCTTAGCTTTTAATTTATATTTCTCACCTGCATTAAGATTAATTTTTTTCACGCCAAGCTTAATCTTCTTAACTGCTTTTTTATAAACAACAACCTTTATTGTCTTTTTAATCTTTGGATTACTATTTGATATTACAGTAATTTTTGTTTTACCAGCTGTTATTCCTTTAACCGTACCATTTGCTGATACTCTTACAACCTTAGGATTATTAGTTTTAAAAGAAACTTTTTTATCCTTTAATTGTTTAACTATAGCCTTAAGTTTAACCTTCTTACCTTTAGCAACTCTTACAACTTTTCCAGAAGGTGACGAAATTTTTATATTCGGCTTAGCATACGTCATACTACTTAATATCCCAGCAAATGCAAGAGAAGCCACGCTCATAACCATATATTTATTTATACGTTTTATTATCTTCATATTATCCCCTCAACTTAAACTTCTTTTGCCTTAAATCTAACTTTATTAATTCCATCTATAACAAAACCACATGGTTCGATTTCATACATTTTTCCTGAACTATTACTTACTATGTTTAAATCATAATCATCTATAACTCTATATTTTCCTTTTCTTAAATATCCATATAATACAATCTTATATCTACCTTGATCATCCGTTACTGCCAAAGTAGACAAATAACGATATTTTCCATTTTTATCACATATAGATACACTACTAGTCAATCTCATGCCATATATTGTATCAACTGCAATTCTTACTTCAAAATAATTTGACCTTATATCATATTTTTGACTCTTAGTAAATTTATTTTCATAAGATTTAAAATATGGATTTATGCATCCATTTATTCTATAAACACCCGGAACTATTCTTAACTTGTAATTACCTTCACCATCTGTTTTTACGCCATAAGCAGTATTGTATACATCACCTTTTTCAAAATAAAAACTTGAAGAATAAGGTACGCTTTTTCCTAATCCATCAACATATTTTCCAGATATAATTATTCCTTCAACTAAAGTTAACTTATATGTAAAAGCAAATACTTGACCTTCTTCCAAAGTGGCCAACATAGATATATTATATACTCCTGGCTTAACATCCTTTGCCTTATCGATAACTTCAAGATTTCCATTTTCTTCATTCATCCTCATATTTTCAGGAAGCCCTGAAGCCTTATATGATACGAAATCATAATAATAAGTACCATAATATCCATAATCAGAAAAATTAATTGATGGACTTATTACATCCTGCCCCTTCAAGTATTCATCTTCATACTTAGAATAATATTTATATGCTAAATAGGTACCAGTATATGGTTCTTTAAATCGTACGTAATAATCATCATCACATACAATAAAATGAATATTCATATACATTACTTTACCTTTTTCATCAACAGCCTTAACAACCGTTTTGTATTCATCGGCATCTTCATTATAATTACCGTAAAGTTCGAATTGTGTTTTACCATTTGAATATTGTACTGAAATTCCTTCAGGTAAGTTTAGTACCTCAAATTTAGCTAATCCTGAATACTTTAAATATTCACATCTTTGATTTTTAAGCTCATAATATTTAAGCTGTATCTTACCATTTTTAAGACATCTTACATAATCATCCACACTATTTCCATCTATTTCATGATCAAAATAATTTCGATCCACTACTACTGTTTTTGATGAAACACCATCTAAGCCATTAATCTTTATATTTACCAAGGTTCCATATATTAATTTTCCACTTAAACAAATCTCATAATGAATATTATCATTTGTATTCAATGACTCAATTCCATAAATTGTTGAATTCTTATTACTTTCACAGTATTTATATGAAACATCAAAATCTTCAGCTATTAATTCTTTAGCTTTTGTAAGTGTAACATCAATTGCATGTCCACATCTAATACTTACATTCTTAATTTCTAAAACTTCATTTTTAGCCTCATTCTTACCTGTAACAGTTACATTACATATAGCTTTTTTCTTACTTCCATCAGTTGCCTTAACTGTTATCTTTGCAGTTCCTACTGCTACTGCCTTAATTACACCCTTCTTTGTAACTGTAGCAACTTTCTTGTTACTTGAAGTATATTTAAGAACTTTACTTACATTCTTAACTGGCTTAATCTTAGCTTTTAATTTGCATTGTTCACCAGTGTTAAGATTTACGTTAATTTTATTTAGTTTAATTTTCTTAACTGCATTCTTATATACAACAACTTTGATTGTATTTTTAATCTTTGGATTTTCTTTTGATGTTACTGTGATTTTTGTCTTTCCATCCTTAAGTCCACTAACAAATCCCTTTGCATTAACCTTTGCAATCTTTGGATTATTAGACTTAAATGAAACCTTCTTATTCTTTAATTTCTTAACTACAGCCTTAAGCTTAACCTTCTTACCCATGGCAACTTTAACTGTTTTACCAGAAGGCGCCGTTACCTTTATATTGTTAAGCTTAGCCTCAGCTTTAATAGACATGGCACCTGTAATTGTAAGTGCCACTGCAAGTGTAGCCACAACTTGCACTAGATTCTTTTTAATTCTCATAATTTCTCCAATTTCTTTTTACATTTATAACCTTATCTATACATTTTTATTCGTCTCTTTCCCCTCAGATAATTATATCAAATTTCCTTATATATTGTACACACATAGAAGGGTTTATGTGTGACAAAAGCCAGAACTTAGTTTTGCAATCAAGCTTTTAAATAATTATTCATAAAACAAGGACTACGGTCAATGACCATAGTCCTCTTTATTTTAAATACCTATAAACTATTTTTGCATGAGATTAAAATTTTACTGATGTAGTACATCTACTTCTTCTGGATTCTATCCCCACTGTGGCGGTGGCATGCCTGGTCCACCATGTCCTTCTGGAGCAACAGTTGTTGCTGTAAATTCTGTTGAAACTTCACCAGCAATAAGTGTATATGTAACACCAT
Source organism: Eubacterium uniforme (assembly GCF_900167115.1). Classification (GTDB taxonomy): domain Bacteria; phylum Bacillota; class Clostridia; order Lachnospirales; family Lachnospiraceae; genus Eubacterium_S; species Eubacterium_S uniforme. Next base: position 178,818 of record NZ_FUXZ01000006.1, read on the forward strand.
CCTTAATTTCAGGTGATGAATATAATAAGTAATTTATTTTCTTCTTAGCAATTCCTGTTAAGATTACATTACCTTCTGAATCTACAATCTTATAGAATGTTTTCTATATCATCATAACCATTTTTCTTAAGCAACATCTCAAGACCATCATAAGCTTCCTTCTTTCTGTAGTCATGTGATTCTAGAAATTCATCATTTAATCCAACTAGATAATCATAGAAAAGAACACCAATCTTAAGATCATCTTTATTGCTTATAAAGCCATCTTCATAAAGTATGTTCTCAGCTTCGTTAATCTTACCTTCCTTGGCAAGTGCGATGAGCATGTCATATTTCTCCTTCTGCTCCTTGCTCTTTTCTAGCTCCTTGTTAGCATCAACTGTATCAATGTTGAACAAAAGCTTCAAAATCGTTCTTACCATCTCATGTACTAATCTTAAATAATAGTCCTCAAAATATTCCATAATAGCCCCTCCTTTAGGTTATAAATCATTTTCTAAATTTAAATTAATTTAAATTGTCAAAATTATATCAAAGCCAATATGGAATGTCAATACAAAAATTTATACAACCGCTTTACCCCCAATTTTCATACATTTTTACTACTTCTTCCTACCCTTCCTCATACTTTCCATTCTTATATTTCCAAAAATTATTTACCAGACTTCTATAACCCATTTCCTTTATACTTTCATACTTCAAATCAAAATTCTTTTTCCCATGTTTTCCAGTATAAAGATATCGAATATTTTGCACCGCGTACTCATCTATACGACGAATTCTATCATCAGTGGTTATCAACGGAAAATACCATCTACACCATGTGATTTCGCCGCGAATCGCATTATGATAAAACTTATTATTCAAATATCTAATAAAAGCTCTTGCTGTTCTTTCATCGCTGGCAGATTTTCTTACTTTCCACCTATATAAAGCTCTTGCTTTTCTCTTTATCTTCGCTTTAATCTTTTTTTCTGCAATATCAGAAACATTTATTTCTTTTCCAGCAAATGCAAATCCTAAAAATTCTATCTTTTCTCCTGGTTCAGTCCTGATTTCTTTAGCTGGATTAACCTTCAATTCATAATTATTCAAGTAATCTTTTACGACATTTTCATATTTTATAATAGATTCAGCACTGTTAGAAAAAACAATAATATCATCAGAATATCTTGCATAAACAACCTTTCTATCCATAAAATATTTGTCCATATCACACAGGTAAAGATTCGCCAAAAAGCAAGCTGTTGGAGTTCCTGCCATCACGCCTTTTTTTATTGTCACTTTTGTTCCATCCTTTAACGCATATGGATTCTTCAATAAACGTTTTAAAAAACCATAAAGCCACTTTTCATTAGGCAATCGCTCTTTTAACTCTTCTAAAACTCTATCAACATTAATAGAATTAAAATAATCATTAATGTCCACCTTGTATGAATATGATTCGTAAAAATTTTCATTTGAAACAATTTTCCATATAGCTTTCTTTACGCCAGTATCATTTCTAAAAGAATATAAATTATCACAGAACAATCCATCATATTCTTTCAATAAATAAGCCAACATCTTAAGAAAATAATTTTCCTCTCGTTCAAACGAGAACACAACTCTCTTCTTCTTTACGCCATTTTTGTTTACTTCAATAATACGTGGTATCGACATTTCCTGACCTTCTTGTAATCGCGATACGAGTTCTAAATATTCTCTTTGAACAACAAATTCTGTTAAATCTTCTTGATCTCTCTTTCGCATATCTCCTCTTGCGATTTTATAATTCAAAAAATCCATCCATAGAGAATGATTCTGTAATTTTTGTATTATTTCCATATAACATATACCCCCAAATATTTAGGGAGCAGGCTAAAGTCTGCTCCCTTTATATTAACCCTGTGTTAAAAAAGGTTTAACACCTCTGTAAGAGGTTACAAGATTATACAAATGGATGTTGCCTGCAAAACATTTTTCTTCCATTTGCTTTATCCTTTGCAGGCGCATAAAGCATTTTAACACGGGTATTAATACGATTTATTATTTTTGTTCTAACTGGAATTTTTCTCCAGAATATAAATTCAAAACTTTTCCACTATTTTCTGTCTGAGCTAAATAATATGTTCCCATATCATCAATTCTATCGTACATTATTCTATCAATTTCGAATTCTTTACCATCTGTAGTCACAATAAAGTAACCATCTTTATTATCAGATCCCTTATCCTTCTTTTCATTTACACTTACTTCTACGTATTTAAAAGATTCTTTTAAATAATCATAGTTTGGATTATCAGGATATGGCTCTTCACGTCCATAAATAATCTTAGCTGAATAAGCGCTGCCCGCTAAAATTGCTAAAGTTAAAATAGATAAGAAAAATGTTCTTACAAATACATAATGACGACTCTTTGATAAAATGCTTAAAAATACTAAAACTAAGAAAACACACCATGCCACACATATACCCAAAATTCCCATGTGTACGTTATCCCAAAAATCTAGCATTTTTTCTGAGTTTTCAACACAAACTCTATGGTCTTCTTCTAACGTATTATCTGTAATTACTGCCTTAGTATCCTTAAGTTGCATCTTTTCATATCTTTCAACTCGATCGTTATCATATTCACTTTGAATAGTGAATGATTCTAGAAAACCTAATCCTACTAAAATAATAGTTGCAACGACAAAAAGAATTCCAAAAAAAACGGTAATCTTCTTCATAATCAATATCTCCTTTTTTGCCCTATATATCTATAAAACTCCTCAGACTTGTAACTCTGAGGAGTTCCATAAATTCATTACTTAAATTCCTTTTTTGTATCTTAAATTCTCTAGCAAATAGTAATTAATACAATTTAGCTCCTGCAGGAATATGATTATCAACCATAAGAAGGTGAAGTTCTTCATCCTCACTATCCTTAATATTATTAACAGCTGATAATAACATACCACATGATTCAATTCCCATCATCTTTCTTGGTGGAAGATTTACAATAGCAATAAGTGTCTTACCAACAAGATCTTCTGGTTCATAAAAATCATGAATTCCTGAAAGAATTGTTCTATCTGTTCCTGTTCCATCATCAAGAGTGAACTGTAAAAGTTTCTTACTCTTTGGAACTGCTTCACAAGCCTTAACCTTAACTGCTCTAAAGTCAGACTTACTAAATGTATCAAAATCAACAGCCTCTTCAAATAAAGGCTCGATTGCAACCTTACTAAAATCAATCTGATTATTAGGTGTAAAGAATCCACCGCTTGTGCTTTCTGCATCATCACTACCTGATTTCTTGTCAGCATCAAGTGACTTCATAGTCGGGAATAATAATACATCCCTAATAGCCTGGCTATCTGTAAGTAACATAGCCATTCTATCGATACCAAAACCAATACCACCTGTAGGAGGCATACCGATTTCAAGTGCATTAAGGAAGTCTTCATCTGTATGCTCAGCTTCATCATCACCTGCAGCAAATGCTTCTTCCTGTGCAGCGAATCTTGCTCTCTGATCGATTGGGTCATTAAGTTCTGAGTATGCATTAGCCATTTCCCAACCATTCATAAAGAATTCAAATCTTTCTACGTATTCTGGATTCTCTGGTTTCTTCTTTGTAAGTGGAGAAATCTCGATTGGATGATCCATGATAAATGTAGGCTGAATAAGGTGTTCCTCAACATACTTTTCAAAGAATGCATTAAGAATATCACCCTTCTTATGACGTTCTTCGTACTCTACACCGTGTTCATCAGCAAGCTTTCTTGCTTCTTCAACATCTTTAACTTCATTCCAGTCAACACCAGAATACTGCTTAACTGCATCAACCATAGTAAGTCTAGCAAATGGCTTTGATAAATCCATTTCGATTCCGTTATATGTAATAACCTCACTACCTGTTACAGCTTTTGCAAGATGTCTATATAAGTTTTCTGTTAAATCCATCATACCATTATAATCTGTGTATGCCTGGTATAATTCCATAAGTGTAAACTCTGGGTTATGTCTTGTATCAACACCTTCATTTCTGTACACACGACCGATTTCGTAAACTCTTTCAAGTCCACCAACAATAAGTCTCTTTAAATATAATTCAAGTGAAATACGAAGCTTAACATCTTCATCAAGTGAATTATAATGTGTAAAGAAAGGTCTAGCTGCTGCACCACCTGCATTATGAACTAATGTAGGAGTTTCAACTTCCATAAATCCCTGTCCATCAAGATATCTTCTGATTTCACTAATCATCTTAGATCTCTTAATAAATGTATTCTTGCTTTCCTCGTTCATAATAAGGTCAACATATCTCTGTCTATATCTAAGATCTGTGTTAGTTAAACCATGGTGCTTTTCTGGTAAGATCTGAAGACTCTTTGAAAGAAGAGTAACTGATGTAGCGTGAATACTCATTTCACCAGTCTTAGTCTTGAAAGGATATCCTACAACACCAACGATATCACCGATATCCATCTTCTTAAAGTCAAGGTATTCCTGCCAAGGTTCTTCCTTACTTACATCACCTCTAGCAACGTATACCTGGATGTTTCCATCTCTATCCTGAATATTACAGAATGAGGCCTTACCCATAACACGTTTCAACATCATACGACCTGCAATAGAAACAAGCTTACTATCATCTTTAATAAGCTTACCTTCTTCATCATGCATACACTCAAGTTTATCGAAGTTATCCTTAATCTCCTGTGTGTGGTATGTTACATCATATTTTGTTATAACAAATGGATCCTTTCCTTCTGCCTGTAGATTAGCTAACTTTTCTCTACGAACCTTTAATAACTGATTAAGATCCATTTCCGCGTTATTGTTCTGACCTGCCATAATATCTCCTTACTTATATTTCTTACTTATATTATTATAGGATTCCATTACTTGTATAACAGAATCCTTATTTTTATTACTTTATAACAATTTAGGTTATTATTTAAACACTCTATTATTCATCTATTTTGTGAATCTCAAGAATTTCATATTTATATTCACCTGCTGGTGCTTCAAATGTAGCAACATCACCAACTTCTTTACCCATAAGAGCTGCTCCAAGAGGTGATTCATTTGAAATCTTACCTAAACGGCTATTAGCTTCTGTTGAACCCACGATCTGAAGTTTCTTCTCGCCTTCTCCACCAAGTGGTTTAACTCTAACTTCACAACCTACGTTAATCTTTGTAAGATCAACATCGTCTTCATCAACAACTTCAACATTCTTTAAAATCTGTTCAATATCTTCAATTCTAGCTTCGATATCTCTCTGCTCGTCCTTAGCTGCATCGTATTCAGCATTTTCAGAAAGGTCACCCTGTTCTCTTGCTTCCTTAATCTTCTCTGCAACTTCTTTTCTCTTATTAGCTTTTAAATCTTCAAGTTCATCCTGAAGTTTTTTCATACCTGAATATGTAATAACAATTTTCTTTGATTCAGCCATCATTATGCCCCTTTCAACTTATATATAATTTTTCAAGCATCAACATATAGTTATCCACAATGCCAAATATTATAAACTAATAGTACAATAATGTCAAGTATCCAAACCTTATCTATGATTCTTCTTTGTCTTTTTAACCTTATACATTTCAGCATCAGCCTGCTGTATAAGTTCTATCAATGAATCTGATTCTTCCGGTACTGTAATTATATAACCAACACTTGCATCTAACTCATATGGCCTATCAAAGTTTTCATTCTTTTTCTTAAGTTCAGTATAAAATCTCTTTTCAAAAATCTCAGCAAATTCATCGCCTCTTCCAACAACGACAAATTCATCTCCACCGATTCTGCCACATACATCTATCTGGCCACAAGCCATTTCAATAATTCTTGATATAGCTATAATAGTTGTATCGCCTTCTTTATGGCCATATGTATCATTTATAACTTTAAGTCCATCAACATCTATAAAAATAACAGATATAGGTGCCTTTGCTTTAACACATTCTTCAAAAATATATCCAGCATTAATATTAAAACCGTTTCTGTTGTAAATTCCACATAACGAATCTAATACATTTAGTTTTGAAATGCTTTCAATGGCATTACCTATACACATTGTAATTGTATGACAATGCTTACTATATATTGGAAAATCCGTATTAGACATAATATAATATCCAAGAATCCTTGGGCCAAAATGTAGTGGAATATAATAACTTATATTACCGCTTGACATTTGAATTTCAGGTCTAAGTTGCTTACTAGGAAAACTCCTAACTGAATGCTTCTCACCATGATCCCAAATAAGAGGAGCAGTCATCGCTTCTGGATAATTATCACCTTTTTTATCTATTGAAATTGTATTATATGTTTTCTCCCAATCACTTACGAGACAAAGACTAAAATCCCTACACTCAATAGCCTCAAGTAATTCTAAGATGGCATTAGAACATTCCTCTATATTCTTACTAACAGCTAATGCAGCAATCAATTTATTGAGCATATGAATACCAGTATAAGTACGCTCAATTTTAATTGATATTTCTTTTCTAAATTCCAAATTATTTTCTTCATTATTTATCTGACATCCACAGCTTTCAGCATATACAGGCTCAGCATCCATAAGTGTACTGCGTGGTTGTTCTTCACCTTTCATAAGAGAATATAATACTTCACAAGCCTTAACTCCAGAAGCAAAAAGTGGTCTCTTAATAGTTGTAAGAACAGGAAATGATTGTCTAGCATTAAAAATATTATCAAATCCAGTTATAATTACATCATCAGGCACTTTAACCCCATTAGACTGAAGTTTATTCATTGCAGTAAGAGCCATACTATCATTAGCGCATACAAATGCATCCGGCAAACTTAAACCAGAATCAAAAAATTCTTCAATTGCATGAATTCCATCATAACTTCTAAAGAACCCCTTATATAAACGTTTATCTTCGTCAAAATCAAGTCCATTTTCTGAAAGAGCATCTCTGAAAGCTTGATATCTTGCCTTAGCTTCAGGATTCTCTTCAGGTCCAGCTATAAAATTAAATGTTTTAGCACCATGCACTTTTATAAGATGTTCTACCAATTTTTTCATAACTGCATAATTATCTATGCTTACATCATAAAACTCTTCATAATCCTTAGTCTCAAATATAACCGAAGGGATTCCTGATGCCTTAACACTATCAATTATCGTATTTCTTATAGTAGAATTAGAAAAAGTATTAGTCATAAGAATAGCCCCATCAAACATTGCTAAATTTGGAAGCTTATATATGCTATATTCTCCATCATCAAATGTATTATTCTCAACTGCTCCCCCAAAAGAAGCAAAATATGAAATATTTATAGCATGTTCTTTAGCATAATCATTAATTCCACGTATAATCTGATAAGGATATTCCTCATCCATACCACATACAAAAGCCGCCACATTAAAAATTTTCTTCATATTATAACCCTCCAATATTTTTAAAATATCTTCTCCTTTTTATTATAACACCTATAACATATACAAAACAAACTATTTAATCAAATTTACACTTTCCCATCGTGTATACTAAAAAGAACCTACACTATGTAGGTCCTTATGCTATACAATTAATCTCTTTTATGACTTAAATCTACCTCAGGCATAAGCTCTTCACTCATAACCTCTAAAACTCTTTTAACAAATTTAAGTTCTTCCTTCGTGAAACGCTTTTCCATGCGTTCCATTACTTCAGTAAGATAACTATTACTAATATTATAATACTCTAAGTATTTCTCAGTTACTTCAAGATAACACTCTCGTTTGTCAACATCTGATCTTACTTTTCTAATATAGCCTTTCTTAACAAGATTATTAATCTTATAAGCAGCATTAGGCGATGAGATATTAGCAACTCTTGAAAACTCAGCAACTGTTGGTTTTCCAAGTGCATATATAATTTCCATGCAGAAAGTTTCCACTGTTGTAAGTGAAGCTTCTCTTTCTTTTAATCTTTCAAAAGCTTTTTGATAAAAATGCAATTTAAATTTCATATATACTTCTGAAAACGCATCTTTAAGCATCTTATAATTCCTCCCTATTCTCCTACGATTTCAAATCAAAGGAGCCCCTGTAATTTTATTCTCTGTCAAGCATAAACCTAACTAAGCGTAAAATACGAGATAATTATAACATCACTCATTTGCAATTGCAAATGTTAATTGTGCGCTTGCTGCCACCTTTCCATTAACCTTAGCTACTGCATCAGCAATGCCAACAGGTCCTTTTCTTTGAACCATAGTTGTCTCTAATTCTAATACGTCACCAGGAATTACTCTCTGCTTAAATCTAGCATTCTTAATTCCACCAAATAATACAATCTTACCCTTATTTTCAGGAAGACTTAATGCTGCAACTGCTCCTACCTGAGCAAGTGCTTCTATTATAAGTACGCCTGGCATTATTGGGTTACCTGGAAAGTGTCCCATGAATTGCATTTCATTTGCTGAAACACATTTTATCCCCTTAGCTGATTCGCCTGGTGTGCAATCTGTAATTCTATCCACTAACAAAAATGGATATCTATGTGGTAAAATCTCTTGAATCTGATTTATATCAAGTTCCATTTCATTCTCCTTTAACTACTAATTAAAAATATTCTACTCTAATCTATTATTTCAGCATATCCCAACAATCTAAGCATCTAGCTTCTTAAACAATACTGTTGCATTATGACCACCAAATCCAAGTGAATTTGAAATAGCCGCATTAACTGTAACCTTTCTAGCTTCATTTGGTACGATGTCAAGGTCGCATTCCTCATCAGGAACCTTGTAGTTCACAGTTGGTGGAACCACGTCATTTGCTACACTAAGCGCTGTAATAATAGCCTCAACAGCACCACTTGCGCCAAGCATGTGTCCAGTCATTGACTTTGTTGAACTAACTAAAACCTTGTCATAGCAATCAGCAAATGCTTTCTTAATAGCAAGTGTTTCGCCTTTATCATTAAGTCTTGTTGATGTACCATGAGCGTTAATATATGTAATGTCTTCTGGAGACAAATTTGCATCCTTAATTGCAAGTTCCATACACTTAGCTGCTCCACTACCATCTTCAAGTGGAGCTGTAATATGATTTGCATCACATGTTGCACCGTAGCCAGCGATTTCACAATAGATGTGTGCGCCACGTGCCTTAGCATGTTCATATTCTTCAAGAACAAGTACACCTGCACCTTCGCCCATAACGAAGCCTGTTCTTTCCTTATCAAATGGAATTGAGGCACGGTTTGGATCATCAGATGTTGAAAGCGCATGCATTGATGTAAAGCCACCGATACCAAGTTCATCAACTGCTGCTTCTGAACCACCGCAAAGCATTACATCCTGATAGCCATCACGAATCTGTCTGAATGCATCACCAACTGCATTAGTACCACTGGCACAAGCAGTAACTACTGATGTACAGATTCCCTTGAAGCCTGTCTTAATTGCGACATTACCTGCACCCATGTTTGCGATTGCAAGTGGAATAAAGTATGGAGATACTCTTTCATATCCACGCTCTAATGCTCTCTTTGTTTCTTTCTGAATTGTTCCAATTCCACCGATACCTGATGAGAATATAATTCCGCATCTGTATGGATCTTCTTCATCGATTTTAATTCCTGAATCATTGATAGCTTCATTTGCTGCGCAGATTGCATAGATAATGTATTCATCCATCTTTCTAAGCTCTGATTTTTCAAGTACACCTTCAGGACTAAAATCTTTAAGTTCGCCTGCAACCTTTACCTTATAATCAGTTGCATCATATCTTTTAATGTAATCAATACCGCATTTACCTGCTTTAATTGATTCCCACATATCTTTAATATTATTTCCGACTGGTGTTAATGCACCAAGACCTGTAACTACAACTTTTCTCATCTATTCCTCCATTCGATTTTCATATAACTTCATCTAAGCGAAAATGCAGTACACTTTTAATATATTTTTCATTTGGCAGTGTGATTTTGAAAAACCCACATTTGCACTGCCTTTTTTATATATATAACTTGCTTCCTAGCAGTGCATTTGGCCATATCCTTCTTTTACACTGCCCACCACCTACTATAGCAAGTTAGATTTACGGGCGAAATCGAGATTTCAACGATTTGCACTGCTCTTTCACCCTCCACAACTTGCTTCCTGGCAGTGCATTTGGCCATATCCTTCATTTGCACTGCCTACCACCTACTAAAGCAAGTTAGATTTACGGGTGAAATCGAGATTTCAACGATTTGCACTGCTCTTTCACTCTTAACAAGTTGCTTCCTAGCAGTGCATTTGGCCATATCCTTCTTTTACACTGCCCTACGCACATTATATTGCCATGCCGCCGTCTACACTTAATACCTGGCCTGTGATATATCTTGAATTGTCACCAGCAAGGAATACTACTGCATTAGCAATATCCTCTGGCTTACCCATTTCTTTTAATGGAATTGCATCAGCAATTTTTTTCTTAGCTTCTTCAGGTAAAACATCAGTCATGTCTGTTTCAATCATTCCTGGTGCAACAGCATTTACTCTTACATTCTTCTTTGCAAGTTCTCTTGCAAGAGACTTAGTCATACCAATAACGCCTGCCTTTGAAGCTGAGTAATTAACCTGACCTGCATTACCCATGATTCCAACAACTGAACTCATGTTAATAATGCTGCCCTTTCTCTTTCTAAGCATAAGTTTTGATACTTCCCTAGCCATGTAAAAGCTGCCCTTTAAATTTACATCCAAAACATCAGAGAAATCATCATCACCAAGTCTAATCATTAAATTATCCTTTGTAATACCTGCGTTATTAACAAGCACATCGATATCACCGAATTTTTCATTAGTTTCTTTAACAAATGCTGAGCATTCTTCACTATCACTTACATCAAACTTCTTAATGAATACATTTGCTCCGGCTTCTTCAAGAAGTGATTTAACTTCATTTGCTTCATCATCCTTACTTCTGTAACTAAAAGCAATGTCATATCCTTCCTTTGCAAGTTTTAAACATATGGCTCTTCCGATACCTCTGCTTCCACCTGTTACTATTGCAGTTTTTCTACTCACTTTTTAATTCCTCCAATTTTAGTTTTTAAACTATTTGTTCTTAAATTTAGTTAACTACTTATTTGCTTTAACATATTCAACAACTGCCTTATAATCTTCAGCTGTATCAATATTTAAAATCTTAATATCTTTATCAATATCCTTTGACATTCTCTTTAAGAATCCAGAAACAACTTTTCCTGGTCCAATTTCAATGTAAGTATCAATATCGCTACTAAGTAATTTTTCAATGTTTTCTTCAAGACGAACACTACTCTGCACCTGCTTAATAAGCTGCTTTGAAAGATCATCGCCTTCCTTATAGTAATCACCTGTTGCATTAAGTAATACTGGAAGTTTTGGACTCTCAAGAGGATTATCATTAAAGTATGTTTCAAGTGCATCGCCTGCATCCTTCATAAATTTTGTATGGAAAGGACCACTTACCCTAACTCTAATGCATCTCTTAGCACCTTTTTCCTTAAAAATGTTTTCCATTTCTTCAACAGCACTTTCGCTTCCACATATTACGCTCTGCCCAGTACAGTTATAATTACTAACTGTTACATATGCATCATCGCCATGATTACTCATGTATTCTTCACATGACTTAGTAACTAATTCGCTACTAAGTCCCAAGATTGCACTCATCGCACACTTCTTGCCTTCTGCTGCTTTATTCATCTTGTCTCCCCTGAAAGTTGTAAGCGCAACATATGAATCATAATCATATACCCCTGCTGCATATAATGCTCCATATTCTCCAAGACTAAGTCCCATTGCAACCTCAGGTTTAATATCTTCATCAGCAAGCATGTCTGTCACCGCTCCAGCAAATGCAGCCATCGCTCTTTGAGTATTCTTTGTATTTGAAAGTTCCTCCATAGGGCCCTCAAACATATGAGTCTTTATAATATCTCCATCAGAAAGATTATCGAGATGATTTTTAAATGAATCAAACTCATCATAAAAATCCTTACCCATTCCAACTTTCTGACTTCCCTGTCCAGCGTATAAAAATGCAATCTTCATTATGTATCTCCTATAAATTCTTTCTTAACTCTTCGTAACTATTCATCATATCATCAAGAACTTCCTTAACAGTTCTTTCTTCATTAACGATACATGAAATCTGACCAGCCATAAGTGAACCCATCTTTGTATCACCATCAAATACTGCCTTTCGAAGTGAACCAAGTGTATACATCTCAAGTTCTTCCTTAGGAACACCTTCCTTTTCCTTCTTAACGTACTCTCTGGCCATGCTATTCTTAAGAATACGAACTGGAACTCCACTGATTCTACCAGTAACAACTGTTCCATTATCCTTAGCCTTTATAACTTCATTTTTATAATTTTCATGAATTGGGCATTCAGCTGTTGCAAGTAAAACTGTACCAATCTGAACACCAACTGCACCAAGTGCCTTTGCACAAAGAAGTCCTCTTCCATCAGCAATACCACCTGCTGCAATAACAGGAATTGAAACCTTATCAACAACTGCAGGAACTAAAGCCATAGTTGTCATCTCACCAACATGTCCACCACTTTCAGTACCTTCAGCAATAACCATGTCAGCACCGCATCTCTCCATACGAATTGCAAGAGCAACACTTGAAACAACTGGAATTACAGTGATGCCTGCTTCCTTCCATTTATCCATGTAAACACCAGGGCTACCAGCACCAGTAGTTACAATCTTAACACCTTCCTCAACAACAACATCTGCCATCTTAGGAGTATCAGGATTCATAAGCATTAAGTTAACACCAAATGGCTTATCTGTAAGACTCTTACATTTTCTAATGTTTTCTCTTAAAGTTTCAGCATCCATTCCGCCACCAGCGATAAGACCGAGTCCGCCAGCATTACTAACACTTGCAGCAAATTCACCTGTCGCAATATTTGCCATTCCTCCCTGTATTATTGGATATTTGATTCCTAACATTTCACAAAGTTTCATACTATTCCTTTCAAACATTTCCTAATTTTAAATGTTTACCCATTTATATTTCTTTTTCATCATCTTTATATTTCGCAGCAGTTAGTATCAATATGCAACTAACTATCACTTAACAGTTATTATAATTGTGCGAGAATGCCACTATAGTTTAGTCCCGCACCGAATCCAGCTATAATACATCTCTTACCCTTAAGTTTATTTTCATCATCTAATTCACTTAAGGCAATTGGAATGCTTGCCGCCGATGTGTTACCATACTTATCTATATTTAAATAGAATTTATCTTCATGACCTTTAAATCTCTTTTTAACAGAATCAATGATTCTTGAATTCGCCTGATGGCAAACAATCAAATCAATATCATCCATGGTCATGTTATTTTTATCTAAGAGACGGTTGATGATATCATTAATCGCAGTAACAGCAAATCTATAAACATCCTGTCCCTTCATCTTAATACCTGACTTAGCTACACCTGTGTCTACCAGGCTATCATTTTCAGTCAAAGCACCTTTATCTAGACCATCGCCATCTAAATTACTTTCACCAAACTCAGGAACATTTCCTCTTATTCCATCCATGCATAACGCTTCGTTATTTCCAAGGGTTACCCCCTCCTGAACGAACTCCCCGTCGCTCAGTTCAATAATTGCAGCACCCGCTCCATCGCCGAAAAGTACACAAGTTGTTCTATCACTATAATCTAGGAGACGTGACATTTGCTCACTTCCGATAACGAGAGCATATTTTTTCTCAGCAAATGCGAGCATCGACTTTGCAGCTGTTAATGCATATATAAATCCTGTGCATGCTGCACTTAAATCAAAACAATTTACATTGCTATCAATTTCTAATTCCTTCTGAATCATCGCGGACACAGATGGAAATACATAGTCGCCACTTGATGTGGCTGTAATTATTATTCCAATCTGATCCTTGTCAATTCCGGATTTTTCAAGAGCTTTTTTTGCTGCTTCAACTGCAAGTGAATTGCAGCTTTCCTCTTCGCATAAGTATCTGCTCTTTATTCCAGTTCTTGTATATATCCATTCATCGCTTGTTTCAACGATTTTCTCAAAATCAAAATTAGTCAATTTCTTTTTCGGAACTGCCCTACCTGTTGCTAAAATTTTTATTCCTAATTTTTTATCCATTTTTATTCCTTCTAACTAAAAGCTCCTGCATCAATCTTACGATACTTTTCATATCTCTCTTTAATTAATGCCTCAGGCTTTTTCTTTAACAAGACTTTAAGTTCATCATAAATCATCTTATCAAGTCTTATTAGTGTTTTTGCATCTTCCTTAATCACACCATCCACAAGACCGAGTTCGTATAACTCATCTGCTGTAATCTTCATAATGTCGCATGCCTTAGGTGCAAGTGATGCATCCTTATACATAATACTAGCAAATCCTTCCGGAGAAAGAATTGAGTAAACTGCCATTTCAAGCATCCATACTTTATCAGCTGTTGCAATGGCAATGGCGCCACCACTACTTCCCTCACCAGTAATAATTGCTATTGTTGGTGTTCTTAATGAACTCATGCAAGCTATACTTTCAGCAATCGCATTACTCTGACCATTACTCTCAGCTTCAATACCTGGATATGCACCCGGCGTATCAACTATGGTAATTACTGGTCTATGAAATTTTTCTGCTTCCTTCATAAGTCGTACAGCTTTACGATATCCTTCAGGACTAGTCATACCAAAGTTACACTCTATGTTTTCATTCATGTTGTGTCCTTTTTTATGTCCTATTACCGTAACAGGCAAACCATGAAATGTTGCAATTCCACCTATTATTGCCTTATCATCTCTATATAATCTGTCGCCATGAAGTTCAATAAAATCATTAAATAACGCATCAATGTAGTAATTTATGTTTGGTCTTTTTATATCTCTTGCGCTAAGAAGCTTTTCATATGAATCCATAACATCATCTTCCCATCATTTATTTACTCAAACACATATTTTCCACTATGTAATCTAAGCAATTTACTCAAAGTATCTTTCATTTCTTCCTTAGGCACTATCATGTCAATCATGCCGTGTTCAAGCAAGAATTCAGATCTTTGAAATCCTTCTGGTAATTCCTCACCAATTGTTTGTTTTATAACTCTAGGTCCAGCAAAACATATAAGTGCATTAGGTTCTGCAATTATAATATCGCCAAGACTTGCGAAACTTGCACTTACTCCACCAGTTGTAGGATTAGTAAGAACTGAAATAAACAATCCTCCATTATCCTTAAACTTTGTTATTGCAGCTGAAGTTTTTGCCATCTGCATAAGAGAAAATAATCCCTCCTGCATTCTTGCTCCACCACTTGCGCTAAAAATTATAAGTGGTAATTTATCCTTATTTGCTTTGCTTGCTAGTCTTGCAATCTTTTCACCAACAACCGTTCCCATGCTTCCCATTAGAAACCTTGTATCAAACGCTCCTATAAGTGCCTTTCTTCCATCAATCTTTCCGATTGCTGAAACAAATGCATCTTTCATATGGCATTTGCTAATAAGTTCACTTCTTTTTTCATCATATTCTGGGAAATCAATAGGATTATTGCTTTCAAGATTTGCATCTAATTCCTTAAACTCACCATTATCACAAATCATAGAAATTCTTCTATGCGCACTGATAACAGCTTTCTTTTTTTCATTATTTTTCTCTCTAATATCATTAAGTTTTTTCCAACGTATTCTCTTACGTTCAAACACTTCACTTAACATATCATTCCTCACTATGCGTCTTTAGAAAGAGTTAATACCTCACCTATCCATGATTCAATCTTACTATGTTCCTTTTCATAAAAGCCTGTATCATAACTTCCTTTTAGAAAATCTGGATGGTATGTTAACTGATGTAGAAATGCCACATTAGTCTCAACTCCGTCAATAACCATTTCCTCAAGCACTCTTCTAAGTCGTCTTATAACTTCAAGTCTACTTCTTCCTCTTACAATAACTTTTGCAATCATCGGATCATAAAATGGAGTTATCTCATATCCGTTATATAAATGTGTTTCAATTCTTACTCCAAATCCGCTTGGAATATGTAGATTCTTTATAACTCCAGGTGTTTTTGCGCATATTCTAAACTCTATGGCATGGCCACGAAGCTCTACATCTTCATTTTTAATATCTAGTTTAAGTCCCGCTGCCACACGAATCTGCTGTCTAATCAGGTCAACATCCGATACAGCCTCAGTCACCGGATGTTCAACCTGTATTCTTGTATTCATCTCGATAAAATAAAAATTTTCATCCTTATCAAGAATGAATTCACAAGTACCAACACTGTTATAGCCTGAAACTTTTCCAGCTAGTATTGCCATATCAGAGATTTCTCTTCTCTTTTCATCACTAAGTCCGCATGCCGGAGACTCTTCAAGCATCTTCTGATTGTTCTTCTGAATTGAGCAATCTCTTTCGCCAAGAGAAACCACATTTCCATATTTATCAGCCAAAATCTGAACCTCAATATGTCTTGGATTAATAACAAGTTTTTCTATATACATATCATCATTAGCAAATGCTGCCTTCGCCTCGGCTTTAGCCATCTTAAACATCTTAGCCAAATCTTTTTCTTCAAAGACTTTTCTCATGCCTCGACCACCGCCACCGGCGCTTGCCTTAATTAAAACAGGATAGCCTATTTCTTTAGCAACTTCTTTTGCTTCTTTTAAACTCTTAATGATTTCTTTTGAACCAGGTACAACCCTTACTCCATTTTCCATCATTAATTTTCTTGCTTCCTGTTTATCGCCCATCTTACTAATAAGCTCTGAAGATGGACCAATAAATGTTATATTATGTTCTTCGCATTTGCTGGCAAATTCTGCGTTCTCTGATAAAAATCCATAACCTGGATGAATCGCATCGCACTCCATTCTAAGGGCTGTTTCAATGATTGCATCCTGATTAAGATAACTTTTTGCAGGGCTTTCTGGACCTATGCATACTGCGTAATTCGCTCCCATAACTGGAAGTGAATCCTTATCAGCTGTTGAATAAACAACGACTGTTTCTATGTCCATTTCCCTTGCACATCTAATAATTCTAAGTGCAATTTCGCCTCTGTTTGCAATTAAAATTCGTTTAAACATAGAACCACCTTCCTGTTCTTTAGTTAATACTCATAATCACCTGATCATATTCAACCATTTTGCCATCTTCAGCTAAAATAGTTTCGATGGTTCCATCCTTTGGAGCTGAAAGCTCATTCATAAGTTTCATGGCTTCAATTATTCCAATTACATCGCCCTTCTTAACTTTTGTTCCTTCTTCAACGAAAGGAGTGGCTCCTGGTGAAGGTGCTCTATAGAAAGTTCCAACGATAGGCGCCTTCACTGGAGAGCCATTGTATGGTAAAATGCAACTTCCATCACTTGCATTTTCATTCGTATCCACTGTGCTTGCAGGTGCATTTGCTGGTGCTACTTCACTTCTAATGTTCATACATCCGGCAAGTTTACCAAGTGCTTCATCAACATCTGCAGTCTTCTTAAAGTGAACTCTATCTTCACCTAATTCAACCTCAATCTCATCTATATCTGATTTTTCAAATCTATCCCAGATATCATATACTTCTTTAATATCCATAATAACGTTCATCCAATTTTCTAGTCAGTAATTTCTAGCTTATAATTGGATCTCCTTTCTCCTAGATATTAGTTCTAATCCCTACTTTATTTTTTCCATGTTTGAACAAAAAACTAGATTATGCCTCTACGTTTTTATCAATATATTCAACAATGTCAGATACTTTAACGAATCCAACCATTGCATCTTCATCGATTGTTGTGTTGTAATGTTCTTCTAAAGCCATGCAAAGTTCTGTTGCATCAAGAGAATCGATTGATAAATCATCTCTTAAGTTTGACTCCATCTTGATATCATCTGCATCGCAATTAATAGTATCAATAATAATTTCTTTTACTGTTTCAAATGACATTTTTAAAATCCTCCTTGAGGGTTTGCCTTCACAAACCTAAAATATTTTACCTAAATTTATTTAGATATTTCTTCTTCATTATATTTGTTGGTTAAAAATATGTCAATAGTTTTAGTTAAATTTATTTAGGTATTTTTATATTAAAAAATAGAGGAGCTATGTAATAAAACAAAGTTCCTCTATTTTTTATAAACCACTCATTCAATCATCGCTATCATATTTCAATTCACAATTTGGGAATTTTTCTTTTATATAGTTAATAACTTCATCACTTGGTTTTACACTGAAACTAACTCTTTTTAAGTTATTAAATTCTTTATAATTATTCAAATCACTATAATCTTCATAATCAAATTTTTCCAAATATAGTTCTTTTACACTTGGATATTCCTTTTCAATTGTTGACAAAGGTATTAACTTTTCATTAACATTAGTCGAACAATAAACTTTTTCTACCTCATCATTAGAATCAATTGTAACAGCATATATTATACGTTGTGCACCTAAAATATTTATCGTCATTTTATAAGCTTCGTATTTTTTATTATCAAACACTACTTTCTTACTATTATTCATCAAATCTTTTACAATCTTATGCGTTATATGTATATGATCAACCTTAAAACATATATCTACATTTTTTTCATCATTATTTATATTAACTTTATCAAAGTCTACATCTGTAAAATGATTAATATTTGCAAATATTATTTTTCTTTCTAATCTAGTATATCTACACAAGTTTAACAATATAATACCTATTATTATTAACAATACCATTAATATCTTTTTCTTCATTATCACTTATTAACCTCATAAATGTATAAAATATTACTATATAAACTCTTACTATGATTATCCACATATTCTATATATTCATCAAAATCAATATAATACTTGTTTCCCCAAGATGATATTTCTAAATATGTTCTTTTTTTTATTTTATCTTCCAACATACCTGTTATAGTAACATAATGATTACTATAGTATTTCACATCAGTATTATTTATATCTACTGGCAAATTATTATTCTGTTTAGAATCTACACTATGAAAACCTATGCCATAATCAGAATCACCAATAGACAAACATACAGGGATATCTTCATCAAGCATACTAATTATACAATCCTTCAAATTTACCAAACTCACCTCCCATTGAGCATGTAAATCAATCGAAAATCCCCTAAAATATTCATTCATTCTATTTCTCATCGACCACCCAGTTACTCCATTTTTTCTTACAGTCGGAAAAACAAATGCATTCATTTCTTCAATATATTCTTTATAAGTATCCTTATCTACTTTTAATCCCTGCATCTTTTCGGTTGCTATACTAGTATATCCTGTTTCTTTATTTTTATCCTTAACAGCTAAATATAATAATATATCTGATGCTGAAATCATTCCACATCCATAATTATAAATAATATAATTAGTAGATGATTTATCTGTACTATCAAACCATTCCTGATTTCCCCCAAATGAATCTATTCCTTTTTCATTTCCCTCTATTATAGATATATAATCTTTCCCCCATCTATGCTTTATGATATCACTATATAACGGAGATGAATTGTACTCATCTCTCTCAACTTTATCTTCATATCCATCATCATCTGTATCTTTTTTACATGGATTTGATTTCATTGAAAAATAATAACCTTTTATTCTATTATCGTCAGCCTCATAGCTTCCATACTCTGTTATATCATTACATACAGGCATAGGATTTATTTCTTCTCCATCTTCTATCCCATCTCCATCTGTATCTGATTTTGTAGGATCACAACCATACAAAATACTTCCATTCTGTAATCTAATACCTGCCGCTTCTACTGCATCATATAAACCATCATGATCATTATCCGTCTTATCAAAATCATCTCCGAAGCCAAGGATAGAGTATATATTTATCAATTCTTCTGCCTCATACGCCTTATAAAAATCACCATTACAATACTCTGCGATTTCCTTTAATAATTCATCTCCTGCTTCTTCTCCCAATCCAACCGTATCTATTTCTATTCCTTTGGCATTTGCTGAATCAAGAATCTTTTTACTATAGGCTGCTTCTCCATCTGATAATAAAATAATTCTGTTATTACCACTAAAGGTTTCTGTATTAAATATTTCTATTGATGCAGATAAAGCATTATTGAAACTTGTATTTCCTCCATCTTTAAGTTCCTGCATAGCATCTAACAAGGCATCCTTATCATTTGTCATCTCTGTCTTTTTATATGCCTTATCATTAAAAAATACTATGGCTGCCTTATCCATATCACCCATATTTTCAACAAATCCAGTTATAGCCTTAATTCTATTACATGTTTTATCACGAGTCGTGACATATTCATCCAATGGAATAAGTCCGTATTTATATCCCGAATCAATCCAATCTTTTAAAAGCATACTACCTGAACAATCTACAGTTAAAACTGTA
>NZ_FUXZ01000004.1 GCF_900167115.1 Eubacterium uniforme
ATTGTCTTTGTAAGCTCTAAATCACCAGTCTGTGCTTTATAAGCATCTACGATTTCAATTACCTTACCATCTTTTGTTACAACTGTTGTTGATGTAAATGACTTGTCTTCTGAAGCATTAACCTTCTTGCCATCCATTTCAACATACTCGATGTCATAACCTTCAATGTTTGCCTGTGTTTCTTTTACTGTATACTTACCTACTTCGATATCTTCGAACTTAAGGCTATATGTTCCATCATTGTTCTTATCGAATTCACCTAATGCGATTTCTACTTTTTCTTTTGATGTTACTACTTTTCCATCTTTATCCTTTGATAAGTATTCACCAGCTTCGTTCTGGACTGTGAACTTAAGGTTCTCTAAATCATCTTCTGTTACATTCTTTCCGTCAATTGTCTTTGTAAGTTCTAAGTCACCTGTCTGAACTTTGTAAGCATCCTCAATCCATAATGTCTTGCCTGCCCTTGTGAGAACTATATTTGTTGAATATGACTTATCTGTTCCTTCTTTAACTTCCTGGCCATTCATCTTAACATATTTAATATCGTAACCTTCGATATTGGCCTGTGTTTCTGTTATAGTGTATTCACCGAATTCAACATCTTCAAATACGTATGAATACATACCATACATATCCTTATCAAATTCTCCAAGTGATATTTCTACTTTTGTCTTGGAAATCTTAACATTGCCTTCTGAATCTTTATATAAATACTTTCCACCATCGTCCTGTACTGTGAACTTAAGATTCTTAAGATCATCTTCTGTAATGTTTTCACCATCGATTGTCTTGTTAAGTTCTAATTTAGCAGTCTTAACTACCTCATCATCAATCATGTTAACCTTAACAGGATTAATCTTACCAGAAGTTGATACTTTTGGTGTTACACCAATTTCGAATTCAACCGGGTCAGCAATAACGTATCCATTAGGAGCCTTATCTTCAACTAAGTAATACTTTCTACCAGCTACAAGACTACTATAATCCTTACCGCTAATTGTAATAACGCCATTATCATTTGTTTTAATTGAATCAACTATAATATTTTCATCTTCATCTTCGATGTGAAGAATAGCACCTGCTAATAAATCTCCACCTCTATTTATCTTGCTAATTTCAATTATAATTTCATTTTCAAGCCATAAAACTTGTCCGTTAGAAAGTTTAGCTATTCCATTTCCATTATTCTCAATTGAAACTGTGCTTTTACCATTCTTTACAGCAACACTAACTTTTATTGCATCTTCTGATAAATAATATCCACCAACTGTTTCTAATTCTTTTACAATGTAATTCTTATCAGCAAATACATTTTCAAACTTAACAACACCATCATAGTTAGTTGTCTTAATATCTACCTGGTAACATGACTCACCATCAACAATTACCTTTGGATAAGTTAAATCTTCATCTGACTCTGAAACAGGAAGATATAATCCGTAAGTAGCACCTTCAAGGTTAATACCATTGTCCTTGCTATTTACCTTAACGATTTCAAATTCACCTGTTTCTGGTCCACCGATATGTTCATAGTTATTTCTAACTACTGCATCAACCTTTGTCTTTGAATTACTAAAACTAAATGCTCCATTTGCAACTACTTTACCATCAACTTCATATAATGTTTCAAGAGTAAAGTTATCATTTTCTGAAACGTTTTCAGTTTTTTCAACGATAGTATATGGACCTGCATCACGAAGTGTGAGTTTAATTTCTTCATCATTTGTTAACTTGAAGAAATATGGTTCACTTACTAAGTCGCCATTTGCTACTAAGTACTGATTACCCTTCTTAACAGCAATTTCATAAACTGTATCACTGTATGGTGCATCAATAGCTTTTTTCTTGAGATTTAATGTATATGTCTTAGCACTATCATCTCTTGAATATGTATTTGTGACATTTGCAGTTGCATTGCCACTTACATAAACACCTGTTCCGATACCATTTGTTGTAAGTTTATAACCATCTACTGCTGCGTCAGTTAAATCTTCAGTAATTGTATAACTTCCTTCTGGAATGTTTTTAATAACATAATCCTCATCAACATTTACTGTGAAATATACGATTTCAGCACTTGTGAACTCACCTGATTTTGGATCATAATATTTTCCTGAGTTATTCTTTACAGCAAGTTTAAATCTATTCTTTGTTACCTTGCTTCCACTCTCTGTTACAACAGTCTTTCTAATTGCTAAACTGCTTAATTTTCTATATTCATTAGTAATACCAATTTCGCCATTCTTATTGTTATTATTAAGAGTACAACTATTACCAGTATTGTATCTTGTAGTAACATAGCCATATCCATCTGGAGCAGAATTCTTCATGTTAGTTTCTGTAACTGTGTACTGTCCTAATGGAATATTATTAAGTGTGTATGAACCACCCTTGAAATCAGCATAACTTACTTCAACTTTTTCAAAGTCCTCAGGTCCACTAATAATAAATTTTGCATTAGCAAATGCTTTATCATTAGTCATATCACTTCCATTAACTTTAAATGATTTGTTAATTGTTAAGTTACCTGTTTCTCTTGAATATGTATTTAAAAGACTAACTTTTGTTGCGTTATCAATGTCCTTTACATCTACTGCATCAGTGATAACTTCTTCACCACGATTAGAATATGTAGTTGACCACTTATAACCATCAATTTCTGCCTTCTTTTCAATCACCTGATATGTGCACTTAGCATCATTGTTCTGATAATTCTTAGCTGTCTTAGGTACAGCAAATGATATTGTTTCTAAAGCCTTAATCTTAAAGTAAACTGGCTGATCACCTAAATCACCATTTGCATTTTGTACATACTTAACAGGACCATTTGCAACATTAGCTACAACAGCAACTTCAAATTCCTTATTACTGTATGATGTTGGAAGTCCCTTTGTTTCTTTATATACTTCTAATAATGCTTTATTATCTGTATCTAACTTCTTATATGTATTAACGACTTCAGCATTAACCTTGCTTCCATCACTATTTACTGTAAATGAATCCTTGCTCTGGCCATTAATCTTGTATTCAATATTATCAAGTTTGTAATCTACAAGATTCTCACCTGCTTCAATTACTTTATAATCACCTGGAACTAATCCACTTACATGTACAGTTTCCCCGCTCATAACTTCAAAGTAGTGCTCTGATAATGCGAGTCCACCTTCGTTATTCTGTACGTATAAATCACCTTTTTTAATAGCTACTTTATATTTTTCATTTTTGTATTTGTTGTTAAAACTGTTTAAATCATCAGTTGATATTTTCTTTGTAATGTCAATTTCTGATGTCTTTAAATCATATAAATTGAAAAATCCACCTAAACCAAATTCGATACCTGACATATTAACATCTTCGTTAACAGCTGCGATATCATTTGAGTCATGCTTATTTGTCAAATATTTTACTGATGAAACATAATATGATAAAACGCCATTATTGTTTACAACCTTAAGAGCGATATCAATTTCACCTTTTGATAATGTAATCTTAGAATCTTTATCCTTCATGCTTACTTCTTTGATTACATAGTAATGCATCTCAGGATTTCTAGGATCAATTTCTTTTGCAGCAAATGATAATGATGGGAATATAATTCTACCATTTTTATCAGTTGAAACATTTTCATAGTTCTTAACTGTAGTCTTATAATCACTTTCTGTTTCAGTAAAGCTAAACGTAAATTCACCTTCACCTGCATAAATATTATCTATTTGCTCTGTATTTTTACCATTGAATTTATTTGTGAATGTTTTGTATGAAGCAAAATGGAATGATGATTTGTTCTTATCAAATCCATCTTCTGAACGACCATGATAAATGTAATGCCACTCACCGCCTCTTACCTCTGTCTTACCAGCTGATGCAACCCAACCTGCACTTGAACCTACTGTATAAGCGTAAGTTTCTGGATTTGGAAGTAAGAATGTACCAGCTGTTGTATCAAATGCAACTTCCTTTGAATTAGGAATATTCCATATAACCTTCTGACACATTTCTTTATCAACGATTCTATTATGAATACTATCTTCACCTGAATGTGTTGTAGTTGAATTAAATGTTAACTTACCATCTTTAAGTTCACCGTCTACTTCAAAATCATATCCAGCCTTATCATAATCTGCAATAGTCATTGTGTACTGTGGTAAAGTCACCTTGTTAGGTGTTAAAACATTAAACACTATAACCGTATTAGAATTTTTAACTATATTTAAAACTTCGGCACCTTTAAGATTGTTACCGATAGCACTATCTTCTGGAATATTAATATAAACAACAGCATTGTCATAAGAACTATCTGTCAAATCAATTACAGCTTTGCCATTCTTATAATCTGCAATGTCATCAATATTAACTGCTGGCTTTGATAAAAATCTCTTGGACTCATCCTGCATATGTCCAATGATTGAATCTACCTTGCCCTTTAAATTATCATAAGTATCAATCTTATACTGTGGATCTGCCTTGCATACATTATCATATGCGATGTTATTGTTCTTGATACTCTCAGTAGTTTCAATATTAAAGAGCACGCTATCTGCCCCTTCATATGTTCTACCAAATCTTACCTGACTACCATCCTCAACTTCTGCAATAATAAAGTGAGCTGGTGCATCACCGGCGAGGTCAACATCACAGTTCTGTTCTCCTCCCGCGTTAGTAAATAAATTTGTAGCAAATGTTGTCTCCATATGCATTGATTGTACAAACTGATCACTTACAACCCCGTAATCAATTCCTCTTCCAAGTATGTCTGCATAGTTAACAGAACTAACTGCATCATAATCCATGATGCTTGCTGCATAAGAAACACTTGGATTGCCAAACTTACTGTTTGCGATACCAGTAACCGCCACTGCCACTGCTACTGCTGACGCGGCAATTCTACTGATTCTCCTCTGAATTGTCTTCTTCATTTCTTACTCCTTTTTCGTCTAACAACATAATACATAATTTCTTAAAAAGCGCTATTTTCCCACGCTAATGTTACTATTCTACCATTTTAAGTTTTCCATTTCAACGAAACAATTAACATAATATTCACAAAAATCAACATATTTTTTGGCATAAATTAGTAAAATACTTACAAAAAGCACTAAATCTATTCATTTTTCAGAAAAATCAAACGTTTAAGTCAATAATTTATAATTTACATAACGCCATTTCCTGTAAAAAAAATCGATCTTCAGACATGAAAAACCCATAATCTGAAGATCGACTTGTATAATTTTTATAAACTTGTCTATTTTACAAACTATTTAACTTTGTACTTATTAGTTTTAGCCTTCTTTAATAACTTATTATATTTCTTCTTAAGTTTCTTAGGAACCTTAACTGTAAGTTTCTTAGCACCATTTCTTCTAAATGCTTTTTTACCAATCTTAGTAATGTTCTTTGACTTAATTACTACATTCTTAAGCTTCTTACAATTATAAAAAGCAGCCTTTCCAATAGTTGTAACATTTGTTCCAATAGTAACCTTAGCAAGTTTCTTATAACCCTTGAATGCTTTTGCACCAATTGATGTTACCTTGTATGTATAATTCTTACCTTCAAATGTATAAGCAACAGTATTCTTAACAACAAGCTTCTTTAGTTTCTTAACTTTCTTCTTATCAGCAGCACCAATAAGCTGTACTTCTCCACCAGTCTTATCTGTCTTAGTTACCTTGTACTTATAACCATTAATTGTAAGTACCTTATTCATAAGTTTAGCTGCCTTCTGTTCTTCAGTTTCAAAATATCTACCGAATAACTTTGAAAGTGCTTCATTCTTTGATGTATCAATCTTATCTATTCTAGCACCTGAGAAACTTGTCTTATCAACATACTTAACGCCTGCTGGAATAACCATCTCATGAATAGTTACACAATCCTTGAAAGCATTTGCTCCGATTTCTTCAAGTGACTCTGGTAAAATAACAATACCAAGGTTGCTACATCCATTAAATGTATCTTCTTCAATTGCCTTAACACCTTCAGGAATATCAATAACATGAAGTGTTCTACATCCTTCAAACGCGCCCTTACCAATTGATTCAAGTGTTTCACCAAGGAAGTGAATTGTATCTAAGTTAGTACTATTAGCAAATGCATATGGAGCAATTGTCTTAAGAGTCTTAGGTGTTGTAAGTTCATGAAGTGTAGGCTGATTAGCAAATGCATATTCAGGAATAACTTCTACCTGGCTCTTTGAAATATCAATAACTGCATTATTAGCTGAATCAAAAGCATGTACACCCATTGTCTTAAATGTTTCTGGGAATGAAATATTTAAATTAACTGTATTAGCGTATGCATATGCACCAATTGATTCAAGTACACTACCATCTTCAAATGCATATGAATTCTGATTTGTACAACCGTAGAATGCATAATCACCAATTTTCTTAACCGACTTAGGAATAATAAATCCATTATTTGTTTTATTGTTATAACATGCATAGTTACCAATCTCTTCGATTGTTTCTGCTCCATGATCAGCGAATGAATACTTATCACCAGAAAATCCTGGAGCCATACATATTAATTTTTTACCATCTTTTGTTAATAATAATTCATTAGTTACTTCTCTAGTTTCTTCTGAAAATTCAGTTGCTGGAGTTATCTTAATGCCTGCGATTGTAAGCCTTGTTTCTTCTTCGTCACTAGTTAAATTATAATCAAATCTAGTAATCTTCTCACAACCAATAAATGCTGTAGCATCAACATTAACTAAAGCTGTTGGAAGATAAAATCCTTGAAGATCTGGATATAACATATTCTCTGTATTTTCTGGATTTCCTGGATTATCTAAATCGCCTGAATTCTCTGACTCTTCTTTATAATTAAATCCAATCATTTTCTGATTGTTAAGAGCATCGTCATCTCCAAGTTGAGCCTCTGGATCAGTAGCTAATTTATACTCAGCATAAGTAAATTCCTGTTCTGCCTTATATGGCATCATTTCTTTTAAATTCTTATCATTCATGAAACATTCCTTACCAAATGTTTCAAAATCATCTGGTAAATAAATCTTTTCAAGCTTATCCATGTTTTTGAATGCAGAATCACCAATACCTACAATATCAATGTCACTACCATCACTAGCCTTTACCTTACTAGGTATAACCATTACTGTTTCTTCCATTAAACTTGCATCTACTGATGTAATTAACTTAGTCTTTTCATCAACTGTGAATAATGTGTCATTATTACAACTATGTCGCACACTAAACTTTGCGATGTCAATTCTTGTATCCCCATCACTTATCTCGCCACCATCTTCAGCAAATACAGGTGTTGAGAATGCAAGACTTAGTACTGTAACGATACTAAGTGTCTTTTTAAATAATCTCATTATTATTTATCCTCCTTATTTTTGTCTAAACATTTTATAATACTGGATTATATTATATTTATTAATATCCTCCTCGTCATCTTCATTTTCAACCGGAAGATATTTACTATCACAAGTTCTAACCGCCGAAATAACAGGGTATTCTTCTCTTAAGTCCTTTAAGAATAATTGGTAAGGTGTTTGTGATAAGCCAACCTTTTCTGTCATAAGACCTGATAAATAGTTAGCTGAAATTTCCTTACCAACCTCTTCCTCAATGTCATAATTTGCCCATATAAAATATGGAACCTTATATCTTAATGCATTATCTTCTTTTGATAAATTCTCGGGATCCATACCATGCATTCTCAATATAGGATTTCCAATCGTCGTGTTAGGCTGATGATCACCAAAGAAAACAATAACTGTATCCCTGTCTGCTTCCTTGTAATGATTAATTAGTTTTTCCACAGCTTTATCTGTAAGTTTCACAAGAGAGAAGTAATTTGATACTGCATCATTTTTTTCTAGTCCCTTAACTGAAACAGTATGTGGTAAATTATCAAAATTCTCTGTAAATCCAGAATGATTCTGCATTGTAACCGAGAATATAAACTGTGGATCATCTGAAGCTCTTTCTGTTTTATCTATTATCCAGTCAACTATCGATTCATCACTATAATAGCTTCTAATAGTCTTTCCACCTAAAACAGATGTATCTTTAAAATATTTATCATCAAATCCAAAATAATCATATACATTATATCTATTCCATCCCTTTTGATAGTAAGGATGCATAGCTGTAGTATGATATCCTAAATCCTTTAATTGTGAAA
This sequence comes from Eubacterium uniforme, assembly GCF_900167115.1. Taxonomy (GTDB): domain Bacteria; phylum Bacillota; class Clostridia; order Lachnospirales; family Lachnospiraceae; genus Eubacterium_S; species Eubacterium_S uniforme. The sequence continues at coordinate 8,158 of NZ_FUXZ01000004.1, forward strand.
CTAAACTATCTCTTTCACCAAACATATACTGCTGATATGGAACACTACCCATTGGTAAAAACTTTAATGTATCCCCTGTCAGGAATTCATACTCACTATTAGGAGTATTGCCACCCACAATCGACATATTTAAATATCCACTAACAGTATTATCATATCCATACATTAGCTTTCTAATGAAAGGCATGTAATCAGTATTTGTTTCTATGTTTCCAATTACAGACATATCAGCAAATGCTTCATCCATAATTACAATCACATCTGGCTTCTTAGTTTCCTTAACTGCTTTATCCTCATATTCAGCTAAATACTTTTTAGCCTTATCATCACTATATCCACTTGGTTTCTTAACTTTTACAAAATTAAAATCGTACATAAAAGTAAGCATAAGACCATTTCTCTTTGTCATGACATCCTGCTGGAATACAAATGGATACATTTCAATATCATACATATGGTCTTCATCATTTAGATATATAACCAAGCCATATATGCTAAATATACACGCAACCACACCTATTACTCTGATACTGTATGCATATAAGCCTTTTTTAAGTTTTATCTCACAGAAAAACTCTAAAATTATTAATGCAACAAATCCAATAAGAATATTCCAAACATAACTTTCTAGTTTATAGCTATAATTATCAGCTACCGATGATGCCACCTTAATGGAATTAATATCCCAAGGCAAAATTGGATTACCCCTAAAATTAAAAACATAATAATCAGCTAATCCAAACGCCATAAAGAATACTGTTTCTATTATGGCTGCAACTCTAAATCTACCAATAACTAAAAACAACGTCCATAGAAATAATGCAAAAAACAAATAGTTAATCAAACATTTCTGCCAATTTAGAAATTCTTTAACTTCTTTATATTCGTAAAGATATGAATTGGTTAAATAAAAAAGTGCATATGGCACGCCAAAGAATCCTATCAGCTGCCAAACTTTTTCCAATATATCCTTATAATATTTTCTAATAAACCCGCCAACTTTTGATAAAAAATCTTCTTCTATCACCTGTTCTGTCATCACTTATACCCTATTCTTCTTAACTCTAAACATCATTGCGCTTTCAGGTGTAATTTTAACATGTAAACTTCCACCCTCAACATTATAATCAACTTTTCCAACATTATATTTATCTTCATAAGAATACAATAATCTTTCCATTGTATCGTCATCAGATATGTCTAACTGCCATACTGGAATATCAACTTCCATATCTGAATGTGCAGTACTTACAAGTGTAATAATCTTACTATCCTCTTCAAATCTACCAAAGCTTACAACATTATTCATTGCAATAAGCATCTTAAATGCACCTGTCTTAAGAGCCTTATTATGAGAATGAAAATAAATAGCATATCTACAAAAATCTATAAGTTCTGCATTCTCCTTCCCCCATGGATAAGGTCTTCTATTATCAGGATCAGTCCATCCACATAATCCTGCTTCATCTCCATAATAAAATGTTGGAGCACCAGGCCAAGTCATCTGCATAATAATTGCAGCCTTCATAAGCGCTATGTTAACGCCTTCTTCTGCCCCCTTCATGCCATCACTTACAATTCTACCACATCTTCCATTTGTTCGTGTTAAAAATCTTGAATGGTCATGATTTGATAACTGATTCATGGAAACAAGTAATGACTGAGTCTGCATCTTTGCCATGTTATGCTTCATAGCTTCAGCGAAACTCTTTCCATTACCTTTAAGGAACATGTCAACATTATCACTATGTTTGTCAACACCTGTCAAAAACCAGCTAACAGGTTCCATAAATGCATCATAATTCATTATGCTATCCCACTGTCCACCTTGTAACCAGTCAGAAGGATCACCATAATGTTCTGCTAAAATAATTGCATTTTTATTTGCTGATTTTACTGACTTTCTAAAATCAGTCCAGAACTGATGATTCATCTCTTTAGAATGACCAAGATCCGCAGCAACGTCAAGTCTCCATCCATCAACATTATATGGAGCACTTACCCACTTGCTACCAATTCTTAAAATGTAATCATATAGTTCCTTAGAATCTTCAAAGTTAAGTTTTGGTAAGGTATCATATCCCCACCATCCTTCGTAATTCCTACAATAATCTGTATTATCAGCAAACTTAAAGAAATTTCTATAAGGACTGTCCTTACTTACATATGCACCTGGTTCAAAACCTTCCGCATCCTTGTATATCATCTCACGATCAATCCACTTATTAAATGAACCACAGTGATTAAATACACCATCAATAATAACTCTAATATTTCTGCTATGCGCCTCTTCAACGAGTCTGGCAAAGAGTTTATTAGATGCCTCTAAGTTTTCTTTATCCGTAACACGCTTAATGTACTTTTTAGCGTGAGTATTATCATTATCATATTCACTTAACACATCATCAACATCATTAACAATAACGCCAAAATGAGGATCAATATGATCGTAATCCTGTATATCATACTTATGATTTGATGGTGAAACAAAAATAGGATTTAAATATAGAGCTTCAATTCCTAACTTTTGTAAGTAATCGAGTTTATCAATAACCCCCTGAAGGTCTCCACCATAAAATCTTCTAATGTCAACATCTGCAATGCCATCTTCCCAATTTGCATGACTAACATGTCCCCCTACGTATGCATATTCATCATCTACAACATCGTTAGATGGATCGCCATTATAAAATCTATCAACAAATATCTGGTACATAACTACACCCTTTGCCCAATCCGGTGTATCATATCCAGAAGTAACCTTAAAATTATAATTTGAATCATGGCCAGTTGATAAACCTAAAACATCATAGAAGGCCGTAAACTCATCACATTCAAGTTTAAAATAATAATCATTAATGCCGTCTATGGCAATAAACTTTTCTTCAAAGTAATCAAAACGATTAGTTTTATTTCTCTCAGAAACCTTTGTAAGCTTCTTCATCGGTATCTCTTTACCGTTAGCAATAAGTACCGTACTCCTAACCACATCTTTAGCGGTTCTAAGCGTAATTTTAACACTTTCTCCAGCCTTTGGTACCATCGGATCTCTGAATTCGCTAGTTCCATCGTGAAAGATTGCACTTTCTAATAAATCATAACCCATACTTTTAAAATGACTCCTTAATATTTTAATAATATTAAAGTATTTCTACTCTCTTTTTCTCTTTTTCTAAAAACCCTTATACAAAAGTAAAAAGCACAGCTGCTACTGCTGTGCTTTTAGGAGAAGGTATTTTTCGTTTTTTCTTATGGGGTGTAGCAAAAAAACTATATAATGTATTGGGGGTTTTTACGATATGTATTATAACCCGAATTTACAAATAAGTGTGCACAAACATTACAAAATGTACAGAAAGTTTTTGTGCATTTTCACTATACCCCTATCCTTCATCGTGATTTTGCCTAAAACTGCAGACTCAATCCACTACTTTTTTAATCAATAAATCAATCTAAGCAAATAATGCTTCAAATTCTTCCTGGTTTATCTTTTCTTTTTCAAGTAAAAGTTGTGCCCCCTTGTGAAGAACGTCTATATTTTCAGTAATAATATTCTTAGCATCATTATAGCACTTACTAACTATGCCTCTAACTTCCTCATCAATAGCTGTCGCTGTGTTTTCACCATATGCTTTTGAATGAGCAAGGTCACGACCAATAAATACATCATCTGAATCATCATTATAGTTAATCAAGCCAAGTTTTTCTGACATACCATACTTTGTAACCATAGCCTTAGCTGTTGCTGTAGCCTGCTTAATATCCTGTGATGCACCTGTTGTAATGTCATCAAGCACTAATTCTTCAGCAATTCTACCACCAAGATCAACCATAATCTCATCTATCATCTTTCCTCTTGTTAAGAACATCTCATCCTTAGCAGGAAGTGGCATTGTATAACCTGCGGCACCCATACCCGTAGGAATGATTGAAACAGTATGTACAGGTCCAACATTTGGGAGCAAATGGAATAAAATAGCATGTCCCATCTCGTGATAAGCAGTAATCTTCTTTTCTTCATCAGAAATAATTCTGCTCTTTCTCTCTGTACCAATTCCAACCTTAATCATTGCCTTATTAATATCTTTTTGAATAATGTACTTTCTCTTATCCTTAGCTGCAAGAATAGCTGCTTCGTTAAGAAGATTTTCAAGATCAGCTCCTGTAAATCCAGCTGTGATTCTTGCTACTTCATCAAGTTTAACATCATCACCAAGAGGTTTATTCTTAGCATGTACATTAAGTATAGCCTCTCTACCCTTAACATCAGGTCTTCCAACTGTAACCTTTCTGTCAAAACGACCTGGTCTTAAAATAGCAGGATCTAAAATATCAATTCTGTTAGTAGCGGCCATTACGATAATGCCTTCATTAGCACTAAAACCATCCATCTCAACAAGTAACTGGTTCAATGTCTGTTCTCTTTCATCATGTCCGCCACCCATACCAGTTCCTCTTCGTCTTGCAACCGCATCAATTTCATCAATAAATACAATTGCTGGTGAATTCTTTTTAGCTTCAGCGAAAAGATCTCTTACTCGTGAAGCACCAACACCTACAAACATTTCTACGAAATCAGAACCAGATATGATATAAAATGGAACTCCTGCTTCACCGGCAACTGCCTTACCCAAAAGAGTTTTACCTGTTCCCGGAGGGCCTGTTAAAATAACACCCTTAGGAATTCTAGCTCCTATTTCAATATACTTCTTAGGATCTTTTAAGAAATCAACTATTTCTGCAAGTTCTTCTTTTTCTTCTTCAAGACCTGCAACCTTTTCAAAATTAATATTCTTTGTATCATTAACAAGTCTGGCTCTACTTCTTCCAAAATTGGCCATTTTAGAATTAGCGCCACCACCCATACTTCCATTAATCATAAAGAAGAAGAAAATTCCTGTTGCCAATATGATTATTAATGGTAATATGTCTGTTAAGAAAATACTGTCTCTTGAAACATCTTTTACAACATATTTTGTATCTTTTGCTTTAGCTAAATCATCTACAACCTTATTTACATCTGGTACGAACAAAGATTTAACATCATCATTTTTATATGTGATTGTAAGTTTACCAGTTGGTATTTCTTTATTCTGCTTTATAGCAACGTTTTCAATCTGACCTTCCTTTAAATCTTCAACAAATGACTCATAAGTATAATCCTGTGAAACATTACTATTAACAGTCACATAATAAACAATTCCGACTATTATAGCTACAACTGTCAAATAAAAGAATATTTCTTTTACTCCTTTTTTCATTTTTCCTCCTTAAAAAATTTTATATTTCCACCACTCCAATATACGGTAGATTTCTATATCTTTGATCATAGTCAAGTCCAAAGCCTACCACAAACTTATCCGGAATTACAAAGCCTGTAATATCAACTTTAACATCAACTTCTCTTCTATCTGGTTTGTCAAGTAAAGTTACAATCATTAAAGATTTTGGATTTCTCTTTTCTATTTCAAGTTTAAGTGTCTTAAGCGTGTTACCAGAATCTATTATATCCTCAATAATGACAACATTCTTCCCTTCAACACTTTCATCCAAATCTTTTTTTATGGTTATAACACCACTACTCTTCGTTCCAGAGCCATAACTGCTAACCTGCATAAAATCTATTGTTACAGGAATTGTAATTCTTTTTGCAAGTTCACAAGTAAAAAAGATACTTCCCTTAAGTATGCATAGTAAGTGAACTTCCTCACCTTTAAACTTATCACTAATTACATCTGCAATTTCCTTAATTCTTTTACAAACTTCTTCCTCAGAAATCAAAACACTTATTTTATCCATTTCGCCTCCTTACGTAAGCACATAAATCTTCTCTACTCTTTATCCGCTTCGTAACTTATCTTTAGAATTTTATTTGTATCACTTGTAACTTTTATGTCTTCACCAATACGATATCCAATTACCCACAATATCTTATCATCAGAAGATAACAATAAAATATCATCTCTTTCTTCTCTTGGAATTTTCATATCGCTGAAATAATCTTTGATTTTTTTATGGCCGCCCTCACTGTTAACGACTATGTAGTCACCTTTTTGTCTGCTTCTAACATATAAATCGCTATCTATTTTATCATAATCTATATATTTAGTATACTGATTTTCCTTGTTTTTTATTATTTTTTCGTCAATTACATCAGCCGGTTTCACTTCCACAGTAATTCTAAACCCAGCGCCTTCAATAACCTGTTTTTCCTCACTTTTCTTGATTTGATAAGACGGATACTCTTTATGTACATTTATTTGCTGATTTTCAGACTTTGTAGCAAATTCCACTCCGTTATATGTTCTTTTTGCAATAATGCCATATGGAAGTTCTATACTGCTTGAAACAATACTTCCAAAAAGATTCATAATAATATTTACATGTGTCTTTGTAATATCTTTAAGCTTACCCGATTTATCTTCAAAGCACTTTCTAATAACACCACTAATAACACATTCATCCTCATCAAGAATCTGTGAACTAATCTCATACTCTGAAACATACTTTTTATAAGCTTTATCCACCTGATTTTCAATAAATTCATTAGCCTCTGTGGCAATTTCAGCAAGGTTACTTATAGCATTAAAAACATTTTGATTAAAATTATTCTGAAGATATGGTAAAACCATAAGTCTAATTTTATTTCTTGAATAATCTTCTTGCAAATTAGTACTATCAACCACATAATCAATGCCTCTACTCTTAAGGTAGTCTTCAATTGATTCTCTTGTAGTCGATAAAAGCGGTCTTATAATATCATCCCTCTTAACTGGAATTCCACTCACGCCTTTAAGACCACTTCCTCTAATAATATTAAATATAACCGTTTCAACATTATCATTTTCGTTATGAGCAACGGCAATTTTCACAAACTGTCTATCCTCCCACTTACTAGCCGCTCTAGCAAATGCCTCGTATCTTAATACTCGTCCTGCTTCCTCTAAAGATAAATTATTTTTATTGGAATATCCAACAACATCTAAACTTTCAACAATTAAAGGAATTCCGTTCTTTTCACAAAAATCAACAACGAAAGTTTCGTCACGTTTTGCTTCCTTGCCCCTGATATTATGATTAATATGTACGGCCATCAAATCAAACGAACTATCATCAACGCTTTTTGAACTGACATATTCACTTATTCTTTTCAAAACACTTATTAAACATATTGAATCCGCTCCTCCTGAAACGCCAACTACAATATGTTTGGTGTTTTCCAACAATTTGTTTTCTCTAATGAAATTGTATATATTATATTCAAATTTCGACAATTTCATCTATCTCTCACCTCCTGTGTTTCTACCAAATAACATATGTCATTTCAAAAAAAGTGCCATACATTATATAGTTATTTCAGCAAATGACTATATAATAAATAGCACTTTTATTTCTCTTCTTCCGGTTTGAAAATAACCTCATCCGGATACACAAGACCTAATTTTTTGGCCATCTCTTCTACATAAGCCTTTGTCTTTACATAAACAGCTCTCTCTTCAAGTTCTTCTCTTAATTCAAGCTGTTCTTCTTTCTGCTCAATTAACTTAGCCTCTTTACTTTCTAACTCATTTAAAGTCTTCTGAGACTTTCTAATGTTAATACCTAAAGTAACCACTATAAGAAGCGCCATTGCACTAATAAGAAAAAGGCCATATAATGATGTACTTCTTCTTTTCTTCTTACGCCTCTTACTAGCTCGGGCTATTGCAGTATCTTCTCTTCTATTGTCAATTCTTTTACGACGAGTTGCCATAACTATACCCCTATGTTGTGTTTTTTCTTACTGTTCTTATTTTAATAGGTTTACATATAATTTTCAAGTCTGATTTAATAAATTAATATTTTATTAAGATATTACAACGGAGTATACATTTCCTTGGCATCATCCTTCTTTACTGTCTCTGCTATACTGTCAACTTTAACCTTAACATTTCTGTTACCAAAGACAATCTCTATTTCATCGCCAACTTTAATTGTAGTGCCAGCTTTAGCCACTTTACCATTAACCATTACTCTTCCTGCATTACATGCATCAGCCGCAACAGTTCTTCTCTTTATTAATCTTGATACTTTTAAATACTTATCTAATCTCATTATGTCCTCACAAACTAAGAACCCTGTCATCAGACAGGGTTCTTAAAGTAAAATCGAATTAATTATTTCTTTTTACCTTTTTTAGGTGCATTTACAGCATCCTTTAAAGCCTTACCAGCTTTGAATTTAGGAGCCTTTGAAGCTTTAATCTTCATTGTTTCACCTGTTCTAGGATTTCTACCTGATCTAGCAGCTCTTTCTGATACTTCGAATGTACCAAAACCTGTTAACTGGATCTTTTCACCCTTCTTAAGTTCTTCTGTTACTACCTCTGTAAATGCCTTAACTGCAGCGTCAGCGTCTTTCTTTGTTAAACCTGCTTCTTCAGCAATTGCTGCAACAAATTCTGCTTTGTTCATTTTGTTTCCTCCTCGAAAAAAATTCAAAAGTAACCGCAATCAATTACTCTTATTAAGTTATACTTTCTTTAAGCCAATTTGTCAAGTTTTTTCGGCAAAAAATGGCTTAAAATCAACATTTTCCATACTATGTAAACCATTTTTTTGCCAATTATTTAAAACTTCTTTGAGATTGTCTAAAACTTATCATACTTTTCCTATTTTTGCCCTAAAAAAAGACCATCCGAGAGGGATGATCTTTTTAGTTTCGCAAAAAATATATTTACACTAATCTTCGTAAAATTCTCTAAATTTCCTAGCAAATATAATCGCATATTTGCAAACGAATTTTGTAATTCTTTCTGGATTCTTAATTGGATGTCTAACTAAATACATAACAGAATTAATTGAACGAGCTACTATAATCATAACAAAGAACCAGAATATACTTTTATATACAGGCTGAGTTGTAATTCTAAGAAATGGATATGGTCCATAAACAATTCCCTTTAAATTTAAAATAACAATTACTACACCATAAATAGCTGTTGGTATGTATGCAGCCCTTATAAACAACTTATCAAACTTATCTTTCTTCTCAATAAAGATAAAAGCAATAATAGCCATGATTGGACAAACTGTATGATGATAAATCTGTGCACCCTTATACATAATATGAGGTCCATAACCATCCGATACTTTCCCTGGTAAAAGTACTACTAAAACCACTATGAAAGTCATCGTAATGCAGCACACCGAAAAATACTTAAGTATCAATATAGCTTTTGGTATATCACATTTCTTTATTATACACACCAACGCTGTTATCATCATGATAGTTGATGTGATGCAAAGGAAAATATTACTATCAGTTGTATAAAATCTAAGCGTTCTGCAACTATACTTAAACGCTCTTTTTATTCCCATTATCTCTAGAGCAACCAACATAAGATTGAAAAGGAAAATATCAATCTTTACGTTAATATTATATTTTTTATCTGGTTCCATATCTTTTTTCTCTTCTTCACTTAGCCTTATTATTAATTATTCAACATAATCATAATAATATTTTAACCTCCAAAGAGCTATTCATCAATAGTTCCCAGCAAATAATCTATAAATTGAGTCGCACATCTACCAGAAATTCCGCCATGTGATAATTCCCACTTATTAGCTTCCTTCCTGATTTCTTCCTCATCCATATTGATATTATTCTTCTTTGCAAGCTCAAATACTATATTATAGAATTCCTTTGGAGTAGGCTTTGAATAGCTTATCCTTACACCAAATCTATATGCAAGAGAAAGTTTTTCTTCCATAGTATCAGACTTGTGCATACCATTATTTGAAACCACATCATCTCTATCACTCCAGTTTTCCTTAATAAGATGACGTCTATTAGATGTTGCATAAATCAAAATGTTCGCTGGACGACTTTCAACACCACCCTCTATAACAGCCTTTAAGAACTTATATTCAATTTCAAATTCCTCAAATGATAAGTCATCCATATAAATAATGAATTTGTAATTTCGATTCTTAATTTTTGAAATAACAGTTGATAGATATTTAAACTGATGTTTATATATTTCAATCATTCTAAGGCCATCATCATAAAACTCATTTACAATAGCCTTAATGCTTGTAGACTTACCTGTACCGCTATCACCAAATAAAAGTACATTATTCGCTTTTTTACCTTCAACAAATGCTTTCGTATTATCCACAAGCTTCTTCTTCTGTATTTCATATCCGACAAGGTCTGAAAGCACAACCTTATCCATATTATTGATAGGCTTAAATTCAACCTTATCTTCAGCATAGCATTTTAATCTAAATGCCTTATTAAGACCAAACATGCCAACACCATAATCTTTATAAAAGCCAGTTACTAAATCAAAAAATTCATCATATGATTTAGCATTTGCTAATTTCTCACTTAAAGCTCTAACTTTTTCACTTACGTTTTTGTTATACATAAGTTCAGGCTTTTCAATTGATTTATATGTTGTAAGTCTGCTAAATACATCTGTATCAAGATACTCTTCTATCCATGTAAAATCATAATGGAATAATTCCATAAACGCTTCAAAATCCTGCTTTGCATAGAAGTTAACCGAACCATCACTAGCACCAACTTTTTCACAAGTTAAACTAAAAGGATTTTCGTTAGTAATAATTTCATATGTAAGATAATTCTGCCATAGATTCTTATCGAAAGCATATGATGTTCCAAGTTCAAGAATTCTTTTAACCTCTCTGTATGTTCTAGTTAATAAATCTTCCTTTGTAACATCAATTGAATCTTCTTCATTTGCTGAAGTTTCAAACTCCTTTAATCTTTTCGCATCCTTACATATATCTGCAACCCTTGTTATAATTGCATCCTTTCCAAAATCACTATATAAGATAAATCTTGATACTATCTTCTGCATTTCATTCACCTGATTTCATTTATAATCTTTTAATTAAATTTTATTAAATATGATAATTACCAACTTCCATAATATCGATGTCATTTTTCACAACATCCTTCTTACCAGACTTTAATACAAGTTCCTGGTTTTTAATTGTAACTCTTGTCTCCGGATCAATTGAAGTTGTAATAAATGCGTTACTTCCAATAACCGAGCCACGTCCGATAACTGTCTCACCGCCAAGAATTGAAGCCCCTGAATAAATAGTTACATTATCCTCAATAGTAGGATGTCTCTTAACACCCTTAAGTCTCTGACCGCCACGAGTTGAAAGGGCACCAATTGTAACACCCTGATATACCTTAACATTATCTCCAATAATTGTTGTTTCACCAACAACAATACCTGTACCATGATCAATAAAGAAATATTTACCAATGGTAGCTCCTGGATGAATATCAATACCTGTCTTACTATGTGCATGCTCTGTCATCATACGAGGAATAAGTGGTACTTCAAGCAAGTGAAGTTCATGCGCAAGTCTATTAGTAACGATTGCATAAAGTCCAGGATATGAAAGAATGATTTCATTTTCATTATAAGCTGCTGGGTCCCCATCAAAGAACGCTTTAACATCAGTCTCAATATACTCACGAATCATAGGAATCTTCTTAAAGAATGTAACACAGATTTCTTCCGCTGCTAGATTAACCTCTTCTTCACTTTCGTCACTATACTTTTCATTCTGTCTAAGAGCAATTGCAACCTGACGATTTAAATTGTACATAACATCTTCAATCAAAACCGTAAGTCGACTACTTATATTATAAAATCTAAATGTTTTATCTCTAAAGAATCCTGGAAATACAATCTTAAATAACTTCTTCAAAATATCAATTACAGCATCTGGATCTGGCTGAGCAAACACTTCCGTATGATCAATAGTTTTTCCCTTATCATAACTTCCAAGTATTTCCCCCACAATCTCACATATTTCTCTATCAATTACTTTCTTCATATTTTTACCTTTCGTTGATAACCTACGTGCTACGCAAATTTATATTGTCTATCTGGGACTCAGCTCTCGCACGGTGCGGGCTACCCCTAGCCACACTAAGTTCGAAATTCGTTGTTTTAACGTTATTGATATTTTTCATTCGTATAATACAAGTATTATATGTTCAAAGCAGGAAACAGTTAGCCTTGAATGCAAGCATTCAGCTACCTATTTCCTACTTTAAACACATAACGCTTCGCGTTATGCAAATAAAAAATCTCAATCACAAACAACTTCTTTCTCACTAAGTGTAGAGACCCGCAACGGTCCCATCTAGAAAATATAGAATTTGCTTAAGCACTTAGTCTTATTAAAAAACATAATTAATATATATAATAACACCGTAAAATATAAATGTCTAACAATTATTAACTATATATGAATATAAACTAAAACTATCATTAATGATAAGACTTCATTATCAAGTCCGTAAAAGTCCACTTGCAAATAATATACATTTAATTTGCAAAATCCACATAATCACCACGACTTACTTCAACTTCATAGCCTATGCTTTCAATTCTACGTTGCATACACATACGGCATTCTGCTGCTTCATCGCCTGTGCAGATTTTACCATCGTATAACATATACTTATCTCTTACATTAGTTGGTGAAAGATTTGGCATTACTACGTTAGCTCCCGCCTTAATTCCAAGTTCACGACCAAGTGGATTTATTGTTCCAAGTGCAGTTGTTGCTGGTAACAATACTTTTGGAAGCATTAATCTTATAATTGCTAATAAGTGAAGTGTGTCTTCTAATGTTCCACTTTTCTCATCTTTAAATGGTGTATCCTTATGTGCAATAAATGGTCCAATTCCTATCATATGAGGTTCGAATTCTTTCATGAATCTCAAATCTTCTACAATGTTTTCAACAGTCTGGTATGGTGAACCAACCATTATTCCACATCCAACCTGGAATCCAATCTCTTTTAGGTTCTTAAGACACTCTATTCTATTAGATAACTTCATTTCTTCTGGATGAAGTTTTTCATAATGTTTTTCATTTATTGTTTCATGTCGAAGAAGATATCTATCCGCTCCTGCATCATAATACTTTTTATAGCTTTCATAACTCTTTTCTCCTATCGAAAGAGTTACTGCAATATCAGGATATTCATCTTTTATACTTTTTACAATATCACAAATATATTCATCGTTAAAAGATAAATCCTCTCCACTTTGAAGCACTATTGTTCTAAAGCCAAGTTCATATCCTGCCTTAGCACAAACTAAGATATCGTCCTTATTTAGACGATATCTTTCAACGTTTTTATTGCTTCTTCTAATCCCACAATATATACAATCATTTTTACAATAATTCGAAAACTCAATAAGGCCTCTAAAAAACACCTTATTACCATATACTGACTTTGCAACTTCAGATGACTTTGCATATAAATATTCTTCTTCACTTTTATTAAGTGTAGTTAGTAATACTTTTAAATCTTCATCAGGTAAGTTGCAATTTGCTACTAACTCATTAATTCTTTCTATGTTATTCATTTAATTTTCCTTAATCGCTCCATAATATATTCTAAAAAATCATTTTCGTAACTCAAATTTATTAAAATACTATTTTATTCCTAGGACTTCAATACTTCTTTCAAGTATTCCTCTCATATAACTAATTGCAATTCCATAATTAGTCATTGGAATATTCTCTTCATTAGCCATCTTCATACGACTTCTAACTTCTCTATCTCCAAGCATGCATCCACCACAGTGGATTACCATCTTGTATTTGCTAAGATCCTTAGCAAATGTATTTCCAGAAGAAGTTTCAAACTTTATATCCTTACCAGTATATTTCTTTAAAAGGTTAGGAAGTTTAACTGTGCCAATGTCCTCACACTGTCTATGATGTGTACAGCCCTCAGATATCAAAACCGTATCTCCATCTTCTAAAGTATCAATAGCTTTAACACCTTCAACAGCCATATCTAAAATCCCCTTATGTCTTGCCATAAGTATAGAAAATGAAGTAAGATAAATATCTTCACTCACCATATCCTTAACCTTAAAGAAAGCCTGACTATCAGTAATAACCATCTTAGGTTTAGTTTTTAAATTTTCAATTGTCGAAACTAGTTGTTCAGGTTGAACACATATTGCCACGCCTTCCTTATCAAGAACACCTCTTAATACCTGCTGCTGTGGTAATATTATTCTTCCCTTAGGTGCGGATGAATCAATAGGAATCACAAGAATAACTGTATCTCCCTTTTCAACCAAATCTTCCACAAGTGGAATTACTACTTTTTCCTTAAAGAGATGACCTATCATCTCCTTAAGTTCTCTTATTCCATCCCTATTGTATGCACTAACATCTATGATTTGCTTATTATCTAATTCATTATTTTTTGAATCCATTTTTTTACTATCATCGGTTTCTTTGACTTGATTTTCATACAAGTCTGATTTATTATACGCGATAATATATGGGATTTCTCTATCCTTAAAAATACTTATTAATTCTTCATCATAAGTTGACATGCCCTGTGTTTTATCAACCACCAAAACTGCAACATCAACTCTTTTTAATATTTCAACTGTCTTTTCAATTCTCTTTTTACCAAGATGACCTTCATCATCAAATCCCGGAGTATCAATTATTACAACTGGACCTAATGGCAAAATCTCCATTGCCTTAACAACAGGATCTGTTGTTGTTCCTAAAACATCTGATACAACTGCAAGTTCCTGTCCTGTTATTGCATTTACCAAACTTGACTTACCTGCATTTCTCTTCCCAAAAAATCCAATCTGAATTCTTTCACCTGATGGTACACTGTTTAAACTCATATGCATTCCTCTAACTTTCTATACCTAAATTTATGTATCTCCATCATAAATTTTCCTATAAGCCCTACATATAAACTCTTCCCGACAAAGCAAAATGTGGTTCTTTTTCAAAATCCACACTATCATTACATAAATACTTGTAGAAAGGATCTCCATGAACATAATCTGCATCCCTAATAACAGCCTCTATTTCTTCCTCACCTACACATGCAATGTCTTCATCTCTTTTCAGTCCATCATAATTTTCCGTTGTAATAACAACCTTTACATTTTTACCTTCTTTAATTCTTTTATCTGCAGCGACTGAACCGGCAATAACAGGCTCACCCACAACATATCTTTTTGAGTCACATTCCAAACCCTCAACTGCAGCATTTAAAAATGATACCTTTGATTTTTTAGAATTAAAACACTCTCTTATATCATCAGCAAATACTTTTGCAAACTCACCTACTGGTATTCCAACAACATATGGAATCCCATATAATTCTTCCATTCTTTTTGCAGCTGCTATTCCCGTTGATGAAACAACAACATTAACATCTGCAAGAAGTGATTTTTCTACTTCCTCAAGAGAAGTTAAATATGACCAATTAGCCACCACTCCAAAATCATTATTCTTACAAAAGTCCAAAAGAATATTAACATCATTCTCCCTTGGATAATCAAGAGGAGTAACACCTAATAAGTTAACCTTAATATTTACACTTTCAATCTCACAAAGTTCTTCCTTTGATTTTAATAGATTATTAACCACAGCCACATATGCACTTGCTGCTCCCTTTGTATAATCATGAAATGCATTTGTTGCAACAGGAAATGTCTTTATTCCAGTTCGCTTACTTACTTCCCTTGCAATATAATCAAAATCAGTACCATTAACATATGGAATTGGTGAATTTGTTATGGCAATAAACTTAGGTTTAAGTTCATCCGCTGCCTTAACAATATCCTCTATCAATTTATCATCATTACCTGTAATGGCATCCATGTCAGTTAGACCCGAAATAAAAATCAAGCTTTCCATCTTATTCCATCTAACTTCATCATGTGTGTTATATGTTGAATTACATCCAGAAGGATCATGAATTACAATCATCCCGCCTAATTCATACAATGCACTACATGCACCACTAACATCGCCAGCAAATACAGGTAAAACCTTATATGCTCTATTCATAAATCACACTTAGTATCTTTTTGATACTAACCTCCTTACACTATACCACAATTACTACAAAGTCCCACAGCTTTTCTTGGAACTATATCATCCAAATCTTTCTCCTCATTACATGCTTCAACCATCATATCAAGAAGAGTCATTATTCCCTTAAAGCCCATGCAACCATCACCTTCTATAATATTTACAAAGTGATGTGTATTATTAAACCAAGCAGCCTTCTGGCCAATTGCTAGAACATTTTCATTATTTCTATCTATAACTCTTCCCTCTGGATGGATTGTTGCTCTTAAAGTCAAATCACCGAAGTTTTCAACAAGATAATTATATGCTTCTTCATCCTCAGGTGAAATACCATCTAAATAGACAGAACTTACATTAAATCCATTATCTAACAAGAACTTTGCTAGTTCTAATGGTCTTGGATATGCTGTATAGTCAATTGATATTTCCGTATCTTTAATTACAGCCTTTACTTCATCTACTTTTGCCTCAAGTTCCTTTTCTAAATTATCGGCGTATTCTTCTATTTCCTTATGTTTAGATGGTCCACAACTTGATAATAAGAATCTCATTTCCTTAGGATTATCTTCATCCGCATACTCCGTAGCAATATCAATTAATTTTTTATTAAGCTTTATAATTCTGCTTTTGATTTTCGCTGGATCTGCCTCATATGGAATATACATAAATTGTCTTTCCAATCTGCTTACCAAATCGAAAACTCCATAAAGACCAGTTGGATAGATTGCCAAGTAAAATGCTCCATCACCAATTTCCATGTATTCCTCAAATGTCTTCATATCATGAATTTGCTTAACTTCAAATCCATATCTTTCGGCCAAATAGAATATAAAACAATCTCTTATTTTAACATCACTGCCCAATATGTAAATCTTTTTTCTTGGCTCAAGTGGTTTAATCACATCAAGCATAGCCTTCCTAAGTTTCTGCTCAGGAGTGTACGATGTCCTTTGCATAATAGGATCCATGAAACACCTAGCAAATACTATGTCAGGAAATCTCTTCTCCAAAGTCTGATAAACATAATCTAAGTCACAGCTTAAAAACTGATGAAGACAAACCGTAAATAACTCAACCATCTTTGGCTTCTCTTCAAGTTTATTTAAAACATCCGTTACACCTTCTATGGTTTCATTCTCAAGACTTCCATTCAGCAAATCTTTTTCAAAAAGAGTTACACTGTGAAATCTATCAAGTTCATTCATCTCTGCTGCAGTCATAACTACACCCCTCATGCAGTTATCCGCGCATACATAAATCTGATGAGCCTCAGGAACCATAAACCCAATATGAACAATATTCCATGTCCCATGAACAGGTGCATTAAATTCTAGTCCTATATCAAATGGCTTTGGATATTCACTATCTTTAATTTTCACTTCTGAAAACTGAGGTGCAAATCCCTCGCCAATACGTTTTAACATAAATCACGCTCCAAATAATCAAAAAACAGGTTAAAAGTTTCTAATGTCATACTAATATTTTAAATCTTAACCACCTATATATGCAACCTTTATTTAGCCTATAACATTCGAATATGCCGTTTTAATTGAAACGCCATCTAATCTTCCAATCTTACCGCTAACTTCACTAATAGTATCCTGTGGTGCATCTATAGCAATACTAATAATATATATGCCTTTTTCCCTATATGGAATGCCCATTCTTCCAATAATATATTCTGATACTCCATGCAAAAGAGCATTTAATTTTTCAACAGATTCCAAATTTGAAACAATAATCGACATTGACGCTACTCTTGTCTCCATAATATACCTTCCTTTGCTTGTTTTTTATATTTTTAATATTTTTATAACTGCACTACAATGATTGTTTCACAATCATTGTAGTGATCGCTTCGCAATCTATATCAATTCCTAAAAATATAAAATCAAGTAAACTTGTTTTATATTTTTATAAATTGATGCAGTTACTCAGGGTTAACAGATTCGTGGTAATAACTCATTACCTGGTTTTGGTAACATAGTCTGTGCACCGATTGATGTAGTCATTACAATTTTACCAACGTGCTCATCTGTAATGTGTCCAATAACTTTTGCTCCTTCTGTATAAGGGCTGTTCTTTAAGATATTAACAACCTCTTCACTCTTTTCATCAGGAACCATAATTACAAGTCTGCCTTCACATGCAAGATAAAGTGGTTCAAGACCTAAAAGACCAGTAACACCCTTAACTTCATCAGCAACTGGAACATCTTCATAATTAAGATCAATACCAACGTTACTTTCTCTTGAAATCTCGTAAAGAACAGTTCCAACACCACCTCTTGTAGCATCTCTAATTACATGCACTTCAGGAACTGCTGTAAGTACATTTTCTACTGCCTTATAAAGTGGAGCACAGTCACTTGTAACATCTGCTTCAATACCATATTCATCTCTTGCAAGAAGAATTGTACAACCATGTCGTCCAACATCACCAGTTACAATAATTGCATCGCCTTTCTTAGCATACTTACCTGATGTATCAGCGCCTTCTAAAATTTCGCCAACACCAGTTGTTGTAATAAATACACCATCAACCTGTCCTTTACCAGCAACCTTTGTATCACCAGCAACAATCTTAACACCTACTTCATTTGCTGTCTTTTCCATGCTAGCTACAATTTCTTCAAGCTTATCCATTGGAAAACCTTCTTCAATAACGAATCCGCATGTCATGTATAATGGCTTTGCACCCATACATGCAAGATCGTTAACTGTTCCGCATATTGATAACTTACCAATGTTTCCTCCTGGGAAGAACGCTGGTGAAACTATAAATCCATCAGTTGACATTGCAATCTTTCCATTTGGTCTTGGAAGGACTGATGCATCGTCTGCTGTAAAATATTCATTACCTAAATGTCCCTTAAATACCTTTTCAATTAATTCTGCTGTTTTCTCTCCACCTGCCCCATGTGCAAGTTTTACTACTTCATTTTCCATTTTATTTATCCCTTCAGTTTTTATCGTTACGCGCCCCCGCAAATTTATATTATCTATCCGTGACTCAGCTCTCGCACGGTGCGGGCTACCCCTAGCCACACTAAGTTCGAAAGCATTTGTTCTGTCGTGATTAATATTTTTCATTCGTATAATGACAACATTATATGCCGATAAAGCAAAGCAATACATTTAAGTGCAAGCACTTATGCATTGCTTTACTTTATCACCACATAACGCTTCGCGTTATGCGAATAAAAATCACTAATCACAAACAACTACTTTCTCACTAAGTGTAGAGACCCGCAACGGTTCCATATAGAGAATATGAAATTTGCTTGGGCGCTTATCATTTAATAATCTATTATAAATTAAATATTGTCATTTTAATTGTACATATAAAATGCTGAGCATGCACCTTCGTCAGATACCATACAGGCACCTACTGGATGGTCTGGATTACATGCCTTTCCAAAGAGCGGACAATCTGATGGAAGAATTTTACCTTGTAATACATCGCCGCATCTACAACCTTTATTTCCCTGTGCAGTAAATGCTGGAATATTGTATTTCACTCTAGCATCATATGCTTTATATTTTTCCTTAAGCTTCATGCCTGATTTTTCAAGCAATCCAATTCCTCTCCAAATCTCATCTGATGGTTCCATAAACTCATCAACAAGTTTAACTGCCTTTGGACTTCCTTCTGCTTTTACAACTCTTGGATAACAGTTTACAAAGAAACCTTTGTTTTCATTTTCCTTTGCAAGATCCTCACTGTAAACACCATCTACATATCCTTTTCTTTTAGCTGCATTCTTAACTGCTACGGCAATTGCAAGTACCAATTCCTTATCTGTAAATCCTGCAACAACACCGCTTACTCCATTTGCTGCTAATTCTTCGCAAATGCCTGTTCCTATTATTGCATGTACATGACCTGGATATAAATAACAATCCATACTATCCTTTAAAACAAGATATGCATTTGGCATAGTTTTATTTGCAGTTAGTAGCGAAAAGTTACTAACTCCTTCATCCATTGCTGTCTTAACTGATAAAACATCAGAAGGTGTTGTAGTTTCAAATCCAACTGATAAAAATACAACTTCTTCATCTGTATGTTCCTTTGCATACTCCATAGCATCCATAGGTGAATAACATACCTTAATCTTTCCACCTGCTGCTCTTGAATCTGCAAGTGAACCATCGCTTCCCGGTACTCTAACCAAGTCACCGAATGTACAAATTGTAACGCCTTGCTCTGCTAAATATCTTGCTTCATCGATAAAGCTTACAGGTGTTACACAAACAGGACAACCTGGTCCTGAAATAAGTTTAATCTTAGGCGAAAGAATCTTTCTAATTCCTTTTCTAAAAATCTCATGTGTATGTGTTCCACAAACTTCCATAATGTTAATCTGTGGTCCATCATAACTTTTCAAATATTCAATAGCTTCATTTAACATTTTCTATATCTCCATTTATAAACTCAGCGTATAATATATCTTATCGGAAGTATACATATGATGATATTTGCATTGTATCAATATTTATATATCACGCAAACAAGGGAGAGTATTTCCTAAATTCTGCGTTCGTTTATGGTATTTTTCTATACGCTCCGAAAACTCGCAGCTAAAGCTACTCAGACACGTTCTGCGCGTATGAAAAATAGACCAAACACTCCACTTGAATTTTTAACGGAAAACTCAAATTGTTTGCTTAGATATAATAAATATTTTCTCCTATGCAAATATCTGTCGTATATTTAATTTCCGATAAGATATATTATTACATTTAAAACAATTCGTTAAATAATTCGTCTGTTTCTTCTATATCGTCTGATGTAATCTTTGCGATAGCTGCACCTGCGTGAACCATTACGTAATCGCCTGGTTCAAGGTCTTCTAAAAGATCTGCGCTAATTTTTCTTTTAGCACCCATACTTTCAACAATTGCTCCATCATTATCAAGTTTTAATACTTTAGCTGATAAACCTACACACATGTTTTTATCCTCCATTTATACTATGTATTGCTTAAACACTAATATGCCTTTAATTATTTTTTGTTATTTTATTCATTCCATATAGTGCCTGGCCAAGTGCGATTCCACCGTCATTTGCTGGGAGTAATTTATGAGTAAGAACTTTGAATCCTTCCTTTTCAAGTGCTCCCTTTGTCAAGTATGTAAGTAATTTGTTTTGGAATACACCGCCACTTAAAGTTACTGTTTTTATATTGTTTTTGCGACTAATTGTCTTAACTGATGCAACTACCATTTCCGATATTTTCTTATGGAAAAGGAATGACAATTCTCCACTATCCTTACCTTCCAATTTAAGTTTAATAATATCAGCATATAATTTATCAGTCTCATTTATGTCTTCATAAGTAAAACCATTATTTTTACATAAGAATTCAGTATCATAACCATCAACAATTTTACTTGTTAGTTCATTAATCGCATCATATTTATCCATGCAATCCTTATTCTTATATTCAGGTTTTACATTTCTACTATCTAAATATTTTTCAGCTGCATACTCAAGATAAATTGCGCTTTCACCTTCAAAGGTCGATTTGTTTCTAATGCCTAGCACTGCACTTATTGCATCGAATAATCGTCCCATGCTTGTACTGTTTACGCCATTCATCTTCTTATCAAACATCATGTATAAAAGATTCAAATCCTTCTTTTCACACAAGTTAAGTTTCTCGATACATTCATATGCTTCTTCCTTTTCAAACATTGAAAAAATAATCGATACCGCTATCTTTACTCCTTCCTTCGAGGATGAGTCACCACCCATTTGGAAGAATGGCTTAATGTGAGTCTCTCTTGTAAATCCATCAAGATTACAAGTTAAAATTTCACCGCCCCAAATAGTATCATCATCGCCATATCCCGTACCATCGAATGATACGCCAATATTTTCCTCAAGAAAATCATTACATCCCATATTTGAAAGAATGTGTGCATAATGATGCTGAACATATTCTATTTTTATTCCAAGTTCTTCTGAAAGTTCCTCGGCAACCATTGTACTATTATACTTTGGATGCTTATCACAAACTATAATTTCAGGCTTACACTCAAGAAGATCAAGCATTCTTTTAATGCTATCCTTAAGTGCCTTCACCGTTCTGTAATCCGCCAAATCACCAACGTATGATGATGGATAGAATATATTATTCTTCGCGATACAGAATGTGTTCTTAAGTTCACCACCTATCGCAAGAACCTCACCCTTAAAATCAGAACTTGTCATATAAGGTATCGGTGCATATCCTCGAGACCTTCTAATCATCATCGGTTCGCCCATAAAGAAATCCATAACTGAATCGTCAGTTCTAATTCTAATATCTCTGTTATTTGTTAATATTGCATCAACAAATCCTCGAATTTCAGTATATGCTTCTTCATCGTTATGACTTATAGGAGCACCCGACACATTACCGCTTGTCATAACCAGAATATCTGTAAATTCATCATCGTCACCTGCATCGAAAAGAAGCATTTGAACCGGTGCATATGGAAGCATTACGCCAACGCTTTCATTATCAATTGAAATACTATTTGCTAGTTTTGTTTCATCCGAATTCTTTTTATTTAGAAGCAATATCGGTTTTTGATATCCATCAAGAATCTCTTTCTGGTTTTCATCAATCACACACTCCCTGTTAACCACATCCATATTTTTCATCATTACAGCAAATGGTTTCACAGGTCGATTTTTAAGCATTCTTAATCTCTTCACCGCTTCATCATCAGTACCATCACAACATAAATGAAATCCGCCTATTCCCTTTACGGCAATAATCTTTCCATCCCTGATTATTTCTCTAGCTCTTTTAATTGTATTTAAACTATATTCACCTATATTTTTAAACTTATAAGATGTATTCTTTGTAATCATATTTAAGCTTTTATCTTTTACAGAAACATCTTTTTGCACCTTTACAATTTCTAGGAAATCACTTTCAGGTTTTCCTGTTTCCATATCAAGCATATAGTAAGCAGGTCCACAGTCATTACAACACACAGGCTGTGCATCATACCTTCTGCTTTCACTACTATGATATTCACTATCGCACTCCTTGCACATAGGGAATATCTTCATGCTTGTCCTGTGTCTGTCATACGGCAAATTATCAAGAATTGTAAGTCTTGGTCCACAGGATGTACAATTAATGAATGGATGTAAGTACCGTCTATTTGACTTATCATATAACTCTTCCTTACATTCATCACAAATTGCAATATCAGGTGAAACATAGATTTCTCCAGCTGTCTTTTTACTCTCGATAATTTCAAACTCATTAGTATCATTTAGATACTTATTATAGTTTTCATCATCTGACAAAACATCCTTAACATCAATTTTTAATATAGCACTTCTCTTTGGTGGTTTATGTTTTAATAAATCAAGAAACATCTCTATTTCTTCGTATGTTCCACAAGCATATATTTCAACATAAGGCCCTCTATTACATACACTTCCTGTAATCTTTGATTCCATCGCATGTCTTGATACCGTCGGCCTAAATCCCACGCCCTGAACAATACCATAAACCTTTATGTGCTTAATTATTTTATCTTTTTTCATAAAACATCACTCATTTTCAAAATCAAGATTTATTTAATATTTTATAATAATCTTGTATTCTTTCATCGGGGAATTTTACACTTTTTCATATTCAAGTAAATTTATTTACCTGTTACAAACTGTTTACTTTCCCATGTTCCTGATATTGCAAAATGAACTGTATCAATCCATTTAACTGCATCATCTCCGACTAAGTATCTTTTCGCTACTAAGTCTTTAAACACAGGATCCGCTACTACAATATCATAATTACCATCATTAAATTCTTTTGTAAAATCATCTTCCTGTGCAAACTTAAGTGTATCATCAACGTCATCTCTTGTTAAGAAATATGTTGCTGTAACAGTGTTAGTTTTATCACTATGATTACTTATTAAATCCTTAACAGATTTCGCATAAATCTGCTCTCCTACCACTAAAACATTAACCTCTTCTTTACCTTGTTTTAGCACTTCATCAATAGCTTTTTCTATTTCATCTTTATTCTTATTTGTAAGTGGTGAATAGCATTCATAATCAATTCCTAATTCCGATTCTAACAATCTGCAAATTCCAAATCCTGAAATCGAAATTGCTATATTCTTTTTGCACTTTCTTACTTTCTTTATTGCATCAATTCCATCACCTAACCCAAAGCATAAAATCTTTGACTTATCAACGTTCTCCCTTTGTGAGATAACTTCCTTAATACCTTCACTTCCTGTTTCATTTGTATCAAGTGGTGTGGCACCCCACACTCCAATATATTCACCATCTTCATTCTTAGGCTCATCCGTATTTATAACATATGTCTTAACTAATTCCTTATATGCCTTATCAGCTCCCACATCATAGTTTTTCATACCATATGTAGCCACAGCAAATACCTCGATATCCTCCGGAATTTCTTTTTTCACAAGAGTAACTAATCCCTTAAAATCTGTTCCAATTACCGCAGGAACTGGAGTCCCAATAATCGCAACGAATTTCGGAGTTATCTTTTTAACTGCCGCTTTTACTTTTTCAACTAAAAGCTTATCTCTTCCAAGTATGGCATCCATATCACGTAGTCCAGCACTCATTACTGCACTTTTATACATCATCCATCTTGGTTCATCAAATCCGCATATATTACCTGTACATCCACCTGCATCAAGAATAACAACAAGGCCTCCCATTTCATATAAAACAGAAACGGCACCTGATTGATCTGGAGCAAATGGCGTAAGAACTGTTCTTAATCCATCCATAAAACATCCTCTATACTATCAATACTATCTATACTATCTATACTAAGTATCAAATCGCTACTAACTACTTTTTTATATATTATAAAAATAATTCATATAAGATCTTTTATTTTTTAATATTACTCCTATAAATCCTTTTAATATCTTAAACTACTCATTATAAGGACTTTATATTTTTAGAAATCACTCCTATAACTTCTTTTAATATTCCATAAATAATTTCTATAAAGACTTTTCAATTTCTAGGAACAATTTCTTTAACCCTGCATAACCATATGGCTGTATGTCTTCATTCCATCCAATCACATAGCTATCTTTATGATAAAAAGCTGCATCCTTGCCAATTACAATATCCGGCTTTTCACCTTCTTCATAATACATCATGGTTGGATCCATGTTTGAATAAATTCTAGTTTCTGGTGATAACACATTTATCTTTTCAATGTAATTAAACTTAGCTTCCTCAAACAATCCATATATTTCAATAACACTAAATCCATATCTTAAAAGTGCAAGAGCAAGTTCAAATGAATCTGCATTAAGACTTTCACCTATAGCGAACTTAATATCACTCTTTTTACTCTTAACTCTTTCTATTACTTCAAGTGTTTCATTATATTCTTTTTCATCATCTATAGTTATTCCTAAAGCATTTGCTAATGCGTAATACTGTTTTCTAATCTGCTCAATATAATATAATCTTTTTATTTCAATATATGGCATCTTTCTTCTTAATTTTAAATCTTCCGCAGCCGCAACTGCTTCCGGATTTAATACAATATTAAAGTTTGCCTCACTCATTTCCATAAATTCATCGAATGTATCACATCTTCCGATTTCTCTGATATTTGCTACGCCTGCTTTTTTGAAATAATCATAAAGTTCAAAATCATCAATCAATGGTGCGAAAAAGCCTAAGAAATTTACGCTATTACCTTTCCTCTTTCTATCATCAAGAAGAGAATAAATTGACTGTCGTACATGTACCATAGGTGGCTTTCTGCCCTCTCTTGTAAGTGCATACATATAACATGGTTTTACCAACACTCCACTTGCTTCAGTTGCCTTCTTACATACTCTTTCCATATCTGTACCAAGCAATGCATCCACACATGTAATACAAATCATAACAACATCTGGCTTTTCTTCTTCCCACCTATTTGTTATAGTATCAACAACCTCAGTTACTGCCTGAGGAATCTTGCTTAAATGCTTACCTGTGATAAGATCATTTTCATTCATATCAAGATAAAAAAATCTATGCTTATATCTTGGAATAATACTAATCTCAGATGTATTTCTTCCACAACATCCAGGCGACACAATAAGCATAACTGACCCAGGTATTGAAAGACCTGCTCTCTTTACACCAAATCCCTCAGCCCCCGGTGAATTATAAGCAAGTGTAGCCGGCGAACTATAAACAAGCCCTGTCCCAGATTTTAAATCCTTAGGAATATTATCCCTTCCAAGTTCCACTAACTCCTTCGCTGTGTGGAACATCACTTTATCATTAACCATTTTCTACGTCCTTTATAAATAATTAGCAAGTTATTTTGCTTTCTTTTTCCATCTTTTTGCCAAAAAGTAAGCATGTCTCAGGTCTTCACTCATCTTTAGCAAGTTATTTTGCTTCCCTTTTCATGTTTTTCGCTAAAAAGAAAGCATCTCACTTAACACAACTTGCTTTGGCATCCTTTATTTGCTTTCTTTTCCTAGTTTTTTGCCAATAGGAAAGCATCTCTCAGGTCTTCACTCATCTTTAGCAAGTTATTTTGCTTTCCATTTCATGTTTTTCGCTAAAAAGAAAGCATCTCACAAACTTCTACTTATCTTCCTCAATAAGTTTTCGTGCTATATCTAAAAACGCTTTGCTAACTTCAAGATCTGGGTTACCTTCAATTACGGTTTTACCCATATCCTCGTAATCATTAATATCCTGACTTCGTGGAATTTCGCCAATAATGGAAATGCCACGCTCGTTAGCAAAATCTGTTACTTTCTTCGTTTCATTATCAATGTTTCTATGATTTAAAATTACACCCTTAACCTTGGCGTAACTTCTGTCTTCAAAATTCTTAACTGCCGTATAAATATTATTCGCTGCATAGAGCGCCATCTTCTCTCCCGATGTAACTATAATTACATCTTTTGCATATCCCTCTCTAATTGGTGCTGCGAAACCTCCACACACTACGTCACCTAAAACATCATATAAAACAACATCAGGTTTAACTTTTTCAAATAATCTTAAATCCTCTAATAACTGAAAGGTAGCTATTATTCCACGTCCGGCACATCCAAGTCCAGGAGTAGGTCCACCTGTTTCAATACAAAGAACATCACCATATCCAACCTTTGAAATATCCTCATATTTTTCAGGATCAGTTCCTTCCTTAAGATATTCAATTACAGGCATAACAGGATTACCGCCCAATAGATTAATAGTCGAATCCGCCTTAGGATCACAACCTATCTGAATAACCTTCTTGCCCAAATAAGCAAATGCTGCGGCAAGATTACTTGTTACTGTTGACTTTCCAATTCCACCTTTTCCATAAATAGCTATCTTTAACATAATCAATTCTCCATACTAAAAACAAAAACTCCCACTTCGAGTGGGAGTTTTCGTTTATATTTCTTAAAACTAAAACTATTCCAGCTCGGAAAAACCTTACCGTCAGAGTTTAAATGTCTATTAAATTTTACTGTCCAGCAAATGTACCAGTACCTGTATATTCATATGTTGCAAGTTCTCCATCAACTAATGAATTCTTAAGTAATGATAAATCTGTGTAACCCTTTACGCTGCTCCAGCCAAAGTTTAGATCTGTGCTTCCATCAAGCGAATATTCATTAACATATGAATAATCAACATATAATGAACCATCAGCATACTTCATCATGTTTGTAAGTAATACTGGGAAGTATACCTTTGTATCCTTAAATGCATCCTTATCATAATCATCATCTTTTCTCTTCTTACCATCATTAGCCTTGTTATGAACAGTAGCTGAGTAAATGATGTAAATCTTATTATGATAATCCCAAGTATCATTATTCTTAGCTGTTAATAAATAATATCCTTCATAGTTAAGAGCGCCATTAATTCCGATATATTCACTATTCTTAGCGAAGTATGAATTAATAACATCTTCAACCTGTTTCTGCATTTCTCCTAAGAAAGCTGCATCAATTTCATCTGAACTTGTAACATACTTATCAACATTTTCAACCTTAAATTTCTTTGAAGTTGATGTGAATTTAACACCGTACTGCTTGATGTAGTAATCTTCATTTTCGTCAATTGAAACTGTTACTTCATCACCTTCCTGTAAGCCATATGACTTATCAAGTTTGAAGTATACATACTGAAGAACATCTTCTTTTGAATCATTCTTAACTGTAGCTGAACAGTTAGGAGATGTTCCTGAGAATGTAACTGTTACATTTTCAAATGGATCAATTTCCTTAATTTCATCAAGGTCTTTAACCTTGTATTTTATTTCTGATCCTGTAAATTTAATACCATATTTTGAAATTAAATCATTGTTATACTTAATTTTAAGTTTGATTTCGTCGCCATTGCTTAAATCTTCATCTTTATCGAAATCAATATCCATATCTTTGATACATTTCTCTAAATCTTCATACTTATCTTCATCTTTTGATAAAAGCTTATCCATATCTTTTTCGCTTTTACCCATTCCTTTTAAGATAGCTTTTCCAAATTTATCAGAATCTAGATCATATGTAGCTCTACCATTTCCATCATAACCTTCACACTGAATCTTGATGTACTTTGTTATATCAATTTTTTCTTTATGAATTTTCTTATATCCATAAAAGAAACCGCCAATAGCTGCAATCAATGCAACAATTGCAATAATAACTCTTTTAACCTTTGGATCCATAGGCTGTCTCTGCTGGAACTGTCCACCACCGCCAAACTGTGTCTGATTGAACTGACCCTGAGCTTGGTTAAACTGTCCCTGAGTCTGATTAAAGTTATTTGCATTCTGCTGTGGCTGTGCACTAGCAACACCTGTCTGATTTACAGGCTGATCTGCAGTCTGACTAGTAGGTTGTGCAACATCCTGTGGTGCTCCACAGAACTCACAGAATCTACTACCATCTGCTATTTCCTTATTACAATTTTTACAAATCATCTCGTCACCTCAATAATATAAATTTATCTTAATTTAGATAAGCCCGACATTGCAATACTCATAGCAGCATTTACAATATCATCCTTAGCTGTTTCAAGTACCATATATGTACAGAACATTGCAATTATAACTGTAACTGCTACTGAAATCATCTGAATATATGTTGACTTAACCTGATCTAACTGCATAATTACACAATATGCATTAGCAGCTAAAACAAATGAAACAAATGCACCAGCAAGCATAACTGCAAAACCTGGCCAAGGAAGTAATAACATAACAATACCACCTGCTACAACGGCGATACCCTTATATACACTCTTAAGGCCTACAACAGCCCATACTGGTACCATACTTGGATTAGCTGTCTTATCAACTATTTTAGTTCCAACGAACAACATTACTCCTGCTATAATATCAACAATAACCATCATTATAGCAATCATAATAACATACTTAACGTAAGGTAATTTCATTTCCTTAGCAGCATCACCTAATTTTAAGTGAAGTTTTAACATTGCAAGTGCAAGTCCAATAATGTATAAAACTGCACCTACGCCAAGTAAGATAAAACTATCTGTGTTATTTCCAGAATATGCAATGTTTCTAATTTCCTCAACAGGATTCTTTACGATTCCTAATACCTTATTAACAAATGCATTTGCCTGACTTGGTCCCTGATTAAACTGACCCGCATTAAACTGCGCTCCACTGTTAAACTGACCCTGATTAAATTGTTGCTGGCCTTGGTTAAACTGTCCCTGATTTTGTGGCTGAGTAACTGCCTGTGAAGGTGCTGTGTATTCACCCTGTGAACCGTCTGCAGTTTGAGCTGCTTCAGCTACCTGATTCTGGCAATCACATACTTCGCCTTCTTCTAATGGCTTACCACACATGTTACAAAACTTTGCCATCTACTTATCCTCCAATAATTTAATTATGTCACAAGTATTATTAAATACATAAACACAAATGAATTATACCATAAGACCCTATAAAAGTAAAACGATTTAGCACACAAAGAAAGAGCGCTATGCTCTACATAACGCTCAATCTTTAGTGGGTTTTTTAGGTGCCTATAAAACAACCTTTGTCTTCTTACTCCATTCACTATAAACTTTCATTCCATTGGATAATCTCTTATATGCCCTTACCTTTACATACATGACTTTTCCTTTAGAAAATCTCTTTATAGTCACAGTCGTTTTATTGGCCTTTTTTATTTTAACAGTTTTCATAGAAGCTTTCTTTGAATAAATAACTTCATAACCATCTGCTTTCTTAACTTTCTTAAATGTAAATTTAAGTTTATTCTTCTTAAGTTTTTTAACTTTCGCTACTTTTGACTTTGCAACTTTAATAATTCCATCTTCATCTAAATCATCTTCTTCAAACTCTCTGTTTCCTGTCAGGGTAACATTCCATTTAGCTATTACTACATCTGTTCCCTTTAACGTAGCATATATAGTTGCACCTCCCTCAGAAAGACACTTAATAACGCCATTAGGTGTTACACTTGCGACATTGATATTATCGCTTTTCCACCCCAAACTTGAATTTTCAATTTTCACTGATGCATATGTAAAAACCTTATTTCTATTATATACTTCTAGCCTAACAGTTTTACCTGTAGTCTGATTTATATCTTCTCCATTAACATACATGTTCAAATTTGAAATACTGGCATCTATATCTAATACATTATCTTTATTAGTTCCTCCATATGCCTTTTCTGAAACTGCAAATCCGAATTCCTGACTCCAATAATATATTCCATTTATTTGAACACAACCTATCCCTATCGATTTATATTCCTTACTAAGCATGTTTTTTCTATGCCCTAGTGAATTCCACCATTGTTCAAATGTACCGTATGAAGTATCTCTTCCTGCTGCAATATTTTCACCCCATATCATCTCTCTATCTAGCGAATAATACACAGTATTATCCGGTCTGCTGTGTGAAAAAATAACTGCTGACTCCATACATCTTCTCATCGCTGCATCTAAAAGACGAGCATCCATTGTAAGTTCAAATAATCCCATCTCTCTTCGCTTTTCATTTAAAATATCTAGTACTTCAAATGCTTTATCATAATTATAAAAACCTTTTACCTTAATAGAACAAACAACTTGTTGTGACGAATCTTCTGCATATATACTATCCTCAAATACTAAACAATTAAATAAAAAGATTAAAACAAGAGAAAGAATTATTTTTGAAAATAATCTATCTCTTTCCATATTAATCTGCTCCCCTCATAAATTGTTAAAACATGTTTAACGCTTCTTAACTACTAACTATATTTTATCATATTTGTCATATTTTTTCACGAAATTTCTATTTTTTTGTATATATTGCACAAAAACTTCCCAAAACACCTCAAAAAAAAAGCCTCATTTTAGAGGCTTTTCAATATTATTGGCATTGTTTGTTTTTTAATTAACACTTTATATATTATTCAATAATTTCAGGTTCATCAAAAGACTCACCAAATGTATCAACTGTCATGCTCTTAATAACCTGATCTTCAAGTGGTCTATCGCTATAATCAGTTGCAGTATTTGCTATTTTATCTACAACATCCATACCTTCTATAACCATACCAAATGAAGCATACTGTCCGTCAAGATGTGGAGCATCCTGATGCATAATAAAAAATTGTGATCCAGCTGAATTTGGCATCATACTTCTTGCCATTGATAATACACCTCTTGAATGTTTTAATGTATTATCAAAACCATTCATAGCAAATTCACCCTTGATGCTATAACCAGGACCACCCATACCTGTTCCGTCCGGGCATCCTCCCTGAATCATAAAACCTTTAATAACTCTATGAAAAATAAGTCCTTCATAAAAATCATGATTAATTAAACTAATAAAATTCTTAACTGTATTAGGTGCGATTTCTGGATATAATTCAGCTTTGATTATATCCCCACTTTCCATTTCAATTGTAACTACTGGATTAGCCATCTTTCTTCCTCCATTCATTTTTGTTTTACATATATAATATCACATTTTAAATATACACATCAAATATCATTCTAATTCATACGACCCCAATTTTCAAGTTTTTTATTTTCCTAATAATGCCATATTATACAAAGTAAAAACCACACGAAAACGTGTGGTTTTTGATTTGGTTTGGTTTGTGTGGATTATATAAAAAAGGGAGGAGAACCAGTTCATACTGGCTCCTTAATTATGAAAAGTAATTTAGTTTTGTTTCTTACTAAACTACTCTTTGATTATAACCCATAAATGTTTTTTAAAAGTATATAATGTGTTAACATTAGAATAACATTTTATGAACAAATTATGAACGTCGCGAAATTTTAAGCAAATGCCATAATTATACTATATGCCATAAATAAACCATAACCAACTATTGATATAAATCCCTCAAATCTATTAATTAGATTCTTAGATTTAGCAAATGCAAAAATAGTCAATGTTACAATTGATGTCAGTATAAGATTTACCAATGAAATCATTGAACATGAAACAGGATTAATAATTGCTGATACACCAATTACAAAACCTACGTTAGCAATGTTAGAACCAACCACATTACCAAGAGCAATGTCATTCTCTCCCTTAGCTACTGCAACAATTGATGTTACAAGTTCTGGAAGTGATGTTCCAACTGCTACAATTGTTAGACCAACAAGTGTTTCACTCATTCCAAGTTTAAGTGCAATAATTATTGCATTATCTACAACAAAATCTCCACCAAACTTAATTGCTGCTACACCTAAAATAATAAAGAGTACACTCATTCCCATTGATACTTCTTTTTTATTATTATCTTCTTCAGTAATACTACCATTTTTAATTGCCTTAAGCGCACTAACTACAGCAATAATTAAAAACGCAATAAATATAAGCAATAATACTAAACCTTCAATTCTACCAATCTTTCCCGATACCTTATCTGCATTTTTAGGAAGTAATGGATTAATTTTTCCAATAACTTTTCCAGCAAATACCTTATCCATAGAAAATACCGTCATTAAGATAATAAGTATTGAACAAATTGGAAAATCTCTTTTTAATACATCTTCACTAACTGTAGTTGTTTTAATCAAACTAACTAATCCTAAAACAACTAATATATTAAATATGTTTGATCCTACTACATTACTAATCGCAATGGCATTAGAACCTTTCATAGCAGCCGAAATACTAACCGCCGCTTCTGGAAGAGATGTACCAATTGCTACAATTGTAAGACCAACAACTATTGAAGGAATTCCAAACTTTCTAGCAATATTTGAACTACCATCAACAAATACATCCGCACCTTTTACAAGTAGGACAAAACCTACTAATAATAAAATGATTGCCTTAATCATAATCGTCATCCTTTCATCCCTTAATAAACTATTTAAAATGAAATACCTGTGATGCAATTGCAAAATAAATTGATAATGAAACTGCATCAACAAGTGTTGTAATCAAAGGACTTGCCATAACAGCAGGGTCAAAACCAAGCTGGTTAGCTAAAATAGGAAGTGTACATCCTATAACCTTAGCTATAATTACAACAAGTGCAAGTGTAACACAAACTGTAAATGTTACCATAAGCTGTTTATGGTCATAACCATACATAATACAAAGTCTGATTAAATTTGCAACAGCCAGTGTTGTACCAATACAAACTGCAACAAGAGCTTCCTTAGCAACAACTTTTCCTATATCTTTAAATTCTACATCCTTAAGTGAAAGTGCACGGATTACAGAAACCGATGCCTGACTTCCGGCATTACCGCCAGTATCCATAAGCATTGGAATAAATGCTGTAAGTGCTGGCACAATCGCAAGAGCCTCTTCATAACTTGATAAAATCATTCCAGTAAATGTTGCAGAAATCATAAGGAACAATAGCCATGGGATTCTTGATTTATATGTTTCCCATACACCTGTTCTAAGATATGGCTTTTCAGATGGTAAGATGGCTGCCATCTTTTCAATATCCTCTGTAGCCTCTTCCTGTAAGATATCCACGATATCATCGACTGTGATAATACCAACAAGCCTATTTTCACTATCAACAACGGGCATCGCAAGGAAATCATACTTCTGGAATTGGTGAGCAACTCTTTCCTGGTCATCAGTTGTTGTAACTGCTATTACGTGTTCTTCCATAATATCAGCAACAACTGCATCAGGATTACTAAGAAGCAAAGTTCTAAGTGTTACAGTTCCAAGAATCTTTCTATCTAAGTCTAAAACATAGCAGGTATTAATTGTTTCCTTATCAATTCCTACCTCTCTAATTCTTGCAATCGCCTGTTTAACCGTCATATTTCTTTTAAGATCTACAAACTCCACCGTCATAATACTTCCAGCGGAATCTTCTTCATACTTAAGTAGATGATTAATATCTCTTCTTGTTTCTGCCGATGCATTTGCTAAAATACGTTTTACAACATTAGCAGGCATTTCTTCCATAAGGTCGGCAGCATCATCGGCGAACATGTTTTCAATGATGATGTTTGTTTCTTTTTCTGTAAGAGATGTAATCATGCTCTGTTCAAGTTCAATCGGGAGGTGTGAAAATACGTCGGCCGCAACATCCTTAGGGAGTAATCGAAATACTCGAATTCTCTGTTCATCTTCGTGGATGTCTTCCAGGAGATCAGCTATATCAGCTTCATTCTGCTCGACGATTTCTCTTTTAACTTGGGCATATTGTTTTTCGTTAATCAACTTTAAGATTTCTTCTGTGTTAATCATCTCGCCACCTCCGTTTCGAAATTTTTATACTTTACTTGTTTATCACTAATTATACTTCGAAAATCAAATCTCCGTATGATGGCATTGGCCAAAGATCTTTATCAACGATCATTTCAAGTTCATCGATTGGTCTTCTAAGGTCTGCCATAGCTTCCTTAACAACATCTTTATAGTAAACTGCCTGTTCTCTACCAGGTGTCATTGCTGATGCGATGTCGCTAACTTCAATTAATTTTGAAAGTGCAACTTTTGATGCTGATAACTTATCACTTGTTTCAATTAAGAGTTCTGTCTGAACTGAAACATCACAATCTGGAACTGCTGATTTAATTTTATTAATAGAATCAGCAAGTCTTGTTGTATATCTGATAATTGCTGGAATTAAATGCTTGCTCGCAAGATCAATCATAGTTCTCGCTTCAATATTAAGCTGTTTTGCATACGCTTCATACTGAATCTCTTCACGTGATTCAAGCTCTGCTCTTGTAAATACTCCGAACTTTTCGAAGAGAGCAACAGCCTTATCTGTAGTAAGTGCAGGAATAGCATCAACCATAGTCTTAAGATTTGGAAGGCCACGTCTTTCTGCTTCCTTAACCCACTCTTCTGAATAACCATCACCATTAAAGATAATCTTCTGGTTTTCAGTTGCAAGTCTGCAAATAATTTCATTAATTTTTTCTTCTCTCTTGTCTTCAGCAACTTTTTCAAGTTCATCAGAAATATCACTAAACTGTTCTGCAACGATTGTGTTAAGAACAATGTTAGGTGATGCAACTGAATCGCCTGAACCAACTGATCTGAATTCGAATTTATTACCAGTAAATGCGAATGGAGAAGTTCTATTTCTATCTGTAGTATCCTTCTTAAAATCAGGAAGTGTATCAACACCAGTTGCAAGACGTTCAGCCTTAACTGAACTTGTAGCACTACCATTTTTAATAATCTGTTCAACAATATCCTCAAGCTGATCGCCTAAAAATACTGAAATAATAGCTGGTGGTGCTTCATCTGCACCAAGTCTGTGGTCATTACCAGGATTAGCTGCTGACTCTCTAAGTAAATCACCATGCTTATTAACACCTGCTAAAACAGACATAAGTGTTACAAGGAAAACTGTATTCTCGTGTGGATACTTACCTGGATTTAAAAGGTTAATTCCATCATCTGTAACAAGTGACCAGTTATCATGCTTACCTGAACCATTTACTCCAGCAAATGGTTTCTCATGTAATAAACATGTTAATCCATGACGGTTAGCTACTTTCTTAAGCATTTCCATCATAAGCTGGTTGTTATCTACAGCAATGTTACACTGTGCATAAATTGGAGCAAGCTCGTGCTGAGCTGGAGCAACCTCATTATGCTGAGTCTTAGAAGATACACCAAGTTTCCAGAGCTCAATGTTAACATCCTTCATAAATGCTGCGACTCTCTCTCTGATAGTACCAAAATAATGATCTTCTAATTCCTGACCCTTAGGTGGCATTGCACCAAAAAGAGTACGACCTGTAAAAATAAGGTCCTTTCTCTTTAAATATTTATTCTTATCAACAAGGAAGTATTCCTGTTCCGGACCTACTGATGGAACAGCACTCTTTGAAGTTGTATTACCTAGTAATCTTAAAAGACGAATAGTCTGAGTATTTAAAGCCTGCATTGATCTAAGAAGAGGTGTCTTCTTATCAAGAGCTTCACCTGTATAAGAACAGAAAGCTGTTGGAATACAAAGTGTAGCACCAGCTGCATCATGACGAACGAATGCTGGTGATGTGCAGTCCCAAGCTGTATAACCTCTTGCTTCAAATGTAGCACGAAGTCCACCTGATGGGAAAGATGAAGCATCTGGCTCACCCTTAATAAGTTCCTTACCTGAGAATTCCATAATTACTCTTCCATCAGGCTTTGGTGCTGAAATAAAAGAGTCATGTTTTTCAGCAGTTACACCTGTAAGAGGCTGGAACCAGTGAGTATAGTGAGTAGCTCCCTTTTCAATAGCCCATTCCTTCATAGCGTGAGCAACTGAATCAGCAACAACTGAACTAATTTCTCCACCTTCTGACATTGTCTTTTTTAGTTCTTCATAAATCTTTTTAGGTAATTTTTCTCTCATGGCTTTGTCGTTAAACACGTCTTCGCCAAAGATTTCTTCAATATTGATTACTTCGCTCATATTTTTTCCTTCCTTCAAACAATCAATTTATATATAAAATCATTAATCTATAACTTGTTCCCCACGAACTAACTGAACAACAAATCTTTTTGAACTGTCATTCTTAGTACAAGTAGAAAGAGTAATGATTCTATCTTCTGCATTAAGTGTCTCTATATTTGTCTTATATAAAGATTCCTTTAAACAATTTTTCTCCCATTCTTCAAATTCAGCCTCACTCTTAAATGCTGTCTTATAGGCATCACTAGCAGCCTTGGCACTTTCAAGATACGCAGCAAATACATAATAAATATAATGGTCATCACCAATATATATGTCAAATGTAGGATTCTTCTTATAATACTTCTTTTTCTCGTAATTAAGTAATGAGCCAAACATTGAATCCGTCCACATATTATGACCAAATATAACACAATTCCACGCTTGCAAACCATCCGTACAATCACAATCAGCGAAAATTGCGCCATTTGGATTCTCTGATTTATCCGCAGCATGTGTTAAATAGTATTTATTATCATCTGCTTGTAATATCGGGTACTGAATTCTACTACTCTCCTGCCTAATGTAACCTAACGCATCCGAGTTTACCTTAAGCAATTTATTATAATCCCAAACCCACTTATTAGTTTTACCTTCGTAGGTTAAGGAATCATTTTCATCATCATTAACATTTTCATTATTAGACGGTACCTGAGCCCCTGTTTGTGTCTCAGTTTCATCTTCATCTGCACTTACAACAAACATTTCATCTATGCTTTTGTAAGTCGAATTACCGCTACTATATTCAAGATACGATTTTGTAATCTCATAGGATGCATAAACTATAACGCCCATGGAGGCGAAGACTGCAGCCTTACGTAGCACGTTTTTCATATTCATATAATCACCCGTTTTAAAAAGGGGTAACATTAAGCAACTGCCCTATATGTTACCCCGCTTTTCTACAAAAGTAAAAATTAGTTAGCTTTTCCTACTGAGCCAAATAATTCCATTTTTTCTTTAACTGTAGCCTTGATTGCTTCAAAACCTGGAGCAAGAAGTTTACGTGGGTCAAATCCCTTACCTTCAAGATCCTTACCAGCTTCAATATATTTTCTTGTAGCATCAGCAAATGCTAACTGACACTCTGTATTAACGTTAATCTTAGCAACACCAAGTGAGATTGCTTTCTTAATCATGTCTTCAGGAATACCTGTACCACCGTGAAGAACTAATGGCATTTCACCTGTTAACTGCTGAATAGCATCAAGTGTTTCAAAACTTAAACCTTCCCAGTTATCTGGATATTTACCATGGATGTTACCGATACCTGCTGCAAGCATTGTTACACCAAGGTCAGCGATTGACTTACATTCCTGAGGATCTGCACATTCACCCTTACCGATAACGCCGTCTTCTTCACCACCGATTGAACCAACTTCTGCTTCAAGTGACATACCGTGTGCCTTAGCGATTTTAACAAGTTCTGTTGTCTTAGCAACGTTTTCATCAATTGGATAATGTGAACCATCGAACATGATTGATGAGAAACCAGCTTCAACACAAGCTAAACATCCTTCATAACTACCATGATCTAAGTGAAGAGCTACAGGAACTGTAATCTTTAACTCTTCCATCATACCGTTAACCATACCTACAACAGTCTTATAACCTGTCATATATTTTCCAGCGCCCTCTGATACACCAAGAATAACTGGTGAGTTGAGTTCCTGTGCTGTTAATAAAATTGCCTTTGTCCATTCAAGATTGTTGATATTGAACTGACCTACTGCATAGTGACCTGCTTTTGCCTTTTCAAGCATCTCTTTAGCTGATACTAACATATTTAATTACCTCCAAAAAATCTTATATATGTGAATAATCACAATTATTCTATTAATTTTATATGTGAATACACACACTTACGCTTATTATACTCTATTTTCGTAATAAATAAAATAGTTTAATTGAGATTTTTTTATCAAAGTACATTACCGATTCGCAGTAAAATGTAAAAAGCATAATTACGTTGCTTGCAACAGTAATTATGTTTTTTTATATTTTAAGAGCGAAGCGAGAATTACAAAACAAAATGAGGAAAGTGTCTGCGTAGCAGACAGTAAAGCACGAAGTGCGAACTTTCCGAATTGTTTTGTAATTCCTGCGAATCGGTGTTTTCTTCTGAGCAGTAAAATACCTCCGCAGATATCTGCGGAGGTATAATATTTCATTATTGTTCTGAATTAAATGTATATGTTTCCCAGTATTTTTCATCAATTGAAGGGAATTCATATGTTTCCCAATATTTATCATCATACTGAGGAATATCTGAACCACCATCACCTGTACCAGCATCTACAGTACCCTGTGAATACTCTGTACTTGTTTCCTGTTCACCAGAACCGAAATCAAATGTATCTGTAGATGTTTCCGGTTCAGTATAATTTGTTTCTGGTTCTGTCTGTCCAACACCACCATTGCTAAATTTATCAGGTAAATTTAAATTATTCTTTCCAAATAATTTAAGTACTGATTCTAATTCATCTGCGCTTGCATCAATACCAGCATCTTTTAAGAAATCATCAACATATTTCTTATAATCGAAACTAGAAAACTCTTTCTCTAAAGCTGCTGTATCATTAGCATCAATTGTATCGCCAGGTTTAACTTCCTTAGGATCATCAGTAAACTTAAGTGAGAAGTCTACATTACCATATTCCTTACCATCAACTGAAACTACAACTCCAACTGTTGTATCAAGTCTCTTCTCATCAATTGAAAGTTTTACTTCTAAGTCTTTAACTTTAGAAATATCATCTGTCTTAATAATAATATCTCCTTTAAAGTATCCCTTAAGAAGTTTTGTAGTATCACAATTCTTAAGTTCTGCTGTAGCATTAAATTTATCCTTACCACTATTAACAGTAATATCAAATTCACCACTTGTTTTGCTGAAGTTAGCATTTCCAGTACCTTCAATACTATATGAAAGTCCGCCATTAGATTTTACGCTCATATCATAACCGAACTTTTTACCACTAACTACAAGAACTGACTTTGATTCAAGGATTTCTTTTTCTTTCTTACCATCAGAAACTTTTATGTTATATCCAGCAACATCACCTTCAGCATCAACATACACTGTCATCTTAAGGATATTCTTGTAATCTTTCATATTATCCTTACTATCTTTAATGTCCTTTATTATTTTGTCGATACCATCCTTCTTTTCCTCATCATACTTAGAAATACCGAAGTTTTCTCCTGTTGCATCTTCTATGTTTTTAATAAGATCTTTTACATAATCATCAATTTTGTCGTCATCTTTAACTTCTTCTAAGAATTCAACTGCCAAATCACAAACATCTTCACCGTCGAAATCACAATCAAGAGCTGTCATCTTAGCTTTAACACCAGAAGCTTCTACTGTTTCTGATGACTTACTAATCATCTTATTCTTAACCACATAGTCAAGATAAACATCAAAGTATCTATCTGATTCATCTTCAACAAATTCAGGTGTTGGAATAAGCTTCTTGAAATCAAGCTTTGAAGCCTTCTCTAAATACTGATCAATCTGTTTTCTTGAAGCATTTTTTTCAATCAAATTAGAAAAATCAACATATTTATCTGAAATTTCTGGAACACCTGCATAAACACTCTTTAAATCCTTAGTTGCACCAGCTTCAACAGAAGCAAATGTCTTATCATTAAGTTTACCTGATGCTGTTATTGAAACAGTATCCTTCGTTGTACCAGCACTAAATTCAGCACCAACTGATTCAAGTCCCTTAGTATCCTGTCCAAGGTCTTCAACTAACTTAACTAAATCTTTTCCAGCCTTAACATTAACAGAGCCTTCAACGCCCTTTTCATCAGCTGTTAAAATATCATAAGTATATTTGTATAAATCCATTCTGTCTTTTTTAACTTTTTTATAAGACTTCTTCATTACCCATTCATAATACTTTGATGGAGAAAGTGTATGAAGTTTGAATGCATTTACAACTTTACCCTTAAATGCAAAAGTAATAATACCTGCAGCAATAACAAGAACTGCTATAGCAGCAAGAACAAATTTCTTAAATCCACCTCTTGATGATGGAGTTTTAAAGCTACCACCTGCACCATTTGCATTATTTCTCATAAATGATGAGTATTCATTCATAACCTGATTTGATGTATCAACTGGTTCACCAGCTGCATTATATGTCTGACTCTGATTAAATCCCTGGTTTCCTCCAAATCCTGGCTGACCACCTTGGCCACCCTGACCGCCAAAGAATCCCTGACCATTCTGTCCAGACTGTCCTCCAAAGTTTGGCTGGTTACTAAAATTTGGCTGGTTACCAAAGTTTGGCTGTCCTCCAAAATTTGACTGATTACCAGCGCCCTGCTGTGTACTAAATGTAGACTGAGCAGGTGCTTGTGTATTAGTAGCTACACTTTGTGTATTCTCAAATGAGTTCTGTGTATTGTTAACTGTCTCATTTGCTGTATTATCAACAGCATTAAGTGGTTCACCTGTCATCGGATCAAACTTAGGTGCATTATTAGCCGCATTATCTACTGTCTCAATAGGCTTACCTGTCATTGGATCAAATCTAGGCACATTACCATTATTATCCATTAATTAATCCTCCTATATTTTCCTTAGAATTTACATAACCAACTTACTAACATCATCATTCTACTACACGACTCTTTCATTGTCAATTTGAGTCATATATAAAAGACGTTAATTAAGTACCCTTCATATACTATACACATCAGAGCTAAATAGTGTGACAAAACATCTTTCAACCCAAAAACCCAAAAACCCAAAAAAGAGATAGCAATTATATCGCTACCTCTTTTGTATGGTTTATTATTTATAATCATAAACTTATCTAATTCTAGATAACATTCTTTTCATTACACCATCAGAAAATGGTACCTTATATAACAACAATGAAACAACGTAAAGAATCACTTCACACACTACAAGTCCCACTGCTCCAATAATCATAATTGTAATATCATCAATTGATAATCCAGCAATATATTTAACCAATTTATTCTGTGGATCATTAGATGCAATAACAATATAAATTGTTGGAAGCATAGACAATATTCCCAATATTGCATTTCTATAATATACCTGAATGTAAATTGCAAGTCCTATATCAACTATCAAAAATGATATAACAGCGAATTTAACATCGAATTCAAAACCAAACTGTTTTGAACATATGTAATATAAAACGATGCACAACAGATACATAGTAACCATAAATATTGAATGTAAAATAACAGTTCCCTGAACGATATACTTCTTATACTTTGGAGAAGCTACAACGCATTTAGCATATAACACGTTATATAGAGACTGTAATGGAAACATACCCATAAATGGTCCCCAAAAATAAGCGCCAACCATATCAAGTCCATGTGCATTTCCAATTGAATAACCAATTGCCATACATCCAAACATTATAAACCCAATTATCGTAAATTTACGCTGAAAATCATATTTCAGCATCTTTATAGAATTAATAATCATGTTCAAATCCCTCCATATTAGTCGTTATACCACGACTTATCAATACACAACTTTGTTTTATATAAAATCAAAACATTACTTATAATCGCTACTAGCAAATATACACCTGCAACTATTTCCATAATATGATTAGCAACAAATTTAGGTACTTTCATATCACCAGAAGCCATTCCAAACTGGAAAATTCCAATTATCATACTATGAAACATCATTATTAAATATGTCGTAATCATGAAAGCCTGCGAATTACGAAAATGTCTATTTATAAATAACATAAGACATCCTAAACCATATCCAATCAAAAGTAATGGATAAACTTGTTTAAAATACACTTTAAAACCTATACCCATAAAGTAATGTAATTCTTCATATAGCAATAAAGCAGTTACTGCATATATAACTGTTCTTAAAACAATGTCCATAATGACAACATCCATAAAGAATTTCTTTCCTCTTCTAGATGTCTTTAAAAATTCAATACCCTGCGTTTTTCTATTAAGTGTTGCACAGAATGTATAAAAATCAATCATTGACCATACACACGCAAATCCCATAGCCAACAACATTGTTGCAATAAGAACAAATGTCGCATTATTTTCATAAGGCATTGCTTTATCATTGTAAAATACTTTTGTTTTATATAAAATACCAACCAAAATAAGTAAGCCAACCGGTAATACTATATGATCTAATATTTTCATCAACTGTTTTACATATGAGTTATATGACTTTAACATAATATCCTCCTTATAAAACAACATTACCTAATACAGAGTTCTGTTTCATAACTGCAACACTTATCTGGAAAAGAGTAGGTATCTCTTTAATTATATCAAATCCCGCTAACTTATCTAGGTCTTTAGAAAGGCAGATTCCCTCATAACCAAACTGATTTGCATGCGCGTTAAGCAAATGACCCTTTACTTTTTCATAGGAATCATTATCCCCCTTAACCACTATGTATTTTTCCTTTAAGTCTTCAACAAAACCTTCCTCAACAATTTTTCCTTTTTCCATAATAATTGCATAGTCTGTAACACTTTCCATATCAGAAATATTATGTGTTGAGAAAAGAACCGATCTCTTTCCATCTCCGCCTGCCAAATAACTTCTTAAAATATCTGATAATTTTTCTCTCATAAGCGGATCAAGCGGTGATGCAGGTTCATCAAGAATTAATGTTCTTGTATTTCTAGCGAGTACTGTTGCAAGCATTAATTTTACCTTATTACCATCTGATAACTTAGAAACACTCTTTCCTTTAATAGTAAAAGTATCCGAATCTATTGCCAAAGCATTTGCTATATCATCAAATTTCTTCTCATCAAAATCATCAAATAAAAGCTTACTGATTTCTTTTACTTCTCTTCCTGACCATGTAGGAATAAAATAATTATCAGTACCTGTATATCCAATTTTTTCTTTCGCATCTTCAATATTCGTCGTTTCATTGAAGTAGTTAATCTCACCCTTTGCATCTCTTCTAACTCCAGATAAAAAGTTTAAAAGAGTTGATTTACCAGCACCATTTTCTCCTATAAGTGCCGTAGCAAATCCTTCAGGAACCTTTAATTCATCAACCTTAAGTTCGAAGTTTTTATACTTCTTATTAATATTGTGTCCTTCAATTGCGTATTTAATTTCCATGACTTCTCCATTATTTCTCATAATTCCATTTAATAAGTATTATAAGTTACTTATTACTCCTTTCAAATATTCTTTATAAATTTTTCATGTTATACTTGACTAACCTCAAGCAAAGTATTTAATGTATCCTTTAATTCAGTCTTGCTAAGACCGGCAATCTTGGCAGATGTTATTGCCTCCATCAATGCATCTTCAACTTTACGTAAATGTTGTTCCTTTAGCATTTCACTGTCTTGAGCATTAATAATGAAACCTTTTCCCTGCACCGCAGTTACCAAGCCTTCTGCTTGTAGTTCCTCGTATGCTTTCATAGTTG
This sequence comes from Eubacterium uniforme, assembly GCF_900167115.1. Lineage (GTDB taxonomy): Bacteria > Bacillota > Clostridia > Lachnospirales > Lachnospiraceae > Eubacterium_S > Eubacterium_S uniforme. The sequence continues at coordinate 52,435 of NZ_FUXZ01000004.1, forward strand.
TAATAACGCTAATTCTAAGGTCTGCCGCCAAACTTCTTATAGAAGGTAAATATTCGTTCTGTTTTAGTTTTCCAGATAGAATATCGCTCTTTAACGATTCAGCAATTTGTTTATAAATCGGAACGCCAGAATTTTGAACTAACTTCATCTAACCATCACACCTCCTCGTTTAACTATTCAACTGTTTATATGTTATATATACACCTAAAACAGTTGATTGTCAACACTTTTATAAATATTTCTTGAAAAAAATGTGTTAATATGTGAAAATTGTTCTGTGTGTATTTATGCTACACATATTCACACGTATAGATTACTATCTAAAACGGAGGGGATTATGAATATAGAAGTTTCTCATATTAGTAAAAAATATAAGAAAAAGACGATTTTAAAAGACATATCATTTGCTGCAAAAGAGGGCGAATGTATTGGTATATTAGGTAAAAATGGTTGTGGCAAAACCACTCTATTATCAATCTTAGCTGGAATTCAAAAAAAGGATAGCGGTTCATGGGAAATCAAGGATACCAACGAGGTTAATCCTTTCCTTGAAATTGGTTATGTCCCTCAGGGGTGTCCTTTTATGGATGATTTAACAGTTCTTGACAATCTTAAACTCTGGTATAATTCAAGTTGTTCCAATTTAAACGAAGAATTAAATAATGGAATCTTAAAGATGTTACATGTGGATGAATTTACTCACAAAAAAGTATCTTCACTTTCAGGTGGCATGAAAAAAAGACTTTCAATCGGATGTGCGATGGCAAATAAACCTAGAATTCTTATTTTGGATGAGCCAAGTGCAAGCCTTGATCTTGAATGTAAGGAAGACATTGCAGCATACCTTACCAAGTATAAACAGGCTGGTGGAATCATAATCATCACATCTCACGAAGAACACGAAATTAATTTATGCGATACAATATATATCTTAAAGGATGGTACCTTACATAAACATGATTATAAGGATATTCCTAATCTATTAAGGGAAATGTAAGGAGAAATATATGAGTTTAACTTATTTAAAACTTGAAATAAAAAAAATGTTTAAGAAATTACCTGAACTCTTTCTTGGACTTCTTATTTTTCTTGGTATTTCTCTTGCTATAACAGCTATTGCTTATACTGTATACTCCAATAAAAAAGAAGATTTTTCTTCTTATAAAGTTGGACTTGTTCAGGATAAACAGGACAAATATACAACCATAGCTATGGAAATAGTTCAAAACTTAGACATCATAAAGAAAACGCTCAAATTTACCAGATGTACAAAGGATGAAGCTTATAGTGGTGTAAAATCTGGAAAGTACGATGTTGTTTTTATTTTTCCAGACGGATTTGCTGATAATGTAATGGATGGTGAGGATTCACAAATCGAAGTACGATATGGGGATACTAGGACATCAACCATAGGTTACTTTATGAAGGATGTTTCAACACTTGCCACGAACCTAATAATTCAAAGCGAGCGAAGCATATTTGCTCTTAAGGATTATTATGACTTGAAGGGGCTTGAAGGCAAAAAAGAAGCTGATAAAAAACTCAACTTAAAATACTTTGATATTTTGCTTAGTCGTAACAATCTTTTCAACAGTGAAATCATATCAAGTCTTAATACACTAGACATGGCAACTCACTTTTTCTGTGTTGGCTTAATAATGATGTTTTTACTACTAGGAACATCATGTGCGAAAATTCTTTCAAAAGACGATTTAGACTTTTACAAAAAAATCAGAGCATTCGGCATATCATCACCAATACAGATTCTTATTAAATTAATAGCAACTCTATGTCTATTCTTTTTTATCTACATGTTATTATTGCTACTTGTATTTGCTGTATTAATCATATTTAGAATAGACATAGGTAGTACACTATTAAACACAAAAATTGCCGGCGTTCACTTAAGTTTATTAAGTTACAATAATACTACTATTTTTGTATCACTACTAAAGTGTAGTTTTATATTAATACCGATTGCTGCATTTCTAGTATGTTTATATGAAATCACGCCTACAACATCTTCGGCTGTTTTATCGTATTTCATATTATCACTTTGTCTGGCATTTGCTTCAGGGTTCTTTTTCCCAGATGCACTTTTGCCATCATCTCTTACAAAACTAGCAGCATTTACTTATACAAAGAACATGTTTTTATATACGACTAACATATTCTACGATAGTGACATCACAAAGTATGCGCTTAACCTTATCGTACATAGTTTGGTTTTCGTACTACTCGCTGCACTTATAAGAGAAAGAAATTTAAATAAATGTTTATAATAGAGGATTAATTATGAAGAAGTTTAAACTCTTCCTTACTCTTTGCTATTTGCTTTTTAAAAGATTATTCAAAAATCCAATATTTGTTATTTCATTAATATCAATACCAGTATTGGCGTGTGCGCTTAACAAGTCAGCAAATACCGATGAAAGTGTTTTAAAAATTGGCTTATATGCACAGGAAAAATCAGAAAACATTCTAGCTAAAAGAATAATTGAAGAATTTACAAAAAAAAATGAAAAAACATTTTCATTTATAGAATACAAATCAAAAAAAGAAATGGATAAGGCGATTCTTAAGGATGACATCACTTGTGGAATTACATTTGAAAAAGAATTAGAGAAAGCCTTATTAGAATTTTGCGATGGAACATATCAAAATGATTTAACTCACGATAGTCCAATAAGCATTACATACAGGGATGTTTATGAGAAATCTGCTAACCTGATTCTTTGTAAGGAAGCATTCTTTTCTAAAATATATGATGTATACTCTGAAGCAGTAATGTTAATATTTGCTAAGGATACATTAAATATAGATACTAAGGAAATGCTTAAACTTAGGGAACTTAGAAACGAGCAGGAAGTAATTGAAAACTTCTTTACTTTCACATATGCAAACGGAGCGAAAAACGAAATTTTATCAGGAGATAAAACAATTAGTTACCTGCTATTGCCTCTTCGTGGATTAATATTTGCTCTAATACTACTTTGTGCAATGTGTGGCGGGATTCTTTATCTTCATGATGAAGAGCAGGGATTCTTTAAGAATGTAAAATACACAAATAGATTCATCTATAATTTAGCCTATGTATTTGTTCCAACAGTTTTATCTGCAATATGCGGACTATTTGGACTATTCATGGGAGATGTGGCCAGTTCGATGTTTAAAGAAATAAAATTAATGATTCTATACTCCATATTAATTATGGCTGTTTGTTTTATATTCATATCACTAACAAGATCACTTAATCTCTATGTTTCAATCTTACCATTGTACATTATAAGTAACATTATAATATGTCCAGTATTTATAAACATAGCAGACTTTGTTCCGATTTTTAAATACGTAAGATATTTCTTACCGGTTTACTACGGATTAATGCCTTAATAACAAATCCCGAAACCGCTACGCTTGTTTCGGGATTGTATCACGGTCGTCAAATGCTTGAAAGCAAGCTTTCAGCACTTTCCTCGTCGTGTACACAAAAAAGAAGATTCATATTGAATCTTCTTTTTTTAAGCTGGCCCACAAGGATTCGAACCTTGAAATGCTGGAGTCAGAGTCCAGTGCCTTACCGTTTGGCGATGGGCCAATATGAATTTTCATCAGCACGGACAATTATACATTAAATATGATTATTCGTCAAGCATAATTTTAAAATATTTTATATAACTTTTAGCAACTAAAAAAGCAGGCCCCCCAGCCTGCTTTTTTATAACTATTCTGTAACGACGTCAGCAGCCTTCTCTACTGCATCTTCAACCTTATGATCAATCTCTTCAAAGTCATCGTCGAAATCGTCATCATCATCATCGAAATCTTCAATGTAATATGGTTCAAAATACTTGTATACCGCAAATGCGATAGCAGCCATAGCAGCAATAACACCGATTACAGCTAATATACCAACTACTAAATTCTTTTTCTTCTCAGATTCTTCTTGCTTCTTAGCAATCTCTCCAAGTCTCACAGAATTAATAAGTTCTTCCATTCTTGATGCCATACAATCACGTCCTTTCAATAATTTTCTTTCTCTACAACAATTTCTACATTTAAAGAAACCGCCCATAAAAAACCTCTCCTAAAGCCTTGTAGTAGCTTTTTACTTCGTTTATGATTTCATAATTATATCATACTATATGCACTATTTCTATAATTTTTGCAAAATAAAATAAAATTTTGTATATTTTATATAAAATTACTAGTTTTAATTGTACCATATAACCATATTCAAGAACGAAACTATGCTTTTTTATCCTAATAAAAATATTTTTCCTATATCTTCTTCAACTTAGCAAATGCGGCGAACATCTTTCTAGGTCCACTCTTTTCAAAATCAACAGTAACCTCAAAATCCTTAGCACCTGAAACAATGCTTGTTACAACACCTTTACCAAACTTAATATGCTTAACAGTATCTCCAACATCATACCCTAAATCAGATGCACTTTCAACCTTAAGACTACTTCCCTTAACAGGACTTACACTATATGTACTCTTCAAGGTTGAATCGCCAGTCTTTGCAGGCTTCTTTCTTGTTCTATTGCCATAGCCACTTCCATAATTACTCTGATAACTATAGCCAGATACTCCATCCATGTCGCCACCAAAGCCAAGGAATGAAGGCTTCTTATTCTCATCGCCACCGATTTCTCTTCCAACCTGAGCAAGACTTCCTCTTGTATCAAGCAAAAGTGGTGGAATCTCCTTGATAAATCTAGAAATATTATTATACTGGCGCTCTCCTCTTAAGAATCTAGACTTAGCTGCAGTCATAATAAGCTTTCTTCTAGCTCTCGTAATTGCAACATAGCATAGTCTGCGCTCTTCCTCAATCTCAGACTCATCTTCAGCAGTAATCGCCATATATCCTGGGAACAAACCATCTTCCATGCCTGTTAAAAATACATTATCAAACTCAAGTCCCTTAGCAGAATGAATAGTCATAAGCACAACATAATCCTGATCCTCATCAAGATTATCAATATCTGCCACAAGAGCAACCTCTTCTAAAAATCCAGAAAGTGTAGGATTCTCTGCACTTTCCTCATAATCAAGCGCCTTGCCATAAAATTCATTAATATTTTCAAGTCTAGCAAGACTCTCAGGTGTATTTTCATTCTTAAGTTCATCAATATAGCCAGCCTCAACTAACACTTCTTCCACAAAATCTCTAATTTTATCTGTATCAGCCTTAGCCTTACAACTATCTATAAAATCAGTAAATCCCTTAATTTTACCTGCAGCACTCTTAAGTGTAGGAATTTCTCCTGCAATACAAAGTGTCTCATAAAATCCCATACCGTTTTCATTAGCAAATGTAGCCACTTTCTCTATACTAGTATTACCAATTCCACGCTTAGGTACATTAATAATTCTTCTTACTGATATGTCATCCTTACCATTCTCGATAGTCTTAAGGTAGCATAAAACATCCTTAATTTCTTTTCTCTGATAGAAGTTCTGACCACCAATAATTTTATATGGAATATTATTCATAAGGAACTTTTCTTCAAGTTCACGAGACTGAGCATTAGTCCTGTAAAGGCATGCAAAATCACTATAACTTGCGCCATTATTAACAGCTTCCCTTATGTTTCTAGCGACAAAATCAGCCTCATATAATGAATCATTAAGCTGAACAAATGCAACCTTATCACCGCCATCCTTATCAGTCCAAAGTGCCTTATCCTTTCTATATGTGTTGTTCTTTATGACAGCATTTGCTGCATTAAGAATGTTACTTGTAGAACGATAATTCTGCTCTAACTTAATAACCTTAGTCTCTTCAAAGAAATCTTCAAACTCAAGAATGTTTTTAATGTTCGCCCCTCTAAACTTATAAATAGACTGATCATCATCACCAACAACGCATAAATTTCTATACTTCTTCGCAAGGAGTCTTACAAGTTCAAACTGCGCCATATTAGTATCCTGATACTCATCAACCATAATATATTGAAAACGTTCCTGATAATAATCTAAAACCTTATCATCATTAGCGAACAAAAGCACAGTATTTACAATCAAATCATCAAAATCCATTGCATTATTAGAGCGAAGCATATTCTGGTACTTCTTATAAACCTTAGCAATTATCTCTTCCCTATAATCACCCTTCGCACTCTCAGCAAATTCACTCACACCAATCAAGTTATCCTTCGCGTTTGAAATTGCTCCAAGCATTGATTTTTCAGAAAACTTCTTTGGATCAAGATTTAACTCTTTTAAGCAAAGCTTCATAGCAGCTTTCTGATCATCACCATCATAAATCGTAAAGTTAGTATCATAACCTATATGATCTGAGAATCTTCTAAGTATCTTCACGCACATGGAGTGAAATGTTGAAACCCAAATGCTTTCCGCACCAAATCCAACTATCTTATCAACTCTCTCACGCATCTCTCCTGCTGCTTTATTAGTAAATGTAATCGCCAAAATATTCCATGGATTAACATTCTTTTCATCTATCAAATATGCAATTCTATGTGTTAAAACTCTTGTCTTTCCCGAACCTGCTCCAGCTAATATAAGCAACGGTCCGTCAGTATGACAAACAGCCTCATGCTGCTTATCATTAAGTGAATCATATATACTCATCAAATTCTACCTCATTTCTTTTTCGTACTGTATCAGTATACCCCAGCCATCACTTTTTTTCAACCCAAAATCGAACGAATGTTTTATTTTTCATTTTGCATCAACTAGTTTTCAAAACCACATCTCACGATATTTTTCTTGTAATGTGGTTTCAATTACTGTATACTTGAAATGTATATTTCTGAAAATATGTATTATTAAAAGTTGTGTGTAGACTACGCGCCACGAGTATTTATATTGTCTATCTGTGACTCAGCTCTCGCACGGTGCGGGCTACCCCTAGCCACACTAAGTTCGAAAGCATTTGTTTTGTCGTGATTAATATTTTTCATTCGTATAATGACAACATTATATGGTGATAAAGCAAAGCAATATATTTAAGTGCAAGCACTTATACATTGCTTTACTTTATCACCACATAACGCTTCGCGTTATGCGAATAAAAAACAAATCACAAACAATTACTTTCTCACTAAGTGTAGAGACCCGCAACGGTCCCATCTAGAAAATATAAAATACTCGTTGGCGCTTACTTCTAGTAATCATTTTAATAATACATATTTTCAGAAATAACCAATTAATAACAGGTATTCAAACCTACACGGAGAAGAATTATGAATGATAAAATTCAAAAATCGATAGATAAGATAACAAAGAAAACATCGGTTATTAATGAAAATGAAATTCCAAATATTGCTTTATATATGGATCAGGTTACCACATTTATAGATGAGAATTTGTCATCGACTAAGAGATATGAAGATGATAAACTACTTACAAAGACGATGATTAATAATTATACTAAGGCCGGATTATTACCACCACCTGAAAAGAAGAAATATTCTAAGGATCATATTTTAATGTTAGTATTAATTTACTACTTTAAGAGTTTCATTTCCATTAGCGATGCAAAAACTTTACTTGATCCTCTTAAAGAGAATTATGTTGGAAGTGATAATGGACTTTCATTAAGTGATTTTTATAAAGATGTTTCAACAGAAGAAGTATTCTGTCATGAAGAATTAATTAATGATTTAGAGCAGAAGCTTGAACATGTCAAGAAAAACATTAAAGCTACAGATGGCAAAGATGAAAACATTGAATACAAGCAGTTATTCACTTTTATAAGCATGCTAAGTTACGATATTTTCACAAAGAAAAGAATCATTGAAGATTTAATTGATAATATTGATGACTTTCTACCAGAAAAATAAACATACCTTTAGGCAAAATAAAGCGCCCTTATAGGGCGCTTTACTATTTTATTTAATTGGTCTTCCAATTCCAACTATATACGCTTTATTCTTTGCATATGAAGCTTCTCTAACACCATTAGGCCAATTAGCTTCGATTAATGTATCATTACCTACATACATTGCTACGTGTGTAATATTTCTATATCTTCCATTTTTCCATCCACTGTAAAATACAAGATCTCCAGGGCGAAGCTTCTTAGTGCTACAACCTTTATAACTTACTCGCTTATGTTTACCAAACAAGTACTTACACTCTTCTGCTGCTGTTGATGCCCATCTTCCTCTATAGTTAGCTACATAAAAACCAACTTTCTTATATGATCTCCATACTAGAGAGCTACAATCATAATATCCTGCATTCATACGTTTAGGCTGGCTATATGGGCAACCATAAACGGCATATGCACTCTTAATAGCTTTAATAGCCTTTTTCTTACCTACAGCACAATTAATCTTAACAATCTTATGATCAACTTCTGCTACAATAAAACAGCTACCATACTTTTTAGCCTTAACTCTACCCTTCTTAGTAACAGTTGCAATATTTGTTTTATCCGAGCTATATTTTAACTTACTTAATCCATCCACAAGACCTGTAACAGTAATTGTTAGTTTCTTACCCTTAATAAGCAAGATTGGTTTTGCTTCACCGTTGCTAAATTTTGGATTAGTAACCTTAATAGTCATTGTTATTTTTCTTCCGTCAACTACTGCAGAAATTGTTACATCCTTAGATGTTTTCTTAATTGAGTAAACCATACCATCTTTTGAAACGCTTACATATTTACTCTTTGAACTACTATATGTCTTAACACTATCTTCGTAAACACCAGTTATTTCAGGAATAAAACTTCCTCCAACTGCAAGAGCTTCTGTAGTCTTATTAAACTTAGGATCAGATACTCTTATTGTTCTTGTTATAGTATTTACTTTATCATTATCTTTAACTGTAACGGTAATAACAACTGATCCATATGCCTTAGTAGTTAGTATTCCTTCGCTACTAACTGTTGCAATATTTTCATTATCAACAGACCATTTTACTTCACCAATTGTATATGTTGTTGACAAAAAATAATATGAAGTTAATCCAGAAGCAACAATATCATCGCCTAAGATTTTTCCATTATCATAAAAAACTGTACAAACACAAGTACCTTCTAAATTAAGATCCTTGCCTAAATACTTATAGTTCACACTTATTTTGGCTGATATTACATCTGTTATTTCACCATTTAATGTAACAACTCCATCCTCAGAAACTAAAACTTTTTCATTATCTGATACAAAAGTTGTTTCCAAACCATAGAATCCTTCATCAGGTAAAATTTCGCTTTGTCCTCCCCAAGCATCTTTCTGCCACGTAGGGTTTGATGGATTTACATTACCAATTCGTTTATTATATTCTTCTAATGTTAATTTTTCACCCTTTAATAGATCACCTTGAAGTTCCAATTTAATACTCTGTGAAGGAAACATAGTAACTTCTGTGTAATTAAGTTTTATTGTTTTATCAATTACCTGTGTCTCTTCCTGTGCATACAAGGCCTTACTATTATAGGAGCAAATACTCACTAAACAAAGCATTAACCCTGCTATGTACAAACCTATTTTTTTCTTAATAAAATTCAATTTTTCATACCCACTTTCCAAAAACTGTTCCTATTACAATTTTCTTATTTATACATACTTATAACAACTATACTTTAATCCAATTATTTCTTTGATTTTTCTTTCTTTTTCAATCTTTCAAGAACAATGTCATAACCATCATTTCCATAATTAAGACTTCTATTCACACGACTAATTGTAGCTGTTGATGCACCAGTAAGTTTTACAATTTCAGCATACTTTGCATCATTCTTTAAAAGTTTTGCAACCTCAAATCTCTGTGCGATTGATAAAAGTTCATTAACTGTACATAAATCTTCAAAAAAATCAAAGCATTCCTCTTTGGTTTTTAATGTTAAAATAGCATCTAATAGATGATCAACTTCCTCTGTTCTAATTGACTTACCCATAATTTCTTACCTACCTAATCATATTTTTATATAACATAACCGCATAAGCATTAATAGCTGCAACCGTTTTACTATCCTTAAGTTCACCCTTAAAAATCATATCCTGTAGTTCACTTAATTCATATCTTTCTACATTAATCTCTTCCATTGGATCAAGATGCATTTCACCTTTAGTAAGGTCTGTTGCAAGATATACATCAATGTTTTCATCAAATATAGCAACATTAGTATTTATAGATAGCAAATATTCTATCTTACCTGCCTTATATCCTGTCTCTTCCTCTAACTCTCTTGTTGCACACTCAAGAGTTGGTTCATCAGGAGTATCAAGTTTACCTGCTGGAATTTCTAGTGTAAATCTATCAAGCGCATTTCTATACTGTCTAACCATCAAGATTTTACCTTCATTATCAACTGGAAGAACTGCTGCTGCACCATTATGATGAACAAAGTCCCATACTGCAACTTCTCCACCCACTTCAACCGTATCTGCGTAATAATCAACAACAGCACCCTTATGAATCAATTCTCTTTTTAGTCTTTTTACAGGTTCCATATTAACCTCCATATAAAATTTTAATTTATCACCAAACTAAATCTCACCAATTTAGCTAAACATATTCTTATATTTATCCCATATTTCATTGTACTTATCCCAGAAAGCATTATACTTATCCTTTGTTTTACCAATCTTACGCTTCATGCTAGGGAAAGCCTTAGTAAATCTATGGTTTGTAAATCTCTTGTTGCTAAACAATTCCATGTACTTTGTATAAAGTTCTTCGTACTTCTTCTGAAGTTCCTTTGTCTTCTCAATACCTTCCTTGGTTTTTTCGATACCTTCCTTGGTATATTCAGCAACTCCATCTTTAAATTCATCCATACTCTTTTGTGTTGTAACAACACCTTCAAATATACCTTGAGCCATGCTATCAGAAATACTTCTAAGCTGAGTTGTAAGCATTTCCATACTTTTAAGTTTCATACCAAACTTAACCATATCTCTAACAGTAATTGCTGCATCACATACAAAGGAAATCATGTATATGGCGCATATAATCTTACCAGGAGTATTTGGAATTTTACTAACAAACTTTGCAACACCTGGCTGAATTATTCTCATAATAAATACGCCACCGATTCCCCAACCAATTGAGAACTTAAGGCATACATAACCCATAATATTAAATGGCTTATCAGAATAATCCCACCACTTTGTATTAAATAATTTTTCCAAAACTGCTCCCGTTATAAACTCAAGCACACTAGTAAGCATAAATGATCCAGCAAATAAAATTGGAATATTTTTATTAAATGGTCTTAACGCAAAAATAACGATAACCATTCCAAAACCATATATCGGACATAATGGACCGTTAAGGAATCCTCTATTTGAAAGCTTACCTGTTTCAACAGCAGCGTAAGCTACTTCAACCATCCAGCCCACAACGGCATATATCATAAAGAACCATACATAATCATATAAACTATAATACATATAAACCCTACTCTCTATGTATAAAACTTATATTTCTACTTTAAAATATCCTTACAGATATCCTTAATTTCATCAACGCTAAAACTATAACCACTATTACAGAAGTGACACTTTATCTCGACATCCTTACCCTCACCGATGATATCTTCTATATCCTTCTTAGGAAGAGTTGCCCAAACTTTTGATACCCTCTCTCTACTACAATTACAATAATACTTAGTAGGAACTTTTTCTGTAATATTAATACCCAAATCACCAAGAAGAAATTCTAAGATATCCTCTGCACTCTTACCTTCTTCAAGCATTGAAGTGACTGAAGGTGTATTATTAATCTTTTCCTCTAAGAATGAAATAGTTTCTTCAGTTGCATTAGGCATAACCTGTAATATAAATCCACCAGCTTGCTTAACAGAACCATCCTTATCAACCAAAACACCAAGTGCCACAGCTGATGGAACCTGCTCTGATGTAGCAAAATAATATGTTAAATCCTCAGCAACTTCACTTGTTCCAAGAGGAACAGAACTTGCATAAGGCTCTTTTAATCCTAAATCCTTAATAACTGTAAGTGTACCATAACCAATTGCCGCACCAACATCAAGCTTACCCGCGTAGTTTGGCGGAAGTTCAATCTCAGGATTACCAACATACCCCTTAACATTTCCCTTAGAATCAGCAGTAACAGTTACTCCATTAATTGGACCATCACCCTTCATCTGAAGTGTAAGTACGTCTTCATCACCCTTCATCATAATGCCCATCATGGCACCACCAGTTAAAAGTCTTCCAAGCGCCGCTGTACAAACCTTGCTAAGCCCATGTCTTTCTCTTGCTTCTTCAACTAATTCTTTTGTATTTGCTACAAATGCTCTGATTTGATCATCAGCAGCAGTTGCTCTTAATATATAATCACTCATAACATCCTCTATTTTCTTATTTTTATTAGACGCTTAAGTCTAACCCTACCCTTTTTAGGCAAGATAAACTTAGCCTTCTTATTTATCTTAGCAAATGCCCTCTTACCAATGGACTTTATGGTAGTTGACTTAATCTTAATAAGTTTAAGCTTCTTACAACCATAAAATGCCTTCTTACCAATGGCCGTAACTTTAAAAGAAACACCCTTAAGTTTAACCTTAGCCCTAATAGTAATCTTTTTGCATCTCCTATTAACCGGCTTTAAGTAAGTAACATTACCTCCAGTAATCTTACCATTCTTCTTAACAAGCTTGGTAATTTTATAAAAACCATTTGTCTTTTTATCTTTAATAATCTGATTCTTTTTTAATGTAGAATTCGCAATAGTTTCTGAATTGTTCTTTTTAGTACCAGATACTTTATTACCATTTGCTAAATTCTGCTTGCTTGTCCCCTTACCATCACGCTTATCTACAGCAAATGTATCATAAAGTTTACTTTCATTTATATCCCTATCATATGTATAAGCATCATAGCATAATATACCATCCTTTATTCTAACAACACCATACATAGGAAGTCTAGGTTGAGAGTCGCAACCATTTCCCTTAATAGGATTTATACCAAGATGAATTCGTTCATCTCTCTCACTTGCATCAATAGTATCATAAGCTTTATTTGCACAATAGTTAATTGTAACATAGTGGGTTCCAACAGGTTCAAAATTCATAAACCTATTCTCACCATCATATGAAAAAGACTCTGATAAATCACCAGCATCCGAAAAAGCCTTATAGTCATACTTTGATTCATCACCATCAAAGAAAGGATACGATGCTGAACGTGTATACACATGGTCATGTCCCTGAAGAACAAGATCCACATTATATTTAGCGAATATAGGGCACAAATTATCCCTATAATATTTCACATCATAATTATTCGAATGCTCGCCAGTGGACATAAGCCCCTTATGAATCTGAACAATCTTCCACTTATAATCCTTATATTGTTCTAGAATTCCACGAAGCCAGTCTAACTGCTTCTCAGATTCTGGGTAATATACATTAATATTAGTATTAAGATTTATGAAAAGAACATCATTTCCATAAGTATAAAAATAATTACCACCTGATAAGATGTCTGCATCAGAATCCTTAACATAGTCTGCCCAGTTAATATCAAATCTATCAGCGAATGCATAATCATATGCATCATGATTACCACTTGATGGTGCTATAGGCATATTCATTAATGTATTACTTGCAGTATCAAGTCCCCAAATCCACTCATCCATATTAACATTATCATAAGAGAAATTTGTAAAATCTCCGGAGAATGCAACGAATGAAGCTTCTGGATACTTGCGCTTTCCTTCTCTAAGTACATCGGACCAAACTTCATAACTAACCTTTGCACTTTCCTGACTATCAGTTAAATGCAAAAATGTAAGCCCATCAACATCATTTTTTTCTTTCTCAATAACAAGTGTACCCGTTTCTGAATAGCTACCATCTTCATTAACCACCATATAAAGGTAAGTTGCACCAGGTTTTAAATTTGAAACATGCGCCTTAAAAATATTCCACTTGTTACCATTAACATCTGTTCTTGATGTTACAGATGCATTAATACCTTTTACAATATCCCAATTTATATCATCTTCATTCTTACCTTTAGGTAACTCAACTAATAAAAGCTCAGAACTTTTTATCTTATCATTTGTACTCCAGGTAAATCCACGAGAATAAATATCATCATAATAAGTTACAGATATTCCTCTAGGTTTAACATAAGGATCATACTCTTTAATAAGTCCATTATCCCATGAAGGTAATGTACCAGCTTTATGTATTTCTATTCCACCAATTGTAAATTCATCTCCAACCTTTATGTCCCTACATGTACCTCTAATACGAAAGAGCTTAGGATTCACTGATTTAAAAACTCTGTTAGCATCATCCGGAAGTTCCATAGTAATGTAACCTTCATGATATGAAACAGTCTTTTCTAAATAAATATTTCCATTATCACCTGAGAACATAAACTCTTCATCAGCTAAATCAATACCATCATACTTAATGCTTATATAATCTCCAGCATTATATGTATACCCTGACACATCAGTAAATAACCTATATGTTCCCTTACCATTTAATGATTTATATGTACCGATACCACCTATATAAGAATTCAAAGTGACCCAACTCTTGTTATCATCAATTTTTAATTCTTCAAACTTAGCAAGTCCTTCATACGCTGCTTCAACTCGAATACTTTGGTCATTAACCACCATATTACTCATCATAACAGACGCTGACAAAACCAAACCCAAAGACCAGCTTAAAATCTTTTTCATAATAACCTCTATTTACCACACTCCCTGCATATGACATATATTCTTTCACTATCATTTCTAACTTCATCTCTAGTGAATGCATCATATGCGGTAACAAATTCCATACCAGCAAATTCAATTGCCGTCTTTATCTCATCAAGACTATATGCTCTTTGAAAATGCTCCTCGCTATACTTATCAAATCTGCCATCATCAGCCTTAATAAATACACTTAATCCATAACTATTAATCTTTTCATCCTCATCATAATAGTTATCCCAGATAAAACTCTTATCCTCTCTATCTTCAGCAATAACAGTCTCACCTATTGAAGCATATTTATATTCAGTATTAAGATCAAAAATAAATACTCCCTTAGGATCAAGAAAAACATTAACCAACTTAAAAACAGTAACCAAATCATCAAAATCAGTAATGTAATTCATGCAATCACATATACTAACAACCGCCTTAACAGTTCCATATAAGTCAAGTTCTCTCATATCCTGATTAAGATAGAGTATGCTTCCATCTTCTATTTCCTGTCTATCGCTTTCTTTCTCAATTGCTATATCAAGCATCTCAACAGATGAATCTACACCAATTAAATCATATCCACAATCTCTTAGACGTCTTGTAATCTTACCCGTACCACATCCTAAATCCAGTACCAAGTCCTTATCTTTAACGTCATATTCCTTAAGTAATGAAACTATGTACTCAGTCCAATCATCGTAAGGAACATTATCCATAAACTCATCATAAACCTTAGCAAATGCTGTATATTCGTCCATCATAACCTCATACAATAAATACATCTATCTTAAACGCCTGTAAAACACTTATAGTTACTGTGTTTTATTCGGCATTTAGTTTCACACTTTACAATACTAAAGTATAACATATAAATGTATATATTTCAATATTTGCCAATTTATGATATTATTATATTCGTTATGAGAGAACAATATATAGAAAAACAACTACGAAAAAACTTAATCAAATCATTAGTACTTCCCCTATTATTTTTCGGAGTACTAATTGATGCATTACTTATATTAAATCTTAATGAAGTAAGCAAGCCTGTAAAAGTTGATAATGTTTGGGATTTTTTTACTGAAAATTCTAATGCATCTCTAAAAAACAAATACGTAAAAGTAACGCTTAATAATCTAGAATACACAGGATTTGATCTTACAAAGTCAGGCAAAAGAATTGGTTCTTTTTACTACATGATTAATAATTCAAATTGTATACTCACACTTATAAACACAAGCAGTGATAAAGGTAGCACACATAAAACAATTCCATCAAAAATAAAAAAATACCAACTCACTGGTAAGATTCTTAAATCAAGTAGTTTAAATAATGAACTAATAAATAACATTGCCAAACAGATATCATGGGATTCAAAAAATCTCAAAGATAACATATCCGAATATGTAATAAGCGAACCTGATTATAAAATTTCAAGGGTATATATGCTCGCTTCATTTATTGTAATTTTATTAGTAATAACATTAATATACATAATTTATAAAATCATATTATTAGTTAATCCGCATCTATTGCCAGAATTTAAATTATTAAATAGATACGGTAGCAGAGATATTCATATCCGTACAGCTAACAGAGAACTTTCCAATAAAGTTATTGAACGTTTAGATAACGCATTTATTACTGATAATTACTTTATAGATTTATCAACCTATAAAACTATAATCATCCCTCTTAAAGACATAGATGCATGTAAATATCAAAACAGGCGAAAAAGAAAAAGCACCATTAAGGTTAGAATGTCCCATGGTGATACTTATAAAATCTATGATAGAACATATTCAGATTATAAGAAACTAAAAAACTCTTTAGTGTTAGTATCAACTAACAACTAATCATACATAAAAAACAAGATTCCAAATTGGAATCTTGTTTTTTATTATTTAAGTTCAGAAGAAACACACTCAAGTGCTGCTTCAATTACTTTATCCATATCGTAATACTTATAATGACCAAGTCTGCCACCAAATATTACATTCTCTTCCTTATCCGCAAGTTCTTTATATTTATTATATAAATCACTATTTCTATCATTATTAACTGGATAATATGGTTCAATACCCGGCTTCCATTCTGTTGAATATTCTCTTGAAATAACAGTCTTAGGAATTGAATTTCCATTCTCATCTTTAGCGAATTCAAAATGCTTATGCTCTATAATTCTTGTATAAGGTACTTCTCTTTCAGTATAATTAACAACTGCATTACCCTGGAAGTTTTCCTCATCTAAAATCTCATTTTCAAATCTTACTGTTCGATATTCAAGATTGCCAAGTTTAAACTCAAAATACTCATCAATCATTCCAGTAAATACTATTCTTTCTGCTATATCTGGATGACCTTCTTTAAATTCAAAGAAATCAGTACTTAGTAGCACTTCGCTACCTTCAAGCAATTTCTCCACAATCTGAGTATAACCACCAATTGGGATACCCTGATATCTGTCATTAAAATAATTATTATCGTATGTAAATCTAAGAGGAAGTCTCTTAATAATAAATGAAGGTAAGTCTGTACAAGCTCTTCCCCACTGCTTTTCAGTATAGCCCTTAATCAACTTTTCATAAACATCTCTACCTACTAAAGATAAAGCCTGTTCTTCAAGATTCTTAGGCTCTGTTATAGCAGCTTCCTTTCTCTGTTTTTCAATTATATCTTTAGCTTCTTTTGGAGTCTTAATATTCCATAACTTACTAAAAGTATTCATATTAAATGGTAAGTTATAAAGTTCATCCTTATAAATCGCTACAGGACTATTAATATAATTATTAAAATCAGCAAATTGATTGATATAATCCCAAACAGTTTTATTACTTGTATGGAAAATATGTGCACCGTACTTATGAACATTTATACCCTCGACTTTTTCAGTATAAATGTTACCTGCTATATGGTCTCTCTTATCAATGACAAGGCACTTCTTTCCTTTTTTAGTCGCTTCATGAGCAAATACTGCTCCAAAAAGTCCGGCTCCAACAATTAGATAATCATATTTAATCATCGTTCTTTCCTCCTAAAACATCTACCTATTCGTCTGTTTCTTTAATGTCTTCACCAAAAACCTTTTTCTCTAACTCTCTAATTCTCTTCTCATATAAAGCACACTTCTGTGTAAGTTTTCTATTTCTATCATTTAATTTTGAAACAATTGAAGTAATTGTAATACAAATTAAAATCAAGAAAAATAGTACAAGCGCAAATATACCATTTGTCCACTCTACAACACCCATCTTCTTAAGTGGATATTTTAATACAACCGGGAACAATACAGTAATTAACAACACAAGACCTGTTAAAAGCCATAATAATGTATATTTTAAGTTTAAGCTATCCTTTTTAAGCAAATGAAAAATAAAAACATAATATAATAAAATTGCAATCAATAGAGATATTCTTAAATATTCATTCATTATTTCTTCCTCCCTACAGATACAGTAATCCTTTTCATAACAATTGCTATGGATACCTTAATCATGTAATACAATGATTTAAAGCTCTTAATTGAACTTTCTCCACCTTCACGTTCTCTCATAATAACAGGAACTTCAGATATTCTTGCTCCATTCATAACACCTGTAACAATTGCTTCAGGTTCTGGATAATCCTGAGCATAGTCTTTTGCATATAACTTAGTAAATTCAACATTAGTAGCTCTAAATCCACTTGTTACATCACATACTTTAATACCACAAGATAGTTTGATTAATAAACTTAAAAAATTAATTCCGAATCTTCTAAGTGCTGATGACTGGAATCCCTCCTTATCAATAAATCTTGAGCCTATGCAAATATCAGCCTCGCCATCAACAATAGGCTTAATTAATTTACCAATATATGCAGGATCATGCTGTCCATCACCATCAATCTGAATAGCTATGTCATAACCATTTTCATATGCATATAAATATCCAGACTGAACAGCACCACCAATACCTAAGTTAACTGGCAAATTAATATAATTTGCTCCTATGTTTTCAAGAATATCTTTTGTATTGTCAGTTGAACAATCATTTACAACAAGATAATCTACCTTTGTTTCACACTGTTCCAAGCTTCTAACTACTTTTTCAATATTTTCACTTTCGTTATACGCTGGCACTATCACTAATATTTTCATCTAATACTTTCTCCTCAGTAAGATCTTCTTTCTTGTTTTTAGCTGCCCAAATAACATAACCTGTCATCATAAAGTAAACAGGTGCAGTTAATACTGCTGGATAAGCATATCTCATCATTGTATTAACCGGGCCAGCTATAGCTGTAAGAATCAACAGCATTGTTGGTAACATCATAAAAATCATTTTTTTCTTTTTATTATACACCAATATAGCTATAGAGAATATAATAAGCCATGTATTAAATCCTATACTTTCAAGCATGCCTATTACTGGAATATTTCTATATAAATACGCTAACTGCGTAGATTCTTCTCTAAACGTTTTTGTTTTTTCAATATTAACTAATCCATAAGGTTCTCCCGGAGGTGTAATTTCAACATATGTTAGCCAGTTAGCTCCCTCTGGGAAGAAGTATCCATATGTATTATTCATTGTAGCCTGTACATATGTATCAGGATACTTTACAAGGTACTTAGCCCATAAAGCCATGAAATCAGAGAATTCTTTCTTTGTATGACGTACCTTAAATGTAGACTTAATAGGATCAGAAATTTCAGGTTTATATCTTTCTTTAATCTGATCATAATTAATAATACATCTAATTACATCCTTATCTTCTTCTGTCAAAGCCTCCTCATGTTCAACAACTAATCTTGCTACCTGCTGTAATGGAATTGAATATGCTTCAGCTTCACCACCTGGTGAAATCTTAAGCGCAGGATATACAGCATTTGTTACAACCTCATATAATAAGATTGGTACAAGAAATGGTATAAGTATTTTCTTGTAATACTTTCTATATACAATTAATAATATAATCGCTGATAATAATATAACGTAAAACCCATTATTTCTTAAGAATACCATTATAATAGCAGATAAGCATACTTTAACTAAATTAAATTTCTTTGCAGTAAATGCTTTTATATCCAAAGCCATATCTATAATACATAAAAGATAGATTACCATTGCTGCAGAGAAGTTTGTATCCTTTAATGTTGTAAGTGCAAAATTATTATGAATTGGAACTAATCCATATATTAATAAAAGAGCAATTCTAAGTTTCTTATTAATATTCTTAGCAGCTAACCAATTAATTACATATGATAATACCAATGCAAACATTATGAACTGAAGTAATATAAAGATAAATAAACCAATATATGGTGAACCGAGTTTATTACCAACCTTCATAACAAACACAGCCCAAAGTGTCTGTATAACTGGATTATTATTATTAAGTGTAACTGAAGGATCAATAGGAATTACAACTCTTAAACTATTAGTATCCTTTCCATAATATGTATTTAACATATCAAAGAAATCATAATTTGTAAGTCCTGGAAATGCTGACGCATAATATGGTAACCACATAAGCATTATTAATAATGCTACAACAAAAAGTGATTTTTTATTATTAGTAAACCATGATGTAACTTTAACATCCTTCTTTACGAATGAGAAATTCTCAAACAATATAAATAAAGCAATAATAATATAGTAATATAATATGCCATAACCTATAGTTAAAACTATTGCCTTAACAAAAGCTCTTGCTCCTCCAAAGATTGGATTCCAGCTATTATCTGCTTTAAATGCCATACCAAAAACTTGGAAGAAGGTTAATACTCCTGAAGTAACTACAGCTACTGGCAAAATCTTACTCTGTTTCTCAAGAATATAATAGAATATCATTGCCAATGCAAGAAAAATAACTATGGTATTTGTATTATATCCATTTAAAGATCTTTTAAAATCCCATAATAATCTAAAAATAGGACCTGGTTTTTCAACCTTTGTTTCATTTATAATGTCCTCAATTTTAACAATGGCAATTGATAAATGCATTACCAAAGTCGCTAAAAAGCTACAAATCAAAGCGATTTTAACATGTTTACTATTATAATTCATAAGTAATTGGCTCCTTATTATCTTTCATGGTAGTATTTAGTTTTCTTGTTCAGCTACCTCTTTCTTTCCCTTAAATACAATCAACTTACTAAATACGTAATTTAAGATTGTTACGATTACGCTGACCAAAACCTTAGCCATCATACCTTCTGTTCCAAATAAAGGCATCTTAAATCCTAAGGTATCAACAAGGAATGGAACTCCAACAATTTCCAAAAGTCCTGTAATTATTCTTGCTGATAAAAACAAACCAGCTTCCTTAAAAATGAATGAAAGTTCCCAGTTGTGACTTTCAAACACCCAAATTTTATTTGTAATATAAGCAAATACCACACCAAAAATCCAAGCCAAAGTGTTAGAATAAAATACCTTATGGCTGCAATCTGACAACACTCTTATAAAAACCGCATATGTAACCCAGTTAACAACAGTTGTTGCAACGCCCATAATCAGATACATTATTATTTCTCTATTTTTTTCAAATATTTTCTTGCAGTTCTCTATCATAATTTTCCTCTATTTTTTATACACTAAATAATTCTTCTATTTTCATCTTTATTGATAATCTTAATGTTTGGAAGTGATCTAGCATAAGCTCTCTCTCTTGCCTTTTTCTTAACTGCCTCTAACTGCTTATTATTTGATTTATCTTTTGCAACATAAATCTTTTCATCTTCTTCATTAAGCATACGCTGATATCCAAATATAATATATGTAAGTTTGTCATTATATTCTTCATAATACCACTTGTTCATCAAAGCATGGAAATACTTCTTATTCATAACAAAAATAGTATTTTCAATATCCTGACTATTTACATATTCATCATATTCTTCTTTCTTTTCCTTGATTTCAAGGAGAACACTTATCTTCCACTCACGCTCTCTATTCTTAGCATAATCTTCTACAATAAGTCCATCTTCCTTACCCTTGAATACCAAATCTACTAATTTTCTTGTACAATCTGGTCCATCATATTTAATAAACTTTTCAAAGTACTCATTAGCATCATCATATTTATATGTTAGTATCTCTTCGCTACTAACTGCGTTACATAATGAATCAATATCAAAGAACTGTTTAAATGGTAATGTTCTTGCATCGAAATATGTACCGTGTTCATCCATATATTCATCATAATCATACATGAATAAAACAATAGGTTTTCTAGTAATAGAATAATCAAAGAATATACTTGAATAGTCTGTAATTAATGCATCTGAAGCATTTACAAATTCATAATTTGATACTCCCTCTGGGAATGGCTTAATGAATTTATATACAGAATAATCAACAGCCTCTCCAATATTAGGATGAAGATTTACATATAATAAATGATTATCATCAAGAGCAGCATCTAATTTTTCAAGATTCTCTGTAATATCTTCAATACCCATCTTTCCATAACTATTTGCACCTCTCCATGTAGGCATATAAACATATACCTTCTTATCCTCAAGGCCTAGTTTTTTCTTAACTTCAAGTCCCTTTTCCTTATCAGAAAATACAGTATTTCTTGGATAACCTTCAATTACAGTTTTATATGTAAATAATTTATCCAGGTTATAATCCTTCATAGTACATTCCTTTGTGTACTCATTAGGGAATAATAAATAACTACTCTGCAAAAAGTTATGCTGAATATTAAACATTGACTCAATACCCTTTTTCATGTTCTTACCTAAAGTCTTAAGCGGTGTACCATGCCAAGTATTAATATAAACCTGTTCTGGACGCTTAGTGAATGAAATTGGGAAAGAAACATTATTAACAAGATACTTAGCTGTTGCAAGAATTTCAAAATACTTCTCAACGCCAAGCTGAACCATCTTAACCTTGCTTAAGCCCTCTTCTT
Source organism: Eubacterium uniforme (assembly GCF_900167115.1). Lineage (GTDB taxonomy): Bacteria > Bacillota > Clostridia > Lachnospirales > Lachnospiraceae > Eubacterium_S > Eubacterium_S uniforme. The sequence continues at coordinate 75,013 of NZ_FUXZ01000004.1, forward strand.
CAAGAAGCTTCTTATTTTTCTCCCATGAACTCTCTGTTGATGTAACATAGATTTCATATCCACCTCTCTTATATAATTCCTTCATCATTTCAAAAGGTGAATCTGAAATATTCTTTCCATGGAAAGATTCAAAAATAACTCTATTCTTTACTACCTTTTTAGTTTCAAACATCTTAATGTAGTATCTCTTCATGTCACTACCTGGATGTCTCTTCTTATAATCCCAGTCTCTATAATCCTGAATCCACTTAAGTGGCATCATGGCAACAAATAACCAGTATAGTCTTCTCTTATAGAACCATCTCTTTATGTGTCTATCTTCTGCCAACGTAAAGTAAATATATGAACCAGAATTCTTTCGCCAGTTCTTAAAATGTTTGTTTAACAAGTCAAATGCCTGATTAACAAACTTAATCTGTTCTCTTCTCCACTTATACTTATCAAACTCTTTAAATCTAAGATAAATATGTCTTAAGTTAATTACAACTATCTGATCTCTAAATTCATCAAATAATCCTAATTCCTCAAATCTTTCATCAAGTAATTCTAATGATCTTAACATAAGTGTTTTAGACTTACTGAATGAAGAAGTAATTGAACCTTTTCTTTCTACAATATAGTAATATAATTCTTCATCAACCTTTGAAATTTTATTAGCTGACGCAAGAAGTGGATACATAGTACATATATCCTCATATATATATCCCTTAGGGAAAAGTATTCCTGTTCTATCGAATAATTCTTTTTTAACTAATTTATTCCATGCATACGGTGCATTATTTTCAATAATCTCTGGATGATCATGAATACTACCATCGTATATATGTAAGTTGCCCTTCTGTGCACTCTTCATTGTATTGTTATTTGCATTAACATTAAAGTATGCACAAACAACTATCTCTGCATTCTCTTCGATTGCCTTATTATATAACTTTTCATACATTGTAACTGCAACGAAGTCATCACTATCAACAAATGCTATATATTCACCTTTAGCATACTGCATACCAAAGTTTCTAGCATCTGAAAGTCCACCATTTTCTTTGATATATCCATAAACCTTATTAGGATAATTTTTTACATATTCATCAATAATAACCTGACTGTTGTCCGGTGTTCCATCATTAACAACAATAATTTCAATATCTTCCAAAGTCTGGTTAACAAGTGAATCTAAACACTTTCTAAGATATTGCTCAACATTATAAACTGGTACAATAACACTGACTTTTATATCGCTCACCAATCCATCCTCCTGATAACCTGTTTTTTCTCATCTTTATTCTTTATTCATCTATACCGCTTAAAATCATTTATACCATTATCATTTCCATACTAGTCCAATAATTATGCCTATTTTTCTTCATCATCAGTATATTCAGAAATAATATACTTTGGTCTACCCTTTACTTCATCATAAATCTTGGCAATGTAATATCCAATAATACCTAGACTCACCATAATGATAGAACCTATAAAGCACTGTAAAATAATTACTGTTGTAAAACCAACAGATGCATATCCTGTAATCTTTTGATATAGCGCTATTCCAGTAAGAGCAATCGAAAGAATAAACATTATAACACCAAGAATTGTAACAACCTGAAGTGGAGCAGTTGTAAATGAAGTAATATTAGTAAGTGCGTACTTAATTAAACTCTTAGTACTCCATTTTGATTCTCCAGCTTCTCTTTCTCTAACATCATATTCTACTGAAGTTGTCTTAAATCCAACCCATGATGATAACGCTCTAAAGAATGCATTCTTTTCTCTGATATTTAAAATAACATTAACGGCTTTTCTATCAAGAAGTTTAAAATCCGAAGCCTTTGACATGTCAAATCCAGAAGCAGAACTAATTAAGCTGTAAAAGCTTTTCGCTGCTATGCTATGAAATATGCCTTCCCTACCTCTGCTTGATTTAACACCTTCAATAACTTCATATCCATCTTCCCAGAGTCGATACATCTCAATAATCTTTTCTGGTGGATGCTGAAGGTCACAATCCATAACAACAACACAATCCCCTTTTGATTCTGAAAGACCAGCAAACATTGCTGACTCCTTACCAAAGTTTCTTGAAAAAGATATTCCCCTAATATTGTCATTCTTTTTAGACATTTCCATAATCTTTGTCCAAGTCTCATCCTTAGAACCATCATCTACATAAAGGATTTCATATTCAATTTTATTATCTTCTAAAAGCTTACTAATAACTTCTGAAGACTTATATATCATTTCTCCTTCATTATATGCAGGGAGTATTATTGATAACATATTTGTACTCCTTATAACCCATAACGTTACTAAAAATTCATAGTGCTAGCTTTACACGCACGCACCCGCTTATTATTATATCATAAGATTTTCTATTAATAAACTATAAATATCTACAAACAATATATGTATAATGCCTGTTTTATAAAACAAATACACATAAAAAAACTCCTCTATAAAATATCTTTTGCAGAGGAGTAAAATATATATTATATCCAATTTTTATTTATTAATTTTATTCAAACGCTATTATTAAAAATACTTAACAACCTCATAAAAATGTGGCAATGCTAAAGACACATACCCATACCTAGTTGATTCCATAACCCCTTTATATATGAGTTTATCTCTATACTTAGCAAATGTCCCATTATTCATGGATAATTTCTTACAAATATCACCTGTACTAACTTCATCAACACCAATTGTTTTTACTATATCTCTTTCTTTAGAAGTCAAGGAAGTCCAAATCTTTTTATAAACGAAATCATCTAATAATTCATCAAATTCAGATAAAGCATCTTCTAACTTTCCATCACTGTGATTCCAATAAGCCACGCCTAAAGCCTGGAATGCGAAAGCATAACCCTTTGTTATATTAGCTAACTCATTAGCTTTGTCACCTTCTATTTCAAAAATTTCCTTATACTGTCTTGTGATTTGTAGAATACTAAGTGGTCCTGTTACTATCTTAGGTGAACGCAACAAGAACGTTAATGAAGGATCATTCTGAATCAAATCAATATTCTCTCTTAAACCGGTCATTATAAGAAATACTGGATAATCCTGTCTAATAAATATCTGAAACTGACTAGCAAATACTCTCATATTATCATCATGAACAACTTCATCAATAGTGATTAATACTCTCTTTTTCTTTTTAGACAATTCCTTGAATATTTTTTCTATGATACCAACATAATCCGTATCAACTTTTTCACCATTAACACCTATGCCAAAACCTGCTGCAGATATGTTAAATCCTTTACTTAAAAGTTCAGGTTTAGAATTGCACTCGCTATTTAATCTAATTGCAAAATTAGATAATAAATCCATTGTAGGATTTAAATTAATAACTATCCAATCCTTCTCTTCTTCTAATTTCTTTGCAACAGTTGTCATAAGAACAGTTTTACCACTTCCTCTTATTCCTTCAATAAGAAATGTCTGACTAACTGCATTATCCGCATTAAATGTACTAATTATTCTATCTGTATCTTCATATCTTGCAATCAATTTATTAGGTTGTTTACCAAATGTTATGGTAAATGGGTTCTCTTTTTTCATTTATATTCCTCCTAATCTCTATTTATCTATCATAATTGAATCTTACCATAACTTCTTAATTTTGGCAACTCTTACCATAACTTACCATAACTTGTCCATTTTGTCACAACTTACCATAACTCGCCATAACTTTAAAAAAGCCCCGCAGGAACATTTCTGCTCCCGCAGGACTATTTAATTAAACTATTAGAGGATTATAATCTTTTATATTTCAGATTGTATCATTCTCTTACTTCCAGCGTATGTAGCTATAAAATATCCACCATAAACTACTAATAAAACAACAATAGTTGAAATAATTGTTGGTAACATACTGTACTTACCTACACTAAATACTGCAAGTAACTGAAGTGCAAATTTAATACCAACAACTGAATGAATTATTGCTAAAACTAATGGGAAGAAGAAAAATACTGCTGTCTGCTTAAACAAAGCGCCATTAATCATTTTTTCTTCACAACCAATCTTTCTTAACACTTCAAATCTCATTCTATTATCTGAGCTTTCTGAAAGCTGCTTAAGTGATAATACTGCTGCACTTGAAATAAGAAATACAATACCTACATAAATTGCAATAAATACAACTATCAAAGATACTCCTGAATAACTCTCAATAATATCTGTTCTTGTCATAGATATACTAAATGTTTTTTTCTTATATTTCTTAGAGAATTTATCCATCTTATCAGAAAATTCCTTGCTATATTCAACCTTTTTATCATTAGAACTTGTATCATATTTAGCTACAAGGAATTTCATAGTCTGCTGGTCAAGTTTACAATTATCTGGAACTACTAAGAAACCAACATTAACATTCATACCTAGCATCTGAAGCATACCTTCAATATGTTTTTTATATGCACTCTTATATGTTTTTCCAGCTATAGTAATAGGATTTCCATCTGCCTTTTTCAAAACATTATCCCACATATCCTTAAAATACATCATATCTGCAACAACTGCATACTGATCATCATTAAGTTTAATTTCATTTTCTCCATAATATCTAGCTAATCTGTTGTAATCAGAAAGATACATAGCGTCCATATTTTCAAAGCTCAATCTTATAGCGTCTCCATCTGCCTGAACTTCAGCTTTAGCACCTTCTCCTTTTTCTCCATTTTCACTCTCTGTCATACTTTGCTGCACTTCTTCATCATCAATACAATCAAGAATATTTACACCAGTGGCACAATATACTGATAATTCTTCAGAATTTTTAAATCTATCCTTAGGAAATCCCTGTTCATCAACAACATCTAATAATGATTTATTTTTATACTTCTTTGGAATTCTACCTGTTATGTCAAAGTAAACATCACTCTTTGATAATTCATCAGCATTTTTAATAACTGTATCTCTAAGAGCAAATGATGTTGATAATGCACCAATTGTAAAGAATAACATCAAACAAATAACTGTCATACTTACAACTGTTGTATTAATCTTATTGTTAAGCTGTCTAATAACAAATACATTTACATCCTTGTAATAATATCCCTTAATCTTCTTAGCAACTGTAAGTACCATTCCTGCGAATGACCAAACAAGGAAGAATGTAGATGCAGCACCACAAATAATTGCTATAACAACATCTGAAAGTTTTTCAACATTTAAAATCTTATGATATGAGAAAATAAGTACTGCTAAAGCAACTACAAATATTACAACTGAAAGAATAGGATTTCTCATTACAACTCTTTCGTTTTTCTTCTCAGCGTGAAGAAGATTAATTAATTTATATCTCGAAATTGAGAACATGCTAAAGATAAATACAATTGCATAAATAATTACAAATAAAACAATTGTCTTCTGGCAAGCCTTAACAGAAAATACAAATTTGTATTTGCCCATGTCGCATTCAAAAAGTTTACCAATTACAACGCTCATAAGCTGTGATCCAAATGCACCTCCAAAAAGACCAACGCCAAGTGAAATAACACCAACGCTAACCATTTCAAAGAAGATTTCACCAATGAGTTCTAATCTCTTCATACCAAGAATCATGTATAAACCGAATTCTTTCTTTCTACGGTTAATAAGGAATCTATTTGCGTATACAATTAAAAGACCAAATATAACAGCAACAAACTTAGAAATGTAATCCATGATTTTTACTAATGTCTGAAGCATTTCCTTTTTTGAAGTTGTAAGTTTCATGTATGCTGTCTGACTATCCATAGAATTAAACATATAAAAAAGTGCTACAGCAACAACCAAAGTCATAAAATATATAGCGTAATCTTTTACACTTTTTCTTAAATTCTTAATCGCAAGTTTAAATAACATCTGAAGCTTCACCTCCAAGTACTGACTGAACATCTATAATACGAGAGAAGAATTCCTTTCTGTCTCCCTTTTTAGTTAGTTCATTAAAAATCTTACCATCCTTGATAAAAATAATTCTATCTGCGTAACTAGCAGTAAATGCATCATGTGTTACCATTAAGATAGTAGCATTTTGAGACTTATTAAGTTCCTCTAAGCTAACAAGAAGTGAACGAGCTGACTTTGAATCAAGAGCACCTGTTGGCTCATCTGCAAGAATCAAACTTGGTTTTGAAACCACGGCTCTACTTGCTGCAACTCTCTGCTTCTGTCCACCAGACATCTGGTATGGATATTTATCTAAAACTTCTGAAATACCTAATTTACCTGCAACATCCTCAATCTTTTTATCGATCTCAGTTTTTTTAGTTTTCTTAATTGATAATGCAAGAGCAATGTTTTCTCTTGCTGTAAGTGTATCAAGCAAATTAAAGTCCTGGAAGATAAAACCAAGTTCATCTCTTCTAAACTTATTAAGCTTACTGCTTGATAACTTTGTAATGTTTGTACCATCAACAATAATATCTCCGGCTGTTACTCTGTCAATTGTTGAAATACAGTTAAGCAAAGTAGTTTTACCCGAACCACTAGCTCCCATAATTCCAATAAACTCTCCCTCATTAACGGAAAAACTAATATTATCAACAGCTCGTGTAATATTAGATTTATTACCATATACCTTTACCACATCTTTAACTTCTAAAACTTTTTTCATGTCTTCCTCCTTTAACAGTTAATAAATACATACTAGCCTTCAATATTCTCTTTATAAATTACTTACCTCTTTTTCTATTCCCATAAATTTTTTCATGTCTTTCTTATTTACACCCATAGTATATAATATTTTAATATTACAAACCATCGATTAATAATACATAAACCTTACACTTATGTAAGGTTTACTAAACTACTCTCAGGGAACACTAATGATACCTTCGTTCCTTTACCTTCCTCTGATTCTACTATTATATTATGTTCCAATTTATCACATAACTTTTTTGCAAGATATAAGCCAATACCTGTTGACTTCTTACCCATCATTCTTCCGTTAGTACCAGTAAATCCTTTTTCAAAGACCCTCTCTAATTCATCTTCAGAAATACCAATACCATTATCTTCTATTGTAAGAATTATATTCTCCTTACCCTTATGCGATGTAATCTTAATAACAGATTCTTCCTTATCCATGTATTTAATACTATTACCAATAATCTGATTTAGTATAAACGAAAGCCACTTACCATCAGTTCTAACTTCAATATCAAGATTACTCAAATCAACCTTAACTCTTGATGATATTAAAGCATTCTTATTCTTTCTAATAATTTCAGAAACAACATCAGAAAGAAGTGTCTTTCTAATTATATAATCTTTTTCAACTGTATTACTTCTAGCATAGAAAAGCGCCTGATCTACATAGTCCTCAACACTATCAAGTTCGTTACTAATACGCTTAGTAAACTCATTTTTATTATTATCACTAATAAGTTTAGCCGTTGCGATTGGAATCTTTATTTCATGAATCCATAATTCAATGTATTCCTTATACTCTTTCTGACTATTTTCATACTTTGCAACATTTTCAAATCTAGATTTCTCAGTTTTACGAAGAATATCCTGAAACATTTCACCTTCAACAAATGAAGCCCTATCCATAACTTCATTGATTAAATATTTATCATCTAAATCATCAAGCTGTTTTGTAACCTTATCAAAATATCTTTTTTTCAAAATGTACTCTATGGTAATTCCCAAGAAAAACGCAATAAAAATTGCCACTAATATATATATTCTTATATACATTTCCAAATCATATATTAATAGAAAAATTTCAACTGTAACTAACGCAAAAGCGATAAGGCCAATAGTTATAGCCTTATCCCTTAAAAAACTTTTAAAACTCATCGTATTATATAACCCTCCCCTCTCTTAGTTAAAATAACATCAGCAAGACCTAAATCCTTAAGTTTATTACGAACTCTTGTTATATTAACGGTTAAGGTATTATCATCAACAAAATCATTATTATCCCAAAGGAAATCCATCAAATCATCTCTTGAAACTATTTCACTTCTATGTTTCAAAAGGTATTCTAAAATCTTTCTTTCATTCTTTGTAAGTTCTATTTCCCTGTCTCCTCTTTTAATATAACCTTCCTTTGTATTAAGAGCAAAATCTCCTGCATCTATAAGAACGTTTTCTTCCTTTCTACCGCTTCTTTTTAATACCATACCAATATGCGCTAAAAGTATATGCGTATTAAACGGCTTTGTAACATAGTCATCAGCGCCATTACCTATACTAATAAGTTCATCAATATCTGTATCCTTACTTGTAACCATAATAATTGGAATTGAGGAAACCTTTCTAACTTCCTTTAAAATATACTCTCCATCATAAAATGGAAGATTAATATCTAATAGTACTAAATCTGCACCACTATTTAAAACAATATCTATACTTTTTGAAAAATCAGTCACCTCTTCGACTTCATATCCATTATTTCTTAAAAATAATGCCAATTCTTCTCTTAACCCCTTATCATCTTCAAGTATTATAATTTTTTCCATGTTTAACTCCTTATCTATTCAATATTTTAAATTACTTAATTTTCCCTATGTTTAATTAAACTATTAAACACTTTCTTATCTTCTTTCCCAAATCACTTCTAAATTTTACCATATATTATTTTAAATATCTATGTCAAAATTCTTACATTTTTGTCACTTTGACATAGCTTTTAACTTACACATATCAACATTTTATATAAATCCCTGTGTTTATTTACATCTTACAACTTTCTTAAGAATCAGAATTTCACTTGCACTTGAAAGTTTGAATAATATATTATATAATCACATGGACTTAATCATGGTCAGTTTGCATACACTGCATGGTTAAATATATAAACATATGAAGAGAGGGACACTATGAAAATCACATTTGGAATGGTGGCTAAAAGATTTTTACTAGCCGCTGCACTAATGACTACATCCTGCCTACTTGTAACTGGATTCACATATATATCCGGAGATAAAAAATTAAATATCGGCAGTAAGAAAAGTAGTGAAAAAGAAACTGAAAAAGAAAAAAAATCAGGCTATGACCCAAGCACATCTCAATACGAAGATATGAGTGCTTACACAATTTGCCTTGATCCTGCTGCAGGCGGAAATGATGAAGGCAATTCAGAAGAATCACGTGCTGAAAAAGATGACAACTTAACACTAGCTAAGAAAGTTAAAGACATTCTTGTAAATGAGATGAACTTCAAAGTTGAAATGACTAGAACATCTGACGAAGACGTATCTGATGAAGACAGAGTTGCTAAAGCGAATGATAATAACTGCAATGCATTAATTTCCCTTTCAAGAGGAAGTTACATTAATGCAAATTATTCAAAAGGTTTTGAAAATTATATCTTCCATGAAGAACCAGCTAACTCACTTGCACTTTCAAGTTACATCATGGAAAAATTAAATGAAACTGGTGCAATGCTTTCAGGTTCAACCATGAAAGGTAAACCTGGTAACAAGTCAGAAGATTACTACACAAACAAAGCTTCTAAAATGGCAAGTGTAGTTGTTCTTACAGGATATGTAACATCTGATGAAGATAACGAAGCATTTGATAATAATACAGATGCAATTGCTACTGCAATCGCAGAAGGAATATATAATTACTTTAAAAACGGTGTTAAATAAATTGGAAATATAAAGAGATGTTCTTTTGAACATCTCTTTTTTTTACAATTAACCAAACTTAATATCCTTAACTTAATAATCACCGAAACCGCTTTGCTTGTTTCGGGATTGTATCACGGTCGTCAAATGCTAGGAAGCAAGCTTCCTGCACTTTCCTCGTCGTGTAAACAAAAAACCCTTGCAAGATAATCTTACAAGGGTTAATAATCTAATTACTTACCGCAACAGAATTTATACTTTTTACCACTTCCACATGGACAAGGATCATTACGTCCAACTTTCTTTTCCTTAACGATTGTATGTGAAAGTTTCTGTTCTTTGTAAAGAACTTTTCTTCTATCAGCATCAATGATGGCATCCCACTGTGGTAATTCATATAACCAGTTAGCTTCAGCTTCAACCATGTTCTTATAAAGAAGTTCTGGTTCAAAAGCAAGTGAAACTTCTGTATCTTCTTCCATAGTTTCGATTGGGTTAGGTGTCTTTAATGAATCATTAATACCATCTAAGAAACCTACCATAAGAAGTAATTCAACTTCATATTTCTCTGCTAATTCCTTAACTGTGCCCTTTACTTCCTCTTCAGGTTTTTCAAGGAGCTGTTCATATATACCTTTTTCAAACTGGAAGTATGTCTGCCAGAATGCTTCCTGCTGATCCTTTGTCATGCTTTCTCTTGAATATGCAAGATATCTCCATGTCTGTAAAAGATTAGCTTTCTGCTCTTCCTTACCTTCTTCTTTTACTTCTTCTGTAGCTTCTACTACTTCCTCAACAACTTCGTCTTTTTTATCTTTACCAGCCATTTTTAAAATCCTTTCTATATTTCATAATATAAATTGATGTCTCTTCTCTGTAATCCAACAAACCTCACAAAGAAGATTTTACCAAAAAAATCCTAAAATGTCTACAATGACAAATACTCTCAACTATTTGTCATTGCAAGAATAATTATTACTTTTTATCAGCATTTGGTGCGCTCATAATCACATTAAATAAATTAGCCAAAGGCTTAATACTTAACAGCAACTGAACCGCCAAACTTAATCCCATCACTAATAACAATGCAAGTTTCTGATGCTTCATTCCAGCAAATACTTTATCCCATCTTGCGCCTTCCATTAAAATAATAATAAACACATAATGAACAGCAAATACGGATAATGTTCTTCCTCCAAGTGTTGTAATAAATGGAATGCGAACATTTGGAATAATAGAGAAAAATGCAACCACTATTATAAATACAACGATGTAATAAATTAGTCTGTATAACCATCCATAGTTAGTCATGCTACTACCAACTATCTTCTCTGTAAATGTATCAGCATATGTTTTCTTACCCTTTAAGAAGTATCGATACATAAAAAATAGTGGTTTTATCTTTACATGAACAAATGCAACATATCCAATAAGAATAATAGCCGATGCAATTTTTACATGTGTTTTCTCAATAAATTCCAAAAACTTTTTAGAATCAAAGTAATAACCTAAAACAAAGAATGGTAAAAAGGTTAATACTCTAGGAAGTGCAAGATAATCACCAAGACTTCCATCATAACCTATAACCATACCAAGTACAATTGTACCAATTATAACTTCAACTTTATTATACGGTCTTAAGAATACCATAATAAGGAACATGAAAAACATTGCTAGTGCATACCAAGGAACGCCAGATTCATTAAAGAGTGAAAATCCGCCCTTGCCATACACAAAAAACTTAGCAGCGAATCTTATAAAGCACATTACAAAGTAAAGTCTTAAATAAGAACCAATCCTGTCATATCTCTTATTATCAATTGTCTTTTTTGCAAACAATCCACTAATAAATATAAATGCTGGCATATGGAATGTATAAATTATAAATACACATCTCTCCATATTTCTCAAATTAAAAACATATTTATTAGGAACCGTCTTATTAATGAAATGTCCCAATACAACAAAGAAAATCAAAAAGAACTTTATATTATCCCATTTTGCTATTCTCTGCTTAGCGACTATCTTCTTATTAACATCCTTCTCACTTGTCATCTTATACCTCATTATTCAAGGCTTATTTCTTCTTGCTATTCTTTTTAGCCTTCTTATCGCTTAAAACGTCTTCTTTAAACTTACTCCAAGATTCTTCAGTCCATCCACCAACCTTCTGCCAACTAGCAAGAGGTTTAAGTGTTTTAGCCTTTTCCCAGCCCTTATCCATAAGTTTCTTATATTTAGCATAGGCATTATCCCAAGCTACATATTTTTTATCACCACGTTTATCCTTAACATCAACCTGCTTCTTAATGAAGTTCATAAGGTACTTAGTAGTCTTTTGATTACCAATTGAATTAACATGATCCTTACCATAAAAATCCTTCTTCCAATCAATCTGTAATTCCTTATTAAGACCTTCATTAGTTCCTTTAAACACATCTTCAGTATTCATGTTACATACGCTAAATTTATCATAATCATATTCATTAATCATCTTAATTGACTGATTAATCTGAGTCTGTTCTATCTTAGAAAGCTTACTTGGAAAAGAAACAAATATAGCCTGTAAATCCTTCTTCTTTAAGTAATCTAAAAGATCAGCAAATGCTTCCACCTGATAATCACCAAGTCCTGATGCTTCTTCAGTATAACCGAATTTGTCATCATTTGGTAAAGGCTCTACATCTGCAATTTCGCACATATGCTCAGCAGAATATGTACTCATAGTATCTGATGTACAATCAATAAAATCTTCTCTTTCAAGGTCCTGCCATCTTGAATGATACTTAAGGAATGGAAGATATAATGAAGCTTCATCAATCTCCACACTAGCACCACGCTTTAAAACATTCTCTCTATAATCAGCAATCTTATTATAATATTCATAAGCAGCTTTTGATGTCTCAACCTTATTCTTAGACATAGGCATAATGTCTGTTATACGACGAAGAAATGTTTCACTTGGATAATAAAACATATTTCCTCTCATGCCGTGAAGTTCAATAACAACAAACTTCAAATCCTGAGTCTTTAAAGCTTCTTCAATTATATACTTTGTAAGTGGAATAGGCTGACTTTCAGTAGCAAGTGAGTAAACTGTCATACCACTTTCATTCCATGCAGTAACATCACTCCAACCTCTATGTGCAACACTGTTACCAAGCACAATACCATCAACTGTATTCTTTGGTAAATCATAAAATGTATTGTAATATGGAACATTTGTTACATCAGTAGCCATCTTCATGACGCCTCGTACGCCAAACAAATAATTAAATATAATTGTAAAAATAAGTAGTGAAGCAACAACTTTTATTGCTCTCGATAAATATTTATTCACAACTAATCTCCTCTTTAATATTCCATATAAGCAAATGATGATGCATCATAGCCTGGTCCATATATTCCAAAGATAAGAATTGCAAAAAGAAGTCCAAATGTAAGAATCCATCTAAATACGATGTTCTCCTTTGCAAGTCTCTCTCTTAAAGTTCCAATTTCCTTAACCTGACCATATTCCTGAAGAACACTAACAGTGATAAGAATTGCAATTGAAATAAATACAACATTAAAATCCTTATACGTAAGTCCAAAATCAAATAAGGAACCATCAGTAAGTTTCCAAAGTCTTAAATTACCTCTCATTAAGACTCTTCTTGCACAAACAGCACTCTTATAAAGTGAACCTGGTCTTGTTAAAAATCTACCTCCAGCAAATATCATTGTTGTCTTTAAAGACTGATAAAATCTGAAAGAAACAGACTTTGTATTTATTTTAAAGAATTCTGTAAGCTTATTAAATTCAGTTTCAAATGTAATTGAGCACATTATCATGAATCCATAATAAAGTCCCCAAGCAACATATGTCTTACCAGTTCCATGCCAAAGTCCAGTTAAGAACCAAGTTATAACAACTGGAAAAATTGTAGCTGCAATCTTTGATGCTCTATCAGATCCATGTTTTCGAACTGACTTACTAATCTTTTTAACCCATCCAGATGTTGAAACTGGGAAATAAACATAATCCTTAAACCATCCTCCCAGTGACATATGCCATCTTCTCCAGAATTCCTGAATGTTCTTTGAAAAGAATGGATGATTGAAGTTTAAGTCAAGTTCAACACCAAGCATCTGTGAAACACCTCGTGCAATGTCCATACAACCAGAGAAATCACAATAAATATAAGCAACATCAAGAAGTGCTGCAATAATAATTGCAATGCCTGACTGATGTGAATAATCACCATAAACTGCACTAATAAAAATATCAACTCTATCAGCAATAACTAACTTCTTAAAATAACCCCAAAGCATAAGCTGTCCACCAGCAATGAAATTATCCCATGTAAAAAAAAGTTCTGCTTTAAGTCTCTGTCCTAATCTGTTATATCTTTCAATTGGTCCCTGCAAAATATGTGGGAAGTAAATAGCATAAAGTAAAAATCTAAAATAATTCTTTTCATACTTATATCTCTTCCAATAAACATCTAACAAGTAACCAACAGTTGAGAATGTATAATAAGATATTCCAAGTGGAACTAAAATGTTAGCAGCGGAGAATTTCTGTCCACTACCTGCACTCTTAAGTGCCTTATTAATAGGTCCAACAAGGAATTTGGTAAACTTTGTATAACATAAAACACCAACAGTTAAAAACAAAGCAAGCAAAAGAAACTTCTTTGCCTTACTCTTTGCCTTAGCTTTAAGTGCCTTCTTTCCTTCCTTATCCAAACCCTCGGCTTTTAAATCAATTTCTAATTGTTCCCAAGTTTTTCCTATCGCCATCGCAGCGAAGAATATAACAAGGGTTGTAAAAAGTATATATGGCAAGTACTTTACGCTTGCAATACAGTAAAATGCAATACTAAGTCCAAGCAAGCTTAACCATCTATGCTTTCTAGGGCATATGGCAAACACAATAAGTGCACAAACCAAGAATGCCAAAAATCTTAGAGTTGTGAAAACCATCGTCTCTTCCTTTCAAAAAAAGTCTTTAAACAAGCCATTGACGTACCCATGTCTTAAGAATATAAAAATTCCTTGTATAGGTACGTCATATTGGTCTTATAAATATATTATTTATAACTATTATATATTATTATTTTCTTATACTAATTAGTATCATTTTGATACCAGTAATTATATTAGTCCTGTAATTCCTCAATCATATTTAGCATAGCCTGAGCGCTTTCAAAGTTTTCAGGAATCATATATTCCATGTCAATTTCAATATCATAATGATCTTCGATTTCAGCAATGATTTCTGTAAGATCAATTGATGAAATAACCTTATCTGTCATCAATCTGTCTTCGTTTTCAAAATCAACACCTTCAATAGTTTCGCTTAATAGTTTAATTAACTCTTCCATATTTTTCTCCTTTATCAAATAAATATATAACATACTAATCACTTACATGTTTAGTATTAATTCCTATGTCATTTCCTTTAAATATATCTTTTATAATTATGATATAACTACATATTATTCCTCAGTTGGTAAATCCTTATACATAACCTTACCAGCTTCACTTCTAGGGATCTCTTCAATAAATCTAACCTTAACAGCCTTAGGATTAATGTGAGTTCTATCAATTAAGAACCTTCTAACTTCCTTACATAAATCTTCATTAGTAATAAAAAGGATTAATGCACTGTCATCGCCTGTACTTGCACAGTCGATATCAGGATACTGTTTCTTTACTAATCCATCAACCTCATCAAGGTTAACTCTACTACCATAAAGTTTTAAGAATCTCTTCTTTCTACCCACAATATAGTAGTAACCATCCTCATCTCTCTTAGCCATGTCACCAGTTTCAAGTCTTCCGCCTCTTTCATCACCCTTAGTTAAATCTTCAAGAGTAAGCGCATAACCTAAAGTAACATTATCACCAACATAAACAAGTTCACCTGTTTTTTCTGGTTCATCAAATTCATTTCCATCAACATCAATTAAAGCAAATCTTCCGCCAGGAATTGCAATTCCAACACTTCCATATTTCTCTAATGATTTATCTGCTGGAAGATATGACATACGAGCTGTAGCTTCTGTCTGACCATACATAACAACGAACTTTACACCACGCTCAATCGCATATTCAGCAAATTCCTTATGCATCTCAGCAGGTAACTTACCACCAGCCTGAGTCATATATCTAAGTGATGGTAATTCAAGCTTCATAAATCTAATCTTCTTAAGCATTTCATATGTAAAAGGTACACCACCAAATGATGTAGCCTCTTTTTCCTTGAAGAACTTCCAGAAAAGTCCTGATACAACAGGGGATTTTGCAAGAAGAATTGTTGCCCCCTTAAGCACATGACTATTAATTATGGAAAGTCCATAAGTATAGTTCATAGGCAATGTTGTAATTGGTCTTTCCGTATCATCAATTTCCAAATATGTTGCAATTGCCTTTGAATTAGAATCAATGTTTGCATAGCTCTGTCTTACAAACTTAGGACTTCCTGTAGAACCTGATGTAGTAAGCATTAAAGCAAGTTCATCATTCATGGCAATATCATTGTCATTTCTTTTTATTAATTTATAAGCGAAATTCTCATATACTACTTCGCCTTCAAAATTCTCTGCGATTTCATCAGGAACATATACATAATTAGGATTGTAATTATCTAAAAGATCACTTATAAGTTCTTTTGCAAGTCCACTATCTAAAAGAACCTGTACACTTCCTGAATTAAGTATTGATAAATATCCTGTTACTGAACCTATCTCATTAGAACAAAAAGTAAAGACAAGGGCTCTCTTCTTTAAAACTTTACTAAAATCATCTGCGATTTTTGCAAGTTCACTATAAGTAATCGAATTTCCACTCTCTTCTAAAAGTGCTACCTTATCTTTAAATCTTTCCAAATTTTTATAATAACACATTATTCTGTTTCCTCAATTAACCCTGTATAAATTCGTGTATTCTATAAATCAACATAAATACACACAATAATAATATTATAAAACCCTACAAAAAGCAACATTTTTATAGAATTTATGTATACTTGCCAACTACTCTTCGGTATTTAAATTTTCCTCTGAATCTTCTTTTATTTCATCATCCAAATTACTCATGCGATTATCACCATGAACAAGTTTATAAATCATAGTATATACATATAAAAGAACTGGGATAATAAATGTCATATATAAAGAAGCATTAAACAAGTTAGCATATGCCTTTTTATTGCTTAATAAGGCCATAGCAAATGTCAAAACATATAATGAAACTAATATAATAACGCCACCTATGGCTAAAATTTTCTTCATACATCCATTCCTTTCTTCTTGTCTTAAACACATCTATTATATATACTTTAACTAAATAAATCAAACTTAGAAAATTTGAAATTTTTATATTTTGTGACCTTTTAAAATTTTAAGTTGTGTATAAAGTGAAAAGAGTTAAAAAAAATAATCAATCAGATATCAAAGTAAACATTAATTGAAAACTAGCTCTTAAAATAAAATATCAAATGAGAAAAAGGAGAAACATAATGAAAAGCTTAAAAAAATCAATTATAACTTTAAGTGCTGCCGTTGCTTTAGCTTCTAGTTCTGTAAGTCCTGTAATGGATATGTACAATGTATATGCTGCAAGCAATGCAAAAATAAGCATTAAAAATTTATCATTCTATTCTGAAGGAGAAATAAAATATACCGGAAAACCTGTATCATTTATATTACATTCGACAGACGATGACGACTACACTTATTCTAAATCAGAATATAATATTCTCGGTTACATCACTGTAGATGAATCCACATACAAATATGACGAAGATAATAACCTTACAGAAAAAAACATTCCTTCTCTTTATGACGACTCAAAATGGACAAAAGGAATTCCAACAGATATCGGAAAATATGTTATCTTATTTGAAGGTAAAGGCTCATACACAGGCAGAAACACTGTAGATATAAGCATTATCGATATCAATAACATTTCAAATTATACACCTAATTCAGCATATAGACCTTTACGAGACATAGGCGATAGCGATTATATCCTTACACCAAAAGATGTTTACTTTGAACTTTATTATCATGACCCAGAAAGCAAAAAAGATTACATTCTTCTTGAAGAAGATAAAGATTATGTATTTGCTGGATGGTGTGATTATGACAAATACAACAAATCTGACAAGCAAACTAACGTATGGTCCAAGGAAAAAATCACAGAAAAAGGTCATTATGTTTTTAAATTTTTAGGTATTGGTAAATACAAGGGTGAGCAGATACTTGATTATAATGTACCAGATCCATATCACATTGAAAGTTATAATTTTAATCCTACAATAAAATATAATAAGAAAACAAAAAAATACGAACATAGCCTCTTTGAAAAATATGGTCTTATTGAAGGAAAGGATTATAAAACAAGTTATACTGTATCAGGAAAGGAAAAATGGAAAAAAGGAATGCCTAAAAAGGAAGGTTTCTACGATATTAGAATCAAGGGTATAAACAAATACCACGGCACCGAATTTTTAGCAGATGATTTTAATAACATTAAAGTTCTAAAAAAGAAAACCCTCAAATTAAGTGGCCGTTCCCTTAATAACATTAACGTTGTAATTTGCCCTAAAAAAACAAAAAAATATACAATATATGCAACAAGTAAAGAGAAAAAGCATTTAAATATTGATGCACTATTATATGACGAAAATGGCGATTGCATTGAAGGTGATTTAACAGATAGTAAATATATCAGTGATGAAAAAACTTACTATGGAAAGCATACTTTTAAAATCACTTATAAATTAGAAGCTGGAAAAGTCTACCACTTAGATATAAGTTGTTATAATGATTCTAACAAAAAAAGATCATTTAATGTTAATATTAAAAAATCTTACAAATACAGAAAGCCAAAAAAATATATAAAAAAATAATAATTTAAAAAGAAAGGTTTAATAAATGAGAATTAGAAAAAGTATATTAACACTATTTGCTGCAATTTCAATAGCTACTACTTCCATCAACCCAGTAAACATATATGCATGGGGACACGATCTTAGTGGTGAATATAGCAACGATATGTTTTCGCCTATAAATACAAAAGCCCACATAAATGAACACTACAATTACTCAATAAATACATCATCATCTGATTATATTAAATATACCGGAAAAGAACTTTCAAATGTTCCTATATTATACACTTCTGATACAGATGGCGAATATGTGCTAAGGGACGGTATCGATTACAAAATAATTGGTTATATAAAGGTAAACGATATCGACCATGACCCTAGCGATACGCCTTTCACGAAGGGGCGCCCTACTGAACCAGGCTATTACAAAATTTTAATTGAAGGAATTAATTCTTTCAAAGGTAAAGAAAGCATCAATATTGCCATTGTAGAACCTACAGAATTATCATTTTATGACTTTAGAATAATAGATAATCTATTCATTAATTCTGGTCAGATTGAATTAGAAATATATTATTATGATTCAGAAAAGCAAAAAGATGAACATATCACTCTTACTAACGGTAAAGACTTTACTTTCAATGGTTGGGCAAGTGAAGATAATTATAAAAAGAATCGCAAAAATTTAGATAAAATCAAATGGGCAAAAACAAAAGTTGACAACACTGGATTTTATTATTTCAAAATTACTGGCATTAGTGAGTTTAAAAATCAAATAATAATACCTGATTTTTACCTTTACGGTGCAAAAGATATTTCAAATTATGAATTCTCAATAAGACCACACTATAATACACAAACAAAAGAATTCGAACCACGTTTACTCTCAAAATATCTTACTGAAGGTAAAAATTATTCCGTAAGTTATTGTTCACGTTCCGAAATTTCTGAAGATGAAATAGACATGGGAATATCTGATAAACATAACTGGAAACCTGGTTATCCAAAGAAAACTGGAAATTATGCATTTATGATAAAAGGCAAAAATGAATATAAAGGATATAATGCATTTACTGTTCACTATAGTAAAACTCTAAATCCTCAGATTATCGAAAAAGCAAATTTAAATACAACAATTACATTTGCTGAAGGTAAAACACTTGCAATTTGTCCTAAAAAAACAGGCGAATATACAATTAAGACAACCGCCTATGCCAATGCAAATTCTGCTTTATACACAAATATATATGACAGTACTTTTAAATCAATTACCGAAACAATGGTAGAAGCTGATACTACAGTTAATTCAAGTATTAAAGTGACTTTAAATGCTGGTGAAGTATATTACTTAACTCTTAATACATCACTAAATAACAACAAGCAGATTCCATGTACGATAAATATTGATGGTTCATACGCATATAAAAAACCTAAGACTATCGTTAGAAACAACTGCATTTATTCAATTACAAAACATGCCGATAAGAATGGCAAAAAAGGTGAAGTTGCTGTTATTGGATTAAGGAAAAAATCTGCTAAAAAAGTGACCATTTCTAACTACATTAAAATCAATGGCAAAAAGTATAAAGTAACACATATCGATTACAACGCATTTATAAATAACAAGAAAATCACAACAGTAAAAACCGGTAATTCAGTTTTATCAATTTGCGCAGGTGCATTTGCTGGATGTAAGAAACTTAAAACTTTAGTTTTAGGTAAGAATATTAAAAGCATTGAAAAGAAAGCTTTGCATAGAACAAGTGGAAAGAAATTAACAATTAAGGTTCCTAAGAAATACAAGAAGACTTATACGAAACTTATTAAAAGTGCAAAGACAAATAATTACGTAGTTAAATAATTTATAAAGTATTTTCAAACAATAAAAACACGTCGTCATTAAAATGTACGACGTGTTTTTATTAATTTCTTATATAAAACCACTAAATTAATGTAAACAACCAAAATAAATAAGATCAAAAAATGCCAAACATTACTAGGATATCCCATTTGCTATAAAATAGCAAACAAAAGTCGAACGAAAGCGTCTGCAATCATTCGACTTATTTATCATTTTAATTCAGCTTTATTTCTCTTTAAAAAATCAATATCTTTACCATAAACTATGGCAGTATCTTCGTCATTATCAAAAAAAGCCTCAAGTAATTCTGTCGAAATCTTACTAGGTCTTGTCCTTTCATAAATTGTCAAGTTCCATGAATGTTTACACTTCTTGCAACGATATATTAACCATACATCCACGCTATTTCCGTTGGCGTTAACTCGAAACCTTTTAGAATTAACAAATTCCATCTTCCTTCCGCAACCGCCACATTTATGAAAAACCCTTATGGCTCTTTCAGACTGTTTATTCTGCACGATCCATTCTCGCCATTCTCTGATTTCGCAAAATCCTCTGAACACTTTTTATTGATAGTGCATACTTAACTGCCAACTCATGCGAGCTTAATCCCTGCATGTAACTTTCATAGATTTCTTCATTTCTTTCCTTAAGAAATCTTCTGGTGTCCGTCTTCGTTCCCCAGTCCTGTCTTTCTTTTGTTGGTATATAAATTGACCTTCCGTCTACATATTGCTGAATCGCTTCTATTAATTCTTTGGGCAGAATATCCTCTGCCTTAACATAGCTCATTATGCTCCTCCTAATTCTTATTCTTTAGGATTCATCTGAGCTTACGATTCATCTATTTATTTAAGCCCAGACTACTGAGCGATAACATATCTTTTTTTCATAAAAATCTTCAACTCCTTTCATCAAAGCCCTCAGGCTTTTTTGAAACACTATTATTCACACAAACTACATTTTCATTATATAAGTTTGCCTAACCCATTGCAACCTTAATCTTAAATATAATTAAACTTGCTCCAAAGAATTTATCCCTGTCTTTATAAACAAAAAAGCCCAAACTTTTTTGTTTGAGCTTTTATCTATTTTAGCATTTCTTCAAGAGTTCTCCATCCCAGTACTGCGCACTTAACCCTAGCGGGCATATGAGCCACATCAGCAAATGCAATCGCTTCCCCTAGCTCATCCTCTTCCTCTTCATTTATCTCTTCCTTAATCATCCTAAGAAAAATCTCTTTTAATCTTAGTGCTTCGTCCACACTTTTTCCAACAACAAGATCAATCATAATATCACAACTAGCCTGTGATATGGCGCATCCATCACCAGTATATGCGCACTCCTTAATAATCCCTCCATCATCAATACTAAGTTCAATTGTCAAATCATCACCGCAAGAAGGATTAACTCCTCTCTTAACCATCATTGGATTAGTAAGTTTCCCCTTATTAAATGGTGAAACATTGTGTTCAGTTAAAATTCTGTTATAAAAACTTTTATTATCCATCATTATCCCCTATTTTTTACATACTTAATTCTAATCATTATAACCCATCAACCTTCTTACCCTTGCTAACACCTCCATGCACCTATCAACCTCTTCCCTTGTGTTATAAAACATAAGAGAAATTCTATTACTCGAATTAAGTCCAAGGTGCTGATGCAACGGCGCAGCGCAGTGGTGTCCCGCTCGTATTGCGATACCTTCACTTGCGCATATAGCCGCCACATCGTGAGAATGGACATCGTCTATAGAAAAACTTATTATTCCTCTATGTTCGTCTGCTTTCTTACCACCTATAATTTGTATATGCGGTACCTTCATAATTTCAGCAAATGCATAGTCAGATAAGTTTTTTTCTGCTTCAATAATATGCTCCTGTCCCAAATCCTTAATGTATTCAATTGCCTTTGCTAATCCAACGACACCTGATACATTAACTGTTCCAGCCTCAAATTTATTAGGAAGTTCAGCGAAACTAACATCTTCCCTTGAAACATATTCAATCATTTCACCGCCATATAAAAACGGTGGCATCCTATCAAGGATTTCTTCCCTTCCATATAAGACTCCAATCCCCATAGGACCTAACATCTTATGACCGGAGAAACACATAAAATCTATATCATTAGCTTTAACATCATTAATTGTATGAAGTGCACTTTGTGCAGCATCAAGAACAAAATATGCACCATGCTCATGAGCTAAAGTAGCGAATTTCTTTATATCTGTTACTCGTCCAAAAACATTGGACATACCAGTTAATGCAATAATCTTTGTTTTTTCGCTTAAAAGATTTTTATAATCATCTAATAAAAATTCACCTTCATCAGTGCATTCTAAATACTTTATCGTCGCATTTTTACGCTTTGCAAGAGTTCTCCAAGGAAGCATATTACTATGATGCTCTGCAATGCTTATTATTATTTCATCCCCTTCATTTATGCATATCTCACCTAAACTATGGGATAAAAGATTTATGGACTCCGTTGTATTTCTAGTAAATATTATTTCGGATGCCTTTGTAGCACCTATAAATGTAGCCACCTTTTTTCTTGCATTTTCATACCTCTCTGTTGCATCAACGGAAAGATCATATATTCCTCTATAAGGATTTGCATTATGAAAAAAATCATATTCATTCATTGCATCAATCACACACTTAGGTCTTTGTGATGTTGCTGCATTATCGAAATATATAAGATTTTTGTATTTTTCAAAGAATGGGAAACTGTCCCGAACCTTGTTTATATCAATAAGATTTTTTTCAGACAAACCCACAATTTCATCATTATTTGTTATATTCATAATTCATCACCTTTATATTATTAATACTCTTGTATTCTTTTTTATATCTTTTATGTTTATAAATTTCCCATATATTTCTCACGGATTTCCTCGTCTGGAATTCGACTAATGACTGCATTTAATCTAGACTTTGCCATTATTTCATTAACTTCTTCTTTCTTAATTCCACGGGTATTAAAATAATACATGGCTTCATCAGATATTTTACCTATGGATGCACCATGTGCACCTTCAACATTCTCCTCCCCACATAATATAAGAGGAGTTGTGTTATTAAGAACACCTTCATCCATTAAAAGCACATCTTCTCTCTCATCCCCTGTTGCATTCTTACTGCCACGGACAAAATCAATTGTTCCTCTAAACGTCTTTTTAGCTTTATCCCTAAGCACGCCACTAACATTTATTTTAGAATCACTTCTCTGTCCCATATGCTTAATAACATAGTTAATATCCAATGCATTTGCTCCACTAACAAGGTAGCCTGTATCAATGGATGCGCAGCTATCATCACCAAGAAGGTTAACATTTACACCAAGAGCTACATCCTTTCCGCCTTTACAAATCTGTAAAAGATTAAAAGATCCGTTTTTAGAAACATCACCTTCTACCTTCGAAACACATATGCCTTCACCTTTATCATCAAAATCAAAGATCTGTACAACTGTAAGTTTTGCACTATTAGAAACACTAAATCTCAATTCTTCAAATGCATTAAATACACATCCCTTATACTCAAAAACCACCATAAGCGAAGCATTATTGTCCACTTCCAGTTTAATATTTTTCCTTATTCCGCATTTGCTAGTAACTTCATTTTCAAAATCAAATGTAGCATTAAAAGTTTTAGTTTCACTTTCATTTGCTCGAATAAATAAAGGCTCTAACTCATCATACGCATCGCTCATATTTACTTTCTTTTCGTTAACATCAAGCCAATTCCATGTCTTAACTGGCAATTCATTTATTACAAATTCCATCTAATCCCCCTATCCTATACTTCCAATCATCTCAAGTCTAATAAGATTATTCATTTCAATTGCATATTCAAGCGGAAGTTCCTTTGAAACATTATCAGCAAATCCACTGACAATCATGGCTCTAGCTTCCTCTTCTGCTATACCTCTGCTCATCAAATAAAAAATTGCATCATCCGATATTCTACCGATTTTAGCTTCGTGCCCAATATCAACATCATCGCATTTAACCTGCATAACCGGAATCGTATCACTTCTCGAAATATCATCAAGCATAAGGGATGCACAATCAACTGACGACTTTGCCCCCTTAGCATTTTCATTTATAACCACCGCACTTCTAAAGGTATTAATACCTCCACTTTTAGAAATGGACTTTGTATTTACCGCTGAAACAGTATTCTTTCCGCTATGAACAACCTTAAGTCCAGTATCCAAATTCTGCCCCTCACCAGCGAACGTTATTCCAGTAAATTCAACTCTTGAATTATCACCTTTTAAAATGGTCATAGGATAAAGATAGGAAGTATGAGATCCAAACGATCCTGATACCCACTCCATAACTCCACCTTCTTCAACAATTGCTCGCTTTGTATTTAGGTTATACATATTTTTAGACCAATTCTCGATTGTGGAATAACGAAGTCTAGCATTCTTTCCAACAAATAATTCAACTGCACCTGCATGAAGATTAGCAACATTATATTTAGGTGCTGAACACCCCTCAATAAAATGCAAATCAGCTCCCTCATCCACTATAATAAGAGTATGTTCAAACTGACCTGCTCCAGGAGCATTTAATCTAAAATAGGATTGCAAGGGAATTTCAACCTTCACACCCTTAGGTACATAAACAAAACTTCCACCTGACCAAACTGCTCCGTGAAGAGCAGCAAATTTATGATCCGACGGAGGTATTAACTTCATAAACCTTTCTTTAATCATGTCTTTGTAAGGCCCATAAAGCGCCGATTCTATATCCGTATAAATTACACCCTGTTTAGCAACTTCTTCCTTAACGTTATGATAAACAAGTTCTGAATCATACTGAGCACCTACGCCTGCTAGGGATTCTCTTTCAGCCTGAGGTATTCCAAGCCTTTCAAATGTATACTTTATATCCTCTGGCACATCTTCCCAGTCCGCACTCATTTTTACATCTTTAGGTCTAATATAAGTAACTATATTTTCCATATTTAAACCATCTATCGGCGGTCCCCAGTTAGACATTTCCATGTTATTGTATACATCTAACGACTTAAGCCTTAAGGTTTTCATCCAATCTGGATCATTTTTTTCTTTCGAAATTTCCTCAACTATTTCCTTATTAAGTCCTTCATTAACCTGATATACATCCATATCCTTTATTTTAAAGTCATAAAGGCTTCTATCTATATCTTCTACATAAGTTTTTTCTTTCTTACAGCTTTCTTTATCACTTATAATTACGTTTTCTTTACTTTCATTAGTATCATTTATTCTTTTATTATCGTAATTATTTTCAGTTTCTCTAACCTTATCTATAACTTCCATAATCTCCACCACTACTTATTCAATATAAACTAATATTTTTCAACTACAAATACTTCTCAAAACCTTCACTGTTTATCTCGTTAATAAGTGATTCATCACCGCTTTTAACAATCTCTCCATCCACTAATATATGAACAGCATCAACCTTTAACGCTTCAAGTATTCTAGTACTATGAGTAATTATTATAAGAGCCCCATCATTATTTTCATGAAATGCCTTAACCCCATCGGAAACCACCTTAACAGCATCTATATCAAGCCCTGAATCAGTTTCATCTAAAATTGCCAACTTCGGCGATAACATAAGCATTTGTAATATTTCTGCCTTCTTTTTTTCTCCACCTGAAAACCCAACATTTAAATCCCTATCAGCATATGCCCTATCCATACTTAATTTATCCATATTACTGTCTAATTCTTTTCTAAATGTCATATATCTGCATTTGCTACCATTCTTAGCATCAACCGCACTCTTAATAAAATCAGCAAGTGTTATGCCAGGAATTTCAATTGGATTCTGAAAAGTTAGAAATATCCCAGCTTTTGCTCTCTTTTCAGTCTCTTCTTCTGTTATGTCCTCATCTTCAAATGTTATGCTACCACCCATCACTTCATATGATGGGCTGCCCATTATACAGCAACCTAATGTTGATTTCCCTGCACCATTTGGTCCCATAATTACATGCGTTTCACCAGCACCAACCGACAATGTAACACCTTTAAGTATTTCATTATTCTTAATACCAGCATGTAAATTCTTAATTTCTAATGTCTTTCCCATATTTTTTCCTCCAAATTATTTTTTACCCTCAGAAATATTAAATATCTAATCATATCCAAAGTTTTTCAGTTAGCGTATGCTAACAACCGTCCATTTTATTATAATACAAAGCCCGAATGCTTCAATTTAAATCCGCCTTTACGATAAACCTTATCAATTTATGAGAAATGCCATTTTCTCAATATGATATTTTTTATCAATTGCGCACTCTGACTGTTGAATTTTCCGTGCTATATGTTATACTTTACATTGGTTTATACCGTTTAGATATAAACTGTTTGGAAATGATTTATAGGAGCATGGAAGATTAGTATACTAATCTTTGAAATGGAGGAAATATGTCAATTATAGGAAATCCTATTTCTAGCATCACTGGTGCTAATAAGAAAAAAGGATTAAATATTATTATTGTGGGCTGTGGTAAAGTTGGTTCAGCACTTATCAAACAGCTTGACAAAGAAGGCCACGAAATAACTGTAATTGATCAGAACGCAAGTCGTGTTTCTGAAATTACAAATCAATATGATATTATGGGAGTTGTTGGGAACGGTGCAAGTTATTCAGTTCAAATGGAAGCTAACATTCAAGCTGCCGACTTAATAATCGCAGTTACAGCTAGTGATGAACTTAACCTCTTATGTTGCACAATCGCAAAGCGTACTTCGGAATGTGCTGCTATTGCTAGAGTACGTACTCCTGATTATAGTAGGGAAGCTGATTATTTAAAAGAAAAATTAGGTTTGGCTATGATTATCAATCCAGAACTTCTTGCAGCTAATGAAATGGCTCGTATATTATACTTACCAACTGCTCTTGAAGTTAATGCATTTGCTGATAATCATGTAGAACTTGTAAAATTCAAGATTCCAGAAGGAAATATTCTTACAAATAAAGCAATTAAGGACTTAAGTCCTTCAGTTATTAATAGCGACGTTCTTATATGTGTCGTTGAAAGAGATGGCGAAGTATTCATCCCTTATGGTAATTTCGTATTAAGAGCTAAAGATACGATTTCATTTGCTTCAACTAAAAAGAATACTTTAGAGTTCTTACACAAAGTTGGTTTTAATACTAACCAGGTTGAAGATACAATTATCATCGGTGGTGGTACTGAAACTTATTATCTTGCAAGTTTACTATTATCAAAAGGTATTCAAGTTAAAATTATAGAAATCGACAGGGCTAGATGTGAGGAACTTACTTCTCTTCTTCCAAAGGCAATCATCATAAATGGTGACGGAACTGACGAAGACTTACTTAGAGAAGAAGGTATTGAGAATAGCGAGTCAGTTGTTCCTCTTACAGGTATTGATGAAGAGAACATCATTCTTACTCTTTATGCCAACCAAGTTTCACACGCTAAGGTTATTACAAAGATTGATAGAACCAACTTCAGACAGGTTATTAAAACACTTGACCTTGATAGCGTAATCTTCCCTCAGTATTTAACATGCGAGAAGATAATCGCATATGTAAGAGCCAAGCAAAATTCCATGGGTTGTGACATTGAAACACTTTACCATCTTTTCGATGATAAGGTTGAAGCTATCGAATTTAAGATTGATCAGGAATCTGCAGTAACTAATACACCTATTATGGACCTTAAATTAAAGAAAGATTTACTAATCTGCTTTATTCACAGAAACGGCAAGGTTATCACACCAAGCGGTTCAGATGAAATCAAAGTTGGCGATACAGTAATGATTGTAACTACAAATACAGGATTTAATGATATTTTAGACATCTTAGATAAATAACATTATACGTTTTAGATAGTATCAAAATGAAAATATCAATTTCATAATTTAGGGGTATGATATGAACGTCTCAATGGTTAGATATTTTTTAGGTAAAGTAATAGCTATAGTTGGAATCTTAATGTTACTTCCATTTGCTGTTGCACTTATCTATAAAGAACATAACGGAATATATTTTCTTATAGTTGCATTATCATGTGTTGCCTTAGGTGAGATAATGTCCTTAAAGAAAGTTAAAAACAACGCATTTGGATTAAAAGAAGGTTGTATCGCAACAGGTCTTTCATGGATTGCACTTTCAGTTTTTGGTTGCCTTCCATTCGTCCTTAGTGAGCAAATACCATCTTTTACAGATGCACTTTTTGAAACTGTATCAGGTTTTACAACAACTGGTGCAAGTATATTATCAGATGTTGAACATCTTGATAAATGCATGATTTTCTGGAGAAGTTTCACTCACTGGATTGGTGGTATGGGTGTTCTAGTATTTTTATTAGCAATCATCCCTTCAACTGGTGGTTCTAACTTAAATCTTATGAAAGCAGAAAGTCCAGGACCATCTGTTGGAAAACTTGTTCCTAAAATTAAAACTTCTGCAATGTTACTTTATAAAATATACATTGGTATAACAATTACAGAAATCATTTTCTTATTATTCGGTGGATTTGATTTATTTGAAGCAGCTACAATGTCATTCGGCACAGCCGGCACTGGTGGTTTTGGTATATTAAATGATAGTTGTGTAAGTTATAACATCTACTGCCAATGGGTACTCACAATCTTTATGATACTCTTTGGTATAAACTTTAACTTCTACTTCTTTATGCTATTTAAGCAATTTAAAAAAGCTCTTGGAATGGAAGAAGTTAAATACTATTTGTTCATTATAATTGGTTCAATCGCTATGATTACAGCTAACATCTACCATATGTGTGCAGATATTGGAGATGCAATTTCAAAATCAGCATTTCAAGTTGCATCAATCATTACTACTACTGGTTTTTCAAGCACAGACTTTGACAAATGGCCTACATTCAGTAAGACACTTCTAGTTTGTCTTATGTTCTGTGGTGCATGTGCTGGTAGCACAGGTGGTGGTATTAAAGTATCAAGATTAATAACATGGGCACGTACCGTGTTAAAAGAACTAAATTCATATATTCACCCTCGTGGTATTAAAAAGGTTCGTGTTGATGGTAAGATTGTTGAACATGAAGTTATTCGTTCAATCAATGTTTACTATGCTACATTTACAAGTGTATTTGTTTTATCCCTTCTCTTAGTTTCACTTGAAAACTATGATTTTACAACAAATTTCACTGCTGTAGCAGCAACAATTAATAATATCGGACCTGGTCTTAGTTTAGTTGGACCAACTTGTAACTTTGGTTTCTTTAATGCTTTTTCAAAGTATGTATTTATCTTTGATATGCTTGCAGGAAGACTTGAGCTTTTCCCTATGTTAATGCTCTTCCACCCTGCAGTATATAAGGATTTATTCAAAAGCATTAAGAAACATTAAAGGATAAACATAATTAATATATATTCAGTCAATGTTATATTATAAGCAACTTGGTATAATTCTCATCTATAGCAGATTACTAATATAAAATATTATAATTTATCTGGGAAATGTGTTATTATACCTAAATGTTATTAATATAACTTTTAATCACTGTGATATTACAATTCAATAGTTTGATATTATTATTTGATTATATGGTATAGATTTGATCAATATGATATTTCTATTTAGTTAAATGGTATAGATTTAATTAATTCGATATTTCTATTTAGTTATAGAATATTGCTTTGATAATATGATAGTTATATTCAGTTATACAGTATTGCTTAGATTAATATGATATTATTATTTAGTTATAGATTTTTAGTTTTAAAATTTTTATGAAAAACATACAACATAAATTACTGTAGAATATAATTCAATATTCATACATCAAGATAGTAAAAGCAATTAAGTTAGTATCAATATACTACTTACTATATAAATTTATAAAACAAAAGAGGTATATTATGAGTAAATTGATTTACATGGACAATGCAGCTACTACTAAGGTTTTACCAGAAGTTGTAGATACTATGCTTCCATATTTTACAGAAAAATACGGCAACCCATCAGCAATTTACACATTTGCTGAACAGGTGTCAAAGGATGTTGCCACAGCACGTGAAACACTCGCAGGTGTTATCGGTGCAAAGGTTGAGGAGATTTACTTTACAGGCGGTGGTAGCGAGTCTGATAACTGGGCTTTAAAAGCTACTGTTGAGGCTTATAAAAATAAGGGAAATCATATCATAACAAGCAAGATTGAACATCATGCGATTTTACATACATGCGCTTGGCTCGAAAAACAAGGTGTTGAGGTTACTTACCTTGATGTTGATGAAAACGGTCTTGTAAAAATTGAAGATTTAAAGAAGGCTATCAAGCCTACAACAATCCTCATCTCAATTATGACAGCTAACAATGAGATTGGTACAATTGAACCTATCAAGGAAATTGGCGCCATTGCTAAAGAGAATGGAATCTTATTCCATACTGATGCTGTTCAGGCATTTGGTCATATTCCAATCAATGTTGATGAGATGAATATCGACATGCTTTCAGCAAGTGGTCATAAGATTAACGGTCCAAAGGGTATCGGTCTTATGTACATTAGAAAGGGTGTTAAGATTAAATCATTCATCCACGGTGGAGCTCAGGAACGTAACAGAAGAGCTGGTACTCACAACGTTCCAGGTATCATTGGATTTGCTAAAGCTGCTGAAATTGCAGTTGCAAAAATGGATGAAAGAATTGCTTATGAAACAAAAATCAGAGATCACATCATAAAGAGAATTGAAGATGAAATTCCTTACGTTAAAATTAATGGTGACAGAGTTAAACGCCTTCCTAATAACGTTAATGTATGCTTTAGATTTATCGAAGGTGAGTCAATGCTTATTCTTCTTGCACAACAAGGCATTTGCGGCTCAAGTGGATCAGCTTGTACTTCAGGCTCTTTAGATCCATCACATGTTCTTCTTGCAATCGGACTTCCACATGAGATTGCTCATGGTTCACTTCGTCTCTCAATTTCCGATGAAACAACTAAAGAAGAAGCAGATTTCGTTGTTGACGAACTCAAGAAGATTATAGAAAGACTTCGTAGCATGTCTCCACTTTATGAGGATTTTGTTAAGAAGCAGAATAAGTAAATGTTTTAATAATCTGAATATACTAAGTTGATAAAATATGATTTAGATATTGAGTTAATATTATATGATTTGTAATTAAATAATTCAGATATCGAATTAATATTATTTTTGAGATATTAAATTAATGTAATACAATTTAGATACTAGATTAATAAAACTAATTTGGATTTTGAGTTAATATAATTTGAATTTTAAAT
Organism: Eubacterium uniforme; assembly: GCF_900167115.1. Taxonomy (GTDB): domain Bacteria; phylum Bacillota; class Clostridia; order Lachnospirales; family Lachnospiraceae; genus Eubacterium_S; species Eubacterium_S uniforme. The sequence goes on from NZ_FUXZ01000004.1 coordinate 106,610, forward strand.
TAATATAAATTATTTAGATATTTGTTTAATATAATTTATATGTTTAATTAATCATTTTATTTAAAAATAGATTTAGAAAGTTAGGTATAGATTATGTACAGTGAAAAAGTTATGGATCATTTCTCAAACCCTAGAAACGTTGGAGAAATGGAAAACCCAAGTGGTGTTGGAACAGTTGGTAATGCAAAATGTGGAGATATCATGAGAATGTATCTCGACATTGATGAAAATGGTGTAATCAAAGAGGCCAAATTCAAAACATTTGGTTGTGGTGCTGCAGTTGCTACAAGTAGTATGGCAACAGAACTTGTTAAAGGCAAAACAATTCAGGAAGCTTTGGAAGTTACAAACAAAGCAGTTATGGAAGCTTTAGATGGTCTTCCACCAGTTAAGGTTCACTGCTCACTTCTTGCAGAAGAAGCAATCCACGCAGCTCTTTGGGATTACGCTCAGAAGAACAATATCAAAATCGAAGGTTTAAAACCTCCTGTAAATGATATTGAAGAACTTGAGGAAGAGGAAGAATATTAATATAAACATTACTAGGAGTATTAATATGAGTAAAGTATTAGTTGCATATTTTAGTGCTAGTGGAGTTACTGCTGCTCTATCAAAGAGACTCGCAGATTCCATAGGTGCAGATTTATTTGAGATTAAGCCACAAGTTACATATACAGATGCAGATTTAGATTGGCGCGATAAACAAAGCAGAAGTTCAGTTGAAATGGCAGATAAAAGTTCAAGACCAGCAATTTCAGAAAAAGTAGATAATATTGAACAGTATAGCACAGTTTATGTTGGCTTCCCTGTTTGGTGGTATAGAGAACCTTCAATAATTGATACATTTATTGAATCACATGATTTTAAAGGAATCACTATTGTTCCATTTGCCACATCAGGAGGTAGCGACATTGGAGATTCATATAAGAACATCCAGGAACTTGCGCCAGGAAGTACTGTTGTACAAGGCAAACGATTTGATAAAGATGCTTCTGCACAAGAATTAAAGACTTGGGCAGCACAGTGGATAAAATAAAAAAATGAACACAGCAATGTGTTCATTTTTTATTTTATCCACTTGTTATTAACTTGGTTTTTATTTACTTGCTTTTTTATGGTTTGCTTTCCTTTTTACTTTTTTGGCTAACAGGAAAGCACCTGGCCCGCCATACGCACAAAAGCAAGCTCATACTTGCTTTCCTTTTTCACTTTTTTGGTCAATAGGAAAGCACCTGGCCCGCCATACGCACAAAAGCAAGCTCATACTTGCTTTCCTTTTTCACTTTTTTGGTCAATAGGAAAGCACCTGGCCCGCCATACGCACAAAAGCAAGCTCATACTTGCTTTCCTTTTTCACTTTTTTGGTCAATAGGAAAGCATCTAGTCGGCCTCCACACACAAAAGCAAGCTCATACTTGCTTTCCTTTTTACTTTTTCGGCTAATAGGAAAGCATCTAGCCTGCCATACACACAAAAGCAAGCTCATACTTGCTTTCCTTTTCACGTTTTCGGCTAAAAAGAAAGCATTTGGCCTGCTACACTTACAAAAGCAAGCTCCAACTTGCTTTCCTTTTCACTTTTTTGGCTAATAGGAAAGCATCTGGCTACCTCCACACACATAAGCAAGCTCCAACTTGCTTTCCTTTTTACTTTTTCGGCTAATAGGAAAGCACCTGGCCCGCCATACGCACAAAAGCAAGCTCATACTTGCTTTCCTTTTTACATTTTTTGGCTAATAGGAAAGCATCTAGTCGGCCTCCACACACAAAAGCAAGCTCTAACTTGCTTTCTTTTTCACTTTTTTGGCTAATAGGAAAGCATCTAGCCGGCCTCCACTCACAAAAGCATAATAAAACCCAAGACAGAATACTCTGTCCTGGGTTTTACTCAATCTATATTTTAATCAATCATCTTCTAATCATTATTCATCTTTCTCTCAGCGCCTTCAGCATCTTCACGTTTCTTTAACACTAACATAACTAATGCAAGCATTACTACACCTGCAATAAGTGAAATCCAAGGATTCTTTACGATACCTGCAATGATGTATGTAACGAATGAAACTGCTGCAACTGTAAACGCATATGGAAGCTGTGTTTCAACATGTCTAATGTGAACACACTGTGCACCAGCCGATGACATAATCGTTGTATCTGAAATTGGTGAGCAGTGATCACCACAAACTGCACCAGCCATACAAGCTGAAATTGAAATAATCATCATAGTGTAATCTGAGCTTTGGAAACAGTTTACAACTATTGGAATAAGAATACCGAATGTTCCCCAAGATGTACCAGTTGCAAAAGATAATCCAATTGCAATTAAGAATATAATTGCTGGTAAAAACATCTTAAATCCTGCTGCTGAATCACCTACAATTCCTGCCACGTATGGTGCAGCACCAAGTGCATCTGTCATTGCCTTAAGCGACCAAGCAAATGTCAAAATAAGAATCGCAGGAACCATCTGCTTAAAGCCTTCAGGTAAGCAGTTCATGCATTCCTCAAAAGTAATCACACGTCTAATTAAGTAAAATACAATTGTAATCATAAGTGCAACTGATGAACCAAGCACAAGACCGATTGAAGCATCTGAATTAGCAAATGCATCGATAAAGCTTTCACCCTTAAAGAATCCACCAGTATAAATCATACCAACTGTACAACATCCGATAAGAAGAATAATAGGAATAATCATATCAACAACCTTGCCCTTTTTCTTCTCATCCTTTTTATCATCTTCAACAATCTTATCAGTCCAGTAATCGTCGCTTTCAGCACTCTTTTCAAACGCTCTCATCGGGCCATATGAAATCTTACCCTTAACAAGAATAAGCATCATAACAATTGTAAACAACGCATAGAAGTTATATGGAATTGCCTTAATGAAAATATGCATTCCATTCTCTCCTTTAACAAATCCCGAAACAGCTGCAGCCCAAGATGAAATTGGAGCGATTATACAAACAGGAGCCGCCGTTGCATCTATTAAGTAAGCAAGTTTCTCCCTACTAATCTTCTGCTTATCTGTTATAGGTCTCATAACAGAACCAACTGTAAGACAGTTAAAATAATCATCAATAAAAATCAAACATCCAAGTGCAATTGTTGCAAGTTGAACACCAACCTTACTCTTAACATGACTAGTAGCCCACGCACCGAATGCTCTCGATCCCCCGGTGCTATTCATAAGTTGAACCATCATACCAAGAATTACAAGAAACACTAAAATACCAACATTCCATGAATCCGATGTCACCTTAACAATACCATCACTAAAAACATGATTTAGAGTTTTAACTGGATTAAATCTACCCCAAAACAAAGCACCTGTAACAACACCAATAAATAAAGAACTATATACTTCCTTTGTTATAAGTGCAAGAACAATTGCAATAAGAGATGGAAGCAAAGCTAAAAATGTCCCCTTAACTTTAATCTTTTCAACTCCTATTAAATACCCCATCACGCCATAAAAAACTAGTAGCGTAACACCTGAAATTGCAAGTCGTTTCTCCTTCATACATACCTCCAAGTTATATTTTCGTCCTTAAATAAATTCAAATATTATTATATCATATCCATACATATTATTAAAATTTACACTATTAATTTGCAAGAAAAGCAAGCTCTCACTTGCTTTTCTTTAAATCAACTTACTCTTCTTATCTTTCATCAACAAGAAATCAGGAACCTTTTCAGCTGATCCCTGCCTTGCTAGTTTCTTATATTCTCTTGGTGACATAGAGTAAAATTTCTTAAAAATCTCTGACATATAACTAGCACTAGAAAATCCAGTAATGCTGGCTATTTCTCCCATACTCATATCACTAGTCATAAGTAAATCGGCAACCTTTCTACTACGATAATGCATAACATATTCAATCGGTGCCTTACTTGTTAACTTCTTAAAAATCTGATTACACAAAGAAATACTTATCCCACCAGCATTCGCTATTTCGTTAAGAGTTATAGAATTGTTATAATTTCCATCAATAAATAACATCATCTTCTTTAACAACTTACTATGTTCATCATCCTCGCCAACTCTTCTCATATGAGTTCTATACGCGTCTGTGTATCTATTCATAATAAGATTCCAAATTCTAAAAAAGTTCATGGTAATATGAAATTCACTTCCAGTACAATCAAGCATTGTAGACATGATTTCCTGTAATTCTGGCGTATCATGCTCATCATTTCTAAAATGAATATATGTAACAGACTTATCTGTAATTATCGGCTTTATAGCCTTCATCTCAACATTAAATGAAGAATATAAAATTCTTGGATGAAGAACACAAATTATGTACTGAACCAACTTTGTAGGTGGCGCAATAGAATAATGCACAACACCCGAATTAACAAATAGCACATCTCCTTTTTCAAGTTCTATGTCAACACCACCAACTCGATATCCCATGTGTCCATGGTAAACATATACGATTTCCACGTCTTCATGGTAGTGTGGAATACGTTCCCAAGTGCACCCCTTATACGCATATCCATCAAAAATATATGAAGGAAATGACTCATTATTATAGTTTACAATTTCCGAACCATCCTCTTGTTTCATGATGATTCCCATCTTCTCTTTTATCACTATTTTATACCCGTCCTGTAATATTGTTATAGAATTATACAAAATTATGCGTTTTTTCTATGTCTATATTATATTATAATGCGAATATGTTAAAAATACAATCAGCAAATGCTTCGATATCAAAAACATAAATTAAACAAATTTGCTAATTGAATTATTAACTAAACGATTTATAAGGAGGCACAATATGAACAACGAATACGCAATAACCATGAAAAACGTATCAAAAGAATTCAAAGTTCTTAACAGACACGAAGGTCTACGCGGAAGCATTCATGATTTATTTTCAAGAGACTATAACATCGTGAAAGCTGTAAATGATATTTCAATTGAAATACCAAAAGGCCAGATTGTTGGTTATCTTGGACCAAATGGTGCCGGGAAATCAACAACAATCAAAATGATGACAGGCGTCTTAGAACCATCCGGCGGTGAAATCACTGTTAATGGAACTGTTCCTTACAAGAATAGAACCAAAAATGCTGAAAACATCGGCGTAGTATTCGGTCAAAGAAGCCAGTTATGGTGGGCTCTACCACTTATCGAATCCTTCAAATTATTAAAGGATATTTATATGATAAGCGACAAAGAGTATAACGAAATGATGGATTTATATAAATCACTCGTTGATATCGAACCACTACTTCACAAGACAGTAAGACAGATGTCTTTAGGCCAGCGTACACTTAGTGATATTCTTGCAGCATTCTTACATAATCCAGAGATTGTATTCTTAGATGAACCTACAATCGGTCTTGATGTTTCAATGAAAAATAAGATTCGTGAATTAATACTTGGTCTTAACAAAAAGAAAAAGACTACAGTTATTCTAACAACTCACGATATGGGTGATGTAGATGCCTTGTGCGAAAGAATTGTTATTATTGATAAAGGTACCATGATCTATGATGATACAAGCGAAAACCTAAAATCATTCTTTGGTGCCAAAAGAAATCTTAAACTTAAAACAATTAATGGTGAATGGGAAGAGATTTCTGTTGATGATAATAAGGATGATATCATGCAGATTATCACCGATAAAAATAAAAATGGAAAAATTACAGATATTAAACTTGAGGAATTATCTACAGAAGAGATTATTAGACATATCTATGAACACAGTAATACTCTTGAGAAAATAGGATAATTTAATTACATACTCATCTTAGTATCAATATACTACTATCTACAGGAGGTAAAACATGCCAATCAAAAAATATATAAGCCTTACTCGTAGTGGTATAATGGAGCAACTCCAATTTAGACTTGGAGTATTTATAACATTATTTGCTAATTTAATATATTTAACTTTGATATATTTTCTTTGGAAGTCAATATACAAGTCAGCAGGAACTGATATGGTTAATGGTATGACGTTTAATGACACCATGATATACCTTGTTCTTGCAACAGCACTTTTTAACTTCCTTGAAATGTTTATAGTTTGGGATATGAGCAGGAGCATACAATCAGGAGAAATAATTCTAAAACTATTAAAACCAATAAAATTTAAGCCATATATGTTTTGGTCATACTTTGGTTGTAATATAGTTACATTTTTCCTATCATTCCTGCCAACATTTATTATTATCAATATAATAACAAATGGAGCCATTAAATTATCAAGTAATTTACTCTTATTTATACCAACGGTAGTAATGGCATTAATAATAAACTTTAATATAGACATGTTTGTTTCAACAATCTGTCTTTACACAGAATCAACTTGGGGAATCAATATTGTAAAAGAAAGTATCGTTTTGCTACTATCTGGCGCAACAATACCTATTGCATTCTTCCCTAAGCCATTAAAAGATATCGTTATCTATCTTCCATTTAAAGCAATTTACGATACACCACTTAACGTTCTTCTTATGAAGGATGGATTTACAATTAATAGCGGTGTCGAGAAAATGTTATTAATTCAGCTTTTCTGGTGCGTTTTTCTAAGCGTAATTGGGAATATATTTTGGAAGGTATCAATACGTAAGATTACCGTTAACGGTGGATGATTCTCCTACGGAGAATCTCTGACTCCGCTCAAAGCCGCGGAGGGCTCTTCTGATTATAAATCAGAAGTAGTAACGGTGGATGATTCTCCTACGGAGAATCTTTGACTCCGCTCAAAGCCGCGGAGGGCTCTTCTGATTTATAATCAGAAGTAGTAACGGTGGATGATTCTCCCACAGAAGAAGGTGGATGATTCTACTACAGAAGGAGGTTAATAATGAATACTACTCAGAAAAAAAGAGATTTAAAATTCTATATGAGTATATACAAAAAAATCCTCATCCAAGATTTAAAAAGCAAAATGAGTTATAGAGCCGACTTTATAATATCAACATTCGGTATGGTTCTAACTAATGTAGTTGGTTTTGTCTCATTCTATATATTGTTCCAAAACTTTCCATCAATTAATGGATGGAGTTATTATGAGATGCTCTTTTTATATGGCTTCTCACTTGTAGCGCTAACACCTGTACAATGTCTTTTTGATAATAATTGGAACCTGCGATTCCAAGTTTTGTCAGGAGATTTTATAAAATACTGTTTTAGACCTATCAACATATTCTTCTACTTTATGTCAGAGATATTTGATATTAAAGGTTTAGGCCAGTTAGCATTTGGTATTGGAACCATTGTATTTGCATGGATGCATTTGGATATTCCAGTCACTCCAGTGGTGCTTATAAAGCTTGCTATCTACCTATTTGCTGCATCACTATTTATGATTGCAATTATGAATGCATCTGCTGCAACTTGCTTTTATACTCTTGGATCAGGATATGTAATGGTAATAATGTTTAGATTTAAAGATTTTGCAAAATATCCAGCAAATATTTTCAATGCATTCTTTAGATTTTTCTTTACATTTATAATACCAATTGCATTTGTTGCATATTATCCATCACTTGTAATCTTAAGACCGGATAGCATTCCACTTTTATCATGGTTATCACCACTTATTGGATTGTTCTTCTTTTACTTAAGCTATAAGTTCTGGATACATGGCGCTAAAAAATATAATGGAACAGGTTCGTAAACCTGTTCCATTTTCATTTTGTTAATTTAATATATCTTATTTCTTAACCTTAATCTTTAAAGTATATTTCTTACTACCAACCTTAACGATAAGCTTTGCACTGCCTTTTTTCTTAGCTGTAATCTTACCTTTTTCAGTAACTTTGATAGCTTTGCCTTTTACCTTAAATGTAACCTTCTGTCCGTTAGCATTTAAAACTTTAAGTTTAACTTTCTCACCCTTCTTAAGTGTAAGCTTGTTATTCTTAATCTTATGACCTTTAACTTTGAATGTAACTTTATCAGAAACTGATTCTTTATTATCCTTAGTTGCATTTGCTGCGTTGTTTTCTACTTTTGTTTCAACTTTTTTAGAATCATCTTTTTTATCAAGATAGTAATCTTTGAAAAACTCTGGTTTCTCTAATTTATCAGGATAATCGTAATAGTATTTGCTATCTACTGTCTGTGTTACTACATGTCCATCGCCATAATCATATGTCATCTTCTCAAACGTATTAACATGAACCAAAAGGGCTGTATTCTTATCAAGGAAGAACTCTACTTCTTTCGTACCATATGGACTTGGCATAGAATATCTATATATATAACAACCATGTGGCTTAAATCTATCATCCTGACCACTTGCATCACATGAACCAATGCCGCTCTTTTCATCCCATACACCACCTGCAATGTAAGGTTCAAAAGCTAATAAATTATTAATTAAAAACTTACTAGGCTGATCACGCTTCTGAAAATCAAATGTTCCATCCTCTTTTTTGAATGCATAAACATCATAATAATTCAAATTATCAATGTATCTATGATGTTCTGGTGGCATGTTGAAGAACTGGCCATTACCTGTAGGTCTAGCATATTCGTACTGCCAATCTCCATTGATTTTACCTTCACTTTTAGCATAGTAGTTTCCAACAGTTTCCTCTTCACCATCCCTAAAAGTTATTGTTGTGTTTACCTGAGCAACAAAATACTCTCTTCCTAACAACTCGCCGTATGCTACCATCTGTGCATCCTGTGGGCTTAACTCCTCTGGAAATGGTAATTTCTCAGCAAATGCATTCGTTGGCAATCCAACAACTGCAATTAATCCTAGCGCCATTGTTCTTTTAAGCGCTTTTGTGAATTTTAACATTCTTAATTCCTCCTTATAAAATTAATTCACTCCTAATGCATAAAGCACCTTTTTGCATTATATTATAGACACTGTTAACCGTCAATAGCTAATTTGATTTGCCCTAATCTAATTATTGGTATATAATATAGAAAGTGTAATTTTTATTAAGGAGAAATACTATGAAAAATATAAAGAAAATCATTTCACTATGTCTAATAGCAGTTCTTTCAATGTGCTTATTAAGTTCATGCGGAAAGAAAAAAGATTATAAAAAAAATGCAGGAATTTATAAATTAAAATCAATCACTAACGGTTCTCAAAAACTTGATGAAGAAATGATAAATGCCCAGGAAGGATTTGGATTAGTATCATATATTGAACTAAAAAAAGATGGCAATGTAATTTACAGTGTTGATGGTTCTGAAACAAAAGGAACTTGGGATGACAAAGAAATCACCATAGGTGGTGAGGGGGCTAATTATAGTTTTAAAGGCAGTAATTTAAGCATTGACAAAAGCGGAATGAAAATGGAATTTAAGAAAAGTTCAAAAGCTGAAATTGATGAAATTTTAAGCCGAGCAAGTAAAGATAAATAAAATTAAACCCGTGCTAACTAAGGAGTCCACAAAACTCTTGTAGTTTACACGGGTTTTATTATGTCTTATTGTTGATTTGCATTACCTGCATAAAGATCACTTACAGCCTGTTACGATAACTGCTTTTCATATATCAACATATTCTATTGTTTTACTTCATAAATACAAAGCTTTCAAGTTCGAATAAATTTCTACCCTTGAAATAATCACCCATCCAATCTGTAGGATAATCCGTTTCAACAGTAAAGTAAACTGCATGCTTACCAGTAACTGCTTCAACAACTGTACTTACAACGGCATCATCATGACCAATTGTAACTGAGCCAATCTTCTTACCCTTTGTCTTACATGATTCAAGCTTGTTTTCATCATCAATACCATCGATGAAAATGTTAAGTCTGCAATCACAACCCATACCGATAACACTAGCTGAGAAATCCATAGTCTTACTGTAGAAGTCATCACCGAAATCAAAGTATCTATATCCGATAACTGTTTCTGCTGTGATATTTCTAATTACACGCTTAAATACATTCTTTTCAGTAATATATGCACCATCAGTAAGTACACATGCAATATCAGCTGGTGTAATCTGATATGGCTTTAAAGCATCTTCAAAACCAAGTGATGTAGGAAGAACTGTAGGGATTGTTCCATCTGGTAAAATCTCAATCTTCTCAACACACCCTCTTCTTGACATAATTGTTCCATTTGTCATTCTGTGATAGAAGATATACCACTGATCACCAACCTTCATAATTGAACCATGGTTATTTCCACCTGGATAATCAAGACCACTATCTACAATATAACCTCTATATTTAAATGGACCTGTAGGACTATCTGAAGTTGCATAAGCAAGCTTTGGACAATCATTAGGTGAATAAATCATATAATATGTATCGCCAACTTTTCTCATAGAAGCAGCCTCAAAGAAGCACTTCTTATCATCATCAAATCCATCCTCTGGACGTGGCTCACAAGGTATGAAATGTTCCTTTAATGTTCCATCTAAAATCTCATACATGTTATCGCCATTAACTTCTGCGAGGAAAGATCTTAAATATCCACAATAAATATATACTCTTCCATCATCATCAACAAGTACACCTGGATCAATAAAAATACCACCATTACATACTTCCTCAGGAATGTTGTACTTATACTGTGATACAAACTTAAATGGTCCCTCTGGCTTATCAGCAACAGCAACACAACCCTTAGTTTCAGCAATGTATGCATAAAGGTAATACTTACCATCTTTTTCAACTACATCTGGAGCAAAAAGTCTTGACTGTGGACCAGTCCAATCTGTATCAGCCTCGTGATCTCTAGTCTTATAAGTTCTAAAAATATCTCCATGACAAACCCACTCCTTTGGATTATCAACAGGTGCGCTCCAGCATTTTAATACCCAGTCACAGAACTCTCCTGAACCAGCCTTATCGTGAGAACCATAAATATAAACTCTATCGCCAAATACTCTAGGTTCTCCATCTGGGATGTACTCCCAATTTGGTAAATATGGATTAGCCATAATTACATCCTCCTTTTTATTTTTTTCTTTTTTGTTTTATAACGTCTTAAAACCCTTCATTACTTTTAATATGCACTTATATTTTAACTTAATTCATACATTGACACAAGCCGATAATTCTGATAATATTTAGTTAGAGGTGCTACCGGTAAATGGTTAGTTCCTTAATGTGGCTGTAAAAATAACCACCCTATGGAACAGTAGGGGTGGTTATTTTTTTACGTTTATATCTTTGAGCATATAGCCGAAACTAATACAAGTTATTGCAAAGCATAAAATGTTAATTAAGCTATCCGATGTTAGCATACGCTGTTCCTCCTTTCGTTATATATTTCCTATTAGATTTAATCCAATAAGATCTAAATAACTTTAAGGAATAATCCTCAAGTCAGGAAGAAACTAACCACCTACCATATAGGGTAACACCCCACACATACATTTTATCGAATGTATGTTCAGGTGTCAAGTGTCAATAATTTATTCTAGTAAATTATTTTTTATATCTATTTCACTTATATAGTCAAATTAGTCTTTACTTTCTTTATCAAATTTTTCTTATTTGTATTACTCTTATACAAACACAATCTTACTTTCTTACGTTTATATTTCTCAACTCTCAAACAATAAGTAGCTTTTTGATACTTATATCCCTTAGGGACATTTTTCTTTCGTTCCTTCATCCATAAAGACTTACTATACTTTCTGGTTTTAGATAACTCCTTACCGCCTATTGATGAAATATAAAAATTCTTCATCTTACCCTTCTTAAAGACCATATCAACCCTAATCTTTATAGTTCTAGTTGACTCACCCTTAGAATTTAGAGTCATAGGTAAGATAGTTTTATATTCAACCTTCTTGGTTTTCTTTGTAGTTTTAGTTTTCTTTGTAGTTTTAGTTTTCTTATTAGAGCTCTTGTTCTTCTTATTTTCCTTGTTCTTATCAGTCTTTTTACTCTTACTACTCTTTTTCTTCTTTGTAACTTTCTTACTACTCTTCTTACTCTTAGCATCTATATTCTGATCAACTACAATCGCCTCACCATCCAGCATACTATTAGCAGTCTTACTAACCTTTTTCTTTGATTCAGATTTCTTTTTACTACTAGCTTTTTTCTTACTCGAAGATTTCTTACTGCTTGATTTCTTTTTATTTGACTTCTTACTCGAACTCTTCTTACTAGATTTCTTTCCAGAATCCTTATTCTCTTTAACCTTCTTATAAACTATCTTCCCTTTTAATTTCTTTTTACTTCTACTAGCATAAAAATCATATGTATCACCCTTAAGTGAAACACCATTACTAAGTGGTCTATTAATCTTTATATTAAAAGTCTTAGTTATAATACCAGTCTTAGAATTAGATAAAGGAATTACATATAAATCATAGGTTCCTCTTGCTCCAGGAAATGCTGCCGACCATTCAAATCCTCTCCATATTGAATGTCTCATCATATGATTTCCCTTAGAATCTGTTCCCCAATAAAATCCTAGATGACAATCTCCGCCACGAACCGTAGGAGAAAAATAAATCATATAACCTTTCTTAATTCTTTTATCCTTATTAAGAACTTTATTTGTATCCTTAGAATTACTAACTCTACCAGCACAATACTTCTTAACCTTGTACTTATTAATAAAATTCCACCATACAAAACCATTGCAAATTTTACCAAGGCTTCCACCTTCTATAAGTCTATCGTAAAACTCAGGAATAGATTTTTCAGTCTTACTTGCATAATACATAACTGAAGTAACTACACCAGTACAATTATATCCATATCCCGCTTTATCTCTATATTTATACTGCGTATTTGTTGCAAAATTATAATTAATATTTGTTCCAACATTACCATAGTTTAATCCATGATAAATCGCTCCATTATAATGAAGTCCCTTATTCCAATTTGCATCAAAATACTTCTTTAATGTATCTAACGCATGATATCCCTTAAAACCAAGAGCCTCATCGATAAAGATTGTATCCTTATCTTTAACATTATCATTCTTATAAACAACTTTTTTCTTCTTAGAATTCTTCTTATCCTTGTTGTTTACTACAACATTTTTTGTATCACCATAAACAACACTGGTACCAACCACTCCAAATCCAACATCTGTAAAAACAACACTTAGTATCAAAATAACACTAACTAAAATTTCATAAAACTTCTTATTTATATTTTTCATAATTTTCTCCAAAACAACTATTTCTCACACTATAATTATTACTATTCAAATCACAATTATCTTATTTATAAATATCTTTAAGCGTTAATAAACATACTTTGTCTTGATCAGCATTCTCTTTGACCCACTTTGAAAATCCTTTCAATGCAAATAAGAAATACTGAACTTCTTCGTACTTTGAATTAATCAAACCTTTTCTATTCATTAATGCTTCATATACATCTCTATCGATACTTTCATTTTTAAATTTACATTCTCCTATAACGGCCTTTTTAGCACCTTCATCAACACCCACGACATCTATATCTGTAGGTGTATGAAAATTATCATTTCCCCACCATTTTCCTACATTCGTAACAAAACAGTTTAAATTTCCATTTAATCCTTCTCTTAAAATATAACGCCTACACATTTCCTCGAAAATACCCCCCATAAAAAAATGTAATTTATTTTTAACATTTTTTTTATAATATACGTCCCCTTTATTCATTTCTATAGCAGCTCTAGCTGATGGAATAAAAGTATACCAAAACCTATACAACCCATCAACAATTTCGTAACTAGTTTTTTTCCTATTGTTTTTCTCTGTCATAGGTTCAATCTTAGATATAATTCCTACAGTCATTAAATTTTTCAAAGTATATGTTAATGTAGCTGTAGAAATATGAGATTTTTCCGCTATTTCATTAACTTTATTTGCTCCTTTTGCGCAATTTTCAATAACCGAATTATAAGTATTAACTGTACGAAACTCTTGCATCAATAGATTCATAGGTTCTTCATAAAGATATCCTGAAGGGCTAAAGAAATTGTTTATCAAGTTTTCATCTAAACTAAACTTATCATCAAATAACTGTAAATATTTTGCGACACCACCTGTCACTCCATATACAATCGCCTTTTCCTCAAAACTATACTTTGGCGTAAATAGTGCAGATTCAATGTAATCAAATGGTTTAAGAAATATCTGATTTGTTCTTCTTCCAAACAAAGGACTCTTCTCACTCAAAATTTCCTTTTCCATAAAACTAATAGCCGATCCACATATAATCAAATATATATTTTTAGTAGAAAATACATTGTCAATAGCTGCTTGAAACTTAGACATAAACGACGAATCTGCCTCTGCAATATACGGTATTTCATCTAGTGCAATTATTATTTTTTCTTTTTTACAATTGTTTCCTATAAAATTAAAAAAACTATCTAAATCAGCAAATGATATACCTTCCATATCGGGCATCATATCTGTTACATACTGTTCTGACCATCTCTTAACATTATCTTCAAGACTACTCTGACTAGCCATATAATAAGATGATTTTTTGTCTTTAATAAATTCAGCAATAAGTCTAGATTTTCCTATTCTTCGTCTGCCATAAATAACTGTCATTTGAAATCCTGGCTTTTTGTATGTATCTTCTAATACTTTTAATTCATCTTTTCTACCAATAAACATAGACATCCTCCTTTATAAATTTTTAGTAAAATATAATTTACTAAAATATGTTTTACTAAATTATATTTTAGCAAAATCGTCACAAAAGTCAAGTCAAAAAAGACTATGGCCAATTACAGCCATAGTCCTTGTAACTTTGTAACTTTTCGTGGAAATCAAAATATTTCAAAAGGTCATAAAAACCTTAGAAATTCTCAGCTTTTATTTCAAAATAACTCTGTGGATGATTGCAAACTGGACACTCATCTGGTGCCTTCTTGCCAACTACAATATGTCCACAGTTAGAACACTGCCAGATTCTCTCATCATCCCTAGAGAATACAATACCATCTTCGATATTCTTAAGAAGCTTTCTATATCTTTCCTCATGCTCCTTCTCAATCGCTGCAACCTGCTCAAAGATTTCAGCAATGTCATCAAAGCCTTCCTCTCTTGCTTCCTTAGCGAATGTAGGATACATCTCCTGCCATTCATAAGCTTCGCCATCTGCAGCTGCATTAAGATTATCAACAGTACTACCAATACCTGTTAAAATCTTATACCAAAGTTTCGCATGCTCCTTTTCATTTGCTGCAGTTTCTTCAAAAATTTTACTAATCTGAACATAGCCATCCTTCTTAGCCTTCGAAGCAAAATAAGTATACTTATTTCTAGCCTCTGACTCGCCAGCAAATGCGGCCATTAAATTTTTCTCAGTCTTAGTACCCTTAAGTTTCTCACCCTTAGTTTCTAAATTAGCCATCAACTATACCTCCTATATCCTCGCAATTTAGCCACATGATTGCACTTACAAACGCCATCACGCTTATTGATTATTATACCATAAATAACATCTTATATCATCCAAATTAGAGCAATAAAAAAGTGCATTTCGGCCAATCTTTAATCAAAATGCAAATCAGCCGAAACACACTCCATCATAAAATCCTATCTAAAACATCTTCCCAGAGAATCTTTCCCTAGGCATGGCATCAAAATCATAACTCTCTAGTTCTTCAATGCTTGTAAGGTTAGTATGACAACCCTCGTGAATCATCAAGTTAGAATCCTCACCTAACTGTACAACTACAACCGGTTTATGACTAGCATGAGCATAACCTATCTCCCAGGCAGTTCCACTATCACTATAACCACCATAGTATAATGCAACAACCACATCGCAAGCATCAATACCACGCACATCATTAGTAAAAGTATCAAGACTCCACGCTAAAGAACCGACATTGCCCTCACGAACTTCATGCTCCCTTGGGCTAAAAACATAAAAGCCTCGACTTCTTAGTATATCTTCAACTCTTTCAATATTCTTTATCTCTCCATCATTAAATAACGGACTAGCTAGGTAAATATTTTTCATCAATTCTCCTTTTCTAGCAAATGCTTCGCATAAGAGCAAGTAGCCTCAACCCTATCGCCCTTTTTCTTGATTTCCTCAACAGCCATCATCACAAGCTCTCTTGCAATACCCTGACCTCTTAATGACTCATCAGTCCAAGTGTGAGTAATAGTTGAAACTCCATCAAATGTATGTGGAAAATTAATCTCACATATCACCTTATCCTCATCGTTCTTAGCATAAATTCTTTCATTTTCAATAATGTAATTCATATAGACCCCCATATCTTTTTTTATAAATAAACATTGCCCCCCCCGACGGAATTAATTATAAAGTACCCATAAAACTAACCGCCAAACGTTTAGGATATCACCCATGTGTCCATAATAACAAGACATTCACATTGTGTCAAGTGTCAGTAAAGCACAAATTAACCAATACTAATTACAAATTCCACTCCATTTTCATGTCTGTTGGCATTAATTTTAAATCCATGATAATTTATGATATCCTTTGCAAGTGCAAGCCCAATACCAGTGTTACCATTTTTACCAATATAAAATCTATCAAAAATATGACTTACATCTTCTTCTGAAATTTCCCTACAATCATTCCATATTCTTATCTTCTTATTATCGCATGAAATGTTTATTTTACTCTGCGCATATTTTAATGCATTGGTAAAAATATTATTAAACGCATGTTCAAATTGTGCAATATCAATATTAATACTTCCGTCTCCAAGATTTAAATTAACTTCAAGTTTTTTATCCCTTACTGCTCCTTCAAAAGGCATGATACAATCCTGTATGAAATCTGAAGAACTAATCTGTTCTTTATTAAGTTTAGTCATACCACTTTCAAGTTTTGCAACTGACACAATATCATCAATCAATTTCGATAATTTATCTATCTGTTTTGATATTATATCACTTGTCTTTCTCCCATCAACAATTACACCTTTTCTAAGACCTTCTGAATATCCTTTTATAGATGCTAAAGGAGTTTTAAGTTCATGTGATGTATTCTCAAAAAACTTTCTTTGCGCAATTGCATTTTTATCAATTCTTCTTCCTATAATCATTGCACTAATTAAAGCTATCAAACCTAAAATTATAGCAGTAAATATAATAATCTTATTTATCCCGTCAATAAATGCAAAATCCGATGTAAGATCTACATAGCAAAAACACATGCCTTTTTCTGCGTTACTTTCTTTTACCTCTTCAGGAGACAATCCAAATGACATTTCTTCTTTATAATAGGGTTTATATCCTTTTACAACATAATGATTTTTACCCACTCTAACGACTCTTGCTTCCAAACCTCCCATTTTTTCAGCAAATGCCTTATATTCATTATCATTTTTTGTGGATTTCATCTCATCTATTTCATCTTTATAATCATTTACAAATCCATTTAATGTTTTGTAATAATCATAATTCTGCCAATATTCTTGCCAATATTTATAATCTTCCTGAAGATACTTTATTGCTTTATTGTGCTTATCTATTTTTTTCTGATTTAGACTATCAAGATCTTTTAATATCTTATCGTCACTCTCTACTTTATATGCTATTACTTTTGACTGATATGATGTATCAAAGAATGGTACAGCATCTCTAATGCCCCCTACTACAAATCTCTCGTAATAATCTTCTATTACATCATTTGCTGTTTTTGTTAAATCTTTTATATTTATAGAATCATATATAAATATGAGTAACACCGTTGCCAATATAAGTATGATCTCTATAAAAATAGTTATTTTCAAACCTGTTTTCTTCATATTACCCTCTAAAATCTATAACAAATTTCATTCCATTTGCTGTTTTTTTTGCATCAATTTTATAAGCATGATAATTGATAATATCCTTAACAACTGAAAGAATAACACCTGTGCTTGAACCGTCCTTGGTGTAAAATCTGTCAAATATATGTTTAATATCATTATCTGAAATATTATCCATGTCAAAATCTATGTTAATGATTTTATCATTGTTTTCTATACTGATTTCACTCTTTGCCTTATCACAAGCATATTCATATATGTTATTAAGCGCTCTTTCAAATTGTTTGATATCCACTTGAACTATTGTTTCTTCAACATTAAGATCTATATCAAGTTCTTTCTTTCTAATAACATTTTCAAATGGCATCAAACAATCCTGGATTATTTCTGAAATATCAACATCTTCCTTATCAAGAGTAATAACGCCACTTTCAATTCTTGCGACACATAATACATCTTCAACAAGCTTTGTCATTTTATCTGTTTGTTTTGAAATATAAGCACCGCTTTCTTTTAATTTTTCCGCATCTCCATCTTTTAACACATCTGAATAACATCTAAGTTTAGCAAGTGGAGTCTTAAGTTCATGGGATGCGTTTTCAAAAAAGCTTCTTTGAGATTTATCCGTTTTTCCAATATACGAACCGACGAACATTCCAAAGAACAAACCAATTACTGCTACTATTATTGCAGCAAGTATAATCGCTCTTCGTGTTCTTTCAATAGAATTAACACGAGCTGTTACATTAATATAATTTATAAAATAACTATGTATATGCTTCTCTTCTAAATCATATTCCATATTATAAGGATCCATATATTTATCAATATAAAATGTTTTTCCATCGACTTCTATTTTTCTTGGATCCCTTTTGTTTACTTCCTCATAAAACTTCTTTATTTCCGATTTCTTTTTAAGGATTTTACCCTTTTTTATAATTGAATCATATTCTTTAATTGCAGCTCTAACCAACCTATATTCTGGATATGTTTTATTCCAGTAATCTCTAGGTTCAAATTCCTCATCTGGATGTTCTTCTATGTATTTTAAACGATCCTCTATTTCTTTCTCTGTCAAATCGGCTGCATTATCCTGTGTATCATCATAAGAATAACTGGTTTGTCCCACGTAAAATCTTAATTTTTCTATCTCGTCATAAGATATGCTACCTGGATTAATGCTATCTTCTCTATAATCCTCAAGATTACCAATAGCCTCTTCTTTAATATTTTTTGTACTTTTATTCGTATATGTATTTATAAAAAAAACTATAAAACATATCCATAACATTTCAAAAAGCAACACAACTCTGATGCTTATTTTATTCATTTTCATCAACCTCTAATTTATGATCTTACTGTATATTATATTATACTATACAATACTCTCAAAAATAAAATAATATATCCCTAATAAAGCGGAACTTTAACTTTGCCAAAGTCCCGCTTATATTTTTAATATTTAATTTTCTTCATACCAAGCATATAACTATGTTCTGTAACATCACTTAAGATATCATCTACAACTGCTAATTCCTCAATATTCTTTCCATCAACATCACATCTATAGAATA
This sequence comes from Eubacterium uniforme, assembly GCF_900167115.1. GTDB lineage: Bacteria > Bacillota > Clostridia > Lachnospirales > Lachnospiraceae > Eubacterium_S > Eubacterium_S uniforme. The sequence continues at coordinate 125,854 of NZ_FUXZ01000004.1, forward strand.
CACCTTTTTCAAAAGAATCATTTGTATACTCAGCATAATATAACTTACCCTTAATTTCTCCGAAGAATAAACCTTTTTTAGCTAATCTCTTAACCTTCTTAATTTTATTCTTAGATACTTTATAAATATCATATCGACTTGTATGAACATCACTTCCAAAATCCTTATAAACAACCACATATTTTCCATCAGCATTTACAATTTCGCCCTTAAATAATTTCTTTACTTTTCCACTCTTCATATTATATGAAAACGTATCTTCTTTCCATGAGCCCCAGCTATTTCTTGTTACAAAAATCTGATTACCATATGCACTAGAAATATATGCGCAATCCGGAGTATTCTTATCATTTTTCTTTGTTCTCTTAATAGATGCAACATTCTTAATCTTCATTGTCCTAAGCGTAAGTTTCTTAAGTTTAAGTCCCTTTGTAAAATATACAACCTTACCATTCGTTACTGCAGTTGTATCTATATCTGTTTGTTCATATTCCTTAGCATCCTTACTCTTTAACATCACCTTAGTTCCATCTACTGCAAATGTATATTCACCAATGTTAACTACATCATCTTCTTTATATTCATCATCAAAAATTCTCACATATGAGCTACTCTTTTTTGTTGCTTTGTTAGCTCCATTTGTCTTTGCCTCAACACTTGTTGCTCCTCCAGCAAATACTGTTCCTGCAAGCATTAATGCTGCCATTCCTAATACAATACCTTTTCCTTCATTAACTGTTTTTTTCATTTTCAAATCCTCCATATCGTTTATATTTATATTTTATTTTTTTGTTTGTCGTTGTTTATCTCAACCACAACTATATGATATCAGATAAAAAATCAAAAGTTGTCAAAAAATTGTAATAAGAAAGTGTTGAAATTAACACATATTTTTTCACATAAAAAAAGCCAGCTCTATGCCGACTTCAATAACACTATACTAGCAATTCTCTAATGTCCCCATTACATTAATTAACTACATTCTTTCATATTTCCAATTTTAGCCCCCCGACGAAGCAGGCAAACTGCCTGCTCCATCAGCAAATAATACCCATTGACACATATATAATTGTTTGATATTATTTTTATAGAGGTGCTACCGATAGACGGTTAGTCCGAATTTTGGTTATAAAAAATAACCGCACCATTGGACGGGGGCGGTTATTTTTTTGCGTTCATATTAGCTAACATGATGCCAAATCCTATGCAAGTCAGCATAAAACTTAAGACACATATTAAAGTATCTATAGTCATACGCATTCCCCCTTTCGTTATTATATTTCCTATCAGCTTACGCTAATAAGATTTATATAACCTAAAGGAGAACATCCTCTAGTAAAGTGGGACTAACCGCCTACCGTTTAGGGTAACACCCGTATGTCTATAATATTACAACATCTACGCAGTGTCAAGTGTCAATAATTATATCAAAATAAAAAGCCGGCTCTACACCGACTTCATTCTCATCACATCCATATACTTCTAATTAATCACTTATTCTATTTTCTTACCCCCCGACGGAGCAAGCAATACTGCCTGCCCCATCAGCAAATAATACCCATTGACACATATATGATTGTCTGATATTATTTTCTTAGAGGTGCTACCGATAGACGGTTAGTTCTCTGGACGATTATAAAAAAATAACCGCTTTCTTCAGATTACAATAAGGGCGGTTATTTTTTTATGCTCATTTTAGCTATAACAAAACCAAAGCTAATACATGAGATTACTAGTCCCAATATACCAACAAAGGTATCTACTGTTAGCATCTGCACCATCTCCTTTCCCTTATCCTCATCATTCAAACAAAACAATAATTATAAAGTACTCAGAGAACAAGGATTCCAATTAAAATATCTCCTTAAAGCTACGTCTATAGCAAAATCGACTTATTATCTCGAAATTAATAAAAGGGATGTTATTGCAGAACGCAATCATAAACTATTAAAAGAGATAATAAATATCTTTGAGTCGAATAAACGAAGATATGGTGTATTATCTTTTTCTCTAAAGTATTCATTAAAATACTCATTCTTAAACTTTTCAACTACACTCATACACCTTCACCTCCAAAATTACCTTCTACACAATTCTACTTTCTTCTCTCCCCCTCACATCACCTACTCTATCCCATATCACTCTCCTATATGCCACAAAAGACTGCACAGTCCAAACCATGCAGTCTCCCATATCCATTCATATTTGCTTTATAACTCTTCAATTGAAAGATAATCAAAAGATAGTCAAAAGATAATCAAAAGATAAATTTATTTGAAAGTTGCCTTTTTCTTCATTCGATCCAACGCCACTTGCATTTGAGTAAGAAATTCCACTATTAATTGAAACCTGTCCGTAGTCCTCAGTATGCACAAGCTCAGCAAATGAACCACGATTATCAACATTCATCTTAAGCACATACTTAAACTTATCAGCCGGTAAATAACTCAAATATAAACTATATAATTTCTTAGCAAATGACCCTTCCGGCATCTTAGGCATCATCAATTTCCTGCTCTAAAATCAAACTCTTAATACGAACAACAATCATAAACTCATCGGCAAATTATATTATGATTATTAAATTCTATATTCAACATAATCAGCCTCTTTAAATTCACATAAAAATCTCCACAAATTATATCTTGTTCGTAAAAACTAATTTTCTTAATCCATTTTTTTCTTATACTCATCTAAATCATTATCCTGAATATATCTCTCATAACTATCCTTATTAAATTCTTTATGCTTTTGAGATGCTTCCTCCCAATGTTCTAATTCCCATATAAATTTATTTGCTCCTTCAATCTCACTAATTATCTTTTTATACTCATTCTCATTAAGTTTGCTCCATGAAATATTTTTGTATCCTTTTTCTTTTAATATATAAGAATCTATAGGCATATTATAATTTTCAACTGATATAGATAATAACTCAGTAAAATCTTTTAATCTCTCGTCATTCTTTCCTAAAACAACACTAAATACGTATAAATACTTGATTGACATATTAATCCATTTTTGGGCTTGACCTTCCGTTAGAGTTTTGTTATCAGTTAACAACTTTCCATTATACTCCATCTTTAATGCATTAACCATACTACTATGCCATTCCTTAAAATCTTTATTACAATTTTTCAAGCCATCTAGTAATACAACAGAAGCATTATATCTACACTTCCACCTTTCATCTTTAAATTCATCATTAAATTTTAATGTATGCGATGCCATATCTATATAAGCCCTATCAACTGCCACTCTACCCAAATTTTCTGATTGTCCAAAATAACAACAAATCAAAAAGTTTATCGCTAAATCTTTTATTTCTTTTTCTTTCATATTCACTACATAGCCTTTCATTTATAAATTTACTTTATAGCACGTTTTTCATTTTCAATTTTTTCCACGTTATTTATTAGATTATTTATAACATTAATAAAAGTTTCCGTATGAACAGCTGAAATATTTTTACCTTTTTCTTCATACTGACTCTTCAATTTTTTTAAACCATCCAATAAACTTAAAAACCCATTTTTTGTTATTTCAAAATCAATTTCCTCTCTATAAACTATTTTCTCCCACATTCCTTCAAAATCCCCAGGTAAATACACTTTTTCTGATTGAGTTGCCCTTTCAAACCCACTCAAAGTTGCTTCAGCCATATCACCATCAAATGCTCTAAATATACTATTTTGATATTTTTTAAATATATCCATTTTTTTACTCTGAATTTCTTCAATATAACATTTCTTATTATTTTCACAAATAACAACATTTTTCTTTCTAAAATCTGCTATCAAATCATGTGCTTTCAATGCATCTCCTTCATAATTCTTTCTAGAATCTCGAGTTATCTTTAGTAGTACATAATTTTCCGACTCATTCTCCTTAATATATTTTTCAAAACATATATTAATTCCATCAATAACTTTATTCCAATTAATTCTTTCTGGTAATTCTATATTATACCGACTAATCAAGCTAGAATTCTGAATAAAAAATACATACTCATTTAAATTCATATTCCCAGCATAACAATCTTTAAGCAATCCTGAAAATCCCGTTCTAATTATATCCTCCTCCAGCTCTATAAACCTATGACACTTAAGAATATCTTTGGATTCAGTAAAATGTGTTTGCTTAACTATTATCTTCAATTCTTCATTCAATAATTCTTCATTCCACTCTCCATATTCTATCCATTTTCTAATATTGTTTAACAAAAACGAAGTACTAAAACGTGGAAACATCTTTTTTATTTTCGTATCAGAAAACAAAAAACCATATTCTCCCTCCTCAGTAACCCCTGCTTTATACATCATCATATATATAATAAATGAATAAAAATATTTTTCCATATCTAAAACTTTATATGAAACAAGTTTCTTGTAAACTCTATAAAAATCTTGCAAAGCGCATTTTAAACTACGAATATTATAATTATTAAATTCCACCTCTTCTTCTTCACCATCATCTTTTTTTATAGTTATTCTTTCTATTTCAAACACTTCTAGAATCAATACTTTATTAGTTATAAGAAATTTCTTATAATCTTCATTCCCAAATTTATTTTCATCAAGAATTGAATCTATAATATCTTCAAATTTTGGCTTATGGTACACTGTTCGCTCTATGATTTTTTCTTTTATCTCAGCATAATTAATTGATTTATCGCTTTCTTCAACTGTGATACGTTTTTCATTTGCAACAATAATTACATTAAAGTGATAGTTTTCACAATATTCATTAATACATCCAAGCAAATCTATTGTATTCAATCCTGATCGTTCCAAATCATCAAAAACAAGCACAACTCTCTTATCATCCACACAAGGTTTTATATCAATATAATCCAAAAGATTTATAGATAGAATAGTATCTTTAGCACTCTTTAATTGCGGCACAGCTAAAGATAATCCACTGGCGAAACCACTTACTATACCTTTAGCCTTTTTTTCTTTGCCCTGTATTTTGTTTAAGAAAGTATTACATTGCGATAACCATTGCTTCTTAACAGTCATTTTAAGCCCATCTATATTATTAACTCCAAACAAAGAAATACGTACTATTATATGTGAATCTTTTAGTTTCTTCTTTAATTCCTGCTCGATTAAATATGTTTTACCGCATCCCCATTCTCCAGTAAACATCAAAGTTCCAACCGGATTATATTCCTTACAATAATATACTAGTTCATCTACAGTATTCATCTTTATTCTCCAATCTTACCACATATTCTATAATTCAATAATTCTATTACTATATCTACTCAAAATACTTTCCTCAAACACAAAAGGCCACACAGTCCTTCAACCATGCAGCCTCATCACATCACAATATATTCAACATTTTACAACTCATCAATCAACGTAATAATATCCTTAATCGGCATCAACCTATCATCAACTTCCTTCGCCCTATGATACCTAAGAATATCCTCCGCCGTCTTCTGCATTGCCGGGAATGCCGACCTAGTAAGCTGATTAGCATAAATAACAATATTCACGCCATGCTCAGCAAATACCTCCTCAGCAATAACATTAAAACTCAAAGGAACAACAATCGGCGTATCCTTATCTTAAGCCTTAAACTTATCGCAAACACTGGCAATCTCATCCAGATCCTTCTTACAACTATGAATCATAATACCATCCATAGGAGCCTCAGCAAATGCCCGCGCTCTTTCAAGCATATTCTCCATTCAGCAAAAATAAAAAGAAAGCCCAATTGTTAATTCATATTAAAATTGCCCTTTTATTACTCAATATAATCAATTCGTTTGTTTTAGACAATCTTCGAACTCTTTTATCAAATTAATAATACTTATATTCATTTCAGCCAAATTCTTTTCCGAATAACACTCTAATGCTTTATTTTCAAATTCAAAACTTTTAGCATTTTCACAAAAATCTTCAAGAGTTATATTCGTAACTACAGATTTATCAAAAGAATAATAAACCATATTAAATACTGTTAATTTACATCGAAAAATATTTGTATTTATTGATGTAAAATTTAATAATAGCAATTGAACATAATGCAAACACACAGAATAGCTCACTATCGGAATAATTTCATATTCAGCACATACCAATAAAATATCTAATGCTTGCATTATCGGACCCAATAACGCAAAATAAAAGTACTCCCCATTCGTATATCCTTCCCCTTTTATTTGCTTAATTATACTTATTGCATTATTTATTCTTTCAGAAAAACTTATATCATATGAATCATTAGCATATAAACACACCTTATCTACATATTCTGATTTAAAATATCTTACTATATCTTCAGATGACTTGCAAATCTCATAATATCTATCCATACTATAAATATCACTAAAAAAATCGAGAATAATCCTCTCACCAATTTCCAGAAAATCTTTTTCCTCTTCAGATGTTCTCATACTTCTTAAAGGCAATATAACAATTACATCTTCATACTTTTCTAGTATTTCAATATTTTTTTCAACACATTTTTTTACTCTCTTTAACATTCCACCTGGAGCATATCCCAAACGGCACATTTTACAATACTCACCCAAAGGATCATCAAAAATATGAATATCTCCCATAAGCAAAAAAGGATATTGTTCTCCTTTTTTTAAATCAAAACAAGCACTCGCCGAATAGAAAACCGCATTATTATTTCTTACAAAATAATAAAGATATAAATGTATTATCTTTTTTCTTCTTTTCCAAAATATTTCTATATTATCCAATGCAATTGAAGTATCTTTTTCATTCTCAAATAAGACATATACTTGTTTTAATAATTCAAGATATTGCCTTTGTATTTCAGCAACTTTATTCTTCAAAAATTGACCGTTCATAATCCTCCAACTCCTTCATCATTGTTTCTGGAATTCCATAAACATCATTTAAAAACTTAATAGTTTTATTCATTACGAATACACAATCTCCAAAAACGCTTTTCAAATTACTTTCACAATCAACCATCGGAACACAATGATACAAATGTGATGGATTATTACATTTTTTCATTGCGCACTCTCTTATTGCCCCCCATAAGCCATGTTCATAAGCAGAATCATAATCATAATATAACCCATATAATTCCTTTTCATCTACAATCTCTGCTTTTTTACGTACATTATCACGATTAAAATAATTAGTATCCATATTTTGAAATTCTTCAGCTTTATATTCATTAACTAATAATTCTAGAATCTTTTCATCAACATGAGAATCTCTATTGTTTTCATTATCCCTATGCTTAGTTAATATCAACTTATATTGTCCTATTCCATATTCTTCAAAATCTTTCCATATGTTTTCTTTTTCTTCTTCCTTCTTAGATAAGTACAACATCATTATATAATTTTCAATCATATTTCGAATTATAGAACGTCCCGAAATCGAATTATATAAACTATGTTTTTCAGCCTCTTCTAAACGTTTAAAGGAATATGTCGCGATTCCTATTAACACCTTCATTTTATTATCTAAGGGTGCTCTTAATGTATATATTTCCTGTAAATATATAAATATATCTTTTACTAAACTATAATATTTTTTTGTATTATTTTTTTCTTCTTTATAACTCATAATATAATTCTCACATTCTGTTAACTCACTAATTGATTTCCAAAATAAATCTATATAATCATCACCTACTGTCTCATAAGCCAACAACATAATTTCACTAGAGCGAATACATGATCTGATATAATTCATTTCTACCTTATCATGTTCTAAATATGAATATTTTTGTAACATATTTATATCATTTGCACTAAGCTTCACTCTACCTTTAATAATGGAAAAACTTAGAACTACATATCTTATATCTGTTACAGCATCAGACTGACTCCACATATTATCTCTTAAACATTCCTGAATTTTTTCGACTCTCGATTCTACCGATTGCTTATTCGAAAAGTAACTCGCAAACACAGAATCTACCATTCCTGTTATTACAACTGTTAACGGTGCCAAACACTCACTATCAACATTATCCAATAATATTTGATATATCTTTTTCTTGTCATCTTCATTTGCAGTAATAAAATCAGACATTCTTATATACATCAATAGCGTACTATTACTTATACTATCAATAATAGCCCTCAATTTATCTAAAGCAACTCTACGACCATAATACTTAAATATAAGTGCTATCCATATGTACTCAGGCAATCTTCCATATGTCCATGATTTATTCTCATCAAGTTCATTAGCCCATTTATTCCACGGCGAAATAAACTTTCCTTTTTTAAACTCATATGATGATAATTTTATAAATCCCACATTCATCCCCTCTTTACATATTCTCTTTTATAATGTTCATAAGAATCTGCATTATAACGTTTAAACATATTCATTGCCGATTCCCAGTTTTCTAACTCCCATAAAAATTCATTTTCTATATCATTTATTTTTTTGTATTTCTCATACTGATTTGTATTTAATTTACTCCAAGGCTCATTTTTGTATTTAGCCTCAATTAAATTATCCTTTACTAATTTTTTAATTATATATGAATCTATTGGCATTCTATAATTATTTATCTCTGTATAATTAAAGAATTTTTCATATTTATCAAATCCTTTCCTCTTCCTCTCATCATCACTTAACAAACATTTTAAAACAACCAAATACTTAATAGTCATATTTAACCATTTTTGTGCTTGTCCTTCAGATAATGTTTCACACACTCTTTCTACTCCATCTATCTTTATTTTATATTTTATTATAATGTCAGCAATTAATTTTTTATGCCATTCTTCAAAATCTTCCTCTTTATTATATTTTTCTATTCTATCCAAAATCATATTGGATGTTTCATATCTACATCTCCATTTTTCCAAACATTCTCCATTAAATTTCAACGTATGAGCAGCCATATCAACATATGCCCTATCAACGGCTGCTTTTCCTAAATCCACTGACTGACCAAAATAACAACAGATCAAAAAATCTTTTGCTAACTCTTCTATCTTTTTCTCACTCATACCTCAACCTCCTAAATTCAAAAAACCGCCCCCTGCCGACTTCAACAACACTCCCCCAGTAACATCCAATAATCACCATACCAATCTTTTACACCCTCATAAATCTTCACCGCAACTTTAATTCTTTCTCCATAACATAACCCATTCGCTTTATTCAATTCTTTATCAAATCCTAAATTCTTTAATACATACTTATCCCATATAGGTTCCTCTGGAGATACTGTAGCAATCAACTTACTAGCAAATGATACTTCAACCGAATTATCAACTCTGTGCAGCAAATGCAATAATTCTCCAAATGTTTTCTTATCTTTAGTTTGTTCTTCTAATAATTTATAATATCTATTTTGCCAATCTTTCGACTGATAAATTACTCTCCAAAAAACAAAAAAGCCGACATCATGCCGACTTCAATAACACTATCCTAGCAACATCCAATGGCCCCCATATTCCATCAGCCTACCAAAATAAAACACTCATTATATTCCCCTATAAACTCAGTTTACTCCTCCAAAATTTCCATGTCAACACAATATTTCTGCTATATCTTCCACTTACAAAAAACCAAAACCTGTGCAGCCTAAGCCTCACAGGTTTCTATATCAAATATTAATTTCAAAATAATAACATATATAAAAAACTTTACGCAACATATAATCCACCCCACCTTATACATTCAGTATTTCCTTGACTTTAGAAATAACATCTTCATCCAACCTAGGATTAATATCACCTGTTTCAAACTTTATTTTTGGCGTGAGAAAACTATTCTCTGGTAAAGAAATATCAAACAAACAAGGCTCATTATCAGTAAACCACTCAATATAATTATCCAATTCATCAAATGATTCAAGTCTTTTTGCTTTTAAACCGTAGGCCTCTGCAATTTTTTTAAAATCAGGAACTGTATATCCGCCATTTTGCGCAGTTGCAGCAAACCTATCTCCATGATTAAAATGTTGAGTTTCGCTAATCTTACCTAACACTCTATTATTAAGAATAAATATTTTTATTGGAAGGTTCTCACGCTTTACAGTTTCAAGTTCCTGAATATTCATTTGGAAACCGCCATCACCCGAAATACAAAATACTGGTTTTTTTCCTTCTGCTATACAAGCTCCAACTGCAAATGGCAACGCACATCCCATTATGCCATAACCACCACTAATGTGAATTCTCCCCTTATACCCTTTTAATACAAGTGATTGAGCACACCAACACTGATTCATTCCGACATCAACTGAAACATTTGGATTTTCAGGTAATAGAGATGAAATCTTTTCAACAGCCATATTACCAGGCTGTCTATCATATAAAGACAAATACGCTTTCGCTTCAAGACATTGTTTTCTCCAAATCGAATAATCAGAAACTTCTTCCTCCAAAAGTCTTCTCATAAAATCACTAGCGTCTGTATAATATTTTTTTTCATTTTTTTTAATATTACGACTAAGTTCATATTCATCTATATCACAACGAACCAAATCCGCTTTTGGTGCAAATTTTTCTGTAAACTGTCCTACCTGACGAATTCCCAAACGCGCGCCCACAGATATTATAAGATCACACTCATTAAGTATCATATTAGCTACTCTATTTCCATGTGTACCTATAAAACCAATATGTAAATCATCCTGTGCTAAATCAACTCCATTCATTGTAGTAAGAACAGGAATATTAGTTTTCTTAGCAAATTTATGAACTAACTCAACAGCACCAGCTGTTCTAACTCCATTACCTACCAATAATATTGGCTTGTTGTATGTCGAGCGGAAAATCAATAATAACACCTCCCTTTCTACCCAATAACGCCATATTATAAGCACGACTAATTATATCTACAAATCCTGTACTAGTATTTGCCGTTACAGAGTATTTAGTTATATTCCTTGTCATGGAAACAAGATCCATTTCCTGAAATCCATTTTGCCTGATTCCAGAAAAACCTTTCATTTCCTTAGTTGGAACATTTCCACAAATACCCATTATAGGGAATCCATCAAACCATGCATCTGCAAGACCTCCCAGCCCATTAACAGCTCCCGGTCCAGATGTAGTAAAATACACTCCTATTTTACCAGTAGTTCTTGCATATCCATCTGCCGCTAACGCGCAACCTTGTTCATGATAACATACATGTGTTGTAATTTCGTCTTTACGCTTATACAAAGCATCCATAAACGGTACTATATATCCCCCTGCATAACCAAATACATCTGTAACACCCTGTTCAATCAAAAAATCTACTAAATACTCTGAACAATTCAAGTTGCAAAACCCTTCCTTTCTTCAAAATAATATCTGAATATAAGACTATCAATCAACTAAATAAATAATCTTCCGGAACATTTAATAGAGCACTAAACAATGCCAAATCTTCCTTAGTTGTTATTTTAATATTACTTGTTGTTCCCTTCGCGAAATACACTCTCTCACCATAATAAATAAGCAATGAACTTGTAAAAGTAAAATCATGCTTCCCTTCTTCCTCTGCCTTTTCATAACACTTAAGAACCAAAGAATATTTATATGCCTGAGGAGATGCAGTCAGCATTACATGTTCTCTATCAACATCAGCAATCCCCGACCTAAAATCTTCCGTATATACAATAGGCGGATGACATTGTATTGATGATGATGCATTTCCATTTTCATGTGCCACTCGCAACACCTCGTTTATTGCTTTCTGCGGAAGAACTGGCCTTACTGCATCATGAACTATAATGTAATCATCCAATTCGACTTTATCTTTCAAGAAAAAAACACCATTACGTATAGAGTCATGACCTGTATTTCCACCTTCAATTATCCAAATTGCTTTAGTTATCGAATAATCCTTAACAAGATTAAGAACATACTCTTTCCATGCTTTAACACAAACTATTACTATTTTCTCAATCTGAGAATTTTGCTGAAATTTTTCTAGAGTATGTACAATAATAGGTTTACCTTGAACTTCTATGAATTGCTTGGGAATATCGCTCCCCATTCTTTTTCCAACTCCACCAGCTAATAAAATCACATAATTTTTCATCTACAAAATTCCTTTCTATTGCCGTAACGATTTAAGAATATCTATTGTTCTTTTCATACCCATATTAATGTCATATTGTGATTTCCAACCCAAACTTTGAAGTTTAAAACCATCTAATCTAGCTTTTGTTGCTTTACTATATCCAGCAGCTTCAATAGAATCCGGAAGTTCAAACACAACCTTTCGACCACCAATTTGGGCTATAATTTCTGCTAAATCCTTTAACATAATATCGCTACCTTTATCAGCGATGTTATATGCCTCACCATTTTCCCCTACTAGCAAAGCATATAAAAGCCCACTTACCGCATCTGCCACATACGTATAACTAAAATACTGCATCCCAGAAGATTTCAAAACAACGTCTTCTCCTTCAACAACTTTTTTTATAAACTGACTCAATGCTCTAGTATTAGAAAATTCCATTGTTGGACCATAAGAGCGAGTAAAACGTGCAATTATTACATCCAATCCTCTTTGAGCTTTATATGCTTGACATAATGCTTCTCCACAACGTTTACTCTCTGGATACGCAGCTCTTAAGGTATTACAATCAATATACCCACAGTAACTTTCATCAAAAAATTCCACATCACCGCGATTTTCTCCATATATTTCATTAGACGATGCAAATACGAAACGAGAAGTATTATGTACAACAGCAAAATCAAGCAAATTCTGCACACCAAAAACATTAGTAGTTATCGTTCCTATAGGATCAGTTGCATAAAGTATCGGATGTGTATTAGAAGCAAGATGAAGAATATAATCCACATTCTTTAAATCTTCTCTAATCAAAGGCTGTTTTACGTCATAGACAACAAAAAAGAAATTTTCATTTTCAAAATATTTATAAAATCTGGACCGAGCCTTTTCCTCATTTCTTCCCAGTGCATATATAGTACAATTTAAATTTTCAGTAACATTTTTTTCTAAAATAACATCAACTAAAAAGCTACCAATTAAACCTGTTGCACCCGAAAGCATAAGACTTTTATTCTTTAATTTTTCCCAAGGTAATTCTAATCCTGCTACATAACGAATATCATCCATATATTCTTTATTATCGTAAATATTCATATACTTTTTCTCCAAATTCACTTAATTCTGTAAATATGATTTCTCTAAATCACAAACAACGAAATCATGTTTTGTATATCTTTTATCCTCCGGTGGTAACTGTTTCCAATTCTTATATATATTTGTTAAATACTCATCACACTTCTCAGGACCATATATCGCCATTCCCTCAAACTGATACAAAGTAGGCTTACCAAAATATTCCCTTAAAGTAATTTCTTTACTTCTATATGCGCCCATAAGATTGGCAATAAATTTTGAATTATCATCATTCATACTCTCAGCCAACCGATCAACCGCAATAGATAATTTTTTATCATCTAAGATAAAATTTGGAATTACCCTCGAAGCAATTATCGACGCGTTCTTATACCAACTTCTATCGTTTCTTACTACACATGTTCTAGTCATTAAAAACATATTTTTCTTATCAAATTTTCTAAACAATCTTTCAGCTTCTTCATAAGAATTCCCAATTCCATCTAATGGAAATACATCAATATATATCCCTCGCTTACATGGCACTCGAGTCTTTTCTACAAGAGTCGTTCTTGTGTCATAGATTTTTGCATAGGAATATAAATAGTCAGAATTTCCAGAATACGGTGATTCTAATAAATATCCGTCAATTATACCTGTAAAATTTCTAATCAACCTATCATAATCTTTGCGTGGTATTGCTATATCGATATCATCATCCCAAGGAATAAATCCCTTATGTCTCATTGCTCCAATCATCGTACCGCCAACAGCATAATAATTAATATTCTCTTTTAAACAATACCCATGAAACCACTTAAGCATTTCCAATAGTTTAAATTGTATCGGACTTAACATGTAAGACCTCCTCTACTTTTTATAACAAACTAATGTATGTTTCAAAACTCTTTCACTTTCAGGCGGAAGCTTCATATAATCACCAAAATGAGTTTTCAAAACTCTATCAGGATTTTTTGGTGCCCAAAAAATATGACCTTCAAAGGTCACCTCTGAAACACTTTGATAATCTTCAAGCAACCAAGCATAAGCCCATGCCAAGCCAACAAAGTTACTTTTTCTTTCGTTCAATTTAATAAAATCAGCATTCATTTTTGTAATAATTTTTTTTGTACTAAATAGTTTTGAAAAATTAAATGCAAAATTTCTCTTTATATTTGTAATGATTGAATCCGTTTTAACATATCCGGTTCTAGAACTATGTGTTAGCAACTGGTACATTCTAAAATACTTCTTTTTTAGCCTAACTCTCTCTCTCTCATTTTCAGGTAAATAATCAAATGGAAAAACATCTATAAAAACACCATATCCTGCTACTTCTTTAAAATTCTTTTCCTTAATCTCCGTAGTTTGATCACAAATCTTTCCATAAGGATAAATTGTATCTGGATTTTCCTCAATTCTTATAAAATTCAATCCATAATTCCCTTTTTGTATAATAGCAGCTAGCTTATCATAATCTTTCCTAAGCATTGAAATATCTATATCATCATCCCAAGGAATGAACCCATTATGTCTAACTGCACCAATTAAAGTACCAGCAAAAAGAAAATAATTTATATTATTTTCTCTACATATTTTGTCCACTTTCATTAATATTTCTAATTCTACTTGCTTATACTCCTCAACAGTTAACCGTTCCATTATTTTTTTCTCCTAAAAAATCCAATGTAATTCTAACAATTTTCAATAAAATTCTTCTATTAACAACAACAAATATACCAATGCAACAACCCAAATATGAATATCTAAAGAAATCAAAATAACTTATGTAAGCACAATAACACAATTAATCAAAAAAATATTCCGATGAGAATCAAAAATTTTAAATATCACTAAAACTATTCTAATCATGTCTTGGCATTTGAATGTAAATATCATCATATCATGATATAAATCCTTTATGTCTTACCGTTCCTAACATCGTTCCACCACTTAAAAAATACCGAATATCGTTAGTATCATATAATTCAGCAACATCCGATAATATTGCAAGCTATACGCGTTTCATTTTTTCAATTTCCATTATTTTCATCAGTAATTAACTCCAATTATTTATTTTCCCGTAATTTTCTTTTAAAACTATAAATCAACTTAAATATAAAATCATCCCTAAGAATTAATATAATTCCAAAATAAACAACAACTCCCAATATAACAACAATTATCGTAGAATAAACTCTGTCTGGAAGCAGTACATCAACAAAGTAACAAGGGAAAAACATAATCGCACCAGCCATCATATATTTCCAGATACTCTTTATAGTTCCTGAAATAGTATATATATCTTTTGCAAAAAACATCATCGTTAAAGTAACAACTCCCTCGGCAATTATAGTAGAAATCGCGGCTCCATAACTTGCAAAAAATGAAATCAAAATGCAATTTAATCCAAAATTAAGAATAGCTCCCAAAGATACAGAAACAGTAAACTTTTTATCTCTTTCACACGGTAAAAGAATTTGTAAGCCAAAAACATTACTCAATCCAATAATCAATACCAAAGGAGATAACAATTTCATTAAAGTCGAAGATTTTAAATATCCAGGTCCAAGATACCAAGGAATTAATCCATCAGAAATTGCAATCAAGCCAAGCATTATCGGTATACCAAAAAGAAATACAACCCTAAGTGAATTATTAACATTTTTTCTCATACCTTCAAGATCGCCTGTTGCATACTTATGCGAATTTCTAGGTGCCACCGCTGTTCCTAACGAAGTAATAACAACCATAGACATCTTAACGAAACTCTCTGCGTATTCATAGTTTCCATTCTCCGAATCAATTTGGGTAATCACACCAATCAGTGTCTTATCTAACGAAGTATATACCGCTGTAGCAATTGTAGGTAAAAATAATATAAATGATCTTTTAATATGATTCTTTATAATCAGCCGGTCAGAACATCTCCGCTCAACATATACCCCCAAATAAAACCAAAGAGACAAATTTCCTATTATAACTGTCAATGATTGGATAAGCGCATAAATCCAAAGATCCTGTGCACTATGCACGAAAACAAATATGCATATAATACCAACAATTCTTACTATAATATTTCTAAAAACAATCTTTCCAAAATCTTCATTTCCTCTAAACAAAAAAGTAATATCAAAAGCAA
Source organism: Eubacterium uniforme (assembly GCF_900167115.1). Lineage (GTDB taxonomy): Bacteria > Bacillota > Clostridia > Lachnospirales > Lachnospiraceae > Eubacterium_S > Eubacterium_S uniforme. Next base: position 142,066 of record NZ_FUXZ01000004.1, read on the forward strand.
CAGAAATAACATTTACAGAAAAAATAACCAATAATTCATTATATTTAGAATCCAGCACACCACTAAAAATAATTCCAATATATATTACAACTGAAACAAAAACTGGAATCAAACGAGCAATAAATACTTCCCAAAAAATTTTTGTTTGATCTTTTCTATTTCCCTGATGTTGTGCTATTAACCGTTGTGCATATCGATCAAAACCCAATGCTGCAAAATATGTAAAATACGTAACTATAGAATATATAAAGCTATATTGCCCTGATGCATCTTCTCCTAATGCCCGAGAAACATAGGGAGTTACTACAAAAGGCATAATCAACAAAAAAGCTTCATATGCCAAATTATATGCATAATTCTTTTGTATGCTATTTCTTTTCTTTGTAACCATAATTATATATTGGCATATTTTCAAGGTCTTTATTTTCCTTTATTTCAGCCATCTCCTTTTTGGTATTATTAACACTTTTCAAATATTTTCATATTACACACTTTATCAAAGTCATTAAATATCTCACACTTTTTATTTATATTCAATCCTAACAATATATTTTTTTACCAATATAATCTTATTATTACCTAATTATGTTTCATCTACTCTTGGTTCGAACAATTAAATACGCAATAAACATACATGAATAGTTAAAAACCCTTGACAATCTAATAATTATGGAATGCTTTTTTTCACCACCCATTTTCGATAAATCATACAGTAATCTAGAAGTATCTTTTAATTTCTTATCAAACTCAATAGTCTTCTTTCTTGCTCGTCTATAACCAGGTAATGATAATAATATTCTATATTTTGATTGTATGCTATCAATGATACAATCTCGAACATAGTTAAACATCGAATGACTACATGATTTAACATTAACTTTTTCAAAATACTCGCATAAATTCAATGTTACCTTTGTTGCTTGATCGATATTCTTTTGCCAACTCTTAAGCTGGACGCTTTGTCCTTCACGTCCAATTCTATACATATATACATTTATGTCATAGCATATACAAGTTTTTAAATATATAGCAGGTTTCAACATATATTCTAAATCTGTATAAAAACACTTTTCTGTTATTTTCAAATCAATACTCTTTAAAAAAATAGTTTTATAAGCAGATTGATGCATTGATAAAAAACCACGAGAAATAACCTCTTCTATACCTTTTTCCACTCCATCATATACTATAGAATCATCGACTCTCTCATAACTTCCATCAGCATCATTAACTTTTGTAAACTTCGTTACAACTATGTCGGATTGGCTTTCCTCAAGTAAATCGATATATGTACCTAAAGACTCTGTTTCAACCCAATCATCTCCATCTACAGTTCTAAAATACTTACCTTTAGCCATTCTCAAACTAGTATTAATAGTAGAACCATATCCTCCATTTTCTTTATCTACAGCAATAAAGGTATTAGGATAGTTCATTTCATACTTCTTCGCAATTTCAATTGTTCTATCATTTGATCCATCATTTATTATTAAAATTTCCATTTTGTTCATATGATATTCATCACAAACAAAAGATTCTAATGTTTTTTCAAGATATTGCTCTACATTATATGCTGCAATTGATACTGTTAATATTTTTTCCACAATTTCCCTCCATAAATTATTCTAATGAATTATTGTATAAATTATTTTTTTTCATAACTGACCTAATGCAATTTAGCGTCAATATAAATCCCCAAATTCTTGTCACTTGCATATCAATAGACAATGAAGCGACAAATAGTCCTGTTATAGCGATTTTCATTAAGCCATCATTATTCTTTTGTGCCATTCTAAACTGCGAGATCATCATTCCTATTAATAAAACAAGTCCTATAATCCCACCTTCTATCATTGTTTGAAACACCACATTATGAGCCATCATATCTATATGTCCTCCATGCCCACCATAAGCAATAGCCTCTGCGAATGTATCAAATCCATATCCAAAAAACATTCTAAAAAAATTTGATGCTTTAAATTTTTCCCATGCCAACGACCATAAATTAAATCTTCCACTACCTCTAGAATTCACAACAGCTTCTACATTCATTCTACTTGTAATTGTAGCTGGCAATAAATTCACAAAATAGTTTTCAAAAAGAAAAAATCCAATAATTATGACTGAAATCGAAATAAGCTTTACCTTTCTACTATAATTTCCCATTACTATCCAAGCCACTATCATACATGCAAACATAACCGACGCGCCTCTAGATCCAGCCATTATAATGATTCCAAAATCAAATGCAATAAACAAATATGAAATAATCCTTCTAAATCTACTTTTGGTATCATTCACCTCTTGCATCCAAAAGGCAATTAACAAGCATAAACCACAGGCAAAATCACTTATTCCAATTGTACTAACAACAGTAATACTAAGCCTATATACAAACAATGTAGAAAGATTCCTTATTACCACAAAAAAAACAATTATTTGGCTTATGATTAAACAAATATTTAGTCTGTCAAAATCCTCTTCAGACCATTTTACACAATTCAAAACAACAAATAATATTCCATTTATTAAATTTGTTGCTATATACCAATTAAATTGGGGATTTACGGCCCATATTACAGATAAAACAGTGTAAAAAAAATACATCATAGACGGAAAAACATCTCGATTAATAACAACCTTTCTGCAAGAAAACACTACCATTAATCCAATCACAATAATCAAAGCCGAAATATAATTCATAAAAGAGATGCTGCCAATTATTCCAGCAAGTCCAGTACCTATAGGCAACAAAACTACATATATCCCAAGTAATAATTTTAGAAAACTGCTTCCCTTTAGTGAATACATACTTTTACTTTTACATTTAAACATAGCTATTTCACCTTAATAATTCTTTATACTTAGAAATTGTATCTTTTGACACTTCTTTCCATACAAAACGAGCATTAATAAGCTTTCTTCCGTTACTTCCATATTCGTCTAACAATCGCTTATTTTCTACTGCTCTCACAATACATTTAGCAATATCTTCAGATGAATTCTTACAACACCATCCTGCGCTATTTTTACTAATTTCCTCACCTAGATTTGTCCCTTCCGATACAACACAAGGAATTCCATAACTCATTGCCTCTAATATGCCTAACGGCATTCCTTCATGCCTTGATGTTTGAATAAATATATCCGAATTCAACAATCTTTCTTTCTTTTCATTTCCATATATTTCATAGTTTAATGATACAATATCTTCAATTTGATTATCTTTAACCAACTTAGTCACCTGAGCAAAACGCCCTAAAACATCAGGGCCGTATAACTCAAATTTCACATGTTTCTCACGAAGGTATTCAGCTTTAATCTTAATTGCATCAAACAACAAATCTAACCCCTTAACCTTCCATTCATACCGTCCAATATAGATAAATTTAACTCCATCTTCACTAAACGAACATTTTTTTTCTATTGGTATCATTATTCCGTTTGTTCCAATAATCTTTTTCTTTCCAAAATTTGTTGCTTCCATCTCTGCTTGAGAAAGGCACTGAATAGCTAACGCATGGTTAATAAAATTATTAAACAATAACGCATTTGCTATAATTTTCTTTATGTGTTTTTTTTGTTGTGCTTCAAGTCTCAACTCACCATGTGGTATATCAATATACATAATACCATTTTTTTTCAGATTTCTTGCTATCATCAAATAATCTGTACGATAACATTCATGAAAAACAACAATATCTGGCTTGTCAAATGGTTTTCGCAACCGTTTAATATCAAACGGTTTAATATATTCCATTTGTAATTCTTGATATTGCTTTAATTCTTCAATCTTAATATTTTTAATATTAATAAAACCAACTTCAGCATATTCTTTCTGTGAAATAACATGCTGAGGAACTGCTACACATACACCGTTAAAATAATTATTTTCTATTGCTGCTATATGAAGAATAACCATTTACTACAACCTCAATATATTTTTATATTCACTAATCCTAAAAACGACCCAATACCATAGCTAATATGAAACAAAAAAAATAACCATACCGTTACAAACCCCTGTTTTCTATCTCCTTCTACAAAAGAATAATAAAAATCCAAAAGGAAATAACATACCAACTCCATTTTTAATACCCAAGAAGCAACCGGAAAAGCAAAGCAAATCAAAGGTAAAAAAACTATTGATAATAAGAATAAAAAAGGAATAAAATGTCGTATTTTCATCGCTCTAGGATTAACTCTCATAGTCCAAAACAATGCATTTCCATTTTGTAAACCCTGTTTAAGAACTGCGAAAATCGTATCCCTACAATAATACGTGGAATGTATTTCTTCTGAAATAAAAACTTTTCCACCATTTTCTTTTATCCTTGCATTAATATCATTATCTTCACTTCTAAGTAATTCTTCATTAAAAAACCCTATATCATCAAATACTTCTCGCTTAAAAGCACCAAATGGAACTGTATCAACGTATCCCGATTTCTTTTCTACCCGAAAAGAAGACGCTCCAACCCCAAATTTTGAAGATAACATTTTTGCTATGGATTTCCCAATAAACCCCTCTGCTCTAGTTTCTATCCATCCTCCCACATTTTCAGCACTTGTATCTTTTAAACATCTCACACACTTATCAATATAATCTATCGGAAAACTAGCATGCGCATCAAAACGTATAATATATTGCCCTTTAGATGCCTTGATTCCCATATTTAAAGATATAGGTGTTTTTCTTTCAAAATTCATAATTAATTTAATTGGATAATAATCTATAAATTCATTAATAATATCTCGTGTTCTATCTGTTGAATTTCCATCTATAATTATCCATTCCATATATTCTAAAGGATATGTTTGATTAATCAAAGATTGAATACAGCACTTTATATACTTTTCTTCATTATATGTCGGAAGTATAACACTTACGAAAGGATATTTATATTCCATATTTTTCTCCAATTACATTAATACTCTTTCCCTAAAACAGCAAAAGCTGTCCTAAATATTGTTGCAATCTCTCCTAAAAAACAAAACTCTTTTAAACTCTGCAAATTAAACTTCATTTTTTTAGGAAGGATTTCATCTACATATACCCTATCTACATCATCAGCAACATCCAATAGTTTAGCTTCATCCTTATATCTTATACTTGCTTCAGATGTTATTCCAGCTGGCAATAATAATGTTGCATACATTTCTTTAGTATACCTTTTTACATATTTTGTAGCTTCTGGTCTCGTACCTACAAAACTCATATCCCCTGACAACACATCTAATAACTGTGGTAATTCGTCCAAACGTAAATCACGTAGTTTTCTCCCTACATTTGTAATTCTTGCATCTCCACCTACAGTTACAGCCGACCCTATTTTATCAGCATTATTTACCATAGTTCTAAATTTATGTATTCTAAATTTTTTCCCATAGGTTGTAATTCTTTCTTGACGATAAAAAACCGGACCTTTTGAATCCAATTTTATCATGATTGCTATTATTATCATTGGTATAGCTAAAAGAATCAACATGATCATTGCTATAAACACATCAAAAAACCGCTTAAGAATAAGCGATCCTTTTTTCCTTGAAAGAATATCATAATACTCTTTCACTTCATCACACTTCATAAATTCAGGAAGATTTTCCCAGCTTCGAAGTACCATACTATAAGCACCATTCCTTAGATATATTCTCGAACCACTTCATCAAAATTCTTAATCACATAATCAACATCTTCATCACTTAAATTTGTATGCAATGGTAACGTAATTAAATTACTATAATAATCATATGCATTTGGAAAATCCTTAATATCCCATCCCATCTGCTTATATGCTGTCATCATAGGAAGTGGTTTATAATGAACATTAGTATTAACTCCACGTTCTGCAAGTTTTATAATTATTTCTCTTCTAATTTCATCATTTATACCAGGTACTCTAGTTAAATATAGATGTCCTGAAGAAATTCCATAATCAGTGTAATGCTGCAAATGATATACTCCTAATCCATCACACATTTCATCATATTTTTTTATAATCTCTTTTCGTTTCTTCAACATCTCTGGATAACGCTCGAATTGTTTCAATCCAATCGCCGCCATAATATCCGTCATATTACATTTATACCAAGGTCCAACGATATCATATTCCCAAGCACCAACTTTTGTTTTAGCAAGTGCATCTTTACTTTGTCCGTGAAGACTATACAACTGATACTGATGATACATTTCTTCATTATCAATTCCAGGTATGTCTCTCCACGTTGTTGCACCACCTTCTGCTGTAGTAAAATTCTTAACCGCATGGAAAGAAAAATCTGTAAAATCAGCAATTTCTCCTGCCATTTTTCCATTTCTACTTGCGCCAAATGAATGTGCGCCATCTGCAAAAACTAATACTCTTCCAAGAGCTGATTGAATTCTTCTACCCAAGTCAGTATTACCACCTGGAACAAATAAATCTTTCTTACTTTCAACCACCTCATATAATTTATCATAGTCAGCTATAATTCCAGCTATATCTACCGCAACTATAGCTTTTGTTTTTTCTGTAATTGCTTCAGCAACCTTATCATAATCCATTTCTGTGGAATTCTTTTTACTATCTACAAAAACAACTTTGGCTCCACAATGAATAGCTGCTGCTGCAGTTGCTGTATAAGTATAAGCAGGAACAATCACTTCATCTCCTTCACCTATACCACATATTCTAAAATTCAATTCCTCAGCGGCTGTTGCTGAATTAAGGCAAACCGCTTTAGATGTATGACAATAATCTGCAATTTTCTTTTCTAATTCTTTAACTCTAGGTCCCGTTGTAATCCAACCAGATTTTAAAGTTTGTATCACTTCTTCAATTTCAAGTTCACTAATATCCGGTGGACTAAATGCTATATTTCTCTTTTCCATTTTTATATCCTAATTATTTTATTTTCCAAGTATACAATTTACTTCCGTTCTATACTGCTTAATCAAATCACCCGGTATAACATTAGATGGTCTGAATGTATCAACCATATCTGATACCATAACTCTTATCGCATCTGTATCCTGATATGCAACTACCATTAAGTCTGCAAGATCAGATAAGAATCTATCTTCTGAAATATAAATTGGTTTTGCGATATGAATTAATTTGTTTGGTGTTCTTGTTAAACCTTCTTCATCCATAAGTTTTTCTTCATAAAGTTTTTCACCAGGACGAAGACCTACGTATTCTATCTTAATATCCACATCAGGTTCAAATCCTGATAACTTAATTAAGTTTCTTGCTAAATCTACTATCTTAACTGGTTCACCCATATCAAGAATAAAGATTTCTCCACCCTTTGCATAGCATCCTGCCTGAAGCACAAGTGATGCAGCTTCTGGAATTGTCATAAAGTATCTTATGATGTCAGGATGTGTAACCGTTACTGGACCGCCCTTATGTATTTGCTCCTTAAAGAGCGGAATAACTGAACCATTACTACCAAGTACGTTACCGAATCTAACTGCAACGAACTCTGTTTTGATTTCATTCTCAAGATGATATAACTTAGTATTACCTGCTTCATAGTGAGTGCAAAGCTGAGGGATTTCACTTTCCCTACCTTGCTTAATCATCTTATCAAATGTCTGGATTACAAGTTCACATAGTCTCTTACTTGCCCCCATGACATTTGTTGGATTAACTGCTTTGTCCGTACTGATAAGTACAAATCTTTTTACCCCGTACGTCATGGCAGCATATGCTGTTTTATATGTACCAATTACATTATTCTTGATGGCTTCACATGGGCTATCTTCCATAAGTGGTACATGCTTATGTGCTGCTGCATGATATACTATGTCAGGTCTGTACTTTCTAAACACATCGTCAAGTCTTCTACTATCTCTTACTGAACCTATAAGTACTACAAGGTTACAATTTGGATTCTCCATTTTAATCTTCTGCTGTATAGCATAAGCATTATTTTCATATATATCTAATATAATTAATGTCTTTGGATTATGGCGTGATACCTGAAGTGCAATTTCACTACCGATTGATCCACCACCGCCTGTTATTAATACATTCTTTCCAGATATCATGTCGTAGATTTCGTCCATATTTACCTGAACCTGATCTCTTCCCAGCAAATCCTCAACGCCCACATCCTTCATGTCTTTTATTTCAATTGAACCATCGGCTATCTTATACATGGCTGGAAGTGTTTTAATTTCACACTTTGTTTCACTACATATTGTAATTATGTCTCTAATGTCCTGCTTACTTGCTGATGGCATCGCAATGTAGATTTTCTTAATTCCAAATTTCTCAACATTTGCTAAAATTTCATCTCTACCACCTACGACCTGAACATCACCTACATACTTCATCCACTTATCTCTATCATCATCAATAATACAAACTGGTTTTTCTTTAATATGTGATGATGTAACAAGTTCTCTAAGTATCATGTTACCAGCATCACCACCACCTATAATCATGACATGCTTAGCATCCGTAGTACTCTGAATCTTTCTAAGACCCATAGTCTCCATAAATCTAAACATAAGTCTTGCCCAGATTACTAGGATGTACCAGAACATCGTACCTAAAACATAGTATGTTATAGGCATTCTTTTAACAAATACTGTAATCAAAAAAGTATGTACCAAACCCACTACGCCTGCTGCCGCCATGCCTCTAAGCATTTCTATGGTTCCTACATACTTCATAACACAATTGTACAGTCTGAAATACCAGATTGCGACAACACTAATAAAAGCGTTATAAGGCAAGAATATAGCCCACGCCACAAGGTATCCCCTATCTATACTTCCTATTGAAAAATCAAAGCGTACAAGTAATGCAAAAAAATACGCTAAACTAACTACTACAATATCATAAATAACAAGTAATACTTTTACTCTCTGAGGTATTATAAAATCATCTATAAGAGCGCGCACAAAGCCCCTCTCATCTTTCTTATTTAAATCCGCCATTATTTCTCACCCACAGTGTGAATCAAACAACATTTCACACTTAACCCTTTATCTTAAAATACCTTCTTTTCTCGCTCTTATTTTTTCATCTTAAATACTTTGTTTTTCTTTTTATCTATTTCAATTTTTGATTATAAATCTGATTAATTTTAGTTCTCTTCTTTCCTAAATATCAAGACTTTTTTCTCGTCCCGATGTAACGTTCATTATACCACATCTATGTTTAATTTACTATACATTTAACGATAAATATATAGTGTTTTTTCTAACAAATTTATAACATTATTTATTTTTAGTTTCTTGTTATGGTTTAATGTTGGGTTGTTTGGGATTTTGATTGGAATTTGTGGTTAGCGTACCTCCCCAACATAAACAAACCTACACTTTCCTTTGCCCTGTCCTTTAACTTCCACAACAACACCCATCTCTCGAAGTCTTCTAAGAAGTTCAGCTGCTGTTGATCTTGCGCATCCAAGAATAGAAACAATGTCAGAACTTCCAAAGACTTGTCCTTCATCAATCTCTTTAAATATCTTATCCATATTAGAAATCACGGTTTTGTTATATGAATATTTTTTATAAATTGACTCAAACATTTCTCTAGATATCTTTTGATTATTCCTATATTCTGGAATATCAACTTCTGATAAATAATCGTATCTCATATTTTTCTCTGACAAATAATCACTATAAGTCGTCTTAATCAATGGTATTTTTGTTTTAAACACATCACCTTCTACCAATTCCGGTTCAGAATTTGAATATAGTTTTGTATATTTATTTAGATTTCTAAAACCAGATCCTAGTGTATCTGCGCGGCCAATATTTACAAAGAAATTAGCTATCAAAGGATTCTTCGGATAAGGAACATATGTATTAAAGTCAAGTTTTCCATTAAACCTAGACTTGCTCCAGTTCTCTGTCCAAAGCATACTCTTCTCAATCACCAATCTTGCTGGATAGGCATTAGAATAATCCCTATGAATCAATAAGTTAGCAACTACCTCACGTACAATCCAAGATCTTGCATCAACTCTCAAATCTTTATCTAATACAAATCTATCATCCATATGTTTTATACAAAACTCTATTAATTTATCATATGCTTCTATAAGATTATCTTCAATAATCAATCTGTCATCATATCTATCTACATTTTCAACACGATATATAGCATCTACCCTATAATATGGCATACATGATTTTATTACCTCAGGCTTTCCAAGAAGCAAAACAGCAGCTAAAGTAAAACCACGTTCTCCAGTGTTTTTATTTTCAACATACAAACCAGCACTACGCATAATATCCATATCAGACATAGTCTTCCATGGATGAACCGAATTATTAGCTTGTGCGAACTTTCTAACTTTATCCATTAGCTCCATTTTTAAATCTGATTCTTCAACATAAGGCAATACTCTACTCTCATAATAATCTGCAGACTTACGCGATATGATTTCGCCCATTCTTATAGTTTTACTTGTAACATTCTGATCAGCATCACCATTTCTATCATATACTTTCTTATTGCAAAAACATAGTTGTGATGTCGCCGGAACATAAGTCCACAAAATAGTTTTTTCATCATAATTAAATTCTTCTAATTCCAAATATAAAGTAGGATTAAACTTATTTGTATTATTAACAACATCAATAAAATTTCTTTTCATATCGTAAATCTTATCTTTGTCTACACCGACAACCTCTCCTACCTTGTGTCCATCTCTCTCAATTTCTTTAACCCCTAACAATATATGCCCACCATATCTATTACTAAAAGCACACACTGTTTCAAACACACTTTTACTTAATTCATTCGTATTTTCCTTATATTCAATTGTATAACCCTCTCCTGAATCTAGGAGTTTATCCATAAACTCTTTGGTCATCTTCCTATCTCTTCTTTTCCTTTCACATTTCTATAATTATTCTTCCAAAATAATTACACGTTGTATATGTTTGCATTTATATTTTATCACAAAATCATACATTTTACTATCGAATGTCCGGATTTATATGTTAAATGTCCGAGTTTATATTTCAAATGTACGACTTTTTATGTTCAATGTCTGAATTTTTTACACTATATTATACAAATCATTATAAAAATTGACACATTTCCATATTTTTAGTAAACTGAACACGAATTACGCAAATAGTAATTTAAAACATGAAAAAGAAGGTGGAGTTATGAAGAAAAGAATTTTAATAACGGGATTAGCCTGTGTGCTAGCTTTTAATATAGTAGCATGTGGCTCAAAAAATTCCTCAAGTAAAGAAACTACTAAAAAAATAAACTATCTTCTTCAATAAGAAAGTCCATAAGCCCAATCATTACTATTCCATTTTCAAACACTTTTTTATTCACATAATCTTTTGTAATAATAATCTTTTTAAAAGAGTCCCCTGTATTTATCAATGATTTAGTTTCTTGTTTCATCTTGTCTTCATCAGGTATCGAATATGCCGACTGAATATAACATTTCTTATCACCTTTATTTACAACAAAATCAATTTCAAGTTGTTTTTTTCTTAATTTATCTTTTTCTCGTTCTCTTATATTCACTTGCCCAACATCTACTGCATATCCTCTATATCTAAGTTCATTATAAATGATATTCTCCATGATATGCGTTTCCTCATGCTGTCTAAAATTCACTCTAGCATTACGAAGACCTATATCCTCAAAATAATATTTCACTGGTGCTCCAATATACTTTCTTCCTTTAATATCATAACGTTTAGCCTCACTAATAAAAAATGCATCCTGCAAATATTCAATATATTTTTTTATAGTAGGTACCGAAATTTTTACATTCTCATTAGAAGCATATGTATTCACAATTTTCTGAGCATTAGTAAGTGTTCCTATTCCAGAGGCAATAATATCAACTAACGAATCCAGCTCTGCGACATTCTTAACTTTATTTCTTTCAACAATATCTCTAATATATGTTTCAACACATAGATTTTTTAAATACATCATCTTATCTTCATCTGTATCTAGTTCCAAAATATATGGCAATCCTCCATATGTGCAATAATCAGCCCAAACAGAATCTGGAGTCAATCTTGCATAATCCGCAATTCCCATTTCTCCATTTTTATTATCCAATTTCTTTTTTTCTATATCAATATATGCTTTATAATATTCAGAAAAGCTCAACGGAAACATGCGTATCTCATCGCCTCTTCCTCTAAACTCAGTCGCAACATCTTTAGACAAGAATTTAGAATTACTTCCTGTTACATATACATCAACATTCTTCAAGTGTAACAATCCGTTTAATACATCTACAAAATCCTCTAACATCTGAACTTCATCTATCAAAACATAATATATCTTATCACTATTCTCATCAATTTTTTCGACTATATAATTATAACATTCATCTGCAACTCTTAATTTCTTATACTTAATATCATCAAGCGCCAGCTGAATAATATGATTTTCTTTCACACCTTCTTCTATCAAATGATTTTTAAATAACTCATTTAAAAGGTATGACTTACCACATCTTCTAATTCCTGTTATTATTTTTATTCTATTGTTATGTTTATGATCTATCATTCTATTTAAATATTTATTTCTCTCTATTAGCATCATGTGCCCCCCTCCTTTTTCTGTTTTATAGCTTATTTTCAATGCTCTATTTTGATTCTATTTTCAATTTAGGGTAATTTTACCCTTTTTTGAAAATAAAGTCAACTATAGTTTTTCTTCAACAAAATATGAATTTTTCTTTGTTTTAAGCCATTTCTTATTCCTATTTACATACTTATTTATCTTTATAATTTTATTCTCATTTTCAAATTAGGGTAATTTTACCCTAATTTGAAAATGAAACATATTCTATAACATCATACATTTTACTACCAAATGTCCGGATTATTATGTTAAATGTCCGAGTTTTTATTTCGAATGTATGCCTTTTCCTTTCTTATGTCAACTGCCCGAACTGGAAACTGTCTATAAATATTACGTTTTTACGCCTATTAATTTTGTATGTCAATATTTTTATAACGGAAATTAACACACCTTTTTACATAAATTTGAGTTATAATATATATGTATATGTTTATATTTAGGAGGAGTATGATGATTAAGAAGAGAATTATTACTCTGTGCCTCGTTTTCGTATTTATGTTTAATACATTATGTGCAGGTGCAACTTATACAAACAACACAACCAAATTAACACAAAATATCAAAACTAAGAAATGCAAAGGCCAAAAACCAAAATCAAGTGATACAAAGAAAATCACTTCAGCATCTCTAAAGTTATTAAACGAAGTTATCAAAGCTGAGGATAAGGATGAAAATGTATTTATTTCACCTACTTCCGTTATATTTGCATTTGGCATGGCGAATAACGGTGCCCGTAGCAAAACACGTACACAGCTTGAAAATGTAATAAATGGCGGCATTAAAACCAAGTCCATGAACAATATATTATGTAGATATATTAAGAAAATGAACAAACAAAAGGACGTAAAGTGGAATATTGCAAATTCTATCTGGATTCGTAACAGAAATGACATCAAAGTTAAAAAGCGTTTTCTAAAAAAAGTGAAGAAATACCATAATGCTCAGGTTTTCAAGGCTGCTTTTGATAACAACACTGTAAAAGACATCAATAAGTGGGTTAAGAAAAATACTCATAAGATGATTCCAAAAATAATGAAAACAATCGATTCAGATGCTGTAATGTATATTATTAACGCCATGGCATTTGAAGCAAGTTGGGCAGAACCTTTCAAAAAATCTGGTATTTCAAAAAATAAAGATTTTACAAATATCGACGGTAGCAAGTCAAAAGTAGATATGCTATCCGAAGGACAAGATTACTATTACACTATAAATGGAGCAAATGCTTTCAAAAAATATTACGACGGATATGATTACGCATTTGTTGGAATAGAAATGCCTGAAGGTGTATCTCCTACCGACTATGTAAACAAACTAGTTGAAAATCCTGATGTTTTTACTAAATCTCTCAAGATTAAGAACTGTAAAGACGACTGCGATGTAACTATTACAATGCCTAAATTCGAACTTGATTACAGCCTTGATATGGCAAACGTAATTAAAAACATGGGTGCACCTTATGCTTTTGATCAAAACAAAGCAAACTTATACAATATGTTCAATAAGAAAAAAAATAATAATTACTATTTCAGCAGTGTCATTCACAAGACACATATTGAAGTTGATAAAAACGGAACAAAAGCTGCCGCAGTTACTAAAATAGGAACTGTAGAAACATCTTGTGCTCCTGAAGAAAAGAAATATTTACATATAAAATTAGATCATCCATTTGTATATGCAATTGTTGATAATAAAACTAATGTTCCAATTTTCATTGGAACGATGAATAAAATGGAATAATTAATTAAATGAAATAAGATATTAAATGAAGGTTTTTAGAAAAAAGAAGGATAAAAAATGAAAAAGAAGATAATATTATTTACGATCACAGCTAGTCTTATGGTTAGTTTAGTTTCTTGTGGTTCTACTAATAAATCAAAACAAACCACTGTTAATACATCCACTAAAGAAAATCAAGAATCTACAACATTTGAATCGAATACAGAACAGACCACACTAGATTCTACAGAAGAATCGACAGAAGAACTTACAACAGAACCAAATAACGAATCCGAAGCCATCCAGGCTAACTTTTTTAATTATTTAGATAATGAGAATCACGGCATACTATTAAAAACAAAAGCTTCAAAGGAAGTTTTATCTGTTATTAGCAGTATTAAAAAAGCCAACAATCTTGTGAATAGATATAAAATAGGTGACGAAGATAAGACAAAGGAAATCACACCTTTGTTTGAACTTAACTCAGATGATGAAATCATCAAGTATTTAGGTGATAACACCTGGTCATTTCAGGTTGGTAACGAAGTTTCCATTTATAAACCTACTGATAGCAAGAAAGCCTCTCTTCCGTGTGCATTTTTAGCGACCGAGCTTTGCTTACCATATGCACTTGCTAAGGCTCAACTAACCGAGAATCACGAATCAGATTTTAACCAATTTACCAATATGGATATACAGGATATTGCTGATCACCTAAGCATTGATTATAAAAATCTTACTAACAAGTCTTATATTGTTTATCCTGACTCAAAAGCTGTTTATGAAAATATTTATTTATATAAGGATAATTCAACTTATCTACAATATCTAGGCAACAAGATAAATGGTAAAGATAAAGGAAAGGCTTACTACTTACAACGTACCGAAACTAATCACGATACTGGGCTAAGCAACGAGAATAATTTTTATCACTATATACGATATAACAATGAAAAGTACTATCGTCTTGATACAAAAGACGTTTTTTACAAAACAGACAAGTTCGAAGATGATTTCTTTATAAAAGACGAGAATCTATTCTATGAACAACTTGCTAAGTCATACAATTTTGAATATTCATTTCCAGTAACTGTATTTGACAAGTCATTTGACGTTTCAATATTTACTCAAAACGACTCTCATGTTGCAGTTTTATTTGATCAATCCAAACATGTTGCAAAGGCGTGGTTAATAAATACAGATGGCATCGTAATTGCAACTGATTTGTCTTTCAATGAAGAAGCTTCTACTTCTGTAGCCGAGGAATGGTTTAAAGATGAAATTGCGTATGCTCGTGAAAGAGTTAATGATAAAAAAGACGAAAAATAATATATAAAACAAATAGGCGAGAACTTTTAGTTCCCGCCTGTTTGTTTTACGATGCTTGTTCATCGATATTCTTATTTTACTATAAACTTATTTGTCTTTGCTTTCTTGAAAGCTTTCTTATATTTCTTCTTTAACTTCTTTGGAACCCTAATTGTAAGCTTCTTTCCGCCCTTTCTGTAAAACGCTTTCTTACCAACCTTAAGTTTCTTTGAGTTAATCTTAACTGTCTTAAGTTTCTTACAACCAAAGAATGCTTTTTTACCAATAGTAGTAACATTCTTTCCGATTGTAACTTTAGTAATCTTTTTGTTACCCTTGAATGCATTTGCTGCAATTGATGTAACATTGTACTTCTTACCATCAAGTGTAACAACTGCCTTTATTGTAATCTTCTTAAGATTCTTTTTCTGTAATCCAACAACCTGAACTTTTCCAGCTGTCTTTTCATCAGCTGATGCATCTAATAATATCTTGTAAAGTAGTTTTCCATCAGTAAGTGTAGTTTCTGTGTTGACATCTTCGCCCGCTTGATTTTCAACTGACTTTTCTGCTATTTCAAAAGTACCTTCTATTTTACCAGTAAACATTCCAATACCTGTAACTGTAAACTTAGCTTTTCCAACATTAACATTATCAGAATATTTAACCTCGAAGTGTTTTCCTTCAACAAGACCTGGTATAGTTACCTTTGGTGTTTTTGCCTTACCATCATAAATATATGTTGTGTTTTCTAAAGTGTATTTTAATTGGGAAATATCAACATTATTTACAGAAGCAAAAGTGAACTTATCCTTGTTAATTTCTACGCCTTCTTCGTTCATTCCGAGACTACAATATTTATTTTTTTCAAGCAACTCAAGGTACTCAGGATCTGCTGCAATTAATAATTCTCCACTATTTAATAACACTTCGTCATTTGCATAAAAAATACCAGCAATCTGTTTATCTTTCCATTCGTCTCCCCAAACAGCATTAATACAAAACTGACTATCATCTACTATTATATCTGCTGTCGCACCAAACAATGCATGCCCAAAATGAAGTTTAGCATTAATTGTTGAATTAATAATTTTTAAATTTGAATCTGTATCAAAAACCTTTCTTCCAAGAAGTGCAGATTTTTCCCAATTAATATTTAATGTAATGTCATTAAGTACAATATCTCCCACAATTTCAGCCAAATCAACTATATAATCCTGATCTATATTTAGTGTTCCACCACCAGTAAATTCAATTCCAACATTAACGTAATTATTATTTAAACTATTCCCGCCTCTCACGAAAAGCATTGTTGTATACTCATCACTTTCATTCAACGGAGATATAAACTTATTTTCCCCTTTTAATATAACCTTTATATTTTTAACAGTCGGAAAATCCTCAACAGCAAAAAAATATTTTTCTCCATTAGGCCTATCCAAATTAGAGGCACTTAATCCAATTCTACAAGGTCCCATTTCACAATTATCAAGTGTCAAAGTAGCATTTTCATTATCCCAATAATAATTTCCTTTTACATATTCTGTATCACCTGTAAAATATGTATCAAAGTAAAAATGATATTTCATTTTAGGTTGTGCAACAAAATTCGTTTTACTCATCGTCACTTCTACAAATTTTCCTTCTATATCATAAGTTCTAAAACCAATATAATATGATTTTCCCTTAACCATATATATATTTGCTTCAACATAAACCTTTTCACCATCTATGCCAATACCATCTAGAGTTGTAATAACTTGTTTGCTTTCATTAAATGCATATATTTTTAAAGAATTTTGATTATAATATCCTTCTTTTTCTGGATCTGTTTCACTATATATTTTATATATCCCTGTTTCTTTAGGAGTGACCTTATAAGTAAAATTTCTCTCTTCTCCAGCATAATAGCCGCCATTATAATTTTCAGGATTATCAATCTCCTCCATCACTTCAAACCTATTTTCAGTATACAGGCTTGTAGCGTGTGCATTTACACTCCCATTGAACATTATTCCAATGGCACATATAAATATTCCTACAAGTATCTTCCAGTTTCTCCTTATTTCCATTATTATATCCTCCTATAATTTATAAAAACCGATCGAAAAATTTCCAACCAGTTTTTATTATATCATTATTTTATTCACTTTTACAATTATACTTTATTATTTGGTAGATTCATATTTAGTTATGAATCAAGTCATTATCTTATTAAGCGATTGATTTGTATCTAGCTAATGGACTAATTGCTATCTTATCAAATAATCGATTTGTATCTTGCTAATGGTCTAATTGCTATCTTGTTAGTCTTCCGATAATGCAAAATACTATGAATGCAACTATATCGCATGCTACAATTGTTGCACCCACTGGAGTTGAAGCCACAATAGCAATACAAAGCCCCACGAGCGTACACATAAGAGAAATAACCACTGAACTTATTGTAACCATCTTAAAGCTGTTAAACACTCTCATTGCTGAAACACTTGGGAATATAACAAGCGCAGAAATAAGAAGTGAACCCACAAAGTTCATCGCCATAACAATAATAACCGCAATCAAAACAGCAATAAGCAAGTTATAACCCTGCGCATTAATTCCACATGCTTTTGAAAAATTCTCATCAAATGTCACAGCGAATATCTTGTTATAAAATACAACAAATACTGCCACAACAACAATCGACAAAGCAACACTTAGTATCACATCGCTACTATCTAACGTAAGCATCGATGTTGAACCAAAAAGTGTTGAACACACATCGCCAGAAAGATTCGATGATGTAGAGAATATATTCATCAAAAGATAACCAAGAGCAAGTGCCGAAACCGAAATCATCGCAATTGCAGCATCACCCTGAATCTTTTTATTATTTCCTCCTTTAAGCAAAAGCACCGCACTTATAACAGTTATAGGTAAAACCAAAAGCATGTTATTGCTCACCTTCAAAACTAAAGCTATCGCAATTGCACCAAATGCAACATGCGAAAGTCCATCACCTATAAATGAAAACCTCTTAAGTACAAGTGTAACACCAAGAAGTGATGAACATATTGCAACAAGTATTCCCACTATAAATGCATTTATAACATATTCATATTGTAAATACGTAAACAACTTATCAAACATATTTAACCTCTATCTGATTAATATTAATTACTTAGTATCAGTTTGTAACTAACTTATATTTTTCACTAAAATATTTTATTACTTCTATTTATTTCTTTTCGTTAGAAATATTCTAATTACTTTTCTAATATTATTTTATTTGAAACATTTTAATTATTTTCTATCGTTTGATATGTTTCTATGAACCAAGTCTTTTCTAAGGAAAAATCTACCTATATTGCTCTTCTTATATTCCTCATTTGTTCCAAAGAACATATGCTCACCGATATGAAGAATATGACTTGCATAGATACTTGCAGCATGAATGTCGTGACTAATCATAATTATAGTTATTCCTTCTTCATTAAGCTTCTTAATTAGGCCATACATTTCATTAGTAACCATCGGATCAAGTCCAGAAACTGGTTCATCTAAAAGAAGTAACTTTTTAGTCGCACAAAGAGCTCTCGCTAAAAGTACTCTCTGCTGCTGTCCGCCAGATAAGTTTCTATATGACTTTTCCTTAAACTTATCAACACCCATACGTTCCATGTTTACTTTGGCAAGTTCCTTATCTGCCTTACTATAAAAAGGTCTAAGTCCCATTCTCGCCTGACAACCAGAAAGAACAATTTCAGTAACTGATGCAGGGAAATCCTTTTGAACCAATGTCTGCTGTGGGAGGTATCCAATCTCGTTTTTCTTAAGACCGTCACCTAATATAATCTCTCCCCCCTGTGGACTAATAAGTCCAAGAAGAGTCTTCATAAGCGTCGACTTACCTGAGCCATTCTCTCCAACGATGCAAAGATAATCACCCTCATTAACTTCAATATTCAAATTTTTCAAAATCACTTCATTATCGTAACCAAGCGATAAATCCTTCGTTTTAATAAGAGCCATCTTCGCCTCCTGTATTCTGAAAAAATGCAATTTCTTAAATTAACAACTAATATTATAAATCTTATTCATTTAAAAGAGCCTTCGATAATTCACCAAAATTCTCTTCCATAGTCTTAAAGTAACTAGCGCCATTCTCTATGTCCTTCTTAGTAACCGACTGCATCGAATCAAGTCTTAAAATCTGAACGTCTTTATTCTTTGTATTTTCAATTACAGTTTTTGCAATCTTTTCATCACTATTATCAATCACAAAAATATACTTAAGTGAAAGTTCATCAATCTTCTTACTTAAAAAGTCAATTGTTTCAAAACTTGCTTCACTCTCCGCCGAACATCCAGCAAATGCCGCATAATAATTCAAGCCACAATCATCAACTAAATATCTAAATGGGAATCTATCTGCAACAACAATTGTATCTACATCTCCACCCTTTTTCACGTTCTCATATGCAACATTTAATATACCAAAAGAAGTTGTATATGCTTTTGTATTACGTTCATATGTTTCCTTATTCTTTTTATCAACAGATGAAATAGCATCTTCTATTTTATTACATAAGATTTCTGCATTCTTTAAAGACAACCAAACATGCTCATCATTTTCAACTTCGCCATCTTCGTGGTCGTGTTCATCTTCATGATCTGCATCTTCGCCATCTTCATGATCTGCATCTTCGCCATCTTCATGATTATGCTCTTCATCCTGCATGCCTTCAACAACTTCTTCTTCCTTAACACTATCACCAAGTTCATCTAAAAGATTAACAACCTTCATATCTTTATTAAGTTTATCCTTTAAAACATCATCAACCCATGCATCAGATTCACCACCAACATATATGAATATATCTGCACTCTTAATCTTTAAAATATCTTCAGCCGATGGATTATAACTATGTAAGTCAACACCATCATCAAGAAGCAATGTTACATCTGCATCCTTAGCCTTATCTCCAAGAATATTCATAACCCAATCATACTCTGGGAAAATTGTGGTTACAATTGTAAGTTTGTCATTCTTAATACTCTTCTTGCCACAAGAAGTAACATTCATACATACAAGTGTTGCAATCATAGTTGTTGCAATAATTCTTTTTACTATTCTAATAAATTTACTAATTCTTTTCATATCTATTTCATTCCTATTTTTAAATTCTAGTTAGTTACATTTTGCTATTAACTCAAGCCATCTTTCTTCGACACTTTTTACACACACCATAGAATACAGTTCTCTTAGGATTAAGCATAAAGTCATGGTCTTTTTCAAGATGTCCTTTAATTGAATTTAGTTCATCACAATGCATATGAATAAGTGCTCCACATACTTCACATTTGCAATGAAAACATACTTTACCGTCAGTATGCATCTTGTTCTCACCAACATACTCAAAGCATGCTGGTGAATTACCATCTATAATGTACTTATTAACCACACCTTCATCAACCATCTTTTCAAGCTGTCTATAAACTGTGGTCTGACCAATCTTCTCGCCTTTTTTATCGAAAAAATCACATACATCATTAACTGTAATATGACTTCCTTTTTTCTTCTTAAGGTACTCAAGCAAAACTTCTCTTTGCTTTGTTTTATATGCCATATCAACCCTCCGATTAATATATTATTCCTATATTTATCATATTTCATATATAAAAAATGAAAACAATTTTCATTTTCAATTTGAAAACTGTTTTCAATTTTATCACTCCAATATTTATTTGTCAACAATCATATTTTTATCAAATAAAAAAGAACCAAATTAGGCCTTAATTATTTATTAAACATCTCTACTTTAAAATCGATACAATCCATTCCACTTTTGGTGTTTTCATATTAGGATTACTTGCCATCTCTTCCATAATACCCTGTACCGATGCCCAAAAACAAGTTGCTAATAGTTTAGCGTCGCCCTTTCTAAATACGCCCGCTTTCTGTCCATTTCTAATAACCTTTGCAGATTTTTCAATTTGATCAACTGAAAGAGCAATAACTCTTGCTTCCTCTGGCATTCCTTCTCTTCTAGCCTGATTCATTAATATAAACATATTGAAAACCCAAGGTTCATTTTTAGCATAAGCAAATAGTCCATTTAGGAAAGTATCAAAATATTGTTCCGGTGGAACATCCGCCAATTTATCAGTAGAATTAGTTGCCATATATCCCATCTTAACAAGTTCAAGCAATAACTGCTCTTTTGATTCAAAGTAATGAAACATAAGTCCCACACTCATTGGAACTTCCTTCGCAATGTCTGTAATTTTCGTTTCATAATATCCACGCGTAACGAACAACTCAAGCGCTGTTACAAGTATTGCTTTCTTCTTTGCTTCTTTCTGTTCCTGTCTTGTCATATTTTCTCCTTTTTTCTTTCATCATATAGTTTTATATTTTATCTTATAGATTTTTCTTTACACACCAATCATAGATAGTATCAATTTGATACCATCTATTTAAATCTTTATACTACGTTTTTCTTCCTTTAAGATTCTCTGAATTGCAAACTTACCACTAGCAACTGCAACTGGAAGTCCACCTGGAGAATTAGTCCACTGACCTGCAAGATAAATATTATCAATGCCGTCAAGTTTGCCCTTAAGTCTAATCTGTTTTGCACCCGGAGTTGTTACAAAACTCATGTACCCACCATGATATGCGCCACAATATCTTTCATATGTAAGAGGTGTCCAAGTATCAAGAAGTTCCATCTCTCCCGCAAGTTCAGGATAACTTGCCTCAATTCTCTTAGTAACTTCATCTGTTAATTCCTGCTTAACTCTATCATACTCTTCCTTAGACAAATTCTTCCAGAATTTATAATCAACATCAGTCTGTGAAATGCAAGTCTGAATTACCATCTTGCCATCCTTAACAAAAACATCATCATAACCATAAGCCTTAACATACATTCTATTGAAAACTCTCTCGCCAATCTTAAGAGGTTCAATCTCAGCAAATGTCGTCTCTCCCAAATCAAAGTTCACATCAACAGCATAAGCTACCTGGAACCCGCTTGTAGTTGGATAAGCATTTTCATCCTTATATGCATCAGCTAATTCCTTAGGCATATATGAACTTGGAATCAACTTATTAAATAAAACATGAGTATCAACTGTAGGAATAATATAATCTGCACTAACGCTGCTTCCATCAGCAAATGAAACTGAATTTGCAACTTTTCCATCTAAGTTGATGGCATTTGCTGGTTTATTATAAAATATCTTACCACCTAACTCTTTAAATTTCTTTTCCATACGAAGCGATAACTGAAGTGATGCTCCCATTGGAATCATACCATTTCCGTCAGCCATAGTTGCATATGAAACTAAGAATGAATAAGCTGTATATTCTTTAGGAAGGTAGTCTGTCATAAGTCTCTGAAGAAGTGGACTCTTGAATCTCTTACCATATTCTTCAAGTGAGATTTTGCCATATTCCTTCATAACCTTTGGCATGTCTTTCATTGAAACGCTCATCTTGATGTAGTCCATAACCCCCATCATATCCATAGGTTTCTCAGCAGGGAATAAACATTGCTTTGAATATTCAACGTGCTTAATGAACTTTTCGATTTCATCCTTATCTTCAGGTGAAATCTCAATTAACTCTCTCTGTGTTTTCTCTAAATCATTCCAAAGAGTAGCCGTCTTTCCTTCATATTCTGATGAGAAAAATGAATCAATTTTTGCATATTCAGTATCATCACTAAGTGCACCAACTTTCTTCCAAACATCATAAAGTGATGTGCCCTTCTTTGTACCAGTAAGCCAATGAATACAGTTATCAATGTGATAACCCTTTCTGTTCCAACCTATACACTCGCCACCAGGTATTGCATTCTTCTCATAAATCTCTGCTTCGTATCCTGCAAGAAGTGCATACACACCTGCTGCAAGACCAGAAATACCTCCACCTAAAATTACTACTTTCTTTCCACTCTCATTAGCCATCTTCTAACATCCTCCTTATAAATCTTCATATTCGTTTTACTACTTTTTTATTTCCATCTTGTAGCGAATTTCAAATTTTTTCATTCATCTTCAGTTCGATTCGTTGAATATTTGTTCAACGAATATAAACTCATTATAATTTTGATTCAACGAAATGTCAAGAGTATTTTTTATTTTACTTTTCCTGCTGTTAACAAATCCACTCTGTAATCTATAAGTGAATAAAAAGAAGGAAGAGTAATCTCTTCCTTGCAGTTGAATGTACTCTTCCTTTTTGTTCTATATTATTCAATTGTTTATCCTTGATAAATTACAAAAAATCTGCATATCAAACACCTCTCCAATATCACCATCAATACATATACTTCTATCTTCTAGTTCTCCGGGGCAAAAGGCTTCACCATAGTTTAAGCAGGCATATACGGCATTTTCATTCGATAATGTCATCTGCCAAAATGGATATTTTATGATTACGGGAGTATTAGCACCTACTCCAAGCTCCAAATACAGCACATGAAGATTTTCATGTCTGCGGATAAAATCCGAATATGACGCAGATGCCCTATGCCATCCTTCATCTTCAACAAAAGAATCATCTGCCCTCAAATTCATAGTCATATCAGATCCGTCATCAGGGCACTTTGGAATCATTTCAGAAGGAATTTCCATCAGTATCTTACCATCAAACGGTACCTGAAATACTTCCTGATCATCTCTTACAAAACCTTGTGCTTCCATAGCTTTCATTACCCACTCTTCATTATCAAAGGTTTTCTGAATAGCAGGATTCACGCTCTGAAATAAACCATAATCACCCTGAGTATAAAATAGTCTTTTCTTGTCAAAACCTGCTCTTTGAAACTGATGATCTACATTTGTGGTAATCACAAAATAATCCTTATCGGAAACTATCTTAAAAAGATCCCTATACACTGGCTTGGGAGCATCTATATATCTGTTAAAATAAATATGTCTTGCCCACCAGGCCCAACGGATTTCTTCACTAGGAAACGGATAGAATCCACCTGAATACATATCCCTGATACCAAATCTTTTTACAAAATCAAAGAAGTATTTTTCAAAACGTTCGCCACTGTAAGTAAACCCTGCTGATGTTGATAATCCTGCACCCGCACCTATAACAATGGCATCTGCTTCCTTGATTTCTGTTTTAAGTCTGCTTATCTGTTCTTCTTTGCTTCCCTTACCATAGGACATATTTCTACTAAAGTATCTCAAGGCACTCATCCCCTTATTTATTGTTTCCTGATAACCGTTCGGCATATCATCATATAAGTTTTTCATAAATGGTCCTATCTTCGTCTTTGAAAACATTGAATATCACCCTTTCTATCTTGCCAGGATTTTCACTTAGCCAATCTGATACTGTATTAACCGCAATCTCAGCAGCTTTTTTGTTCGGAAAACAGAATACTCCTGTTGAAATACAGCAAAAAGCTACGCTCCTAAGATCATTTTCAGCACACATGTCAAGTGTGTTTCTATAGCAGTTCTCCAAATCCTTTTCCAATTCCGAAGTAAGTTTGTACTGGACAATTGGTCCTACTATATGAATTACTTTTTTTGCCGGAAGATTATACGCTTTAGTGAGCATTGGAACGGCGGTCGGCTGCTCATAATCTCTTCCATATCTGATTCGAAATTCGTTCATCTGCCTGTTGCACTCAGCTCTTAATTGCACTCCTGCAAAAGTATGGATACAGTTATCTATGCAAGTATGCATCGGAACAAAACAACCAAGCATCTGCGAATTAGCGGCATTAACAATAGCATCCACCGAAAGTCTTGTGATATCTCCTTGCCAGATAGAAAGTCCATCCCTGATAACCGGGATGTCTGATAGATTCACCACACCCTTTTCAGCCGCTCTTTCAGTCAGATATTCATCCTGTACTTTCATTACCTCAGAAGATAATTCTTTTGGCATACGAATATTCATAAGTGACCTTAAGATTCGTCTTTTATCTTCCGTACTATTTGGAATCTTTAAATTCTTATATTCAGCAGAATCTGCCTTAAACTCTTCTACGAGATAATCAAGGCGTTCTTCCTGTGTTGTATTCTTTGGCATAGCCTTCATCTCCTAACTACTGCCCCAGCAGGACAGGTATTCAAACAATTACCACAGTGCAGACAATGTTCCTGCTCTATGACATACGGAATCCCGGTAGTAATGATACAGCTCTGGGGACAAACAGATAAACAGCTTCCGCATCCTATACAATTATCTGTGACAAAATATCCTTCTCGCTTAATCTCTACTTTTCCAAAGTTAAAGGATGCCCTTTCTATAGGTTTCTTTGACAGATCGAACCACTCGCCGGTTCCTTCATATATCTGAAAAACTGTTAGTGCCTTCATGGATTCTTCCGTCGGATAAATCTGATGCATGTATGGATTTTTTTTAAATAGCTCTGGTATCTTGTCATGTCCAAGGTCTCTTACCTTACCTCGGATTGATACCGCAATACTTGACATAGTATCCTCACCTTTCATCGCAGTAAGCGCAAGAAATTGTCTTTTTGTCAATCTGTCATAGAATCCTTTTCCTTTCGCTGTAAGGAAATATAAACTGTCATTATCATAATCCATCATATCTATAGCAGCTGTAACAGGTAGTCCTTCATCATCTACCGTTGCCACAATAGTTGTATGGATTTCTTCCACTATGTATTTCAGATATTCCTTAGTTTCCATATTCCACATCCTTCTAATCACCGAAACCGCTACGCTTGTTTCGGGATTGTATCACGGTCGTCAAATGCTAGTAAGCAAGCTTACTGCATTTTCCTCGTCGTGTAAACAAAAAAAGACTCTGAAGTAAACACCTCAGAGTCTCATTGTTAAGCTTCTTTTGTCAACAGTTCCTGCATTCCGGATCTTAAATCATTAAGAGTGTATTTTTTCATCTCTGATTCCATCGCTTCCTGGATGTTTTTCAATTTATCATCCAATAGCGAATGGATATTCCTACCAACAGGGCACTCTGGATTTGGTGATTCATGAAATCTAAATAAATCTCCATCCTCCAAAGGCTCAATTGCCTGATACACATCATAAAAAGTTATATCTTTAAGATCTCTTGTAAGCTCTATTCCGCCTGTTCCTCTGATAACATTTATTAGCCCTGCATTCTTAAGCTGAGTAAGTATCTTTCTAATGATGACAGGATTCGTATTTATACTGGCTGCAAGAAAATCGCTCGTTACCTTGTGTTCATCCTTAAATGTATCCACACATGTAAAAATATGAAGTGCAACCGTAAATCTGCTTGATATCTGCATTTTTTAATTCCTCCTGCCATCATTTTACTTCATAACAGATGTAGTTGCAATGGTTACATTAAAACTTTCCATTTTCATTAGCCCATGTAGACTTATCAGCTAATGTCTCCATTACATCCCAGTGCTCTGCAATAAATCCATTCTCAACACGGAACAGATCATAGTAGGTTGTAGGTACATCGCCAAAGGTTCCTTCTGAGCAGGCAAGTGCATAATCTCCATCTGCAAGAACCATATGAGTCTTGTTATAAACCATTGAGATTCCCTGCTTAGCCATAGCTTCAAGTGCTGCTCCAAGACCTGAAAGACCATCTGCAATTGAAGTATTATGTTGGATATATTTATCTCCATCGTAGTAAGAAGTGAGCTTGTCAGGATTCTCCCCACGAAGTACATCGCCTACAAATCCAGCTACAACCTTACGTGTCTCTTCCTTGTCTACATCTTTCTTCTCAAGAGTTCCATCAATCTGAGTATGTCCTGAAGGATTAGGAGCTGCCTTGTCTGCCAAATTATCCCAATGCTCTGCAATCTTACCGTCTGCATCGAATCTGAAAACATCGAATCCGACCTGCTCTCCTGCTCCTGCAAAATTATATACTGTCTGAAGGAAAACCTTATCTCCATCCTCGAATGAACGAATGTTATTAACAGTTGTTTTTACAGGTGCCTGTGCAAGTCCTTCAACTGCTGCTACAAATGCATCTGCTCCTGTTCCAAATGCGAGGTTATGCTGAATATAACCTGTTGCAAGAAGTTCCTTTGCCTTTGCGGTATCTCCTGATACGAATGTTCCGATGAGTGCTAATGCTTTTTCCTTATTTGTCATGATTATTTTCCTTTCTGGGCACTGCCCTGCGAGGTAATTATCCTCGAATGTTAAAAAGTTCATTGATGTAACCGTAGTGGTTTCATCTGGTAGTACAAATATATCACACCCGAGATGTAATGTCAATGGTTACATCAAAATTTTTTTTAAAAAATAGTGACTATTATTTCCTCTATTCGATTGTCTCCATCGGTTACTTCATCATAGTGTAAGGTCATGATTCTAGATGTGAGTTCATTTCCAGCAAATAACTTCTTCATTCCCAAAATTGCAAAAAAGGATAACTGTCCCTTTAAGATTTCTATCCCTTAATGTCTTAATTGCATCTTCAAGCTTACCACTTTCATCACTTTCATCACCAACAACAGTTAAACCTTTAACCATTGTTGGTGTATTTCCTATTTCATCATTCAAAATATATTTGCTCAATATAATCTCAAATTTGATTTATCTTTTTTTATATGTCATTACGATTCCAACTACTGAAATCAACAATACAATCGGTGCCAATCTAACAAATACAAATTCGAATCCATGCACTATTGTTCCTGCAACTGCCAATTCAGGATTATTATAATCCCATCCTAAATAAGAACTTTGCATCGCTGCAAGAATAATAAATGTAATAACTATAAGTGCACATACCGATATAAGTATCCCACGAATAGCCTTCAATCTTACCATACTTCTTTTTGCCAACTGTAAATTTATTACTTCTAATTTTTCAGAAATTGTCTTTAAATCATCTGGCATAGGGTCTGTCACAGTTTCTCCAAGCAGTACACCTACAGATACATCCAATTCATCTGCTAAGGCAATCAGCATACTTGAATCTGGAACTGATAATCCATTCTCCCATTTTGATACTGTCTGTCTTACTACATTCAATTTAATAGCAAGTTCCTCCTGAGATAATCCTTTTGATTTTCTAAGTTTTTTAATGTTTTCATTTAGCATAATTTACGCCTCCTTGTTTTTGATGGCTCAATTATATAGAAAAAATATGCGTTGCCACAAGCAACGCACATTAACATTGGCTTATTTACAGGCGTTTAAGCATTATAATTCCTTCACTAGCTCATCCCTGCTCTTTGAAAGTTCATGTCTATCTGATGGCTTAGCATCAGAATTAGCATATCCCACTGGGAATATTGCAATAAGATTATAATCTGCCATTTCAGGGAATAGTTCCTTAATCTTAACTGCGTCAAAATTTGCTACCCATGTTGAAGCAAGACCTAAATCTTCAACCTCAAGCATCATATGTGTTGCCACAATTGAAGCATCAACATCTGCAAAATTCTTTCCATCATATTTTCTGTTCCATGCACTTTCTTCTAACCCACCTACAACAAAAAATAATGGTGCACCGAATGTACATGTTGTAATTTTTCCAATTTTCTCAACACCCTCAGCGCTCTTTACAACCCAAATCTTAAATGGCTGAAAATTAACTGCTGTTGGAGCAAGCATACCTGCCTTAAGAATCTTTTCAATCTTCTCATCCTCCACAGGCTTATCACTTATACTTCTACATGAATATCTTTTCTTAGCTAATTCTAAAAATTCCATACCTAACCTCCTATTAATTCTTAGTTATCTTTACGCACCTACATTTTCTTACTTATTTGTATTTTTATCCTAAAAGTAAGAATTATTTATTTCTATTTTACAATTAAATAGCTTGTTTTTCTTACTTTTAATCATTTTCCTTCTAAAAGTAAGAATATCTCCATCATTATTTTATTTAATCAATCTATTCATTCTTACTTTTCATACTTTTTTATTCAAAAGTAAGAATCTTTTTAATCTTCACTCATCTTTAACAAGTTGCTTTTTCTTACTTTTAACCATTTTCTTTCCAAAAGTAAGAATAATATAATCATATTATTACTTTTAGTAACTTACAAATTCTTACTTTTCAAACTATTTTAACCCAAAGTAAGAATTTCACAGCCCGGACTCATCATTAGCAAGTTATTTTTACGGCCGTTTTCGCGTTTTTTGCCATATCGGCCGTACCCGGCTCTATTTTCACCTCAATCAACAAGTCTCCTTGACTACCTTTAAATCTTCCCATCAAAATAGGATATTTTCAACCTATAAAACCAACCTATTTCTTAATAATCTCACATACTTCAGCAATATACATATCATGCATTGCATCTGTCTTGTAGAACTGATCTACAATATCATCAGGGATATTCTCAACTTCAAGGCCCTGCTTAAATAACTTCTTGCAAACAAAAGTTGTTGTTGCCTCAGCGAATCCTACTGAGCCTTCAACTTCAATTGGTGTAAGGCCTGATTCATGCATCTTGTCCATTTCACGACCTGACTTGCTTCCTAATACACCAAGAACACTCTTATACTTCTCAGGGAAGAATGTAAGAGTAAATGTATCATTATTATCTACATACTCATGAGTATATCTTGAAGTTCTAACATAAACTGTTACAACATTCTTGCCCCAAAGTGTTCCAAGGCCACCCCAACTTACTGTCATTGTGTTAAAATCATCTTTCTTTCCAGCTGTAAGAAGCGCCCACTCCTTATCAAACTGACTAAAAATATCTGTTTTAAATTCCATAATCATCTCCAACTTTCTTTTGTATTTCTTTGACGACTTTCTAAATATTCATTTGAAAATCTTTATATCATTTTATTTATATTCTCATAAATAATTTTTCTTTTATCCCGATAATTACTTTTCTTCATATTATTATATCAAATCAGTATCTAATTATATATAATAACAAAAATTATAATATTCTAATTATATTTTTTCATTGCAAACATTAAAGCATTATATATATAATCCGCATGTTTTATACTATAAACAATCATTCCAAACAACAATAACTTTTTACAAAACATTTGATAATACCGACATCAAAATCGTAATGGTTGCAACTGACGAAATTGTAGTAACTGTAATTGCTGAAGATAAAACATCCGTATCTTCACCAGTTTTTTCTGCCTGAATAAGCGGAAGATTTCCAACTGGCATACCGGACATAAGTGCAAATCCAAGTGCTGCATTCTTACTAAATCCTACGCCTCTTACAGCAAATGCAATCGCCATTGGAATTAACAATAATCTAAATACCACATGAAGCCATAGCTTCTTATTCTTAAATCCTTTGATAATATCAGATCTTGCTATTGATACACCAAGAAGAACCATTGATAAAAATACCGTTGCATTACCAACATAAGCAATTGTATTATCAATTATAAATGGTAATTTAATTTTAAAAGCAAATATTACCATACTAAACACAGCTGCAATTGTTCCAGGATTAATTACTTTAAGAAGGTTCATCTTCTCCTTACCAGAACTTAATACTGTTATACCATGTGTGTAAAACAATAAACTATACATAACGTTACAAACTATAACATATACCATTGCTTCTTTTGGAAGCACCGCCTTAGCAACTGGAATACCTATAAATCCAACATTGGTATAAACCATCATCATAGTATAGAACTTTCTTTTTCCCGCTTCAACACCATAAAGAAATGGCATAATCATACCAAGTATCACATAGAAAATATGTATTACAACACCTGCTAACACTGCAAAAAGCAATACTTTCTTTCCCGATGTAACGCTGTTTGGATCAAGCGATGCAAGTATAATCGCCGGATTACAAACATCCGCTACAATAGCAGATAATTTCTTAGATGTCTGGCTATCAACCACATCCTTCTTAAAAAGATATACTCCAATTAAAACGAGAAGTGAGATGACAGCCATTTGCTGTAGAACAATCAATGTACTCATAATTCATAAACGATAAGTTTACGCATATACCTTGCTATAAACCTATATTCCTTCCATTAGTTTTTCCTTCATCCTATACAAAAACTCCATTATGGATTATATTCTATTTCGTGCTAAGTATCAATAAAGATAGTATCATTCTGATACTATCTTCTTTACTTTGATCTATATAATAATACGATAATTTTATATAATACAATATATTACATTAAATACTAACTCTATAATATCTACCAATCTTAATCAGCCAATATTTCCTTAGCCAACTGCTTAATCTCTTCTTTGTTAGCGTCTGATACTGTTGACTTAATTGTTACCATTGTATCACAGAATGTAATATCACTAAGTTTTTCAAAACCAGCCTTCATGAACTTACCACTCATTGGAGCCCATGTACCATTCTGGATGAAACCAACTTTTCTCTTCTGATAATTTTTATGTTCAAGATCATGTAAGAACATGCTTACAATTGGCATAAGTTCTGTTTCATATGTTGGTGATGCAAGTACTAACTTACCATACTTAAATGCATCTTCAATAGCTTCTGAGAACATATCTCTTGCAAGGTCATGCATAGCAACTTTCTTACAACCCTGTGCAAGTAATTCTTCCTTTAAAAGTTCTGCTGCCTTAGCTGTATTTCCATGCATTGAAGCATATACAACAAATACGCCTTCTGCTTCAACATCATATGCTGCCCAAGTCTTATAAAGGTTAATATAGTATTCAAGATTTTCAGTTAAGATTGGACCATGAAGTGAGCAAATAATTTCAATATCAAGTGCATCTGCCTTAGCTAAAACTGCAGAAACCTGTGGTCCAAACTTACCACAAATATTAAAGTAATATCTTCTTGCTTCACAAGCCCAGTCTTCATCAGTATCGAGTGTACCAAACTTACCAAATGCATCCGCAGCAAATAGTATCTTTTCGCTACTTTCATATGTCATCATAACTTCTGGCCAATGAACCATAGGAGCCATAACAAAATTTAATTTATGACTACCAAGATCTAATGTATCGCCTTCCTTAACTGTAACTTTCTTATCTTCTGCAACTTCAATTCCAAACTGAGTAGCCATTCTGAAAATCTGAGCATTTGCTACAACCTTAACATCTGGATATTTAGCTATAAATGAGCTAACGCCTGCACTATGGTCTGGTTCTAAATGCTGAACAACAATATATTCAGGTTTCTTTCCATCGAGAGCCTTTTCTACATTATCTAACCATTCATCGACAGCTCTTTCATCAACGCCATCCATAACTGTAATCTTTTCATCTAAGATTACATATGAATTATATGCCATACCATTAGGTACTGGATACTGACCTTCAAATAAATCTAAAGTCTTATCATCAACACCTACATAAACTACACTGTTAGTAATATTCTTATTCATTTCTACCTCCAATCAATCAGAAACATAATTAATTATATTTCCCATTATTAAACTAAATAATCTATATAATACTCCATTATTTTCTATAATTAGTCTATACTTCTATCACTAGCATCCTTATACTGAAGTTCTTCCTTATATGCATATATCTTCTCACCATTTTCATTTACAACATATCCATATACACTTTCAGCTTTAGATACTGCTTTATTCTTAACAGAATAAATATCAGCTAATTCACCATCAATATATAAATAGTAGAACTGTCTGTCATTCGGTGGAATATTTAAGTCTATTGTTGTATTTCCACCATATGTATTTTTACCAGTTGAAGTTTTAGTTTCTTCTTCACCATTATTATTACTTGCATCAGCTGTTTCCTTAGTTTCAACTTCAACTTTATCATCTGGTGAAGTAACATATATCTTAGCTGCTTTAACAACTAATTTTTCTCTTACATCTAAAGGATATTTAAAAACAAGAACAGGCATTGTTTCCTTAAGTTCTGTTACTATGAAACTTGGATTTGCTATTTGCTCTTCATCACCCTTAGTTTCAAACAACTGATCGTTAGCAATATTCTTGCCCTTCTTAGTTCTTGATAAACTAATCATATTACCCTTAACTTCAACATCCGTTACTCTAATATCATCCTTTGAGTAATTAGTTGAAACATGTAAATCCTTATCAAGTATGTACATGTTTTTCATTGGGAAAACTATGTTTCCATCAGCATCATTATTTATCTCATCAGCATTTGCTATGCCATATATAAGATCCTTACCAGCATATGCACAAACCCTGATTCTTTCGCCTTCATTTGCTTCGATATCTCTCACACTACCTGTTTCGAAGTTCATTACAGTCATGCTCTTTGCATCCCTTAAATTGCCATCCTTACAATATGCAATTGTATCCATGTTATCATTAACTGCATATGTACCTGGCTCAAGATTTGAAACAACCTGACCATGCTCTTTCGTCGCAAGATTTACATAGTTAATACAAGAATCGATGTATATATATAACACGCCATCTGCGATGTAATAAAGTGT
The DNA here is from genome assembly GCF_900167115.1 of Eubacterium uniforme. Classification (GTDB taxonomy): domain Bacteria; phylum Bacillota; class Clostridia; order Lachnospirales; family Lachnospiraceae; genus Eubacterium_S; species Eubacterium_S uniforme. The sequence continues at coordinate 176,015 of NZ_FUXZ01000004.1, forward strand.
ACCAACTTCATTTGCTAAAATCTCATATGGTTTATCATACTCAACAAATATTCTTTCACGAGTTTGATTTTTCTCTTCATTATAGCTGTATGCAACAATACCGTTCTGACCTATGTGTTCCTTTGAATTAAGGTAACCATAAACGATGAATTCAACATTTCCATCATCATCAACACTCATACATTCAAGTTCCGAATCCTTACGATTATCCTTTGCATTTCGACCAATTGTGTATATACATGTAGCCTCGTAATCATCAGTATTAATGCACCATAAACTATCGCCTAAAACATAAGCTATATATTTATTGTTTTCACTTTGTTTATAATCAAAGCCCAAAGTTTTTTGAATACCAAGATTAATTCTCTCGCTTGTAATGGTACCACCACTTGCTTCAAAAACCTGCTCCATAGTTCTATCATAAGATCTTAAATAAACAGTATCAAGGGCTGACCATACTCTAAAGTACTCTTTAACATTATAGAATTCATCCTGTTTAAAATCATTCGGTGCCTTAACCAAATAATCAAGTTCATATGCACCAACATCGCCATCCATTTCAAGAAGTGTAACTGTAGGTTCACCAACACGACTAACTTCCATGTTACCCCAAGTAACCTGAGCAAATGATGACTTAATAGTTACATGCCCAAGATTAGAATTATCCGTATTACTATCCGGTTCTATATAACCTATAATACCCTTATTCCAACTAGCAGCCTTTTCATAATCAAAAGTTGTATCGCTAAAGAACTTAACAAACTCTGCTTGCTCTTTTACAAAACTCTTTTCAAGACACTCAATTCTACTATAATATCTTACTTCATTATAATCATCCGTAGAAAGTGTAATTATAAGAACCCACTCCTTATTAACCTGTCCACTTTCAGGAAATTCTAACACAGCAGAAATTTTATTATCATTTTCCTTAGTCTTAGTAATATCAGTAGATAAAATATTCTGAGTTTCACCGAAGCTTACAATATCAACGTGAATATTTTTAACAGAAGCTCCGTTCTTATCAATCTTAATCTTAAAATTTCTATTCTCTTTATCAACAACAACTAAACTATCATGAATCTTTGTAGTATCCATCTTAGTTGTATATCCATGCAAGGAGTTTATTTCTTTTTCATCACAAACAGTACTGACAGTAGGAAGTACTCCAAGTTCCTCGGAAAATTCAAGAGGTGCATCATCTCCATCCTTTCCCGACTTAGAGTACTTCATTACATACATTATCATCGTACCAAGCACTGCAATTATCGCTAATGCAGCAAATATTCTGATAACCTTTTTCATGGTTTAAAACCTTTCGTATTATTGAATTTACAACATACTATACTTCAATAACTTATTTCTTGGTCTCAGTTTTTGTACTCTTTCCACCTCTCTTAACTGGCATTTTAAAGATTACTGATTCACATCCAGCTAAAGGATATTTAATGTGATATGGCATGCCATCACATTCACCCTTCTCTGCCTTAATTGATATTTCCTCATATTCATCCTTTGATGATAATATAAGTTTGTACGTTCCAGAAATCGGAACACCGACCATGTAATCATCCCTATCAATAGGCGTGAAATTGCAAACAAATACTAAACCGTTTTTATAGTTTTCATTAGTCTTTCTAATAAAACTAAAAATGCTTCTATCTGCATCATCACAATTAATCCATTCAAATGAATCATATGCTAATGTATCAGCGTATAACGAAGGTGTCTCCTTATACAAATGAAGCAACTTCTTTACATGCTCTGATACACCCTTATGTGTATCCTCTTTCAGCAAATACCAATCCAAGCTTTTAGCTTCTGACCACTCAGCAAGCTGAGCAAATTCCTGTCCCATAAATAAAAGTTTTCTACCAGGATGACCAAACATAAATGTATATGCTGTCTTTAAGTTCTTAAACTTATCCTCTGGATAACCTGGCATCTTATTAAGCATTGAGCACTTAAGATGTACAACCTCATCATGAGAAATAACTAAAATAAAGTTTTCACTAAATGCATATGTCATACCAAATGTCATATTATTGTGATTGAATTTTTTGAAATATGGATCGAGTTTTACATACTGTAAAAAGTCATTCATCCAACCCATATTCCATTTATATGCAAAGCCAAGACCATTATCCTCAGGCGCCTTTGTAACATTAGGCCATGCAGTTGATTCCTCTGCAATTAAGTATGCTGATGGATACATCTGTTTTAATACAGAACTTAGATGTTTAAAGAATTCAATAGCTTCTAGATTTTCATTTCCACCATTTTTATTTCTTACCCACTGTCCATCATTTCTACCATAATCAAGGTAGAGCATAGATGCAACTGCATCAACTCTTAAACCATCTATATGATACTTATCAACCCAGAATAATGCATTCCCTATAAGGAAATTAATGACTTCTGTTTTCGAATAATCAAATACCTTTGTACCCCAGTCAGGATGTTCACCCTTTCTAGTGTCGGCATATTCATAAAGTGGAGTTCCATCAAACATTGCAAGACCATGTGCATCCCTTGGAAAATGCGCTGGTACCCAGTCTAGAATAACTGCGATTCCAGCCTGATGAAATTTATCAACCAAATACATAAATTCCTTAGGCTCACCATACCTTGATGTTGGTGCATAATATCCTGTTACTTGATATCCCCATGAACCATCAAATGGATGCTCTGCAATACCCATAAGTTCCACATGCGTGTATCCCATTTCTACTACATACTTGCAAAGTTCATCAGCTGCTCTCTTATAATCATAAAATCCATCTTTTGAATCCTTATCATAATCCTTTTTCCAAGAACCAAGATGAACTTCATATATAGACATAGGCTTTTCATAATGATTTTCCTTAGCCTTTTCTTCTTTCCACTTATCATCCTTCCACTTATATCCTTCAAGATCATAAACTCTTGAAGCGTTGCCTGGACGTTTTTCACTGTAGAAAGCATAAGGATCTGCCTTATATAATGTCTGTCCACTTTCTGTTACTATAACATACTTATACATATCCCCGCTCTTTACGCCAGGGATAAATAGTTCCCATATACCGGAGTCTCCAATACGCTCCATGTTATGGTCAAATCCGAGCCAATCATTAAAATCCCCAATTATACTGACTGTCACGGCATTCGGTGCCCATACTGCAAAATAAGTACCTTTTCTGTTTTTTACTTTTGCAGGATGTGCTCCCAATTTTTCATAAATCTTATAATGCGTACCATTGCCAAACAGATAGCAATCGTCCTTTGTAATAAAATCCATTATAAATACCTTCCTTCTCTCGTTTCTCCTGGTAACCCCAAGTTACCTTTAGTCTCTCTCATATGAATTTTGTCCTTTACGTAGTCATTTGTAAAAACCCAATTTTTGTAAAAACATTTTGCTGTACAGGGCTATACTATCTATCACGGACACTGCTCTCGCACATTGCGGGCTTCCCCTAGCGGAACTAAGTTCGCACTCGATTTATATCGGTGCTCACTAAGTACCGAGACCCGCTATGGTCCTTGCTAGATAGTATAGCCCTGTAACTGAAAATGTTTTTATTTGATTATACGAATACTAAGTAGCAAATTGCTACTTAGTATTCAGTTAAATTTTATATGCTTTTATTATTATAATTAATCAAGCAACCTTTAAGGATGATTTCTCTTTCATCATCTGTCATTTCACCAAGTTTAAGTGTGAACTCTTTAAGTCCTTCACCTGGCTTAACAACGAATGCCTTGATTTCTGATTTCTTTTCCTTAACAGCATTTGCTACTTCAGGGATGAAGATGTAATCCCCGTTAGCAAATGGTAAGTTATCATCTTCAAAGATGAATGGAAGCATACCCCAGTTAATAAGGTTTGATCTATATCTCTTAGTAGCGTATGACTTAGCAATGTTAGCCCAGCCACCTAAAACCTTCTGACATGATGCAGCCTGTTCTCTAGCTGAACCATCACCAGGCTTAACAGCGTAAATTGTACTACCAACACCTGTATTTTCTTTTGAAACATCACTATATGTTTCTTTGATTGTATGCATAACATCCTTAAGTTCTGGAAGAACTTCACCCATGCACTTTCCTTCTTCTCTAGCCTTCTCAGCTGCCTGAACTTCCTTAGCTCTGCCAACGTAAGCAGGGTCTTTTCTTGAAAGTGTAAATTCAGCAAGACCAAGTGGGTTAGATCTGTAACTTGATGTTTCACCTGATGGAATAAGTTCATCAGTTGTTGTAACTGGATCATGAATTTCAGATACAACCTTAATTACCAAGTTATCTGTAAGAGCTACCATCTTAGGCCAATCCTTGATGTTTGGTCCAAAGTGAATTTCTGCATTAGGATCTGCAACACCCTTTGAATCAAATACTCTATTTTCATAAATTGATTTATCAAAGTGATATGTAGGACCTGTAAGTTCAAAGTCCATATCCATTGCTGATGTAAGGAAGCCCTTGTTAGCAGCTGTAGCTGCAATTGATCTAGCATCCATAAGAGCAACAGATGAAATCTGACCATTCTGTAACTTACTACCTTCTCTGTTAGGGAAGTTTCTAGTAGAATGTCTGATTGAAAATGCATTATTAGCAGGTGTATCACCAGCACCGAAACATGGTCCACAGAATGCAGTCTTAAGAATTGCACCTGTTGCTAAAAGATCAGCAGCCTTGCCGTTCTTGAATAATTCCATGTAAATAGGTGTAGATGCAGGATAAACTGATAAAGTAAATTCATCACATCCGATGCTCTTACCCTTTAAGATATCAGCTGCAGCACAGATGTTTTCAAATCCACCACCTGCACAACCTGCGATAATACCCTGTTCAACATAAAGTTTACCGTCAACAATTTTATCCATAAGTGAATATTCTACCTGACCATCAAGTGATACAAGTGCCTTCTTCTCAACGTCAGCAAGAATATCCTTAAGATTTGCATTAACTTCATCAATTGTATAAGTATTACTTGGATGGAATGGCATAGCAATCATAGGTTTAATCTTATCAAGTTCAACATAAACAACTCCATCGTAATATGTAACTGCTCCAGGATTTAACTCCTTGAAGTCTTCACTTCTACCATGTATATCAAAGAAATCCTTAATCTTATCATCTGTTCTCCAAATAGATGAAAGACAAGTTGTCTCTGTAGTCATAACGTCAACGCCAATTCTGAAATCAGCTGAAAGATTAGCAACACCAGGACCAACAAATTCCATAACCTTGTTATTTACATATCCATTAGCAAATACTGCTCCAATAATAGCAAGAGCTACGTCCTGAGGACCAACACCCTTTGCAGGAGTACCTGTCATGTAAATAGCAATAACTTCTGGTCTGTTAATATCATATGTCTGTGAAAGTAACTGTTTTACAAGTTCAGGACCACCTTCACCCATAGCCATAGTACCAAGTGCACCATAACGAGTATGTGAGTCAGAACCTAAAATCATCTTACCGCCACCTGCAAGCATTTCTCTTGCGAACTGATGAATAACTGCCTGATGAGGTGGAACATAAATACCACCGTATTTCTTAGCACAAGAAAGACCAAACATGTGGTCATCTTCATTGATAGTACCACCTACTGCACAAAGTGAGTTGTGACAGTTTGTAAGTACATAAGGAATAGGGAATTTTTCAAGGCCCGATGCACGAGCTGTCTGAATAATTCCAACAAATGTTATGTCATGAGATGTAAGTTTATCAAACTTAATCTGTAATTTATCCATGTTGTCAGAAGTATTATGGTCTTTAAGAATATTATAAGCAATAGTACTCTTTAAAGCCTCTTCCTTTTCTACAAATCTACTACCGAGTTTTCCTTTAACTGCTTCTATACCTTCGTTAACTTCAATGATTTCACTACCGTCAACAAGATATGCGCCGCCTTCACTTAATTTAATCACGTGATTTCCTCCTACTTATCCATAATGAATTCTATTAATTATACCATTTTTTGCCTTTCTTTACAACAACAGGCCGCTTTAAATCACTAAAAAACAGCCATACTCACTATCACCAGTGAACATGACTGTTTTATTTCACATTTTACTAAACTATCTTGCAATTAATATGTGATTTTTTAAATAACCTCTTATATACTTTCTTCTTTGTTTTCGGAACTCTTATTATAACATTCTTAATTCCAGTGTATGCTTTTTTACTTACTTTTTTAAGTTTCGTTGTCTTAATAACTATTCTTTTTAACTTTTTACATTCAGCAAATGCTCCTGCTTTTATCTCTTTAATATTCTTTCCAATACTTACTTTTTTTATCTTTTTATTTCCATAAAAAGCATTCTCTCCAATAGAAACAACTTTATATTTATATCCATTTATTTTAATTGTTGAAGCAATATTAATAGTCTTTAAGTTCTTTTTCATTAAACCAACAACTTCAACTTTTCCAATTATTCCTTTATTATCTCCCTGTTTTAAAACTTTATATACAAGCTTTCCATCACTAATACTATCAGCATTTTCTGATTCTTTAATTATTGAATTAGAAGTAATATCAAACTCTCTTGTAATACTTCCACCGAATATACCCTTACCAGTTATAATGACTTTGCCTTTACCAGGTTTTATATTATTTTCATACTTTACAGTATAGTCCTCGCCTTCCTTTAGGCCGATCACATTTACCTTTGGAGTAATCGCTTTACCTGTATATTCAAACTCACCCTTTTCCATTTCTAATTTGAAATTATTTAAACCTATTTTGGCACTTTCATCTAATGATTTACAATAAATTACATATGCATTCTCTCCATATTTAACCTCTGGTAAAACATATACATACGAACTTGAAACATCCCCTGTATAATTTGCCCAGCTTGAAAACAAACTATAATTACCTTCCGCCGCCACTACAAGTATACAATTTGAAAGCTCATATCTGTATCCATCATTTTCAAACTTAGTTTTAGAAAGATCTTCTTTTCTAAGATTATACTCCACTAAAAAAACTTCTGCATATTTACATTCTTTATCTATCGAAACAATTACTCTACCACCCAATATATGTATTGAGTTTAATGGCTTAGTCAACCTGACAAGTTCTATATCACAATAGCCATGATTACCATATTCTTTTAACATTTCAACGCTAATATTTAACGTACCCGATTTCATATAAAAATCAGATGTTTCTATAGCATTATAAGAATATTCTCCCACGTAACCATTGATATTTATTGTAGGACCATCTATTTCCACCTTGCCAGTTGATTCAATCAATTCGGAAAAAGCAGTTTGATTATTCTTATTCGAAATCGTTAAACTTCCACTTCCTGTAAATCTTATACCATTAGTATAAGCATTATATATACCAACAACACCTTTCCAAGTTGTTCCATTAATCACCGTTGCATCTACTTCATTTTCACCTTTTACTTCAATCTCTATATCTTCATCTCTAGACTCATATTTATATATAGCTATAGAAGAACCTTTGTAATTATCAAGGGTTAACTTCATTTTTTTGCCATCCCAGCTCAGCCCTTTAAATTGATGTTCTTCATCCATTAAAGTAAAACCATCTCCATTATAAACAACAATTCCTACGTCACCTTCTAGCGCATATACTTCATTGTTAAACTTAGCTATCGAAAGTACAACAATCAACATTAAAAATACTTTCAGAAAATTCATTAAATATTTATTCATTATTAATCCCCTTATTGTTCGAATCTAACATTTTTTTCTTTTATTAATTTTTTATAATATTTCTTCATATTCTTTGGTACAACAATCACACAATTCTTTTTCACTCCAGAGTATGCCTTTTTACCAATCTTTTTTAATTTCTTTGTCTTAATAACTATTCTTTTTAATTTTTTACAATTAGCAAATGCTCCCTCTTTTATCTCTTTTACATTCTTTCCAATACTTACTTTTTTTATCTTTTTATTTCCGTAAAAAGCATTCTCTCCAATAGAAATAACTTTATATTTATATCCATTTATTTTAACTATTGAAGCAATTTTTACACTTTTTAAACTCTTCTTTCTAAATCCTATAACTTCAACAGTTCCCGCCTTTTTCTTAGTTGCTTTTTTTATAACATTGTATTTATATCCCTTATCTTTAATAACACATGCTTTAGATATTTTTGTATCCTTCTTATCAGTATCTTCCTTATTAGTTTCTTTCTTGTCAATTTCTATCTGATACTTTACTACAACTGTACCTTTATAATAACCTATACCAGTTATTACCACTTCTGCCGTTCCTACATTTGTATTGTTATTATAAAAAAATATATAATCAATTCCTGGTCTAAGTCCACAAACCTTCACTTTAGGTTTTTTCTCTTTCCCATCATATACGTATTTTTCAGAATCCAAACTTACCTTAAAATTTGAAATATCTGTTTCTGGAACTCTTCCTAGTATTCCTGCTCCCATGTGATTAACATTCTGATATTTCTTATATGATACTTCTTCCCATAAATTCTCATCAAAATTCTTAGTAACGTATCCCACTTCCGTATAAATATAACCTTCTGGCTCCCTAGCATAACTATACACTGGACTTTGCCCTATAATAAGGCAATCAGAAAGTGATATCTCAGGATAATAATCCCCATTTATTACCAATGCAAATATTGGTAAATCAATAGTTCTAGATCTTCCCGTAACACAATCTTTTTCCTCATATCTTGCTAATATAGTTCCGCCCGTTACATTTACCTTTTTTGTAACCGCAATTGTACTATTATAATATTCAAAATCAATCGTGCCATCATAATCTTCTCTAATCTCTTTGTATGGCTCATGATATCCCATTACACATCCTGATTTCATTTCAAACGTATCAACATAAATAGCTCCATATCTACTGCTAGAAATCAAAGAAATTGTTGGTCCATCTACAATAACTCCATTATGAATATCTTCGTTATACTCCGAAGGAATTTGATTATCCGAAGAATAATAACCTATATTATGAAACTTTTCTCTTTCATGTTTTATTTCTAAAAATCCATCTCCCTCAAATGTAATATCAACATTTCTAAGACCTATTGTGGATTTATTATCACTATCTATTATTCTATTCTTCCCCTTTACAATTATCTTAACTTTTTCACATTTGTTTAAAGATGAAAATCTTATACCATAACCATCATAATTATTCATTGTAAGTGTATTATGCGCTGCATCCCAGCTTAGTCCATCAATCCCAGTTGGTTCTACATATTCATAACGATTAGCAGACCACACCAAAATACTAAAATCTCCCTCATCAGCACTAACAAAATCCTTCACGCATACCAAAACGCATAACGTAACAAGAATAAGTAAAATCTTTTTTAATCCCTTATAACTATTCATTTTAAACTCCTTTATAATTATTTTATAAATATACTATCACATTTCTATAATTAAAAACAATCATATAATTCATTACAATATATATACACATATCCATCCCTAATTGTGACAAAAAAGCGGTCACTTACGTGACCGCTCCCAATGAAAGGTTTTTATACATAAAAACTTAGATAGTTAAATGCTTTTCTTTTTTGAAATTACAACACTCTGAATTACAAGGAATACACAAAGCATTAATGCGATTGTAATGCCTGTCCACCAAGCTTCATCAAAGCCTGCATTTGAAACAATATTCTGAATTGTACCAAGTGAAAGTACACCGAATAATGTTCCGATAATATTACCAACACCACCAGTAAGTAGTGTTCCACCGATAATTGATGATGCAATTGCGTTCATTTCCATACCAGCTGCATGACTTGCTGAACCTGATCCAACATGCATGAAGTAAACAAATCCACCAATTCCTGCAAGAAGTCCACAGATTAAATGTGATAAGAACTTTGTTCTCTTTACATTAATACCAAGCATCAACGCTGAATTTGCATTACCACCAACTGCATAGAAGTTTCTACCAAGCTTTGTCCATCTTAAAACAACGAACAATAATGCAACTGTAACAAGTGCAACAACAACACCAATTTCAATATATGCATCAACGTAAATACCTCTTACGTTGTATGATCCCATATATGGAATTCTAATTCTTGTTCCTTTTAATTTAACAAATCCTTTATGTGCAACATTGAAAGGTTTGTTATTTACGATTGTTGTCATACCTCTTGCAAAGAACATACCTGCAAGTGTAACAATAAATGGCTGGATGTCTAAGTATGCTACCAAAAATCCTTGAACCACGCCAAAGAATAATCCAATTAAAATTGCAATCACTAATGCACCTACAACACTTCCATTATGTTTATCAAGATATACCGCACAGCTCATACAAACAAGTGCTGTAACACCACCAACAGAAATATCAATTCCACCTGTAATCATTACAAGACTAAGTCCACAAGCGAGGATTATAAGACATCCATTTGCATTTAATAAATTTAAGAATGTTTGTCCTCTTAAGAATGCTCCTCCTTGAAGAAGCATAGCTCCGATATACATCGCAAAGAATATCACTATAGTGATTGAAAACAAAAGATTGGTATCTGTCATATTTTTAATTCTAGCAAATACATTTGCTGAATCTTTTTTGTCTTTACTCATTATGCTACCTCCTCTTTACTTGCTTTCATATTCTTTGAAAACTGTTTGATTTTTTCTCTAAATACTGGTGAGCTTACAACTACCAAAATAATAACTACGATTGCCTTATATGCTGGTAACGCATTTGAGTCAACTCTGTATTTATAAAGTGTTGTTGTAAGGAACTGAATAACATATGCACCGAGTATTGATGCAGTAAGATTAAACTTACCACCGCTTAATGCATTTCCTCCAAGTGCTACTGCAAGAATTGCATCCATTTCTATATCTTTTGCAATAACCGAGTAATTAATTGTTGAAAGTCTACTAACCTTAATCAACCCGGCTATTGCAACACAGAGGCCTAAAATTACAAAGCATAGAATCTTAATCATCTTAGGGTTAAGACCATTAAGTCTTGCTGAATTTTCATTTATACCAACCGCCTGAGTATATAGTCGAAGATTAGTGAGTTTAAGCACAATTGCCATTACTATTACACAGGCAGCTGCTATGAAAACTGGTGTAGGAATGGGTATTCCGGGTATATATCCACCAAATATTTTAAAGCTCTTTTCTTTTACTTCTGGAAGCTCGTTATTGTTAACCCATGCTGCTATTGAACGTCCAGCTGTATATAAAATAAGGGTCGCAACCATTGGTTGTATTTTAAAGTGTGCAACTAACACACCATTAAATGCACTGAATAACATTGATACAACACAAGCTATAATAAATGCAACGATAATAGGTGCCTGAATATGATCAGGTCTTGTGTTTCTACCACAAAGTACTCTTAAAATTACACTTCCTGCGATAGCAATACCAGCACCAACTGAAATATCCTGTCCACCACATGCTGCAGTAACAAGTGTCATACCAATTGCAAGTATTGCAAGTTCTGAACCATAATCAAGAATACTAATAATGTTTCCTGTTAATACCAAATCCCCCGTATTACTTTTACCTAGCTTGACAGCATAAAATGATGGATCTGCAATCAAATTAAATAACGCAAGAACAAGAAGCGCAGCAATTGGAATAATAATCTGATTTCTTAAAATCTTTGATTTAAAACTTTCCACTAGTTTTCACCTCCTACGTTAGTAATCTCTACAACTTTTTTATTATTATTTTTATCACCTGCAATTGTCTTCATAACATCTGCACTATTAAGTTTATCGCCAACTAATTCTCCAACAACCTTGCCATCTCTCATAACAACTAATCTGCTACAAGTTCTAAGCATTTCATCTGTTTCAGAAGATATAAATGTAATACTCATACCTTCTGATGCAAGTTTAAGAACTAATTTTTGAATATCAACTTTTGTACCAACATCAATACCTCTTGTTGGTTCATCAAGTATTAAATACTTTGGCTTTGTAAGTAACCATCTTGCAAGAATAACCTTCTGCTGATTACCACCGGATAAAGACTTAATAGGGGTTTCAGATGATGCAGTCTTTATCGATAGTAATTTAATATATTCCTGAGCGATTTTTTCAGCCTCAGCTTTTGAGTATGGTTTAGTAAATCCCTTAAGGACCTGACTTGCTAAAATAATATTATCCTTTACAGATAGATCCCCGATGATACCATCATTCTTTCTATCTTCAGGAAGATATGCAATACCCTGTTTCATAGCGTCTAAAGGTTTGTTAATTCGTACTGCTTTTCCATCTACGCTAACCTGTCCACCAACAACCTTATCAGCACCAAAAATAGCTCTTACACATTCAGATCTACCAGAACCAAGAAGTCCTGTAAATCCATTAACTTCACCCTTTTTAATGTGGAAGTTAAATGGCTTAATTCCTGATGTTGAACTAAGTCCAACTGCATTATAAATTTTCTTATCTTTGTCAGCGCCCTTATAAACAACAGAGTCATCTTTAATCTCTGACATGTCATCGAATTTCTTACCAAGCATCTTTGAAACAAGTTCAACTCTAGGCAAGTTTTCAATTTCATATTCGCCAACAAATTTTCCATCTCTAAGAACTGTTATTTTATCGCAAACTTCATATACCTGATCAAGGAAATGTGTAACGAATATGATTCCTACACCCTTACTCTTTAAGTCTCTCATAAGTTTAAAAAGTTTTGCTACTTCCTGTTCATCAAGTGATGAAGTAGGTTCATCTAAAATCAATACCTTACACTCCATATCCACTGCTCTAGCAATTGCAACCATCTGCTGAACTGCTATTGAACAACTTGAAAGCTGTGCTGTTGCCTTCGCTGGTATATCAAGTGATTTTAAAATTTTATCGGCTCTTTTGTTCATCTCTTTCCAGTTAACGCCCTTGCTTATGTTTCTGCCGATATACATATTTTCTGCAACTGAAAGATTTGGACATAATGTAATTTCCTGATAAACAGTACTAATGCCAACCTTCTGTGCGTCCTGTGGAGATTTAATATGTACTTCTTTACCTTCAATACTTATCTTTCCACTATCTTTTGTATATACACCTGTCAATACTTTTATAAGTGTTGATTTACCTGCACCGTTCTCTCCCATAAGCGCATGTATCTCACCCTTATTAAGTTTAAATTCTACATTCTGTAAGGCTTTTACGCCTGGGAAGCTTTTGGAAATTTCTTTCATACTTAAAACTAATTTCTCATCCACTTATCTTCCCTCCTTCTTTCCGTGCTAATTTTTTTATTCTTCTTTTTTCTTTTTTACTTTTTATAATGAAGAGCGCGTCTGACCAGCAATCACCCTGCCAGCCCGACGCTCTCTCTTTTAATTTTTCTTAGTATCATTTTGATACTAACTTTTGTTATTTGGTAAATAACATGCTTTTTCCGTTCTATTTTAACTATTTACTTTAAATTCTATTTGGGTTAAATACTATTTATTACTTTAAAAATATTTGTTTATATATAATTAAATACCGTATTTGTTAACATCATCATCTGTAATTGTTGTAGCATCAAAGCCTTTTTCTTCCATGATGATTGTCTTCTGTTCAAGAGTTTCACCATTTTCAAGTTTCTTAATAATATCATCAAGATATGAAGCCTGGAATGGATTACACTGTCCATCATAGTTCCAATTCTGAGCCTTTAATTCTTCAAGTGCCCACTTGTTACAGTCAAAGCCCATTACGATAACGTCTTTACCAACGCCGTGTGAAATGTTAGCTTTATCAAGAGCAGCTACAGCACCTTTTGCCATGTCATCATTTTCTGCATAAATTACATTGAATTTATCCTTAGCATCGATAACTGACTGTACGATCTGCTGTGCTTTTTCAGCATTCCATTCAGCTGTCTGCTGTGTTACAATATTCCAACTACTTTCTGCATCAACCTGTTTCTGTAACGCGCCTGATCTACCCTGCTGAGCAGCTGTACCCATAACACCCTGGATATGGATTACATTGTATTCTGAAAGGTTCTGACCTTTAAGCCATTCAACTGCTGTTTCACCTTCCTTGTTCATGTCTGAAACAACTGAAGCTTCATAAAGACTTTCATCTGCATCTACTGTACGGTCGAAAAGAATAACTTTAACGCCTTCTCTTTGAGCATCCTGTAAAACTGTATCCCAGCCTGCTGTATCAGCTGCTGAAAGAAGTAAGTAATCAACACCATCCTGAATCATAGTCTGTGCATAGTTAATCTGCTCTTCGTTCTTAAGTGAATATGAAAACTTAGCTTCATAACCATTCTCTTTTGTAAACATTTCTTTTAAGTCCTTATCATTAGCTGTTCTGTATCCAGATTCATTAGGATCGTTATTGATGATACCAACTTTAATTAATTTTTCAGTTTTAGCCTCACCAGAACCGCCTGCACCAGTAGTAGCTCCTTCCTTCTTGTCACCTGCCTTAGGACCACAGCCTACAAGCTGAGTCATGGCCATTGTCGCAACTAAAAGAGTTGCTAAAAGTTTCTTTTTCATTTAATCGTTCCTCCTTAATTAGAAAATTAAACTTCATTCTTGATTTCAATCAAATTTGTTTTTAGATTGCATTTAAGTTATTTTCTTTATCAAAATAACTTTTCATGTTCGCACCAATCTTATGTGTAAATGTTAACATTTATGTTTTTTCAAAAATACAAATTACACTTCCTAATTTTTGGGAAATGATTACTTTTAATTAACTTTTTAAATTTTTCTTATTTTATTTTTTGGGAAATAATTACATTAGTGGGATTTGATTACTTTCTGATAACAATTTAACTAAAAAAATACCGACCTCCATATTAGATTTTTAATCTAACCTTAGAGATCGGTATATAAGTTCAAAACTTTTATACTCTTTCTTTTTTAATTCTAATCATTGACCTTGTTCCTTTATTGTATTCACTATCAATATAAAGGCCACAGTCATCACCATAATATCGACGAATTCTAAAATTAACATTAGCAAGACCAAAGCTTCCCTTATCATGTTTATTTATATCGCCATTAATATTATCTCGAACCTTCTTTAAGGTTTCTTCTTTCATTCCAATACCATCATCTTCTACCACAAAAATTAAGTATTCATCTTCTATGTTACCACTAACACTAATTATACTTTTACCACGTTTACACTTAACTCCGTGATACAAAGCATTTTCTACAAGTGGCTGTAATAAAAGTTTTGGTATGTTGTAATTTAATACTTCTTCATCAAAGTTTATCTCATAATCCATAATGTCCTGATATCTAAACTGTTGGATTTTTAGATAACTTTCAATATGATTTTTCTCTTCCTCAACAGTAATAAAATCTCTACCCTTACTAAGGGTTGATCTAAAAAATTCAGAAAGAGATGTTACCATTGAAACAACTTCTTCATTTCTATTATCTTCGGCAAGCCACACAATTGTATCAAGTGTGTTATATAAAAAGTGCGGATTAATCTGAGCCTGCAAAAGTTTTGTTTCAAGCATGGATAGATCTTTTTGCTTTTCAGTAATGTCTTCTACAAGTTCACCAATCTCTGCTGCCATCTCGTTAAAACTCTCAGAAAGAATTGCAATTTCATCAGTACTACTAACCTTAGTTTTAACATTAAAGTTACCTTTTGATAATTCCTTACTCATATCACAAAGTCTTCTAATAGGTTCCGTTACAGCTCTAAGTGCACGATAAATATTTATAAGAGAAATCATGACAGCCATAAGGAAAATCACTAATACCGATATATATACAACTCTGTTTCTATTATGTTGCTCAACACGAATCTCGCTTAAGTATTCTGTTTCATTTTGAATATACTCTTTTACGCCTTCCTCAAACACGGCGGTAAGCATGTTAACATTATCATCAAGATACTTCATGTTCTCTTCATAAGTACCTCCACCATTTAAGTTTGACTCAAGAGTCTTTATGTTCTGACGTAGCGAATTAAGAGTATTATTTAATCTTTTAATCTGGTTTTTATTAATATCAACTGTTGCAATATCAGACAATTCTGACAAAGTCTTTTGCATCTTTTTTATGTAATCATACGGATTAACTGTTTTTATACCATTAACGGTTATCTCTCCATTTCCAAGAGTTACAAAATCACTTTTTCCAACAACAGCCAAGTACATACTGTAATTCATTCTCTCTTCAAAATCAAGAAGACTGTTTGCATAAGTTACACTCCTAGTTGTTTTAGAATACTGTCTTGATGAATAAGATAAAGATCCTAGAGCAAATACGAGCGCAATACACATTGGAACAAATGCCGATAACGCAATTGCAAGCAGCCTTTTATTTAAAGGTGTACCTTTTTTATTCTTCATCAACATTCCTCATTTTCATTCTATAATCTCTAGGAGTAAAGCCTCTCTCCTTCTTATAAACGTAGCTAAAATAATGCGGATCATTATATCCAATTTCAAGAGAAATCGCAGTTACAGTCATGTCCGTCTCAGCAAGTAATTCTTCACCTTTTTTAAGTCTAAACTTAAGAAGATAATCAGTAAATGTTTCCCCAGTCTCCTGTAAAAACAATCTACTTAAATATGATTTATTAACTGCAAGTTTATCTGCAATGTATCCAAGAGAAAAATCTCTATTTCCATATTCTTCTTCAATTACATGCTTAACTCTATTAATGAGTTTTGAAAACTTCTTAGTATTAACAACTTCTCTATAATTAATTGTTTCTGTAATAATGTCCTTTATAAATGCATATACATCGTCGCGATTATTAACAGAAGTCATGCGATTTTTAAACTCGCTTATTATCTTAACTTCATCTGTATTTTCATTATTAGAATCGCTTTCTGCCTTTGACATGCATACTACATAAACATCCATAATTATGTACTGTCTCATAATTACAGAATTAATGTAATCTCCATCTAGTTTTCTCATAAGTCCGTCAACATATTCAGGAACTTCATCAACTCCACCAAGGGATATGAACTTTTCCAAGCTTCTTCTAATTGATTCAATTTCCACGAAGCTATTTTCTTTAATAACGTCAGTGCTTAATTGTTCTTCATACTTTTCAATGTATAAAACATCACTTTTTTCACTATCGAATCTTCTTGAAAAAGCTCTTTCAGCACTAACATATGCATCCTTTAAATTATGAACTCTCATAACTGTTTTTCCAACGCCAACAAAATATCTAAGAGAATTATAATCCTTACATATTTCTTTTATGTTTGAAACAGTCTCATCACATATTTTAGAAACGTCCTCTTCACTCATGTCGCAGACTATAAAAACTAATCCTTCTACATCTTTTTGAAATGTATATACATTAGCATTTCCTGCATATTTCTTCTCGCATAAATCAAGAACTTCATTTACCTTAACTATCCCTTCCTCATTATCTTCCTTTGGAAAGGCATTAAAAATAATTACGTTATAATAACTTCTAGAAAAATCCATATCAAAACTTTCAGCCTCTTCTAAAAGCTTGGTCATGGACATATCGCTTGAAAGAATACGATTTAAAAACTTAAGCTTATTTCGCTCACTGTTTTCCTTCATATCCATGTTATAACGCACAAGTAATTCCTTATCCTCACTCTCCCTTAAAATCGTATCTTTGATTTTAATCAAAGTTTCAAGTAATTTATCAGAAGATATTGGCTTTAGTAAGTATTCAGTAACTCCAATATCAATTGCTTCTTTTGCATATTCAAATTCATCATATCCAGTTAAAAGCACAATTTTAATATCAGGTATTTCCTTTTTTACAAGCTTACTAAGTTCAAGCCCATTAACAAATGGCATTTTAATATCCGTAATCAAAATATCTGGAGCCGTTTCTATAATTTTTGGATACGCTAGTTCACCATCCCCAGCTTCCCCAACAAATTCAAAACCATTTGCTGACCAGTCTATCTTACTCTTAATACCACTTCTAATAACAACCTCATCTTCAACAAGAAATACTTTTATTTTTCTTACATCTTCCATATCAATACACTCTTTCACTAATGTAATCATCAGTTACCGTTAACAAATCGTACTTGTTTCCATCAACTAAAACATCCGTCAAAATCGAATCATGAACAAATACCTGTTCCTTAACATAGTACTCTTTATTCGGTGTTTTACCTTCTTCTAACATCTTAATAACATTCTCAACTTCTGGTCCCTGAAGTGGATTACATTCTACATCAAATAAAATCTCGCCTGAAAGTGTTCTTTTAAGTCCGCCCTTTGTAGCATCAAACGAAATAATTTTAATACCACCATTTTCTCCAACTGATAATCCAGCTTCTTTGATTGCCTCTATCGCACCAAATGCTTCATTATCATTTTCACAATAAACAAAGTCAATATCCTTCGTCTTTTTCAATATGTTTTTCATGACTTCCTTTGACTTTGCCTGTGTATAATCGCCAGGTTCCTGCGCAACTAAATTCCATCCGTACTTATCACATGCTTCATTAAGTGCATTACTTCTTCCAATCTGAGATGTTGAACCAAGTGTACCTTGAATATTTACAATATTAACATCTTTCATCCCTTTTTGAATAATGTACTTATTAAGACATTCACATGCTTTTTTACCCTGAAGATAAAAGTCAGAGCCAATCCATGTTGTATACAAATTATTATCAGGTACACTTACCTTTCTATCAATTACAATAACCGGAATTTTAGCTCTACTTGCTTCCTCTAAAACAGTTTCAAACCCTTCTTCAATAACCGGCGCAAGTACTATGTAATCAACGTCCTGCTGTATAAATTTACGAATTGATTTAATCTGATTATCCTGCATCTGTCTTGCATCTTCAAATAAAAGATCATATCCCTTACTCTCAGAAAATGTCTTCTTTATGGAAATGGAATTAGCCGTTCTCCAGTCAGACTCTGCTCCAACCTGAGCAAATCCAACGGTAATCAAATTCTTTTTTTTAACCACTTCTTTCTTAGGATGTGTATCCATGTAAAAATAGCAAAGAACACATGTACAAAAAGCCGCCATTAAAACCACCATAAAGGTAATTAATTTTTTCATTATATTCTCCCATATGTAAAACAATGGCGAGGGACGTTCTGTCCCGTCGCCATTTGGTTAACTAATTTTGTCCGTAATAAGCATTTTCTCCGTGCTTTCTGTAGAAATGCTTATCTCTTAAATAATCTGGTGCCTTGTCAGCATCCTTATTAATCATTTCAGTGAATGTTGCCATCTTTGCAACTTCTTCTAATACTACTGCGTTATGCACTGCTTCATCAGCATCCTTACCCCATGTAAATACACCATGATTCTTAACTAAAATACCAGGTGTATAAACTGGATTTACATCACGCTCTTCTAATGTCTCGATAATTACAAGTCCTGTATTTCTTTCATACTCGCCTTCAATTTCTTCCTTTGTAAGACTTCTTGCACAAGGAATGTCTCCAAAGAAATAATCTGCATGAGTTGTACCATATAGAGGAATGTCTCTTCCAGCTTGAGCCCATGATGTAGCAGATGTTGAATGTGTATGTACAACACCACCTAAATCAGGGTATTTTTTATAAAGTTCAAGATGTGTTGGTGTGTCAGATGATGGATTAAGTGTTCCTTCTACTCTGTTTCCATCAAGATCAAGTACAACCATATCTGAAGCCTTCATACCATCATATGAAACTCCACTTGGTTTAATAACAACTAAACCTTTCTCTCTGTCAATACCACTAACATTGCCCCATGTATATGTAATTAAGCCTCTCTTTGGTAATTCAAGATTAGCCTGCAAAACTTTTTCCTTTAATTCTTCTAACATTTTCTTTCCTTCCTTTTGCCCGTATTATAATGTATCAACAGCGCATTTTTCTACTGCGATACCTGCTTTGTAATCCTTCATAAAGTCATTGAAGCCCTTAACGTCTGCTGCATCTGGTTCAACTGTTTCGCCATCGCCTTCGCTAAAGATTTCACCATATAAGAATTCATCAAGGCTTCCGTTAAACTTACCTTCTTCCTTAAGTGATGAATAAGCTGCAAGTAAAGCCATGCCCCAAGGACCGCCTTCGCCAGCTGTCTTAAGTGTTGTAACTGCTGAGTTCATGGCAGCGGCCATTATTCTATTACCAACGCCCGGAGTCTTAAAGAATCCACCGTGTCCAATCATCTTATCAATAGTAACGCCTTCATCAATTGTTAAGATATCTAGACCAATCTTAAGTGAAGCAACAGCTGAATAAAGGTTAGCTCTCATAAAATTTTCAAAACTAAAGTTAGCATTTTCCTTTCTAACAACCATTGGTCTACCACTAAGAAGCCCTGTAATCTGCTCACCAGAGAAGTAGTTATAACTAATTACACCACTACAATTCTTATCAGCATCAAGAGCTGACTTAAACATAGTTGTATATACTTCATTCATGTCAACTTCCTTACCTGCTGCCTTTAAAAATCCAGCAAATATTCCAGCCCATGCATTAATGTCTGAAGTACAGTTATTACAATGAACCATTGCAACATCATCACCACATGGTGTAGTTACAATATCAATTTCTCTATGAAGTTCCTTAACAGGATTTTCAAGTACAACCATAGCAAATACTGATGTACCAGCAGAAACATTACCAGTTCTTACCTTTACACTACCAGTAGCTGTCATACCTGTTCCAGCATCACCTTCTGGTGGAGCAAGAAGTGAACCTGCTTCTAAGTTACCAGTTACATCTAAGAATGCTGCACCACTTTCTGTAAGTGTACCAGCATTATCACCAGCGAGTAATACTTCTGGTAAAATATCCTTAATATCCCAATTAAAGCCTTCAGAACTAATCATGTTTCTAAACTTAGAAAGCATATCCTCATTATAGTTCTTTGTCTTACTATCAATAGGGAACATACCTGATGCATCACCTACACCAAGCACCTTCTTACCTGTAAGTTTATAATGAATATATCCAGCAAGAGTTGTAAAGTATGCAATATCCTTAACATGAGCTTCTTTATTAAGAATAGCCTGATAAAGATGTGAAATACTCCATCTCTCTGGAATGTTAAATCCAAATTCATCTGTCAATTTACCAGCAGCTTCGCCAGTAATTGTGTTTCTCCATGTTCTAAATGGAACAAGCAAATTATCGTCCTTATCAAATGCAAGATAACCATGCATCATTGCACTAATACCAAGACTCTTAATCTTCTTTAATGTAACGCCATATTTTTCATTAACATCTTTTACAAGGTTACCGTAACTTTCTCTTAATCCCTTGTGAATGAGTTCGATGTCATATGTCCAAATGCCGTCAACCAAACTATTCTCCCATGTAAAATCACCTGATGCTAAGATATTACCCTTATCATCAATCATTACACTTTTGATTCTTGTAGAACCAAATTCAATGCCGACCACCGCCTGGCCGTTTTCAATTATTTCTTTGTTTGTCATTTCTTTTTTTTCCTTTCGTCCTTAATTTGCCTCTGTATTCTAATAATACAATATTCATAATTCATTAACAAGTTTTATTATGATATTTCTCAACAAAAACAAAAAAGACCGTTCGCACTGAACAGTCTCTCTTGGTGAAAAAGCAATCTCTTCTTTTCTCTTACTTAAATTCTCTTACTCTTTTGTATAAATTATTCATTTTAATGTTTTTTCAATAAACTAAATTTCCTTAAATAATTGATTGCTCTTCAATTTCTTTTTCTTCTCTTTTCTCTATATTTTGAGTATAAAACTTGTACACTAATTTTTGCAACTTGTTTTTTTCGCATTTTTTCAATAGTAGTTTCCCTGTATTTTTACCTACCTACAGGTATCCCCTTCTATTAACACAGGATCGATTAAAATCTGCTTTTCACACTCATTTCCCTTAATCATATTCATAAGCATTTCAGCAGCCATAGCTCCAAGTTCTTCCTGTGGATGTGCAATGGTTGTAAGCTGCAATCCGACCTGATTACCTCTTTGCGCATTATCAAATCCTGTAACAGATACATCTCTTGGAACCTTAATTCCACACTCACTAAGAGCACGAATAACCATCATGGCAGTCTGATCATTATAGCATACTATGCCATCAAATTCCTTGCCATCATTAATCATTTGCTTAATGCCATTATATGGATGAGACTTTCTATCCTCTGTATAAAACCATATTATATTATCAGGATCATACATAACTCCTGCTTCATTAAGGGCACGAACAAAGCCCCTATGTCTCTTCTGTCCCTGCTCATCATCACTCTTAAAAACACCAACTATGTTTCTATGACCTTTTTCAAGCATGTACTTTGTAACCATATAACCACCTTTTTCATCATCAATGAGTACATGTGGTTTATCCTTCATCTGTACATACTTTCCTTGTATAAATACATATGGGATACCAAATTCATCTAACTTTTTAAAATAACTTGTATGATTACAATATATATGACTCTTACTTGGCTCTATAATCAAACCCTCTATATCCTTAGTAAGTAATTCTTCAAGGCTCTTCGTCTCACCAGTACGTGAATTATTCGTACTTTTGAGCATAATTGAATAACCATATTTTTCCATTACTTCATCAATACCCTTTATGATATGTGGAAAAATATAGTCTGAAAGATAAGTTGTAACAACAGCAACATTCTTAGAACTCTTTGTATGCGCAAGCATCTCTGAACAGAACGTACCTCTACCATGTTCAGCGTATGCATATCCAGCACTTTCAAGATTAGCAATGGCTTTTCTAACTGTCTGTCTACTTACATTATACTTTTTTGCAAGTTCATTCTCAGATGGAAGCTTATCTCCAGGCTTAATATCTTCAGTAAAAATCTTCTTCTTCATATCTTCGAATATCATAACATGTTTTAGTCTCTTGCTTTTATCTTCCATAAGTCCTCCAACTACACGCAAATATTCTTCAAACTAATCAATAATCATAATATATCAACATACAAGTACCTAACACGACCATACTTGTATAATTTCTTCATTACTTGTACTTATAATTTTATCACATATCCATAGTTATTCTACACATTTACAAAAAAATGCTATAAAAAAATACAAGTGAAAGAAGATTTCTTCCAACTTGTACCTTGAAATATAAAAAATCTTACTATATAATAGTCCATGCAAATACAAAGCGGAGGAAACTACTATGTTTAGAATGTGGGGAAAACTTTTTAAAGATAGCCATATGCTAAAAGACATTGTCATAGAAGATGACAGTGATTTAAATAGAACTAAAAAAGTATATAATTCACTTGCGAAAATCTGCGAGGACTTTGATTTAGCGAGCCCAATCTGGCTTGATTCAAACATCTCAGACTTTAAGCGCGTTGCCAAAACTCGCTTTAGAGCAGATTCATTCGTAGAATCCATAGAATTTGATTATCTAGAAATACAAGTAATCGAAGAGGACGATTATTACATATAAAAAAGACCTGTACATACAGGTCTTTTTTATATGTATAAACTTTATTTATTTCTCAGTTTTTCTCATTTTAAACTTTAAAATAATACAATATATAACTGCAATAATAGCCAAAATAACTATAATATTTATTATTGAAACTAACGATGAAAAGCTCATTATCTTCCTCCTGTCCTAATCAATCCTCTGAAATTATAGTCATAATTTATGTTTATGTCAATTATAAATTATCTCTTTTTCTTCTTATATTTAACTACACTTTTCTTATTACTTTTTTTCTTCTTTACCGAATATCCAAAGGTTCCTAATTTCTCACCAAGTGTAAAGTATTCCCCATGGGAATATGTAATAAGATTAGTCTTATCAAGGTTAAACTTATTATTTTCATCCATGTATTTATCATCAACGGTTACACCAACAACTTCACCTATAAACATGTCATGACTTCCAAGTTCTAGTACTTTAACCACTTTACAATATATATTTACAGGACTTTCCTCGATTGCAGGTGTATCCATGTATTCACTTACATACTGATTAAGCTTCATTTCCTTAAACTTGTCTATGTCTCTACCTGATTTCACACCACAGTAATCACATGCTCTTGCAAGTTTTTTAGACACAAGATTTATAACAAACTCCTTGCTCTCACTTATTAACTTATGTGAATATCTAGATTTTCTTACAGATATTGATACCATGGCAGGATCTGAACATACTGTTCCAGCCCACGCTATTGTAATAATATTTGCTTTTTTATCCTCACCCATACAACTAACCATAACCGATGGAACAGGATATAACATATTCCCTGCTCTCCAAGATAACTTACTCATATTTATTCCTCTTTCATTTTTCTCCAACATTTTTTTATCAAAAAATCTTTTATTTCTTTTTCATTTTCGTTCTCATAATATTTAACTAGTAACTTTTTAAATTTTGATACTTCCTTTTCCGGAATCACCAAAAGACCCAAACCATGAGAAATCATATAATGATTAGCAAAAATAACCGCTGCCCTTTTATTTCCATCAATAAATATTTGAGTTCTCATAGTATATAGCAAAATTCTAACAGCCTTATCTATATCTTTCATATTCGATTCTACTATATCGTGGATTTTACCTTTTACTACGTTTTCAATAGGAATCGGTGGAACATAATCACAACCTCCTATTGCTACAGGTACACTTCTTATTCTTCCTCCCTCTGAATAAAATCCTTCATTTATTAACTTTGCTATATAGCTAAGTAAATAGTAGTCACAATCCGCCTGAAGAACATCTTCATCAAGTATAAACTCCCATGCATGCTTTAAATTTAAAACCTTTTGGACATCACTTGCCGTCATACCATTAACAGTACCATTCTCAATTATATCTTCAGTCTGTGGAAATGTCGTTGATACTCCCTCTAAGACAGCCTGATCATATATACTTGTTTTCATATTTGCTCGTGCAAAATCAAGATTCAGGACCGCCTCTGGCGAAAGCTCATTTGAAGTATAACCCAAATCTGCTAATTTCTTCGTCAATCTTCTAATAACTTTTTTTAATTCTCTTGATTCTTTTGCATTCTTTACTAAAAGCTGATAAAGTTCATCCGAATAAATATCAACATATGTTGATGTTAATCTATTCCCAACTCTTTTTCTAACATATAGATATTTTCCACTTTTGTTTTCTTTAATCTCTGGCGATCCATCATAAGGAATAAGATGCAAACGAGCTTCTGCTTCTGCTTTTTCATTTATCAATAACCTTATCAATTCAATATTACTCATATTTTAACCCTCCATTTTAGGGAACTTTTATATCATAATATTATCAAAAAGTTCCCTAAATTTCAATATAATTTTAGGGAACTTTTTTTCAAAATCATCACACAAAAGTTCCCTAAAGCAATACAAGTATTTTATTTATGCTCCTCAAAATATATTGTATAACTTTCATCCTTAACGTCATAGAATGGGATAAACTTAAAGTTCTTCATCTGATGCTTTGTTCTATAATTATTCTGAAGCCAAATAAATGTATCATATGTATGTTCAGAAACAGAATATAAGAAACTATCAGGTTTTTCAAAATCACCATTAATTACATCACAATCACTAGTTAATCCTGCAAGGACAATAGGTCCATCAACAAATGCAGCCTGTTCTGGCATATCTGGTAGTCTTTCTGCCTTAACCTTAGATGGTAAGAATAAATCAATAACATCACCAATCTTACATCCACTTATATTAATATAACCATCTTCAGCAGAAACTTTTACTCTATTACTAGAATTTGCCTTATAATCAACAACCTCATCATTAACATTAACCTGTACATCTCCATCAAGCCAAATAGGTGCTCTAAATAAAAAGCTTATCTCATTAACATCTTCATCGGAACATATTTCAAATTTATATTTCCATCTTGATTTTTCATATCCACCGTGTTCATCAAAAAGTGTCTGTGCATCGTAACTCTTCATATTAAGAGACTGTACTAATTTGATGCTCTTTCCATCTACCTTTCCATCAAGAATTGATGGAATATACTGATTAATGTATATCTTCTTTTTATCATCATCCACTGAATATATAAGTTCTGGATATTTAACCTGCGCTTGAATCATAGTCCCCTGACAACACCAGAAATCATTTCTCTTTGATGCCCATGTCTTTTTTGAACCTGTTGTAAGTGGTAAAAAGTATGCAGGCATTCCAGTATCTTCATTCTGTTGAACTAAAAATCCATTATATAGACATCTTTCTATATAATCAGAATACTTTGAATCTCCTGTCCACTTAAATAAATACTCGGCCACACGCACCATATTATAAACTGTACAAAATTCCTGTCCTCTGTCACCTCTATACTCTCCAAGCTTTTTAGGTGGAATCCAAAATTCACCAGCATTTGCTCCAGTTGTGGCATACATTCCACGGTCTGTTACAGCACTCTTCCAAAAGGCAAGAACTATATTCTTCCATCCTTCATCTTCTGTAACTTCATACATTTTAGCAGCACCTTGTAAAATAGGAATACTTGCATTGGTATGATCATCAGTGAGTGCGTCCTTACCTGCTTTTATAAGTTTAAATATACCCTGACCCTTATATGTATCAGCAAGGGCTTTATACTTTTCATCACCTGTTACAACGAAAGCGTCTGCCCAAAGTTCAAGCATTCCTGCCTGTTCTCCTTTAAATATTGCATCGGGCTTTCTCTTTTTCATGTCTGTGGTCCAATCAATAAACCAATCTGCCATACCTGATAAAATAAGGAGTGCTTCCTCATTGCCAGTATATTTATATGTATCTAAAAGTCCCATCAATAACTTATGAATAGTATACTGTGGAGACCATATATATCTATCTGTTGTAAGTACCTCAAAGTACTTTTCTGGAATTGAACCAGCCCACTTTCCACCATTTAACTCCTGACATTTTCTAAGTTCAGATATGATAAAACGTACTTTAGAAGCTAATTCCTCGTCACCTGTATTTGCTACAACCATAGCTGCTGCTGACAAATAATGTCCTAAAAAATGTCCTCTAAGCTGACAGGTTGGTGCTTCCCATCCCCAATGTAAGCCTGCGCTAGCTGGATCTTCCATCATCATAAGTCCAGGAATAATTATCCCTGCTTCAAAATAATAATTTTGGAGTAATGCTGTATTATCAAGTTCTTTTAAATACTTAATATTTACATCCATTCGTTTTTTAAACAATCCTTCGGTTACTTTCACTTCACCTAATCCATAATTTCTTACCATTCTCTTTTCTTTCCTTTCAAATATAAATATATAAAACCCTCGACAAACCTTATTTTATCATACTAAAAATCTATTTTCTATACTAGAAAAAGAGGGAGATTAACTCTCCCTCTTTTAAAAACAATTTATTTTATATTATTATTTTGTACAATACTGACTTACTACATCCCAGCTATACGATTTAGCTTTTACTTTACCAAATTTTCCAACAGCTACAACTTTAAAATAATAATTTACATTATGAGATATCTTTCTCTTTTTAAACTTTGAAATTATAGCAGATCTCTTTTTTGTTGTTTTAACCATCTTATATCCAGCATCGTTACCCTTTGCCATATATATTACATACTTCTTAGCGCCTTTTACTTTCTTCCAATATAATTTAAATTTTGCTTTCTTTGATGAAGATCCAACCACTTTCAAGTCAGAGAATGAAATATCTCTACATACATATGAATATGGTGACCAATCAGCTAGAACTTTTGTATCTCCAAATTTAACATAAGCTCTTACTCTTACACGATAAAAAATAGATTTTGATCCTTTTATATTGTAAGTAGTATACTCATCTGTATCAGCTATTTTTTTCTTTTTGCCATTATATAATGAATATTCGACTTCATATCCTCCAGCGCGCTCAACTTCATCCCATTTTATCTTAACTGCATCTGAATATGTATCGCTAACTTTTGCTTTTGAAGCCTGGCCTGGTAATGGTATAACACTATAAATGGTAACAACTCTGCTTGGTGCATTATCACGCGCAACATATGATGTAGTCGCTGCTTTTCTAATTGGATATATTTTAACATCTACTTCATCATTTAAATCAATAGTTGCACTAGTTCCACTAACTTCCATTTTCTTTGTTTTATCAACAAATAATTCATAACCAGTAGCACCACTCATAGCTGGCCACTTGATTGTTGCAGTAGTTTTAGTACATGTAACCTGTTCACCAGCGTCACCCTCTTTGCAAATAGGAACAGTTACAACTTCCATTGGTGAAGAATAAGTACTTGTTCCAGTTGCTCTCCATCTTACATAATAACTTTTTCCACTATCTAAATTAGGAATGTATTGTGTTCCTCCATAATTTCTTTCAGATGTTATACACTGACTAAAAGATTTATCTTCCGAAATCTGATAGTCCACATAATCATAAAGACCAAAATTCACTGTAACATTATCATTCGATGCACCAGTCTGCTCTGCGCCATACGCTATGCAGCCTAAGCTAATAGTTGAAACAGCAGCTGCAATAAACAACCCTAATTTTTTTGTTAATTTCATAAAATTATTCCTCCAATTAATTTAATACTAGCAAACAAAACATATAACAACACCCTATCAAATATATGTATCGTTAACTCCACATGCTATTATATACATAAACCATTATTTTGACAAGATACTTGCACTAAAAAAAGCCTGACCCACAATGTGAATCAGGCTTATAATAATCTAATTATTTATTTAATAACTGAGCTCTAAGTTCTTCAAAACCTGGCTTACCAAGTAATGCAAACATATTCTTCTTATAGCTTTCTACACCTGGCTGGTTAAATGGATTAACACCTAATGTGTAACCACTAACACCACATGCGAATTCATAGAAATAGAAGAGCTGTCCAAGATAGAATTCATTCTGCTCTGGAACATTAACTAAAAGGTTAGGGACATCACCATCAACATGAGCTAAAACTGTACCGTTCATAGCACACTTATTAACGAAATCCATATCCTTACCAGCAAGATAGTTAAGTCCATCAAGATCAACTTCTTCTTCCCCAATTACAACTGTATGCTTTGACTTTTCAACATTAACAACTGTCTCAAACATAAGTCTTGTACCATCCTGGATGAACTGACCCATAGAATGAAGATCTGTTGTAAGGTCAACAGCTGCTGGGAAGATACCCTTGCCATCTTTTCCTTCACTTTCACCATAAAGCTGTTTCCACCATTCACCAAAGTAATGAAGACTTGGTTCATAGTTAGCTGTAATTTCAACTGATTTACCCTTACCTAAAAGGATATTTCTTACTGCTGCATAGAGCAATGCATCATTCTCAGCAAATGCATTATTAAGAGCTAACTCTCTACCACTTGCAGCACCTTCCATAAGTTTATCAATATCAGCACCACTTACTGCGATTGGAAGTAAACCAACTGCTGTAAGAACTGAGAATCTTCCTCCTACATCATCAGGAACTACGAAACTTTCATAACCCTTTTCATTTGAAAGGTTCTTAAGAGCTCCCTTAGCCTTATCTGTTGTAGCATAAATTCTCTTAGCTGCTTCTGCTTCACCATATTTATCTTCAAGCATCTTCTTGAATATTCTAAATGCAATTGCAGGTTCTGTAGTTGTACCTGACTTAGAAATGATGTTTACTGAGAAATCCTTTCCCTTTAATACATCAATTAAATCCTGAAGATATGTACTACTAATGCTGTTACCTACATAGTAAATCTCTGGAGTCTTTCTATCTTCCTTTGAAATGTTGTTATAAAAACTATGTCTAAGGAAATCAATTGCAGCTCTTGCACCGAGGTATGAACCACCGATACCAATTACTAATAATACATCTGAATCGCTCTGAATCTTTTTAGCTGCTGCCTTAATTCTAGCAAATTCTTCCTTATCATAATCTACTGGTAAATCAATCCAACCAAGGAAATCGTTACCTTCGCCTGTTTTATTAACAAGTGTGTCTTTCGCTGCTAATACTTTAGCTTCCATAGCCTTTAATTCATCATCACTAAAGAAACTTTTTGCTTTTGAATAATCAAATGATACTTTACTCATCATATCCTCCTACTCTTCTCTAAAGATAATATAATTATCCCCTTCTCTCAGTCCGTTTTTTATTATATAACTTTTATATTATAAATTGCAAGTACTTTTATGTCTGTCCACGTTTCCTATAAGCACTTTTATTTACAATTAATAAATATCTGAAATCTTATCAATCATTGCGTTTATAAGTTTAATTGAATTATCGGCAGCTTTCGCTTCAAATACAGGATAATCCATATGTGAACTTCCATCTGCCTTATCAGAAATAGCTCTAATAACAACAAATGGTACCGAATTAAGAACACAAACCTGAGCAACGGCTCCACCTTCCATCTCACAACATGTAGCATTAAATTCTTCTACAATCTGTGTCTTCTTCTCATCGCTATTAATAAACTCATCCCCACTAGCAATTCTTCCTTCAAAGACCTTAACATCCGTAAGTTCTTTTCTAGCACTGTCTATAGCTATTTCAACCAACTCTCTTTCAGCCTTAAAAGAAAGACTATCAGTTTCTGGAATCTTACCCTTAGGATATCCTAATGCTGTAATATCCATGTCATGCTGAACCACATCACCTGAAATTACAATATCTGAAATATCTATTCTATTATCAAGAGAACCAGCAACACCAGTGTTAATTATGGCATCCACCTTAAATTTATCAATCATAGCCTGTGTAGCACATGCAGCATTAACTTTACCAACTCCACATTTAACAATTACAACTTCGCTATTTTCAAGTATTCCCTTTGTAAAATCTCTTCCTGCAATATGATATGATTCAATCATGCCATCAAGTTCATTTATAATTCCATCAACTTCTATATCCATTGCTCCAATGATTCCAATCATTATTAGCCCTCCGTTATTCATATATACTTTTTATCTCATACAATAATTTATTATATCATACTTTTTAAATAATAATTATATTTTCTAAACCATCTACAAAAATTGATATTTGTTATAACTATATCCTTATGATATAATATCTGATAATAAATAAGTATTTCATACTCATTGAAAGGAGTTAATTATAATGATTTATCAGACAAAAGGAACTTGTTCTAGAGCAATTAAATTTGATGTTGAAGATGGCATCGTTAAAAACGTTCAATTTGATGGCGGATGTAACGGAAACACTCAAGGTGTTGCCATTCTTGTAGAAGGCATGCCAATAGATGAAGTTATAAAAAGACTTAAAGGCATTAACTGTAACGGTCGTGGAACATCTTGTCCAGACCAGTTAGCAATAGCACTTACGCAGTATAAAGAAAATAATAACTAATAAAAAACAAACCATGGATTTATTTTTCCATGGTTTGTTTTTTATAACAAGAATTCTATATAACTACTTTCATTGTCATTGTTTTTCCATCAGGACACAGGGCTTCAATCGTACCCCCGTGAGTTTCAGCAACTGCTTTTGCAATTGCAAGTCCTATTCCATTACCACCTGTTTTTATATTTCTTGAATCATCTGGGCGGTAAAATCTATCAAAGAGTCTTTTTACATCAGGTACTTTTTCCAACTGACATGTATTAAAGACTTCTATTACAACTTTCTTTCGCTTTTTATATATGCTAAGTTTTATTTCACCATTATCATCTGAATATCTAATAGCATTATCAATTAAAACAGATAACATTTGCTGAATTGATGCTTTTTCACCAACCATCGAAACATCTTCAGCTATATCCAATGTAAGCTTCTTATTTTTACCCTTTGCCTGCTGCTCATAGATTCCAATAATTTCCCAAGCTGCACTACTTAATGAAAATTTCTCCTTATTAGGTAGTGGAAGTTCTTCATCTAATTTTGACAAGGTAACAAGTTCACTTACAAGTTTAGACATTCTATTTGTCTGATTCTTAATATTTTCCGTCCACTCATCCTCTCCATGCACCATAGTAATTACGTCAAGACTTGTGGATATAGAAGTAAGTGGTGTTTTTAATTCATGACTTGCATCCGTAATAAATCGCTTCTGCATATTTATGTTCTTTTCAATAGGTATCACTACACTTTTTGAAAAAATCATTATCAATATAAATACCAATGTAAGACTGCCCATTGCTACAACAAGACTTAAGTTTCTAAGTGATTTCATATACTGCTGTTCTCTTGATACATTCAAAAAAACAATAATGGTAGAATCATCCACTTTTTGCATACGATATCGATATTCATCAATATATCCGCTATCACTATCATTTTTATATACTTTAAGAGCATACTCTCGAGCATCAGTTTCGCTTATTGAAGCAACAGAATCTGTAGATGAAGACTCTATATTACCTTCTTTGTCAAAACAAACTGTAAAAAATCTATTCATATAGTTAGATTCCACATCTGGAAATTCAACCAGAGAATCTCTTAGCGGTTTGTTCGTATCTAAGTTTCCACTATCAGATGACCTTAAATCTCGTTTTTCCGTTGCCATAATAAATGAAATTGTATCATCTACCCTGCTGGTTACATTATAATAATTTACAACATTAACCAGGAATGCAACCAAGACAATTATCGCAAGGAAAGCCGCCATGGCTACAATTGTAAGACGCCATCGCATTTTCTTTATCATTCGCTAATACCCTCCAATGAATATCCTGCTCCACGCTTTGTAACAATTTCGACATTTGCTCCAACCTTTTTTAGCTTTTTTCTAACAAAGCCAATATGAGTCCATACAACATCTACTTCAGAATCTGTATCAAATCCCCATATGATTTCCATTAAATGTTCAGTGGAAAAAATATGTCCTGGATATCTGACAAAAAGATCCAAAAGCTGAAATTCCTTATTGGTAAGTTTGATTTTTTCATTATCAACGGAAAGTTCAAACTTGTTGCTATCTAATGCAATATTTCCAATTTTTTTAACTTGTTCATCAAAATTTTCGCTCCGTCTTCCAAGCGCTTTTATTCTTGCAATTAATTCTGCCGTAGCAAATGGCTTTGGTAAATAATCATCAGCACCTGCATCAAGACCTGCCACTCTGTCTTCTAATTCAGCCTTCGCTGTAAGTAACAATACTGGCGTGGTCAAATTATTTTTCCTAATGAGCGCAAGTACTTCAAGCCCACTAATTCCAGGCATCATTATATCAAGAACAATAACATCGTAGCTTGTTCTTGTAATGTTTTGCCATGCATCCATTCCATTGTAAACAATATCAACTGAATACTTTAATTTTTCAAGCAAAAGTTTTAACGCTTTCGCTGTAGCTATTTCGTCTTCAGCTATTAAAATTCGCATACTCAAGACTCCTCATCTTCACCAAGATTTTTCTTTGTGATTGCATATTTTGGCCAGTCCCTTGGAAGCGGACTTAAGTCATATATGTAATCATATCTTGATCTACCAAGTGTACGTTCTATATCATACATAATAAACTGACTTGTACTATCTCCCTCATAAGGAAGCTTTGTATAAGTTAAAATTCTTACATCTCTAGGAATCATCCTATGAAAATACTGCTTTGTAGGTAAATTATCAGTAAATACATTTGTAAGAATTGTAACATCAGCTAATTCGTAATCTATATTATCAACAACTTCTTTTAATTCTTCTAACACATTCGGACTACATGTCTTCCAGTCAACACAGTATAATATATGGTTTTTCTTATCCTGTTTTGTATCATTATGTTCAGGCTTTTTATTCTTACCACTTCCCCATACTCTGTCAATTAATCTGTCGCTGTTCATACCATCATACATTTCATCCTTAATCTTTTCCTTATCAGGAATCTCGGCATTTCCAAGAAGTGTTTCTATTACCTTATCAGTACATCCCTTACTACACCACCACTGCATTCTTAAATACTTTTCTTCATAGTATTCATTATATGCATCAAGATTATTAATGCATGCGTTTAAGGTATTTGCTGCATCCTCTATATCCTCACATACTGCACCAGGAAGTGCTTCAATAGGAACATATAAACCTCTTCCAGATTCATATTCCT
Source organism: Eubacterium uniforme (assembly GCF_900167115.1). Taxonomy (GTDB): domain Bacteria; phylum Bacillota; class Clostridia; order Lachnospirales; family Lachnospiraceae; genus Eubacterium_S; species Eubacterium_S uniforme. The sequence continues at coordinate 209,885 of NZ_FUXZ01000004.1, forward strand.
TAAGATCTGGTACATAGAATATAACCGGCTTTCCTGTACGAAGGAAATCAAAGAATATGCTTGAATAGTCGGAAATCATAACATCAACAACTGACAAAAGTTCATTTGTATCAATTGTAAATGGAATTAACATATCCTTAAATTCTTCATCAGCTTCTAATTCCTTATAGATAAAATAATGCACTCTTAAATAAACATTATATCCTTCAGGAACACTTCGTTGAAACTTTCTGACTGTACTCTTAAATTCAGACAAATTATAATCAAGTTTATTATATAATTGACCCTTCCAAGTTGGTGCGTAAAGCACAATTTTTCTAGAAGTATCAATACCAACTTTTCTTAATTTATTAACGATGTACTTATAATTCGTACCATTAATCGCATCATATCTTGGATATCCACAATTTAAGTATTCACCCTTAAATGCGCCATCTGCAAGATACGCTCTTTTATACATACGCTCAATCATAAAGTTGTTAGCAGCAATTAAATAATCTGCATTTAATATGTTTCTAATAACACCTCTTGCATTTTCAACTCTTTCCTCAGTATGCTCATAACCCATGTACTTAGTTGGAACACCATGCCAAGTATTAATATAAACCTGTTCATCTCTCTTGGTAAAATAATAACCAAAAGTTGAGTTATTAATTAAGTACTTACTAGTTGCAAGATATCTATAATACGCTCTACTTTCCCTGTCAACGATAATAACATTACGAACATTTTTAAATTCATCAATGTTTTCTTCCATTATTGTTCTATCGTTAACACTCCAAACATGAATATAGTCCTTAAACTTAGGATCTCTTCTTGCCTTTCTAAGCATAGCCTTAAAGATTGCACGAGGATTATCCAAAATTCCAAGTCCAGCAAATGCCTCATACATAATCATATTTTCATTAATAGGCATTTCAAGACATCTGAAATAATACTTCTTAAGATCTGCATTACCATCTTTTAAAACCTTGTGCTTAACTTTAGATAATACTTTCTTTGCCTTACCTATAACCTCGCTAGCAGCAGTATCCTCTTTCTCCTTAGGTATACTCTTACTTCTTTCAGTTCTTACTCTTTCCTGTTTAATTACCTCTTCTCTATCTTCTAAATCAAGACCATCTCTAAAGCTACTATGTTCTTCCTTATGTTTAGGTAAATTATAAGTTATTTTCTTGTCGTTTTGATGTGTTTCATTATTATTCATCAATTTCACCTATATTTCCTTTTTTCTCTTTTCTTCCCCATTAATTAATTGCTTCATAGAACTGACGCATAGCGTTAACATTATACTGATTTGCATCAAATTCTGCTGTTGGAACATTTCCCTTATTAAATTCCTCTAAAGCTTCATAAATTGAATCTGCATCCTTCTTACATACAAGCTGACCATTAGGCTTTAAACTTGATGGTGCAGAATCAAAGTCCGACATAATAATCGGAAGATGTAATGCTCTTGCTTCAAGTAAAACTACTGGCTGTCCTTCATAAATTGAAGGAAGAATAAACAAATCACAATTCTTCATTACAGAAAATGGATTCTCCAACTTACCAGTAAATATAACATTCTTATGTCCATTTCTATCATCAAGACCAAGTTTCTTACATAAGGACTTAAGTTCACTCTCAAGTGGACCCTCACCTATAATGTATAACCTAGTATCTGGATGATTCTTATTATATCTATCATATGCTCTTATAAGTTGTTCATGATTCTTCTCTGGTGAGAATCTACCCATGTTAACAATACACTTAATATTATCATCCAAAAGTCCGTCATATCCCTTAAGGTCCGCTTCTTCTTTTGTAATATCAACCTTAGCGCCTTCAAGAACTCTTGTAAAGTTCGCTATGTTCTCAACGAAAGTACACTTATCCTTCAAGTTCTCATAACCGATCTTTTGTCTGTTAATATTCATAGTTGCCTCTGAACAACCTACGATTTTATCATAGAATTTATATGTTGAAAAAACAACCTTAAGCTCTCTCTTATGTGGCTGTTTTCCATCAACCTTCTTAAGTCTGTCTGTCTCTAAATCGTTATGCTGCCATATAAGTTTTTTCGCATCCCCTGCACTAAGCATTAAAATACTATAAAAACTTCCATATCCCGAAAAGTCTACAGCAACATCAAACTTAGCATCACCAAAACAGCGTCTAAACTCTCTGTCATAACACTTCTTTGGATAGAGCTTATCAAACAGTCCTCCCTTAAATCCAAAAAATCTATTTAAATAGAATAACACTTGCTCACCGAATGTAGCAGGTGTATATGATATTCTTGGGAAAGTTCTTGCATTCTTATTCATTCTCATAAGCATTTCCATCTTTTCAGGGATATGCGCAATCTTTCCAGCAAATACCGTTACATCATACTTATCATAATCAATATGATCAACAAGATTAATAAATGAAGTTGTAATTCCATTAAGAAGCATGCCTCCTCCATATAGAAGAAGTCTCTTTTTCTTTACGAAATTCTCAAGTACTCTGTACTTGTTACCCCAGTTATCAGTGTCCTTATTTTTAAATACTATATCAATAAGTAAATCTGTACTGTTTCCATTTTCAAATGGAGCACAAATATTCTTCATACTTAAATATTTCTTTTTATATTCTTCATTAACATTCTTAATGTTATTAATGTAATTACAAATCTCTTCAAGATTATCAGTTGCAGGACCAGGTAATTCATTAACATTAAAGTATAGTCCGTGATAATCTTCATAATCACTTAAATCAGGAACATAGAATAAAACAGGTTTTCCAGTAATTAAAAAATCAAAGAATATACTTGAATAATCCGATACTAAAATATCTGTAATAGACATAAGTTCATCAGCATCAATATATGCAGGAACCAGTAATCCCTTTAAATCTGCTCTATCCTTAAGTGCCTTATATACAACCTGATGAGGCTTAATCAAAATCTGATACTTATCCATATCAAGATTACTTTCCAAAATCTTCTTAAAGTTAAAGTACTCATCAGTACTAATATCCGGCTTTGAAAAATCAGTCCCCTTCCAAGTTGGAGCGTAAAGAATAACCTTCTTAAGTTCACCCTTACTATTTCTTTCTAAGTCAATGCCAAATCCAGCAAGTTTACTTACTATCTCATCTTCACTAGTACTTCCAATCAAATCACATCTTGGATAACCAGTCTCCATGATTTTCCCTGTATAAAGTCCATCAAGTTTATATTTTTCAAGATAAACATTAGTAAGATGTGGACAAGGTGAAACCATGTAATCTGAAGATAACATGCTTCTAAGCACATTACTAATTGTATATGTAGCATCTGGCAAATCGTAGCCTAATTTCTTCAAAGGAACACCATGCCAGGTATTAATTAAAATCTGATTATCTTTCTTAACATAGTAATATGGCATTGAAACATTAGTAATAATGTACTTCGCACTTGTTAATGCTTTTAAATAAGCTTTATCATGTCTCTTAACAAATACCACGTTATTATCACTTGCGAATCTTTCTATGATAGGTGCATTACCTTCCATATCCTCAATGGCCCATATATGTTTTAAATTCTTAAACTCATCCATGGACTTAAGCTTTTTAAAAATAGCATAAGGATTATCAAGCATACCCCTACTCATAAATGAATCATATAAAACTACAGACTCATCAATAGGTAACTTCTTATATAAAGACGCATACTTCATACGTCGTTTTGTCTCTTTAAGATTTCCAAATTTGTTTTTAACTTTACCTAATATTCCCAAACCTGTCCTCTTTCTTCTGTCTTATTGCTTTCTTTGTTTATGTGCATCCATATTTAAACATACACATTGACTATTATACCACAAAAAAAGCGACTATTGTCGCTTTTTTTATTCTGTCATGGCTTCATATACAGCAGCCACTTCCTCTATATCACCCTGTGCAATAAGTCTACCATGATCAAGTAGAATTGCCTTATTACATAAGTTCTTTACCTGTTCAATTGAATGTGAAACGAATAATACTGTAACACCCTTATCAAACATGCCCTGCATCTTCTTTTCACACTTTCTTCTAAACTTAGCATCACCTACAGAAAGTACTTCATCAAGAATAAGAATCTCTGGTTCAACAATTGTTGCAATTGCAAAACCAAGTCTTGCCTTCATACCTGATGAATAATTCTTAAGTGGTACATCTATAAATTCTTTAAGTTCTGAAAACTCAAGTATTTCATCATACTTTTCTTCAAGAAAATCTCTTGAAAATCCTAAAACTGAACCATAAAGGAAAATGTTCTCCCTACCTGTATACTGCGGATCAAATCCAGCACCAAGTTCAATCATAGGCGCCATTTTACCATGTCTTTCAACATGTCCTTCAGATGGTTTATATACACCAGCGATAACTTTTAAGATTGTACTCTTACCAGCACCATTAAGACCAAGTATTCCAAGTCTGTCACCTTTATTTACTGTAAAGCTAACATCCTTTAATGCCTGAAATTCATTATAATGGAGCTGCCCTTTTACAAACTTTATCGCATATTCTTTTAAATTATCAACTTTTTCCTTGCTCAAGTTAAATCTCATTGTTACATGATCAACTTTAACTGCAACTTTACTCATAATATAACCTTCCTATTAGTATCAAACTACTACTCAATAATTAAATCTGTAAAATAAATTCATCCTGTTTCTTATAGAACATGAATACACCAACGATATCTAATATTAAACTTACTACTAATGAATAAATTAACATATTTCTTTCATTAGCAATTGTAAATATGGACTGGCCATATAAAACTGAACTTCTAAAATTAGAAATTATACAATACAATGGATTTAATTTTACCAACACAGCTGACATACCTTTAAGCTTTGTTGTGTAATAGAATATAGCACTACAATACATAATAAGCATTGATAAAACATTCCATAAATATTCTAAATCTCTAAAGAATACCGATATGGTTGCAAGTATCATACTTAATCCAAAGCAGAACAAGAACAAAACAAATAATGAAGCTAATGCCTCAATAATGTGAATTGTAGGTTTTACACCAAGAACTCCTGATGCTAATGCCAATACAAATAAAGACATTAAGAATATAACATAGGTATATAAAACTGATGATAATGGATATAAGTATTTAGGTACATATACCTTCTTTATCATCGCGGAATTCGCTCTAATTGACCTCATGGCAACCTTAGTTGATTCATTAAAGAATCCATATAACAATCTACCTGTAAGAATATATATTGCATATGGTTCTCCTTGTTTACTTGACGTTCCAAGTAAGTTCTGGAATACGATTGTAAGAACAATTGTTGTAAGAAGTGGTTCTAATAATGTCCAGATAATACCAAGATATGAACGTCTATACTTTAACTTAATACCTTTTTTAACTAACTCTACAAGCAAAAACTTATATCTGTTAAAATTTCTAATATGTTTTTTCACAACATCCTCCAAATATGTAATTAAAATTACATATCAAATAATAATTTTCTATAAATGAATTTCATGTCATTTTGATTATTCGTTATAATACTCGCCACCGCACTTATCTATGCATGCCTTAGTTAATTCATCCATTGCATCAACATAGAAATCACCATTAAAATCATGATTTTGATATAGTACCGATAACTCTGTACAAGCAAGAACTATAACATCACATCCCTTATCTCTCAACTCTTTTACAACTGATAAAAACTGCTTTTTATCACCCTTTTCTCCCTGTTTAACCTGATTGTATATAATATCCATTACATCTTTCTGTCTCTCTTCTGATGGATATACAACTTCCACACCTAAATCTCTTAGTGTCTTTCCATACATATCAGCTTTCACAGTTCCGTCTGTAGCAATAATTCCAGCTTTCTTATAGCCCTTATTAACGATGCGCTCTGCAGTAACTTTAATCATGTTAATGAAATGTCCATGCATGCTATCATCAATCTTATCCTGAAAGTAATGACATGTATTACATGGTATAGCTAAGTATTCGCCACCCATTTTCTTTAACATTTCGATGTCGCCTTCGATAATATTCCAAAGTTCATCTTCCTTACCACCAAGTATATACTCTGTTCTATCAGGCATTGAAGCGTGATTATAAATCAAAATATCAAGGTGTTCTCTATCATTAGAAACTCTTGTACTTTCTATAATCTTTTTATAAAACATCTCTGTTGCTTCCGGTCCCATACCACCGAGTATAGCTAACTTCTTTCTTTCAGCCATAATTATCACCTTTTTACAAACTCTATCGTATTATAATACTTTTTTTATATTTGTCAATCTTTAAACACTGTCTCTACAACTCTCTGTGATGCATGACCATCATCAAGACAACAGAATCGTTCACAGAACTCATCATATCTTTCCTTGTATTCTTCATTTACCTTATCAATGTTTCTAATTGCATCAATAACCTCATCCTCAGTCATAAGAATTGGTCCCGGTAAATCCTTATGCATATCAAGATAGAAACCGTGAAGTACATCTTTATACTTTTCATAATCATAAGTATAGAAGATAACTGGTCTTCTAAGATTTGCATAATCAAAGAATACCGATGAATAATCCGTAATAATCATATCACTGATTAAATATAACTCTGAAATGTCACTATATGAACTTACATCTATTGCAAAATCCGAAAGGCTTGATAAATCAATACTATCAATGATGTAATAATGCATTCTTAAAAGAACCACATATTCATCACCAAATTCTTTCTTCAATCTATCTAAATCAAGTGCAAGTTTGAAATTATAATGACCACCTTCAGTATAATCATCATCTCTCCAAGTTGGAGCATAAAGAATAGTCTTCTTATCTTTAGGAATTCCTAACTTTTCTCTTAAATCCGCTGCAATTTCATCCTTGTTATCATAGTACATAATGTCATTAGCAGGATAACCCGATTCAAGAATCTGGCTTCTCTTAACTAAGAATGCACTCTGAAACTTCTCTGTTGAAAATGGATTATCAGATAACATATAATTCCATCTAGCTGAATTAGTCTTAACAAATGACTTATGGTTAGCTGTTGCTGAATGAACATCTTCCATGTCAAATCCAAGTCTCTTAAGTGGAGTTCCATGCCATGTTGCACAGATAATCATCTCATCCCTAATTGGAACAGTCTTAGGCTGTCTCATGTTAAGAACAAGATACTTACTTCTATTCATGTAATAGTAATACTTGAGACTAAAACGCTTTACTACTTTGCACTTTCCATCTGTAACCTTAACGTTTTTATTATCAACAAACCAGATGTACTTATACTTATTTCCACAATTTTCAAGCATGTATTTATATATGTACTTAGGCTGTCCTGAATAATTTCTACCAAGAAAACTTTCAAAACATACCCAATCATTTTTCATTGAAAGTTTTGAGAATATATGCAATGAAACTGTTCTAAAGAATATTCTTCTATTGCTTCTAAACTTTCTAATCTTTCTAACAGCAAGTATTCTCTTTGACTTGCTCTGAATATATTTAAAATCACATGTAGCAAATTTCTTTAAAAGTTTCTTTTCTCCAGGAGTAAAATCCCACATCTTAAGAACCTTCATATCAACATCTGCCATCAATGATTTAAGTTCATTATAGTATTCATTCTTCCACTCTTTATCAGGTGACCATCTTATGTATCTAATATATTCATTAACTACAAAAATACATAAAATAAGATTTAAATGAAGTTTCAAATCATAATGTTTTTCTAAATCAGCCTTAACAACATCAACTGCTGCCTTATATGACTTAAAGTAATGTGGCATTGTTTCAATCTTTGAATGCTGCATAATTGCCATATTAGTCTCTTTATCATTATGATATCTCTTAATATAAGTCGTACCTTCACATGGTCTTATACCTTTAGCCTTTGTATATAACTTCATAAACACTGCTGCATCTATAAAGAAATGTAAGTCATCATCAAATCTAATATTATTATCAATAAATAATGACTTTCTATAAAGACAACCTAGTACAGAAACTGTTTCCATACGCTTATTACGATTAATCATAAAGTCTTTAACATCTGTAAATTCAAATTCTTTTTGAACCTTTCTAAGTGTAATTGCTTCCTTTTTCTTTTCATCGTAATTAGCCTGGCTCTCTTTATATACACCACGTCTAAACCATGTTCTCTTAAAATCACTATAAACAATATCCGTGTTATCATCCATTAGTGCAACCATCTTTCCAAGATAATCACCAAAGAAATAGTCATCACTATCAAGGAAGAATACATACTCACCCTTAGCTTCATCAAGTCCAAGATTTCTTGCTGATGCACAACCTTCCTTGTCATCTAAATAAAACACTCTTAAGTTTATAATGTCCTTATACTTATTAATAACTTCCTCTAAATCATCTTCGCTATGATCAATAACTAAAATTGTCTCATAGTCTTTATATGTCAGATCCTTAATACTATCAAGGGCATCCTTTAAATAAGGCACGCCCTTTTTATGTGGAATAATTATACTAATCATTTTAACTCCTACTAATAACTCTTTAATAATTTTATTTTTATATCAAAAAGTCTTAGTTTTTCTTTGCGTTTAAATCCTTCTTAATCTGAGTTGTTGAAATCTCAGGTGTTCTTGGTAAATAAACAACTTCAACACCTTCATCTTTTAAGAAGTCAAACTTTCCTTCCCAGTCATCACCGATAACGAAAGTATCAACATGATACTCCTTAACATCAGTAACCTTCTGATCCCATGATTCCTCAGGAATAACTAAATCTACATATCTAATAGCTTCTAAAAGCTGCTTTCTTTTTTCATATGAAAAATAGCATTTCTTCTGCTTGCTATCCCAATTAAATTCATCTGTTGAAAGCGCTACGATTAAGTAATCTCCTAATTCCTTTGCTCTCTTAAGTAAGTTAATATGTCCGTAATGAAGCATATCATATGTACCATATGTAATTACTCTCTTCATTTTTAATACCTCTTCTAAATTTATTTTAAAGTTAAAACTTTAATACCTCTTTTATAAACAAGACTTATTTACGCTTGTTCATTCTTAAATACAACATCAACAAATCTCTTTGACGCATTGCCATCATCAATATCACAGAATTCCTTAGCAAATGCTTCGTATTTTTCCTGATATTCTTCTGAAACATTTTCAATATCAACAAGTCCCTTATAAACTTCTTCTTCAGTTCTGTAAATTGGTCCAGGGAGCTTTTCAATATCAAAATAAAAATCTCTTACCTCATCCTTATATTCTTCTAAATCATACATATAAAAAAGAATTGGTCTTTTTAAATTTGCATAATCAAAAAATACCGATGAATAATCTGTTATTAAAATGTCTGATATTAAATATAAATCACTTATATCATCAACATCTGAAACATCAATAACAAATCCTTTATATTCATTAAGATTTAATTTCTCAGTTATGAAATAATGACTTCTATAAAGAACTATATAATCCTTAAAATGATTCTTCATAACATTAAAATCAAAACCTGTATTTGCTCTAAAACCTTTTACTACATCATGCTTGTTATCCCTAAAAGTAGGCGCATACATGATTACTTTTTTATCCCTAGGAACATTATATTTTTCTTTTATCTTTTTAATGTATTCATCATCATTACAATGAGTATACAATATGTCATTTCTTGGATAACCACAAGTTAATACACAGTCTTCCTTATGTACTTCACTTAAGTTAAATGCTGATATAAGTTTTTCCTTTGTAAATTCAGATGGAGCAATCATATAATCAATTCTTTTAGCCTGATTATTATAAATCTTTTCCATCTGAGCTAAACTTGTAATCGCATTCCCTGTTCTATTAACATCTAATCCTATTTTTTTAAGAGGTGTACCATGCCATGTTTGAACAAACACCTGGCTATCCTTAAAAGTACAAAAATCTCTAGGATTTGAATTTGTAATAATATATCCAGCTTTCGCTAAATATTTGAAATATAACAAACTTTCATATTTCACAAGATAAACCTGATGATTACCTATTTTACTTTTTGAGGTAAAGATAGTATCATTTTGATACTTACTAACATCTCTAAATCCCCAGACAAAAGTATAATCCTTGAATCTTTCATCATTTAACATATATTCATAAATTGCCTTAGGATTACATGCATATTTCTTCCCTTGATATGATTCAAAGAAAACAATATTCTTTTTAGGAGTAAGAGCTCTTTTACACAAAAAATATAATAAGCGCTTATATGTAAGCATCATTACTCTTGCTAAATTTCGTAGTTGTTTTTTCATATTCTAATTCTCATTCTCTTGTGGTGCTGGATACTCACTATCCATACCGATTTTTTCAAGAAGTCTTTTACAATTCTTCCCATCCTGATATGTATTAATAAGATGATTTACTCTTGATCTGTCTGGTCCGAAAGATTCTTCGCCTTCGCAAACATCCTTCATAAACTTTAACATATCATCATAATTCTTTATGAACATACCTGGCATGTAATCCTTTGCAGGGTCTAATAAAAAACCTCTGTCATTACTATACTTTCTCATATCCTCAACAACAAATCCAATTGGTTTATTAAGTAAAAGATAATCAAAATATATTGATGAATAATCTGTTATGAGACCATCAGATGCTCTACATAAATCATATACATTAATACCTCTTTTATCCAACTCTTTCTGAGTTAGAATCTCTATGTTTTTAAGCTTCATGTTTCTATAATCAGTATCATTATATGCCTGTAGTGGATGAAGCTTTATTATAAGCTTAGTTTCATTCTGTTTTAAAATACTATCTAATTCTTTTATGTCTTCCCTTGAAAGCATTGGAATAGGCCACATTGAAAGTTTAGCAAGAGTTGTTACTTTACTTTCATCAATAACTTCTTCCGTATCACTTTCTTCTTCAACTTCACCTTTTGTAAATCTGTAAGTAGGCATCCAAACAAATAACTTCTTAGCACCCTTTCTAATCTTACTATCTACAGCAGGTAAATTCATAAAGAGCCTATCACATCTAGGCTGACCACCAATTAAAATCTGATTATCAAAGCAACCGAAACAGTCCTTCATAATCTGTCTATAGTACTCACTACATGTTAAAACATAAGTGAAATAATTATAATCAATATTCTCCTTACCCTTTTCAGTATTACCTAATTTCTTAAGCGGAATACCATGAGTAAGATTAACTACCACCTGATTGTCACTTGGTTTGATTGGATACTTTCCAAAACAGAAAAACATGTATTTTGCTCTCAGAAAATACTTTATGCCTTCCTTATTATCAACAACAATAACACCATTCGGTATCTTCTTTATTTCTGATTCATCATTTAAAGAAAGAACTATTTTATACTTCTTATTAAGACCCTTAGAAATCATATAATCAAAAAGTTCTTTAACATTATCCCTAAACCCTAAATTAGTGTAAAACATAACAAGATTTTTATCTTTAGGCATTACTTTATTTACTATTGTTAATGGTTTGAATAATAATTTCAAAGTCTCTTTCTTCATGATAAATCCTTATTTACTTTCTTTCCTTAGAACTTTCTTATATACGAACTTTCTAAATGAATTAGGCATTATACTAACAACTATGTGTCCACACGCCGAATATAAAAATTGCGTTAGAGATAAAAATCCCATCTTATACAAATGCTTTTTAAATTTCCATATATATCCTGCGTACTTAAATCCGCCTCTTCTTTTATAAAGGCCACCACCTGTTCTCATTTTAAGTAGCGGTTCTTTAATATTTATTGCTCTAGCACCACCATGAAGCATAGTAGCCCATAAGTTATAATCTTCAAAAAATGGGTAATCCTGATATCCACCATAAGATAATACAAAACTTTTTTTGTACATAACCGATGGATGATTAAACGGATTCCTCTTCTTTGCATATTTAACTATATCTTTATACTCACATGGAACCTCTCTTATATCAATAATATCATCTGGATCTTCAGCAAATTCATAAACCGAAGAACCTACAATATCAACTTCATTCTTTTCAAACACTTCAAGCTGCTTTCTGCATCTGGTCGGAAGTGCAATATCATCTGTGTCCATTCTTGCTACCAATTCATGTTCACATACCGCAAGCCCCGCATTAAGTGCTTTTGCCAAGCCAACATTTTCTTCTAAATAATGAATGGTAAATAAATCATCATATTTTTCAACATATTCATCAATAATGCCATATAATTCGTCTGTCAGTTTACCATCACAAACTATCACAATCTGAGAAGGCTTTATGGTTTGATTTAATATACTTTCTATACTTGTCCTAAACCATTCTGGATTTTCTTTTTCATATACGGACATCAAACATGAATATCCATATCTATCATCCAAATTATTCATATTCTTCCTTCATTAATCCTTAACTTAAGGATTGATTCTTAATTTTTTTCTTCCTTGCCCACACTACCGTCAGTAATAGTTGCTGTCTTTTGCCAGGATTCAACACCCTCAGTATTATCCTTAACAAATAATATCTTAACTGTCATCATAATTAACCTTAAATCCAAAAGGAAATTCTGATGTTCAATATAATAAAGATCAAGTTTTAATTTATCATATGGTGTTGTATTATACTTACCATAAATCTGTGCATAACCAGTAAGTCCAGCTTTAACCTTTAATCTAAAATCAAATTCAGGAATAGAATCTAAATACTGCTTTGCAATTTCTGGTCTTTCAGGTCTAGGACCAACAAGTGACATATCGCCCATCCAGATATTATAAATCTGAGGTAACTCATCTAAATGACATGCACGTAAAAATCTACCAATAGGAGTAACTCTGTCATCACCCTTAGCTGCAAGTCTGGCTCCTTCCTTTTCAGAGTCAACTCTCATACTTCTAAACTTAAGTACATTAAATACTCTTCCACCCTGTGTAAGTCTCTGCTGTTTATAAAGCACAGGACCACCATCTGTACACTTAATAATAATTGCAAATAAAAGCATAAATGGTGCTGTAACAATAGCCATAATTGTTGACACAAAAAGATCGACAAATCTCTTTGTGAATCTTTTCTCTGCAGAGAATCCTTCATTCTTTGCAAGTAAAAGAGGTGTATCAAAAAGATGAATATTATCAGCGCCCATAAGTATGATATCTGAAAGCTTAGGTGTAATATAAACTCTTATACCCTTACTAAAACCATACTTTATAAGGTCATTTCTAATATCACCCGGTATATCACAAAGTAAAATTGCCTTATGCTTATCAATAACCTGTGTTAATTTTTCAAATCCAACATCAATGTGGATTGAATCTTCAATTTTATATTTATCCGCTCTTGCATTCATCTTCTTAACAAGATTATCCGGATCTCTATCACAATATACTAACAAAATATCACGTGCTGGATATAATAATGTATATACATATCTAGCAAATACTGCCCAAAGGATGATTGCTGAAACATCCATAAGAGTCATAGATATCATTGGAATAACTGATACTAATCTTAAAGAAAGCATACAGATCTGCAAATATGCAAGGATATTAACAAATACTGTTGATAAGCTTTGTGAAAAAATAACATCAGTTGTTCTAAGATTAGAAACCTTAAAACCACCATATACCCTTGAAAATCCAAGTAACATTAAGTCATATAAAAGAATCATTACAATCTGACCTTTTAATACGAATGTTCTCTGAATATATGGATTGTAATATACACTCCAATAGTAAAAGAATATTGCTGTTTGTGCAGCGATAATAAGCACTGTTAGAAAAAATATTACTATTCTTCTAAAATGTTCTCTATTCACTGATATCTCTCCAATCAAATATATATTTAAATCATCTTAAAAATGTTTATAAACAAAAACTACTATCTACGCATAATTATCCAATTTAAATCATTGCATAGATAGTAGAATTGTAGCAAATACGCTATATTTTGTCAATAATTGCGCCAATTATTTAATTTCACCCATAAGATTTACCATTTCAATTGCTGATAATGCACAGTCATAACCCTTATTTCCCGCCTTTGTACCAGCTCTTTCAATAGCCTGTTCAATATTCTCAGTTGTAACAACACCGAATAATACAGGAATACCTGTATTAAGGCTAACAGTAGCAACACCCTTTGAAACTTCATTACATACATAATCATAATGAGATGTTGCACCACGAATTACAGTACCTAAACAAATGATAGCATCATACTTACCTGTTTCAGCCATCTGCTTTGCAACAACTGGAATTTCAAAAGCACCAGGAACCCATGCTGCTGTAATGTTCTTTTCATCAACACCATGACGAACCAAACCATCTACTGCTCCACCTAACAACTTGCTTACAATAAATTCATTGAATCGTGCTGCCACGATACCAACCTTCATATTTTTCTTTGCTACTAATTTTCCTTCTAAATAGTTAATTGCCATTTTTCTACTTCCTTTCATAATTATATATTTCTACATAAGTTATTGTTTAAAATTTTATTTCATTAAATACATGACCCATACGGTCCTTCTTAACCTTTAAATAATTAAAATCATACTTCTGTGGTTTGATTTCAATTGGCTCACGACTTGATACCTTAATTCCAAAACCATCAAGTCCATAAATCTTACTAGGATTATTAGTTAAAAGTTTCAATGATTTAATACCTAAATCCCTTAATATCTGAGCACCTACCCAGTATTCACGAAGATCTGGTGCAAATCCCAACTCGATATTAGCATCAACTGTGTCAAATCCCTGCTCCTGTAACTGATAAGCCTTTAATTTATTAATAAGACCTATACCTCTACCTTCCTGTCTCATGTAAAGAACAACACCACGTCCTTCTTTTTCAATCTGTCTCATAGCCTGTGCTAACTGTTCTCCACAATCACATCTGCATGAACCAAACACATCACCAGTAAGACATTCTGAATGAATACGGCAAAGCACATCTTCACCATCTCCAATTTCACCCTTAACAAGTGCAACATGATGCTCTCCTGTAATATCATTAATATAGCCATACATCGAGAACTCACCATACTTAGTTGGCATTTTAACCTTAGCTTCCTGCACTACATGCTTTTCATGAAGTCTGCAATAATCCTGTAAATCCTTAATAGTGATAAACTTCATATTGTGAGCATTTGCTAATTCCCAGAGTCTGTCAGTCTGCATCATAGTTCCATCATCTTCCATGATTTCACAACACAAACCACACTCTTTAAGTCCTGCCAATCTACATAAATCAACAGTTGCTTCAGTATGTCCGTTTCTACTTAATACGCCTCCCTTTCTTGCAACAAGTGGAAACATATGTCCCGGACGTCTAAAATCAAGAGGTTTACTTTCATCATCAACAATCTTCATGGCTGTAAGCGAACGCTCAACTGCTGAAATGCCTGTCTTTGTATCAACATAATCAACTGATACAGTAAATGCTGTTTCGTGATTATCAGTATTATTTTCCACCATTGGTACAAACTCTAAACGTTTAGCAATCTCCTCACTCATAGGCATACAGATAAGTCCTTTGGCAACTGAGGCCATCATATTTACATTTTCAGTCGTAGCGAACTGGGCTGCACAAATCATGTCGCCTTCATTCTCTCTATCTGGATCATCTGTCACTAAAATTATCTCACCATTTTTCAATGCTTCTAATGCTTCTTCAATCTTGTTGTATTTATAATCTTTCATAATCTCTCCTTTCATATTCTATTTATAGAAAACCATGTTCTCCAAGAAAATCCATGGTTATTTTACTATCATTCTTCTTATCGGCAATCTGTAAAAACTTTTTCACATACTTTCCAATCATATCTGTTTCCAAATTTACAACATCACCTTTTCCTTTTTCAAATAGAATTGTATGACTACCCGTATGTGGAATAATCGATACAGCAAATGCATCTTCCTTAACCCAGGCAACCGTCAAACTAATTCCATCAATTGTAATTGAACCCTTTTCAACAATTCCATTAATCAAAGCTTCATCCGCTTCTATTTCATACCACACTGCATTGCTTTCTGGCTTAACATTTGATATTGTTCCAACTCCATCAATATGTCCTGAAACAATGTGCCCTCCAAATCTACCATCTGCTGCCATTGCTCTTTCAAGATTAACATGTGAGCCCTTTTTCAAATCTCCAAGACTACTTCTTCTAAGTGTTTCCGCCATAACATCTGCAGTAAATCCATTCTTTTTTAAATTAGTTACAGTTAAACACACTCCATTAACAGCTATGCTATCACCAAGCTTTGTTCCTGAAAGTACAGTATTTGCTGAAATTTCAAGTTTACCACTTGCGCCCTGCAAAAGAACTTTCTCAACACTACCCACTTCTTCTATAATTCCCGTAAACACTATATCACTTCCTTTATATATGTAATTCGCAAATCTGCTCCAATCTGCTTACTATCAACCATATTAAAATGAGTTGCTTCTGATGGCTCGCATACGCCAACACCTTCAACAGGTGTCTTTGCATCAATTCCACCAAATACTTTCGGAGCAATATAAACATATGCACGATTAACAAATCCAACTCTTAGCATTGCATCATTAAGCGTTCCGCCACCTTCTAATAAAATGCTATCGATTTGCTTCTCTCCAAGTTTACTCATCATATCACTTAAAGCTATGTGTCCATCTTTCTCATCAACTTCTAAAACACATACACCTGCATCCTCTAATTTTTTCACCTTATCAGCATTAGAAATTTTGCAACTTTCTGTAGTAACAACTATGGTTTCATATTCATTAGCCGTAGTTACTATCTTGCTTTCTAAAGGAATCTGCAAATGGCTATCCGCAATTATTCTAATTGGACTTCTTCCACCATCCATTCTACAATTAAGCATTGGATTATCAGCAAGAACCGTACCAATTCCAACCATGATTCCTCTATGCTCATGACGTAATCTTTGCACATCTTCTCTTGATTCTTCACCAGTTATCCACTTTGAAGCACCAGTCTTAGTTGCAATCTTACCATCCATGGTCATAGCATACTTCATTGAAACATATGGAATACGCTTTGTAATGTAATGGAAAAATATTGGATTAATCTCATCACATTCCTTACGCATAAAGTCCTCAACCACCTCTATTCCTGCATCCCTTAAAATCTTTGCGCCTTTACCAGATACTAACGGATTAGGATCTCTAGAACCTATAACCACTTTGGCAATTTTATTCTCTATAATAGCCTCCGTACAAGGAGGTGTCTTACCATAATGACAACAAGGTTCTAAAGTAACATATATGGTTGCTCCTTTAGCATCCTCTGTTAGTGCAGCTATTGCATTTCTTTCTGCATGAAGTTGTCCACATCTTTCATGATAACCCTCTCCAATCACACGGCCATTCTTTACTATAACCGCGCCAACCATTGGATTAGGACTAACAAATCCTGCCCCCTTCTTTGCAAGCTCTATTGCACGTCTCATATATTGTTCATTCATAATCATTACTTCCTTATAATATTTACAATATAAAAGAGCCTTGATAATTCAAGGCTCTGATTAATTCATAATTCATTCAATTCATCAAAATGATTTTATTAATCCTTCTCTCATCCAGACTATACTGTCGGCTCTGGAATCTCACCAGATCATACCTTTCGGCTTGCGGGCTTTACCGCCGGTAGGGACTTACACCCTGCCTTGAAGTTTTAATCTCTATTCATATTTAAAACAACATTACTTTGTTTTCTACTATAATATATACCATTTATCAGCAAATGTAAATAAAACTTAGAAAATTCTTTGTATTTGCTATGCTTATTTCATATTTCTTAACGAAGTCTTACATTTTTTATTTATTGTTGTCAATGTTTATTTTATGTAGTATAATAGGCAACTGAAAATGTGGCAATATGTCTATTTTCGCAAATTATACAAGATTGTTTGAATAAATTTATAAAGAAAATATTGAGAAGTTAAGGAGAGAATTATGAAAAATTCAGAGACAGAGGATGTTAAAATCAATTCCAAAGACAAGCCAGAACTAACTGGCGGTCAGAAATTTGGACTTTTTGTGTCCTATTTATTTTTAATTTTATCAATTGTATTTGTTGGATCGCTACATTATGCAGACTTACTACCTGTGTATATTATAGCAATGGTTGTTGTTGGACTTTCATTACTTTATTTATACACATACTTTACTCAGTTCGGTAGCAAGAATCTAAGAAGAGCCGGAACATTCCTTTCTATACTGTTATGTGTATGTTTAGGTTTTGGTACCTATTATGTATTAGTAACAAAGGGAACTCTTAAAAAGATTGCCGGTGCACATAAGAAAACAGATACAATCAGTTTAATTGTTATGGATCAAAATCCAGCTAAAACAGTTAATGAACTTAATGGTTACAACTTCGGTATTGCTACTACAATCGATAGAGCTAATACTGATAAATGTATTAAAGACGTTGAAAAAGACTTAGATGGTTCAGTTGATACCAAGGAATGTGGTGGTATCGACACTTTAGTTTCTGCACTTTATGATGGCGAAGTTGATGTTATCATTCTTAACGAAGCCTATCGTCAGACTATTGAGGATTCAAAAGAAAACTTCAGCAAGGAAACAAGAGTAATCAAACAATATAAGTATGAATCAGAACTTTCAAAAACAAATAGTGTTGATGTAGATAACGAAACATTTGTTGTTTATATCAGTGGTAATGATACTTATGGTGCAATTGCAGATACTTCAAGATCTGATGTTAATATTTTAGGTATTGTAAATCCTAAGACTAAGACATGTCTTTTAGTTTCAACACCTAGAGATTCATATGTTGAATTATCAATCGCACCAGGACAAACTAAGGATAAACTTACACACGCTGGTATTTACGGCGTTGACTGTTCAATGGATACACTTGGAAACATCTACGGAGTTAAACCAAACTACTTTGTAAGAGTTAACTTTACAGGTTTCCAAAATATCATCAATGCATTAGGTGGTATTACAATTAAAAACGATACATCATTTACATCACATGATGGCTACCACTTTGAACAGGGTACTTTAGAACTTGATGGACTTCACGCACTTCACTATTCAAGAGAGCGTAAAGCATTTAAGAACGGTGACTTCCAGAGAGGTCAGAACCAGATGAAGGTTATTAAAGCAATGGTTAAGAAGATGACTTCACCTTCTATATTAGGAAACTATGCTTCACTTATGAGTGGTGTTTCAGATAGTTTCAGAACAAGTTTATCTGATGATGAAATTTCATCACTTGTTAAAGCACAGCTTAAAAATGGTGGTGATTGGAATGTAGTATCATATAGTGCTGTAGGTACTACCGGAAGTGAATACACATATTCATACGCTGGTAAACCTCTTTCAATCGTAAACCTTAACCAGACTTCCGTTGAAAATGGTAAGAAACTTATCAAGAAAGTAATGGATGGTGAAACATTAACTCAGGATGAATGTGATTCATTAATAGTAAATGACAAATAATTAAATATGTACTATACTAATATGGCGAGCATTAATATGCTCGTCATATAAATTTAAAAATATATAATATGAGGAATAATTATGTCAAAGAAAATAATCTTAACTGGCGGTGGAACTGCCGGACATGTAATACCTAACATAGCTTTACTTCCAGCTCTTAAGGATGCTGATTTTGAAATAATGTATGTAGGTTCCTATAAGGGAATAGAAAGAACGCTTATTGAAAAAGAAGGTTTATATTATAAGCCTATATCAAGCGGAAAGTTAAGAAGATACTTTTCAATTCAAAACTTCATAGACCCATTCAAAGTAATCAGAGGTTATTTTCAAGCAAAAAAAATAATTAAAAAATACAATCCTGATGTTGTATTTTCCAAGGGTGGATTTGTTAGTGTTCCAGTTGTTATGGCAGCAAGCAAGAAGAAAGTTCCTGTTATCTGCCACGAGTCAGATTTAACTCCTGGTCTTGCTAATAAATTATCCATGAAGTATGCAAATAAGATTTGTCATACATTCCCTGAAACAGCTAGATTCCTTGGTGATAAAGGTGTATTTACTGGTTCACCAGTTAGAAGCGATTTAAAAACAGGTGACAAACAAAAAGGTATTGAATACTGTGGTTTTAAGGATGATAAACCTGTAATACTTGTTGTAGGTGGAAGCCTTGGCGCAGCAGCTATTAACAAGTCAATACGCTCATCTCTAGATACTTTGCTTAAAGACTTTAATATTATTCACTTATGCGGTAAGGAAAAATTAGATAAAAACAAGGAAGGCATAGAAGGATACAAACAGTTTGAATATGTTAACGAAGAGATGAAAGATCTTTTCGCTGCATGTGATATCATAGTATCAAGAGCAGGTTCAAATGCTATTTGGGAATTTGTTTACCTAAACAAACCTGCAATTTTAATCCCTCTTCCTGCTGCATCAAGTAGAGGTGATCAGATTTTAAATGCAAAATCATTTAAAAAGCAGGGATTCTGTGAAGTTCTCAATGAAGAAGATTTAACAGATGAGTTACTTATTTCAACAATTGAGGATATGTATAAGAACAAAGATAAATACATTGATGCAATGAACAAGTCAGAAGCAACTAAAGCAGTTGATAAGATTACAAAACTTCTAATTGAAGCTTGTAAATAATTTGATTTTTTAACATATAAAAAGACTTTAGATTAATTTCTAAAGTCTTTTTTATACTAAATATTACTGAAGTTTTGATTTAATATTTTCAGCAAGTGCTGATAACTTATCCATCTCGGGTTCTAAATGCTTCCAAGTAATTGTTGCACTATCACCTTTATATCTTGGAATAATATGTGTATGGAAATGGAATATAGTCTGACCTGCTATTTCACCATTATTCTGAAGAATATTAAGTCCATCACATCCTGTTTCTTCCTTAATTGCAGCAGCAACTTTCTTTGCAACTACGAAAAGCTTACTTGCTTCATTATCACCAAGTTCATATACATTTGCGTAATGTTCCTTAGGTAAGATTAAAGCATGTCCAAAAGATGCTGGAGAAATATCAAATATTACTCTAAAATCTTCATCCTCATAAAGTGTTGTTGATGGAATTTCTCCACCTGCTATTTTACAAAAAATACATTCTGGGTCTTTCATTTCTACCTCCTCAATTTTACTAGTATTTACTATTATTATTTATTATAAATCTCTTTAATTATAATCTTTTCTTTAAAATTTCTCTACCAGGTCCTAATAAAAACCATAATCTTGCAATAATAAGACCGGCAATCAAACCTGCAATATGCGCTGTTACATCAACCGATGAATCAATTAAAACATCGCTCATAGTAAGGAAAACAACTAGTATAACTCTTATTACTCCGCTTTTTAAAGTAACCATTCTTTTCTCTACTGGAATCTGTAGAATCTCAACCATCGTTACAATAATATATACACCTAATATTCCATATATGGCTCCACTTGCTCCTGCGCCTACAACATCACCTGTTGCATTAGCACATGATACAATTCCAGCTATCAAGCCCGTTGAAAGATACATAAACAAAAATGGAATTGTTTTAACCTTCTTTTCTATTTTATCACCTAATACCGCAAGCATAAACATATTACCTAAAATATGCTCAATACCAAAATGCATAAACATGGAAGTAACAAGTCTATAATACTCTCCACCCTTTAAAATCTTTTGAGGATTACTTGCACCATGCTTAAGCATAAAGCTTGAATCCAATGTTGATCCTATCATTTCTAAATAGATAAAATATGCAACATTTAAAAATATCAAGAGCGCTGTAGCGTACGGGAACATCTTAACTTTAGAAAGAAAAGAAGTTTCATTTTTTTCATCTTCATCTACAGAATTTAAAGCAATTTCCATCGATTTATATAAATCGCAGAAATCATCTGGCTGATTTTCAAAAATCATGATTCTCTTTCCTCTTGAATCCAACAGCCAGTATTTCACGTTAGCATCATTATACGATTTTATCTGATTATCGCCTCTACCATATCCCATCTCAACTTCCGGATTTCCAGTTAGTACCAAACAGATACTATCTACATCCGTTGCCTTCTTCATATACAATATTTGGGCAATTCTTCGACTAATATCTTCTAGTATACCGCCTCCAGATCTTGTTCCTGCTTCATTATTAAAAACAAAGACTACCTTATATTCTGTTTCATTTTCAACTTTAATATAGGATCTTATATCTATGTCCTTGCCTTCTATGTTCCCCTTAATAAAACCCTTATCTAACAAAGCTTTCTCAACTCTGTCTACTAGCATAAATTCCTCCATAAAATTACGTTAGTATCATTTTACTACTATCTTTCATATAATCACTAACCAATTTAATCTATATTATGATTTTTTATCAAGTTTCCTTATATAAGCAAATGTTTCCTTTTCACCCTTTTCTTCAAGCATTACTAACAGACTTTCAATAAAATCTGATGTTTCAGGATGAATCATTCTTTTTCCTTTTGCCTTCATAAAGTATTTAAGCGGTTCTCCATCATTATACTTATCTTTTAAATATATCTTACTAGCCGCTACTCTATCACAAAACATTTCTATTACATATCTTGTAGGCATTTTAACCGGACTCATAACTCTTGTTTCTGGATTATAATCTGTCCAGTATTCAAAATGATGTTTGTTTCTTCCTTTATGATGCATCCATGCATATGAAAACCCATATGCTTCTCTTTCCCCTTCATTAGGACTTCTATATCCCTGATAATATTTTACTCCCTTAAAAAATTCCTCAGGACAATATTTTGATAAATCATGTCTTAAACCTTGAAACCCAATTCCAGCTTTAAAAGCATGATATATAACTCTACGTCTATGTTTATTTATTGTATGTAAATGTCCAAAAAATCTCTGAAAAAAATTCATCTCAACTTCACCAAACTAACTTATTCCTTTTTACTTTGTTCTAACACTTACTTCACCACTTCTAAGTGTTTCTAATTCTCCGTCTTTCTTTTTAACAACAAGTCCTAAGTTATCATCTATATCAATCACTTTACCAGTCTCTAAACTATCACCGTATTTGCTAACTATTTCACTAGTTGTTCCAAGGCTTCCATGATTAGAATCTATTATATACACTTCTTTACCTAATACTATGGATTTATCCTTATACGCTTTAAGGAAATCTTTCTCAGGCAATTTATTATAGTATTTCATAAATTCATTAACCGTTTCAGCCACTAGTTTAGAACTAACATCTTCAATGTCTTCACCATTAATAACAGGTCCTGCGATTTTTTTAATTTCATCACCATATCCCCCCTCTGGCTCTCTTACATTAATGCCTATTCCAACAACTGCATAATCAAGACTTCCATTCTCCATACTAATAGAGCCTTCTGTTAAAATGCCACATACTTTTTTGTCGTCTAAAAGTACATCATTAACCCATTTTATTTTCGCTTCCTTAGAAGTAACTTTCTTAATCGCCGTAACCACTGCAACTGCTGCAATTGTAGTTATAAAAAGAGCTTCATTAGGATTAATACTTGGTCTTAATAACAAACTAAAATACACACCTCCATTTTTAGGTGAAGAAAATGCTCTATTCATTCTGCCCTTACCCTTTGTCTGTTCTTTTGCAACAACCAAAAGGCCCTCACTTTCTCCATGTGCACCTTTTTCTTTTAAGTATGTATTTGTTGAATCTAAGCTATCAAATACTTCTACTCTAATATTTCCATCATTTAGATATTTCTTAATTGCATCCTTACTAATAACATCAACACTTGATACAATTCTATATCCCTTATTTGATATTGCATCAATCATTATTCCGTCTTTCTTAATGCTATTAATGGCTTTCCAGATTGCATTTCTAGAAACACCTAATTTTTCAGATAAGAATCCACCTGATATATAATCTTCTTTATTCTCTTGTAAGTATTTTAAAACCTGTTCCTTTGTACTCATAATTTTCCTTTAAACTTACCCTTAGGATCAACTATTTTTCTATATTGTTTTTCAATTTCCTTATAACCTTTAAGATGCTTTTCTGTAATTTCAGCAAATGGTATAATATCGTATCCTCTAGCCAGATTTATATTATATGTATATGTTAAATCAAATTTTGTATTTTCAAAACTTACTTTTCCATCATTAACAACTATATCCGTTGCTGCTAGAAGTCCTATTATCTTTGCCATTCCAAGTTCATGCTGTGCAGATATTAAATTTCCCAAAGAATATATACATAATGTATCTCCAACATATTCTATAGGCTGAATCACATGAGGATGTGAACCTATAATAAGATTAACTCCGATTTTAGATAGGTACTTCGCTTCCTCTCTTTGTTCAGATGTAGGCTCATGAGTATACTCAACGCCCCAATGCATTGCTACCATTATTACTTCTGCGCCTTTACTTCTTGCTGTTTCAACATCCTTTTTAACTAATTCTCTACTATACTCATTAACAAGATACTCCTTGCCCTCAGGTGCATGGAATCCATTAGTAGGTATTGTATATGCTAAAAATGCATATTTAATATCATTCTTTTCATAAACAGGTATGTCATCTCTTTCTTCAAATGAATCATATGAACCTGCTGTATGTGCTTTTTTTGATAAGGTCTTCCAAAACTTAATTGAATATCTAAGACCTTCCTCTCTACAGTCAAATGAATGATTATTAGCCAAACTAACTAAATTAAAACCTGTTTTTACAAGATCAGAACCTATCTCATCAGGTGAACAAAAAAGAGGAAAATTACTTGGTTCTCCACCTCCGATTATAGATTCCTGATTATAGTATCTTAAATCATATTTTTTCAATATTGGTTTAAATCTTGTAAACATCTTTGCAAAATCGTATTCATCCGTTGACTTATATGTTTTATTTTTGCTCGCATCCATAAATACACCATTATGGATAACTGTATCACCAGCCATAATAATAGACATTCTTCTTTCAGGAAGTTTCTTAGGTTCTATAACATCCTGCATTTTATGATTTATGGCTATCTCCTTGCTGTAATCAGTCTTTTTTTCCTTACTTGGTTTTTTCTTAAATTCCTTAACAGTCAAACCAATAACAACAACCAACACGAAAACTAGCAATGTCCCAAATATCGTCTTCAAACCATTTTTACTCATGACTTACCCCTTCATGAACTTATTAATTTTTCCATTCTTCGCGTCTAATAGTATAACATATTTATACATATTTATAAAACCCTTGTGATTGAAATACTAATACAAATATGTTATTATCTGCTATGTGTATTTTTACGAATACATAATTATAAATATTTTGCATTTGCTGCAAAAACTAAAGGAAGAATTATTATGAACATTTATATATTCAGACATGGAACAACTGAATGGAATAAAACATTTAAAATTCAAGGAGCAAGCAACATCCCTCTTGCAGAAGCTGGAATAGAACAGGCACACATTGCAGGAGCGGCTCTTAAAGAAGCCAATCTTTCTTTTGATATGGTATTTTCAAGTCCCCTTGATAGAGCATACGAAACTGCAAAGATTTTAACCTCTTATACAAATGAAGGTATTGAAATAACAAAGGATTCAAGAATTAGAGAGTTAGAATTCGGAGATTTTGAAGGACATACATTTGAAGAACTAGCAGGCATAGACGGAAGTCCTTTTATTTACTTTAAAACAAGTCCAGATTTATATAACGAAAAAGCTCCTTATTACTACAAGGAAAATCAACCTGAATCTCTTTCACACCTGTGCAAAAGAACTAAGGATTTTTTTGAAAACGTAATTGAACCATTAGAAAAAGAACAACCTAATAGTAATGTTTTAATCGTTGCTCACGGTGCTGTAAATAAAGGCATGCTTATGCACGTTAATAAAGAAACAGATTTGAAAAACTTTTGGAAACCAGGCCTTCAAAGCAATTGCCATGCTGCTATAGTTAGTCTAGTGAATGGAAATTACAACGTATTAGAGTATAATAAGGAATACAAATAAAAACAACCGACAAAAACATTGATTTTAAAGATAATCATCTTAAAATTTCTAAGTTTTCGTCGGTTATTTTATTTATATTTAATTCTTTACTCAAATACTCTCTTTATACTATCGTAATGCAAGAACTTACCTTCTGCTGCAATAGCTTCAATCTCTTCCTTTGTAGCAAATGTAAATCCAGCAGTTTCAGCTTCCTGTAACTTTACATCTTCCTCTGTAACATCCTTTACAAATCTGTAAATATCAACAAAGTAATTATCACCTTCATCTGGATTCTCTCTTGAATATGTAAATACATATCCACCATCTGCATCACTTACATCTATTCCTGTTTCTTCTAAAACTTCTCTTTTAACAGCTTCAAGTGATGACTCTCCAGCCTGAGCAGCACCTCCACTTACTTCCCAATGTCCTGGTGCCCACGCCTTTGTTTCAACTCTCTTTGTAATTAAAAACTTTCCATCTGGCCTTTTTATTACTCCTAAAACTGTAAGATGAAAATCGCCCGGCTTCATAGTCCAGTCGTTTCTTTCCATTGTTCTTCCAGTTAATTTTTTATCCCTATCATAGATATCCCAAAGTTCCATCTGTTTCTCCTTTTACACTTTTTTACTTCATTCTCAACTAATATATCATATAACCATTATTTTTCTCAAGATTTTCCATATATGAAACATAAAAAGAATCTCCATCACCCTTATTTATTTGTTATCTCTAACATTTTAATTATGCCATTTTAATATACTAAAATCAATGATTTCAAATTCAAAAAATACACTTTATTTCTTTATCCTAAAAATAATCCGTGATATAATTTAATTAACTATATAATCTGGATAGTGGGAGGATTATAGAATGAATAATAAGATTGCAGTATTTGCTAATGGTTTTAGCAATGAGTTTATCGAAAAAGTTATAACCGGTATACAAAAAGAAGCAAAGAAAGATGGAATAGATATCTTTGTTTTTGTTTCATACTGCGCTCATTCAACCCCTGAATTACAAAACAAATGTCAGCTCAATATATTCCATCTTCCAAACCCACAGGATTTCGATGGGGCGATAATGCTTACAAATACATTTAATTTTTCTTATGAGCAAGAACGTGTCTGTGCATGTTTTCAACGTGAAGGTGTTCCTATGCTTTCTTTAGAAGTTGATGTCCCTGATATGTCTTGTATAAAATCTGAAAACTATAAAGGTGTTAGAGCACTTGCAACACACCTTATTGAGCATCATAAAGCAAAGAAGATTCTCTATGTAAATGGAATTGAAGGTAATGCTGAAAATGCCACTAGACGTAAAGCTTTACTCGATGTTCTTAAAGAACATAATATGGAATTATACGCTGAAATAAGTGGAAATTTTAGTTTTTATAGTGCATATAGTGAAACAAACAACTATTTAGATTCAAAAAAAGAACTCCCAGATGCGATTGTATGTGCAAATGATTATATGGCTCTTGGAGTCAATTCCGCACTTAATGCACACGGTTATAACGTTCCAAGAGATGTTATAGTTACTGGTTTTGATATGATTAAAGATAGCCAATGGACAGTTCCTATTTTAGCTACAGTATCAAGTGGTTGGGATTCCCTTGGTGAAACGGCTTATAACAAACTAAAGTATCAAATTGAACATCCAAAGGAAATATTCACAGAAATTTATGATTCGTTTTTTATTCCATCTGAAAGCTGTGGTTGTAAAGCTACTAAAGAAGCTGAAGAAAAACGAATCAACAAAATTAGAAATCTTCACTATGAAAGCATCCAGAAAAATATTATGAATATATGTTTCCAAAGATTACAAATTCCTCTTGCGCAAGCCAAACGTAAAGAAGATTTCTATGATAAAGGTTTCAAAGATTTAAGAGACATTCCTGATATTGGTCCAAATTATTGTATTTGTACAGAGCCTGAATTTTTCGAGTTAAATAATGATTTTTATCCTGAACGCATAAGAGGATATAGTAATAACATGGATATTCTTTATGAGCTAGAGGATAATCAAAAAAAGGCAATGGGACATTTAAACTCTAAAGACCTTTATCCTAATTATAAACATGAAGAAGGAAAATCAAATCTTTATATATTTGCTCCGCTTAATTATATGAATTTTATTATCGGTTATATTGCAATAAAAAATACACCAACTTTACTTTTCAATGCTGAGCTATGTAATTTCGTTTCAAATATGAATGCTCTACTTTTTAGTATGCGTGTTCATATATTTGCTGAAAAAACAAATAAAGAATTAAAAAGAATATATATGAACGATGCTCTAACTGGCATATATAATCGTACTGGATGCGAAAAAGTTCTTTATAATTATATACTTGATCAGAAAGAAAAAAAGGAAAGATCCATTCTTGTTTTCGCAGATATCGATCGCATGAAAACCATTAATGATGTATATGGACACCTTAATGGAGATTTTGCAATAAAAGCTACTGCTGAGGCATTTAAAAAACATGCTCCAAAAGATTGGCTATTCGGAAGATATGGCGGTGATGAATTTATTGCTGTAGGTTCTTGTCCACCGGATGATGAAATTCCTACATTTATAAAGAACTTATCGGAATCAATGACTGCAGATTTTAAATCACTGAATCTATCATTTATGTTACATGCAAGTATCGGTTATGTTGTAATTGAACCTGCAGATGAAGGTACTATTAATGATTATATCAACTCAGCTGATAAAGTTATGTATGCTGAAAAAGAAAAGTATCATGAAATAATAGATTCGATGCGAAAAAATAATTTATGAATATGCAAAAAAGGATTGTAAAGATTACTCTTTACAATCCTTTTTTTGTCTAATTATTTAGTTGTAGCTACTAATTTTCCATCAGCGACATCAATTAAAATAGTATCTCCTTCTGATACATTGCCCTCTAAGATTAATCTAGCTGAAAGTGTTTCAACATTCTTCTGTAAAAATCTCTTAAGTGGTCTTGCACCATACGCTGGCTCATATCCTTCATCAATAATGAATGTCTTCGCACCATCAGTAAGGTCTACCTTAATGTCTCTATCTTTAAGTCTAGCATTTAATTCATTCATAAGAAGGTTAATGATTCCACCAATGTTATCCTTTGTAAGTGGCTTAAACATAACTATTTCGTCAAGTCTGTTTAAGAACTCTGGTCTAAAGTGATTACGAACATCAGTCATTACAAGGTTTTCTGCCTCACTGCTGATATTTCCATTATCATCAATTCCATCTAAAAGATATCCACTTCCTAAGTTAGAAGTCATGATAATAATTGTATTCTTAAAATCTACAAGTCTTCCCTGTGAATCTGTAATTCTACCATCATCTAAAACCTGTAATAATACATTAAATACATCTGGATGAGCTTTTTCAACTTCATCAAAAAGAATAACACTATATGGCTTTCTTCTTACTGCTTCCGTAAGCTGGCCACCCTCATCATATCCAACATATCCCGGAGGCGCTCCTATAAGTCTTGATACAGAATGCTTCTCCATATACTCACTCATATCAATTCTTACCATGTTGTTTTCATCATCAAACATGGACTCAGCAAGAGCCTTTGCAAGTTCAGTCTTACCAACACCAGTAGGGCCAAGGAACATAAATGAACCAATTGGTTTACCTGGATCCTTAATTCCAGCCTTTGATCTAATGATACTTTCTGTAACTAAGGATACACCTTCATCCTGACCAACAACTCTCTTATGAAGTTCTTCATCAAGATGTAAAATCTTAGCTTTTTCCCCTTCATTTAATTTGGCAACTGGAATTCCAGTCCACTTTGAAACAATCTTCGCTATATCATCTTCAGATACATTTTCATGAACATATGTATCTTCCTTTTTATTCTCTTCAGCTTCTTTTAACTGCTTTTCAATTTCAGGTAATTTACCATACTGAAGTTCTGCAACTTTTTCAAGGTCATTGCTGTTCTGCGCAACTTCAATCTGACTCTTAATATCATCTCTTTCTTCACGAAGTTTCTGAACCTTTTCAACATAACCTTTTTCGTTATCCCAATCAGCCTTCATGGCATTAAACTTATCCTTAAGTTCAGCAAGTTCCTTACTTAAGTCATCAAGTCTTTCCTTACTTAACTTATCCTCTTCTTTTTTAAGAGCCATTTGCTCGATTTCCATCTGCATAATCTTACGATTCAACTCATCAAGTTCAGCTGGCATAGAATCAAGCTCTGTTTTAATAAGTGCGCAAGCTTCATCCACAAGATCAATAGCCTTGTCAGGCAAAAATCTATCTGATATGTATCTATTAGATAAAACTGCAGCAGAAACTAATGCGTTATCTGAAATCTTTACACCATGGAATACTTCATATCTTTCCTTAAGTCCACGAAGAATTGAAATTGTATCTTCAACTGTCGGCTCATCAACTAAAACTGGCTGGAATCTTCGCTCTAGTGCAGCATCCTTTTCAATATACTCTCTATATTCATCAAGTGTTGTTGCACCGATACAGTGAAGTTCGCCTCTTGCAAGCATAGGCTTTAATAGCTGACCTGCATCCATTGCACCATCTGTTTTACCAGCACCAACTATAGTATGTAATTCATCTATAAATAGAAGAATCTGACCATCTGAGCTCTTTACATCATTAAGAACTGCTTTAAGTCTTTCTTCAAATTCACCCCTGTACTTTGCACCAGCAATAAGTGCGCCCATATCAAGAGCAAATATCTTCTTATCCTTTAAACTATCAGGAACATCACCCTTTGCAATACGCTGTGCCAAGCCTTCAACTGCTGCTGTTTTACCAACACCAGGTTCACCTATAAGCACTGGATTATTCTTTGTCTTTCTACTTAAAATTCTAATTATATGTCTAATCTCAGCATCTCTACCAATTACAGGATCCTGCTTACCAGTTTTTGCTTTCGCTACTAATTCCTGACCATATTTTTCAAGTGAATCATAAGTTGCTTCAGGATTATCACTTGTTACAACCTGGTTACCTCTAACTTCTGATAAAGCCTTAAGAAATCTATCCCTGGTAATACCATATTCATTCATAATTTCCTTAATACCAGCATTTGCATGTCTTTGCATAGTAAGGAAAAGATGCTCAATCGAAACATACTCATCACCCATGGCCTTAGCTTCATCCTCGCCATGAATCAAAGTATCATTTAAGTTCTTACCAATATAGTTCTGGCCACCTGAAACCTTAACTCTTTTTTCAATTTTACTTTCCACATTCTTTGTAATATGATCTAAATCAATTTCCATCTTCCTTATAAGTTTTGGAATAAGACCATCTTCCTGAGTAAGCATAGCATATAGCAAATGCTCCTGCTCAATCTCTTGATTGCCATGATCAACTGCGATTTTTTCAGCCATTTGAATTGCTTCAATTGACTTTTGTGTAAATTTGTTGATATTCATAGTGTTTCCCTCCTTTTTTTACTACTATCTATCAGGAATTTTGAATAGCATAAATGGGCCACATATCGTAGCCCAACTCTTAACCTAAACTCATATTAGCACAAAAATTAGCACTCGTCAATAGAGAGTGCTAATAATTTTTAAATTCTTTTATATACGAAATAGATATTCGTTTTAATCAAAAAGAAATTCGTTTTAAAATAATTTATAACGAATTTCTTTTATCTTATTTTGTATTCATAACATGATTATACATTTTCTTCACATCATCACTCATGCCCTTTATAACTAATTTTACATTAGGATTATTATTAGCAAATACGATAAATAATTGATGTGCAAATCCCTGTCCCATCCAGTCTAGACCTTCAAAATCAAGTTCCACCTCACTAAACTCTTCTAATCCAGCACATAATCTTTTAGCCTGAGATCTAGACGTTGGACTACTACCGTAAATATTTTTCAAAGCAATACTTGTACGATTAAATCCTCCATCAACATCAGAATATCTATCAAATAACTCTTTCATATTTTTTCTAGTTTCATTATTAAGCGACATATACAATGCTGTGCCTTTTTCATTTTTTATAGGATTATCAAGAAGTATACTTTCATCATATTTATCAACGTGAAAAAGTTTTCCACTAGATATAATAAGAAATTCATCCATTATTCTTGAAGTAAAAAAGATACCTTCACCAGAATGATACTCTTTCTTAGTCGTAATTTTTCCTTTAAATAATTCATTCACTGCATCTTCAATAGTCTTCAATTTAAAGAAATCTTTAATATGTTCAAATATTCCAATTCCATCATCAGCAATCCAAATACTCGTTTTTACTGCGTCCTTATTAATTATAATAACGCATTTTTCAGCTTCGGAGTGATCTATTACATTATTAAACATTTCTCCAAATGCATATTCCCAAATCTTATACGTATTATCGGAAAACTCTCCAACAACTGGTTTTACATACTTATCAAATGTATATAATTCTTCCTCTATCTCGCCTGCTTTCCTACTTAAAATATACTTTTTTCTTTCACCCGTCAAACTATAAACGTCTCTTTTTTCTCGTTTTATAATACCTTCATTAATTAATTCGTTTATATACGTATGAACTGTATTTTGATTTATATTAAAGTTATCTGCAACCTTTTTAGTTATCCCTTCTTCTTTCTGTTCTATTTTCTCTAGCAAGTAGTTTTTTATTGCATTTTTCTTTGTTTCAGTAAATCTCATAATTCACCTCCTTACAGACCAGTCTCCTCATCACTATATAGATATTATAGACTTTATTTCCATATATCGTCAAGGGATATTCGTTTTAAGCAAAAAGAAATTCGTTTTAAAATATTTTAAAACGAATTTCTTAATTAATTATTCATTATCTAATACTTCCATTTCCACAATACAAAAATCTAAAACATCATCGTAAGACTGACTAGACGAAGACTTATCCGTATAAGTAATCTTTTCTTTTGAAACATCCTCAAAAGTAAGATTATCTCTATTTGATAAAACCACCATCTTAACTTCTCTCATCTTATTACTATAAACAAATCCATCTAATCTTGATTGTGCCATTTCTCCAGATAACTCAAACTTATTCTTATATGTTATTCCATTATAAACCCACAAACCATCATTATTCTTATAATATGCATTCTCCAAACTAAGTGTGGTTGCTTCGGTTTGAGTTTCATTATACTTTTCTTGTTCGTAGTACTCTTTCATTTTCTTATTTTCATGTTTATCCCAAATTAGTATCGCTGCACAAATCAAAGCAGTAATAACAACTCTAATGATTCTCTTTTTCATTTTGTCTCACTTTCTAGTTATATATTATTCCCCTTCCATAAAATACATCCTACTTCCTAAATCCTGGAAATATCTCACACTTTCATCATAGCCAGTTCCACCAAATGCCTGCTTAAGATTTATACCTGCATTCATAAGCACGCTACCATATGCAACATAATCTTCACACTCACCTGGCATTGTCACATGTCTTGCTATAATGTTATGAAGAAGTGAATCCTGTTTAATATGAACTGGAGATGCTGTATTAATTAGATCTCCAAAATTCTTAATATTATATCTCTTACTTTCATTTGTAAAATGATATTTAATATCACTATCAAGTCCCATAGGTTTGAAATATTCATACTGTTTATTAGGTTCAACTAATGCCTGAATAATCATACCCACTGCTGCCTTTTTATCCTTTGAAACAACAGTCCATTCATTAATATTACCATGACCAAATACATCCTCATTTCTATATTCAGTATGTTCGCCATGAAGAAGCATTCTGCGTCCTCTATAGAATGAACCAAACTGAAAAACATCTCTCCAGTTTTTATATGTTTCAATCTGTCTTTTTATAATAGCAAGTTCTTCCTTCTTTAAATCGCATAGATTTATCTCATATCCGAAATTACCAAATGCAGCCACATTAAATCTAGTATCAAGCGGTGACTTACGAAGTGTTTGATGGTTTGGACTTGCCGAAACATGAGCACTAACTGTACTTAGAGGATATCCATAACTATAACCTGTCTGACAAGTTACTCTATATAAGCAGTCAGTATCATCACTTGCCCATATCTGTGGGAAGTATGATATTATTCCTAAGTCAAATCTATTACCACCACTTGCGCATCCCTCAAATAAAATATCTGGAAATTTTTCGGTAAGTGTAGCCATCACTTTATATAATCCAATTACATATCTGTGATATACTTCACCCTGTTTCTCTGCAGGAAGATACTTAGAATATACATCAGTAAATACTCTATTCATATCCCACTTAACATATGAAATATTTGCACCAGCAAATACATCTGACATTGCACTAATAATATACTCAACAACATCAGGATTACAAAGGTCAAGTATTCTTTGTGTTCTTCCTTCTGAATGTGGTTTATCCTTTAAGTCCATAGCCCAATCAGGATGTTCTCTATATAAATCACTATCAACAGAAACCATCTCAGGTTCGACCCATATACCAAACATTAAACCTAGATCATTTACTTTCTTTGCAAGGGACCCAAGTCCATTAGGTAATTTCTTTTTGTTAACATACCAGTCTCCAAGAGAGCAACTATCATCATCTCTCTTTCCAAACCAGCCATCATCCATAACAAAAAGTTCAATTCCCACATCCTTAGAAGCCTTTGCAAGCTTAAGTAATTTACTTTCATTTATATCAAAATATGCCGCTTCCCAACTATTAAGTAAAACTGGTCTAATTTTATTTTTCCAATTTCCTCTAACTATATTCTCACGAACAAATCTATGCATATTCTGGCTCATTCCATTAAAACCATTCTTAGAATATGTCATAACAGATTCTGGAGTTTCAAATTCCTCGTTCGCATCTATCACAAAGTTAAATCCATCTGGACTAATACCGTGAACAAATCTAAGTTTATAATGTGCAGATACTTCACACGCCTCATAATGATTACCACTATACACTAAATTAATGCCGTAACATTCACCAGTATTTTCTGTTGCGCCATTCTTATAAATCATAACAAATGGATTTGCCTTATTTGATGATATACCATCCCTACTACTGTTTACAAATTTACCTGCAGTAAGTCTTCTATCATTCCTCTGCATTTCCCTTGCCCAAGCTCCATTAAATGTAGTGAATGTATAATCGTTAGTTGCAAAGTCAAGTTGATTACTCATAAGTCTTAGTAGCGATATGCTACTATCTCCATCATTTTTAAAAACTGCACGTTTTGTAATAACATCTTTATCATAGAAAACATCATATATTAAAATAAGTTTCTGTTTATAATAATCATCTACCAGCGTAATTTGGAGTTCTATATCCTTATTATCTATGGTTTCATTTCCTTCTTCTTTATACTCTATATATGATGATGGAAGAGTATTAATCTCACTCTTCTTATCCAAAACAGATGCACTTTTAAACAGAAAATCAGAAGTTCTACATCCATCAGAATTAATAACTTCAATAAAAGGCTCCCTTAAATCACTCTTTCCTAAAGTTGATATTTCAAGCCTCATATCATCTAATGAAAAACTTCTATCTTCATTTGTATAATTAGCTGTTGCACCAGGTGCATATGCATGTTGCTCAGCTAAACATAATAAATCTTCCTTTTCTTCTATTCTAATTTTTTCACCATAATAAAGGTGTTCAAGCTGTCCTGTTTTTATCACACGAAATGCATATGTTGTATTCTTTGTATCAAGAACAAACCATTCATTATCAAAATTTCTAATCATCTTCTCTCCTTTTATTAACCTCTATCTATAGCACATACTTTATTCTTTTTCCTGCTGTCTTCTATCTTTTATCTGCTTTGAAATCTCTTCTATCTTTTCATCTGTTAAAATATATTTTTTCTTAAAATATACAACTGCAATTATAAGACCAATGATTGGAAGAATGGTCATTGTCATCCTTAGTCCCATTTTGCTACTATCTGATACACCTTTTGATAAATCCATCGTCTGTTCAGCTTCTGTTGTTGCCTTACTACTAAGTGAAAAAATAGATAAACTAATTGATGCAACGAATGCAGCAATACCACTTGCAAGTTTTACCACAAATGTCTGCATTGAAAAAATAACTGATTCATCTCTTCTACTATTTTTTATTTCTCCATAATCAACAGTATTAGCTAAAAAGATAGTAGTTAAAACTTGTAGCATTCCATTTGCTGCAAATATAAAGAATGCAGGAATAAATGTAACATATACACTACCAATTCCAATGTTTATTATTGCAAAGAGTGCTGCATATCCAAGTAGCGCACTTATTATACATATATAGTACATCTTTATTGTATTAAAGAACTTTCTAAGAAGTGGGAAAAATAACATCATTGCTAAAATCTGTATTCCACCACCAAATGTATTAAAAAGTGTGTATCCATCAAACCAACTTTCTCCACCAAAGTCATATTTAAAGAAATATATAACAAGGTTAGAAGTAATGTATACTGCACAGTTTATAAGCACTATTGTAACAACTATTGTCATAGCCTGATCGTTCGATAAAAGTGCTTTAAACATATCTGAAACGCTAGCCGTCTTCATATTAACTGTAGATTTTTCTTTTATATTCATACATGTAATGGTTATAAAAACTATAAATATAATTGCAACTATTAGAGCAAACCATTTAAAACCATACATCTCAATCTTTCTATTAGAAAGGTTATCACCACCTATGTTTCCAAGTCCATATACAAATTTCATTGTAAGAATCATTACTAATGCTGAACCCACGCCCGCTGCAGATCTAGCAAGAGTAGTAAGGTTTTCTCTCTCTCTACCGCTTTCAGTAAATGCCGGAATCATTGACCAATATGGAATATCCATCATAGTATATGTAACACCCCACATTATATAAGTGATTGCTGCATATGCTGTAAGAGAACCTGCTGAGAAAGACGCCGGTGCACTGAACATTAAAAACAATAATACAGCATTTGTTAATGTTCCAATCATAAGCCATGGTCTAAACTTTCCCCACTTAGTTTGAGTTTTAGCAACTATTACACCCATAATAGGATCGTTAAATGCATCAAAAATTCTTGCAATTAAAAGTATAATGCCCATAGCAAATGCTGATACTCCCATAACATCCTGGTAGTAATAAAGCACATAACTAGCTGACAACATATATACCATATCCTTACCTACAGCACCAAGCCCATAGGAAGCTTTTTCTCTAAATGATAAATTCATAATATCCTCCTTCTCTTTAGTTAGTATTAAAACAATACTAACTAACGTTGCAACTCACCCCTAGTTCCCCTATTATTTTTAAAACAAGCCCCTTGCATACGCAAGAGGCTATATGTTATATTACTTCTTCATGTTCATTGCCAATTCAATTACCTTATATGCCCCGCTATAAATTTCCATTTTATTATTTTTCTTTATATTTTCGCACATATCTATTAGGAAATCGTCATCTTTTATAAACATGTCTATCATCTGATTTATGTGAGGAATATCTCTACTTTCAATAGTTCCATCTCCAATTTCACAACTGTGAATTGCTCCCCACATCTCATGCTTTCCAACTCTCTTAATAAAGAGTTTTGGAATCGGATAGAATGCTAACTCACTTGGCTTTGTCACAAGTACATCCGCACTTCTCATAAGAAGGTTTGTCGAATATACTGCTTCAAAAATATTCTTATGATAAAAAGCATGTATACCTTTTATTTCAATATTTTCATCTAATGCATCTTCTGAAAACTTCTTTGTATCCTCAAAATCATCGAAGTGTTCAAAAGATACACCCTTCATATCTGGAATACTCTTAAGCAAATCATCCCATACATTTTTATAATCACCTACGTTTATATATAAAACAACTTTTTTCTTTTTGATAAGTGGAAGTATGTGCTTTATAATTCCAGCAAATATCTCCTTCTGTGCTCCCGCACCACCTATCGACATTAGAAAACGAATTGCCTTTTTATTCTTCTTCCTTTGGATTCTTGCATCACAATCACTTTCAATGCTCGCAACAATCTCATGGTCAATATAGTGTCCTGTGTATACAAGGTCATTTGCTGGCATAGGACTATTGACCTTCTTTTTATTCATTCCATTTAAAATTCTATAACCCTGATATGCAAAGTGACACTGCACAGTGTGCAATGACCCTTCTGCTAGATGCAAAGCCATAGGCCAATTATCAGGAATTGCATTAACCACATATTTCATTCCTGCATGCACTGCCGCCTGGGCTGGCCAGCAGTGCGTACCTACAACAGGAATTTCATCTGGCACGTTTTTGAAAACAGGTGCCATAAGCTCTGCTCTCTTTTGATCCCCACTATTGTATGTTAATGATCTAAAACCTTCGTAATTAAGTGGCTCCCAAACAAATCTGTTGAAAATGGGATCTTTCGAAAGCCTTGATCCTAATGAATACAATTTATTCTGCTCACTTATAATCTTGGTACACACTGTGTCTGGATAACCATTAAGGTCCATCCAGTATGGCGTATATCCCATGTAATGTGCACATGATGCCATTGCCATAGAGATTCGGTAATGTCCAAATCCCATTCGAATATTTCCAACTATTAACCCTTTTTCTAAATCAAACTTCTCTACAGAACTCTCTTCATCCGTCTGTTTTTTAGTTGTGACTTTAATATCTTTTACTCCAAGACTATCTCCGATATATTTATTATCGGCAATCGTAACATATAATTCTTTATTAGAATCATCCCCATACTTCTTAAAGCATTTTTGCTTCCCTTTTAAGGACTTCTTATAAGCTCTACTCGTGATTTTATTCTCAAAAACCACACTTGCTCTATCACTCTTCATTTCACCCTACTCCTAAATTCCTCTTTACTAATCCTTCGGTTTATCCTGTCCCCAAATTACGCCTTAATACCATCGATTAAGATATTTACAACTTCTTCAAGTCCTTCTGTGTATGACATCTTGCTATTAACTAAAACATCACTCATGAAAAATCTCTCAACTGTTGCTTCAAACATTGTTTTCACAAGAGCTGTATCAACTGGTCTGATAACACCTTCCTTAATACCCTGATTGATAAGCATTAATGTAGCTTCCCATCCAGTTTCAAGTCTCTCCTGAACCTTAACAAATATTTTTGGATATCTTGTCTTAAGAATACTTAGTTTTTCAAAACTAATATCCTTATATCCTTCTGGCATAACTCCTAATAATCTTCTTAATTTTTCAAGAGTTGCCAATGAATCATCTTCAAGCACCTCTTTTTCGCTTTCCTTAATTTTATCAAAGCAATAATCAACTGTACTTAGGAATAAATCCTGCTTGTCTCGAAATGTATTGTAAATTGTTTTTTTACTCATACCCAGTTCGGCAGCGATGTCATCCATGGTGAATTTAATCCCTTTTCTGTTAAACACTTCAATAGTAGCTTCGATAATCTTATTTTTTAATAATCTTGTTTTCGTAGCCATATTTTCCTCCTCACTATAGGGTTTCGTAAAATGATAGAGTATATAATATATTATAGTAAACTTCACCCTATTTTTCCATACCAAACAACCAAATTCAGAAAACTATTTTGCCAAGAATCGTTTCCTTTATAGCTTTATTTTAACACCAATCTTTCTTTTTTCAAGAAACGTTTTTTACAAATTTGGTTTCCGTTTTTTGTGCATTTTTACCTACGCATTTGCCAAAGTACTTTTTATAGTGGGTTGTTCATTTTTTTCACAAGATGTGGTATACTAGAATTGGCTGTAAGTATGATTTTTTACGGAAGGTATAATTCATATTTATAATTTATATGCTTGGGGGTGGATTATGAAATTAACTTTTATCGGGGCAGCTCATGAAGTAACCGGCAGTGCTCATTATTTGCAGGTCGGCGACAAAAATATAATTGTAGATTACGGCATGGAGCAAGGTGTAAATCTATATGTAAATCAGGAACCACCTTTTACTCCTGCAGATACAGATTATGTGTTTGTAACACATGCACACATCGACCACACTGGTCTTTTACCTTTGTTATATAAACAAGGTTTTAGAGGCAAAGTCTTCTGTACAGTTGCCACTTTTGAATTATGTTCCATTATGCTTAAGGACTGTGCACACATTCAGCAGTTTGAAGCAGATTGGCGTTCAAGAAAGAATAGACGTAGCGGTAAGGATTTAGTTGAACCACTTTATGATTTCGACGATGTTGATGGTATTCTTGGATTATTTGAAGGCTACCATTATAATGAAGAGATTAAAGTTTGTGAAAATGTTAAAATTAGATTTGTTGATGCTGGTCATCTTATAGGTTCCGCTTCAATTGAGGTTTGGGCTACAGAGAATGACATTACCAGAAAACTTGTATTTTCAGGTGACATTGGTAATTTCGACCAGCCACTTATCAAAAATCCAACATATATAGATAGTGCCGATTATGTTATTATGGAATCTACATACGGCACAAGATTACATTCGGATGAAAAACCTAATTACGATGGCGATTTGGTTAGTATAATTAGAGATACATTTGCTAGAGGCGGTAACGTTATTATCCCTTGTTTTGCAGTAGGTAGAACTCAGGAAGTTTTATATCACCTAAGAAAGATCAAAGAGTCTGGTGTTCTTCCTGAATTTAA
The DNA here is from genome assembly GCF_900167115.1 of Eubacterium uniforme. Lineage (GTDB taxonomy): Bacteria > Bacillota > Clostridia > Lachnospirales > Lachnospiraceae > Eubacterium_S > Eubacterium_S uniforme. The sequence continues at coordinate 250,324 of NZ_FUXZ01000004.1, forward strand.
TGATGCAACTGTTTATGTGGATAGTCCACTCGCTGTCGCAGCAACTTCTGTTTTTAATGAAAAGAATAGAGAATGTTTTGATGAAGAAACTTTAAGTCTTATGGATCAGGGTATTAACCCTATTGAATTTAAGGGACTTCGCCTTTCAATTACAACTGATGATTCAAAGGCTATTAACTTTGACCCTAAACCTAAGATTATTCTTTCAGCTTCGGGTATGTGTGATGCTGGTAGAATTCGTCATCATTTAAAATATAATTTATGGAGATCCGACAGTACAATTGTATTTGCTGGATATCAGTCAGTTGGAACACCTGGCCGCACCATTTTAGACGGTGCTAAGTCAATTAAAATCTTCGGAGAAGAAATTGCAATCCAAGCTAAGATTACAAAAATTGAAGGTATCAGCGGACATGCAGATAGAGCCGGTCTTCTTAAATGGGTAGAATCTTTTAAGGAAAAACCAAAAGGAATATTTGTTGTTCATGGTAATGACACTGTTACTGATGAATTCGCCGCTCTTGTTTCTAATACTTTTGATATTAAAACTGCTGCTCCTTATTCAGGTGCTGTATTTAATTTACTTACAGGCAAATTTGAATTCGAAGGAGTTAAAGAACCTATTAAAAGAAAACAGGTTAGCACTAATAATGTATTCAACAGACTTATTGCGAACGGTGAAAGACTTATGTCTGTTATCAGAAAGAACGAAGGTTGTGCAAATAAAGACTTAGCTAAATTCGCTGACCAAATTAAAGAGTTATGTGATAAGTGGGACAGATAGTTGCATTTTGATACTAAGTGCAATTATTCTTTACATACGTATAAATGATTTATGCTAGATTATTATTAATATGGAGGATTTATTATGGGACTTTTGGACAGTTTAAACAAAGCTGCCGAAGAGGAAAAATATGCTAAAGAATTAGCAGCTAGTGCTGATTCTTCAAATGATAGTAGCGAGAGTGCTACTAAGTCTAAAGTTCCCGTATACTATAGTGAGGTCGTCAACTTAGGATTTAACTGCGAAGTTTCCTTTAGAATATGTGGATATTTTAAAACATTGCATTCATATATGTATTCCTGGATATATAGTCATGATAGAGAATTACTTTTAGATTCTTTTGACAAAATGCATGATATTTTATCCGGCGAGGTTGAATTTTTACCAGATACAAATATGATAAGATGTAAAAAATTTAATATGTCATTTCACATCAAGGCAAGAAGGGATGAACTTGCAAACTCCCTTGGTTCTTTAAGAGATGACGCTTGTAAGGAGGCTTTAGAAGAACTTCGTAGTCGTGCTTCACATTTAGCTGACAAGACCGAAAACTTATTTAACAGTCCTCTTTCAACATTATTTATTTACAAATTAAAATTTACGAATGACTGGGAAGCTGATAACGACTATGTTCAAAGAATGTTAGATAAATTGTCTTCGCTTTATAAAAGTGGTCGTTTCACACTTCTAATCGTTCTAGAAGCTGCTCATGCTTATAAATTTACGCTTCCAGAAAGTGAACATTTACAGATTGCCACGGTTCCAAACTTTACTAATCTTAATAATGTTCAAGAAGGTAATACTACAAACGACGGTTGGAAAGAAATAGAGGATAAATTCTTTAAAAAGGTCCTCTTAAGATAATTGATGTACATTTAGGAAAGATGTATTCCGTTGTAATAATTTAATTTTATTTTATTAAAAAAGACCATGCTAATATCACATGGTCTTTTTTTCTACTACTGCACCTTTTATAAAATTCAAAATAACTTTATATCCTTCTGCATTATAATGTAATCCATCAGATATATAAGCTGATCTTGCATTTCCATTATCATCTCTCATGGTGCTTGCTATATCAAGATATATCAAATCTCCATAAACATTACACATTTCATATATCTTCGCATTATAAATTCTTGCATTTTCATTTGAAAAAGTTGGATGATTAATTGAGAAAGCCTCGCCCATAGGAAGAATATTTTCTACATATATTATAGCACCTGGATGACACTCCTTAATTTTATCTATTATCACTTCTAAATCCTGTATGAATTTATCCGCATCTCCAAGTCCTAAATCGTTCGTTCCATAACCAACGTAAAAAATATCATAATCTGCATACTCTATGGTTTCTAATATATTTCTATAATATCCATCACCAAATGTATACTCTCTTTCATAACAGGCCGCTGCCGCTGTTGTACCAACTTTAAAAAATCCATTCCACTTAGGCAATCCAGAAAATTGTAATAATCCCTGAGTTCTAGAATCTCCTAAGAAACATACATTTTCAAAATATGAATCATCCACCTTGTCGCATTTTGCTTTGTACTTGCTAAAGTTATACCAACTATTATTAAAATGTGCATGCTTGTATGCGACTTCCTGATCTAAAACAAAAGGCTCCTCATATGATTCTTCTGTTTCCAAATAATTACTTTCATTTGAAACATGTCCAGTTTCATTTAAATGGACTTCATCTTTTTCACTATTTTTTATTATGTTCTTATTAACCCACAGCAACGCTATCGTCGTGACTGCAACGACCATTACTAATACAGCGACACATATCACAGCGTCTAAATGTTTCGCTTTGGGTTCATATCTTTCATCTCTCTCTTTTATCTTCTTACTCATTTCTCTTTTCCTTATTAGTTCTCTTGTATATTTATAAATATCCCCGCGTGTTACTGTACAACTTTATTTATGGAATGTCAACTGTTCTTATTTTTTTGCAGACATAAAAATACACCCTAGACGCCCAAATAGGACGATTCATAGGATGTATTTATACTAACGTGTTCGTTTTTATTATTTTCTTTCATCTCTATCTGATAGCTTCTGACTTGCATAAATCTTAGGAACTATTAATCCCTTCTTAACCAAACGAGCATTTACAAACTTATCTACAAGGTTCGCTACTACTGCTACGATTGGAACACCAAGGAACATTCCTAATATACCTCCAGCCCAGCCACCTAATGTAACAGCAAATAATATCCAGAATGGACGAAGACCTGTTTTATCACCTAAAATCATAGGTCCTAATATAAATCCATCAAACTGCTGTAAGATGATAACTAATATAACAAACTTCACTAAACTTCCTGGAGCAACTACTAGTAATAATAAACCTCCAATAAAGCCTCCAATAAATGGACCAATATATGGAATCATGTTTGTTATTCCAACTACCATACTAACGATTAATGCATAATCAATATGTAATACTGTACATACTACAAAACATATAACACCAATAATTGATGAATCAATAAACTTTCCTATAATAAAGTCACTGAATATATCATTGCTTTCACGTAAATTTGAAATTATTATCCTAGCATGTTTCTCACTAAACATTGCATAAATAAGTCTCTTTAATGAGCGAATCATAGATTTCTTATCAAGTATTAAATAAAATGAAACTACAAATCCCATTAATATATTATAAATCCAAGATAATACTGATTTTGAAGTACCATATATCTTAGTTCCAATATTTGTAGCACTATTTTGAATAAAATCAATGGCTGTTGGATATGCACTTTCCAATGATTTTTCTATTCTTTCCAAATCTAAGTCTGGATACTTCTTAGCTGTTTTTTCAAACCAATCATATACTTTATCTGAAAATGATTTTGCGTTTTCAACCAAATCGTTAACACTATTTAAAATATTAGGAATAATATAAACTAATAAAGAAACAATTACTCCAACAAATATCACATATGATATTAAAATTGAAAAATACTTTCTAAATTTAGCACATTTTCCTCTGAATAACTTTTTGAAAGCCTTATGATAAAGCCAATTGTATAATGGATTAATACAATATGCTATCAAAATACCGACCATAAATGGAGCGAGTCCATTAAGCAAGTCTTTAAAAAAGCCCAAGGTTTCGGCGAAATTAAAAATCGCCTTCACCAAAATAGCACAGATTATAACAACTATAATCGTGTAAATACTTATGGTGAAATACTTGTCACTTCTCTTAAAGACACTCTTTCTTCTTTCGTCTTCCATAATTTCCTCCGTATAAATCTACTTATATTAAAGTATAACAAGAATTAACCAATAAAACAAGGCAGTTTTTAAACCGTAAACTTCCGGTTCCTTCGCTACCTATCGCAATGAACCACGTACAGCTCGTAAACTTCCGGTTCCTTCGCTGATGCGGCATTCGCCTTCCTTCTCAATGAACCACGTACAGCTCGTAAACTTTCAGTTTACGAGCTGATGCGGCATTCGCCGCATAAAATAAAAAGAAAAGAATTCATCTTGAAAGTAAACTTTCCGATGAATTCTTTTCTTTCCATTTTTACGTGGCTCATTGCTTACGCACAAAAAAAGTACCAACCCAAACAATTTAATGTTCAAACTGGTACCTTTAGTGCGCCTCCAGGGGCTCGAACCCTGGACACCCTGATTAAGAGTCAGGTGCTCTTCCAACTGAGCTAGAGGCGCATAACTCAAAACGCAAGAGTTATTATAAGATAGTATCAAGAAAAAATCAAGTCTTTTTTACAATTTTTTTAATATTTTTTAAGATTCCTATTTTTTCTTCTAATTATTAGCAATTTGATACTATCTCTTAGCTATCAATTTACATATAGGATTGCCCATTGAAGAGAACTTCTGCTCATACTCTGTCATGACATTTCCTTTGCACATTTCTTCATTATTATGAAGGTCCTTTGTGCTCTGTTCTACATGAAATCTTGTATTCGGAATCTCCTCAAGCGAGAAATCAAATAAATCCATGTTATCAGTCTTAAACTCTACAACTCCATCTTTATTTAAAATCTTATCGTATCTTTCAAAAAATTGTCTTGATGTAAGTCTTCTTTTTGCATGTCTATCCTTTGGCCATGGATCAGAGAAATTAAGATAAATCTTATCTACTTCTCCTTCAGCAAATACATCTGTTATGTATTCTGCCTCCATACGAATAAAAATAATGTTATTGCATTCCTCTTCCATTGCCTCTCTTTTTTCAATTGCACGAAGTAAAACACTTGAATACTTTTCAATTCCTACATAATTAATATCCGGATTATTAAGCGCAAGAGTTGTTAAAAACTTTCCCTTACCCATACCGATTTCTATGTGTATTGGATTATCATTTCCAAAAAACTCATTCCATTTTCCTTTTAACTTTTCAGGTTCATTAATGGTAAATTCACTTTCAACCATCTTCTCCCTCGAACCTCTTATGTTTCTAAGTCTCATATTTTATCTCAACTTTCCTATTATTCTCATATAAATCAGCAAATACTTCTCGCGCTTGTTATTATATCAAATAATTTTATATTTTAAAGTCTTTTTTCTTTATTTTATACTTTTCAACTTCTTAAGAAACCCTTTTATTCCTAGGTTTTACTTGTAATTTCACCCTTATTTTGATATTATGTAATCGTTAGAATTTAATATTGGAGTCAATTATGAAATTTAAAATTAAGAATTTATTTATATATATTTTTGTACTAATGTACATCTTAACTAGTAGTATTTCTTATTCATCAACAGTATTTGCTGAGCCTGACGAAAACGAAGTTCAGGCAGATGATAATTCTGATATCGAATCAGATGAAGATGAGGACGAAGATGAAGATGATGAGGACAGCGATTTAGAAGATTCAGAAAGTAATGACGAAACTGAAAACACTAACAGCAAAACTACTGATGTTTCAAATGAAAGCAATTCACTTTGGCCAGAAGGTCCAAAAATAAAAGGCAAAACAGCAATTGTCATAGATGCAGAATCTGGTGCAATCCTTTATGAAAAGAAAAAAGATAAACAGATGTATCCTGCAAGTATCACAAAAATTCTTACATGTTTGCTTACATTAGAAAACTGTGATATGAAAGATAATGTTACAATGTCTCATTTCGCCGTTTACAATTTAAGATACGGTGATGCACACATTGGTTTAAAAGAAGGCGAAACCATTTCTGTTGAAGATTGTTTATATGCACTTATGCTTGCTTCAGCTAATGAAGTTGCATATGGTCTTTCAGAACATATCGGCGGAAGCGTCGAAGGATTTGCTGAAATGATGAATAACAAAGCTAAGGAAGTTGGCGCACTTAACAGTCACTTTGTTAATCCTAATGGTCTTCCAGATGAAAATCACTATACTACCGCTTACGATATGGCGATGATAACAAAGGCCGCATTAAAATATGATCAGTTTTCTAAAATTGTAGGAACTAAAATGCATGTCATCGGCAAAACAAAGATGACAAACGAAAAGAGATACACTAACAACTTCCATCGTATGTTATATGAGGATAATAAAGAATATTATCAAGGTATCATCGGTGGCAAAACTGGTTACACTGAAGAATCCGGTAACACTCTTGTTACAATAGCTGAAAGAGATGGAAGAAAGCTTATCTGTGTTGTTCTTAAATCAAAGAAAATATATGAAGATACAAAGGATCTTCTTGATTTCGGATTTGAAAAATTCAAGTCCGTTACAATTGATGAATCAACAATAACATCACCAACTGGCATGTGTTACAATAAGCTTGCACAAGCTCTCGGAAAAGGAATTATGACCGTTTCTTATCCAAATGGAAATTACTTAACAGTTCCAGCAAATGCAGACGAGAACGACATCACATATGAAATAGCTTTAAAGGATGAGAATACTACAGATTCTACTAAGCCTACAACTACTAACGAAACTGCTAGTACAACTAAGCCAACTGAAAAAGCAGATTCACCAAGTACTCCTCCAGTTGCAACAGTTACATATTATTATGATAACAAGGAAGTTGGCAGTATCGATATTTCATATAAAGTAACTGCAAGTCCAAAAGAAGGCAACGACGACAAAGGTGGCTTTTTTAAAAACATAACTAAAAAGAAAACAGTTAATTTCTTTAGTTCTTCAATTATGAAGGCAATTCGTTTATTAGGATTAATTTTAGGAATCACGCTTCTTATATTAATCATACTTGCAATAAGAATTGCACATATTAATAAAGTTAATAGGAAGCGTAAAGAAGAACGTAGACGTAAACGACTTGAAATTAGAGAACGGGAAAGACGCGAACAGGAAGAATCCTACAGACGTGATCGTGAACATAGAACAAATAGAGATAATCATATGAGATAAAAATGGGACCATTAAATGGTCCCATTTTTTAACCCTATGAATTCTGCTAAAAATAAACATAAAAACGAATGGGACCATTTCTATGGTCCCATTAATTCGTTTCATGTTCGACAACATATTATGTTTTGTTAGATTTTATTTTAAAACTCTTTCGAGTTAAGGATGACTTCTTTGAATGGGATTAAATTGAATTAATCCCATTCATCCATTTCTAGTTGACAACAATTTTATTTATGTTAGATTTTTATTTACGAGTTCTCTCGAACTCAAAGGATGAATATTTATAAGATGTTTTATCTTATGTCATTATTATAATCAATTTTATTGATTAAATCTCCCTTTTTGTGTAAAGAGTTTAAGAACAAATTGTGAACAAACAAAAAATAATTTGTGAAATTCACGCAATTTTACTAATTTTCCATCACAAAAATTCAAAAATCATATCTTTTCAATCGTATTTACCTTATGTGTATATGTTTCAAATTGCTTTTCTAATTCTTTAATTACTTCTGTATAATTCTCTTCCTGAGCTGCCTTTAGCTTTCCAGAATTTTTAAGCATATTAAACTTATCTTTCAACTGAGCAAATGCATCCTTCGCAGAATCCTTGTAATTATTTCCCATATACATCTTTATACGATCAAGTATTTCTTCTAACTCTTTATGTTTTCCCTTATTCTTCCCAATTCCAAACATTAATCCTCTCTCCATTTCTTTAAAAACCCTTATAAAACGAATGGGACCATCATTATGGTCCCATTATTTCGTTTCATGTTCGACAACATATTATGTTTTGTTAGATTTATTTTTTAACTCTTTCGAGTTTAGGATGACTTTTTAAAGTTAGACTTCTTAAAGAATACTTTCAACTTTCGGATGACGTTTTTTGTATTTCTTTATCTTATACCATTATTATAATAACTTTTTTGATTTAAATCTCCCATTTTATGTAAATAGTTTAAGAACAAATTGTGAACAAATACAGAAAATGTTACGAAACTTATCAAAAATGAATAATTTTGTTCACAATTAGCTATATTTACGTCTTTCAAAATCTTATTGATTTAATTTGTTCTTGGTATTACGATTGATAGAATAAATACACCATCTTCTATTTCAACCTTATCTATACCTTCGTACTTTAATACGGTTTCTTTCATATTCTGTACGCCAAAACCATGATGCGCTTTATCTTTCTTTGTTGTAATTCGTTCACCTTCATCAAAAAGCCTTGATAATGGTTGCGTCTTTTCCTCTTCATTCATTGAATTCTCTAATTTTATAAGAAAGAATTTATCTGTTCTCTTAACAGACAGTTTAATCCATCTATTAATATCCTTAGGTATTTTCTCACAAGCCTCAATGGCATTATCAAGTGCATTTGCGAATATACTACATACATCCACAGCTTTCATTCCAAGCCCACCATCAATAACTCCTTCAAGAGAAAAATCAATTCCTTCTTCGTCCATCTTAGCCGCTTTCATTCCAACTATACAATCAAGCATTTCATCTCCAGTTATATATTTCGGAGACATGGATTTAACATTTCCTAAAAGTGTATCAATATATTCCTTCGCACCATCATAGTTTTTCTCATCATGCAAAGCGGATAACATTGAAAGATTATTAATAATATCATGTCTAAATGCTCTTATTTCTGTCTGATTCTTTTTATATTGATTGATATAATCTAGCTCCGCTGAAATATATTCTTCCTGAATAAGAGTTTTATCCAATACATATTTTCTAGATATTATGATCATAAAAAAGAATGGTATAACTATACACAACGCAAGCATTATAACTCCAAGTTCATATCCCATGTATCTTTCACGTTCAGATTCATCTAACCCCTTCATAAATGGTAAGTATAAAATAGCAATCATTAATACTTCCCATAAAATAAAGTATAATCTAAATTTCCAACCTATATACATTGTTCGATGTTTTTTATACATACTAAAATACAATACCAAAAAGAAAATAAGCATTATTAAAAGGTATGTAAATGTAAATACAAACGCAGATAATCCACCCTCATATTTATAAAAATTTATAATACCATCAATTGGTAATTTCCTCTGATCCAAGAAAAACATAATCGAAAAATGCATTCCACTTGTAATGTACACTTCAAATACCATTGTAAATAAGAAAGCACAAATACTATTTATAATTCGCTGTCTTTTAAATGTTAACAATGGTATCAGTATCATAATCACAAGACAAACTACTGTATTAACCATATCTATCCAGGCTTGTTCCGATATTATTCCCATACCTTTCTCATATTTTTCATTCCAACTTGGTCTTAATATCAAATAATCATGTATAACTGTAAACATATTTAAACTAAAGCCTATAACCATACTAGCAAATACCGGCATCAATGTTTTCCTATTGAAAGAACCTTCTTTACCTATGAAACATATCATTATCATTATTACAGAAAGTATGGCAGCCCATTCTCCTGTATAGCCAACGATTGCAAGTATACTATCTTGTAAAATCGAAAAAAACTTATCCCCACATGTCATATTATATACCCCTTTATATTAATTAATTCACGCACAAAATGAATGGAACCACTTACGCGGTCCCATTCATTTCTGTCAAGATTGACAACATATTATGTTTTGTTAGATTTATTTTAAAACTCTTTCGAGTTAAGGATGACTTCTTTGAATGGGATTAAATTGAATTAATCCCATTCATCCATTTCTGGTTGACAACAATTTTATTTATGTTAGATTTTTATTTACGAGTTCTCTCGAACTCAAAGGATGAATATTTATAAGATGTTTTATCTTATGTCATTATTATATTCATTTTTTAGTGTTAAATCTTCCACTTTCTGTAAAAAAAATAAGAACAAATTGTGAACAAACAAAAAATAATTTATAAACATGTGGCATTTTTACCTAACAAACTATGGAAAATAACATTTTAACTCGCATTTCGCATAAAATCCCTAAAATAACAAAAAGACCTTCCTCCCCGGATAGGTCTTTTTTGTTAATCATCTAGCTCTTCTATTTCTTCTATCTCTTCTTCATAGCTAGATCCCTTTTCTTTTTCTTCGCGCATCTCCATCTTTTCTCTAATTCTGCGCTCTCTTCTTTTTTCTCTGATTGCCTTCTGTTTATCAGCAATCTTCTGTGCTCCTTCTTCATCTGTTGATTTCAAAATCTTTATCGCATAGCACATATCTTCTTCTGCTGATTTGATTCTCAACTTTCCTCGAACCAAACCATGTTCTTTACAATATCCAACACAATAATGTGTTTTCATGCCATCTGAGAACCAGTTAATACGTCTTTCAAGAGGTTTATCACAAATATTACAGTTCATAGTAGTCAATTCTTTGTCTCTAAACATTTCTTCTTTATCAAAAAATTCTCTTGAAACATACTTTGTATAATTCTCAAATCTAATGAAAATTTCTTCTTCCTTAATACGAGGTAAATAGAATGTATCTACTGAAAAAAATCCCTGAACCTTTTTAAAGTCCATAGTCTTCATAACTCTCGCTGTATATATTGAATCATCTATCGCTCTATGGAATGGTATATCCATATCAATCTTCAATTCTTCTACCGCGTATGAAAGAGTTCTTTTAGTTCGTCCGTTTTCATAACAAAGACTATACATCTTTTGTAGATCATAGAAGAATAATGGGAAATCCAATACTCTTTCTAAATGATAAAACTTCATATTTCTTTGAAGTTCTCTCAAATCCATTGTTCCCCATGTTACAAATCTATAATCATCTCCACACCATTCTAGAAAATCATAAATAACACTTCTAAAACTTCTTCCTTCATATAACTCATCTAACGTGATATGAGTTATATCTTTAACCTTATAATGGAGTTGTTTATAAATACGTGGTTTTATAATCTCACTGAATTTATCTATAATCTCAAAGTCTTCGTTAAGTTTAACGGCACCAATTTCAATGATTTCAAATGGAAGACCTTTTGCCTCATTGCCTTTTCCATAAGGACACTGGTTCCACTCTAAATCCATGACAATATAGTCCATAACTCTTAACTTTCCTTTATATTAAATTTTTATTCAAAAACGACCCAGACAGGAATCGAACCTGCGACGTTCCGCTTAGGAGGCGGACCCTCTATCCTACTGAGGTACTAGGCCACACCCTATATATTTTACCAATTTTCACATACAAACGCAAGGATTCTAAGAAAAAACTTAGGTTTATTGCCTTTATTTAGGCCATTTGCTCTGTGTATTTGCTCGATTTTTTGAAATAATTTACCTAATATGATATAATCTGTCTTGTCGTAAAATTTATAAAGAAACACAGATTAAGGAGAAATTATATGAAAACTAGAAAAAGAATTCTTTCTATAATAATGGCAATCGCCCTTGTTATAGGTAGTCCGTACGTTGAAAACATAGCATTTGCTGCAAATGATGCAACAATAAATAAGCCTATTGAAGTACTTTTTATTGGTAATTCATTAACTCACAGAAATTCAATGCCAGCTATTTTCGAAGGTATTTCAGAAGCTAACGGAGTTGACGTTAATACTACAATGCTTGCATTCAGTAGTTATTACTTATCTTATTTTGCAGATCCAACAAATGACTATGGAAAGCAGTTAAGACAATTACTAGAGAAAAACTCATATGACTTTGTAGTAGTTCAGGCTCAGTCATCTGAAGCACTCAGCATGTACGAAACATCAACAATTCCATCAGCAACAACACTTGCTAATCTTATTAGAAATAATGGTGCTGAACCAGTTATGTATATGACTTGGGCATACAAAAATAAATGTAGCTACGAACAGGATGGTAAAACAATTACTACTGACAATGCTACAATGACCGAAAAATTATCAGAAGCATATTATCGCATGGGAAATGAACTTGGCGCAAAAGTTGCACCAGCAGGTCAGAACTTTAAGAGATATAAAGACCTTTTCCCTAACGAAGAATTATATAATGAAGACGAAAAACATCCTACATATTTAGGAAGCTACCTTGCAGCATGCACAATTTACAATACTATTTTCTCTGATTATCAGTTCTCTGATAATGAAGAAGAAAACATTGCAAAACAGTCATGCATCGGTTGTCCTTATTACAAATCTGAAGAACTACCAAATATTAAGATTAATAAGGAAAAAGCTGAACATTGTCAGATGATTTCAGACGTTACAATGTCAGCAAATGCTCCATATGTTTCAATTCCATTTAAAGGAACCGGAAGATTTTTCGCAAGTGTAGATGCAAGTAAATCAAATGACCTTTACAAAGAGCTTTGTCCAAATGGTGATAAGATTACTTTTTCAACTCTTGATAACTCAATAGTTTCTATTGATAAAACAACTGGAAAGTTTAAAGCTAACAAAGTTGGAACAACTCTTATAAAGGCAACTTCAGAAAGTGGAGTTTCAATTTGCCAGACAGTAAATGTTCGTATGCCTGCTTCCGGCGTCAGTTTTAACGAAGACAAAAGTTCAATGCATGTTGGTGAAACTAAAAAAATTAATGCAACAGTTCTTCCAGCAAATGCAACAGACAAATCATTAACATGGACATCAAGCAATACAAGCATTGCAACAGTTAATAACGGAACAGTTACAGCACTTACTCCTGGAACTGTTACAATTACTGCTAGAACACATAATGGTTATTCAGCTCAAACTACAATTACTATTTCATTAACTACTCCAACTAATTTAACTCTTAAACATACAAAATCAAGCAAGGGTGGCGCTTATATAAACATCACAGCAAGTTGGAATAGTGTTGCTAAAGCTGAAAAATACATTGTATATAGAAGTACATCAAGCAACGGAACATATAAAAAAGTAGCTACTGTAAGTAATACAACATACACAGATTCAAATCTTAAACGTGGTTCAAAATACTTCTATAAGGTATATGCTTCATGTGGAGTTCTTGCTTATAGATCAGCTGAATCAAGTATTGCATCATATCTTGTTCCATTAAAAGCTAAAATTGCTTCAGCTGCAAGAACAAAAAATAAAACTTATATTAAACTTAACTGGAATGAACAGAGTAATGCTAATGGTTACTTAATTTACCGTGCGGTTAATAAAAAGACTAATACATATAAATTAATTAAAAAAATCACAAAAAATACTAAGATTTCATTTATTGATAAAACAACTAAAAAGAACAGACAGTATTTCTATAAGATTTGCGCATACACTAAGAATGGTAACGTTAATACAAACGGCGCATACTCAAAGATTGTAAGAGTTAAAAAAGCAAAATAAAAAAAGGTCCGAAAGGACCTTTTTTATTTCCCCATCTTTATCTGTTTTTTCTTTTACCATCCAAGATCAATAAGCCATGCATTAAGTGCACGTTCCTTATCTCTCTCAGACTGCTCTTTTGTATTATCATATTCGCCCCTAATATTTCCATCTTCTATGTATAATACTCTTGAACATCTTGAAGCAACTTTAACATCATGTGTTACCATCATTATGGTAGTTCCCTCTTTATTAATTTTAACGAATTCATTCATAACTTCATCAGAATTAGAGCGATTCAAGGCCCCTGTTGGTTCGTCAGCGAAAAGTAATTTTGGTTTATTAATTAAACTTCTGCAAATACAAGCTCTTTGTAACTGACCACCTGATACTTCATTAATATCATTATCAGCTGCTTCAATAATACCAAGCTTTCTCATTAATTCCTCACCATACTCTTCAACCTCTTTTTTACTTCTCTTATTTTTCTTACTTTCAACTCCTGGAAGAATAATATTATCTAATATTGAAAGATTTTTCATCATAAACATTTGTTGGAATACAAATCCCATATCATCAAGTCTAACTTCTGATAATTCATTCTTGCTAATCTTAGTAATTTCCTTTCCATCAAAAATTACACTACCGCTTGTTGGTGCATCCATACCGGATACACTATATAATAATGTTGATTTTCCTGAAGCAGATGGTCCCATAATTGCAACCATCTCACCTTCTTCAATTTTAAAATTTACATTCTTAAGAACATTATTCTGTCTTTTATCTGCTACGTATGTTTTACAAAGATCCTTTACTTCTATTACTGTTGCCATATTATTTTCCTCCTAATATCAATCTAATTTTTCATGTATTATTCAATGTTTGCTGTATCTCTTGCTACAATCTTTCTTGTTGATACAACACTAATATTTGCTGCTACTATAGTTGCTAAAAGTACGATTACTGGATATAAAACAAATCCTCCTATATCGTATCTATATTTAATATCACTTGTTCCAAGCATTCCAAAAATAGGTGTGATTAAAAGTTTTGTTAATGGAACCGATAAAACTATCGCAGTAATCATAGCTAAAATAGTTACAATTATAAATCTATTTGTATGCCAATTTCTAACAAATGAATCCTTAAATCCAATTGCTTTCAAAAGTGCAATGTCATTCTTTTCTTTATATACAAATGTCTTTTCCATCATTATGATAAGAAGAACAACAACGAATATTGTTACTATTAAAAGTACGTACTGAACAACTTTAACTGCATCTACAACTGCTAAACAATCAACACAATATTCCTTCTGATTTAAAACTTTTACTTTTGGATATAATGCCTTAATTTTATCCTTAACTTCTTCTATTTCACTAGCTGTATGGTCTCCTTCAAGGAAAACTGCAATCTGCATTCCTCCTGCTACGTATGAATAATCAATTTCTGTCTTTTCATTAAATCTTAAAAGTTCACCCATAAGATTCATGGTTCTAAATTTAGCTGTAATAATATATTCTTTAAAACCTTTACCTGTATCAATTTTAATTGTATCGCCAATTCCTACATTATATTCATCAGCAAGCTTACCAGAAATTGCTATTTCATTTTCATTTTCGGGAGCTGATCCTTTTGAAAATTTATAATCACTCTGAACTGTATTAATACCCTGTGAATATGTTAGCAAATACTCTTTGCCATCAATTAGAGTTTTCAATTTATAGTTCATATCAAAACCAACTCTTGAATTAACTCCCTCTTTTTTAAGATCTTCTTTAATGTTATTAAGGAAATTTTCAAAACCTTTTTTACCTTCTACATTGTACATCTGCTTTGAAATACCAGGCATATTATCTATATAAATATCAGCCTTCGCACCAAACATATCAAGAAAAGCGCTACTATTTAATGTTGAATATGCATTAACCATTATAAGCATAAATAATATACAAATTGTTGTTGAAATAAAAATATTAAAATATTTCTTTGGACTATCAAGAACATCATTTGCTGCCATAAACACTGAAGTCTTTGCTTTGCTCTTTGATAATTTAATTTTATTTTTCTTCTTATATCTTTCACCAGTCATACCACTTCTTATGGCATCAATTGGTGTAAGCTTCTTAATTCGCTTAGTACAAAAATAAGCAAATCCAATAACTACTATACATACTAAAATACTACCAATTACATTCAATGTGATTCCAAATTCATTACCAAGATACATTTTATTACTTAAGGTTTGCATTATAACATTTCCAAATGGAACACTTAGTATCAATCCGATACTAACACTTATTATTGAAATAAATGTATATTTTGTAATATATAATTTTCTTATTGGAGTATCTTTTAATCCAATTGCTTTCATAACTCCAATTTCTCTAAACTCTTCACTAATTGTAAATGAAATTGAAAACTTTAAAATGAAAAATGAAATTATGATTAAACAAATACTTAATATAAAGAAGATAAAAATAGCAAACATATCTACTGCATATATTCCTTTTAACTGGTCTCTGTCAGTTGAAAATGCAATATGTGAAACCTTTGAAATTCCTGCTTTTACATCTTTTACTTTATCTGTTTTAATGTATACACACTGACCACTGTAGCCATTCATTATTTTATCATTCGCTTTATAATCTTTAATGTCATCCTCATTAACTATGATTCTTACATTACCAATAAGAGAAGCACCAAGGAAAGCATCTTTTGCAATACCATCATATATTAATTCTTTCTCTATCCCTTCAAGTTTAACGATGATTTTATCGCCAACTTCTAAGTCATTTGATTCAACGAACTGTGCCGAAATGTAAGTATGTCCTTTTTCTACTTTTTCTATTTTTTTATTATTCTTATCAAAGACATTTATTTTTAGATCATCAATCGACTGTAATATATTATTTCCAGATCTCGTTTTACACTCTTCCTTTGTTTTAGCATTAATAAGATCTGTATTTTCAAGGTAAATAACATCTTCTACTTTGTAACTATCTATCTTCTTTTCATTTTTAAGATATTCATCAGCAGCACCCATACTTCCAGGTCCACTCGTTACAAACATAACATTTTCAATTTCTGCCTTATTCATAAAGTAATCAAGTCCAGTTAAAACTGAAACTACATTATTAATTCCACTTGCAACGAAAATGGTTGCTACAATAATAAACATACATAAAATCGTATTTATTGTTTTTCCTTTCTTAATATCTTTTAATAACATCCTCTTAAACATTTTTCATTCCTTTCTATGATTAATTGCTTTCACAATGCCTCTTGTTTCATCTTACACTCATATCATACTATTTAAATTATTAAATAATCATTAAATGCCAAAGCATTGAGCAAAGCACACAAAAAATAGTACCAAATTTCGAGTTTACTCGCATAATTTGGTACTATTTTTCGTGTATTTGGCGATAGCCAACATTGCAAGGAACCGAGGATTTATCCTCGGTTCCTTGCAATGCTTTGCTCAATGCTTTGACATTTATGCTTTGCTCAATACTTTGACATTTATGCTTTGCTTAATGCTTTGGCATTTATTATTTAATCAATACTTAGCATTTATTGTCTAATGCTTCACATTTATATACTTAAATTATTTTATATTTAATAAACCATTTTGTATTTGCGTATGACATAGCATATGAACTCTTCTTACAATAAAATGTTACTTCACTACATCCCTTAAAAGATGTCTTAGCAATTTTCATTACACTCTTTGGAATTTCAATTCTCTTAAGATTTTCACAACCCTTAAATGCATTTCTTCTAATATACTTAACACCTTTCTTAATCTGAACTCTAACGAGATTATCGCAACCCCAGAATGTTGAATTTGAAATCTGTTCAACACTTCCTGGAATAACAATTCTAGTAAGACCCTTACATTCTTCAAATGCACAAGCACCAATATATCTAACTGTATTTGGAATTGTAATAGCAGTAATCTTTGAATTTTGGAAAGCTGATGCTGCAACTACAATTGTAGATCTAGGTATAGAATAACTTCCTTCTCTTGTAAGAGGATAAGCAACTAACTCTAAACCTCTAATATTTTCATATGTTCTCTCTCTAAATAAAACGCCATCAATTGTTGAATATCTTGGATTTTCACTTGCATCAAATTCCTTAATGTTTACACAACCATAAAAAGCTTCTGAATCGATAAGAAAAACATCTTTAGGAATTTTGTATGTTCCACTAACGCCACCTGCTACTAAAAGAAGAGTATCATCAGACTTATCCATAATACATGTTCCATCTGAAACATATTCCGCATTATTTTCATCAATAATAATATTCTTTAATGACTTACAATTAGCAACTGCATTAACATGGAATTCCTCAACCTGGGCTCCAATTTTAATACTTTCAAGCCTATCACAATCAGAGAATGCCCAATAATCAACGTACTTTCCATACTTTGATAAATCTACTTTTGTTAAACCTGATCCCTTAAAAGCACCATAATCAATAGTTTCTAATGTACTTGGAAATTCTATATTTCCAAGAGCTTTACAATCATTAAATGCAGACTCCCCAATTGTCTTAAGATTTTTACCCAAAGTTAAACTACTTAATTTTTTACATCTGTCGAATGTCTCTTTATCAATATTCTCAAGTTTTTCACCAATCTTAACAGTTTCAAGTTTCTTACATCCAACAAATGCCTTTGTCTCAATTAAAGATACAGAATCTGGAATAACAATTGACTTAATCTTTGATTTTTCAAATGCACTTTCCCTAATAGTACCTAAACCATCATTAAGTTTAATATCTTCGACTCCTGAATTGTAAAATGTTTCTTTCTCTATAGTTTTTACATTCTCCGGAATATCAATACTCTTTAATTTTTTAGTACAGTAAAATGCACCTTCCCCTATACTCTTTAATGAATCAGATAAATTGATCGATTCAAGACTTGAAAAAGCAAATGCTTTATAATCAATCTTTTTAACTTTATCACCCATCTTAACTGTTTTTAAACCATCACAATCGTAAAAAGTACTTTCTGGTATGTATTTATAATTCCAAACAACGTTCTCTAAATTATCACAGTAGCTAAATACACCATCTCCTACCTTTTTAATCTTATCTGATATTTCAATGCTTTTAATTGCTGTTCCTTCAAACGCATAATTTCCAATATACTTAACAGTTTTAGGTAATGATACCTTTTCTAAATCTCTCAAATATGAAAATGTTGAGTTTTTAATACCTGTAATTCCGGATTTAACAACCAATTTCTTTATTTTTAATTTTTCCCATTTATCTGAACTCTCTACATATCCACTACCTGAAATGGTAAGTTCCTTATTCGCTTCATTATATGTCCATTTTGCATTCTTTCCACATGTATTTTCTGCTCCTAAGACCGAAAATGAAGCACCCATAATCATAATGCCTGTCATCAAAGCTAATGTTTTACTCTTTATAGAAGTCTTTCTAATCATTTTTATTCCTCCTTTAATATACAAAATTAAATAAAATACATTTAAATCTTAGTCATGACTTATCTCTTTCTTTATCCCTTTCACTTTATACACAAATGATCTTTTTAAAAAGTCACATTTTTAAAAAAGACATCAAAAAATTTTTTTGATGTCTTTTATGCCTTCCTGACAACCACTGTTGCAATATAATCATTCTCTTCAATTTCAACGAATATATCTCCACCCATATTCTTCATTAGGTTCTTACATATATATAATCCAAGTCCATTTCCTTTAATATTATCAGTATTACTTCCTCTATAAAATGAATCAAATATATTAGGAAGCTGATCCCTATCTAAAGTATTTCCCGAATTTCTTACACTTATTAATTTACAATCTTCCTCATCAGCAAATGCAATAGTAATAGTTTTACCATCTCCATACTTAATAGCATTTTCAATTAAGTTCTGCATTACTTCTATAAGTCGATTACTATCGCCTCTTAATAAAACATTATTAAATTCTTCTATATTAAATACCGTATGTAATAAGGAAAGTTTTTCTTTATAATATTTTTCAATATCATTAATTACATCCTGTAAATAAAACTCCTGTTTAACTACTTCAAGATTTAAAAAGTCCTCTCTGGATATTTTATTTATTTCATTTACGTAATTCTTTATTGAAGTAACATTTGCCAAAATACCCTCTAATGCTTCCTCTTTCTTTTCCTCAGTATCATATAAGTTTTCCTTAAGAGCTTTCGTATATAAATCAATTGCTGAAAGCGGTGTTTTTATATCATGAGATAAAGATAATAATAATGTTTTCTTTTCCTTCTGAAGCTTAAGTTCCTTTTGCTTATTAGACTCAAGGTTTTCTCTTAACATATCCATTCCCCACATAAACTTACCAAAAAACTTACTCTTTTCAGCCTTAAGTGGGGTAGTTAAATTTCCTTTTGCAAGTTCATAAGTCATATTACTCATATTGTAAAAAGGTTTTATTATCTTCATATATATATATATCAATATTCCAATTACAGATAATCCCATTATAATAATAAAGATATTAATATACCAAACACCATTAAGTCCATTAGGTTGTTTATATTCAATTCTATAATATTTATCATTGAATTTTTTTACAACATAATCATTATTACAAGCTTCTTCAGAATATATACTTACTTTAACTATCTGGTCGTATCTTGATAAATTAATACTTTCAGGATTATCAGCATAATCAGGATTAGTTTTAATTTCATTAAATACTCTTTCAGCTTGAACCTTATATTCTTTATCTGTGTTATTATTGTTTTTCGAAAATAGATAGTAGTTAAATGATACTATCATAAGTATTTCGAAAATAATAACTACAAATATCAGTCTTCTAAACTTATTCAAATCTGTATCCTACTCCCCATACTGTAATAATATGCTTAGGTTCTTTAGGATTATCTTCAACTTTTTCACGTAACCATTTTATATGAACAGTTAATGTTTGCATATAAGAATCACTATCACTACCCCATATGCTGTTGAAAAGATAATCTTTCTTTAATGTAGAACCCTTATTTTCAATAAGTAGTTTTAATAACTCAAATTCCTTATCTGTAACAGTTATTTCTTCATCATTCACGTAAAGCTGCCTTGTAACGGAATTAAGTTTTAAATTACCTTCAACCATTTCATCCTGTGCATATTTTCTTTTAAAAATACCATTTATTTTTGCAATTAAAATATCTATGTCATATGGTTTTTCAATATAATCATCCGCGCCAAGATTTAAGCCTTTTAACTTATCATTCTTTTCAGTCTTTGCACTGGCAATTAAAATATGCGCATTTGATGTTTCCCTTATTTTTGAACATATAGCATACCCATCAATGTCAGGAAGCATAAGATCTAATATGATTACCTTAGCACCATATCGTTCATATATATCTATTGCCTTTTCACCAGTATCCGCTACTGTTACTGTATAATTTTCTTTTCTAAGAAAATCAGATAGCAATGTTCCAATTTCCTTATTATCTTCTACCACTAAAATATCTAACATTCACATTCACCATAAATCTATGCACTAACAGTTAGTTTCATTTTGCTACTAACTGTACTAATCATGTTTTGCCTGAGATAAAGCTTTCTCCAAAGCTTCCTTTTCTTCTTCACCAAGTGCTGTATATGATTCACCCTTAATAATTTCTTTTACATATGTATAACAACTCTCTCTACCATGCATTGAGTTTAAAATAAAACCACAGTCATCTGCATCAAGCATAGCAAGTGCAAAACTTAAATTTCCACCCATTTCCTTAAATGCATCATATTTAACAAGACCCATCTTCTGATATGTAGATCTAATAGAGTTAAGAGTGATATCCATATTACTCTTTGTCTGCTGGAATGCCTTCATTAACTTCTTCATATTACTAAAGTTATCTAAAATAGCATCTTCTAATGTTTCAGCATCTCTACCACGCATAAACTTATCGTATTTTCTAGAAAGTGAAAATACTTTTGCACTTAAGAAAATAACCATTGCAAGTAATATAAGCAAAACAACTAGCATGACAAAAGTTGTTGCCGTAAGTCCAAATTTATCTAATAATTTATCCATTATATCCTCCTAGTTTCCACTAATTAAATCGATAATTCTATCTAATTCATCTTTGGAATAGTACTCAATTTCAATTTTTCCTCTTCCCTTTTTATTTCTAGTTATATTTACATTAGTTCCAATTATAGTTTTTAATCTTTCAACCATTGAAAGATATGCACTCTCAAGTTGTGTATCAACTTTTGCTTTCTCCGCAGCTGGTTTAAGAGCATTCTTTACTAATCTTTCTGCATCACGTACACTTAACTTCTCAGCTATTATTTTTCTTGCAAGCATAGCCTGTAAATCAGAATCTTCAACTGGAATAAGTGTTCGTGCATGACCACTTGAAAGTTCACCTGTAATCACAAGGTTTCTAACTTCTTCACTTAACTTAAGAAGTCTCATGCTATTTGTAATTGTAGATCTACCTTTTGATAATCTTTCAGCAAGTTCCTCCTGGAGCAAATCATATTCCTTAATAAGACTTTCATATGCCATAGCTTCTTCAATAGGATTCAAATCTTCTCTTTGAATGTTTTCTATAAGAGCTATTTCCATAATTTCTCTATCCGTATAATCTTTTATGATTACTGGTACTTCTTTTAACTTAGCAAGTTTAGCTGCTCTCCATCTTCTTTCACCGGCAATAATCTCATAATAACCATCACGTTCCTTAACAACGATTGGTTCAATCATACCATGTGTTTTTAAAGATTCAGCAAGTTCCTTTAACGCATCTTCATTAAAGAACTTTCTAGGCTGACTTCTATTTGGTTCAATTTCAGATACACGAAGTGTACTTTTATTCAAATTGCTACTAACTACTTCCTTATTATCAACGATCTCTTCCACTATAGGTTTTGTACTAACCTTAGTTTCTGCTTTTTTAGCTGCTGTTTTAGTCGTAGCATTTATTTCTGTTTTCTTAACTGTAGTCTTAGTTGCTGCCTTTGATTCTGTTTTCTTTGCAGCTACTTTTGTTGCAGTTTTTGGCTCTTCCTTCTTAGTAGTAGACTTAGCTGTAGTTTTTGTGTCTGCTTTCTTCGTTGATGTTTTTGTAGTAGTCTTAGTTTCTGCCTTCTTGGCAGTTGTCTTAGTTGTAGATTTGGCTTCTGCTTTTTTAGTTGTTGCTTTAGATGCAGTTTTTGGTTCTGCTTTCTTAGCTGTTGTCTTTGTTGTACCTTTAGCTTCTGTCTTCTTTACAGTTGATTTAGCTGTTGTACTCTTTGTAATTGACTTAGTTGCTTTTTCTTGTGTCGTTTTATTATTAGCACTGCCGCCACCAAGCATTAAATCTAATCCTTTCCCTAATCGACTTCTTGCCATATAATACTCCTTTCAATACCCACTATAAATCCTCAAGTGTATCAATACCCAATACTTCGTTTGCCAGATTATTATATGCGATAGCTCCAGTAGATTTTGGATCATATTTACTAATTGGAAGTCCAAAACTTGGTGCTTCTGCTAATCTTACATTTCTTGGAATCATTGTTCTATATATTTTCTGATTCAAGTTTTCCTTTACAGTTTCTACTACCTCTAAAGATAAATTTGTTCTTGAATCAAACATTGTGAATACAACACCTTCTATTTCAAGTTTTTTGTTTAATCTCTTCTTGATTAACTCAATTGTATTAACTAACTGAGCTAATCCTTCAAGAGCATAGTATTCACACTGAATTGGTACGATTACAGAATCAGCTGCTGTCATGGCATTAACTGTAAGTACATTTAATGATGGTGGACAGTCAATAATTACATAATCATAGTTTTTCTTCTTTGTCTTAAGAATTTCCTTTAAAATATGTTCTCTTTTGTCCAAACCAATCATATCTATCTCCGCACCAGCTAGATCAACATCTGATGGTAATACCTGAAGATTTTCAACAACACTGTCTGTCAAACAATCTTCAAAAGTACATTCTCCTAAAATCATTTCATATACTGTATTATCTAATGAATCTTTTTTGATTCCTAATCCACTTGTTGCATTTCCCTGTGGATCAATATCAATAACCAACACTCTATTGCCTTTTTGTGCAATATATGCTGCAAGATTCGTAGTTGTCGTTGTTTTTCCTACGCCACCTTTCTGGTTAGCAATTGCTATTACTTTGCCCATGATACCTCCTTGTATTTATATCTCTTTATATTATTCGCCGATTATCTATGATTATATCACGATATAATAAGAATTTCTATATGTTTCACGTGAAACATGGCTATTTTTCTACAATTTAAGAAAATCTTAAGTATTATAATATGAATAAAATAATTTTGAAATCTTTTTCATATCAATATAATTATTTTTAAGCATAACACCGATGTTTCACGTGAAACATTATGAAATAGAAAAAAATATGATTAGAAATAATTAATTTGAGTTTAAAACAAAGTTTTATATAAATAAATAATTAAATAAACAATTGAATTATTACAACAAGAAAGAGAATAATATGCATCTAAGAATCTATTCTAATAATAATCATAACATATAAATATACTACAACTATTATTACAGAATATAAAATATAAAATTATTAAATAATGAAATAAAATAATTAAACTTATGTAAAGTTGATTACCTATAACGAACTTCGTAATAATTGATTTATAATTTTACTTAATTAATACAGGGATTAAAAATGTATAAAAATAATATAACTTAATAACCTAATACTAGTAGAACTCGAAACAAATAACAATACATAAAAATAATAATAGAGTAGTAGTAAGAATAACAATGACCAGATATAACGGAATAGAAATAACTATTCTTTAGACTACATTAAACAAATCTTCAAAAGTATAACAATAAAAAATTTGTAATAGAGTAGTAAAAGTATAATAGCAAAAGAGTAGTAATAAGTATAATAGTAGAAGAGTAGTAATAAGTATAATAGTAGAAGAGTAGTAATAAGTATTTCATATAATAAGATATATAAATATAAAAAAGAATGTTTCACGTGAAACATTCTTTAAAAATCAAATTCTACTTTTTTCAATTACATTTCAAACAAACATGTTTTTATTAAATAAGTTTTTCAAATCCATCTATTATCTTTGACAATGTCATAATTACTCTTTGATTATCTTTTCCAACCAAATTTCTACTTAATTTCAATCTTTCAACAACAATTTTTGCATCTTCCTTAGAAAGAACGTAATTTTCTTCGATTTCTTCTAAAACTTCTTCAAGTTCCTCTTCCACAATTTCTTTCTTTGACTCTAGTTTATCTTTATTACTAATGCCATTATCTTTTTGACTCTGATTATCATCCTTAGAAGTATCTTTCTGTGATATATCCATAACTTGAAGTTCATCTTTATCTAAATCATTTACAATAATCTTTTTCTTAATAGAAGATAGCTCAGATTTTGCATCATTAATTGCAAATAATTCCTGTTCAATCTCTTTAACTTCAACAATATCATCAGTATTTCTATTAAAGAGTTCTTCCATTCTATTTTCTAAGCTTTTCTTTTCGTCTTCTAAAAAGTCTTCATCACTACTTTTAGCCTGGAAAACATCATAGCTTTCATCAACTGATTCTTCTAAATCTTTAATCTGATTCTCAATTTCAGTAATTTCAGCTCTGCCTTCTTTGATATGTTCTTCAAGACTTATCATTCTTTTACTTAAAATATCAAATCTATTATCTAAATATTTTTCGGTCCTAAGTTCTATTGTTTCTATCATACGACCTCCTAAATTCCCAAATTACGTTACTATCTTCATTTCTACATTTATTTAATCGGATCCCTACTTGGAATACCTGACTTTCTCGGATACTTTTTATCTATTTTACCTTTAACAGATATTTTTATCAATGTTCTTTCTATGTCTGTTTCAGGTAGTACAAATTTATCAATTCCAGCAACTTCACTTGATAGAGTAGTAATAGCTTTATTACTTTCTTTGAGTTCTACATCAATATTACCTGATTTATAACATACAAACATTCCACCTTCTTTAACAAATGGCAAACAGTATTCTGATAGAGTAGCAAGATTAGCCACTGCTCTTGAAACACATAAATCAAAATTCTGTCTCATTCCATTAACTCTGGCTCCATCTTCAGCTCTTGCATGAATTGCATCAACATTTGTTAAGTCAAGACGAATAGTAGTATCATTTAAAAAGTTTACTCTTTTTCCAAGTGAATCAAGCATAACTAAATTAATATTAGGAAATGCTATCTTAAGCGGTATGCCTGGAAATCCAGCTCCACTGCCCACATCAATAACATTCATCTCTTTTGTCATATCAACAAATTTTGCAATAGATAAACTATCGACAAAATGTTTAATAACAACTTCTTCCAAATCAGTAATTGCAGTTAAATTCATAACCTTATTCTTTTCAATTAATAAGTTATAATACTTCATAAACATTTTTAACTGTTTATCATTTAATTCAACATTTACATCCTTAGCTAAGTAATATAATTTTTCTTTTGCTTTATCTTCACTAATCATTTTTGCCTCTTTAAATTATACACATTTTTAAGTGATTCTTATTTATTCTTATGTTTCAACTGTTCAAGATAAATTAATAATACTGAAATATCTGCAGGTGAAACACCTGATATTCTTGATGCCTGACCAATTGATAATGGTTTATAGAATGCAAGTTTCTGTCTTGCTTCCTTTCTAATACCAGCAATATTTTCATAATCAATATCTGGATCAAGTTTTCTATTTTCAAGTCTCTTAAATTCTCTAACCTGTTTTTCCTGTCTTTCAATGTATCCTTCATACTTGATATTAATATCAACCTGCTCAATTACATCCCAAGCTAGTGGTTTTCTATCAGTATCAAATTCTTCAAGCATATCATATGAAAGTTCAGGTCTTCTAATAAGTTCTGCAAGAGAAGTACCTGTCTTAAGCGGTGTACTTCCATGGTCTACAAGGAATTGTTGAATTTTCGCATTTGCTCCAATACGAACTCCTTTAATTCTTTCTATTTCTTCAGCGATTTGTTTACGCTTAAGTTCAACTCTTTCATATGTTTCATCATCAACAAGACCTATGTCATGTCCTATTTTTGTAAGACGTAAATCCGCATTATCCTGGCGGAGTAGTAGTCTATATTCAGCACGACTTGTCATCATACGATATGGTTCATGACTTTCCTTAGTTACAAGGTCATCAATTAACACACCAATGTAACCTTCTGATCTATCAAGTACTAGCAAATCTTCACCTTTAACTTTAAGTGCAGCATTAATACCGGCAATAATACCCTGAGCCGCAGCTTCTTCATATCCAGAACTTCCATTAAACTGTCCAGCACTGAATAAACCTTCAATTGTTTTAAACTCAAGTGTTGGAAGTAACTGTCCATATTCGATGCAATCGTATTCAATAGCGTATGCATTTCTTACAATCTTTGCATTTTCAAGTCCTGGAACTGTATGGTACATAGCCTCCTGAACATCTTCAGGAAGTGAACTAGACATACCTCCTAAATACATTTCATTTGTATAATAACCTTCAGGTTCAATAAATACCTGATGTCTATTTTTATCAGCAAATTTCATGACCTTGTCTTCAATTGATGGACAATATCTAGGACCTGTTCCCTCAATCATTCCAGAGAATAGAGGAGAGCGGTCAATATTTGCTTTTATAATTTCATGAGTTTTTTCGTTTGTATATGTTAAATAACAGGATGCCTGTTCTTTCTGAATGCTATCAATATCTGTTGAAAAAGAGAATGGTCTAATAGGTGTATCACCAAATTGTTCTTCCATCTTTGAAAAATCAACAGTTCTCTTATCAACTCTTGCAGGTGTTCCTGTTTTGAATCTTCTCATTTTAATGCCATTCTTAATAAGTGCATCCGTAAGATGAGTTGCAGCCATAAGTCCATTAGGACCTGTATAATTACTTACTTCACCATAGATACATCTAGCATTAAGATATGTTCCTGTACAAAGAACACATGCTTTTACAAAATATGTAGCTCCAGAAGTAGTCTTAACTGCTGTAATTTTACCATCTTCAACTACAAGATCTGTAACTTCACCCTGTTTAATAGTTAAATTATCAGTATTTTCAAGAGTTTTTCTCATCTCTCTTGAATATTCCTGTTTATCTGCTTGTGCACGAAGTGAATGAACTGCAGGACCCTTTGATTTATTAAGCATCTTTGACTGAATAAATGTTTTATCTATATTTTTTCCCATTTCTCCACCAAGAGCATCAATCTCTCTAACTAGATGTCCCTTTGAAGTTCCACCTACATTTGGATTACATGGCATAAGTGCTATTGAATCAACACTTACTGTAAACATAATTGTATTAAGACCAAGTCTTGCTGATGCAAGTGCTGCCTCGCATCCTGCATGTCCTGCTCCTATAATTGCTATATCATAACTTTCTGTAACTACGTTCATTTTTAACTCCGTTAATATTTATTCTATTTACATTATTTTCCCATACAAAACTTGCTAAAGATTTCATCAACAAGATCTTCGCCTAGTGATTGGCCAATTACATCGCCTAATCTTTCGTAAGCATCCATAATGTCTATTGAGAAAAAGTCCTCTGGCATATTAAGTTCAATACTTTCAAGAACTTTTGAAAGGGACTCATCTGCCTGAATCAATGCATCCTTCTGTCTAATGTTTGTAATATAAACCTGATCATTAAAATTAATTAATCCATTAGCAAACATATCATAAATGCAATCTGTAATCTCTGTTACATCATTATCCACAAGAGCAGAAGTAGTAATTACCCTTTTATCCACATAGGATTTAATTACTTCTTCAGTAACAACTGTATCTAGATCACTTTTATTTAAAACAATAATTGCCTTTTTATCTTTAATATGACCTAATATCTTTTTATCATTTTCATCTAGTTCAACTGATGAATCCACAACAAATATAATTAAATCTGCATCATCAGAAGTTTCTAATGCACGCTCAACACCAATCTTTTCAACAATATCTTCAGTATCTCTAATACCAGCTGTATCAACGATGTTTAAGCGCAACCCTTTTATATTAATACTTTCTTCAAGTGTATCCCTAGTTGTTCCAGCAATATCAGTAACTATTGCACGGTCTCTTCCAGATAATCTGTTAAGAAGAGAGGACTTACCAACATTAGGTTTACCAAGTATAACTGTCTTAATTCCTTCGCTAATAATTCTACCATCATCAGCATTTTCTATTAATTTCTTAACTTCATCCTTTACTTCAATAACAGCACCCTTAAGTGTTTCGCTATATCCATCAATATCTATATGTTCTGGATCATCAAGTGCTGCCTCAATGTAAGCAATGTGATAAATTAAAACTTCTCTTAATTTCTTTATTTTTTCAGAAATTCTACCTTCAAGATTTCCAACAGACACCTCAAGTGCAAGTTCACTTTTTGCATTTATAAGATCCATGATTGCCTCAGCCTGAGATAAATCAATTCGTCCATTTAAAAATGCTCGCTTAGTAAATTCTCCACTTCCAGCAAGTCTGGCTC
The DNA here is from genome assembly GCF_900167115.1 of Eubacterium uniforme. Classification (GTDB taxonomy): domain Bacteria; phylum Bacillota; class Clostridia; order Lachnospirales; family Lachnospiraceae; genus Eubacterium_S; species Eubacterium_S uniforme. The sequence goes on from NZ_FUXZ01000004.1 coordinate 279,272, forward strand.
CATTTTTAAGCACAAGACTAAGCACCTTTTTCACAACTAATACACCGCCATGACAATTAATCTCCACAACATCTTCACGTGTATAAGTTCTTGGTGCTTTCATAATTGAAACCATAACCTCATCAATCATCTCATCCCCATCATATACAAATCCATAATTAATAGTATGAGAAGGTGATTCCTTTATAGTTTTTCCATTCTTCAATTTTATAATCTTATCAGCTACTTCAAAACTTTCCTCACCGCTAATTCTAATAACACCAATTCCCTGGTTATTAACAGCAGTAGCAATAGCAGCTATGGTATCTGTTATCTTCATTATTAACCTTCTAATATATGTATTTCCAAAATTAACTCAACAGTATTGTACCATTTTTTTACTCAAAAAAAAAGGGTCTATATAATCAGCAAATGCCAACTATAAGACCCCTAAAAATCTTAATATCTATTTCTGTTTCTATTTCCACCCTTAGGAACTACAACAACATGTCTATAAGGTTCATCACCTTCTGATCTTGTTGTTACATACTTATCATCCTGAAGAGCTGAATGAATAATTCTTCTCTCATATGGATTCATAGGCTCAAAAGAAACTTCTCTTCTAATTCTTTTTGCTTTCTTTGCAACATTCTTTGCAAGATTTTCTAATGTTTCTTTTCTTCTTTCTCTGTAGTTTTCTGTATCAAGTTTTACTCTATAGTAATCATCTGTACCCTTGTTAACTACAAGACTTAAAAGATACTGAATTGAATCAAGTGTCTGTCCTCTTTTACCAATAAGAACACCCATGTCATCACCAAGAAGATTTACATCAATTGTCTTTTCTTCATCATTAACAGCGATGTCCATTTTAACTACAAGATTCATTGCAGCAAACATTTTATCTAAAAATTCTTTAGCAGCTTCATCAATGTTCTTGCTAACTTCTTTAATTCTTGCATTAATTCTTGCAGGTTTTTTACCTAAACCTAAAATACCAGAACTTTCTTTTTCTATAACTTCATATTCAATATTATCACTTGTTGTACCAAGTTCGATAGTAGCGTTAGTTATAGCTTCTTCAACTGTCTTTCCAGTAAATTCTCTATATTCCATTTCACACCTTCTTATTTCTTATACTTATCTGCTAATTTAGCTTTTGAAGCAAGACTACCTGGTTTTGAATCTTTGTTAGTCTTTTCCATAGCTTCAAAACTGCCATCATCATTTGCTGATTTATTATTAGAATTAGTATTATTAAGTTCATCACTTAATTTTTTGTTTTCTTTATAGATTTCATTCATCTTTTCAGAAATGCTCTTCATTGACTTTGTCTTCATAACTGAAGCATTCTTTAATGCATTATCATCTATACCTAACTTAGCACGTCTTTCTGCAGCTTTCTGTTTATTCTTTTCAACAAGAACATCTACAGGAATTGAATTATAATACTTAGTTACACAAAGCTGAATAATTGTAGTAATAACTGTACTTGCAATCCAATATAAACCAAGACAAGTAGGAAGTGTATAACACATAATCAATGAAAGTAATGGCATTGTATATGTCATAGTCTTAAGTGATGCAGCCATTGGGTTATCATCACCATCTCCACCCTGATCTACCATCATAAGTTTTGAACTAATAAACTGAGTTAATGCAGCTAAAATTGGAATTAAAATAGCAACATTAATACCTAAACCAACTAATGTCTTAGGAGATAATGTTAAATTCATACCTAAGAAATTATTAGCATGTTCAATCTTATGCATATTCTTAGTAATAACATCTCCACTACCAGCAAATGCTTTCTTTAAACTTTCCCAATTTTTATTATCAAACTTATACATTACATCAACAAGTTTATTAACTGTTTCTGTTTTTCCATCTAAGTTTTCTAATTTAATATGACCAGTCTTAGCAACTTCTTTAATAACATCACTATTAAGAAGTTTATCTACTCCAACTTTATCAATAATGTTTGTGTAATGTGCCTTTAACTGTGGAACATAAGCAGGAATTCTCATAATAACCTGATAAATACCAAACATGATAGGAAGCTGGATAAGCATATTTAAACATCCACCTGAAGGTGAAACTCCATACTTCTTATAAATATCAGTCATTTCCTGATTTTTTGCCATAAGAGATTCCTGGTCTTTTTTACCTTCATACTTCTTATTAATTGCATTTATTTCAGGTTGAATAATAGAATTCATCTTTGTGAATTTCTGCTGTTTAATTGTAAGAGGTAACATTATGATTCTTACAACTACAACGATAAGAATTACACATAATCCAACATTCTGAAGTCCGAAATGAGCAAAAAATCTATAAAGGTAATTAAATATAGCACCAATTGCTTTAGCAAATGGTCCTAACCATCCTGATGTTTGAGTCAGTACTGTAAAATCCATTTTTCCTCCTTACGGTACCGGATCATATCCTCCCTTAGCTAGGGGATTACATCTTAAAATTCTTTTAATAGATAAAAACAGTCCCTTAACAGGACCATATTTCTTTAAAGCCTCAATTGCATACTGTGAACATGTAGGTGTATAAATACAATGTGTTCTTTTCATAGGGGAAATAAACTTTTGATAAAATCTAATTAATAACACAAAAATAAAGACAATACTATTTGAAATAAGTTTTATTTCCTTTTTAATATGTACTATAATACTTTTATCCTTTTTCATAATATGCCTCATTAGCTTTTATTTTCTAATTAACTTTCGAATTTACGGCAACTATTTTGTGTAATTTTGCTAAGTGCAAAAATGCACTTTCCATTTCTTTATAACTTATATCTTTCGCTGTTATTCTCGCAATAACAACTACGTCCAAACCACTATTGAACGTATTCTTATTCAGTCTGTATATTTCACGTATGAATCTTGTTAGGTGATGTCTTACTACGCTATTTCCTACTTTTTTACTTACTTGGATACCAAGTTTATCTTTACCTTTATCATCCGCTTTAACATACATTACTAAATACTTATTAGCAAATGACTTGCTATTATCAAATACTTCTTTAAATTCTTTATAATTCTTTAAAGATTCATAACTTTTCATATTTTTCTCCTATATGATTAAACCAATTGTCCATAATAGAAGAAAAAGGCCACATAAATGCGGCCTAAGCTGACAATTTTTTTCTACCTTTTAATCTTCTAGCAGCTAAAACTTTTCTTCCACCAACACTGCTCATTCTAGCTCTAAAACCATGTACTCTAGATCTCTGTCTTTTCTTTGGCTGAAATGTCATTTTCATTGCTCAGGCACCTCCTTACTATATTTATAGTAAAACATCATTCCTAGTATAATAAAACATATAATCTATGTCAAGTTTTATTTATTCTTTTTACCCACAAATTTATCCACTTTACATAAATATTTATTTTTAATTTACATAATTTTATCCACATTTTCTCTTTAATGTGTGTTTTTTTGTGGATAACTCTTCAGATTTACACATTTTTCACCGTTTTTTTGTAATTTTGTTTATCCACAAATTCACATGTTATTAACATAAAATTTTTATTATATTTTTTTATGTTAATTGCATTTTTTATTGATTTTTTTTAATATCCATTTTTCCTTATTTTAAGCCATTTATCCACATTTTGAAATTTTTTCTTCCTTATTATAAATAATACTCATTTTCTATTGAAAACATCTTTAAAATTTTATATAATAATATCATATATTTTAATCAAGGAGAATACTAATTATGCTTGATACATTAACTAGTAATTGGAACCAGATTTTAGAATTTTTAAAAACAGAATATGACATACAGGAAATTGCTATAAACACATGGTTATCTCCTTTAAGCGTTTATAGTGTAGATGGAAATAATTTAACTTTAGCATATGATGATGATAACAGTATGAAAATCAAATATGTTAATGACAAATATAAAGACTTTTTAAAAATGGCTATTAATGATGTTGTTGGTAAAGAATTTAATATATCTATTTGTTCAAAATCATCATTAAAAGAAGACATATCAAACCTTTCATCAGATATGAATAATTCTTCTTTAGTCAATGAACAAAAATTATCTTATTCTAATATTAATCAAAAGTATACTTTTGATTCTTTTATTGTAGGACCTAATAATAATATTGCACAGGCTGCATCTTTAGCTGTTGCTGAATCACCAGGAGAAATATATAATCCATTATTTATTTATGGTGGAGCAGGTTTAGGTAAAACTCATTTAATGCATGCCATTGGCAATTATATTATCAATAATAATCCAAATAAAAAAGTATTATATGCTTCTAGTGAAGAATTTACTAATGAACTTGTTTCTATTATCAGAAATGATAATCAAAATCAGTCTGCAATTAATGACTTTAGAGAGAAGTATAGAAGTGTTGATGTTTTACTTATTGATGATATTCAATTCATTATCGGTAAGGAAAGAACACAGGAAGAATTTTTCCATACATTTAATACTTTATTTTTAGCTAAAAAACAGATTGTTATTTCTTCTGATAAACCACCTAAAGATATGGAACTTCTTGAAGAAAGATTAAGTTCAAGATTCTCTAATGGTTTAACAGTTGATATTCAAAAACCAGAATATGAAACAAGATTAGCTATCTTAACTAAAAAAGCTGAAATAGAACATTTAAATATTCCAAAAGAAGTATTTAACTATGTTGTTGAAAACATTACTTCTAATGTTCGTGATCTAGAAGGTGCTTTAACTAAAATCGTTGCATTTTCTAAATTATCAAATCAAAATATTACTTTGGAGTTTAGTGAAAATGTTTTATCTGATGTTATTAATCCAACCCAAAAGACCATAACTATAGATTTAATAATTAATACAGTTGCAGAACATTTTTCAATTAAAAAAGAAGATATTGTTTCAAAAAAGAAAAATGCAGATATTGCATATCCAAGACAAATAGTTATGTACTTAAGTAGAATTCTTACAGATGAAACATATTCAAATATTGCTAAAGCACTTAATAGAAAAGATCATTCAACTATTATACATGGTGCTGACAAGATAGATTTAGATATTAAAAATAATCCACAGACAAAGGATTTAATTGATATCATAACTAAAAAAATTAATCCAAATTAATATAAACATATATACACATATAAGATAATGTAAATAATATAATAAATTAAATATATTTATAAATTTTATTTTATGTTCATAAATATGTTTATAAATATGTTTATAAATAAAATAATTATGTGATTATACTAGTTTATAACTTTACATTTTAGTTTATAAGTTTTTCAATTGCATAAGAATATGATTATATATGTTTTTTAAAAGTGTGAATTAATTTAACTTAAACACTATTTAATCTACATTAAAAAAGTTTACTTTTATTATATTTTCAAAGGATTATTTTTATAATTCACATATTCACACCCTATAATAAGAATAATATTAAATATTAATAATATATTTATATATGGATTTCGAAAGGAGATATTTCTAAATGAAAATTGTATGCTCAAAGAATGATTTACTAGCTGGTGTTAATATTGTTATGAAGGCTGTTCCTTCTAAAACATCAATGCCTATATTAGAATGCATTCTTATTAATGCAGAAGATGGTGAAATTAAACTTACTGTTAATGATATGGAACTCGGTATTGAAACTAAGGTAAAAGGTAATATAGAAGAAGCTGGTATGATTGCAATCGAAGCAAAGTTATTTGCTGAAATTGTTAGAAAGCTTCCTAATGATGATATTACTATTGATGTAAGTGATGATTTAAAAGTTAAAATTACATGTCAGAAAGCTAAATTTGATCTTATTGGTTTAGATGGAAATACATTCTCATTCCTTCCAGACATAAATAAGAATGAAAGTATTTATATTTCACAATTTAGTTTAAGAGAAATTATTAATCAGACTTTATTCTCAGTTGCTGATAATGATAAGACAAAGATTTTAACTGGTGAGCTTATTGAAGTTAATGGAAGTAATTTAAGAGTTGCTTCTCTTGATGGTTTTAGAATTTCAATTAGAAATATTACATTAAAAGAAGAATTTGGTAATGTAAAGGTTATTGTTCCAGGAAAAACACTTAGTGAAATTAGTAAGATTTTAACTGGTGGACTTGAGGACATGGTTAATATTTCATTTACTGAAAATCATATTTTATTTGAATTTGATAATACAGTTGTTGTATCACGTCTTATTGAAGGTGAATTCTTTAAGATTGATAAGATGATTTCTAATGATTATGAAACTAAGGTTAAAGTTAATAGAAATGAACTTATGAGTGCGATTGATAGAGCAACTCTTCTTGCGAAAGAAGGAAATATTAAACCTATTATTTTAAATATTAATGATGATGCTATGAATATTAAGATGAATTCATTTATTGGATCAATGGATGAAGATGTTGATGTTGATAAAGAAGGTGGAAATCTTGTAATAGGTTTTAATCCTAAGTTTATAATTGAAGCACTTCGTGCAATTGATGATGAAGAAGTTGATATTTACTTTGTAAATTCAAAATCTCCATGTTTTATTAAGAATGAAGAATTAAGTTATATTTATTTAATAGTTCCAGTTAATATTAATACAAATGTTAACTAATAATTTAGTAGGTATTATGATTTATTAAAATATCAATTAATATTAATAATAAATTAAAAATAAGTAAAAAAATAATATAAAAGATAATAGATAATAGATAAAAAGGTTTATATTATTTTTAAATTAGGAATATATATGCAAGAGATAAAATTAAGAGAAGATTATATTAAACTTGGACAGGCACTTAAAGCTTGTGGATTAGTTTCTTCAGGAATAGAAGCTAAGATTGTTATTCAAGATGGTGAAGTAAAAGTTAATGGTGAAGTTGATACCAGAAGAGGTAAAAAACTTGTAGATGGTGACATTGTAGAATTTAATGGAGAAACAATAAAAGTAATAAAATAATATATTATATTAAGTATTTTTATATTATATTGAATTATTAATTCATTATGTAGTATTAAAAATTTATTAATTCTTATTTTATGTTTTATTGAAATTATATATGTTTATTGAAAAATTAGAACTTAAGAATTACAGGAATTATGAATCACTTGATATTGATTTAAGTAATAATGTTAATATTTTCTTTGGGGATAATGCTCAGGGAAAAACTAATATATTAGAATCAATTTATTTATGTGCAACTGCTTCTTCACATAGAGGAAGTAAGGATAAGGACATTATAAAATTTGAAAGTGATGAAGCTCATATAAAGTTATTTACAAAAAAAAGAGAAATGTCTTATAGAATAGACATGCATCTTAAAAAAAATAAAGCAAAAGGAATTGCTATTAATGGTGTTCCTGTAAAAAGAATAAGTGAAGTTTTTGGAATATTAAATGTTATTTTATTTTCTCCAGAAGATTTATCTATTATTAAAGATGGTCCATCAAAAAGAAGAAAGTTTCTAGATGTGGAACTTTGTCAGATTGATAAGATTTATCTTAATAATTTAATAAATTATAATAAGATTTTGAACCAAAGAAATAAGGTTTTAAAAGATTATGAAAAAGTGAATAATGTGGATACAATGCTTGATGTTTTAGATGAACAGTTGATAACTTATGCTAAAGAAATAATTAAGAGAAGAAAAGAATTCATTAAAGAACTTAATAGTATTGTATTTAATATTCATTCTAAAATTTCTGATAACAGAGAAAAAATAAATATAGTTTATAAACCTAACATTGATGAAAGAATAGAAGATATGTATCTAATTAATAGAGATACTGATAAAAGATATAGAACAACTTCTATTGGTCCTCATAGAGATGATATGGTATTTATGAATGATAAAGAAGATATTAGAGTTTATGGTAGTCAGGGACAGCAGCGTACAGTTGCTCTTTCACTTAAACTTGCAGAAATAGAATTAGTAAAAAATAGAATAGGTGATAATCCTATTTTATTACTTGATGATGTATTATCTGAACTTGATGATAAAAGACAACATCATCTTATTGATTCATTAAAGAATGTACAAACTCTTATTACATGTACAGGTGTTAATGATTTCGTTAGTAAACAAGCAGGTAAAAATAAAATATTTAAAGTTATAAATGGAACTGTTGATGAAAGGAGTTTCAATGAGTAATAAAGAAGAAATATTAGAGAATGGAAAAGAAGATATGAATAATGCAAATAAAGCCAGTGATTATGGTGCAGATCAGATTCAGATTCTTGAAGGTCTTGAAGCTGTTAGAAGAAGACCTGGTATGTATATTGGATCTACTTCTTCAAGAGGTCTTCATCATCTTGTTTATGAAATTGTTGATAATTCAGTAGATGAAGCACTTGCAGGATTTTGTAGTAAGATTGTTGTTACAATTAATAAAGATAATTCAATTACAGTTAAGGATGATGGTAGAGGAATACCGGTTGATATTAATGAAAAGGCTGGAATACCAGCAGTTGAAGTAGTATTTACTATTCTTCATGCCGGCGGAAAGTTTGGTGGTGGAGGATATAAGGTATCAGGTGGTCTTCATGGTGTAGGTGCATCAGTTGTAAATGCTCTTTCAAAAAGTCTTACTGTAAGAGTAAAAAGAAATGGAAAGATTCATGAACAGACTTATGAATATGGAAATGCTACCAAAAAGCTCGAAGTAGTTGGTACATGTGAAGAATCAGATACAGGAACAGAAGTAACATTTGTTCCAGATGAAACTATTTTTGAAGAAACAGTTTATGATTTTGATATCTTAAGAAGAAGACTTCGTGAGACTGCCTTTTTAACAAAGGGTCTTAAGATTGTTCTTATAGATGATAGAGGTGAAGAACCTGTAAAGAAGAAATTCCATTATGAAGGTGGTATTAACGAATTTGTTAAATACCTCAATAAGGGAAGAAAAGGTTTATATGAAGAACCTATTTATTGCGAAGGTAAAGTAGGTGAAGGTGAACATGAAGTTTATGTTGAAGTTTCAATTCAGCATAATGATGGATATAACGAAAATATTTTAAGTTTCGTTAATAACATTAATACTCCTGATGGTGGTACTCATGTTGAAGGTTTTAGAAGATCACTTGCTAGAACTTTAAATAAATATGCCAGAGAGAAGAAAATCTTAAAAGATAAAGATGAAAATTTTGCTGGTGAAGATTTTAGAGAAGGTCTTACAGCAGTTATTTCAATTAAGATACAGGAACCTCAGTTTGAAGGTCAGACTAAGCAGAAACTTGGTAATAGTGAAGCTAGAGGAGCAGTTGATAGTATTGTAAGTGAAAACCTTACATATTTCCTTGAACAGAATCCTAATGAAGCTAAGGATATTTGTAGAAAGGCTGCAGTTGCTAGGGAAGCTAGAATTAAAGCTAGACAGGCTAGAGAAACAACAAGAAAGAATGCTCTTTCAATTTCAGCTCTTCCTGGTAAGCTTGCTGATTGTTCAGATAAGGATCCAAAGAAGTGTGAAATATTTATAGTCGAAGGTGATTCTGCCGGAGGATCTGCTAAGAAAGCAAGAGTTCGTGCAACACAGGCTATTCTTCCACTTAGAGGAAAAATCTTAAATGTAGAAAAAGCTAGAATTGATAAAATATTTGATAATGCTGAAATTCAAACTATGATTACAGCATTTGGTACAGGTATATCTGATGATTTTGATATTTCAAAATTAAGATACGATAAGATTATTATTATGACTGATGCCGATGTTGATGGTGCTCATATTGATACTCTTATGCTTACATTCTTTTATAGATATATGCCAGAACTTATTAAGCAGGGTCATGTTTACCTTGCTATGCCACCATTATATCAGTTAACAAGAAACAAAAAAGTTTATTATGCATATAGTGATGATGAACTTAATCAGATTATTTCAGAAGTTGGTAGAGATAATCAGAATAAGATTCAGCGATATAAAGGTCTTGGTGAAATGGATGCAAGTCAGCTTTGGGAGACAACTATGGATCCTGAAACAAGAATCCTTAAAAAAGTAGTTGTTGATGAAGAGTTTATTGAAGAAGTTGATGAAACATTCTCTGTATTAATGGGTGATGAAGTAGAACCAAGAAGAGAATTTATCGAAGCAAATGCTAAGTTTGTTCAGAATTTGGATATATAACGCAGATGAAATAAAATAATCATCTGCTTGAAGAATGATTATTTTATTTAAGATGCTAACAACCATGAGGAAGGAGGACGATAGTCCGGATTCCGAATGGTTGTAGAATTACGAGAAAAACGAAGTTTTGGAGTAATTCGTTATATATACTTTGAAAGAAAAGAATAATGAATTACGAGAGAAGAGAAGCTTCGTAGTAATTCGTTATATATACTTTGAAAGAAAAGAATAACGAATTACGAGAGAAGAGAAGCTTCGTAGTAATTCGTTATATAATTTGAAAGAAGAAAAGAATACAACCAGTTTAGGAGAACTTATGGAAGAGAATATTTTTGATAGAATAAGAGACGTTGATTTAAAACAAACCATGGAAACATCTTATATTGATTATGCCATGAGTGTTATAGCATCACGTGCATTACCAGATGTTAGAGATGGTTTAAAACCAGTTCAAAGAAGAATTTTATATTCTATGGTTGAACTTAATAATGGACCAGATAAGCCACATAGAAAGTGTGCGCGTATCGTTGGTGATACAATGGGTAAATTCCATCCACATGGTGATAGCTCTATTTATGGTGCTTTAGTTAATATGGCTCAGGATTGGAATATGAGATGTACACTTGTTGATGGACATGGTAACTTTGGATCTGAAGATGGAGATGGTGCAGCTGCCATGCGTTATACTGAGGCAAGACTTAGTAAAATCTCAATGGAAATGGTTGCTGACATTAATAAGGATACAGTTGAATTTGTTCCTAACTTTGATGATACTGAAAAAGAACCTACAGTACTTCCAGCTAGATTTCCTAATTTATTAGTTAATGGTACTAGTGGTATTGCCGTAGGTATGGCTACTAATATTCCGCCTCACAATTTAGGTGAAAGTATTGATGCTATTGTAAAAATCATTGATAATAAAGTTTTTGAAGATAGAGATACTTCTATTGAAGAAGTAATGGAAATTGTTAAAGGACCAGATTATCCAACTGGTGGTGTTATTTTAGGTAGACGTGGAATTGAAGAAGCATATAGAACAGGTAGGGGTAAGATTATTACTCGTGCTGTTACAGAAATAGAAACTCTTGATAATGGTAAAAACAGAATTATTATTACTGAACTTCCATATATGGTAAATAAGGCAAAGCTTGTTGAAAAGATTGCTTTACTTCATAAGGAAAAAAGAGTTGATGGTATTACAGATCTTCGTGATGAATCAGATCAGGAAGGTACAAGAGTAGTTGTAGAACTTAGAAGAGATGTTAATGCTAATGTAGTATTAAATCAGTTATTTAAGCATACACAGATGCAGGATACATTTGGTGTAATCATGCTTGCTTTAGTTAATGGTGAACCAAAGGTATTAAATCTTTTACAACTTTTAACAGAATATCTTGAACATCAAAAAGATGTTGTTACTAGAAGAACAAGATTTGAACTTAATAAAGCTGAAGAAAGAGCTCACATTATTAAGGGCTTATTAATCGCACTTGATAATATTGAAGAAGTAATTAAAATTATTAGAGGTAGTCATACAACAGCTGAGTCAATTAATACTTTAATTGAAAGATTTGGTCTTGATGAAGTTCAGGCTAGAGCTATTGTTGATATGAGACTTCGTCAGTTAACAGGTTTAGCTAGAGAAGAACTTGAAGCAGAATATGCTGAACTTTTAGAAAAGATTGCATACTATAAAGGTATTCTTGAAGATGAAAAGAAATTACTTGGAGTTATCAAAGAAGAAATCTTAATAGTTAAAGAAAAATTTGCTGATGAAAGAAGAACTGAAATTGGTATTGATTATTCTGACTTAACTAATGAAGATTTAATTCCAAATGTGGATACAATCATCTCAATGACTAAACTTGGTTATATTAAGCGTATGACTGTGGATAACTTCCAGAGTCAGAACCGTGGCGGTAAGGGTATAAAGGGTATGTCTACAATTAATGATGACTATATTACTGAACTCTTTATGACAACAACTCATAGTGAGATTATGTTCTTTACTAATTTCGGTAGAGCTTATAAGATTAAGGGTTATGAGATTCCAGAAGCTAGTAGAATAAGTAGAGGTACAGCTATTGTAAATATTATTCAGCTTATGCCTGATGAAAAAGTTTCTGCTGTTATCCCGCTTGATGGTATTAAATTAGGTGATGATAATAAAGATACTTATTTCGTAATGGCTACTAAGAATGGTACTATTAAGAAAACTGCTGTGAATGCATTTGCTAATATTAGAAAGTCGGGTATCATCGCTATTGATTTAAGAGATGATGATAGACTTATTGATGTTAAAATTACAGATAATACAGATAAAATTATGCTTTACACATATGAAGGTAAATCTATTATGTTTGATGAAAATGATATCAGAATTACAGGTAGATCTTCTATGGGTGTAAGAGGTATGAAACTTTCAGATGGTGATAAAGTTATTGCCATGACTAAGACAAGTGAATCTGATCAGGTTATTATTGTAAGTGAAAAAGGTTATGGTAAGAGAACCTTAACTTCTGAATTTAGACTTCAGTCAAGAGGCGGAAAGGGTATTAAGGCTTATAATATTTCAGAAAAGACTGGTAATATAGCCGGCGTAGTTTCCGTTTCTGAGGATGATGAATTATTAATGATTAATTCAGCAGGTACTATGATTAGAATTCGTGTAAATGAGGTTTCTTTACTTAAGAGAGTTACTTCAGGTGTTAAGATGATTAGAATTGATGATGGAATTAAGGTTGCAAGTATTGCAAAGGTTAAGGAAGAGATGTCATCTAATTCTAATGAAGAAGGTAATGAAGAACAGGCTGAAGGTGAAAGTGTAAATACAGAAACAGAAGAGTAAAATTTATGGAGGTTGCAAAAGTTAAGTTTATTTTTGCAACCTTCATTTTGAGTAAAATGTAGAAATATGATAGATGCAAAATTATTGAAAGGAGCATTTGCTAATAATATATGAGAACAATTAATACTGATGATATTATAAAAAATATAAAAGAGATGTGTATAGAAGCAAATCATTTCTATTCTGATGATATGAAGAGAGTATTTGCTGATGCATGTAAGAAGGAAACTAGCGAAGTAGGAAGTGGTATCTTTAAGCAACTAGAAGAGAATCTTAAAATAGCTGGTGAGGATATGATTCCTATATGTCAGGATACAGGTATGGCTGTTGTTTTTCTTGAGATAGGTCAGGATGTACACATTGAAGGAATGAATTTAAGAGATGCAGTTAATGAAGGTGTTAGACAGGGATATGTGGATGGATATCTTCGTAAGTCTGTAGTTAATGACCCAATTATTAGAGAGAACACAAAGGATAATACTCCTGCAATTATTCATACGGACATTGTACCTGGTGATAAATTAAAGATTATAATTGCACCTAAGGGATTTGGTAGTGAAAACATGAGTAAGCAGTTTATGCTTAAACCTGCAGATGGTATTGAAGGCGTTAAGGAAGCAATTATTTCTACAGTTAAGAATGCTGGACCAAATGCTTGTCCTCCATTTGTTGTAGGTGTTGGTATAGGTGGAACATTTGAATACAGTGCTATTTTATCTAAGAAGGCTTTAACAAGAGCAGCAGATTCTCATTCAGATATACCATATGTTAAAGAGTTAGAAGAAGAAATGCTTGAAAAGATTAATGCATTAGGAATTGGACCAGCAGGCCTTGGTGGTTCTATGACAGCACTTGCAGTTAATATAGAAACATATCCAACACATATCGCAGGATTACCAGTAGCAATTAATATGTGTTGTCATGTAAATAGACATGCAAGCAGGGTGTTATAGGATAATTATATTGTATAAAAAATTATATTAGTAAAAAGGAATATAGATATGGAAGTAAAGTTAAGTACGCCTTTAACAAAGGATAAGATAAAAGATTTAAAAGCAGGTGACTTTGTATATATTACAGGAACAATTTATACTGCAAGAGATGCTGCACATAAAAGAATGTTTGAAGCAGTTGGTAATGGAGAAAGTTTACCACTTGATTTAAAAGACGAAGTTATTTATTATATGGGACCATCTCCAGCTAGAGAGGGACGTGTAATAGGTTCAGCCGGACCAACTACAGCTAGTCGTATGGATAAATATGCACCAACATTTCTTGATATGGGACAAAGTGCAATGATTGGTAAGGGTAAGAGAAGTGAAGCTGTTCATGAAGCTATTGTTAGAAATGGTGCAGTGTATTTTGCAGCAATAGGTGGAGCAGGTGCATTGTTATCTAAAAAAATAAAGGCAAGTGAAGTTATTGCGTATGATGATTTAGGAACAGAAGCTATTAGAAAGTTAACAGTGGAAGATTTTCCAGTTATTGTAGTTATTGATAGTACAGGAAGAGATTTATACGAGGAAGTAGGAACAAAGTAAAATGGTTAAGGCAATTTTTATAGACTATACTGGAACAATGGTTAGAGAGGATGATCCATATTCAAAAGAATTAATTGGATACATTTTAAAAAATAGTGATTTTAAAAGTCCAGCTGAATTATTAAAAATAGTTTGGGAGCAAATAAAAAGTGCAGAAGCAGAAAGTGTTGGAGTAAAATTTATAAAGAACATTGAAAAAATTAATAAAGTCATAGATTATTGTAAAAAGAATTATGGCCTAAAGGCAGATGAAAATTATATTAGGGATATTTGGCAGAAGGTTTGGATAAAGGCTCCTTTATATGATGATGTGAAACCATTTTTTGATAATAGTACTCTACCTATATATATAATATCTAATGATGATATGTATTATTTAGAAGAATCAATGAAAGAAAAAAACCTAAATCCAACAGGAATAATATCAGCAGATATGGTAAAGGCATGTAAACCTCATATACAAATATTTAAAAAAGCATTAGAAGTAGCAGGTGTAGAAGCACAAGAAGCGATATTTATAGGGGATTCAATAATATCCGATATTGAACCAGCTAAACAAATAGGTATGAACCCTGTTTTAATATGTCGAAAAGAAGAAGAGGTACATGAAGGTATTTGTTGCATAAAAACATTAGATGAACTAGTGTTAGAATAATAGTTTTTATAATAATATGTAAATTAAAGAAAAACATAAAATACAAATAAGATAGTATAAGAATAAAACCACTATATATAGGTAAAAAATTACCATATATTGTGGTTTTATTTCTATTAAAAAAAAAGCTAAAAAAACTTAAAAAAATCAATTGACAAAAGGATATCAATTTAGTATAATACACCTTGCGCGTTAGAGAGAAGCGCAAGACTTAATAATAAGAAGTAATTCTTATATATACTACTTGGTAAAGATTTACGAAAGTAAATTAAAGGAAGCCTGGAGAAGTACTCAAGTGGCTGAAGAGGCGCCCCTGCTAAGGGTGTAGGTCGTTTGCGCGGCGCGAGGGTTCAAATCCCTCCTTCTCCGTTTAATGATTGTAAAAGTTATAAATGAGACGTAAATTTTGAATCCTGGGTGGACCAGAAGAATTCAATTTAGCTAGTTTTTAACTATGATTTTTACATGAAATTAGCACTAAAAAAACTTTTTAAAAAAACTTAAAAAAGTTGTTGACAAAAAGAAATGAAAGTGCTATACTAAACAGGCTGTCGCTGATGAGGCGAAAGCAAAGAAAACAAAGAACATTGATAATTAAACAGTAAACCATCCCTGAAAATTTTAAGAGAAAAATTTTTAGTGAGAATCATCAAAGTTTACTTTGGTGACGTACAAAACAACAGTAGATGGACAAAGGATAGCTAACGTTATTCTGAATCGATCAAAAACTTTTAACGAGAGTTTGATCCTGGCTCAGGATGAACGCTGGCGGCGTGCTTAACACATGCAAGTCGAACGAAGCACTTTATTTGAAACCTTCGGGTAGATTATTCTGTGACTTAGTGGCGGACGGGTGAGTAACGCGTGGGTAACCTGCCTCATACACCGGGATAACAGTTGGAAACGGCTGCTAATACCGGATAAGCATACAGTACCGCATGGTACAGTGTGAAAAACTCAGGTGGTATGAGATGGACCCGCGTCTGATTAGCTAGTTGGTAAGGTAACGGCTTACCAAGGCGACGATCAGTAGCCGACTTGAGAGAGTGATCGGCCACATTGGGACTGAGACACGGCCCAAACTCCTACGGGAGGCAGCAGTGGGGAATATTGCACAATGGGGGGAACCCTGATGCAGCG
>NZ_FUXZ01000016.1 GCF_900167115.1 Eubacterium uniforme
ATGGAGCTTTGCTTCGCATGAACAGAAGCATACAATCTGAGGGAACATTTGGTGTTATCAAGTGGGACAGATCTTATAAAAGGCTGTTCAGAAGAGGCTTAGAAAACGTAAATTTAGAGTTAACCCTGATTGCTTGTGCTTTTAACCTTTATAAATATCACAATAAACGAAATAGATTGAAGATGATTGCATGATATCAGGTAACTGAATAGATTAAAAAAGCTCTTATTAACATAGGGCTTATTAAAGTGCCTCTAAAATCAACAATTATAATAATTATACATAGAGAAACAGAACTGCATTGGCCATTGCCAATGCAGTTCTGCTATTTAGAAACTTTTTTTACAGTCCCTTTTTGATGTTAAATAATAAGCGGAGACGGTGGGATTCGAACCCACGTGCCTGACGGCAACACGATTTCGAGTCGCGCTCGTTATGACCACTTCGATACATCTCCGAATGAATGAAAAGGGGGCGATTACAAGGTTTTTGCCACCTTCGAAAAACAATTATACCAAGTTTTCTTAAAACTGACAACTACTATAATATTTTTATTTAATATGATATAATCTATTTGATTTGTTTTGTAACGAAAATAAAGGTTAAGAGTTTATATAATATAAGACATGAAAAATAGTAAACGTAAAAAAATTATTTTTGTTGCAACAGTTTAACGAAAAAAACACACTTATATATAGAAGGACATAAAAAGTTACGTAACAAGGAGTATATAATGAAGTTTAGCGTAGATAATGTTATTTTAGCAAAGCAAGGGAATAAGGAAGCATTTGCTAATTTATATGAGGAAGTTAATAAGGATTTATACAGAATAGCATGTTATACACTTGCTAATGTAGAAGATGCAAAGGATGCTGTTAGTGAAACAGCCATAGCTGCTTTTCTTGGAATTAAAAGTCTAAGAGATCCAGAGAGATTTGGAACTTGGATTATGAAGATTCTTTCTAATAAGTGTAAATCGAAAATAAGAGAATATGCATATAATAATACAGTTACTCTTGAAAACATTCCAGAGGTTGAAGCGATTTCTAGAGATTTAGAGTTAAGTGTTGACCTTTTGAGTGCATTAGCTACACTTGATTACGAAACAAAGATGATAGTTCTTCTAACTGTTTTTTCTGGATATAAAAGTTCGGAAATTGGTCATATATTTGGACTTGGTGGTTCCACAGTAAGATCTAGATATAGACGAGCAACTAAGAAACTTTCAAAAATACTTGAAGGCAATAGTTAAGCAGAAAGGGTGTTTAAAATGAGTAAATCGAAATTTGAAAAAGATATATTACAAGATAGTGAAAAAATACAAATACCTGAAGAATTAAATAAAGAAAATATGATGGCTAGAATTGAAAAAGCCAAGAAAACAGATGCTAGTATTGATGAAGGAGCCATCGCTGATAGATACATTGATATTGGAAAGAAGCAGATTAAGAGATTTCATAAGAATGTATTTAAGGCAGTTTCTTTGGCAGCCTGCTTTATGTTCTGTGCGGTTGCAATTAATCAAAATCAGGTTAAACAGGTTTCAGAGCCGGTTGAAGGTGAAAGAGCGGATAATTATCGTCAAATTTATAATAAACTTTGTGATATCAAAGAGACATATTATGATAGAAACTATGTTGAAGGAGGATTTTGGTCAGATTTCTTTAACATAGGTGGTTCTTATAAATATAGATCGGTTGCACAATCAAATAGTGCAAGTGCGGCTGCTAAATCTCCAACAGAGGGGGACTTAGATGTTGCTTATAGTGAGTCAGAGAATACTGGAGCAGCAGAAGATTATTCTAAGACAAATGTTAGAACAGAAGATGTTGATGAAGGAGATTTGGTAAAAACTGACGGAAATTATATTTACTGTTTGGAAGTTAATCATGTTTTAAAAAATACTTCTAAATATAAATATAGAATGAATGGGGCTATTTCAGATGACTTAACGTCAAGACCTGAAGTTGAAGCTGAAGCTGAAGCAGAACTTAAGAAAGGAACTGTTAGACCAGTTACAGAAACGGAGAGTCAGACAGAAACAGAAAGTCAGACAGAAACAGAAAGTCAGACAGAAACAGAATCTCAGACAGAAACAGAATCTCAGACAGAAACTGAGTCTCAGACTGAGACAGAAAGTCAGACTGAAACAGAAAGCCAGACTGAAACAGAAAGCCAGACAGAAACGGAATCTCAGACTGAAACTGAGTCAGAAACAGAGCCAGAAGAACCTAAGGAAAAAGAGGTTCATGATGATAGTGCAGATTATATAAAAATCATTAAAGCTGATGGTGAAAACACAAAGGTTATTTCAGAAGTTAATGTTTCAAAGGTTGTACCAGATAAAGCTTATAATTATGTATTTAAAGAAATGTATGTTGATGATGATAAGTTATATTTAGTATGTGATGTTACTTTTGAAGATACTAAGGTTAGCTCAAATGATGAATTTTATGATTTCTTACATTTTTATAATAAAACATATATTTATACATTTGATATAAGTGATGTTGAAGATGTAGAACTTGATAGTGAAGTTAATCAGGAAGGTTCATACATGACTTCAAGATTAGTTGGTGGATATATTTATTCATTTACTTATAAAACACTTTATGATTTCACAGAGGAAAGATGTGTTCCTAGAGTAAATGATAATTATGTTCAGCCACAGAATGTATACATTTCAGAATATGTTGATAGTACATCTTATGTTGTTGTATCATCTATTGATACAAATAAGCCTGAAAAGATTAAAAAATCAATTGCACTTT
Organism: Eubacterium uniforme; assembly: GCF_900167115.1. Classification (GTDB taxonomy): domain Bacteria; phylum Bacillota; class Clostridia; order Lachnospirales; family Lachnospiraceae; genus Eubacterium_S; species Eubacterium_S uniforme. Next base: position 2,772 of record NZ_FUXZ01000016.1, read on the forward strand.
TAGCTGATTATGCAGACTTTTATGTAAGTAAAAATAATATTTATATTTTAGAAGATTCATATGAAGAAGATGATGCAGCTAATAAAACAGTTGGATTTAAGAATACACATATTACTAAAGTAAATTATAACAAAGGTAAGATTAAAGTAGTTGCTGAAAAAGCATATAAGGGTAGCGTTAAAAATTCAGATAGTATTGATGAATATGATGGAAGTTTAAGAGTTGTTCTTTCATATGATGATATTATTAGTCATAAGAGAATTGGTAGCGATACATATAATTTTACTAAGCGTGAAAGAGATAATGTATTAATTATTCTTGATGAAAAATTAAATCAGCTAGGAAAGTATGCAGGTATTGCACCAGATGAACAAGTTAAGTCAGTTAGATTTTTAGGTAAGATAGCTTATGTTGTAACATTTAGAAATACTGATCCATTATTTGCTTTTGATTTATCAGATAAGAAACATCCTAAATTATTAGGAGCATTAGAAGTACCAGGTTACTCAGATTATTTATATTCCTGGGATAAAAAACATCTTATTGGTATAGGTGTAGATATTGATGAGTTCGGTTACTCCAGAGGAAAAATCTCTATGTTTGATGTTTCAGATCCACTTCATATGGAAGAAGTGCATAAGTATGTTATTCCAAATTGTGATTGGTCACAATATAATACAGCTTATAAATCATTATTATTAGATAAAGAAAAGAACATTATTGGTGTTGCTTCAAGAAGACAAAATTATAATACTAGATATACTTATTCACATGTTTATAGTTTTTATAAATATGATGATGTAGATGGATTTACACTTTTAATGGATAATGATTTTACATATGATCCTAATGTTGATAGAAGTTTAGAAACTAATAATTCGACTTATGAAACATATGTAGGTGATGTTATTGATAATGAGCGTATTAATGATTTTAATAATGTTAGAGGAATGTATATAGGAAGTAATGCTTATGTTATTGTTCCAAATAGTAAGGTAGAGGTATATAGTTTAAATTCATTTGAAAAACTAGCACAGATATCAACTGAGTATTTGACTGATGAAGAGTTAGAATCGATTAAGGAAGCTGAAACTGAAACAGAAACTGAGACAGAATCAGAGACTGAGACAGAAACTAAAAAGAAGAAATCAAAGAGAAAAAGATCAAGACGTCAAAGTGAAACTTCATTAGAAGATTTAATAGGACCAACAGTGGAAATTAGTGAATAATTATAAACATCGACCCAAGTTTTTTGGGTCGGTGTTTTTTTGATATAAATAGTATTTTTTTGTTAAATTTTAAACAAAAATTAATTTAATAAGGTTTATTGTAACAAAAGTGTCATAATTAAGTAATAATACAGTAAATACAGAAAAAATTAAATTGTTTTTTATTGACTTTAAAAAAAGAATTGCTATAATCAATATGGACTTTTGGAAAGTCTTAGTTTATTGGAAAGATTGATATATGGAGGAATGGAGACATGAAAAAGTTTCTAAAGGTGACAGGAATAGTGGTCATTACAGCTTTAGGAGTAGTTGCTGTTGGAGCAGGCGTTTATGGTAACAAAAAAACAATTAAGTCATATGATAGAGTAAAAGCATTTGTTGCCAATGAAGAAGACAAAGCTCAAAAGGAATTAGAAAAAGAACAGGACTTTGAAAACGTTGAAGTGAATGATGCTTTAGTAATTGTTTCAACAAAGAATATTGTGGATGCATATAAATCTAATGATGATAAAGATTTAAAAGATGATGAAAAACAAATATTAGAAGAAGCTAAAAAGATTTATGATGCAATTATTAAATCGGATATGTCAGATTATGATAGAGAAAAAGCAATATATGATTGGATGTATGATAATACATTTAAGATTGATGGTAGTAATGTACCAGAAACAGAAGAAGATACGGATACTCTTCTAGGTGCATTTAAGAGTAAAATTCTTAATGAAAAAAATTCTGCAATGATGTTTAGACTTTTAGCTAACATGGCAGATTTAGAGTGTATGGTTGCACATGATGATGATAATACTTCAGTATGGAATATTTGTAAGTTGGATGATAAATGTTGGTATAGTGTTAACATCTTTTCAGATTTAGAATCTAGTAAATATTGGAATTTCAATACTGGTAAGGAAGAGAATGATTATGGAATGATTGCAACTAAAGATTTTCCAGAAATAAACGGTTCAAAATATGTTTATTCAATCATTAATTCTATTAAAATAGATAATCCGGATGATATGATCAAGAAATTAAAAGAATCAGTTGATTCAAAGAAAAATTTTGATTATACATTTGCTGTAAAAAGTGATAATCAAAAGAATGTTGATCTAGCTAGATATATTAATGAAGGTGTATCTTATAGAATTACAAATGATAGCATGGATTTATATACACCAACAAAAGAGTTTTCTAAAGATGATTATATATACTTTAGAATAGCATTTTATCAGAATCAAGAATTTGATGTTAGTAAGTTAAAGATTGATTTAGATAAGATTGATAAAGATCTAGATGATAGATTTGGTTTAAGTGAACAGTATTAGGAATAATCATTAGGAGGAAAGGCATGAATAAAATTTTGAAAATTGGTGCTGCAATATTTGCCATTGCTGTATGCGGCATTATTATAGAAACAGGCATTGTTAATAGTAATTATGCAAAGAAGGTTACAGATAGTGTTGATAAATATGAAAAGAAGATTGCAGAAATAGAGAAGTCTCTAGAAAATGATAAGAAAAAAGATGACAATGAAGATCAAGAGAATGTACTAATTGCTAATGAGTATCAAATTAAGGATACTACAAAAATCTCAGATGCATATAAAAATGGAAATGACGAAGGTTTAGATGATAATGAGAAAGAAACACTTAAATTAGCATCTGATATTTTAAAAGATATTATCAAGGATGATATGTCAGATTTTGATAAAGAAAAAGAAATTTATAAATGGATTATTAATAATGTTCCACATGGTTCAGGAACAGCAGAAGAAGTTGCGACACCACTTGGTGTAATGAAAGGGAAAAAAGCAGTTTGTGTAGGATATGCAACAACATTTAGATTACTAGCAAACATGGTTGGAATTGAATGTAAGGTTATGCATGATACAGGGCTTGGACATTCTTGGGATTTGTGTAAATTAGAAGACGATTGGTATATTACAGATTGTTATATGGATGCAGAAGGTGCACCATATGCATCTTTTAATATGACAGATAGACAGGCAAGAGAAGGACATGATTGGGATTCAAGATTATTTCCAAAAGCAGAGGGTACAAAGTATTCATATGCTATTATGAATGCGAAAAATGTAGATGATGCGTTAAAGATATCAAAAAAAATAGCTAAGGAAAACAATAAAGAGGATAATATTTTTTATCTCTCTTATGTAGTAAAGCAGAACGATAAAAAAAATACATATAAAACAAATTATATATTAACAGGTATTCAAAGTCGTATGGGATATGAAAGTGCAGAAATATCATCATTTAAATTTGGAGATAGTACTTATTTTATTTTCGCAAAGAAAAAGCCATATGATGAAGGAATGGATGGAAATCAAACGGATACTACTTTTGATGCAGAAAAATATGATAAAATCTTAGATAAGAATTTTGGTAAGGTAGAGTCTTACGATGATACAGATTCTTATGATGGAGCAGTTGGTTGATTTTGATTGTTGAAAGGAAAGATAATGAAAAAGAGTATTGTAAAAAAAGGTTTAGTTATAGCATTAGCATTAACTACTGTTTTGTCAGTATGTTCATGTGGTAAGAAAAAAGAAGAAGTGTCAGAAGATAAGGGTAAGTATACTTCTACTGAGGTTTTAGAACAGGTTCTTGGTGGAATTGCGGATTTACCAGAAATGGTAACTATTAAATCAGGTGATACTAATGCTGAAAACAAGTTTGAACAGATTTGCGATTTAGAATTAGATAAGGTTGAAGACTTTGCATTTACTAATGCAAAAGAAAATACTAAAATTGCGGATGAAATATGTATCTTAAGAATGAAATCTAAAAGTGATATGGCTATAGCTAAGAAGTCATTAGAAGATAGAATTGATCAGAGAAAGGGTGTGTTTAACACTTATGATCCAGAACAGGTTCCAAAGTTAGATAAGGCTGTTATTGATGTGAAAGGAAATTACATTATGTTAATAGTTAGCGACCAGGCTTCAAATGGCAAATACGAATTTAATAAATTCTTAGGTGAATAATAAAGGAGTTAATAATGGTATTCAGTAGTATTCCGTTTTTATTTTATTTTTTACCATTATTCCTTATGATATATTTCATAGTTCCTAAAAAATGTAAGAATGCGGTTCTTCTCATCTTTAGTTTGATATTCTATGGATGGGGAGAACCTGTTTATATATCATTATTAATCATATCATCAGTCATTGACTTTATTAATGGCTTGATGATTGAGAAGTTTAAGGGAAAAAGAAGTAAACAGAGGATATTTTTGGTTGTGTCAGTAGTGATGAATGTATCGCTACTAGCAATATTTAAATATGCAGATTTATTTATTGGAACATTTAATAATATAACAGGAAGTGAAGTTGCATTAACTAATTTAGCACTTCCAATTGGAATTAGTTTCTTTACATTCCAAACTATGAGTTATAGTATTGATGTTTATCTTGGAAATATTAATACAGAACATAATTTCTTAAATTACATGACTTATGTATCTATGTTTCCACAACTTATAGCAGGTCCAATAGTTAGATATGCACAGGTTTCAATTGAATTAAAGAGTAGAAAGGTTACAAGAGATAAATTCGTTTCAGGTTTTATCAGATTTGGAATGGGGTTGTTTAAAAAAGTATTAATAGCAAATCAAATTGGTATGCTTTGGGATGATAGTCTTGCAAGAGTATCAGATTTAAGTATGCTTGGTGCATGGCTTGGTATTGTAGCATTTGCTCTTCAGATTTATTTTGATTTTTCAGGATATAGTGATATGGCAATTGGTATGGGACTTATGATTGGATTTAAGTATCCAGAAAACTTTAATTATCCATACATTGCATCTTCAATTACGGATTTCTGGAGAAGATGGCACATGACTTTATCAGAGTGGTTTAAGCTTTATGTTTACATCCCACTCGGTGGTAATAGATGCGGCAAGGCAAGAGCCATATTTAACCTTATGGTTGTATGGACACTAACTGGATTTTGGCATGGTGCATCTTGGAACTTTATGCTTTGGGGATTCTATTTTGCGGTGCTTCTTGTTTTAGAAAAGTATGTATTAGCAAATGTTATCAAAAAGATTCCAAAGATATTTATGCACTTTATTACAATAATCTTAATTTTAATCTCATGGGTATTATTTGCTGTAGAAGATTTTGATAAGATGATTACATACTTTAAGCATATGTTTAATCCGGCATATGGATTAACAGATAATTTCTTTAAATATAACATAAGAAATTATATGACAGTAATTATAATTGGAATGATTTTATCAACACCAATGTACAGATTATTTAGAGATAAAGTTAAAGGACTTAGAATTGTAAAAGGATTAGTTTTTATAACATTATTCATCGTAACAATAAGTTTTATGGTAAGAAATACATATAATCCATTTTTATATTTTAGATTTTAAAGAGGTTAAAGATGACAAAAAAGAAGAGGATATTACAAGCAATTAAATATGTGTCTGAATTTGCTAAGAGATTTACAGTTTATATTGTAGTCATACTTATTGTTTTGGCATCTGCTCTTGAAATGGGACTTAGTAAAGAAAAATATTCGGAAAGCGAAAACAGATACTTAGCGCAATTCCCTGAATTTAGTTTTGAAACTCTTAAGAATGGAAAGTTTACTAAAGGACTTGAAGATTATTTATGTGATCATTTTCCGTTAAGAGATGATTTTATGAAGTTGTATGCCAAGGTGCAAAAGTTAGAAGGCAAAGAAGAGATAAATGGTGTATACGTTTGTAAGGATAACTATTATATCGAGAAACCAAAGCCTTATGAAAACATGGATAAATTTGTAAGACATGTAAATGGCTTAGCAAGTACGTACGAAAATTGCAATGTAAATTTAATGCTTGTACCAACGGCAATAACGATATATAAAGATAAGTTGCCAAAGAATGCAGATGGTGGCTGTCAGTTAGAAGAGATAGAGAAAGTAAAAGAGAAGTTAGATTCTAAAGTCAATTTTATTGATGTAAGTGAAACTCTAAAAAAGGGAGCAGAAGAAGGCACGGTATTTTATAAGACAGATCATCACTGGACTACACTTGGTGCATACGATGCATTTAAAAAGTATTGTTCAGATTTAGGACTTGCTGAACATCCAATTGATGAATATACATTAACAGAGGTTAGTAAGGACTTTTATGGAACAATTAGTTCTAAAGTTAATGATAAAGACTTAAAACCAGATAAAATGGTAAGTTTTACAAAGAAGAATACTTTAGACATTAATTATCAAAATGCAACTGGACATGTTTTATACAATGAAGGTTATTTAAAAAGAAGAGATAAGTATTCATTTTTCCTTAACAACATTAATGATAAGATTGTAATTAAAAATAAAAAGATTAAGGAAGATAGAAAGGGAAAAAGCTTATTAGTATATAAGGATAGTTACGCTAACTGCTTTATTCCATTTTTAGTAGATGAATATGAAACAATCATTGTATTAGATACAAGATATTATATGAACGGTGGCGAAGAACTAGTAGAAGACTACGGAGTAACAGACATTTTAGTATTATATAACATGAATACAGTTGACACAGACACAGGTGTTAGTGGAATTTATTAAAGTTATTTAAACACCCCATCTCCCAAGGAGGTTATATCTTCTAGCTGGGACCATAAGGGGTCTCTACACTTAGTAAGTAAGAGATGTTTGTTTATAAATACGATTAAGACGCAATAACGCGAAGCGTTATAATATAAAACAGAGGAGATGATTGAGCATTTATGCTTATAATCATCTCCTCTGTTTTATATTAGAATACTTGTATTCTGCGGCTTAATTGTAGATATAACAATACAAGCATCTTTTACGAACTTAGTGTGGCTAGGGCACCCTTGATGTGCGAGAGCAGTGTCCAAGATAGACGATATACCTTCGGGGGGTGGGGTGTTTAAATAAGTTATATTATAAATTTACAATTCACCTATTTTGTGGTATGATATTCGAGTACGATTTTCAGAATTTTTAAATAGTACTTAAAAGAAGTTAAGTAGAAGAATGGAGGAAAAGTCTATGGGAATGACGATGACTCAGAAGATTCTTGCAGCGCATGCAGGACTTCCTAGTGTTGAAGCAGGACAATTAATTGAAGCTAATTTAGACCTTGTATTAGGTAACGACGTTACAGCTCCTGTTGCAATTGGTGTACTTGAAGGTATGAATGTGGATGGAGTGTTTGATAAAGACAAAATCGCACTTGTTCCTGACCATTTCACACCTAATAAGGACATTAAGTCAGCACAGCTTTGTAAATGCGTGAGAGAATTTGCTAATGAGAATGATATCACTAATTATTTTGAAATTGGTGAAGTAGGTATTGAACATGCACTTTTGCCTGAAAAAGGTATTGTTGTTGCAGGTGATGTTGTAATTGGGGCAGACTCACATACATGTACTTACGGTGCACTTGGTGCTTTTTCAACAGGCGTAGGTAGTACAGATATGGCAGCAGGCATGGCAACAGGCCAGGCTTGGTTTAAGGTTCCATCAGCAATTAAGTTCGAACTTACTGGAAAGCCAGCTAAGTGGGTTAGCGGTAAAGATATTATTCTACATATCATCGGCATGATTGGTGTAGACGGAGCTTTATATAAATCAATGGAATTCGTTGGTGATGGTATTAAATACCTTTCAATGGATGACAGATTTTCAATGGCTAACATGGCTATTGAAGCAGGTGGAAAGAACGGTATTTTCCCAGTTGATGAAAAAACTATTGAATACATGAAGGAACATTCAGTTAGAGAGTTTAAGGTTTATGAACCTGATGAGGATGCAGTATATGATGAAACATATACAATTGACTTATCCACATTAAAGCCAACAGTTGCATTCCCACATCTCCCAGAGAATACAAAGACTATCGATGAGGTTCCAGAAATCAAGATTGATCAGGTTGTAATCGGTTCTTGTACAAATGGTCGTATTGAGGATATGAGAATTGCAGCTAAAATCTTAGAAGGAAGAAAGGTTGCAAAGGGAGTAAGAGTTATTGTTATTCCAGCAACTCAGGATATTTACCTTAAGTGCGTTGAAGAAGGATTAACTTCAACATTCATTAAGGCTGGAGCAGTATTCTCAGTTCCAACTTGTGGACCATGTTTAGGTGGACACATGGGTATTTTAGCAGATGGTGAAAAAGCTGTTTCAACAACTAACAGAAACTTCGTTGGTCGTATGGGACATGTTACATCAGAAATCTATCTTGCATCTCCAGCAGTTGCAGCAGCATCAGCAGTTACAGGTAAGATTTCTAGCCCAGAGGAACTAGGTTTATAAAACGAACCAGTTAACATAAAATTGTTTATGATGAATATTAGCAAATGCATTGATTTGTTTATTATTCATTTAGAAAGGATAGATATGAAAGCAGAAGGCAAAGTATTTAAATATGGCGATAATGTAGATACAGACGTTATCATTCCTGCAAGATATCTTAATGTTCCTGATGCAGAAGAACTTGCAAAACATTGTATGGAAGATATCGATAAGGATTTTGTAAATAAAGTTAATAAAGGCGACATTATTGTTGCCGATAAGAATTTTGGTTGTGGTTCATCAAGAGAGCATGCGCCAATCGCTATTAAGGCAGCTGGTGTAAGTTGTGTTATTGCTGAAACATTTGCTAGAATTTTCTATAGAAATGCTATTAACATTGGACTTCCAATTATTGAATGTGCAGAAGCTTCAAAGGGTATTGAAGCTGGCGATGAAGTAGAAGTTGATTTTGATAGCGGAGTAATAACTAATAAGACAAAGGGCACATCATTTAAGGGACAGCCATTCCCACCATTTATGCAGAATATCATTTCAGCAGGTGGTTTGGTAAATTACATTAATAACAAGAAAAATTAATTTATAAGTTAAGGAGTCGTTTATGAGTACACTTTATAAAAGTACAAGAAGTGATAGTAAAACTTTCACAGCTAGTGAAGCAATTTTAAAAGGTCTTGCAGATGATGGTGGCTTATTTGTGCCTACATCAATACCTGCATTAGATGTTAGTATTGAAGAATTATCAAAGATGGATTACAAGGAAGTAGCATATAATGTTATGAAGAACTTCCTTTCAGATTTTACAGAAGAAGAATTAAAGGATTGTATCAATAAAGCATATGATAGTAAGTTTGATACAGAGGAGATTGCACCTTTGGTAGAAGTTGAAGGCGCATACTACCTTGAGTTATTCCATGGAAGCACAATTGCTTTTAAGGATATGGCTTTATCAATACTTCCACATCTTCTTACAACATCAGCTAAAAAGAACAACATCAATAATGAAATTGTTATTTTAACAGCTACATCAGGTGATACTGGTAAGGCTGCAATGGCAGGATTTGCTGATGTTCCTGGTACAAGAATTATTGTATTTTACCCAGCTGGTGGTGTTAGTTCAATTCAGGAAAAACAGATGGTTACACAGAAGGGTGATAACACATATGTTGTTTCAATTAATGGTAACTTCGATGAAGCACAAAGTGGTGTAAAAGCTATATTTGGTGATAAGGAACTTGCTAAGGAAATGGCTGATAAGGGATTCCAGTTCTCATCAGCTAATTCAATCAACATTGGTAGATTAGTTCCTCAGATTGCATACTATGTATATGCATATGCTAAGCTTTTCGCAGAAGGAAAAGTAGCTAAAGATGAAAAGATTAATGTTGTAGTTCCAACTGGTAACTTTGGTAATATCTTAGCAGCATTCTATGCTAAGAACATGGGACTTCCAATTGATAAATTAATCTGTGCATCTAACGATAATAAAGTATTATATGATTTCTTTGAAACAGGTGTTTATGATAAGAATAGAGAATTCATGCTTACAATTTCTCCATCAATGGACATTCTTATTTCAAGTAACTTAGAAAGACTTATCTATAGAATCGCTGGTAATAGTTATGAAAAGAATGCTGCATTAATGGAAGATTTAAAGACAAAGGGTAAATATGAAATCACACCTGAGATGAAGGCTGAACTTAAGGACTTCTATGGTAACTATGCTTCAGAAGCAGAACTTTCAAAGACAATTAAGGATACATATGAAAGCTGTGGTTATATTATGGATACACATACTGCAGTTGCTGCTACAGTATATGATAAATATAAGAAGGCTACAGGTGATAACAAGACAACAGTTATTGCATCAACAGCAAGCCCATTTAAGTTTACAAGATCAGTTATGAACGCAATTGATCCAAAGTATGATGAAAAGGGTGATTTTGAATTAGTTGATGAACTTAGTCGTATTGGTAACGTAGCAGTTCCTAATGCAATTGAGGAAATCAGAAATGCAGATGTTCGTCATAATAACAACTGTGATGTTGATGGCATGAAGGATATCGTTAAAAAGTTTTTAGGTATTTAAGAGGGGATTCCTGCTTAGTCAGGATAATATAAAACTATATAACGGGAAACCGTGGAAATTGGAGGAGCAAGATGAAAATTACTAAATCAGAATTCGGTAAGACTAAGGATGGAAAAGTAGCTTACCTATATGAAATTACAAATAGCAAAAACGCTAAATTAACAGTTACAAACTATGGCGCAATTATGGTTAACATTATTGTACCTGATAAGGATGGTAATTTTGCAGATGTATTACTTGGCTATGATAAGCTTGAGGATTATTTTGAAAATCCAAGTGCACATGGTGCAGTAGTAGGTAGAAATGCTAACCGTATTGAAAAAGCACAGTTTGTACTTAATGGTGAAGTTATAAAAATGGAAGTTAATGACAATGATAACAACTTACATAGTGGATCAAACTCATACTTCTATAGATTATATGATGAAGTTGCTGTAAATGAAGCTGAAGGTTTCGTTACATTTAGACTTTTAAGCCCAGATGGAGACCAGAATCTTCCAGGTAATCTTACATTTGATGTAACATATAAGTTTACAGAGGATAATGAAGTAGTTATTAACTATAAGGCTGTATCTGATAAGGATACAATCATTAATCCAACAAATCATTCATACTTTAACTTAAATGGTCATAACAGTGGATGTGCACTTGATCACATCATTTGGGTTGATGCTGATAAATTTACTGTTGCTGATGAACATGCTATTCCACATGGTGAAGAAAGAGATGTAACAGGAACAGTATTTGATTTTAGAACTCCAAAGAGTGCTAGAGAAGGCAATAAGTCAACAGATATGCAGATTGCATCTGCTAGCGGTTATGATAGAAACTTCGTACTTAATAATCCAACACTTGATAAGCCTATCGCTAGAATTGAAGGTGATAAGTCAGGTAGGGTAATGGAAATTTTCACTACACTTCCAGGACTTCAGTTCTATGCTGGAAACTTCATTGGACTTAACGAAGTATCAAAGGATGGTTATATTTACAAGGGCAATGATGGACTTGCATTTGAAAGTCAGTATGCACCTAATGCAGTTAACCTTCCACAGTTCCCACAGCCATTTTATAAAGCTGGTGAGGAATATAATTCAACTACAATTTATAAGTTTAGCGCAAAGTAAATTCTTATAATAAATATATAAATACACGCAGGTTAATCCCTGCGTGTATTTTAAACTATGTGAGAAAGGTAAAAATTCCATGCATAAAGTGAGTATATACATATTCTAGCACGGACCATAAAGGGTCTCTACACTTAGTGAGCATCGATATTTATCGAATGCGAACTTAGTGTGGCTAGGGGCACCCTTGATGTGCGAGAGCAGAGTCCGGGATAGACTATGTATATATCCACTTAAATGCATGGAATTATGAAAAATATGACAGAGATTAAATATAGTGATGCTGATAACTTCGATTTTTTAGGTATGTTATCTAGAATGAGATATATAAATAGATGGGGACTTATGAGAAATACCATTAATGAGAATATCGCTGAACATAGTTTGGATGTTGCATTTATTGCGCATGCACTTAGTGTAATTAGTAATGTGTATTTTAATGGTAATATAGATATTGAACATGTAACAATGCTTGCAATGTATCATGATACATCAGAGATTATTACGGGAGATTTACCTACACCAATTAAGTATTATGCGCCTGATATAAAGAAGGCATATAAAGATGTAGAAAATGTTGCAATTGAAAAACTCTTATCTGAGCTTCCAGAGGAGATGAGAGATTATTATAAAAACATTTTGCATGTTGAAAATAATAGTTATGAGGAACGTAGAATAGTTAAGGCTGCTGATAAGATTTCAGCTTTGGTTAAGTGTATGGAAGAGATAAGCATGGGTAACCATGACTTTGATAGTGCTAAGGAAACACTTGAAAATACTATTAAAAAGATGGAGATGGAAGAAGTTGATTTCTTTATGGAGCATTTTCTTCCAGCTTATAATAAAACACTTGATGAACAATCAAAATTATAGGATTGTTTACATGTAGAGATTAGAAAAAGGAATTATTCTAGCATGGGAAAGAAAGTATTTATAGCAGAAAAGCCTAGTGTGGCGAATGAATTTGCTAAGGCATTAAAATTAAATACAAAAAAACATGATGGATATTTAGAATCGGATGAAGCGATAGTAACCTGGTGTGTTGGTCATCTTGTAAGACTTAGTTATCCTGAAGTTTATAATGAAAGCCTAAAGAGGTGGTCACTTGATACTATTCCATTTATGCCTAAGGAATATAAGTATGAGGTTATAGATGGGGTTAAGAAGCAGTTTAACATTGTTAAGGGACTTCTTACTAGGGATGATGTCGATACTATATATATTTGTACTGACTCAGGACGTGAAGGAGAATATATTTATAGACTTGTTGATCAGGAAGCTAAAGTTGGTGCTGATAAACAAAGAAAAAGAGTTTGGATTGATTCACAGACAGAGGAAGAAATCATTAGAGGAATTAAGGAAGCTAAGGATTGGAAAGAGTATGATAAACTTTCAGATAGTGCATATTTACGTGCCAAAGAAGATTATCTTATGGGCATAAATTTTTCAAGAGTATTATCACTTAAGTATGGTAATAGTATTGCAAACTTCCTTAATGAAAAGTATGCAGTTGTTTCTGTGGGAAGAGTTATGACCTGTGTTCTTGGAATGATTGTTAAAAGAGAACGAGAAATAAGAGAATTTGTTAAGACTCCATTTTATCGAATAATTGCTAAGTGTGGAAGTGAAGATGGTTTTGAGATGGAATGGAAAGTTAATGAAAAATCTTTCTATGCAGGACTTCCAGTTTTATATAAGGATAATGGATTCTTAGAAGAAGCGGAGGCTAAACGATTTATTGAAGCTTTAAAGAAAAATGATCCGCTTGAAATGACAGTTAGTGAAATTTCAAAAAAGACTGAAAAGAAGAATCCACCGCTCTTATATAACTTAGCAGAAGCGCAGAATGACTGTTCTAAGATATTTAAAATTGCACCAAATGATACTCTTAAGGTTATTCAGGAATTATATGAGAAAAAATTAGTAACCTATCCAAGAACTGATGCCAGAGTTTTATCTACGGCAGTTGCTAAGGAAATTACTAAAAATTTAAATGGTCTTAAGAATAACAAGGCATATGGAGGATATGCGAGTAAAATACTAGGGAGTGGCGCATATAAAGGTCTTGAAAAGACTAAGTATGTTAATGATAAACAGATAACAGATCATTATGCTATTATTCCAACAGGTGTTAATTCAAATAGTCTTACACCTGGTAGTTTACAAGAAGGTGTGTATAACCTAATTGTTAAAAGATTTCTTAGTATTTTTTATCCTGCAGCAGTATATAAGAAAATTAATATAACTGGGTGCATGGAGTGCGATAGAAGTTTATTAAAGGATGGTGAAACACCAGACAATATGAGTAGTGAAGTATTTAGCACTTCTGTAAAGGTTTTAGAATCGCCTGGATATTTGGAAATAGCTGGTATGCCAAATGATGATAAAGAAGGTGGACAGGATATGTTTTCCTTATTGAATGGTATACGAAAAAATGATAAAATAAATATTGCTGATATATATGAAAAGATGGGAGAAACTTCTCCACCTAAAAGATATAATTCAGGTTCGCTTATACTTGCCATGGAGAATGCAGGTCAACTTATTGAAGATGAAGAACTTCGTGAGCAGATTAAGGGTAGTGGTATTGGAACAAGCGCGACAAGGGCTGAAATAATAGATAAGCTTATTAGAAATAAGTATATCTCACTTAATAAAAAGACTCAGATTATTTCACCCAAATTAATGGGTGAGATGATTTATGATGTAGTATCAGCATCGATTAATCAGTTACTTAATCCAGAACTTACAGCCAGTTGGGAAAAAGGCCTTACAATGGTTGCACAAGGAGAGATAAGTGCGGAAGAGTATATGCAAAAGTTAGAAGGATTTGTTGAGAGAAGAACTAATTATGTTAAGGGAGTTAACAATCAGTCAAAGCTTAGAGCATATTATCAGAGAGCAGCGGCTAATTATAAATAGTCGCTTTTGAGTGAAAATTTACCAAGAATAAGGAGGACATAATATGTGCGGTATAGTAGGATATGCAGGTGATAGAGAGTGTGTAGAAGTTTTACTTGATTCACTTTCAAAGTTAGAATATAGAGGATATGATTCTGCAGGTATTGCTGTATTTGAAAAAGGTAAAATTGTTGTTGAAAAAACACAAGGTAAGTTAAGTAATTTAAGGGATAAACTCAATGAAAGAGAAAAAATAGATGGACATTGTGGTATTGGACATACAAGATGGGCTACTCATGGAGAACCATCAGATATTAATTCACATCCACATGGAAGTAAGAGAGTTTCAATTGTACATAATGGTATTATTGAAAATTATAAGGAGATTAAGAAGTTTTTAATTAGCAAGGGTTATACATTTGTTAGTGAAACAGATACTGAAACAGTAGCAAAGTTAATTGATTATCATTATAATGGCGATCCTGTTGATGCTATTATTAAAACATTAGCTGATGTTAGAGGTGCATATGCACTTGGTATTATTTTTAAGGATTATCCAGAAACTATTTATGCAGTAAGAAAAGATAGCCCATTAATTATTGGTACAGGTGATGGTGAAAACTTCATTGCATCTGATGTTCCAGCAATTTTAAAATATACAAATAAGTATTATTTATTAGAGGAGAATGAAATTGCTACAATTAAATCAGACAGAGTAGAATTTTGCGATACTCATAAACAAAGTATTGTAAAAGAAGTATTAACATCTGAATTTGATTTAGAGGCTGCTGAAAAGGGTGGATATGAGCACTTCATGCTTAAAGAAATTCATGAACAGCCAGAAGCAGTTAAGACTACAATTACACCTAGAATTGTTAATGGTATGCCTGATTTATCAGAGTGTGGTCTTACTGATGATATGTTAAAATCATTCAGAAAGATTTTTATTGTAGCATGTGGTACAGCGATGCATGCAGGTTTAGTTGGTAAGTATGTTATTGAAAAACTTGCAAGAATTGAAGTTACAGTTGATATTGCATCAGAATTTAGATATAGAGATCCCATTATTGGAAAAGATGACCTTGTAATTGTTATTTCACAGTCTGGTGAAACAGCTGATACAAAGGCAGCACTTCATTTAGCGAAAGATAGAGGCGCTAAGGTTTTAGGAATTGTTAATGTTAAGGGGTCATCAATTGCAAGAGAATCTGACATGGTTTTATATACACATGCAGGTCCTGAAATTTCAGTTGCTTCAACTAAGGCATTTGCTGTGCAGATGTCAGTAATGTATCTTTTAGCATTTAAGCTTGCTTATGTTAGAGGAACAATTGATGAAACTGAATGTAAGAGATTAACAGGAGTTTTAGCATCAATTCCTAATGAAATTGAAAAAGCTATGGCATGTGATGAAAAGTGTAAATTCATTGGTTCAAAACTTGTTATTTCACCAAGTCTCTTATATATTGGTAGAGGCCTTGATTATGCGCTTAGTATGGAAGGTTCACTTAAACTTAAGGAAATATCATATATTCATTCAGAAAGTTATGCAGCAGGCGAACTTAAGCATGGTACAATTTCTCTTATTGAGGAAGGCGTACCAGTAATTTGTGTTGCTACACAGAGTGAATTATTAGAAAAAACAATTAGTAATGTATCTGAAGTTAAGGCTAGAGGAGCATATACAATAGTAGTTGGAAAAGAAGGTTCAGGAATCGAAGATAAGGAAGATAAGGATAAGAATACAAAACTTATCGATGATTTGATTACTGTTCCTAATCTTGAAGATATTATTATGCCAATGGTTACTATTGTACCATTACAGCTTTTGGCATATTATACAACAGTTAGCAAGGGATTTGATGTTGATAAGCCAAGAAACCTTGCAAAATCTGTAACTGTGGAGTAAAATATAATTACTTTCGATAATTTATCGAAACTTTTTTGCACATTGAAAAATTTTATTATGGGGAAGAGAAATTTGTAACATGTGGTATAAATTTTAATAAGGTAAAAAAGAATGGGAGAATAGTATGATTAAAATTAAAGACATGTACTCACTAGATGAGACAATCGCAGCAGATCTTTTTAAGGATAAGGATTATCCGTGGGAAGTGCTTAAAAGTATTGGAGAGTTTATTGTTAGTTTAGGCGAAAAGTTATCACCAGATGAATATGATAAAAGAGGTGATAATGTTTGGATTGCAAAAGATGCTAAAGTGTTTGATTCAGCTTATATTAATGGTCCATGTATTATTGATCATGAGGCAGAAGTTAGACAGTGTGCATTTATTAGAGGCAATGCAATAGTAGGAAAGAATTGTGTGGTTGGAAACTCAACTGAACTTAAGAATGTTGTTTTATTTAATAACGTTCAGGTTCCACATTATAATTATGTTGGAGATTCAGTCCTTGGTTTCAAATCACATATGGGTGCTGGTTCAATTACATCTAATGTTAAAAGTGATAAAACACTTGTAACAGTAAAATGTGGTGACGAAAAGATAGAAACTGGACTTAAAAAGTTCGGTGCTATGTTAGGTGATCACGTTGAAGTAGGATGTAATAGTGTACTTAATCCAGGAACAGTTGTAGGTTCTAATAGTAATATTTATCCGCTTTCAATGGTTAGAGGAGTTGTTCCTTCTGATAGCATTTACAAGAAAGCAGATGACATTGTTAGAAAAGAAAATTAAGAAAACAACATAGTTTAAGAAACGCGTTTTGGGTAAGAACGCTTATGATTAAAGAGCATTTTTTGACTTGAAAAAAATGCTCTTTTGTATTATAATTATGTTAACAGAAATCCTGGGATGTACGCGAACCTGTTAATTTGAACCTACATTTTTACATAAGGGATTCCTATATTGATACTTTGATGTCAAGCCTTATAGAGTGTTTCTGGTAGGCAGAGATGTTATTTGCGGAAACCCACCTAGCCTTGCTAGGACTCAAAAGCAGGAACGGCATTTCGGGGCATATAAAAAACAAGCAACGGTAGTTGCTTGTTTTTTGTGTAGATAGTTAGTATTATTTTGATACTAACTATTTATTTTTGTATTAATATCGGTATTGATATTGGTATTAATATTGGTATTAATATTAGTATTTTTATCAGTATTTATATCAGTATTAGTATTAGTTTCAGTAATACTATTAGAATCAGTATTAAAATCAATATTAGTATTAGATTCTATTTCTTTAAATATATTATCTTCGTTAGTTAATGAACTTATATCAACAACTTCAGTGCCGTCTTTTAGAATTGATTTTAATCGCCTGTTAGCTTCTTCAATTTCATCAACTCTCTGTTCATCCTTCATTGTAGATAAGTGATCGACAATTTGTTTTTCTTTTGCTTTTTGTTTTTTCTTTCTGGCACGTTTGATGCTAGAAAGAAGTAAAATCTTTTTACAATAAACATTTATTTCAGCACCTATAAATAATATATACATAAGTGCGTATACCCAAAGCATTACAAGAATGATTGTAGTCATACTTCCATATATAGCTGAAAAACCAGCAAATTTTTCAATATAAATTGAAAAGAAATATGAGAAGAATATCCAACCAGCGCTTGCAAATAGAGCTCCAGGTACATTATCCAAAAAACCGAACACCTTACTTCTTACAATGGCATATACTAATATGAAAAATATAGTAAGAATGAAAAAACTTATAATTGATGTTGTTGATAATACATTAACAACAAAATAACCAAACTTTGGGAAATTATCAATCACAGTTGTTGCGATGGTTGTTCCAAATACCAAAACAACAAGTACTAGCACAAATATAAAAACAAAGAGTACAGTATATATTATGGACATAAATCTTAGAAAGAACCAATTCTTATTTTGATTATGATGGTATATTTCGTTAAGTCCAACTAATATGGCCATAATACCTTTAGATGCAGCCCAAACTGTACCTATGGCTGTTATAGAAATAACGGCACTATTAGCGGTTTTATATACTTCTTTTATAAGATGAATTAATGTGGGTTTAAAGTAATTAGGTACTATTTGTAAAAGAAGATCTTGTAATTCTGCTTGAGTTACAGATGTATATTTTACAAGGGTAAGTACAAGCATGGCAAGCGGAAATAAAGATAGTAGCATAAAAAGTGAAGCCTGCGATGCATATGTGCCCACGTGATCCTTGGTGAATCGATTGCTTATATTACCAGGGATTCGTAATATCCTTTTTATCATATTATTCATACAATATTCTCCAACAAATAAAAACGTTTAGGTTCACATAACATTATATCATTTTTAGGGTTAAAAATGTACTATTTAGTATAAAAATTTGTAGATGTTTTTATATGAAAATAATACTTTTTATGGTATATTTAAATTGGAAACGTATTAATGTGTATTTGTGAGTTTTTTATAGTGAATACATACGTTTATAAAGAAAAATAATAGGTATGGAGGTTTTAACATGAAGATTTTTAAATGTACAAAGTGTAAGAATATGATTACATATTTAGAAAAGGCAGCTTGTGATGTTGTGTGTTGTGGAGAGACTATGGTTGAAATAGAACCTAATACTTCTGATGGTGCAGGAGAAAAGCATGTACCTGTTGTTGAAGTTGATGGATGTAAAGTGACAGTAAAGGTTGGAGAAGTTGCACATCCTATGATGGAAGAACACTTTATAGAATGGATAGCTATAGAAACTAAAAATGGAAGACAGAGAAAGACATTTAAACCTGGAGAAGAACCAGTTGCAACATTTTATATTGCAAAAGATGATGAGGTTATTGCAGCGTATGAATATTGTAACTTACATGGTTTTTGGAAAAAATAATAAAAATTAGAATTTGGTTTATAAGGAATTATATAAAGGTATGGAATAATAAAAAAGAAAAAAGGAGGAAGATATGGAAAAGAAAACGAGAATAGTATTTTTTTCAGCTAAGAGTATAATAACAATATTTTTAATAGCTGTAATATGCGTGGGTGGAAGTTTTATTAATAAAAAAATCCACGGAAAACATCTATTTGGATTTCTCGATAATATTGTTGGAAAAGATGGAGTTGTTAATGTTGAAGAAACAACTGCGACACTTACTGATGTGATAAAGAGAAGTCAGTTATATACTGTGGAGTATCCATATAATGGATATTGTCCTGTGGTTGATAGAGATGCAGGCGGGGACATAGTTTATTACGTATGTTATGAGGGAAAAGTAAAGGCTGGAATAGACGTAAATAAAATAGATGTAAAGGTTACAAAGGATGGTAAGGAAGTAATAGTAAACCTTCCTAAAGTAGATATTGAAGAACCTACAGTGAATGAATCCACACTTGAATTTTTATTCTATGATGATTCATATAATAATCATTTTGCATATACTGTTGGCCATGAGGCTGCAGTTAATGATTTAAAGAAGAAAATAGAAGAAAAAGGTGACATTGAATCTACAGCAACAGAATCGGCTAAGGATATAGTCAGAGCTATGGTTCAGGCTTGGATTGATGCAGATGGTAGTGATATTAAGCTTACCGTAAATGGCTATGGGGAGGTGAAATAATCATGAAGAGAGTATTAGTATTTATGATGGTGTCACTTCTTACAGTTAGTATGTTATCAGGATGTGGTAAAAAGAAGAAAGAGATTTCCATTGGAGATAAGGAGCCTACAATTGAAAGTATTAGAAATCTATGCGAATTAGCAACTCTTAAATGTAAATTTAATAATGTTGCAAAAGCTAAAAAGACTGATGGCTCAGGTATTAATTCTTTATTAAAAGAGAATAGAGAATTCTGGGTTGATTACGTAGGTGTGGTTGAAATTTCCTATAATTTAAATGACGTTAAGATGGAAATTGAAAAAAATAATGTAAAGATTACACTTCCTGAATGTCAGATTAATACAAGTATTGATCCAAAATCATGGACAGATGATTCTTATGTTAGCGATAAGGATAATGGATTTAAAAAGAATAGAATTAAAACAGAAGATGTAAAGAAAGCAATTGATGCAGCTCAGGAAAATATGGATAAGGAAGTTAGAAATAATGAAACTCTTATTAATAGTGCAAGAAAAAGAGCTAAAGACATTATAGAAAGTTACATTGAGCAGATGAATAAGATTTCTGGTAAAAACTACGAGGTTACATTTTTAGAACTAAAACCTGATAAAGAAGAATCAAAATAATTTTTACAAATATTAATTATAGAGATATTAGTATTGAGAATAACTCATTTTACTAATATCTCTTTTAATATGTTTTAATATAAACTACATAAATATCTTTTGACAAACATCCCATTTATTTTTTTTACAAATGATATAACTATTAATAACAGGTGGCTCAAGGTCTATTAGTTTAACTTGCCTTAGAGTTTTATCCTTTATGTATGGTTTTGCCATGTCATGTGGTAGGAATGTATAACATTCACCAAGAAGAATAAACGGAATAATCTTTGAACAGTCATCAATTTCAAGAGAGAATTGGTGATACTTTGGGAATAGGTTTCTTATGAACTGTCCTACATTTTGAAGTGCGAAATTACACATAAGATAATTTACTTCAATTAGTTCATCAAGTTTAATTCCATTTTTGAAATTCTTATTATTATAGTCTGTAACTAGAATCATCTTATCCTGTCTAAATATTTCGCAGTGAAAAGCCTGCTTGTTAATTGGAATATAAGTAAATAATACATCATAGATGTTATCAAGCATTTGCTCAATAAGATGACTTGATAAACCTATGGTGATTTTAAGGGAATCATTAGGATTCTTTTTTTTATGCTTTAAAATGATAGGCGCAAGATGACCTTCGTATATTGAGTCCGAACTTGCAATTCTTAAGTGGTTCTCGTATTTAACTTGTGAATTAATCTCGGATAAATATGTATCAGTAAGGTGTAAAACCTTATCGGCGTATTCATAGAATTGTTCTCCAGTTGTTGTAAGTTCAACACTTCTGTTAGTTCTAACAAATAGTGGATTTCCAAGTTCTTTTTCTAATTCATTAATTCTATTAGTAACAGTCGATTGTGCTATAAACAACTGTGATGCAGTTCTTGTAAAATTTTTATTATCTGCAAGTGTTATAAAAGTCTTAATACTTTCTATATCCATATTTTAATCCTTTCTTATTGTCATATAAACAAAAATTATATACACATATATATTATCTATCTGAGACACTGCTCTCGCACAGTGCGGGCTACCCCTAGCCACACTAAGTTCGAAAGTTATTGTTTTTACATAATTGATATTTTATTTGTATAATGATTACTTAATAATCGAATTATTCGATTATTATTATTCGAATTATTCATTTTACATATAATGTAACATATGATAAAAATATAATCAAGATAAACGAAAAGAAAGGAATGTATGTATTAGTCATAGAGAAATGTCGTAAGTAGTAGAACATACATAGAGGGTTATAATTATGCAGTTACAGGAAATTAGATTAAGTAAGAAAACAAATAAGTTAGAGCAGGATTTGTATAATTACAAATTGCAGGATGTAGAAGAACCAGAACTTTTTAGAGAAATGTTTCCTTATACGAAGACACCTAAGATTGCTTTTAACTACAGAAGAGTACCTGAAAACATGCCAAAGGATATTTTTATTACTGATACAACATTCAGAGATGGTCAGCAGTCACGTGCTCCATATACTACGGAGCAAATGGTTCATATATATGAACTATTACATAAACTTGGCGGAAAGAATGGCATGATTCGTCAGACAGAATTCTTTGTATATTCAAAGAAGGATAGAGAAGCACTTGAAAAGTGTATGGAACTTGGATATGAATTTCCAGAGATTACAACATGGATTCGTGCAAGTAAAAAAGATTTTGATCTAGTTAAGTCAATTGGTGTTAAAGAAACAGGTGTTTTGGTAAGTTGTTCTGATTATCATATATTCCATAAGATGGGACTTACAAGAGCGCAGGCTATGGATAAGTATCTTGGCATTGTAAAAGAGTGTATTGAATCAGGTTTAAGACCAAGATGTCATTTTGAAGATATAACAAGAGCTGACTTTTATGGATTTGTTGTACCATTTGCTAATGAACTTATGAAACTTTCAGAAGAAAGTGGCGTACCTGTTAAGATTCGTGCTTGTGATACAATGGGTTATGGCGTGCCTTATCCAGGAGCATCACTACCAAGAAGCGTATCAGGTATTATATATGGTCTTCAGCATTATTCAGGTGTTCCATCAGAAATGCTTGAATGGCATGGCCATAACGACTTTTACAAGGGCGTTGTTAATGCAACAACAGCTTGGATGTATGGTGCAAGTGCAGTTAACTGCTCACTACTTGGTATAGGTGAAAGAACAGGTAATGTTCCTCTGGAAGCCATGGTATTTGAATATGCTTCACTTCGTGGAACACTTAATGGTATGGATACAAAGGCAATTACTGAAATGGCTCAGTATATTAGTAAGGAAACAGGTTATGATATTCCTCCTATGACTCCATATGTTGGTGATAGCTTTAACTTAACTAGGGCTGGAATTCATGCAGATGGTCTTATGAAAGATCCTGAGATTTATAACATCTTTGATACAGAGAGAATCCTAGGTAGAGCTCCTAGAGTATCAGTTAGCAATACATCAGGTGTTGCAGGCGTTGCATATTGGATTAATGCATACCTTGGACTTACAGGTAAGGATAAATATAAGAAAGATTCTAAAGTTGTTAAATATGTATTTGATTGGGTATCAAAGGAATATGAAGAAGGAAGAATTACTGTTATTAGTGAGGAAGAACTAAAGGCAAAAACAAAGGAAGCAATAGAGAAAGTAGGATAGTAATTTTTAGGGGGATTTTTACATGGAAATAATTTATAAAGATACACATGATTTTTCAGCAAATGCACTTGAAAATTTATTCTTATCAGTTGATTGGTCATCAGGTCATTACCCTGAAAAACTTGTTGTGGCAATGAAAAATTATAAGACAGTTTATTCAGCTTGGGATAAAGATAAATTAGTTGGAATGATATGTGTAATGGATGATGGAGTAATTAATGCATATGTTCACTACCTCCTTGTAAATCCAGAATATCAGTATAAGAAAATTGGAAGAACCCTTGTTGAAATGGTAAAAGAACATTATAAGGATTATATGCGTATAGCTCTAATCGCATATGACAACGAAGCACATTTCTATGAAAATTGTGGTTTTGAAAAAGGTGGTGATGCATCACCTATGTTTGTAACATCACTTTGGACGTAAAGATTAATAAGTATAATTGACAATTAAATTCCTTTGTGCTATTATTTCTATTGTATTTAATTTAATAGAGATAAATGCGATGAAGGCGTTAGTAGATATAAGTTAACTTTTAGAGAGAAAGATTCAAAGGCTGAAAGATCTTTTAAGCACTGTCTTATGTTGAGATTCCCGCTTATAGCAGCATATCTTAAAGCATAGTGGTTGTTAGTAGGATATGACGTAGGTCATACGTTACATGATAGAGTGTCCATATGTATATATGGGAATTTGGGTGGTACCGCGATTTATACTTCGTCCCTTTTGGGGACGGAGTTTTTTTTATGATTCTGAATTTTTGTAGCAAAGTGAAAGTGCGAAGCACGAAACTTTGCGTATATCATTGATTAAGGAATAAGATTTTTTGAAAATAATTATTTAAAGGAGATAGCGATGAAAGAAAAGTTGGATGCAATTCGTAAGGAAGCGATTCAAAAGATGGAACAGGCTGATACTCTTGATAAACTTAATGAGATCAGAGTTGCTTATCTTGGTAAGAAGGGTGAACTTACGGAAGTATTAAAAGGTATGAAGGATGTTTCTAAAGAAGATCGTCCTAAGGTTGGAGCATTAGTTAATGATACAAGAAATGCTCTTGAAAGCAAACTTGAAAGCGTTAGAGCTAAACTTACATTAAAGGTAAGAGAAGCTAAGATGAAAGCAGAGGTTATTGATGTTACTCTTCCAGCTAAGAAGAACAACATGGGTCATAGCCATCCTAATACAGTTGCTCTTGAAGAAATCGAGAGAATATTCGTTGGTATGGGATATGAAGTAGTTGAAGGCCCAGAGGTAGAGTATGATTATTATAACTTTGAAGCTTTAAACATCCCTGCTAATCATCCAGCGAAAGATGAACAGGATACATTCTATGTAAATGATAAAATCGTTCTTAGAACACAGACATCTCCTGTACAGGTAAGAATTATGGAACAGGGCAAACTTCCAATTAGAGTAATTGCTCCAGGACGTGTATTTAGATCAGATGAAGTAGATGCTACACATTCACCTTCTTTCCATCAGATCGAAGGTCTCGTAATTGATAAGGGAGTAACATTTGCTGATCTTAAGGGAACTCTTGCTCAGTGGGCTGTTGAAATGTTTGGTCCAGAGACAAAGGTTAAATTCAGACCTCATCATTTCCCATTTACAGAACCAAGTGCCGAAGTAGACGTTACATGTTTCAAGTGCGGCGGTAAGGGCTGTAGAATGTGTAAAGGTTCTGGTTGGATTGAAATTTTAGGTTGTGGTATGGTACATCCTAAGGTACTTAAGATGAGTGGAATTAATCCTGATGAATACTCAGGGTTTGCGTTCGGTTTAGGTCTTGAACGTATCGCACTTCTTAAGTATGAAATCGATGACATGAGACTTTTATATGACAATGACATTAGATTCTTAAAACAGTTCTAGTACTACTTCTGATTTTAATCAGAAGAGCCCTCCGCGGCTTTGAGCGGAGTCAGAGATTCACTGGAAGTGAATCTACCAATTAATTGCGTATTGAAGAAAGGATGTAAATTATGAATACACCATTATCGTGGATAAAAGCATATGTACCTGAACTTGAATGTACAGATCAGGAATACACAGATGCTATGACATTATCCGGTACAAAAGTAGAAGGATTTAAGGCACTTGATGCTGATATAGATAAAATTGTTGTAGGTAAAATTGAAAGTATTGAAAAGCACCTGGATGCTGATAAGCTTATTGTTTGTCAGGTAAATGTTGGAAGTGAAACACTTCAGATTGTAACAGGTGCACCTAACGTTTCAGAAGGAGACATGATTCCGATTTGTCTTGATGGCGGTCGTGTAGCTGGAGGACATGATGGGAAGATGGTTCCAGGTGGAATTGAAATAAAAAATGGTAAATTACGTGGTGTTGAATCATATGGTATGATGTGCTCAATTGAAGAACTTGGTTCAACAAGAGATTTTTATCCAGAAGCTCCTGAATATGGAGTATATATTTTCAATGAAAACAGTGGAGTAAAACCTGGTGATGATGCAATTGAAGCATTAGGGCTTCATGATTCAGTATTTGAATATGAAATTACATCTAACAGAGTAGATTGTTTTGGCGTTTTAGGTATTGCTAGAGAAGCAGCAGCAACATTTAGAAAGCCATTTGTTCCACCTGTTGTTGAAGAGGTTGGTTCAGTAGATAATGTAAATGATTACATTGCAGTTGAAGTTAAGGATGATGAACTTTGTAAGAGATATTGCGCTAAGGTCGTTAAGGATGTTAAGATTGGTCCTTCACCTGAATGGATGCAGAGAAGACTTGCAGCTTGTGGTATTAGACCAATTAATAATTTAGTTGATATTACAAATTATGTTATGGAAGAATATGGTCAGCCTATGCATGCATTTGATTTATCAACAATTAAAGGACAAAAGATTGTTGTTAAACGAGCAAATGATGGAGATAAATTCGTAACATTAGATGGTCAGGAAAGAACTTTAGATAAAGATATTTTAATGATTTGTGATGATGAGGAACAGATTGCAATCGCAGGTATCATGGGTGGTGAAAACTCAATGATTACTGATAATGTTAAAGATATTTTATTTGAAGCAGCTACATTTGATGGAACTAATATCAGACTTTCAGCTAAAAGACTTGGCCTACGTACAGATGCATCAGGTAAGTTTGAAAAAGGTCTTGATCCAAATAATGCAGAAGAAGCTATTAACAGAGCTTGTCAGCTTATTGAAGAACTTGGCGCTGGTACAGTTGTTTCAGGTATTGTTGATGTATATCCACAGCCTAAGCAGCCAGTTACAATTTCGTTCGATGAAGAAGCAGTTAATAAACTTTTAGGTACAGACATTCCTAAGGAAGAAATGCTTGAATACTTCAAGGCTATTGAACTTGAATATAATCCACTTACAAACAAGATTACTGTTCCTACATTTAGACAGGATCTTGAATGCATGGCAGACATCGCTGAAGAAGTTGCTAGATTCTATGGTTATGATAACATTCCTACAACTCTTCCAAGTGGTGAGGCAACTGCAGGTAAGTTATCATACAAGTTAAGAATTGAGCAGATTGCAAGAGAAGTTGCAAAATTCGCTGGATTCTCACAGGCTATGACTTATTCATTTGAAAGTCCTAAGGTATTTGATAAATTATTATTTGATAGTAATGATGAAATTAGAGATACAGTTGTTATTTCAAACCCACTTGGTGAAGACTTCAGTATCATGAGAACACTACCACTTAACGGTATGTTAACATCACTTGCTACAAATTATAATCGTAGAAATAAGAATGTTAAATTATATGAATTAGCAAATGTTTATTTACCAAAACAGGTTCCTGTTACAGAACTTCCAGATGAAAGAATGCAGTTCATCTTAGGTTCATATGGTGAGGGTGATTTCTTCACAATGAAGGGCGTTGTTGAGGAATTCTTAGAGACAATTGGTCTTAATGAAAGACCCGAATATAATCCAGAAGCAGAAAGACCATTCTTACATCAGGGTAGAAAAGCAGATATTTACTATGATGGAGAACTTATCGGTTATATTGGTGAAGTTCATCCACAGGTATTAGATAATTATGGTATTGGTGAAAGAACAGTTATTGCTGTTATTGATATGCCAGCTATTATGGAAAAAACAACATTCGATAAGAAGTATGTTGGTCTTGCTAAGTTCCCAGCTATGACAAGAGATATTTCAATGGTTATGCCAAAAGAAATCCTTGTTAGAGAAGTTGAAAAGATTATTGAAGAGTGTGGTGGCGCATTACTTGAAAATTATGAATTATTCGATATTTATGAAGGTTCACAGATTGAAGAAGGTAAGAAGTCTGTTGCATACTCAATTTCATTTAGAGCAGCTGATAGAACTTTAGAGGATAAAGAAGTTTCAGAGATTATGGATAACATTTTAGCTAAGCTTAAAGGCCTTGGCATTGAGTTAAGATCATAATAATTTAGGAACTTAAAAAATTGACATTAATGTGATTTACACATAATAAAATATGATTTATAATTATAGTGACCACTAGTTTTGGTGGTCACTATGATTTGTTTAGCAACGAGTCAAGTACATCAAGCTTGCTTGAATGTGTTTGACGACTGCATACACTTTAGAAACAAGCGTAGCGGTTTAGGAAGTGTGGAAGGGTTTAATTATAATGGTGGATTATAATAAAGAGTTTTTTGGTGAAAACTCAGATTCTGAAGATGAAAAAGTTAATAGTCAGAATGTTGATTATGGTGTGGGTGATTATAATTCAAGATTTGATGAAGTTAATGATTATATTGAACCCATAGAGGAAGAAGAGAAACCTAAACCTAAGAAAAGACGGAGAAGACGCAGAAGTAAGGGTGAAATTCTTATATTTGATTATGCATTACCAATTGTAGTAGGCTTAGTTATTTCGTTTCTTTTGATTCATTTTTTTGGAAGAGGTGTCGTAAAAGGAAGCTCTATGTCGCCTACACTTAAGGATGGTCAAAATGTTATTATTTTTAAATCCAATAAACACATAAAGAGAAATGACATTGTTTTTCTGCATAGTGATAAATTAGAAGAGGATATCGTTAAAAGAGTTATTGCAGTTGAAAATGATGTAGTTGAAATTAAAGGTACAGATGTTTATGTTAATTCTAAAAAAATAGATGATTCATATACGGAGAATCATACCGATGAACAATACATAAAACCTATGAAAATTCCAGAGGGATGTATTTATGTATTAGGTGATAACAGGGATGATTCAACAGATTCAAGAGTCTTAGGACCAATAGATGTTGAAGATGTATTTGCTAAGGTTATTTATAAATAGATCTAAGGGGAACCGCTTGCGGTGGAACCTTGGATCTGCACGAGCCTATCGTCGAAGACGATTTATAATGCGAGTGCTACATTGTGAAATAAAATAAAAATAAAGGGGAACCGCTTGCGGTTCCCCTTTTATTTAAACATCCTTTTTAACAAATGCATCTCTTGCAGCCCATATGAAAATAATAGCATGGACTATAAGCACTATTGAAGAGAATGTGAAATTTTGAATTCTATAAGCCGTTCTTCCTTTTGATATTTTAAGTAAATCAACATTTGGAAATAGTGAAAACTGAAATAAGTAAAATCCCTTTGAAGTGAAGAATGATCTTAATATTTGCTCACCTAAATAAGCAAAGAGAGTAATACCTGCAGCGAATGCACTATTTCTAATTAATGATGAAAGAAAGATGGCTGTAAGGCAAAGCATTAATGCTCCAACATATGAATTTAAATATGATTTAGCTATAAGGAGCACGCCACTTTCGTGTACAAGACTTCCATTTTTCATATATATGTGAGCTATTCCACCAGGATATGATCCATAGAATGCTGTATTAAATAAAAGTTGTGTAACAACAATCCATAAAGATGCAATTGTTAACATACTTATAAGTGTAAGTACTTTTGAATAAAAAATAGATGAACGCTTAACTGGATTAACAAGTAAGAATTTAATTGTGCCTTGATTGAATTCTTTAGCGATAATTCCGATACCAACCATGAAAAGAATTAATCCAGCAAATGTAATAAGCATGTCATATTCCATAAAGTTCATAAAGAAATCACTTTCTGAATGATAACCACCCATTGGGGTTTCAGAAATTGCTTCTGAAATATTATTCTCTAATCTATACTCATTGATTTGGATTTTTTTACCAGCTTCTGTATCCATAAGTACTTTATCAAGTTCAGCGTCAGTCATGCCGGTTTGCTTTGAATAGTTTGCTTTTAAATGTTCAGTTTCTACTTTGGCATCGCCGTATTCAATAGCAAGATCAAATGACCAATCCTTTGAAACAGGTTCGATATTATTTTTATCCAAAATATCAAATGCATAGTGATATGTTTCATATTTATCAACTATTGGATCGATTAAGATATCTTCACCATATTGTTTTTTTAATTTTTTATAAGCAGGATAAATAGTATCATTAAATGTTTTCTTAAATGCAACTAAATCCTTATTTTTGATTTCATTTATTATTTCTTTGCAGAGGGCTTTAGAATCAACCTCTGTATATAAACTAGCAATATCAAATCTTCCAAAGAAGTCAGGAGTAAATCTTTCATCTTCAATTTCGTCATCTTCCATACCTTCTATATCATAATTAGTTTCATTATCAGTAGATTTTTCCTCGGTAAGAGTAACTTTTCTAGTAGAAGAAAAAGCAACATTACCAGCAAATAATCTCCAATCTTTTTCATCATAAAGAGAGATTCTTTCTTCGTTGAAAAACTCTAACATCTTTACGTATTCTATATTGCCACTTTGTTGTTCAGATTGAATAAGAGAATCATTAACAAAACCACTAAGCTTGTTATTGATTTTTTCTTCATTTTCAGAAAGAACATATCCTAAAATAGGTAAAAGTATGGTGGCTGCTAAAAAGATTAAACTTAATGCAATAAAACCACCTTTTCTTAATAATTTTATATATTCGTTTTTTATAAGTCTAAGCATTATTTCCACCTCCTGAAGTCATTTGTAAGAATGCATCCTCAAGACGAATGTCTTCTTTATAGGAAGCAGAGAATAGTCTGATATCCTTTAGAATAATAGCTTTATTTAAATCAGAAATTTTAAATAGAGCAATATCATTAAGTACATCAATCTGGAAATGAGTCTGATCAAGTATCATTAATTTATAAGGTATGTAACTGTTAGGAACAACCTTTGGTTCAGAAACATTTTCAGTATTTGAATCAATTGCATTTGTTGAATTTGAATCAACAGATTCTCCTGTATTTGATTCAACAATATTATCAGCAACCTTTGGTTTCAAGCCTTCATTAAACTTACTTAATTCTTCAGCAAATACTTCCTTAGCAATGCTTTCAATTGAATCAGTTCTTTCAACATTGTAAATGTATGATGAGTAGTTGCCTGAAACCTGAGCTTTTAATTCATTAATAGTAGCTACAGTTTGAATGGTTTTATTATTTACAATTGCAACTTTATCACACATAAGTTCCATTTCGCTCATAAGGTGAGATGAAACAATAATGCATACATCATTTTGTTTTGCGATATTTCTAAGTATGTTACGAAGCTGTCTGATACCAGCTGGATCAAGACCGTTAGTAGGCTCATCTAAAATCATAACTTTAGGCTCGTTTAAGAGAGCAAGAGCAATACCAAGTCTCTGTTTCATACCAAGAGAATATCGTTTAACCTTATCATTGATTCTATCTGTTAATCCAACTAATGCAACAATATTATTAATCTTGTCTTTATCTTTTAACCCATGCATTCTGGCATACTGCATAAGATTTGACATACCTGACATATATGTATACATTTCAGGATTTTCAACAATAGCACTAACATTTTGCATAGCCTGTGTAAATTCTTTTTCTCTATCGTGACCATTAATTTTAATAGTACCCTGATCATAGGATATAAGACCTACGATTGATTTTATTAAAGTAGTTTTACCAGCACCGTTAGGACCTAAAAGTCCAAGAACTTCGCCAGTGTTAGCCTCGAGAGAAAGATTATCTAATATTAGTCGTCTACCATAACTTTTATATAAATTCTTTATTTCAATTATAGCCATGTTATTCCTCTTTCTTTAATAATTATTTCGATCATCTGTCTGAATTCCTATAATCTTCCAAGAACCTTTTATCTTTTTAAATGAGACATTAGTTATGGAATCATGAATATCACCTTCGGGAATCGTTCCCCATATGGTAATGAAGGAAGATTCGTTAGAATCATTATTACTACCAGATTGATAAGTTGATTCATCAAAACAATCAATATCAAAACAGTTAGATTTATATTTATATGCTATGTCGCATGTTACATTTGTTTGCGCGAAAGATACATTTGCAACCATACCTTTATTAAAAACAGATTCTATTTCTTTTTTTATATCATCCTTTGTCTTATGATTTGCATCCTTTTTAGCAAATGAACTGTCATCGTCAACATCTTCCCAATACTTATCAATTATAGAAAGTATTTCTTTTTTCTTTGAGTCGATATTACTTCCATTAATAGATAGACATGCATCGTTAAGTTCTTTAGTGTAATCATTCATAATTTTTTTAGCTTCTTTGGTTAGCTTTTTGTTTGAAAATGTCTGTTGGAAACTAAATAGTAAACAAATGATAAAAACAATTAATCCAAATAGTAAACCCAGATTATGTTTTTTTATAAATAATTCCATGTTTACCCTCCTTTTTTATGTTGTTTTATTAACCATGTAATTATACAATACATTGAAACATAATTCAATTTTTGGTAGAATATATGGGAAAATTGATAAACTAAATTATTTTTTTGAATTGATATAAAGATGATTGATTGAAAAGTTTAGAGGAACAAAAATGAATATTTTAATGGTTGAAGATAATGAATCAATTGTAAAAGGTCTTGTGTACATGTTTAATAAAAATGGAATGGAAATTATTCATAAAAGTACAGTTGATAGTGCAATTGATTATATTGGTGAAAAAAGAGATTTTGAGTTTGTTATATTAGATGTAGGCCTTCCAGATGGTGATGGCATAACTTTATTTAAAGAGTATATTTGTGATTTGGATATTCCAACTATATTTTTAACAGCAAATGATGATGAAGAAAGCATAGTAAGAGCACTTGATTATGGAGCGTGGGATTATATTACAAAACCATTTTCTACCAAGGAACTTATAGCAAGAATTAATCGAATTATAAGAAGGACTAAGAAAACAGAGATTATAACGGTTGGAGATATAAGTTATGATTTTGATAAGATGGTTGTACTTAAAAATGGTAAAGAAGTAGAACTTACAAGTCTTGAATTAAAAATAGTTGGACTTATGTTTTTTAATATCGATAAAGTTGTTAATAGAAACATAATTTTGGATAAAATATGGGAATGGACTGGTAACTATGTTGATGATCATACAGTAACGGTTTATTTTAAAAGAATTAGACAAAAGCTTGATACAGATATTATAAAGACGGTTAAAGGCGTGGGCTATAGAATAGATAAGGAATAAGGCATAAATAAACATGCTTAGGGATAAGATGGAAAAGAAGAATGTAAAAGATAAAAGACTATTAAGGATATATTTATTTACATGCTTATGTTTATTACTTATAATGGCTGCAATTACAAGGTATGAATATAATAAATATGTTAATAATAATAATGATGCAATAGTAAGGATTGTAGATTGCGTAAAAGATAAATATCCAGATGTTACGGATAAAGAAATATTAAATATAATAGATGATAATTCAAGTCCTGAAACAAATTTGTTTGAAAAGTATGGCATATTAAAAGAAAGTGATAGTATAGTTGATTCTAATAGATCATTTTATATAAAATGTTTAGTTATTAATCTTGGAGTTGTAATTATTTTTGCATTAATAGTATTGTTGATGATTTTCCTTAGAAATAAATCCAGAGATAAGGAAATAAAACAGATTATTAATTACATTGAAGAGATTAACAGAAAGAATTATAAGTTAGAAATAGATGATTTATCAGAGGATGAATTATCTGTTTTAAAAAATGAAATATATAAAACAACCATTATGCTTAAGGAGAATGCAGAGAATTCAATATCTGATAAAATTGAACTAAAGAAATCATTAGAAGATATTTCGCATCAGATTAAAACTCCTTTAACATCGATATTAGTAATGCTTGATAATCTCATTGATGATCCTGATATGGATCCTGAAGTAAGACTTGATTTTGTTATGGATATTAAGAGAAATATCAATAATATTAATTTTCTTATACAGGTATTACTAAAACTTTCAAAATTTGATAGTAATACAATTAAGTTTATTAAAGGTGAATATAAGATTAAAAACATTGTTGATGAAGCAGTTAGAAATGTTGAATCGCTTTGTGATTTAAAGAATATTTCACTTTGTATAACAGGCGATGAAGAAGTTAGTATTACATGTGATAAAAAATGGCAGATTGAAGCAATTACAAATATTGTAAAGAATTGTGTTGAACATTCATTTGATGATTCAAAGATAGATATAAGTTATGAAGAATCCAATGTATATGCAGAAATTATTATAAGGGATTATGGGGAAGGCATAAGTGAAAAGGATCTTCCACACATATTTGAGAGATTTTTTAAATCATCAGCGTCAAAGAGTGATAGTTTTGGTATTGGCTTAGCGCTTGCAAAGAAAATAATTGAAAGTGACAAAGGTAATATTTCTGTTGATCGAATGGACGTGGGAACAAAGTTTAGCATTAAGTATTTTAAAATCTAGAAAATATGTTATAATATAGGCATTGACTTTGGAGGTTATATACATGTCAAGAAAACATATGACATATTCAGGTATAGGCGGTCAGGCAGTAATAGAAGGCATTATGATGAAAAATGCTGATAAGTATTCTGTTGGAGTTAGAAAGCCTGATGGTAAAATAGAAGTAGCGGTCAATGATTGTTTTAATACTTCTAAAAGAAAGGGTATTACTAGTTTACCTTTAATTCGAGGTGTGATAGCATTTGTTGATTCGATGGTATTAGGAATAAAAAGTTTGACATATTCTGCATCCTTTTTTGAGGATGAAGATTATGAAGAACAACCTAGTAAGTTTGATGAATTTCTAGAGAAGAAATTCGGTGAAAAAGCTGAAAACTTTATAATGGGTGTGGTTGTTGCCATATCTGTTGTTATTTCAGTAGCATTATTTATGATGTTACCACTTGCAATTGCAGATTTATTAAAGAAACATGTTGGTGGAGTTACTGAAACCATGGTTCCTGCAATTGAAGGATTAGCTAAGATATTTATATTTTTAGTATATTTACTTTTAATATCACAGATGAAGGATATTAAAAGAACATTTATGTATCATGGAGCTGAACATAAATGTATTAATTGTCTTGAAACGGGTAATGAGCTTACAGTTGATAATGTAAGAGCCGCATCAAGATATCATAAGAGATGTGGTACATCATTTCTTTTCTTTGTTATTTTTATAAGTATAATATTCTTTATATTTATTAGAACGGATAATGTTGCAATGCGTTATCTTATTAGAATAGCACTTATTCCAGTTATTGCTGGAATTTCATATGAATGTATTAGATTTGCTGGTGTAAGAGATAATATCATCGTTACTATTATTTCAGCACCTGGTAAGTTTATACAGAAGATTACAACTAAAGAACCTACAGATGACATGATTGAAGTAGGTATTGCTGCAGTTGAAGCTGTTTTTGACTGGAGAGAGTATCTTAGAGGTAATGGTATTTACGTTCCAGAACCTGTTAATGATAAATATGTATTAGATGAGGAAGATGGTTACTATGAATAACTTATCTTCATATTCCGATTTGAAGAAATACGGGGAAAACATACTAAGGGATGCGGGAGTTTCTGAATTTGAAAATGATGCATTGCTTAGTATTTTGCGTGTTTTTAATATTGATAGAGCCTACCTGTTTTTACATATGAATGATAAACTTATTGATAAGGAAAAAGAGATTGATGAATATCTTCAGATTATTGATAAGCGAAAACAGAGAATTCCACTTCAGCATATATTTGGAACTTGTGATTTTTACGGGTATGAGTTTGAGGTTAACGAAAATGTTTTAATTCCAAGAATGGATACAGAGGTTTTGGTTGAAAAAACATTGGAAGTGGTTTCAAAAATGCATAAGAAGAATGATGGTTTACATAAAAATGAATCGATTAAAATTCTTGATATGTGTACAGGAAGTGGCTGTATAGCAATATCCTTATATAAGGAATTAGAAAAGATGGGATGTAAGGCAGAAGTTGATGCAGTAGACATATCGAAGGATGCTTTAGAGGTTGCTACTAGCAATGCTAACAAGAATAATGCAAAAATCAACTTTATTTTGAGTGATTTATTCGAATATGTAAATCATAATAAATATGATATAATTGTATCGAATCCACCTTATATTAGAACAAGTGATATAAAAGATTTAGAAATAGAAGTGAAAAAACATGATCCACTTTTAGCCTTAGATGGTAGTGAAGATGGACTTAAGTTTTATGAAAATATTACTGATAAAGCTAAAGAACATATGATAGATGATGGATTCCTATTATATGAGATAGGCTTTGATCAGGGTAGAGATGTTAAAGAAATCATGTTAAAGAGTGATTTTAAGGAAATAGAGATTATTAAGGATTTAGCAGGACTTGACAGAGTCGTGGTTGGAAGGAGTTAAAACATGTTTGACAAGTTAGATGATATTCTGAAAAGATACGATGAGATTATGGAACAGATTAATGATCCTAGTGTCGTAAATGATCAGGACAATTTTAGGAAGCTCATGAAGGAACAGAGCGACCTTGCACCTATTGTTGAAAGTTATAAGAAATATAAGGAAGCTAAGCAGACAGTTGAAGATAGTCTTGCTATCTTAGAAGAAGAAAGCGATGAAGAGATGAGAGAACTTGCAAAAGAAGAGCTTAACGAAGCTAAGGCAAATATCGAAACTTTAGAGCAGGAACTTAAAGTATTACTTCTTCCTAAAGATGAACTTGATGAAAAGAACGTTGTTGTAGAAATAAGAGGCGGTGCAGGTGGTGATGAAGCCGCATTATTTGCTGCAGAACTTTATAGAATGTATTGTAGATTTGCTGAAAGAAATAGATGGAAGACAGAAATTATTTCTCTTAATGAAAATGGACTTGGTGGATTTAAGGAAGTTGTATTCATGATTTATGGTCAGGGTGCATATTCAAAACTTAAATACGAAAGTGGTGTTCATAGAGTACAGAGAATTCCAGTAACTGAATCTGGTGGACGTATTCATACTTCAACGGCAACTGTTGCTATTATGCCAGAAGCTGAAGATGTTGATGTTGAAATTGATATGAATGATTGTAAATTTGATGTGTTTAGAGCATCAGGTAACGGTGGACAGTGTGTAAATACAACTGACTCAGCTGTTAGACTTACACATATTCCAACAGGTATTGTTATTTCATGTCAGGATGAAAAGAGTCAGCTTAAGAATAAGGATAAAGCCCTTAAAGTATTAAGAGCAAGACTTTTCGAACTTGAAATGCAGAAGAAGCAGGATGCTGAGGCTGAATATAGAAGAAATCAGATTGGTACAGGTGATAGATCTGAAAAGATTAGAACTTATAACTTCCCACAGGGACGTGTTACAGATCATAGAATTAAACTTACATCTCATAGACTTGAAAACATTTTAGATGGAGATTTATTTGAGATAATTGACAGTTGTATTGCTGCAGATCAGGCAGCTAAACTTGCTAAGATGTCTGATGATGAATAAAAATTATTAGGTATTTAAGAGTAATAAAGAAGAGTAATAATAACGGAGGGTATATTTTATGAGAAATCAGGATTTAGTTAGTATTATTGTTCCGGTTTATAACGTGGAGAATTATTTATCGCAGTGTTTAAATAGTCTTAAGAGACAGATGTACAATAATATTGAAATCATTTTGGTTGATGATGGTTCAACTGATGGAAGTGGTGTAATTCTTGATGATTTCGCTAAAAATGAAAGTAGGGCCAAAGTTATTCACCAGGAGAATATGGGGGTATCTGCAGCAAGAAATAAAGGCCTTGAAAATGCTACTGGTAAATGGGTCGCATTTGTTGATAGTGATGACTGGGTTGAAAGAGATTATATTGACAGATTAGTTGACGCGGCTGAAATCCATGATACTAAATTTGCATATTGTAGTTTGTCACTTGAAACTGGTGGAAGAGGACAGATTTCAATTTTACCATTAAAGACTGGTAAGCATAAAGTTGAAGAAGTATTTGATAATATTTTCTTTAGCTATAACGGAAAAGGTGCTGGTATATCACAGGGACTTTTTGATAGACAGATTATTGTTGATAATATGATTAAATTCGATCAGAATTTAAAGAGATATGAAGAATGGATATTCTATTCATTATATATTCCACAGGTTGAGGAAGTGGCTGTTATTAATCATCCGCTTTATCATTTCAATCAGGCTCCAGCTTCAATTAAGCATAAATACAGAGTTTATACTGAAAGCAGAGCAATGGATGCTGAGTATTTATTAGGTTCTTTTGAAAATAACATGGAACTTTACAGTGTTGATCCAAAGCTTTATGAAAAAGGATTAAAACTTAAATATGTTGAAATCATAATTAAGTATGCCGCTAATATCTGGGATAAGAGAAATGAAGCTTCTACAAAGGATAAGCATAAGGCAGTTAAAAACTTAATAGAAAATTATAAATTCCATGAGAAGTTTAAGGATTTTGATTTTGGAGAAGTAAATCCAAGACAGAAGATGGAAATTAGAATTGCCAAGTCACATAGTGAAATGCAGCTTAGTACATATATAAGAGGCCTTTCAATGTTAGGCAAAAAGTAGATTTTTTAAGATAATTAATGGACTATCTATAAGGGTAGTCCATATTTTAAGATAGGAGATTAACTATGGGTAAGTATTTTGGAACTGATGGATTCAGAGGTGAAGCTAATGTTGTTCTTAACGTAGAACATGCATATAAGGTTGGTAGATTCTTAGGTTGGTATTATGGCCAGGATCATAAATGTAATGTTGTAATTGGTAAGGACACAAGAAGAAGTAGTTATATGTTTGAGTATTCACTTGCAGCAGGATTCACTGCTTCAGGCGCAGATGTACATCTTTTACATGTTACAACAACTCCGTCTGTATCATATGTTGTTAGAACAGAGGATTTTGATTGTGGTATTATGATCTCAGCCAGCCATAATCCATTTTATGATAATGGTATTAAGGTTATTAATGGCCAGGGTGAAAAGATGCAGGAATCTGTCATAGAAAAAATTGAAAATTACCTTGATGGAAATATGGAAGAGATACCATTTGCTACTGGTGAAAACATAGGTAGAACAATTGACTATGTAGCTGGTAGAAATAGATATATGGGTTATCTTATTTCTCTTGCAACTAGATCATATAAAGGCGTTAAGGTTGGTCTTGATTGTGCAAATGGTTCGGCTTCAAATATTGCAAAGGGTGTATTTGATGCACTTGGAGCATCAACATATGTTATTAACAATACACCGGATGGTACTAACATTAATACAGAGTGTGGATCTACACATATGGAAAAATTACAGCAGTTTGTTAAGGATAATAATTTAGATGTTGGATTTGCATATGATGGTGATGCTGATAGATGTTTATGTGTTGATGAAAAGGGCAATATCATAGATGGAGACTTGATTCTTTATATTTATGGTACATATATGAAGGAAAGAGGAAAACTTGCTAATAATACAGTTGTTACAACTATTATGTCAAACTTTGGTTTATACAAAGCATTTGATAAAGCAGGTATTGAATATGAGAAGACAGCTGTTGGTGATAAATATGTTTATGAAAACATGAGAACTAATGGACATAGAATCGGTGGTGAGCAGAGTGGTCATATCATATTCCAAAAGTATGCAACAACTGGTGATGGTATTTTAACTTCTATAAAGATGATGGAAGTTATGCTTGCTAAGAAGAAGACACTTTCAGAACTTGCTAGTCCTGTTACAATTTATCCACAGGTTCTTAAAAATATCAGAGTTGCTGATAAGGAAGAAGCAAGAGATGATGCTGATGTTAAGAAGGCAGTTAAGGAAATCGCTGAAAAACTTGGAGATGATGGAAGAATTCTTGTTCGTGAAAGTGGTACAGAACCATTAATCAGAGTTATGGTTGAAGCTAAGACTAATGAAATTTGTGAAGAATACGTTGATTATGTAATTGATGTAATTAAGAAAAAAGGTCATGCAGTAGAGTAATAATAAAAGTTAGTAGTAATATGCTACTAAGTATAAGGAGATATAAAGATGATTTCAGAAAAGATGAAAGCTTATGTTGCTGGAAGTTCAGCAATTAGAGCAATGTTTGAAGAAGGAAAGAAAATGGCAGAGAAATATGGTGCTGAGAATGTATATGATTATTCACTTGGTAATCCATCAATCCCTGCTCCAGAAAGAGTAAAAGAAGCTATTATTGAAGTACTTAATGAAGAGAACTCATTAGTAGTTCATGGATATATGAATAATTCAGGTTATGAAGATGTTAGAGAAACAATAGCAGAGTCTATTAATAAAAAACAGG
Source organism: Eubacterium uniforme (assembly GCF_900167115.1). GTDB lineage: Bacteria > Bacillota > Clostridia > Lachnospirales > Lachnospiraceae > Eubacterium_S > Eubacterium_S uniforme. The sequence goes on from NZ_FUXZ01000016.1 coordinate 42,780, forward strand.
GTACTAATTTCTCAATGAAGAATATTATTATGACAGTTGGTGCAGCTGGTGGACTTAATGTTATTCTTAAGACATTTTTAAATCCAGGTGATGAAGTTATTGTATTTGTACCATATTTTGGTGAATACAGATCATACGTTGCAAATTTCGATGGTAAGATTGTAGAAGTTGAAACAGATGATCAGTTTATGATTGATGCAAAGAAACTTGAAGCAGCAGTTACACCTAAGACAAAGGCTGTTATCGTTAATAACCCTAACAATCCAACAGGTGTTATATATAGCGAAGAAGTTATTAAGGCTATGGCTGAAGTTTTAGTAGCTAAGGAAAAAGAATATGGTACATCAATTTATTTAATTTCAGATGAACCATATAGAGAACTAGCTTATGGCGTAGATGTTCCATATCTTACAAAGTATTATAAGAATACAATTGTAGGTTATTCATATAGTAAGTCATTATCACTTCCAGGTGAGAGAATTGGTTATCTTGTAATTCCAAGTGAAATTGATTCTTTCGAAGATGTTTTATCTGCTGCTAATACAGCAAATAGAATTCTTGGATATGTTAATGCACCATCACTTATGCAGAAAGTTATTGCTAAGTGTGTTGATGAAAAGTGTGAAGTAGAAAAGTATCGTAAGAATGGTGAGTATCTTTATGATAATCTTGTTAAATTCGGTTTTTCTGCTGTTAAGCCACAAGGTGCATTTTACTTATTCTTAAAATCACCTGTTGAAGATGAAAAAGAATTTGTAAGCAAGGCAAAAGAGTTTAACTTATTACTTGTACCAGGTAGTTCATTTGGTAAGAGTGGTTATGTTAGACTTGCATACTGTGTATCATTTGATACAGTTAAAAATTCAATGCCTGCATTTGAAAAACTAGCTAAAGCTTATAATTTGATTTGATTGGGTAACTAGTAGTTTGGTAAATTGATTAATTGTAAAAATAATTACTTATGATATTTGCTGATATGTTTTATAGGAGGCGACGATGGGTTTATACGATAATTTAAGAAAGATAGATCCTTATGTTCCTGGAGAACAGCCACAGAATAAGGACGTAATTAAACTTAATACTAATGAAAATCCTTATCCGCCATCTAGTGCAGTATTAGATGTAAAGGAAAGATATAATACAGATAATTTAAAATTATATCCAGATCCAGATATTAAAAAGTTATCTGATGAACTTGCAATATATTTTAATGGAAAATATAATACTAATCTTACTAAAGAGAATGTATTTGTTGGTGTTGGATCTGATGATGTTTTATCAGTTGCATTTCAGACATTCTTTAATAGTGGTAAGGCGATACTTTTTCCTGATGTAACTTATTCATTCTATGATGTGTGGGCAGATCTTTATAAAATAGATTATGATGTTGTGCCTTTGCGTGAAGGATTTTTAATTGATCCAGAGGATTATAACAGGGATTGTGGTGGTGTTGTAATTGCTAATCCTAACGCACCAACTACTGTTGCATTAGGTCTTGATGCAATTGAAAAGATTTTAGATGATAATAGTGAAGTTGTTGTAATTGTTGATGAAGCTTATGTTGATTTCGGTGGTGAATCTGCAATTAAACTTCTAGAAAAACATGAAAATCTTGTAGTAGTACAGACTTATTCAAAATCAAGATCAATGGCTGGTGCAAGAATTGGTTATGCCTTAGGTGGATATAGACTTATAAAGGCTATGGAAGATGTTAAGTTTTCCATTAATTCTTATACACTTTCAAATCTTCAGATTGCAATGGGTGTTGCTTCATTAAGAGATGAAGATTATTTTAAGAAAAGTGTTGAAAAAATCATATCTACAAGGGATAGAGCTAAAGAGAAATTTAAGGAGTTAGGTTTTAACTGTCCTGATTCAAAGACAAATTTCTTGTTCGTTACACATGAAAGTATTCCAGCTGTAGAGATTTTTGAGTATTTAAAGACTAAGAATATATTTGTTAGATATTTTAGAAAGCCTGCAACAATTGCTAATTATTTAAGAGTTACAATTGGAACGGACGAACAGATGGATGCTTTATTTAAAGCGTTAGAAGAATACATTGATAAAAAATAGTCAATAACAGCATTGACAGAAATGGTATTTATGTTGTAAATTATTGTATGTTTGGGGGCATTTGCTAACTTTGTTTGTATAGAAAGGTGCTTATGCAATGAGTAAAAGAAAGAAAATGCTTGTTGTCGATATCGACGGCACATTAGTTAATGATGAAAAAGAGATTACAAAGAAGACTTTAGAGAAGCTTCATATGATGATTGATGAAGGTCATTATGTTGTAATCGCTACGGGCAGACCTACTAAGGGAGTTAAGAAGATTGCTAAAAAACTTAACTTTGACAATAAAGGTGGTTATGTTGTTTCATTTAATGGTGCTAGAGTAGTGGACTGGAAGAGTGAAGAGGTTTTATATGAGAAATCTCTTGAAAATAAGTTCATTCCTGAAATCTTAGAGAAAGTTAAGGAATATGATTTGGGATTTGTTACTTATGACAAGGATCATATCATAGCAGGAACAGATGTTGATGAGTATATGTCACTTGAATCAAAGATTACAGACATAGCAGTTAAGGAACCTGATGATTTCTTTGAATATGTTAATTTTGATGTAAGTAAGTGCATTATCACATGTGATCCTAAGATTGCAGGTGAATTTGAAAATAAATTCCAAAAGATGAGCAGAGGACGTTATGAAGTATATCGTTCTGCTGATTTCTTTATTGATGTTGTTGCAAAGGGCGTTGATAAATATAGTGCAGTTGAAGAACTTGCTAAGAAGCTTGGAGTAGAACATAGAGATGTTATATGCTGTGGAGATAGCTATAATGATATTTCAATGATTGAAGGAGCTGGAATTGGTGTTGCCATGGGTAATGCCGTTGATGAAGCTAAGTCTGTTGCTGATTATGTTACATTATCTAATAATGATGATGGTATTGCAAAGGTAATAGATAAGTTCGTTTTTAACATTGCCTAGATTTATTTAATAGTAATGTCACTTAATGATAAGTTAAAGAACATATAATAGAAACATAAAAATTAAGGAGAAAAATAATGAGTAAAAAACCAACAGTATTATTGATTTTAGACGGATATGGATTATCTGACACAAAAGAAGGTAACGGTGTTGCACTTGCTAATACACCTGTTATGGATAAACTTATGGCAGAGTATCCATTTGTTAAAGGATATGCTTCAGGTATGGCTGTAGGTCTTCCTGATGGACAGATGGGTAATTCAGAAGTAGGACACCTTAATATGGGTGCTGGTAGAATTGTATACCAGGAACTTACAAGAATTACAAAAGAAATTGAAGATGGTACATTCTTTGAAAATGAAGCTTTGGTAGAAGCTATGGAGAATGCTAAGAAGAATGATTCAGCGGTTCATTTCTTTGGCCTTTTATCAGACGGTGGTGTTCATAGCCACATTACACATATGTATGGTATTCTTGAAATGGCTAAAAGATATGGTATTGAAAAGGTTTATTTACATGCATTTTTAGATGGTAGAGATACACCTCCATCATCAGCAGCTGATTACATGCAGCAGATGGTTGATAAGATGGCAGAAGTTGGTGTTGGTGAAGTTGCTTCAGTTTCAGGTCGTTACTATGCAATGGATAGAGATAACAACTGGGATAGAGTTGAAAAAGCTTACCTTGCTATTACGAAGGGTGAGGGCGAACAGGCAGAGAATCCAGTTGAAGCAATTAAGACAAGTTATGCTAATGATGTAACTGATGAATTTATGATTCCTACAGTAATCACAAAGAATGGTGCTCCTGTAGCAACAGTTAAGGATGGAGATTCAGTTGTATTCTGTAATTTCAGACCTGATAGAGCTAGAGAAATGACAAGAGCATTCTGTAGTGATGACTTTACAGGATTTAATAGAGAAAAGAAACTTGATCTTGTATTTGTATGTTATACAGAGTATGATGTTACAATTCCTAATAAGCTTATCGCTTTTAAGAAGGTTGAGATTACAAATACATTTGGTGAGTTCCTTGCAAAACAGGGACTTAAGCAGGCTAGAATCGCTGAAACAGAGAAGTATGCTCACGTAACATTCTTCTTCAATGGCGGTGTTGAAGAACCTAATGAAGGTGAAACAAGAATCTTAGTTGATTCACCTAAGTATGTTCCAACATACGATAAGAAGCCAAGAATGAGCGCTTATACAGTATGTGATGAATTATCAAAGGCAATCACAAGTGGTGAGTATGATGTAATTATTTGTAACTTCGCTAATCCAGACATGGTTGGTCATACTGGTGTTATTCCATCAGTTGTTGAAGCTATTGAAGTTATTGATAAATGTGTAGGTGAAATTGTAAACTTCATTAAGGAAGTTGATGGACAGTTATTCATTTGTGCTGACCATGGTAATGCTGAAATGCTTATTGATCCTGAATCAGGTGATCCATTCACAGCTCATACAACTAACCCAGTACCATTTATCTTAGTAAATGCTGATCCTTCATATAAGCTTCGTGAAAATGGCGTACTTGCTGATATCGTTCCAACACTCATTGATATTATGGGTCTTGAACAGCCAGCAGAAATGACAGGTAAATCACTTATTATTAAATAATTAAAATATAATAAAAACTGAGCTTTATTGCTCAGTTTTTATTAGTTTTAGGAGAATATTTTTATATCCTTTAATACTACATATTGAAATGCTAAAAAATAGTTGCATATTATAAAGATGTATGATAAACTAGTAAAAGTTGTTTAGAAAGATTAGGAGGTGTAAATATGCTAGGAATGATTAGTTCACCATTACCAATAAAAATATTAGCCGTTGTATTTATAGTACTTTGTATTGCACTTACAACTGTAGTTCTTATGCAAGAAGGTAAGTCAGCAGGTCTTACTGGAGCAATTAATGGCGCTGCAGATACATATATGGGTAAAAATAGAGGACGTTCAATTGAAGGAAAGTTAGAGAGAGTAACTAAGGTTTTTATTTTCCTTTTCTTCGTAATTGCAATTGTTCTTAACCTTAAATTTTAGTTTTATTGCAATGTAGAGACTTAGGTTACGGCCTAAGTCTTTTTTGTTATCCACGACGAGCCAAGTGAAAATCTGTGCTTGCACGGAGATTTTCATTTGGCGACCGTGTAATCACTGAGAAGAAGCGAAGCGGATTCGAAGTGCTTGCACGACGTGAAAAATCTGTGCTTGCACGGAGATTTTCATTTGGCGACCGTGTAATCACTGAGAAGAAGCGAAGCGGATTCGAAGTGTTTGCACGACGTGAAAAATCTGTGCTTGCACGGAGTGGATATATATGATAATAAAAAGGATGATTTGTATGGATATAGGAAAGAAAAATAATAGAAAAAAGATTTTAATGGATATATTTGAAGATAAGCATTATGTTCCGATGAAGATAAAGGAACTTGCTATTCTTCTTAATGTAAAAAAAGAGGATAGAGAAGAACTTGAAGAAGTATTAAATGAATTAATAAGTGAGGGGAAGATTGCTCTTTCAAAAAGAGGAAAGTATGCCCTTGCCAAAGATGAGATTTATACAGGTATTTTTGAAAGCAATGAAAGAGGATATGGTTTTGTTACTGTAGAAGGATTTGAAGAGGATTTCTTTATTCCTGAAAAGTATACTATGGATGCTTTTTATCATGATACCGTTCAGATTCAGGTTATTCATGATGGTGGAAGTTCAGCTGGAAGAAGTGGAAAAGTTAGAAGAACAGAAGCTAAGATAGTAAAGATATTAGATCATGAAATTAAGAAGATTGTTGGATATTATAAGAAGAGCAAGAACTTTGGTTTCGTGATTCCTGATAATAGAAAGATAACAAGTGATATTTATATTCCTTCAAAGTTATCAGAGGTTGCCGAAAGTGGTCAGAAAGTAGTTTGTGAAATTACTGAATATGGTTCATTTAAGAGAAAACCAGAGGGAAAGATTATTGAGGTTATTGGATATGCCACAGAACCTGGTGCTGATATTACATCAATTGTTAGAGCGTATGACATACCGGAAGAATTCCCTGAGGAAGTACAAAATTATCTTGTAAATGTTCCTGATGTTGTTGAAGAAAAAGCAATTGAAGGAAGATTTGATTTAAGAGGTGAGTATACTATTACTATTGATGGTGAGGATGCAAAGGATTTAGATGATGCCATCACTATTAGTAGGAATGGTGATGTTTATACATTAGGCGTTCATATTGCAGATGTTTCACAGTATGTTACAGAGGGAAATCCACTTGATAAGGAAGCACTTAAGCGAGGTACAAGTGTGTATCTTGCAGATAGAGTTATTCCTATGTTACCGAGAAAGTTAAGTAATGGCATATGCTCACTTAATGAGGGAGTTGACAGACTTGCTCTTAGTTGTATTATGGATATTGATAAGACAGGTAAAGTTATTAATCATAATATAACAGAAACTGTCATTAAAGTTAGTAAGAGATGCAGTTATAATGAGATTTATGCGATTATAAAAGGTTCTATTGATAATGAAGATGGATTATGTGAAGAAGGTGAAGGTTCTAATGTTGATGAAAAATATTTAGAGATTGTAAATAATTCACCTGAATGGCTTATAGAAATGACTAAGGTTATGCTCGAGTTATCAAGGATTATTCGAGAAAAAAGATATAAGCGTGGTGCAATTGACTTTGATTTTCCAGAAAGCAAGATTATTCTTGATGAAAAAGGCAAAGTTGTTGACATTAAGGCTTATGATAGAAATAGAGCAACTAAAATTATCGAGGACTTTATGCTTATAGCTAATGAAACTGTGGCTGAGAATTTTTTCTGGCTTGAGGTACCATTTGCTTATAGAACTCATGAAACTCCTGATAATGAGAAGATGAAACAGTTATCTACGTTTATTAATAACTTTGGATATGTTATGCATTTTGGTGGTGATGATGTTCATCCAAAGGAACTTCAAAAATTACTTGATAATATTGAAGGTACGGATGAAGAAAACATGATTAGCAGAATTACGCTTCGTTCTATGAAGAGAGCCATGTATTCACCTGATTGTACAGGTCATTTTGGCCTTGCAGCGAAGTACTATTGTCATTTTACATCACCTATTAGAAGATATCCGGATTTACAGATTCACAGAATTATAAAACAGTATTTACATGGGCAAATGGATGGTAAATACATTGCTCATTATAAAAAGATATTACCAGATGTATGTAAGAATTCATCGACACTTGAAAGAAGAGCTGATGAGGCTGAAAGAGAAGTAGAGAAACTTAAGAAGGTTATTTACATGTCAGATAAGATTGGTGAGGAGTATGAAGGTGTTGTCAGTGGTGTAACACGTTTTGGTATGTACGTTGAATTGCCAAATACTGTTGAGGGCATGGTTAGAATATCGGATATTGAAGGGGATTTCTTTGAACTTGATGAGGAGCATTTTGAACTTGTCGGTAATCTTACAAATAAAAGATATAAGCTAGGACAGAAAGTAAAGATTTGGGTTTATGATACTGATAAAATTATGAAGACTATTGATTTTAAACTTGTAAATGAAAATAATAATGAATAGTTATTAATTGAAAAGTAATTAACTAGAATTAGTGATAATGATTGTAATATAAAGGATGGTAGGATATGGCTAAATCACATGGAGAGAAGCTTATAGCGAACAATAAAAAAGCGTATCATGATTATTTCATAAAAGATACTTATGAAGCTGGAATTGAGCTTTTTGGTACAGAAGTAAAATCCTTAAGAATGGGAAAGTGTTCTTTAAAGGAATCTTTTATAAGAATAGATAATAAGGGTGAAGTAATGGTTTATGGAATGCATATTTCACCATATGAAAAAGGTAATATTTTTAATAAAGATCCACTTCGTCCAAGAAAACTATTGCTTCATAAATATGAAATTAATAAGCTTAAGGCTGAAATTGAGCAAAAAGGATTTACAATTGTTCCTTTAAAGGTCTATTTTAAAGGTGGTCTTGCTAAAGTCGAGATTGGTCTTGCACAGGGTAAGAAGCTTTATGATAAGAGAGAAACTCTTGCAAAGAAGGATCAGCAGAGAGATATAGAAAGAGCATTTGCTAATAAAGGAAAATACTAAAATTATGATAAAATCTAGTGGTTTATAGTTTTAAACAATATATATAAACGCTTTATAGTAATAGTTGGTATAAACTTGACATAAGTAGGGTAAAATAGTAAAATTATGTTGTGTAAATACCAGTGAGGGCTAGTACTGGTTTCGACGGGGACCATGAAGGTGGAGAAGCGAGCCGGAGTGAATACGTTACATTCTAAAACTTAAATATAAACGCTAACGAAAATTTAGCTTACGCTGCTTAATTAACGCAGCAGTCTTACCCTTTGCACCTACACTTAGGGATTAAGGCTTCATCTATGTAGGAAACGACTGTATCAAAGCTTTGAGATGCAGGGCGTATTATGAAGCTACTGAAACTAATTGGTTGTTTGTTCCTTGTTAGTGGAGGGAATGTTAAAGAATAAACTACGCTCGTAGAAGTACAGTGAATTGATTTTCGGACATGGGTTCAACTCCCATCTAGTCCATTTGTAACAGTGGGGATTGTTTTTTGTGTCCCCATTATTTTTTTGTGAGATGAGAGGATTATATATTATGAGAAAAACGAAGATTATTTGTACTATAGGTCCATCAAGTGATAACGAAAAAACGTTAAAAGCCATGATTAAGGCAGGCATGAATGTTGCGAGACTTAATTTCTCTCATGGCACACATGAGGAACATCAGATGAAAATTGACCTTATAAAGAAGGTTAGAGATGAAATTGATGCACCAATTCCAATTATGCTTGATACAAAGGGACCAGAATATAGAATTAAAACTTTTAAGGATAAGAAAATCACATTAAGTGAAGGTGATAAATTTACATTCACTACAAAGGATATTGAAGGTGATCAGGAGAAAGTATCTGTAACATATAAGGATTTACCTAAGGATATATCTGTTGGTGATAAGATTTTAGTTAATAATGGTTTGGTAATCTTAAAGGTTACTGATGTAAAGGGCGATGATGTTAATTGTATTTGTGAAACAGGTGGTGTTTTATCAGATAGAAAGAGCATGAATTTCCCTAATAAAGTTATGAAGAATGATTATCTTAGTGAGCAGGATAAGTCAGACCTTTTATTTGGTATTGAGAATGAAATAGATTTTGTTGCTGCATCATTTGTTTCAAATAAAAAAGATATGACTGATCTTAGAGCTTTCCTCGATAAGAATGGTGGAGAGAACATTGATATTATAGCTAAGATTGAAAATAGATCAGGTGTTAATAACATTGATGAAATATGTGAAATCGCTGATGGTATTATGATTGCCAGAGGTGATCTTGGTGTTGAAATACCATTTATTGAAGTACCTTCTGTTCAGAAGTATTTAATTGAAAAGTGTAGACTCCTTGGTAAGAGAGTTATTACGGCAACAGAAATGCTTGAGTCTATGATTAATAATCCAAGACCAACAAGAGCTGAAATTAGTGATGTTGCTAATGCTGTATATGATGGTACAAGTGCGATTATGTTATCAGGTGAATCAGCTGCAGGTAAATATCCTGTTGAAGCTGTAACTAACATGGCTCAGATTGCTGAGTTTACTGAGAAAAACATAGATTATACACAGTGGTTTTATCATAACAAATATCAGACAAAGAATAATATAGATGCTGTTAGTCATGCAACGTGTGCCATGGCAATTGATGTTAAGGCAAAGGCTATTGTTGTTGCATCAATTACAGGACAAACAGCAAGAATGGTAAGTCGTTTTAGATGTCCAGTAGACATCGTTGGAATGACAACTTCAAAACGTGCATGGAGAAAGTTAAACATGAGTTGGGGTGTTACACCGGTATTATCAGAAGAGTTTGAATCAATTGATGTTATGTTTCATTATGCATTACATAATGCTAAGTCAGTATTTAAATTATCAAAAGGTGATAATGTAGTTTTAACAGGCGGAAAGATAAGTGGTAAGTCTGGTAATACAAATACAATAAGGGTTGAAAGCGTATAAGGAGGATTTAAATGAGCGATTTCGTATTAAGCTGTTCTTCACCGGCGGATCTTACAAAGGAGCAATTAGAAGAACTAGGCGTTAGTTATATATTTTTTCATTTCCAATTAGATGGTAAAGATTATTACGATGATTTAGGAAAAACAGTTCCATATAAAGATTTTTTTGATGCAATGAAGAATGGTTCCATGACTAAAACTTCTCAGATAAATGTGGAGGAATATTACAGTTATTTTGAAGAGTTTTTAAAAGCAGGTAAAGATATTCTTCATGTAACACTTTCATCAGGTATTTCAGGTACATATAATTCAGCTATGATAGCAAAAACAGATTTAGAAGAAAAATATCCTGATAGAAAAATCTATATTGTAGATTCACTTACAGCAACAGGCGGATACGGATTATTAGTTAAGAAGTTATCTAAACTTAAAGCAGAAGGTAAGAGTATAGAAGAATGTAATCAGTGGGCGCTTGATAATAGATTAAATATTCAGGCTTGGATATTTACAAGTGATTTAACATATTTAATTAGAGGCGGTAGAGTATCAAAAACATCTGGTACTATTGGAAATCTTTTAAATATATGTCCAATGCTTACATTTGACAGAGAAGGAAAACTTGATACAAGATATAAAATTCGAGGAAAGAAAAAAGTTATTAAGGCAGTTGTAGATAAGGTTATCGAACAGGCATATGATCATGAAAACTACGCTGATGAAATTTTCATTAACCATGCAGATAATCTTGAAGATGCAAATGCTGTAATTGATGCACTTAATGAAAGAATGCCTAACGTTAAAGATAAAATTACACTTAATTGGATTGGAAATTTAATAGGAAGCCATACAGGCCCAGGCCTTATAGGGGTATTCTTCTTTGGAAATAGAGAAGACTAAAAAATAACGAGATGATTAGATCATCTCGTTATTTTTTATATAACTTGTATACTTGTTTTATTCATATAATTCAATTTTGTTGGATTGACAATCATAATGTGGTAAAATTATAAACGTGTGATAGTGTATGGTATCAGAATGTATTATTGTGTAGATGACTTTATAAGTTTATATATACACCGAAAACGGTTGAGTGTTTCCTAAATTCTGCGTTCGTCCATGGTATTTTTCTAAACGCTCCGAAAACTCGCAGCTAAAGCTGCTCAAACACGTTCTGCGCGTTTGAAAAATATACCAAACCTCTCTTGAATTTTTAACGGAAAACTCAAATTGTTTTCTTATGTATATATAAACTTATAAAGTCATCAACGTAATTTAATTATCTTCTGATAACATACACTATCAGAATTAGAGAGTTTATAGGAGGAAGGCTATGAATAAGCAGGAAGAGTTAAAGGTTGTTTATGATAAGAATGTGTATGGGATAAATAAGTTGCCATATAACAGTTATTTTAATGTATATAAAAATATGGATGAATTTAAGAAGAAAGATTCATCACTTGTTAAAAGTTTAAATGGAAAGTGGAATGTTAAGTATTATGATGGTAAGGAAGAGCATACTACAGAGATACTTGATGTTACAGAAGAAGTTGTTAGTGTTACAACACCTCAAAAGGAAGGGAAGGTTAATGTACCTTGTAATCTTGAACTTGAAGGTTTTGGGGATATGCAATATGTAAATTCTCAGTATCCTTGGGATGGACATGAAGATGTTAAAATGGGTGAATTTAATTTTTCAGCCAATCCATATTATGAACTTTCAAGAGAATTTTTATGCCCTGAAAAAGTTGATATGAAAAAGCCAGGAGCTGTATTAGGATTTAACAAGGATTATCAGTATATACTTGATTTTGAAGGTGTGGAAGGTCAAACTTTTATCTATATCAATGATCAGTTTGTTGGGTATACAGAGAATTCATTTTCTCCAGCGAAATTTGATATTACTAAATTTATTGGACCTAAAAATAATATCTTAGTTAGAATTTATAAGAGAGGAACTGCTTCATATCTTGAGGATCAGGATTTTTGGAGATTTACAGGTATATTTAGAGATGTAAATTTAATTAAGCTACCTAAGGCTAATATTTTTGATGTTAAGGTAGATTATACACTTTCTGATGATTATAAAAACGCTGATGTCGAAGTGAAACTTACATGGAATGAAGATGTAGTAGTAGAAAGATTTGATGAGTATAATGTTGGTACTGATGTGGAAGTATACAGTGATAGTGTTGACATTGCAGATCTTTCTGAGGTTGAAGATGGTGAAGGTAGCTATACCATGCCAGAATTAGAGGATGATGACAAAGAAGTTAAGTTACAAAAATCAATTAAGGATGTAGCTAAGATTGTTATTGATAAGAAGAAAGAAAAGAAGTTTCATGAGTTTGAATATGCATATATTTTAAATGATGGTTCTCAAAAAGAATATGGTAAAGCTAGTGGTGATTTATTTAACTTTAAAATAGAGAATCCTAAGTTATGGAGTGCAGAGACTCCTTTTGTTTATGCACTTATAATTAAGGTTAAAGGTGAATTTGATTATATAGTTAGTTGCGAATTCGGACTAACTGATTTTGCTATGGTTGATGGCGTTATGAAACTTAATGGAAAGCGTATTATGTTTAAGGGTGTTGATAGGCATGAGTTTAGCGGATATAGTGGAAGAGCTATAACTAAGGAAGATATGGAATGGGATGTTAAGTTTATGAAAAAGAATAACATTAATGCTGTTAGAACATCACATTATCCAAATAGTCCATATTTTTATTCGTTATGTAATAATTATGGTATTTATGTTATTGATGAAGCTAACTTAGAAACTCATGGTTCATGGATGCAGGCTCAAACAATAAATACTGAGCGAAGAATTCCAGGAGATGATATGTCATGGATGTCTTTGGTATTAGACAGAGCTAAGAGTTTGTATGAAAGAGATAAAAATCAGCCATGTGTTCTTATATGGTCATGTGGAAATGAATCAAATGGTGGTAAAGTTATTTTTAATATGTCTGAGTATTTCAGAAAGGTTGATAAAAAACGTTTAGTTCATTATGAAGGAATCTTTCATGATAGAACTTATAATGCTACGTCAGATATGGAAAGTCAGATGTATACAAAGCCACAGGATGTTGAAAAATATTTAAATGAAAATCCTGAAAAACCATTTATTAGTTGTGAATATATGCATGCCATGGGTAATTCTCTTGGTGGTATGAAGTTATATACAGATCTTGAAAAGTATGATAAATATCAGGGGGGATTTATTTGGGATTTTATAGATCAAAATATTATCTCTAAAGACGGTAAAGTTTTATTCGGTGGAGATTTTGATGATAGACCATGCGATTATAACTTCTGTGGAGATGGAATAGTATTTGCTGATAGAAGTAGTTCTCCTAAGGTTGTAGAGGTTAAAAAGTTATATCAGAATATAAAGATTACACCTGATGAAGATGGTGTGCTTATTAAGAATGATAATCTTTTTGTTGATTTATCGGATTATTATTTTACACTTGAAATATTGAAGAATGGAATTGAACAGAATTTATATATGCTTGAATCTGTTGGTGAAGGAATTAATGTTAAGCCGCAGTCAGAACAGTATTTTAAGTATGATGCTGTAATTGATTATGAAGTTGATTACGAAGAAATTGTTGAGTGTTTTGATTTTTCTAATGACGAATATGAAAAGCCAGAATCAGATAATGAAGATAAGTCACCAGTGAAAGTGGATATCGATAAGGAAAAATATGAATATACATTTAGAGTTAGTGCTCATTTAAAGAATAATACTAAGTGGGCAGAAGCTGGATATGAAGTGGCTTTTGGTGAATATGTATGTGGAAATTATAAGTCAAAAGAAATAAAAACTAAGAAGTTTAAGGTTATTGATGGAGATTATAATATTGGTGTTAAGGGTGAAGGATTTTCATATTTATTCTCTAAACAGACTGGTAGCATTTGCTCCATTAAGAAGAAGGATAAAGAATTCTTAAGACTTTTCCCTATGCCAACTTATTGGAGAGCCATTACAGATAATGACAGGGGTAATGGGCTTGAATATAAGTCTGGAATTTATAAATTGGCATCTATGACTCAGATCCCTATTGATATGGATGTTGAGGCGAAGGAAGACCGTATAACAATTAATTATACATATAAATTCTGGGCAGTTATGGATGGTGTAAGTACAGCTTCGTATACTGTTTACACAGATGGTACAATAGATGTTAATATGAAGTATTTTGGCCTTCCAAATGGACCAAGTCTTCCTGAGTTTGGATTAGAAATTCCTATTGTTAAGGATATTAAGGACGCTTGGTATTATGGATATGGTCCAGAGGAAAACTATATTGATAGATGTAATGGAGTTAAATTAGGATTATATGATATGGATGTAAATTCGAATTTAACTCAGTATGCAAGACCACAGGAGTGTGCAAATAGAACGGGAGTTAGAAAACTTCAGATTCATAATGATGAGTCGGTTGCATTAACATTTGAGATGATTGATACTCCATTTGAGTTTAGTTTCTTACCAAATTCAACATATGAAATTGATAATGCAATTCATATTCATGAATTACCAAAGAGTGATTGCAATACATTAAAGATTCTTGCTAAGCAAATGGGTGTTGGTGGCGATGATTCTTGGGGTGCACCGGTACATGATGAATTCTTGATTGATGGAAGTGAAAATCTTGAATTTAATTTTAGAATTTACTAATATGTTTCATTAATTCATAGAAAAAACATAATTTACTAATATAATATTTAAAGAACATAGAGATAACTGTTTTTATAAGTTAAGGAGAAGTTTATGGATCTTAATGTGTTAGTAGTTGATGATGAAAGTAGAATGAGAATGCTGGTTAGGGACTTTCTTGTTAAGAAAGGCTATAATGTTATTCAGGCAGCAGATGGAGAGGAAGCAATAGATATATTTTTTACAAGAAATGATATTTCACTGATTATTCTTGATGTCATGATGCCAAAGATGGATGGTTGGGAGACATGTAGGGAGATAAGAAAGTTTTCAAAAGTTCCTATTATTATGCTTACGGCTAAAAGTGAAGAGGCAGATGAATTACTAGGTTTTGAACTTGGGGTAGATGAGTATATTTCAAAACCATTTAGCCCAAAAATTCTAGTTGCAAGAGTGGATGCTATTCTTAGAAGAACTAATAGTCTTGCAGGTGATGACATTATTAAAGCTGGTAAAATCGTTGTTGATAAACAGGCACATATTGTTACAATAGATGGTTCACAGGTTGAATTAAGTTTTAAGGAATTTGAATTATTATCATATTTTATAGCTAACAGTGGAATTGCACTTTCAAGAGAAAAGATTCTTAACAATGTTTGGGATTATGATTATTTTGGAGATGCAAGAACCATTGATACACATGTTAAGAAACTTAGAAGTAAGATGGGTGTATGCGCGAATTATATAAAAACAATTTGGGGCATGGGATATAAATTTGAAGTAGATGAAGAAAATGAATAATGAAACTAAAGTAAGCAAATTAAAATCTATTAGATTTAGAATTTTGGCCATATCAGTGTTTATTATAGTGGTTACAATAGCATTGATTCTTTTAGCAAATAACTTGTTTCTAGAAAAATTCTATATAAAGCAAAAAGAAAAAAGTGTTGTTGATATATATAACAAAATAAAAATGGTATATATTAATCATGATAAGAATTCTGAAGATGATGAGAATAATGAGATTTTTAATGTAAATGATGTATATTTCGTTAATACTCTTTCAGAAGAAGAACAGAACAAAATTGATAATATTTGTGAAAATGGTGGCGTTACTCTTTTAGCAGAGGATGAAAAATCATGTATTGAATATTATTTTGGGCCAGCAGAAATACTAAAGAAACAATTAGATTATAATATTTATAATGTTTCCCTAGATGGGGAATATGTATTAAATTATTTCAAAGATAATAATAGAAATGATGATCATGTGATAGAGTTATATGGTTGCATTAATGAAAAACATTACATGATTATTAGAGTTGCAACACAGAACATTAAGGATAGTGTAGATGTGTTTAACAACTTTTTTATGTATGCAGGTTTAGTTGCAATTTTACTTAGTATCATTTTGATATTTATTGCAACTACTTCATTTACAAAACCAATACTTAAACTCGCCAAGTTATCTGAAAAGATGAGTAATTTGGATTTCTCTACAAAGTATGAGAGTAGAGGAAAAGATGATGAAGTTGATGTACTTGGTAATAGTATGAATAATCTTTCTAATAAATTAGAAATGACTATTTCAGAACTAAAGACAGCTAATGAACAGTTACAAGAAGACATTAAGATTAAAACCGAAGTTGATGAGATGAGAAAGGAATTTATTTCAAATGTTTCTCATGAACTTAAAACACCGATAGCTCTTATCTCAGGATATGCAGAAGGACTTATTGATGGTGTTAATGAAGATCCAGAAAGTCAAAAGGTATATTGTGAAATAATTGCGGATGAAGCCTCAAAGATGAATAAGATGGTTAAAAAACTTCTTACTCTTAATAAAATTGAATTTGGAAAAATTGAGACTTATCCGGATAAATTTGATATAATATCGGTTATATGCGGTATACTTGGAAATACACAGATTATGTTAGAAGAGAATAACATTAATGTGGTATTTGCTGAGAATAATTCATATATGATTTATGCTGATGAATTTCAGACAGAGGAAGTAATTACCAACTTTATCAGTAATGCAATTAATCATTGTATGGCTAATAGCAATGGCAGAAAGATAATTAAGATTGATGTTATGGATATTGGAGATAAAGTTAAGGTGAATGTTTTTAATACTGGTAATCCAATTCCTGATGAGGAACTTGAAAAGATTTGGATTAAATTCTATAAGGTGGATAAGGCTAGAACAAGGGAGTATGGTGGAAGCGGTATTGGACTTTCAATTGTAAAAGCAATTACAAATTCAATGGGCACTGAGTGTGGCGCTGTTAATGAAAAAGATGGTGTTTCATTCTTTGCAACATTTAATAAACCTAAGGAGAATGACAATGATAGCAATAATTGATTATGATGCAGGTAACATTAAAAGTGTAGAGAAAGCATTTGCTTATCTTGGTGAAGAAACTATTTGTACCAGGGATAAAGATGTTTTACTTAATGCAGATAAGGTTGTACTTCCAGGAGTTGGCTCTTTTGGAGATGCAATGGAAAAAATTAATTCATATGGTTTAAAGGATACTATTATTGAAATATGTAATAGCGGAAAACCATTTATTGGAATTTGTCTAGGACTTCAATTATTGTTTGAAGAAAGCGATGAAACTCCAGGAGTTAAAGGTTTAGGAATTCTTAAAGGAAAGATTAAAAGAATACCATCAGATGGTTCTTTAAAGATTCCACAGATAGGTTGGAATTCACTTGAACTTTGTAATGATGGTAGATTGTTTAAGGGCCTAGATAAGGATCCATATGTATACTTTGTTCATTCTTATTATTTAGAAGCAGAGGATGAAAGTATCGTTAAAGCTAAGACTGAATATGGTGTTAGTATTCATGCATCTGTTGAAAAAGGAAATGTATTTGCTTGTCAGTTCCATCCAGAAAAGAGTGGTGAGATAGGACTTAAAATACTTAAGAATTTTATTGAATTATAGATTGGAGAAAGATATGCACACTAAGAGAATTATTCCTTGTTTGGATGTTAATAATAATAGAGTTGTAAAAGGTATTAATTTTGTTAATTTAAGAGATGCAGGAGATCCAGTAGAAGTTGCTAAGGCGTATAATGAAGCTGGTGCAGATGAATTGGTTTTCCTTGATATTACAGCTTCTAGTGATAATAGAAATACTGTTGTTGACATGGTAAGAAGTGTTGCTGAGCAGGTATTTATTCCATTTACAGTTGGTGGCGGAATTAGAAGTGTTGATAATTTTAAAGAGTTACTTCGTGAAGGCGCTGATAAGGTTGCGATTAATTCGGCTGCTATTATGAATCCACAACTTATAAGTGATGCGGCTGATAAATTTGGTAGTCAGTGTGTTGTTGTTGCAATTGATGCTAAAAGAAGGGCCGATGGAAGTGGATGGAATATTTTCAAAAACGGTGGAAGAGTTGATATGGGGATAGATGCCATAGAGTGGGCTATGAAAGCTGATAAGCTTGGCGCAGGAGAAATTCTTCTTACAAGTATGGATTGTGATGGAACTAAAAATGGTTTTGACATAGAACTTACAAAGATGGTTTCTGATAATGTTTCAATCCCTGTTATTGCAAGTGGTGGTGCAGGTAATGTTGATCACTTCTATGATGCACTTACAGCTGGTGGCGCAGATGCAGCACTTGCCGCTTCATTATTCCACTATAAAGAACTTGAGATTTCTGAAGTAAAAGAATACTTAAAGAATAAAGGCGTAAGCGTACGAATGGTATAAAGTTATGAGTATAAACGTAAATGATATTTTCCCAGATAACGGATGGAAAAAAGTACTAACAGATGAATTTGAAAAAGACTATTTTAAAGAGTTAATGGCATTTGTTGAAAAAGAATATGAGAGCAGAACTTGTTATCCGGCCATGGAAAACATTTTTAATGCTTTTAGGTTTACGGATATAGATGATGTAAAAGTAGTTATACTTGGACAGGATCCATATCATAATGTTAATCAGGCGCATGGGCTTAGTTTTTCAGTCCCACAAACTCAGGAAGTTATACCACCATCATTAGTGAATATATATAAAGAAATAGATAATGAGTACAAAACAGGAATACCTAATAATGGATATCTTTTAAAGTGGGCTAAACAAGGCGTTTTATTACTTAATACAGTTTTAACTGTACGTGAACATGAAGCTAATTCCCATAAGAATAAAGGATGGGAAAAGTTCACAGACAGAGTAGTGGAAGAACTTAATAAGATTGATAGACCGATTTGTTTTATGCTTTGGGGTAATCCAGCACAGAGAAAATGCAAGGCTTTGGATAATGAAAAACATCTTATATTAACTGCTCCGCATCCAAGTCCATTATCTGCATATAGAGGATTTTTTGGATGTAAACATTTTAAAGCAGCAAATTGTTTTCTTGATGGGAATGGAATTGAAAAGATAGATTGGAAAATTGAAAATATATAAAATTATTTCGTTTTCAAATGTATTAAGGAATTTAATAAATATAATATATAAAAATGATTATGTGTTTTAACATAATCATTTTTATTTTGCTGTTATATGTTTTGTCAATAATGCTAAAAAAAGGTTGCATTATTATAAAATTTATGATATATAATTTATATATGATTTTTGGAAACTATTTCACGCGGCATTAAATAGTGTACAAATTTGAATAAAGTTGTACAGCATTTTGATACATTTATATTATTTACTTGTAATTTTTACCAATGAATAATATAATCGAATCGTGGAAAGGCTACAAATGTTACAACTTTGATTTAGGAAAGGATGTACGGGGGTGGTCGACTTTTCAAGGTGAAAATCATAATGGAAACGATATAAAGTGCACGGCGCATTTTATCAATAAACTATTTTTTACTTTAAAAAGGAGATGAAAAATGAAGAAGAAGTATTTAGCATTATTACTATGTGCTAGTATGACAGGTGCATTAGTAGCAGGATGCGGTAATGAAGAAAGCAAGAAGGATGATACAACAAAGCAAGGCGGCGAAACAAAAGGTACAGAGGCAGCTACCGTAGATAAGGATAAAGCAGAAGATGCAATTAAGAACCTTATCGCAAATACTGAAGGAAAAGTAGAACTTAATCTATGGTGTTCAGAAGTAGAAGCATATCAGACTACAGTTAAGAAACTAGTTGATCAATTTACTCAGGAATATAGTGATGTTGATTTTGATATTAAGATTGGTGCTGTTTCAGAATCACAGGCTAAGGATCGTGTATTAGAAGATGCAGAAGCAGCAGCTGATGTTTTTGTATTTGCTGATGATCAGACACAGGATTTGGTTGCAGCAGGTGCTCTACAGGAAGTAGCAGCAACTTATACTTATAATCCAGCTGAAACTAACTCAGAAGCTACAGTTAGTGCTGCATCAGTTGATGGTAAGCTTTATGCATATCCATTAACAGCTTCTAATGGTTATTTCTTATTCTATAATAGTGAATACCTTACAGAAGAAGATTGTGCTTCTTGGGATACACTTACAGCTAAGGCTAAGGAAAAAGGCAAGAAGGTTGGTATGGATGTAGCTAACGGTTGGTATTTATACGGATTCTTCTCAGGAGCTGGTTGTGAACTTACAAAGAATGAAGATGGTACTAATACATGTACATGGAATGATGAAAAGGGCGTTAAGACAGCAGAAGCAATTAAAGAACTTGCAAAGAACGATTCATTCATTTCAATTAACGATGAAGATGCTATGTCAATGATGCCTGATGGTGATTTGATTGCATATGTTTCTGGTACATGGGATGTTAATACTATTAAGGATGCATATAAAGATGGTTATGCAGCATGTAAACTTCCAACATTTAACTTAGATGGCACACAGACTCAGATGGGTTCATATGCTGGTTATAAGTTTGTTGGTGTAAATTCATATTCAAAGAATACAGGTTGGTCTATGCTTTTAGCTGAGTATTTAACTAACGAAAATAGTCAGAAAGCTATTGCAGATGCGACAGGTGAAGGTCCTGCTAATACAGCAGCAGCAGCTACTATAACATCACCTGCTCTTGAAGCTTTAGTTGCTCAGTCAGAATTCGCTAGTCAGCAGATAGTTGGCGATAAGTTCTGGGATCCAGCAAATGCTCTTGGAGCAGCATTAGTAGAAGGCAAGGAAGATGCAAAGAAACTTGTTGATTCAGCTGTTGAAGGTATTACACAGAAATAAATATAATTAGTTTTAATTATATAAACATAAAAAATAATAGGACGGTCTAAATTGCCTTTATTGCAAGAATAAGAACCGTCCTATAGTTTTTTAAATGTTGTAAATTATTGAGTATTCCACATGTTTTTGACGTATTTTAGAGAGAAAGAGGTTGAAGTATGAAGAGTTTTTTAGAAAAAGTCAAGAAATATTTCACTGATTTTGGAACAGCGGTAGTAAAAGGAAATATCTGGACAAAACTGTCTCTTATTATCATTGGTATGGGTTATATCGGTAATGGACAGATAGTAAAAGGTATTCTTTTTTCATTAGCGCAGTTAGGCGTATTCGCATTTGTTGGTAAGTTTTGTGCTCCATACATGGCTAAATTATCAACACTTGGTACGGTTCAAAGAAAGGAAGTATTTGATCCCCTAACATTTACTAAAACAGTGAATAAATATGACAACTCATTATTAATTTTATTATATGGTGTTGTTGGAATTGTTATTATTTTTGCGTTTATTTTATTTTATATTCACAATATGAAGGCTGTATATAAAATTCAATTAGCAAGAAAGAATAGAGAGCATATTAATACATTTGCTGAAGATGTAAAATCACTTTTTAATAATAAGTTTTATATTACACTTTTAGCACTTCCATCTTTGGGAGTTGTATTGTTCTGTATTATTCCAATTATTTTTATGGCAGCTATTGCCTTTACAAATTATGATAAAGGTCATATGCCACCAGATAAATTATTTACATGGGTTGGATTTAAGAATTTCGTAGATTTATTTACAACATCAAGTACAATAACATTTGGTTATGCTTTTGTAAGAATATTAGCATGGACTATTATATGGGCTGTTCTTGCTACAATTACAACATTTATAGGTGGTGTATTACTTGCAATGTTTATAAATCATCATGATACACGTTGCAAGAAATTGTGGCGTTCATTGTTTGTAATAACTATTGCTATTCCACAGTTTGTAACATTACTTCTTGTAAGTAAGATGTTTGCAGATAATGGTATTATGAATACATTCTGTAAAAATGTTGGTATTTTGTCTTTATTTAAAAATATGGGACTTTTGTCATCATCTGCAAAGTTTATACCATTTTTAAGTAAACCAGGTTGGGCACATGTAAGTATTATTCTTATAAATATTTGGGTTGGTGTTCCATACCTTATGCTTACAGCAACAGGTATTCTTCTTAACATTCCAAGTGATCAGCTTGAGAGTGCTAAGATTGATGGCGCTTCTAATTTCCAAATATTCTGGAAAATTACAATGCCATATATTTTATTTGTTATGGGACCAAGTCTTGTAACATCAGTTATTGCAAATATTAATAACTTTAACGTAATATATCTTTTAACAAATACATATAAGACAACTAATATGAGTTTTGCAAATTCTAATGCAAAAGAAGTTGACCTTCTTATAACATGGTTATTCTCCTTAACAAATGATTATAACAATTATAAGATGGCAGCGGTTATTGGATTTATTACTTTCATTATTTCAGCAACTCTTACACTTTTGACTTATTCACGTATGATTAAGGGCGATAAAGAGGAGGTGTTCCAGTAATGAGAAAGAATAGAAGAAGAAATACAATAATTAGACATATAGTTTTAACATTACTTGCACTTTTATGGTTAGTTCCTATTATCTGGCTTGTTGTAACATCGTTTAGTGCTTATGATGGAGTTAGATATTCAAAATTCTTCCCAGAAAAGTGGTCTCTTAGACAGTATAACAGATTATTCTTTAAACCAGATTCAGCAGCAAATTATCCTGCATGGTTTAAGAATTCATTAATTATTGGTGTATTCTGCTGTATTATTTCAAGTGTATTTGTATTAATGGTTTCATATGCATTTAGTTGTATGAGATTTAAAGCTAGAAAGTCACTTATGAGCTTTTCAATTATTCTTGGAATGTTCCCAGGTGTTCTTTCAATGATAGCAATTTATTTTGTTATGAAGATGGTTGGACTTACAAATTCAAAACTTGGACTTATTTTAGTTTATTCCGGTGGTTCTGGACTGGGATTCCTTATATGTAAAGGTTTCTTTGATACAATTCCAGCATCACTTCGTGAAGCAGCTAAAATTGAAGGAGCGTCAGAGTTTAAGGTGTTTACAAGAATAGTAATTCCTTTATCAAAACCTATGATTGTATATACAGTAATTAATGCATTCCTTACTCCTTGGATGGATTTTGTAATGGCAAGACTTATGATTAGATCAAGAGCACCTCAGGATTGGACAGTTGCAGTAGGACTTTTCAATATCTTACAGAAATCACTTATTGGTCAGTATTTCTCAGTATTCTGTGCCGGTGGTGTAATAGTAGCAGTTCCAATTTCAATCTTATTCCTCATTATGCAGAAATTCTACGTTGAAGGAATTACAGGTGGCGCAGTAAAAGGTTAATGATTTAAAAGAAAAAAGCACAGTAATATATAAATTAAAACTCCACGGCAGTGTCGTGGAGTTTTTTGAAAGCATTTTTAGGCTATGAGTAAGAGGTTGAGATATTTATATACCACGCATACCTGGGAGATTATTTCCTAAATTCTGCGTTCATACTTGGTATTTTTCTATAAGCTCCGAAATGCGTCGCATATCTCTGAATTTATCAGAGATACGCTCCCTTCTGCGCTTATGAAAAATATACCAAACTTCACTTAGGAAGATTTGCTAATGCAAATCTCTGACTCCGCTCAAAGCCGCGGAGGGCTCCTCTGATAAAATCAGAGGTAGACTTGAATTCTTAACGGAAAAATCAAACGGTATGCTTTGGTATATAAATACCTCATCCTCTTTATTATAGTTTAGTATCTTACTTTCAAAAAAAGGGGCTGTAAAAAAACTCCCCTAACAGAAAAGTAGCTATGAGCTCGCGCTCATAGCTACTTTTTGGTATAATTAGGTTATGCAACTAACTAATTATAAAACCAATGATAATTATACATTAAAACAACTAAAATTACCATTAGTTATCGAAAAATTAATTGATATTTCTGATCCGGTTTATACTTTTTGTGATGTAATGGACCACATCGACCTAACACCATACTTTGTAGAAGGGAAAGGCTACAAAACAGGTCG
>NZ_FUXZ01000033.1 GCF_900167115.1 Eubacterium uniforme
AGAACATACTAAAAAGTAGGTGGTTTTATGTTTAAGCTTATAAGAAGAATATATTATAACCATCTTGATAAACAAGAATATAAAAGATATATAAAGCCTAAAGATAAAAAACCAGATATTGATGCAAAACAAGGATTGTCAAATACAATGATATACATTGTTATGACAGTCCTTTTATTATCGATTCTTTTAGGTTGTATTTTTATTTTTGGAAAAAAGGATGGTAATGAAAATAAAAAAATCGTTTCAGACAATGATTATAAAACAGAACAAACTAAAATAACTACTGAAAGTGAAATATATTCCACTGAAGAATCTTCAGAAACTAAGACTGCAGAACAAACTACAGATATTATTATAGCTGAAGAACCAGAAGAAATTACAACTGAAAGCACAACTGAAGAAACAATTGAAAGCACAACTGAAGAAACAACTGAAGAGACTACAGAAGAAACAACCAAAAAGAAACGAAGAAAAAAGCGAAAAAATAAAAAGCAGAAAGAACAAACAACACAACAAGAAAGCAAACAGATAGAGCCTTTAGGTAATTATAATGAATCAAACATATTAAATGATGATATTGTAATCATGATTAAAAATTCTATTAAAGCGAATTTTTCTGGAAGAGTAAATGGTGAGTTAAGAGAATTAGCTGAATACATGTCTTCAAGAAAACAGACAAATGCAACATCAACTTATAATCAATTAACTAATGATACAAAAGAAATAAAAACTACATTTATAAAAGTTAATATAGAATCAGATGATGATGTGAGCATATTTAATGCTATTAATGAAATTACGAATCGTATGCCAGAAGTTAGAGGTGGCTATGGTTTGTCAATATCATCATTTAGAAGAACTGTTGGCTATGAAATAGTTGTTATATTATTACAATAGGAGTGTGAAGTATATGAAAAAACAAATTATAACTTTTTTATTATTTTTAGGGTTTATGTTTAGCATGAAAAACATAACCTACGCTGATGTAAAAGAAAGTACAATAACTTTAGTGTCTGATGGAAATAAGAATAATCAAACGTGGACATGTAATACATATTATACTAATTATATAGCTTTAAAAGAAGGTGGAGCTAATCATGGAAGAAATTATACGTTATCAGATGGCTCTATTAATCTTAAAATCACAAAAGATGATAATGCACCAACAGGAGCGATATTAACAGTTAAAGCAAATAAGGATGTTGTAAAAAATAAAACATTTTATATCTATGGTAAAGATGATAAATTAAAAAGAAAAATAAATGTATATTTAAAAAATTATCCTAAACTATATGGATTAACAGCAAATAAAACAGTTTTATTTGCTGGAGAAAATACAGGACTTTCATTATCTGTAGGTGGATATATTACAGGATATTCCTGGACAAAAAATAATAATAATGTAGATCTATATAATACAGGCAGTCAAAATGCATCATATACAGGTAGGAATGAAGGCAGTTCATATATAACAGGTAATGCAATTTGTAAGACTAATGGTGGAACTATAACATTAAATAAAGGAATTACTGTTAATGTAAAAGCATTGCCTACTATAACTAATATTACTAATCAATTTGAATCTAAAGGTATAATACATAGTAAGGATGTATTTTTATATTCAGGAGATAGCTGCACAGTTTCTTCATGGGTTTCAGGTGGAAATAATAATGGTTACTTATATACAGGAAATGGTCTTACATTAAGAAATGAAAGAAGTAATACAACTATTGTAATTGCACCAAATGTAAGTAAAAGAACTGAATACTATTTAACATTTACGGTAACAGCTAATCTTAATGGAACAACAAAAAAGGCATCACGTACAATTAAAGTAATAGTATTACCAAAACCAATGATTAACATTTGTACATTAAATGGTAATAATCTTTT
>NZ_FUXZ01000028.1 GCF_900167115.1 Eubacterium uniforme
ATTATTATTTCAAGAGTTGTATTATCAAGCTCGATATTATGATAATGACAGATTGCCATTAGATGTAGGGTTTTGGCTGGATGAATTTGCAAACAGTGCGACACGTTCTGTGTCTAAAACGGTAGAAATAACCGACAAAAACGCAGCATAGAGATGTGACTGCATCT
The DNA here is from genome assembly GCF_900167115.1 of Eubacterium uniforme. Classification (GTDB taxonomy): domain Bacteria; phylum Bacillota; class Clostridia; order Lachnospirales; family Lachnospiraceae; genus Eubacterium_S; species Eubacterium_S uniforme. Next base: position 168 of record NZ_FUXZ01000028.1, read on the forward strand.
CTAGAGAACTGCATAACTGAAATCTCAAATGAGGGAGTAACGCCCCGAAGGGGATTCGCTAATACTTCGAATAGCGTTGGATTAATACAGAAATTCAAGGTTATAAGCTCGGAGAAGTCGCGCGAAGCGCATCCTAACGGATAAATATCGACATGAACTCAAATACCCATTGGTACAAAAGTGACCAGAGTCCACCTGTGGGAAGAGAGGAATTTAGATATTGAGCCGAGGAAAGATACTTGGAGGCAAGTGTTGTGCGTGACAGTGCGGGCGGGGTTTCCATATGGTTAGAATGATTCAAAAGGCGAGTCTGACGAAATTCCGAATGTACGGCTCTAGACGAATGGCTGGTAGAAATGCCAGTGTACCAGAGGTACGCAAGTGAGGCAAAGTAAGAGTTGTTAGTATGAAATGCCTTCTGTGCTTACAGGGCATAGGTATCTTAAGGAAAACTTGAAGATAATACTTGCAGGGCTAAAGGAATGACCTAAGTGGAAACAATCCTAAGTTATGTGGAACGTGGAAAGCAACCAATACAGTAGCTGACTGTATCAGCGATAAAGAACTGTAGTTGTGTCGAAAAGGAAGGAGAAGAGAAAGACTCCGACTATAATAAGCACATTTATGGTTGTGAGAGTAGTGGCACAGTACCGATGAAACCGTGATAACAAGCGGTGGAGGGATAGCCACAAGCCGATACTAATCTTTCGATTATGTCTATATAGTAATCACCGAAATGGAGATTTTCATAGCTGTCGTGGTGTGACTTAGAAAAAATCATTCTCCGAAAAGGAGTTGGTTACTATGGCGAAAAGAATTGTTAATAAAGCAGAAAGAAATGCAGAAAGATATGACGCTAAAGAAATAGGATACAAATTGTACGAGGAAAGTCAGAATGGAAGAACGTTTGATAGACTTATGAAATACATAGTATCAGAGCAAAATATCATACTTGCATACAGAAATATCTGCAAAAATGGAGGTAGTAAGACTCCAGGAACAGATGGGAAAACCATTGTTCAAATACAAGAATTACCCATTGACACGGTAATAAAAACTATCAGAAATAAATTAAACTATTATCAACCAAAGAAAGTCAGACGAGTAGAAATTCCCAAAGATAACGGAAAAACAAGACCACTTGGAATACCGAGTATATGGGACAGACTGATACAACAATGTGTTCTCCAAATAATGGAGCCAATCTGCGAAGCTAAATTCCATGAAAGAAATAATGGCTTCAGACCTTATAGGTCAACACAGAACGCTATAGCACAATGCTATAAGATGGCCCAGTTGCAAGGATTGCACTTTGTAGTAGACGTAGACATTACTGGTTTCTTCGACAACATAGACCATTCAAAACTGATACGTCAGTTATGGGCATTAGGAATACAAGACAGAAAGTTGATTATGATTATTAAGCAGATGCTCAAAGCAGATATATTGTTTAACGATATAATTATTACTCCCGAAACGGGAACGCCTCAAGGCGGTATATTGTCTCCGCTTCTGGCGAATGTAGTGCTTAATGAACTTGACTGGTGGATAGCTAACCAATGGGAAATGTTCAAAATCAAAGAAGGAAAAACTGGCTATGAGTTTGATAAGACGGATGAAGAAGGAAACGTACTTACAGTTGATAGAACGCAGAAATGGAATAAGTTGAGAGCAAAAACCGACCTAAAGGAAATGTACATCGTAAGATATGCAGACGATTTTAAGATTTTCTGTCGGGATTATGTGACAGCTGTCAAAACGATGCAAGCTACGAAGTTATGGCTAGCAGAAAATTTGCACCTACAGACAAGTGAGGAAAAATCAGGGATTACAAATCTCAGAAAGAACTATACTACATTTCTTGGTATCAAGTTTAAGGTAGTGCCAAAAGGAAATAAATGGATAATACGTTCCCACATGGCAGACAAAAGCAAAACTAAAGTCATAAAGAAATTAAGGGAAGTCTGGCAAGATATAGAAAATCCCAGTAAACAGAATGACTTGGAGAAAAACATAACACTTTTCAACGCAATGGTTATGGGGATGCACAATTATTACTGTATGGCAACACTTGTATCAGCTGACTTTGCGGACATAAGTTTCAAAGTTATGGGAAAAAGCAATGGTATGAACCATAACAGACGATGCTTTCCGCTTAAAAAAGATGGCGAAATAACGAGTAAATATATCTTAAAAAAATATGGGAAATCAAAACAGTTTCGATGGATAAATGGTCGCATGATTATTCCCCTTGGATATGTGGCGTATGAATATCCTAAATATAAAAGGCGTGAAGTCAATAAATACGTGAGAAAGTATTCTGATATCGAAAATTGCGTAAGCTTTGAAATCATGAAATACATGATGGAAAACGCAAATAACTACCCTACATTGGAAATGGCGGATAATGCATTATCAAGATATATAGCACAGAAAGGGAAATGTGCCGTTACACACAATGCCTTAACTGCAATGGATATGATTTGTTTGCATATAAAACCATGTAAGGGAGAACGCAACGATACTTATAGAAATCTGATACTACTTTCAAAAGAAATAGCAGACATAGTATCAGCTGATACGGAAAAGAAAATATTAAAGTCTATAAGTATGCTGACACTAACCGAGGAGATGGAAGAAAAGATAAATAAGCTCCGAGAACATAGAGAGCTTGAACCAATACAATTCAAAGACTATATAGGCACTAAAGAGAAAAGTTAGTCGGTGGAACGCCGTGTGATTGGAAACTATCACGCACGGTGTGGAGTGGGGGAAAAGCCCGAGGCATAATAGCCAGAGGCTTACCTATCACTATTTAAAATGCCTTCAGGTTTTAAGGAAAAACTTGCAACTGTAAGAAGTAGAGGTATATATTGTGCGATATTTTTACAATCATTAGCTCAAATGAAA
>NZ_FUXZ01000021.1 GCF_900167115.1 Eubacterium uniforme
GTACGCCTTTTTGCATTTAAAAGTATTCGCTCATTATTTCATTAAGCCTGTTAAATGCTACTTCGTATTCTTCGTGGGAGTTGATTCCAAGGTTTGTCTCATATATCTGGATTCCTTCAGAACTGACATACTCTAACCTTTCATCCCATATATCGCATAGGTCTCTGTGGATGAAGGATTCCAGAGTTGAATATATATCAAGTTTATGAAGGATGATATATTCCTGAGTAAGAACAAGTTCAACTTCATGTAGTTTATCATTTGCAATACAGTATATTTCCCTACGTGCTTCTTTGTCAGAATACTTCTTCTCCTTAAATTCATAGATAAGCTGTATGGTGTATTCAGAAACGTAGTTGATTTTGCTAAAGGTTGTTTTGCTCAGTTAAAAGAAGTTACAGAAAAGTATCATGAAGTCTCTGAAATCAATGAAAGTCTTAGAGGGCAGAACAGCAATCTCAGGGAACGTATTGAAGACCAGGAGAAAGAGATTGATGAGCTGTATGATTCAAAAGAGAAACTAGGGTATTTTGAGACTTTTTTAAGAAAAGAAGACTATGATAAGGTCATTGAGATGGGCGAGGAACAGGATAAGAGATATGCCAGAAGTAGGTAATATAGAGTGTTCTAAGCAATCGTTTGCATAGGACACTCTAATGGCTTTTGAAACAGAAATACGAAATTGTAAAAATTTGATAATATGTTCGATTTCCGTTTACGAAGAAAAGAAAAATTGTTAAAATGAGAAAGGGAGACGATAGGAGAATATTATGGCGAAGAATTTATTATTAAGCCCAATGTTAAAGTGGGTTGGTGGGAAAAGACAATTATTATCGGAAATAGTACCGATGATTGATAAAAATAGTCCTATGTATGTTGAACCATTTATTGCCGGAGGGTCTGCCCTTGGGACAGGTTGGAAAATACGGTCTGCTTTGGCTGAATTATATGAAAGAGAATCATAAAGAACGATATCGACTTTTGTGGAGAATTGGAAGATTATACAAAGTGGCGTGTCAGGTTCATGAGGAGGCTTGGGAGATGCTGGATGAGATAATGGAAAAGCGTTTGGCGAAACATCTTCCGGAAGATCCGTCTTCCACAATGAAGATGTGGAGGTTAAGGGAAGAGGCTAAACAGATTGGAGAGGAGATGGTGTTAAGAGATGTCGTATACCGTTCAAGGTGATGGAGCGGTGGTTTGAAAAGTGAATTATCTTCTTATCTGTAAAAAGACTGTCTTGTATGTTTGTACTGGTGGGGCAAAATATGAGGCAGTCTTTTTTGACATTTTTGTGACACTTTTTTGATATGTTTCTGGCATTTAAATTGGGAGATTTGTGTGGAATAATAATACTAAGATTAATTGTTGTAGCTGTAAGTTGGTGTGGTGAAATGATGCAATGAAAAAATGCTTGCATTATTTTTAGAAGAGGGTCTTAGGGGGATTTTTCCCCTAACAAGGTCGGCAATCGGGGGGATATCCAGATTGCGTAACTTGCAGTGCACAGAGGAAAATTGCAGTGGAAAATGATAGGTGGTAATATATTTCGAGATGTTGAAAGTTTCGAGATAAGGAATTATAATTTACATAGTATGATTGTCTGTTATATAGGAGGCAGATATGGATAGTGAAACAAAGGCATGGTTGCAACATTATGATAGACAAAAAATAATATTGCCAGATCGTTTTCTTCCGGAGAAAGATTTTATAGAATATCATAATGATGTGATCTTTATAGGGTGATAATATTGATATCTTTCTAAAAATATACAATATGCAACGTATTTATTCAGAGGAGGTAATAAAAAATGAATTATAATCAATTTCCGTATATTATTTTTAATCAAAATACATTATTGAATCAGATAAGCCAGCAACAGAGGATGTATGAGATACAACAACATCATCAAGAGCAACAGAAGAATATTATGGACATGAAAAAGGCTATTGCAGATTATTGTAAGGCAGCACGCAAGGTAGCACCTGATTATCAACAGATTGCAATAAACGAGTGCTTACAGGAAATAATATTTCAAGCTACTAAAGATGGATATCAGAATTAATATGCTTCGTCAGACGAGCAGATGAAAAGGATGATGAAATAAGTAGTCGGTGGGACAGTTGGCAAGGAATAAATTGATACAAATTGTGGTATAATTGATTTGGAGTCTACGGCTTGTGGACTACTTAGAAGAGGTATGTGAGGGATTTGGTGAAAATCCTAGCTAGGGAATAAAAATGGTGCCGAAAAGGAGCCAATAAAGGAGCCGAACATGGCAAACAATGTGTAGGTCCTCAACTTGGGGATTTGTTTATATAATCAATACTATGATAAAAATAAGCGGTGTTTTAATCGGAGTTTGGTCCTGCTTTCAGAAAAATGGATTATATGATTGAAGGAAACCCTGCAATACTTAGTAAAAAGTAGGAAATGCCAAAAAATAAGCTGAGAATAAATTCTTGGAGGACATATGATTTCAAAAAATGATTGGAAGTTATTTAGGGAGAAACTGCCCGAATGGCAGGAAAAATATATGGAAAAGTTAATCAACGAGTATGTCATCTTCCTCAGGCAAGAAGACAAGGTTGCATCAGATAAATTCTGGGAGCTGGAAAAAAGAATAAAGAAAGACAGGAAGAATCCGGGCGTCATCATGGAACTGAATAAACCAGAAGCAACATGGGATATTGCCAATCTGATCCGTCATAAGGTCATATTGGTCGATGATCTATCCCACTTCAGCGAGGAATTGCAGCAGGATGTGAAAAGAATACTTGATGTGAATTGAAAGAGCTTATTTTCGGAAGGAGTGACATAGAATGATTGATATATACACAGAAAAAAAAGATTCAAAAGACTGGATTCTTCAAAATGATTTGTATTTTAATTTGAATACAAGTAATGAGAAGATGTCCGAGAAAGAAATTGATCTTATCAGGCAGGTGGATAAGGCCAGACTTACACCGGATAAGCACATAGAAACAAAATATGGACTGGGTACGATTCGAAATTTGTCTTCCGGATGTAAGACATTGCTTAACATTGTAAAGCATCCGGAAAAAGTGGTGTGTGTAGAGGAGTGCGGACCGAACGTCCTGAAAATCATATTTGCAATGGATAATATAAAGATTTACATGTCAAGACCATCTTTTGCGGACATTCCGGATAATATGAAAATTCGGTTCAATGATGCAGACATAGTGACCGGAGGCACAGGGTATCAGACCTGGTGGAGTAAAGAGTATGAAAGGAGAGAAGCAGATGATTTATAAGAACATTGCGTTTAAAGCAGATCCATTTTCATACGACTTAACGTTTGATGATAGAATCACTCTTGTCGGCGGAGATAGCGCTACAGGTAAAACAGTTCTTTACGAAATGTTAGAGGACTTAAGACTTACTGACGAATACAAGGCAATCAAACTGTTCAATTACAAATCAGATAACCTTTTCGAATCAATCAAACAGTGCAAGGGCAATTTTATTGTGATGGATAATGCGGATATTTTGGTGGATGATGATGTCAGGAAATTTATTAATTTTGAGTTTTCCAACCAATATATGCTGTTCCTCAGAAATTGCGATGGGTTGAATGTATCAGACAAGAGTTTTAAAGTGTTGAAGTTTGAACAAAACAGAATCACACTGGAAGAGGAGCTGTGAGATGAAATATTTATGGACGGAAGATACAGGCGCAGGGCTTCACTTTTGGAAATTGGTTAATCAGCTTTTCTATGATGGTGCACTTACAGTTGAGAGTAAGGGAAGCAATCAGGGGTTACTGAATGCACTTTCAAATCTGGAAGTTCAAGAGGACGATACATATTATATCGCGTTCGACCAGGTGGTTGATAATCAGGATATCCGAAATAAATATCGTCTTCTGAAATCAATGGCGGACAAGTCAGAAGGTAAGGTTAGCATTCTTGACATGATTTGTTTTGAGTACTTTATACTTGCTTTTGACAAACTGGTTCCATGGACCGGAACTGGCAAGACGGATAAAATCAAGATTCGTGAAGATATTTTGGCGGCAGTGGAGGATCATAGAATCAATTTGTCCAAGATTGGTGATGCGAAAACTTTACAATTTTTAGCTGGTTTCAAAAGGTACTCCACAGAGCGAGTAATGAAGTCATTAGTAGGTGAACTGACAGAGAATGAAAAATGGTCTGTCAAGGGCTCGCTTATGGGCGAGTGCTGGTACAGGGACTGTTGTGTATCGGAACATCCAGAGAGTCTTAGATGTGGTGAGCCGGAAGTAGAAGCAGGAAATGAAAAGATGAAGCATCTGATTCAGTCAGAGAAGGTGCAGAAAGTATTGGAAAAATTGAGTATCTCTTGATATTTCCAGGGCTACTATTTTCAGAGATTATGCAAAGATCAAAAAGGTCACAGGGGCTGTGTATGATAAAATTGTAGATGAACCATATCTGGGTTATCAGGTTCATCTGAATAAGCTGAGTGCAGGATGGCGTCCGTTATTCCAAAAACATAAAACAATTAAGACGTTTAAGGAACTGGAAGAATTTATGATGAATATGGCAGGAAGTATTCCTGGCAGCAGTATTTTGACAGAGTGTACAGGCACAGTCAGCGTCAGCTGGAAGTATTTAAGTGGATTTATGAAATAGATCTCTTTTTTAAGGATAGTTAACCAACATTGCACGTTGTACCCTGTACAGAGAAGGAGGATGAGATACATATGCCGTTCTGCCATAGAATATATGAAGAAAAAGAAAAGCAGGCGCGTAAGCGTTTTAAGGTATATGAAAGATCTCGGTCTGGGGTGAAATACTGGGAAGATCCGGATTATCCATTTGATTGGACCGAGGGAGACTTTTGCTAAAGGAGCTGATTGTTTATGTATGAAAATATTGACATGAAGAAAACCGGATTCTTATTGAAAGAGACGATAGAAAAAAACGGTTACACAGTTAAAGATATACAGAACATATTGCACCTGTCCTGCCCACAACCTATTTATCGGTGGATTAAGGGGAGAATTTTACCATCGGTTGACCACCTTGTATGTATTGAGCACGTTGCTGAAGTTGCATATGGAAGATTTGCTTGTACCGCAATATGTGCATAGTAGTTTTATAGAAATACACACAGACTACATTGCAAGGCCTAGAAGACTATATGAATATGGGAAACGATTATGTTTGATGAAATCTGCATAGAACCGGGCGAGGAAATAATATGGAACAATCTTTGACAGATACCAAGGAAATAGCCCACAAGATTAGGAACATTAATGAATTAGCATATAATACTTACAAGCCCATAGTCGACGACATATGCGTAAGAAAAGCGTCTGAATCCGAAGTGGAACACTTGCTGGATTATATGGTGGGAATATGTAATAATGAAAGAATACTTGAACTGTTCAAGCGGGTTTGCAGGAGTTATATAGATATATATCCGCAAGTAATTATGTCGGAAATACGCACATATAAAGAGATGTATGAAGAGGCATAAGAATGTGGGAGTATATAGACGATGAAACACCAGTATTATTTTTTACGAAGTAGATTTAAAATGAAGATATGGATTATTTGTAATAGACTTAAGATAGGAGGAGTTTATGGCCGATAGACCGAAGAGCTTTGAAGAGTTTTATTACTTGAAGGAAGATAAAATATGTGATATTGACGTTGTTGAGGAATATGCAACCAAGAACAACGGAGATATTGGAAAGTATGAAGGAAATATGTATTGTCCAGAGTGCAAGGAAGCAATTTTGACGTTTTGTGGAAAAACTTCTAAAAGAAGAGCACATCTTAAAAGAATACCATCGTCTAAACATAGGGAAAAATGTTCATATAATTATGAGTATGCTTCGTCAAAAAGGGTGAAGGAGTTTGTTGATTCTTTGACTTATAACGAAATTCAAGATAAGTTGAAAAGTATACTTAATATGCTTTGTAAGCAGCATAGACCCAATACAGACAATGTAGGGGGGGTGATGAGAGCAATAACAAGAAGCAGAATCCGCTGTTGATTGTTGATAGAAAAGAAAATGTGGATGTTCTAAGGGCATTGAGGCGTAAGAGAATTAATGCTTGGATAGATAAATCGGATGGAGAAGATTTGTCACTGTTTTACGGGAAAGTGAAACTTGGCATTCGTGAGAAAACTAAGATGAATAAGGAGACCGGTGAATCGTACACATTTTATTTCTTAGAAATTTTCACACAAAATAGGCAGGGTGAATGGAAATATAGAACCAATATTTATAGAGGAGGTATTAAAGATGAAATCAAAAATGATGTCATCTACAATATAGTAATTATTGGACATTTGAAATTCAATTTTAAGCCATTCACTATAGAGTTGGCGAATCGTGATGCAATCAAGTTTCAAAAAATTGATAAGTAAAGAGGTGTGGATCACATAGATGGGGGATAAATAGTAATCAGTACTTTTAATAACCCCGTTGGTCAGAGCGTTGTTGGAAAGGTTAATATAATTACATTTAAATGTTTTGGGCTATCAAGCCAGAGGGACCATATAGTATAGAGGAGACAAGGAATGTCGAATGATTCAGAGTATACAAAACGGGAACATTTTGTCCCGAGAATATATTTAAAAGGCTTTTCTGAAATAAAGAAGAAAAAATTCAAAGAAAAATCGTTGACATGGGCATTTAATGTAAGGACAATGCAGCAAATAAATTGCCAGGTTGATATTGAAGATTTTTGTTTGGAAGATAATCTCTATGAATTAAGAGATGAAGAAGGCGAATTCATTGCACGAAATGCCATAGAAAAAGCATTTAGTAGAATTGAGGCGCGAGTCGGAGCAGTTATTGAGATAATAAAAACAAAATCACAAAATGAGAAGTGCTTGGTGTGCCCGAATATTTTGTCTGAAGATGATAAAAGTATATTGATTATACTAATGACAATGATATTGTTTCGAGATCCCGAAACGATAAATCTTGGAATAAAGTTTTTACAGAAAGAAAATCCGGACATGGATGAGAGAGCATCAAGAAATTTTACTCTTTTGAATTTGCTGCCACTAGGCATTATTCCTGAATGGGATGAGAATACGGTTATCAGAGAGGCGGTCACGAAATATTCTGGAATGGAAGTTCAAATTGGAATAGCGTCTGATGATGTGATCATTACATCGGATAGACCGGTTATAGAGTGGTCGCCGAAGGATATAGAATTATTTAATCGCCCTCGGGCAGTGGCTTTTCCGTTGACATCCAAACTTGTCTTGTATTTGTTTCCCATTGAGACTGACCAACAGATTGGAAGAAGTTTCTTTTTTGAACTAAGTGACGAACAAATCAGGGATATTCAGACCAATGTTGCAGTTTGCACAAGAGAATGGATCTTTTCAAGAAATGCTTTGACAGAAGAACAGATGGAACGGATTAAGGAAGGGAGAAGTAGGCCAAAAACATTTTAGATGTGGTGCACCGGAGGTGGAAGAAGGAAAAGAGAAGATGAGACACCTAATTCAGTCGGGAAAGGTGAAGAAGGTATTGGAGAATATGATTTCCTCTTGATTTTTCACCCCACATGCCCCATAATGTCCACATGGACTGGTAAATCTTTCGGTACTAATATGGTACTATTTTTTATCGTAAAGCCGGATACAGAGAGGAAAAATAGTACTATTCTATACAAAATGGTATAGAAACAACCTTAAAATAGAATCGGACTACGAAGGTCTTTGCGAACTGGAATATACGATAAAATGTGGGAATTCGCTTAAACAGTGGGTTCCTTTTTTGTAGTTGCAAAATGGTTGCAATTATTTTGCATTCACTCTTTTAAGAATCTTACGCCGGATATTATGACCGGCATCAATCACTCATTCGAGTAATTTTCACATATATAACTATCTACAAACATTTTCGGATTTTCGAAAATCATACGCCACATATCTTTAGAAATTAAATATTTTTTATGAAAAAAAGTTGCATAAAAAATATTTAGTGATATAATATTGATAAGGAAAGAAGAAAAGTGACTTGGAGGAATGAGCCATGATTATAGAGGTAAGAGCAAAAAACTGTTATGCATTTGAGGATGACATTACATTTTCAATGAAAGCAGATATGCGAAATAAGAAATTTGGAGCCAATGTTCATAAAGAGAACAATTTTAATGTTCTTAAAACGGTAGGAATATATGGCCCAAACAATGCAGGAAAAACCTGTTTGATTAAGTGCATTAGGGCAATAAAAAATTTGCTTTTAAATAAGAAAAATGGTTTAATGCCTAATATATTTACTGAGAGTGATGTATGTGAGTTAGGCGTAACATTTATGTCATCAGGAAGAAAGTTTTCTTATGACTTTAAGTATGATGTAGAAAAAGAAGAATATATATATGAATCATTTTCTGAGATATTCAAAGATCAGTATAACAATGAAAAAGAAGTTTGCTGGTTGAAAAAGGATACCATTAATGAAATATATGATTGTATTGACGAAGCAGTGCAGACTATGATTCCGGTTGTTTCGAAAAATAATTTGCTATGTTATGTAATAGATACAAGTAAATTTGAACATATCAACGAGATGAAGCGGATTCTTGTTGGATTTGCTGAGAAAATTGATATCATCAATATGAATAACATACCTATGCAGCATACTATAGAACTTATGAAGAATAAGAATCAGTTACAGCAAAAGGTTGTTGAGTTCATAAAAAATGCAGACTTGTATATGGATAACTTTGAATATGTGGACATGGATAAAATACAACTGAAAACTGGTGAAGGTGATGAAAAGCCGGACGAGAAGGTACTTGATATTCCAGAAAATATTATGGATCAAATTAGACTGGTTTCCACATATAAAGGCGTCCATGTACCAAGCATGATATTTGATTCTACAGGAACAAAGAAGATTGCGGCTATTGCCAGCTATGTTATTGAAGCACTAGAACAGGGCAGAATTCTAGTTGTAGATGAGTTGGATAGCAGTATTCATTTTAAGCTTACCAGGGCGATTGTTGCGATGTTTAATAACGAATTGAATACAAGTGCGCAGATGATATTTACAGTACATGATATTAACCTTATGGACTGTAAGAGAATGTTCCGGAAGGAGCAGATTTGGTTTGTTCACAAAGATGAAGAAGGCGTATATGTATATTCACTTGCTGATTTTACTGCACAGCAGGGAGTGAGAGATACGACGGATGTTATGGAAAAATATAGGAAAGGTGCTCTTGGAGCATTGCCTGATCCAGAACTAATCAATTCCTTGCTTAGTATTAAAGGTGATGTAAAGGGGGATGATGCCGATGCCAAATAAGCTCCCAAAGTTTTTGGATAATCACAAAATCTGCATTATCTGCGAAGGCAATGAGGAATATGAGTATCTTAAGCGCTTGAAAGATTTGAAAGTGTGGAACGAGCAATATGCCATTTCGTTAGTTAATGCCGGTGGCAATGGAAATATCCCGGCGAGGTATCAGGACCGGTACCAAAATGGAGCAGACGAACTGGTGCTTGTGTTCTGTGATACGGAAAAGAAACCTCATGAGCAGTATGAGGACATTAAACGCAAGATTAATGAGTTCCATGGTGTGGATAATGCAGCAGATGAAGTGATTATGTTTGGTAATCCCTGTACGATGCAGATAATATCCAAGCATTGGACCGACGAAAATTTGAAATCGCCGGCAAAAAAGACAAATGCTCCTATAATAAAAAAGTATACTGGGGTGGAAAACTACAAAGGAAGAGAAGACCAGATTCGAGAAGTTATGGAACATGTTACTGAGGAGAATTATGTGGATATGTGCCAGCGAGTGTGGAATTTAGAGTCGGATGATTCTGTTACTGGTAGCAGTAATTTTGGAAGGTTTATTAAGCTATTTGAGAGTGATGACAGTGGCTGGATTGAGGAGATTGGTAGTGTACTTGAAGAATAGCTGATATAAACAAGTATGTACATAAGAAGGAGAGGTGCATAATGAGTCGAGTTATAGACCAAAGATTAATAAGTAGTGCAATGCTGGCTGCTTTGGCTGAGCATGATGGAGCAGATACTCTTAAGATATTTGAAATGCCTATTAAGATTTGTATATCTTATACAAGCAAATTTGGTGATGTAATAAATGATAGGGATGTTATCGCTGAATTAGATAATAGATTTACAATTCATAATATGCCATTGGCAGTCTTCCATAAAATTTGCGGTAGAATGAGTAAGGGAAAAAATAAGGTTTTAGAATCTTTGTCGTACAATAATTATCGATTAATAACAGATTTGTCTACTGTCGAGGAAGAGTTTCGGAGGCAGGAAAACTTAACACATGAAGAAATAGTACAAATAATTGAAAAATTAAAAATTTGGCTTGAAGAAAAAGTGCCTGGATTCAACAAGGATGAAAAATATGTATCTGAGATTTTTAATAAGTTTATAAAATCCAGAGGAGTTGATATTTTATTTGAAACGGACAATCTTCGGGAGGATGTGGCCAATACAGTTGGAGTAGAAAATTATCAAATAGGATGTTTTATTTTACATACTAAAGAAAATGATACTGCTCTATTTGGCAGAATGGCTGAAATTATTAAGGGAATTATGATTGCTTCCATCATATATCTGGGAACAAATGAGACTACTAAGTTCATTAAGAAAAGACGAATGAAGGAAGTTGATGTTTATCTTGATACAACGCTATTGTTATATGCTATGAATTACAAGACGCGTGAACAAAAGAATGTAGCTGATTCATTGCTTGATTTATTACGAGCTAACGGAGCTAGGTTATATGTGTTTAGAGAGCACTATAATGAAATGACCGATATTTTGAAAAATTTTCGTGATCGAGATGCAAATAGTTTAAATTGTTCGCAGACCTTAGAACGACTAGAGGAAGATAAACTTTCTTCTGTTGAAATTGATATGGAAATCAATGCGTTATCCAATAATCTAAAAAAAATAGGAGTAGATATTGTTGATACTGAGGAATACAAATCAAAAAGTAATTATGAGAATGAGGATGAGTTTATTGATTACAAGGGATTGCAGGAGTGTCTTGTAAAGGATATTCCTAGTTATTCTCGATCACAGAGAATGTTGGCAAACGATGTTGACGCAATTGCTTCAATATGTCTGAAAAGAAAAGGGATGAGGGTTGAAACTATTGAGTCATGCAGGGCAATTTTTGTAACCACAAACTATAAATTGGCAAAGAGTTGTAATAAGTTTTTAAAGTATAATCAATATCAATTACATATACCTCCGACAATGGGAATTACAGATATAACTACACTGTTATGGGTAAAGTATGGTTTTTCTAATCCTGATTTGCCCATGCGCCAGTTAGTTGCAATTGCTAATGCGGCAGTTACATCATCAAAAGCAGTTATGCAAACTTTTTTTGAAATAACGGGAAGGCTTGTACATAGAGGAGATATTTCGGAGGATGAAGCGGCAGACATGCGTTATAGCGCTTATGCACGCGCTGAGATAATGCATATCTCTGGCGGAAATCCGAGTAAGCTGGATGATACTACTGTGTTAAGTGTGCATAATAGAGTTAAAGAGAGTTATTCGAAAGAGGAAAACATAAGGGCAAAAAAAGCCGAGCAGCAACTAGAAGAAGCTAACCTTCGAACTGATAAGGCTTTGAAAATGGTAGATACATATGAATCTGGTATTATGAATAGTATTACAGATTTGAGAAAGGATGCTAAACAAAAGGCTGAAAATGCCGCAGGAAAATGCGCTAAATATTTGTCATCAACCATAAGAGGAATAGTAGTACTGCTTATGGTTATTTCGACAGCATTAGTTGTTTACTATGGGATTAATAATTCTAAAGGATTTGTGGCTTTGGCCGTAGCGGTGATATCTGGAGCAAGTACAATTACATTATGGATTCCTGCCTTTAAAGCATATTCTAAGATAAAGCAATATATATTTGGTTGGATTGAACCTCAAATATATGAGAAAAACTTAAGTAAGCGACAGGGGGAAATAGATAGGTTACAAGATATGCTTGATAGTAATAAGAATATTCTACTGTAATATAAAGAGTGATTGCAAAATGCTTGCAAAATGCTTGCAAAATGCTCCAAAACGACAAAGAATATGTAGAATTTTAAGAATAATTATACCAAATATGGCAATCTATAATTCGACTAGATACAATAGATAGTTGCCAAAATCGAGTTTGAATAAAAATATATATCAGTGCTTTAGCACTGTAATAAATAAACAGAATAGCCTACGAGTGTTTACACTCAATTAGGCTGTTCTGTTTATTTATGGAACCGACGAAGTCAGGTATATATTTTTATTCTAGTTCCACAGGTTTCTGGTGGTCAGATGACAGCAAGATAAAGCGAAGCGGAGTCGAGCTGACAAGTGCAAATAAATGTGAAAAAATAGGGTGTATAATATGATATTATATTAAGTAGATAGTGATTTTTTTAGGAAGGATGTGATACAGAATTATGAGTATGCATAAAGAAATAGATTATGAATATTATCTTGAATTATTAGTTAAAGAAAATGATTATTATACATTTATTTCAAAATTAAAAGGTATGCCAAGAGATGTATATGAATTAATATTTGATGCCGTGGTAAAATTCGAAATACCTGTTGGAACAAAAATGTATAGAGTTGGCAAATATGAAGAGTATAAAACACCAAGAGAGCATCAAGGTGGAGGAAGATTTGATAAAAATCAGTTTATTTTTTATTCAGGTCAAGATATAGATATTTTAAGAGATGAATGTAAAGATGCTAAATATTTATTTGAATTTGTAGTTAACGAAAAAATAGTTTTAGGAACATTGTCAGCACCATATGGATCGGAATATATGCTTATTTATCATAGATTACATGAAATATGCAGAGCAGGAGATAATGATAAGTTTGATAGAATTGATCCCTTGATTGATGAACCTAAGGATATAGCAAAAAGATTTGGAACAAAATTATATGAATATACAAATTGGATTGGAGACAAAATTATAAATAGATATCCAGATGGCATTGCATATTGTTCATCATATATGCCGTTTGAAAAGGTGTTAAATGGAACTTTATATTATATGGGTGGAGATGAATGAAAGAATAACTATGGAACATTATATGCATTAACGGAACAAGGATACAATAAAATTAAGTTCGTTAATATGTCTGATTTATAGAAGAAATGAGTAACCTAATATGATTATAAAATGTGTCAGCTTTTTGCACTCGAATTAGCACTCATCTCTTGACAGTGCTAACAATTAGTGCTATAACATAGTTAGAACAAAGGAATAGAGAAGATTCCGGGTAAGGATCCAAACGCTCCTTCCCTTGCTCATGAAACTTATTTAATTATATTTTTATTGAGAAAGAGGAATGACTTATGTTACTACCTAGTATTTTTGGAGAGAATTTAT
>NZ_FUXZ01000003.1 GCF_900167115.1 Eubacterium uniforme
AAAGCGAAACTGAGATGATTAATGATGCTGCAGCAAGTTTCTTAATGTTTTGCATTATTTCTGTTCCATTACCACCAGATATACTGGATGCCAAATCCACAACTGCAATAACTGCAAAAATACCGCCACCTGCAGCTGCAATTGAAATTATAATATTCTTAAAAGAATCAATACCTTTTGTAACTTTAGAAACATCTACTTCTGTTTCTTTTTCAGCAAATACGTAAATACTATTTACTAATAAAATACATAATGTTGTTAAAATGCATGTTATTCTTTTCTTTAATTTGTTCATATTATCCTTCCTTTCTTACCTGAAAAAAGAGAAAAATTTCTCTAATTTCAGGTATTAAAAAAAGACGAATTTCTTCGTCTTAATATTCATTGTTTTTAATTAAATTTTTTATTATATTTTTTCTTTAATAAAATCATGCTAATCAAACCTAAAAGAGATAATAACATGATTTCCATCATTACTGGAATTTTAGATGTATCTCCTGTTTGTGGTGGTATATAATGAGGTGGTCTTTCAACTGTAATAGTCTGACTTACTGAAGTAATATCCTTATGTTCAACTACTTTAGCCTTAGTTTTATAATCTATTACTTCCTCAAATATTACATAATCGCCTACATTTACATTGCTAATATTAAATTTAAACTCAACATCAACAACATCATTTTCCTTTTTACATGTAAATGTAGTTGAACCTGTAACTTTTTTGCCATCTACCATGAGTTCCTTGCCTGTTTTCTTATCCATAAGCACACCAGTTACTGTATATTTTCTTCCTGGAGTTAAATTCTCGAATCTAACATTATCAACTATTGTTGCGATGTCTCCTGAAACCTTTTTATCTCCATCTAATTTATCTGTTGCTGTTGTATTAGCTTTTGGATAATTAACTGTCTGATCTTCATCATCCTTATCTTCATGCTTTGATACTCTATGATTATTTGTATCTGTTAAATATTCAAATACAACTATGCTACTTCCATTTAAATCAAATGCCTTCTTATCTTCTGTATAGATTTTATCTTTTTTAAAGGTAAATACAACTTCTTCTGAACCATTTGCTTCAGTTGGAATAAAGTTTACTGTTTTTTTGATTTTACCCTTATCATCATAAAGATATGAGCCTGTATTTGAATCAACTAAATATCCAGTTAATGTATATTTCTTGTTTGGAATAAGGTTTTCATATGTTACTGTATCAATGATTGTAATCATATTATCTGTAATAAATCCTGTATGTTCTTTTGTTTCTCCTGAAACAGCTGTTGTATGAATTTTTGGAAAATGAACTGTTTGTTCTTCATCCTTAATATCAGCATGAGTACATACATCCTTAATGTCCTCAAATGCTACTGCTGTTAAGCCTTCAATATCATCAGGAAGTTCAAATTCAAATGTAACAACTACTGTTCCATCGCCAGAATCATCTGTTTTGAATGTAGTCTGAGCTGTAATCTCATTTCCATCTTTATCTAAGATTTTTGTATTTCCTGTTTCATCAGATTTATCCATAAGCACACCAGTTACTGTATATTCAGTATTTGGTTTTAAATTTTTATATTTTACTGTATCTTCTAATTTAATTTTACCTTCAGAAGAAGCTACATGACTATTAGTTACTGTATCAAGTAACGTTGTTTTTAAGTATGGTTTTTCTTTATTTGTAACATCAAACTTAATATAATTAGCACTTAACACATTTAAATCATCAATATCTTTACCATCAGCCTTAAAAGATAAAATATCATTATCTGTAATGTAATCTTCATAAATACTAAAGAATCCTTCAGGTGCTTTTATTTCTCTTACATAATATGTTTTCTTATCACTACATCTTACATAATCAAAATTAATCTTACCTTCTTTATCTGTAGTATATAATACTTCTTTTACTTTACCAGAATCATCTAATTTATTTACTAAATTACCATTTTCATCATACATTAATGCAGGAATCTTTCCTTCTTCATCTTCATATATTCCAAAAACAGCACCCTTAATAGCTTCATTTGTATCCTGGTTTTTCTTTATTAATGTTGGCTGAACATATTTATATTTATCAATTACTAAAATTTCATCTTCAACCTCTACTTCTTTTTCATTTAATAAAAGTATTTTTTTGCCATTAGTTATACTAAATTCAACTCCCTTTGCATAAGCTTCATTAATAGTATAATAATCACTTTCTGTATCAATTTCAGTAATTACTAATTTAAGATTTTTATTCTTATTAAAATCATTTTCCCATTTATCAAGCTGATTTTTCAAATCATTATCTACAGCTTTTTTACCATTTTCAATGTCATATGTTGTTGAATAATGATATTTTAATGAGGTATTAGCATTTTCAACAACTTGTTTAATACCTACTTTATAAGCATAAGATAAACTATTATATACTGAAGCATTTTCTACATTTTTATATGTTCCTGTACCATAATCAAAGTATTTACCATAAATATAGTTACCAGATACTTCTTTCTTAAATGATACTTTAATTTTAATAAAACCATCTTCATCTGTTTTTACGTTAAATTCATCCGTTGTAATTTTTTTACCATTTGCAACAACTGAATCAACATTATTTTTATATTCTCCCATATTAAGAGATAATTTAAATTCTGTATTAGGAAGAATTTTTCCATCTTCATCTGTTTTCTTAATAACAAATTCTTCTGAAACAACTCTATTAGCACTAAGTTTTCCTGTTCCATATGAATAATATGCATCAACTATAGTTGGATCTGCAGAACCTTTAGCTGTAGCTACTATTAAATTTCCATTTTTATTAATTCCAAATCTGCTAGTTGGAGTTAAAACAAAACCTTTTGCTGATAATTCATCTGTATCTGAACTACTACTAGCAATATATTTATTATTACCATTTGCTGTTTTATCAACATATTTTGAACTAGTGTATGTACCACCAGTTTCATTAACATATGTTCCTGCATTAGTCCATCCATTATATGTATATGAATCTGTAGCTGTTAAATTGTCTACATTTGATACTTCTGTCTTATCACGATAAATTTTAACCCATCTACAATAACCATCAAGACCACTATTTCTTGAAAGAGTATTTGAAGATTCCTGACCGAATATCCATGCATTACCTGAAGCATTTTCTACTTCCTTAATACCATAGAAATTTGGTTTATTAAGAAGTCCTGTATCACACCATATTTTAGAAATATCTGATCTAGTACCATTAGTTCCGTTTAAAAGAATACCTTCATTATCTCTAGACCATGTACCTCTTGCTTTTGAATAAGCAATGTTCTTTGTTCTGACAAGTATTGCTTCACTATTTTCATCATCAAATGCCTTTTTAATCCAGTACCACATAGTATGCGCTCCACTATCTGATGATTCACATTGAACTAATTTTCCATCAGAATCCTTATAAGCATATTTGGTTAATGATTTTTCGTAATCATTATATGTTACTAGTTCAGTCCATGAACTATCTCCACTTAACTTATACTTACCCCAGGCATATTCATTAGAATCTACAGAAAACTTAAATCTTAACTGAATATAGCCATTACTATCTGTTTTTACGTAAATGATTCTATTACTTCCATTCGTTGAAACTTCATCACGTTCAAAACTGTTTCTAACAGCTCCACCTTGATTAGTTGCAACTTCTTGAGTTAGTTTTGTTAATCTTCCATTAGAATCATACGTTGGAACTAACCATGTACCATTGTTTACTTCAATTTCTTCAAGATTTTTAAATCCCATGCAATTTCTATCATTATCAATGGCATGTCCAAAATCAGCTAATGTAATCTGAAAAACAAAGTTAGGAATTGCTTTTCCATCCTGATCTACTTTACGAAGCTTTAATCTCTGATAGTATGTTAATGAAGCTTTAAATGTTTCAATATCGACTGAAGCATTTACTGTGGTGCTATTCTCAGCAAATAAATCCATCATTTTCTGATTAGATTTTTTCTTTTCTGATTGATAAACATTTTCAACGGAATTTATTTTACCGTCGACATCAAATATCTCTTTATAAATTGCTCCAGAACCTATAACAGCTTGTATCTCATCAGTTACATCTGTCTTATCATTCGAATTATAAATTGCCCAGATAATAGCCTGAACGCGACTTCTTATTTTATCTGATTTATTACTTCTAGTCCAATATAATGCCAATTTTGCAACAGCACCAGCTCTAGTCATGTCAGATTTGCCTTTTGATTTATACTTCCATATATCATATGTATTATAACCATCGTTTTGATCTACATCATGTCCATTATTGATACAAAATACCATCTTATTACCCAAATCGTATTTCCACTTAGCTGTTCCTGTCACATCTGCGGAATTATAATTTTCGAAATGTAAATTAAACTCCGCAGCGTAAACCTTTGTACAATTGATAAAATTCATGTTAAAAATCAATGCTATTGCCATAATAAAAGCAATAACTCTTTTAAATTTTAAAACTCTCATTCTTTTGCTTCCTTTCTACTTTAAAAAATTTGTTTCTTAGTTCCTTGATAAAATTTCATGTAATCATAATCAACACTCCTTCCTTATTTTTTTGTATAAAAAAACAACTCTAAGAAGTTCTTAGAATTGTTTTATCTACTTTTACCTTTATTTAATTTTATATTATCTTTTTTATATGCATCCTTATATTTTCCTGGTGTTCCATCATAATCAAACAATCTATTCAACTCGTGTGTTTCTCCTATTTCTGTCACTCGAATATCTCTAATGCATTTAGATATATCTGGATATTCATATAAAAAATCTTTCAACAACACTTCAATAACCAAATATTTCATCGGTTCTTTACTTTCATACACTGAATATTGAGGATGCATAAAATCATTTGATTCAAAATATTTTTGAATAATTTTATGTATTTTCCTATAATCGCCACAAATTTCATCTCCAACTTTAGTATCAATATCGAAAGCTATAGATTTACGTGTCTCATTTTTATTATTATTAACCATGCGCTCTTGATTTTCTCCATTTTCTATTTTCATATTTTTCTTCATATTCTTTCAGGCCATCTAAAACATCTTCCTTAGTACCATCAATATACCACACACATTTTTTTAAAGACTTTCTTAAAATTGAATCATTTTTTATTTCCCATATAAATAAACCTATTTCTGCCATTGAATCCTTATCATCTCTTTCAAATACAAGGTAATCTACTTCTGGAACATTTACATTTTTATAAAATGTTCTAATTCTATTTTCAATTTCATCTTTTGTTTTTCCCTCATTTAATATTTTTTCCTCATCTAATTCAAATTTTATTGTTACCATAATTACTCCTTTCTACCATTCAGCTTCAATAGTTTTTATATTGATACCTGCAATATAATTAAGTGCCTTCATGCTATCGGCTGAACTAAAATTAGCATAACTAATATAGTTTTCTCCCATACTAATAGCACCATAAGTCATATTAGATAAAATATTATTCCTATGTCCTTTAGATTCCATCCAAAAATCAACAACAAAATAAATATCTTCACATACACTACTAGCATTTTCTGAACGACCTAAAAAATCATCAACTACAGCATTATTGTACTTATTTTTGAACTGATTTTCAATTATTACTATATCATCAGTTAAATATTCATGTGTTAACCCGTTTTTTCGTTTTGATCTCTTTACTGATAACGCATAAATAACATCAGACCATATTAATTCTTTTTTTCCATATTTTTGTCGAATTTTATTTTGATAATTAAATGCATCTTCTGAAGCAAATTTATCTAAAAAATATGTATGTTTAGAAAAATTCTTCATGTAATAAGTAATTTTAGGAACACTCCAGTGTGATGAAAAAATACTTTTTTTACATATTTTTGAAAAACTGCCATAAACGATATTATTATTTTTATCTAATCCATATGCCCTAACTTTTAATCTAACTTTAGAGCCATTAATTGCCTGTAAAAGTTTATAGCTATTATTTTTCTTTTTTACGGTTTTAACTTTAGTCCAGGCATATTTCTTTTTTCCATTTTCATACCAATATTTTGCATTTTCTCTACGATATACTTCATAACCTTTAAATTTAACTCCTGCCGATTTACCAAGCTTATTTAATTTTGCTTTTTTCCAGGTAAACAAGCAATAGGTTCCAGTATATTTACTCTTCTTACTGTAGTTTTTATACTTTCCTTTTGTTTTCCATTTTGGAGTAGTAAAATAATTTGTTTTACTTGTTGGAACAACAACCTTATTAATATCCCTTGTAACATTTGTTACCTGAATCATAGCTTTACTAGTTTTAATACTAATATCAATTTTTCTATTATTTGCCTTTACTTTAAAACATTTAATAGAACCTTTATATTCTTTTGAATCTGAATCATAATTTAAATTAAGCTGATCTCCTGTATTAAGATTTAAATCCTTAGCTTTAATTTTCTTATGATTACCTTTTTCTACCTCTAAATAAGATAAATTACAACTATAAACCGATGTTCCATTTATTAAAATATTTGATATGTATCTTTTTTTTGTACTAAAATAAAATGTTGCATAATCAAGTGTTTCATTAAATGCATCCCCAGGTCTATACTTTATAATATCAATACCTGCAGAACCATCATCTATTGAAATACTTACATCATAACCATAATCTTTATAACTAGTTCCTGGCTTTGTAACATATATGTTAGAGTTTTCATCTGCATATTCTGTTACTGGAAAAGATAAAATTGTAATAATTGTAATTAATAATACTGATAAAAACTTTTTCATAATGTTACTCCTTTCGTTTTATCGAGATTTACCTTTATTCTTTATAGGTTCGTCACTATTAATTGATTTATTAAAGTATTCTTCATTAATAAATAACTTTTCCTTTATACAGAATATATCATTAAGCATTTCTTTACCCAATGAATATTTAGGTTTAATAACATTAGTCTCAATTATCCTTTTAATATTCTCTTCGTAAACAAATCTATTTCCTACAAATCTATCTAAATAACCAATTATGCTTAAAAACATTCTTGAATCAATTATAAATGCATCTTTTGGATAATGCTTAAGATTACCAGTTACCAAATATGTGCTAAATTCCTTTGAATTTTCCTTAACTTCAAAAAAAGGAATATCATCTTTATCTTTTAAAACCATTTTTGTATGTTCAATATCATTAACCATTATTCCATTAGAAATGACATCATATAAAACATTAACAATAATATCCTCATCTAAACCCTTAAAAGAATCATAATGAAAAACTTTATAATATTCATTTAACATTCTTTTATCAAATACAGGAATTACATTTTGATTTTGTATTAATTCCAAAATATCATGTGGTGCTCCATTTGACAAAACTGAAGATATTAATACATTAGTGTCTACGACTGCGAATACTTTCAAATGTATATTTTTCTCCATTTTCTCTAATGTCCTTTCTTATTGTTTCTGTCAGTTCAACAGCTTCTTCCTCTGTTAATAATCTACCGTTTTGCTGTTCAAATTCCCTTCTTAATTCATCTATAGCTTCCATTAATGTTAATTTTTTAAATTCTTCCATACTCTTCACCTTCTTATCGTTAAATACTTTTTATCTTTATACTACTTTTTATTAAATAAACTATTATATGCTTCCAATCTTTGCAATCTTAAAATATTATTGTACTCTTCAAAATTCATAAGAACAACATTCTTATTATCTTTTCTAGTAATTATTACAACGTCATTCTCTTCAGTTACATAATCACAATATTCTTTTATATTATTTCTCACGTCTGTACACTGTGCAATTTTCATACCAATATCCTCCTAAATTTATACAATTTTTTGCATATCTTTATACTTCAATTGTACGTTATTCTGTACAGAACTTCAACCATTATTTTATTTTTTCTTATTATTTAATATTTGATTTGCCTTTATTTCACGCTCTTTTTGAGTATCTTCTCCCAAAAATTCCATTATCTTATCGAAATAAAATTCTTCCATTTTTAAAAGATTATTATATCTTTCAAAATCCATAAGAACTACGTTCTTATTATCTTTTCTGGTAATTACTACCACATCATTATTTTCAACTACATATTTACAATAATCTTTTATGTTATTTCTTACATCTGTACACTGTGCTATCTTCATTCATTTCTCCTCTTTCATGATAAAGCCTCTTAACATTCACATATCAAGAGGCCATATTAATGCATCTAAAACGGATATTCTTCATCTACTTTATCATTTACATTAACCGATTCTTCCAAACCAGAAGCTTTACTTTCAGCAAATTCAAAACTTTCTACTACAACATCAGTTGTATATACTTTTTTACCGTCCTTGTTAGTATAAGAACCAGTCTGAACTCTTCCTTCTACTATTATCTTCATGCCTTTTTTCAAGTACTTTTCAGCTACTTTTGCATTATTTTCGAATGATACACATGATAAAAAATCTGTATTGTTTTCACCATCTTTTTTATATTTTCTATCTACAGCAAGAGTATATCTTGCTATGCATCTTTGCTCCTGGGATTCTCCTTTTTCTGTATATCTTATTTCTGGATCCTTTGTAAGTCTCCCACTTATAATTATTTTATTCATGTTTTATACCTTCCTTTACAATTTTTTATCTGCTTTACTCGTCTTCGTTTTTTTACCTCTCGTTTCTACAGGATCATCCATTAATTCAAAAACTTCAAGAATAGAAAGTTCTGTTCCTTCAGGATATCTTTCCATAACTTTCTTTATTGCATCATTAATACCAAATTCATCATCTATAATTGTAATATTACAATTATTATCTTCATCTTCTTTAACACCAATAGTTTTTCTACTAAGAACAATTTCATCTGGCATATATTTACCGCAAATTTGGCAAGTATAATTATCTCGTATTTTTACTTTTTGTTTTAATTTTGGTGTTAAGAGCTTTCTTTGATTTTTTTGATGATATTGTTTTAGGGTACATTCATAGTTAATGCTGCGTAGTTCTTCTTCTCTTTTTAATAATGTTTCGTATGATGCAGACCATTGTGATTGAAGTACCTCTTCTTTATATAAGTTTTTCAATTTAGTTACTGTTCTTACTAGTAGTAATTGATAAGTATTACTATCATCTAATATCTTATTAAATTGCCCTTTTCGATATTTTTTTAATATACTTTTATTAATTTTTTCTGTACATTCTTTTTTCCAATTAATAACTTTATTTTCATGCTCTTGTATTAATCTAAATCCACCACTACATAGAAATTTATCTATTTCGTCATTTATATCTACGTTTCTCTTTCCTGTAATATCATGATAGCGATAAAAATACGGGTATATAAAGGGATTTCGTAAAATACAATACAGAACAATACAAATACTAATTATAATTAATAATATATATATTTCCATTTTTATTCCTCTAATTTTTTTATATTTAATTATGATTTTATTTTCCTGTCACTACTACCATTTTCGGTGGTAGTGAAAACTTATAGCATATTCTAAATACATTATCAAAAATGATACAGCCTTTCCCTTTGGGTATCGCTCCTATATCATTCATAACAAGTTGTCCGTGCATTTTACTTCCTTTCTATCTGTGAAGTATTCCGATTCTTCATATTCGTCATCTTCGTTCGAACCAACTAAAAAGGAGCTGATTATGAACAGCTCCTTTAATAGTGATATTGTTTTCTTTTTAGATTATTTATTATTTTCTTTTGTCTTTTTTAAGGCTTCAAGATATTTCTTTAATCTGTTTTCCTGAGCTTTTTTATCCATTTTTTCAACAGTTATTTTCATTCTATTCACTTCCTTTCTATTTTTTAGTCTGCTCTTTTTAATCATCTTGATCTACCACGAAGAATAAGATTATTATTTCGTTCAGGTTGAATAGCATGTTCTACTTCACATAGTTCAAATTCATAAAAACCATCTGGTTCTTCAACTATCACATATTCACCTTCTTCATTTTCTTCCTCTTCGTAATCATAACATTCAAGTTTGTCTATTTTATTTTTCTCATATCGTAAATATTCAGCAAATTCCATACCACATTCATCAGACCATGCTTCTATTTCTACATTAAACATATCACACGCTTCTTTATACGTTATTGGTATTATTTCCTTATTTTTTAATCTATCATTTATATCCCAACGTTCTGGTGCTATTTGCATACTTACTGCATTATCATATAATGCTGAAAATAATGACCATTTACATTCACCAATCAGGCTATATAAATATTGATTATCATTACTATCTAATAATTCTTCACTTACTGAAGCTCCTCTTCCTATCCAGTATATTCCTTTCTGTTTTAGAGCATTAATAAATGATTCGCAATTATCCTTTTCTCCTCTAACTCTCATTTGAAAAGTACAACAATTTGCCATTTTTTAACCTTTCTAAATGCTTTTACCTCTATTACCAATATTTCTGTCATCCATAGATTTAACATAATTTTCTCGACTATTCCACTCTAATACAAGCTTCTTTTCTGAATCATATTTATATACATGATCTGATAAATAATCTGTATTTTCTACGCAAGATTCATTAATCTCGTTAATCATTGCATTAATTTCTTCACTATCCATCATTTTATTATCCTTTAATGGAATAATAATCACCTCATGGATAGATGAAGGAATTATCATAAAATCACCTTCAAGTTTTTCTGAAATTTCATCCATTACTTTCTGTGATGTTATGCAAACAGAACCATCATATCCATTTGCTGATGATAATACATACATAGGAATAACTGAATCATTAGATAATCTTCCATATTCGTCGTTAAACATCATTTCAGCTATTGCAGGCTCCATTCCTGAATCGCTCATGCTATTAATAAACATATCTTTTAACACATCATGCATAGATTTAAATGTTGGCTTATAGTGGCTTTCAAAATTAGCTTCAGCTGTCTTTTTTAATGTTTCATAATTAATTCCAATCAAGCTCATGTGATTATTATTAATATGAATACTAGCTACTCCTTTTTCGTCATTTTTAAAGTCCTTTACTATGATTTTGTATGTAATAGCCAAATCATTAGAATATAATTCATGTGGAGCAAATTTTAACCTATCTGCATTCTTTTTAGCATTACATAATACAGGAACAATTTTATCTTTTAAATTTTCAAAATTAAAGTAATCCTTACTAATAAAATTAATATCATCATCCTTTGCTGCATCAAGATAATGCTTAGACATGAGTTTTAATGTATTATCAATTGAATCACCATCTTTATAAAATTTATAATACTGATCTAAATAAATTGTTGGTATAATTACCGAACCGTTATTTATTAAAAGTGTCTCTCTTCTCACATCATTATTTTTTAAAGCTAATTCAAACTCCAGCTTAGCATTACTATATTCTTCAGGTAAATAATCTAATACATGTTCTCTTACATATTCCTTATATTCATCTATACTTAACATTTAATACCTCCTTATGCTTCTTCCTATACTTTCTTTCAAAATAATTTAAACAAAACTTTATTTCATCCTCTCCAACCAGTTTACGGATCCTTACCACTACGCCTGGGTGAATGTCTTGAATAGATTATCACTTCATCATCTTCGGTTATTACAGCATAATAATTTTTCGATTCAATAATATTCTTACTAACCATGTGCTCTCCTTTCTTTAATTTTAGGTATACAAAAGGAGCCGACCAAAAGGTCAGCTCCAATAGATAAAAAATATTTAACGAATGAGAATTTCTTATATCTCATACTTTTACATTTTAATTATACCACAAAATTTTAGTCCGTTTAGTACAAGTTTAGTACATTTAGTCCGCTTTTTGAATTTTTTTATAAAAATCATTGCTATTTTTAAGCTTTTATGCTATTTTATAGATGTGCATATTAAATTTATCCAGATTTAATGCACTTTTCGAGTTTATAAAAAGGAGAGCATTATTGCTTTCCTTTTTTTATTGCCAAATTTACCTATAATAAATATTATATGTTTTTTCTTTTTTAGAGGTATATATTATATTTAGATATATTTAATAATAAGATAATTTATAAACAGATACTTTTATAGACCATTAGAAGTATCTGTTTTTCTTTTATTTTCAACACTTTTTATTTTTTGTATTTCTCAAATTTACACCATTTTTATATAACCCTACATAAATTTACACCATTTATTATTTTTATAAAACATAGAATTACACTCTTTTTAATTTACCCTGCATGGATTTACACCCTTTTTACAAAATAAAAAAGACTACCATCTACTTTCTGGAGCAAATCGCAGCCTTTTATACATAAAAATTCTATTTTTGTTTTGATAGCATTTATATCATCATTAAATAACTCATGTTCAGACACGCAAAATAGACTTACACCTAACTAATTATAGATTAGATGTAAGTATTCTATGGAATAATTTACTATTTAATTCCTTTTCCTGATATTGTACAAAGATATTGTTGAAGAAAGTTTCTATATTACCCTCTATACGCTTTGCATATTGCCTTATAAGGCCTGCAACATCAATTATAACAGTTTCCTCTGCTTTAATCTTAAAACGGCTTATAAGCCTTCTTATTAGGTGTATATTGTATGTCTCTCCATAATTACCATTCTCTTCCATGAATCCAAGCTTATGGAAATGAATTACATGATTTCTTTCTTCAGCATAAAACAACTCTGAATCCATTAATTTTTTAATATACAATCTAATGGTTCTACTCTTGATCATAAATAGTTCTTTTATCAACTTAAAAAACTCTTTTGTCTTTTTTCGATACGATACTACCGAATTATTAGATGTACCTGAAAAAGATAATAACTTTAAAAGGAGAAGAATCTCTCCTGCTTTTAATCTGTTAAGATTAGATAAAGATAATGCCTTTTTTGAAATATCAATATATCCATTATCCATATCTTCTTCATTATTATTTCTTACTATAAAATCATGATAGTACTCATTCTTAGTATTTTTAGAATGAATAACTAATCCTTTTCTTTCAAGCCCTTCTATTGCATTGTAAAAGCTTTTTTTAGTTATATTAAGAGCATTTATAGTTTCTGTCATTCTAACAGCTTTAACGCATCCAAATGTATCCTGGCATTTAACTAAAAACATATATAGCATTATTTCTGATTTTGTAACTTTTGATTTTATTAAATTATCTATATTTCTTCTATTAAACTTATCCATCGTATTCATTATTCCTTTTCGAGCTTATATTTTTTTCCATATGCCATGCTTAAATTAACAAAAGCTTGTGCATCCTTTTCTGAATTAAATTCAGCAACCACGTCGTCATTTCTTTCTATTATTTTTATTTTACATTTATGTGGTTCTTCTTCTGGAATATTCAAAAATTCATATATAGTTTTTTTATACAATTTTATATTATCGGAAACATACTTATTCATTCCCATATTAACTATTTTTTGAAATAGTTCTTCTTCTGTTTTAGGTAATTCCATGATATTATCATTTTCTTCTAATATTCTTAATTTTTCCATAATATCAAGCAATTCTTCATGTTTACTTTTACTAATCTTAATCTTTACATTATATTCCATAAATTCTCCTAAACATCAAGTGAATTAAGAAAATCATCCATCATCTTATCGCCTTCACTTTTTTCTTCGTATTCTTCTGATATTGTTTCTATAACATCATCAATTGATTTATCTTCTGGTATTTCATCAATAGTTTCATAAACTGTCTTTTTACCTAATGTTTTTATGATAATATCCAATTTATTAGAAATACTTTGTAATTTAATATCTTCATTCATCTTTATACAATCTTTAATATATCTTGATTTATGACTTTGAGACGATACCTTATTCCATAAAAGTCTATCTTCAGGGTTTTCTAAATTAAATCTTATAGTAATATTTTCATATTTATTCATATTTATTACCTCGATGCTAACAATTCATATCCTGATGCATTAAAAAATATGTTTTCAACGAAATCAGTTGTTGATTTATTAGTTTCAACATAATTCTTAATTACTGTACTTCCACCACCGCAATATATTACATTATCAGCAATTCCCTTAGCTCTTAATTCTTCTAAATAATTATTCAAGAATAATCGAATTAATTTTTGAACAAATTTTACTTTGTCTGCTGATAATGATACTTTTTTGTTTTGAAAAATGTCCTGTACCATATCTTCAGAAATATCTTCAGCATATTTATTCATATAAAATTTTCTTATTTCATTTATTAACTCCAATGTCCCTTTTTTATCTACAGAAAAACATTGATCATGAAGTGCTTTGCCTTCATTAAATGTAATCACATCAATAGTTCTGCTTCCAAAATCAACTATTGAAATCTTATCACTTAGATAATCGCCAAACTTTTCTGCTATTGCAGGAAATCCTTGTGGAAACACTTTTACCTCTTTTACATCAACTAAATATCTTTTACCTTCAAACTTAAAATCTAAATGTCTATTTTTTAATAAATATTTTTTGAATTTATCCTTTTGTTCTGTAAAAAATGAATATGGTAAACCAACACATAATACCACATTAGAGGCTTTAGCCATACGCTCTTTTTTTAATTCACGAGCTAAAGCAGCTAATGTTAAGATAAAGTATTCTTCATTGGTAGTCTTATCAGCTCCATGCTCGGTTCTATTCTGCCCTATTACAAAAACTCTATTATCATAAATTAAAATATCATCAGAAAAAGGCGGTTCAATTGGTTGCTCCTTAATTCCCGATTTAAAAA
Source organism: Eubacterium uniforme (assembly GCF_900167115.1). Taxonomy (GTDB): domain Bacteria; phylum Bacillota; class Clostridia; order Lachnospirales; family Lachnospiraceae; genus Eubacterium_S; species Eubacterium_S uniforme. The sequence continues at coordinate 14,723 of NZ_FUXZ01000003.1, forward strand.
TAGTTTTACTAGTTTTCATGAAACCATATCCATGATCTATGCCGATATAAGTCTTCTCATTTTTCTTAATCATAAAAATTCTCCTTTTCAACGTCAAATATAGTTCTTTGAATATTTTCTTTTTCTTCGTTAAATATTATTTTTTTATCTTTATTCCTGGCTAAATGAAGATTGTTATATTGACTATTAAATAATTTAACAATGTCTTCAATACCATTATTTAGAATATTCATTACTTGCCTATGTGATAATTTGTTTTCATCATGTTCTAGTTCATACCAAGAATACTTTAATCTATATTTTTTATTCAATACATCCTGCGTTAGCAGATCTAAACACGAAAAACAAATATCAACTCTTTTTATTTCTTCTAGCTTATCTAAATAATCTTCGTACATAACTAAATATTGATTTTTAGATTCTTCTAGAATCTTATTTGTTTTATCAATAATGTCAAACAAATCTGATTTACTTCCAGATGAACTTATTTTGTCCGTACTAGCTAGTGGTGATTTCATTTGTAATGAACTAAATAAGTCTTCTCTTAATGTTTCATCTTTCTCTTCAATATCTAGTATCTTACGTTTTAATAACATGGTTGCATCCCATATTTTTTGTTCTAAATCAGGATGAGATAAATAATACTTAACTGTATCATTTCTTATTTCCATCTATCTCTCCTTTAGTATTATCATTAATTATTTTCTTCACAGCATCAAAATATACATCCAATCTATCTGATATAGCTTTAATTGACATTCCCTGTTTTCTTAATAACAAGACTTGACTTATTATTAATTCATTTTGAGATTTACTCTTATTTGATATTTTTTCTGCTATATCAGCACTATACGGATCACATCTTTTCATTTCTCTGCTTATACTACTTTGATTCAATCCTAATATTGAAGCCATCTTTTTTTGAGATATACCTTTATTATTTAATGCTTCAATTTCTTTACGAATCTCGTAATTAATCTTTGCCATTCTACATCACCTTTAAAATAAAAAAATTGCATAGAATAGTTAAAAACTACTCTATGCAATATATTCTATAACTCAGCAAACAATATTTTAACAATCTTTAAAGTATTCTTTTACACTCAGCAAATGCCACCCATTTTATCGTTATTCATCATTTTCATATCGTTTTTCGATATATTTTTATTGACAAATGATATTTTATCGGTTAATATTAAAAAAAATAAATTTTTAAACATTTGGAGGATTAATATGAATAAAAAATACTCAGAGAATAAATTAATAGTTTTCACACGATATCTTATTTTATTTATGCTAGTAAGTGGGGTTGTAGTACTTATAACTCTACCATTCACTTTAAACATGTGTAAAAAATATGACTATAACGGATTGTCGAAGCACTTCTATCCAATCCTTATAATAATAGCTTTTTGTGGAGTTATGGCTCTTTTAATACTATGGCAATTAAAAAAAATATTTGATACCGTAATTTCAAATGATTGCTTTGTAAATGAAAACGTTAAAAGTCTTAACAAAATGTCGATATACTCTATTCTTATATCAATAGCTATGTTTATACGTTTGCTTATAAAACCAACATTAGCCTCAGCGGCAATGGTTTTAACATTTCTTATAGCATCATTATTCAGCAGAATTCTAGCAACAGTTTTTGAAAGTGCTATTGCATATAAAACTGAAAATGATTTTACTATTTAACATATCACCTATTTAGGAGGAAATCTTTATGGCAATTAATATAAATTTAGATGTAATGATGGCAAAGAGAAAGATAGGTGTTTCCGAATTAGCCGAAAAAATTGGAATTACACCTGCTAATCTATCCATCTTAAAAAACAATAAAGCAAAAGCAATCCGTTTCTCAACCCTTGACGAGATCTGCAATGTCCTCGACTGTCAACCTGGGGATATCATTAAATATGAAAGGAAGAATTAACATGAACGATGTATATAATCCTAATATAAATAATACCATTCAGGATATGGATAAAATAAAAGAAGAAAATAAAACCAAAGCAATTTTGCGATTCCGTATTATAGGCATTCCTTCTCTTCTATATGGTTTTATATGCGCCATATCACTTTATAAAGCATACAGCGGAATCTTCTCAGTATTTGCTGCTATAGCTACTGTTTGTTATACATTACATGCAGCGCATACATTTAACAAAAAAATTGGAAAGTTTATATACTTTAATTGTACAATTAGTATTTTACTATCTATTTCAAATTTTATTACTGGTAATGAAATGATTATATTTTTTAATTACTGTGGAATACTATTATTAACATTAGTTAATGGCTTATATCTTTTTGCTAATCTGGAAAATGTAAGTTTTACAGAACACATAAAACTATTAATATCAACTGCTATTAAACCAATTTCACATATTGCTAGTCCTATAGGCGATTTGATATCATCAAGAGAACTAATTAAAGTTAAAAAAGATTCAAAAATATTATACGTAATACTTGGTATTATTATTACTATACCTACTATTCTTTTAACAGGTTCTTTATTATCTAGTGCTGATAAAGTATTTAGTAATTCTTTTGAATCTGTACTTATGTTTTTTGATTTTGATTATTTATATGGACATATAATGGGACTTGCTTATATTGCTATAGCTACTTATCTTGGTTCGTATTTATTTGTAACATATCTTTCTACAAAAGAATTTGCTCCTCACAAAGGAAAAATGCATGAATTCGAACCCATCATTGCTATCATAGTTAACTCATCTATTTCATTAATGTATATGGTTTTCTGTGCAATCCAAGTTTATTATTTATTTTTCCATGCAGGTACGTTACCAGAAAACTATACATATGCTGAATATGCAAGAGAAGGATTTTTCCAGTTACTATGCGTTTGTTTCTTAAATGTAATCATAGTTCTTATATGTAATGAATTTTTTAAGGGTAATAAGGTTCTATCATATATAAATGTTGCTATAAGCATTTGCACATTTATTATGATTGCATCAAGCACATATAGAATGTTAATGTACATAAACGAATACGGACTTAGTACTACAAGAATATTTGTATTATGGTTCCTTATGCTTCTTGTATTTATTATGACTGGTCTAACAATTCAAATTAAATATAAAGAATTTAATTTCTTTAAGTATTCAGTAATCATAACATCTATGTGTTACCTCTTACTATCCTTTGGACATATTGATTACTTTATTGCATATTATAACTTCAATATGTATGATAGTGATAAACTGTATAGAAGTGGCTATGATTTTTTCGATAATCACGTTGATATAGAATACATATCTAATTTATCAACAGATGCTGCTCCAGTAATTCACGATCATTACGATGAGTTTTTATATTCAGGCATGATATCAGATAATTATTACTATAATCATGAACTCGACAAGGTTGGAATCAGAAATTTCAATGTATCACATTATATAGCTAAAAATTTACTTGAAGAAAACTTAGATAATTAATTTTTTTTAAAAAAGAACATCTCTGTACTAATGCTGTACAAAGATGTTCTTTTTTTATCCATATTATACTTCTTTATTCACATATGCGATTTCAGAAATCTTTATCAACTTATCACCACTAAACTTTGCTTCAACAACATATGGCATCCAATTTACAATTCTAAGAAAATAATCATAGTCATACATGGAATTATATTTATTTAAAATAGTACTAAGTGCCGTCCCATGTGTACCAATAACAATAGTCTTTCCTTTATAATTTGTAAGGATATCACCAAGAGCTTCAGTATTTCTATCCTGTACAGATTTTAAACATTCACCATTCTCTTCAGCGTATGTAAAATCATTCCATCTTTTCTTCAAAGATTCTGAATCATAACTACCACATTTTCTTTCTCTTAATCTTTCATCAACTAAAATATTAATTTTATAGTAGTCTGCCGCCTCCTTAATTGTATCCATACTTCTTTTATATGGGCTACACATAAATACATCTATGTTTCTACCATTCAAAACCTTCAGTACAATTTTACTATCTTCAATACCCTCCTCTGAAAGCGGTCTGTTTCTATCATCCTCGCCATACACAGATTTTGCATGTCTTACAAAAATAACTGTAGTAATGTTATCTGGATTTTTATAATCCTCTAAATATGTTCTAGCTGCTTCGTCAACTAATTCTTCCTTTTCTTCATTAGTAGGATTATTAGCAATTCTCCTAATTTCTTCTAACACCAATTCGTCACTTGGATATAAAGACCATTCATAAAGCAATTCACTAATAATATTTTTCTTCCATTCCGCGTCTTTCTGCTCTACCTTCAAAACTTTCAGCAAATGCTTTTCAACAACATTTTTATGCACCCCTAACACTTTAATTACATACTTTGCTACAGGCCAATTCATATCCTGTATCCAATTCAAAAGACTTGAAACAACTCCTTCAATCTCCTCATCACTTAACAACATTAATTTCCCAATTCCAGAAACATCATGTTTATCCTTAGGAATCAAGTCCTTATAATCATTCATACAACACCTCATCAAACACTTAGTATCAAAATAATACTATCTTACCCCTATTTTCAATCTATGAATTAATCCAAATAATTTTCAATCAAGCTTTGCACTACTACCTTTTTACCAAGAAGTGTAATTGCTCGCTTTGGACAATTATTAACACATCTATAACACATAGTACATCTATTATTTGAAACTGCCTTTCCATCAACCATCTTTATATTATTCATCGGACATAAACTTTCACACTTCCCACATCCAACACAGGATTCTCCATCTATCTTTAACTTAGATGAATATTCCTTTGTATGATGTCCAAAGTATAATCTCTGTCCAAAGAGTCCTGCCATTCTATAAAAAAATCCCAAGCCTTCTTTAGTCGGACTTCCCGACTTTAATTTAACAACGGAAGTTTTTATTTTTTCTTCAGACTTTTTGATTGTTTCTTTATTCTTTTCTAATGGATGTTTTAATAGTTTTACATCACCGATGCTATCAGGCATTTGTACATGCAAACCACCTACTACTTCTGCTCCGAATTTTTTAAGAAGTCTTGCAAGCATACCTGAACCATCTCCACTAAACAATCCCATAGTAGCAATAACAAATACTTTTTTATTATTCCATAATTCTTTATTATCAATAATAAAATCTCTAAGGATTTTTGGTACTGTACTATACATTACAGGATAAGAAAATACAATCATATCCTCATCTTTAATATTTTCACATATACTATCATCTTCTATTGAATATATATTTACATCCTTATCATATTCCTTACAAAAAACTTCAAGAGCATATCTTGAATTTCCTGTTCCACTAAAATAAACTCCTACCATCTTTAATTCTTACCCTTCTATCATAAATTTTAACATGTATAATTTAAACTACTCCGTAGCCTGTTTAACTATCTTATAAAAATTTAGGTTCTATAAATTCTACACCCTTTTCCATTACATAACCTAGAATTTGTTTGTAGTAATTTGGTACTAACTCCTCTGTCTCATCATGAGCATGAATAATAAGAAGATGTTCTGTACCATCTACTAACAAACCTGCGCCACTTTCAGGATCAACATAATGAATCATTTGCATTACATTGTCCATTGTAAAATCACTACCTTTTCGAATACAATATTCTCCGAAATCAAAAGTCCAAAATGTATCAATATCTTTATCAAGTCCCATTTCTTTCCATGTAGCAAATGGAATACTAGTATCATCTAGTTTATCAAAACCTTTTTCTTTAAAATATTTTTGAAGAGCTTCTTTGTTCTCTCCACCCTTATCACCATATGGAAATCTAAAAGGTCTATACTTTCTTTCTACTCCAACTCTTTCATATAACTTATCTAATACTTCTTCACACTTTTCAATTTCTTCTACACATTCTTCAAAACTTAATTCTGAAAAATGAGGATGTGAATAACTGTGATTTCCAATAATCATTCCTTTCTTAAGTGCATATTCTGCTTCTTCAGGAAGTTTTTCCATATTTTCTCCCCAGCCAAACATAACTGCCTTAATTCCATTTTCAACAAGATAATCAACAATCTGTGGTGTGTTCTTTGATGAAATATCATCAATTGTAAGTACTGCTTTAATCATAGTAACCTCCAGTTTTTCTTTTTTTGTTTTATATTTTTCCTGATACTATCTGAATGTTTTCAAATATTCTTTATGCTCGTCACTAACCCTATAGCTTTCAACGGCTTTTTGAATAGCTTTTTTATGAACCCATTCATCAAGTTTACGTTCCTCAATGTATTTAACACTTTCATCATATTTTTTTGCAAGAGCTGTAGCAAAATACCAAGCAATCATCATTTTCAAATAATAATCATCACCTTTTTTAGATGCAACAAGATCTAAATATTCTTCCTTAAAATCATCACCTAAATATTCATTCATCAACATACGCATACCAAATCTTGATGTATATACATGATCTGATGCAATCCACTTTTTAATATATGGTAAAAGTTTATCATGATTTTTCTTAAATGATTTTGGTGTAGCTTGATCTGATACTGGCCAACAATCAACATAAGGTAAGAATGTTTCAACTTTTTCTACACATTCATCAAAGTCCTTAATCATTGCAAGAATAAAAAAATGCACAAGGTTTTCCTCATAGTATTTATGAGGTAACTTATTTAAAAACTTATCCCTAATATCACTATTAAAAACTTCCTTTGCAACCGCTCTCATCTGTGGTGTTCTAACACCTATAATAGTTTTACTATCAATATTTGGAACAAGTTTTGCTTGAAATTCCTTATATTTATCATCCTTAACTTCTAATAACATTTCATATACAGTCATAAGCACTTCTCCTAATTACTTATTCATTTCATTAATTACATCTATTGGCTTAACAGTCATTTCAGCCCATGCAGGAACAAATCCACTCTTAATTGCATTTTTCGCTGATCTAATATTCGACCATGCGCAACAATAAAAAGGAACTTTTCCTCTTTTAAGAATTTCCATAGCTAATTTAGATGTTAGGGCACAAGCAATTCCTCTTTTTCTATACTCTAGTAAAACATCAACACCAATCTGCCACATATCATCTGCATCAGCAGAGCATCCTGCAAGCCCAATTAATTTATCACCATCATATGCTCCAACACAAAGCACATCCAATTCTTTTCTATCACTGCATAATGCATTTGACCATTCACTCTTATATAAATCGCTAAACTCTTCTTTTTCAAGAACACGTAATTCATAATCACAATGTAACTCTTTAAGTTTATTTACATCTGGTAGAAAATATTCCGCCATAAAACATACTTTATATCCCTTAGATTCTAATCGTTCATTAAGCCAGTATATATTAGGTGTTTCAAAACAATGATAGAATAAAAATTTATTAATATATTCATTTGTAATATCATAAAAATCTTCAGCTGATGCTGCTACAACATTACTACCATAAGATATAAAATTACAGCCTATGGGAAGCTTATAATATTTCTTAGCATTTGCTCCAAGTTTAAATGGAACGTAAACATTCTTATCATTCAAAAAGTCTTCAATTTTACAACCTATATCTTCTGCCGATTGTTTCATTGATATCTTTATCATTTCTTCATTAGTCATAATTATCACCGTATTTTTTTGATTCTAAAATAACAACCTTATCAGCAAATAACTCATTGCAAATTTTAAGTTCTAATTCCTGACGATGTTTAAAATGATTTATCAACTCTTCCTCACCACTAACGCCTTTACTCTTTGCATATGGTGATTCATTAAAATAATTCATCATTAAAGGAAACCATAATTCATTTCCATTTTCATCAGATCTTTCTTTTCGAATAACATCTAAATTTCCTTTTAGGTCATCTGCCTTAAGATATAAAATCTTAAATTCTTTATCAGATAATACATCTCTAATTTCTCTATATAAATTTATTATTTCTTCATCTGATGCACATCTATAAAGAATCATATCCTCAATAGTATTTTGAAATAAAGAACATTCAAAAATCATGTTATTACTATTCCATGCACTGTATCGACTAAGAATTATAGATTTAAATTCATCAAACTCCCTACGTCCATTATAGATTTCATACTGTTCTAAATCCTTATGAAATCCAGGAACATCAGTCATAATCTGTGTATAACATATAATCTTCATATCATTTTCAGAATATGTTTTTTCTTTAATCAAATCACTAATTTCAGAATACTTATTTATAATATTTTCATATGTATTACAATCAACATAAGCACACCATGCTAGTTCTACTGGTGAGTAATCACCTTCTCTAACAGTTACATATCCATTTTTCTTTTCTGATAATTTTTGAACTAAAGTGCTCTTACCACTACCTTGTAAACCCTCGATAAAATAATTCATGCATACCTCCTATGTAACTTCTAATTTTATAAAAAAATCAAGCCTCTTCTTTTCATCTACACTAGGAAGCATCATCTCTGCTATTTCATCTAATGTCTTACCGAAAAATGAATTCATCTCTTCCTGTGTTAACTTCTTGTTTAATTCAGGATACCTATCTAAAACAATATTCCATGCCGGAAGTACCTTTTTTGATGTACCCCATAGCGTTCCATCCAAGTCAAAAATTATTGCTGTTTTATTCATTTTCATATAGCCTCTTTATCCATTCAATCCTTCTGTTTCTATAAATCTTTCACCATCAAGTATCTTTCACCTTGATTATCAAAAATTCTATAACCTAGTCGTTCATAAAATCTAAAAGCTGCATCATTAGACTTTTCAACATGTAAGCATATACTATTTATATTTATCTTTTTTGCAAATTCTTCAGCATTATTAATTAACATTGTTCCTATGCCTTTATTTCTATAAGTTTTTGTAACTGAAAAATCATCTAAATAAATATACTCTCTATCCTCGTGATGGACTTCTATAGATAAAAATGCAACTATTTCATTTTCATCTACAGCTAAGCTAATCCATTCTTCTCCACCATCAAAAAATCTATCTAAGCAACCTTCTTCATACCCATTAACATCATCGGTATTATAGATAGTCTGCAACATTTCTATAAACAACTCATTAATTCTATTGAAATCACTCTTTTCTGCTTTTCTGATTTTTAAGTTCATAATTTTATTTCCTTTAATTATCAAACTGACATTTTTTAATAACTAAATTTGCAATCTCTTTAATAGACAAATTCGTAATATCTATAGCCTCTTTCATCTTAGAAAACTTATCCAAAGACTTAATACTAATATCTAGCCATTCTTCTGTTCTCCAAGGGCAATTCTTATCATTCATCCATTGCTTCCTTAGTTGCATTTCGCTACTAACTAATGTTATATTTTTTGCATCACAATCTAATTTATTAATTCCATCAATTAATTTCTTTATAACCCATTCATCATCCATAAGCCAAGCAACAACAACCATATTACAATATGAACATCTCTTATAATTTCTAATCATATGTATAATATTATCTATTGCCATCTCTTTAGTTTCATCATTACCAACAAATGGATGTAAATCCATGCACCAGTCGCCATCTATAAATGCTGTACCATTAAACTTATCTGCTATATATGTACCTATTGTAGTTTTTCCAATTCCCATTGGCCCATTTAACAAAATAACATTCATACTTCTCTCCAATTCATTTATAGTTCAAGGCACATTTCTTCCATGCCATCTTCAACTAATCCAGTGCTTTCAAAACCTACTGATTCGTATAAACTTTTAGCTACTGCATTTCCAGGAATTACACCTGTATATACATCTTTAGCTGAATATTCTTCTTTTAAAAACTTGATTCCTAATTCTAATGCCTTTCTTCCATAGCCTTTACTTTGATATTGTGAATCAATCAAAAACTTCCAAAGCGTATAATAACCCTTAGCCTCGTAATAACCCATCATTATTAATCCAACCACAGTTTCATCTGCATATATAGCAAATGGATATGCGGTATCAAAATACACATAAGCCTGTGCAAGTGCCACAGCTGTTGAAGATACATATTTTTTCTGTTCTTCCTTTATATCAAGTGCAAGAACTTCTTCTAAATTATCCTGGGTAATTTTCTTTAAAGTTACCATTAAGTACTCCTAAATATATATTACTTCTTCATATGTAACCAAGTATGAACTCCTTGGTATCTAATCTTTTCGTAGAATTCATTACCTCCACCAGTCATAACTTCTGCGCCAAGTTCACGCATAACTTTATCATGTCGTGATAGTGCTGCTGCAGCAAGTCCTTTGTGCTGATGAGCTGGTGCTGTACAAAGTGGTTCCATATACGCTAATTTATTTTCAGGTACCCACCACATACCTGAAAAGCATGCATACTCTTCATTTTCATCAGCTATTATAACGGTGTAATCATATGTTGCATGTGGTGATGGAGATAGTGTTGCTCCTAAAACATTTTGATATAATTCATGAGCACTTATACCTCCATTCTTTGTAGGTATATCCCAATCTTTAAACTCACCAAAATCATAACTATTAAACCCATCCCATAAACACTTAGCGCATTTTAAAGGATCTGAATCTTTTGAATCAACAAAGTGATATCCTTCTGGAAGTGGATAATCCAATTTTCCCTTTCTAAAATCAAAATAACGATCCGGTTCTTCGTACTCAACTTTATAACCTCTATTTTTAGCCTCTTCTATAAGTGCAGTTTGTCCACTTACAAAATTAAGTTCTATAGGTTCTTCAAATTTTGGATATGCATTTTCTGCATATTCTATCATCTCTCCTGCTAAAAACTCATAACCTGGGCGAAGTACAAAGTACATTGCCGTAACAGGATTCTCATAAAAAACAAAGGCAACTGGTAAGTCACCATCTAACCAAAATCTGTTTAATCTAAAATAATCTCTATCAATCCATGAACTAATAACCGCATATTCAAAAAATGGTGCTGCAGGTCCATTAGTTTCTTCATGATTATATACATCAGTCATAAGTTTCCAAACCAGATCTATATCTGTTAATAACTGAAATTGTTTTGTTCTTATGTTCATCTTTCCTCTCCTAACTAGTTAAAAATATCCTCTCAAGCCAGCTTCTTCTATTAATTTAGGTTGAATCAACGGATAAGTCCAATCTGTTGGTAAATCTTCAAATATGCAAACTTTTTCCATCTCTGAATGAAGTTCGTTTTCAAATTCAGTAATGTTTGCGAAGTACAACATGCCATACATTTCTTCGCCTGATTCATTAACTCTATTTTTACCTGTGACCGAATAAACACAAACAGGTTCAATCGAATAATCAACTGCACCTGTTTCTTCCTGTAATTCTCTTTCGGCTGTAACGTCAATTGATTCACCATCTTCTCTATGTCCACCTGGTACTTCATAAGTATCCCTCTCCTTGTGCTTACAAAATACCCACTTATCATCAGTTTTAGAAATGATAACCGCGAATTTCAATAATTCGTCATCAACCTTTTCGTAGAATTTTATTTCCATTTTTTCGCCCTCCAATAACTATAAATGCTTTTCCATTAAGTAGAATTTACCCTTTCTCCAATTTGCTATACCAACTTCTTCATATCCGTTTTTTTGATACAGTGATAACGCAAATGGATTCTCACTAAAAACATCTAACCTTATAGTTTCAACACCTTCACCCTTCAATTCTTTTTCAACAAAACTTAACGTTTGTTTTGCTACCCCTTTATTTTGAAATAATGGATTTACACATAACCTATGTATAATTCGATATTCACTATCTAAATATTTCCATTTTCCATTATTATACTGTTCATCATATTCTTTATTTATTGCATATATCACTGCAATTTCCCCATCCATCTCTCCAACATACAGAATACCTTTCTCTATATCATCAAGAAAATCACTTTTAGCTGGATAAACTTCATCCCACTGATATATGCCATTCTTTTCCATCTCATCAATAGCAGCTGCTATTATATAACATACATTATCAATGTCCTTCTTTTCAGCCAATCTATAATTCATCTACATTTCCCTCTCAAACTAGCTCTATATACCTTTACAGAACTCAACTATCTCCTGCTTTCTTCCTGCAACATCATCTTTATATTCAACTGAACACAAGCCCATATGTGCACAAGCATCAATTTCTAAATGACCATAAAAATGCTCTATGCTTTGGATTATTCGTTCACACTCTAGCATACTTGGTCCTGTTCTTAGTGCAACAGCATACCCCTTCTTTCCACTGCTTATCTTTGCATAAGGTTCATGTGTATTACACCAAGGTGTACATCTATCAATAAAAGCCTTAAACTGTCCAGGAATATCGGCCCAATATGATGGCGAAACTGAAATAATAATATCAGCATTATCAAGTTCATTCATGATTACATTAACATCATCATCCATAATACACTTCGCAGTATTATGGCAAGTTCTACAGCCTCTACAAAAATCAAATTTGTAATCATCAATACATATTGATTTAACTTCATATTTTTTTATTAATTCCTCAGAAATTATTCTAATAATTTCTGCTGTAGCTCCAGTTTTCACTGGACTACAATTTATTAATAGTACCTTCTTCATTAAGCCTCCTTCATGGAAAATAAACACGCTATTATTATTTTACTTTACGCAGCCTATATAAGCAACCGAATCATTATCTATTTTTACAATTTTACCATCCGAATACTTATCAAATATCTCTATTATCTCTTTCATGTATTCTTCATATCCTTCATCACCCTCTTTAATCGAATATGAGCCCGATAAACTTCTAGCAATAAATTTATCTTTATCATAAAAAAGTGAATTACTAAATGAGACATAATCATATTGATTATTAAAGAAATCTTTAATACGCTGGTCATCTTTAACTATTCCACCAGCAAATCCTTTGAAGTTCGGACAATATTTTTCATAGACATTACGAAGATCTTTGTTTATTGGATCAGATTCATCTCTGACATTCCATATCAGAGCAACTCTACCATCATTCTTTATTATTCTTGAACACTCATCTCTAAACTTTTCAACATCAAACCAATGAAAAGCCTGTGCTGTCGTAATAAAATCAACAGAATCATTTGTAAGCGTGGTATTCTCCGCTCCACCATTAACTGAATGAAATTTCTCATAACCACCTAATTCATCACATGCAACTCTTCTCATGTCATCATTCGGTTCTACAGAATATACCTCATTCCCCCTATCTAAAAGATGCCTTGAAAACTTACCTGTTCCAGACCCAATATCAGCTATAACTGATGTTTTTGAAAGTCCAAACTTTTCATAAAAACAATCAATTAATTCCATGGCATAACTTGGTCTTCCCTGTGTGTAATCATCTGCATATCCGTCAAATTTCTTAGTTGTGTCCATAACTACCTCCATTTTAAAGAAATCGAGTGACATCACTTGCCACTCGGTTTCATTTATACTTTATTGAATAACAACTGCTGTGCCTGAAGCAGTAACCATTAACATACCATTATCTGAGCCTAACACTTCATAATCAATATCAACACCAACAACAGCATTTGCTCCAAGCTGTGAAGCTCGCTGCTCCATCTCTGTAACAGCCTGCTGTCTTGCGTTAATTAATTCATCTTCATAAGTTGTTGAACGGCCTCCGAAAAAGTTTGATAAACCAGCTGTAAAATCCTTTATTACATTTACACCTGCTACTACTTCACCGAATACAATTCCTCTGTACTCTACAATTGTTTTACCTTCAATTGAAGGTGTTGTTGTTGAAATCATGTTTCAATTCCTCCTTTATTATTCATGTATTATATCATTTAATTTACACTTTATGTTTTTTATATCTTCATCTTTAACATCACCATGTAAATCAAATATGCATATTTCACCAATCTTAACTGATTCCATTAATCCTCTTAAATAGACCTGTGCTATATGATTTGCACATACTCGACAATCAAATAAATCCTTAAGAACATATGCAGGTGTTATATCATCTGCATCCTTTATGTTTAATTCATTCAGCAAATACATATGGAGAATTCTAGCTGAATTTCTTCTATCAATCTGATTATCCTTATTAATCAAATCCTGTTCTTCAACCCAACTTTTTTCAGTCCATTTTTCTCCAATTAAGTTTATCATAAATTCATTTATAGTCAAAACAAATCTATCCTTTCAAAGCCTCAACTACAGCATTCTTAACTTCATCCATGTCAACTGTTGGCTCAAATCTTGCAATAACTTCACCTGCTCTATTAACTAAGAACTTTGTAAAATTCCACTTAATGTATGCTTTATCACCATACTTTTTATTATTTGCATTAGCGAATGTATTAAGTGCAACATTCTTTACTCCTTTACCAAATCCTTCAAAAGGTTTTTCAGTTGCAAGAAAAGCAAATAAAGGAATTGCATCATCACCATTGACATCAATCTTAGCAAATCTCGGAAATTCTGTTCCAAATTTCATAGTACAAAACTCATTGATTTTATCATCTGAGTCCGGTGCCTGACCTGCGAATTGATTACAAGGAAAATCTAATATTTCTAATCCTTGTTCTTTAAGTTCCTTATACATTGCTTCTAATGGATCATAATGAGGTGTAAATCCACAACCTGTTGCAGTGTTAACTATTAATAATACCTTGCCCTCATAATCCTTTAAACTAACGTCATTACCTTGATTGTCTTTTACTGTAAAATCATAAACTGTAGCCATAAATCCTCCTTCTCCTTACACCTAACCTTCTACTGGTGTAATTACAATTGTTAAATTATCAGTTGCTAAAAGTTTTTCTGCCCCATAAATCTTATTAGTAAAATAATCAGCTTCTATAATTTTTTTCTCCTTAGTCCAAACATCCATTATTTCAAACTTTGAAGCATCAAAAAATATATCCGCATTAACCATCTTGTTTCCTATATATTCTCTTATCAAATCAAGACTTACTTTTATTTCATCTTCTCTATCACCCATACCAACATTAATAAATGATAAAGCAATACTTCCATTAGCAAGTGGTTTAGCTAAAACATCCAGTCTATCGTTGTCACGAATATAAGTTGTATCTGGCGCTACAGCCTTAGTTGTATAAATTCGCTTCGCCTGTACACCAAGTTTATCCTGATTAAGTGCAATAACATCTTCATTACTAATTATATTATAAATCCAGTCTCCCTTAGAAACGTTTCTTAAATCCATACCAAGCATAAGAGGTGAATTCACCATGCACCACATTGTCATATGTGTTTTACACATTGTTTCGTTAAGACCATCCATGCCAATCATTAACATATCTGGATCATTCCATCCCTTATCAAGTCCAGCAAATTCATCCATTATAACAACTTTGTTATATTGAGAAGTTACACTTACTGTATAAGCTCCTTCCCATGAACCATGACCACTATCACCATCTGATCCAACCTGGAATGTTATATCATTAAGAATTCTCCATGAATCACCAACTTTATATCCCCAGTTATGAGGACCCGTTTTTCCCCATTCACAGATAGAAAATACTATATCTCTATCAGATCCTGTTTTTTCAAAACCTTCCTTAATTCTTGCATAAGAAGTAAGTGTATTCTCCTGACGTCTGTGATTCATTAAACGTAAAACATTTTCACCTTTATTTAATTTTATCTTTATATTTTCACCATTATATAAATCATCAAAATAGTACTTTGTATTATCTTTTCCAACTGCAACTTGAAGCCATGATCCACATCCTTCTGTTTCACCAAGAATACAATCAACAGATAAATTATATTCTCCATCTTCAGGTGCATTTACACTTAGTTGCAATTCACTACTAAGTTCACCTACTGGTGATGCATCAGGTCCAGTACCATCGAATGTACCAATTCCTGTTACATATTCTCCTTGAACAAATGCACGACTTCCTGTTATAATTCCATCTTTAACTGCAGATAATTCAATTGTTGTTTTTGAATCATCTACTGCTTCTATTTTCACTCCCTTAATCTTAGGAGCAAATGTGAACTTTGCATTTGCTGGGTTTGAAAATGTTGCATTATCCCAAACATTATAACAATTATCAACCTTAAGGAAATCTATCTTCCAATCGATGTAATCCTTAGTATCAACATCTTCATATCCACAAGTTCCAACTTCAAGTCCAGAACATAAATGTGATCCAACATCATTATACATACCAAACTTTAAGCCTTTATCATGCACATAATCTGATAAAGCCATAAAGCCACTTGGAAACTTCTTTCCATCTGATGCTAAATGTCCATCAACTCTTGTTGCCTTATAACATCCATCATCTAATATAACGTAACTATAACCTAATTTATCTAGACCTAATTCTACTATCTTTTCAGCCATGGCTTTTGTTAATTCTTCAGTATTACCACTACCGAATGCATTCCAACTATTCCATCCCATAGCTGGTAATCTTCCCTTATTACCATATAAAACTTCGCCATTTTTAAAGGAGTCAAATCTATACTTATTATCATTAATTACTGCTGGTTTTTCAAATTTCTTATCCATGTGTTTTCTCTCTTTCATTTATTTTAAACACATCATCTAAATACAAAGCTCAAACTAAAAATTTATTCTTCTAATTTCCTCAACTAAGTTCCTTCCGTACACTTCAGTTCCAAGGCAATTAGGATGAAGATTATCAAGGAAATACTCACTAAGATGTGGAACTAACTTAAATCCATCAACAACTGTAATGTTTTTGTACTTACTTACTATGTTCTTAATACCATCGCAAAACTTAATAAGTGTTGGTAAGCCATCTTCAGAATCACCTCTCCAAAGCGGAGTAATACATATAATTGGAATTTCTTCTCCATATATGCCTAATAATGTTTCATAATATTCCTCAACATCCTTAAGTGCATTCTCCTCACCATACTGATTAGTTCCTAATGCAACTATAATCTTATCTGGATTATATCCATCCATCTTCATTAATGATTTTTTATCATAGATATATCCACCTATACCTTGATTTAAAATATCATAATTTAAAATTCTATTTGCTACATTAACATATGTCTGAGATGATCTAAGCGGTCCATATCCCTGTGTAATCGAATCACCTAACCACAAAACTTTCTCATTCTTTGATACTGTTTCGTATTCAGAATTAATATCAAAGTTTTTGATTAAAACTGTAGCATCTACAGGAAGATAAATAGCAACTTTCTTTTTACCTTCTGGTAATGAAAAACTAATGTTTCCTTCTTCCTTTAAATCCTTCACATAAACAATCTCTGTTATAAGTCCATCAACCAATACTTCAAAAGAATCTTCTGAACATTTCCAAACAAACTTATAATCAAATGAAACCTGTGTTGCATCAGAAATAAACTCTATTGTTTTACCCGTTGATGCATCACATCTTTCAAACCACATTTCAAAAGTGCCTTCAAAATACTCCATCTGTGGCTTAGAATACTGATATGCTCTTAAATATCCATCTTCCACTTCCTCAAATGAATAAACACCACAATAAATCTTCTTTAATTCTTCGTTTGTAATAGCCATAACAAACTCCTTTTCTTCTTTCGTTTTATTCTAAAACGCTTCATCAAAATACAAACTCTTACCTCTTCCTACTATACCATAAAACCCCTTATGAATATATAAAAATAATGCAAAAATATTAATTATTTTCTAATCCCAGATTGCATCTTCTCCCGTCACTTTTTCACCCCAAAAAGATGCCCATTTTTCACAGAATAACCATGTGTATCGTAATTTATATTTATTACGTATTTGTTGAAATTTTGGGATACTTCCCCAAGCTATTGATGGAATACCAATTATGATGGGATAAAGTGGTCCTAGGAGCAATGCTTGAAAGGTATGACCGTACTCGTGAACTGTTACCTTATTGCAGTAATCAAGTCGACCTTTTTTGTCCTCTTCATTAGGTGTAAATATGAATAAGCCCATGGATAATCCTGAATTTGCTGGCCAAACTGTTTGAATCACACCTCTATAATATCTATGCTTACACTTTAAAAATCTAAGATAAATATAAAAGCCTGCACATGTTTGCAAGAATCCCCATGTCAAATGAATAAATACGCCTATTGGATACCACCACTGTCTATCATTAACCCACTTCGTTTCTACTGCTAAATATATGCCTATAACAAATAATCCGAGCAGATATGCAACTATATCATTAATATCAAAAAATCCACCTAAAACGATACCTATAAAAGATCTTTTATCAATTCCTAATTTACCTGTTATATTAACCGCCTGAAGAATTTCAGCCATCCATCCCATGTAATAACAAAGTATTGGCAATACATACACAGAAAAGATATTATTTTTTGCGAAGAAAATAAATCTAAGCATAAAATATAGTGTTGGTATAACCAAGATATCACCCAAATATCCACGCACTATCCCAGTTGCATATTTCCCTATTATCACTTCAATCAACAAACAAACTACAAATGAACAAAAATATCTAATTCGCACTTATAAGTCCTCCAAATTCGTTTCCCATAATATAAACTATACTACAAATTCTCAAAACTTTATAGTGCAAACTGTAATAAATCAGAGTGACAAATGTAATAAAAAAGTACCTTAAATGTAAACATATAAACGTCTACGCTTAAGGTACTGTTTTACTTATATATTATTTGCACCAAAACAACTTATTCTTACCATTCAAATGTTGCCCATCTATTGTTAAATGTTGGGAAGAATTTAGCAAATATCTTAGCTCTAATACTATATTTTTTCATTTCTTCATTAAAGCTATGTTCTTCAACTAATCTTACTCCATCAACTAAATCAGCAATTTCCTGTCCACTATCTGTACCCGATAGGAATTGAGCATTTGTCTTTTTAACTGTATCATGATACTTTTCATTCTTAACTAAAATTTTTGAATTTTGTTCAGCAATCAAAATTCCATTTGAAAAGTTATTTTTCAATATTTGCATAAAACTCTTTATCTGATCTATAGTAAAATACATAAACAATCCTTCTGCTATGAAAATCATCTTTCTATTTTCATCTCGGATTGATTCTTTCACAACATCACACCATTCATCTTCAAGAGCACTTCCTGAAATTTCTATTACTCTATCACGATTATTAAATGCCTTCTTTCTAGTTGCAATAGCATCAGGCAAATCCAAATCAAACCATACTATTTTTCCATTATCAACTCTAGAAAATCTATTATCAAATCCTGCACCAATATTTACAATACATGCATTTGGATTCTTTTTAATCAAATTCTTTAACTGTTTATCAAGCATAATTGTACGAGCAACAACTCCTTCATGCGACATAAACTTATCATACGGCTTAGTATCGATTCCTAAAGTCTTAATTATTTCAACTGCTTTTTCATCCTTTATACGTGGCTTTTTACTCATTGTTTCATTTGCTTTTATAACAAGTGGAATAAGCGCAGTAGTTTGTACATCACCTAAAGTTATATCCATTTCTTTCTCCTTTCGATACATAACATATCTCTCAATTTTAATATAAGGTTGTTTCTAGTTAGCATATGCTAACAAAAAATATAATAACACATAATAAAAATTTTTACAAACAAAAGCCTGCAGCAAATGATTTATTCATCTGCTGCAGGCTTTTGTTTTAATTCTTATCCGATTCTTCCAACCACCATGGTTCATCTATTAAGTATGTTTCTTCACTTAATACTTCTCGAATATCTTCGTTTATGAATTTATCTTTGTCGTAATATGTTTTAGTTTCGTATAATGTAACTTCATCAATTGGTACCTCTAAAAAATGTGCATCCCTATCATGTATTACATACTTATATTTTGTATCTACATCCTCATATTCGTCTGCATCCACCTGAATTATATTTTCTTCTTTTTTCACATGATACCATTTATACTTTCTGCCATTACATAAGACATAATGATCTATTTCATATAAATATTCTATTTCTTCAGATGTTATTGGCCTAATTATATTATTCCCCCATTTTGTACACTTATCATCTATATCTTCATCATTACTAATATATATGTAATTATCAACTGGCACTTCACAAAGCACATCATTTATTCTAGCATATCTTAATTTCTTATTACTATAATATACATATACTCCATTACTAGTATCTATCATTTTCTCACCCACTCTCCATTTTCATATCTGTACACTTCTACAGCCTTTCCATTTTTATACTTTCTAAGTACAGAACCTTCTTCTATTTGAATCCCACCATCTATCTTCCACTCTGGAATAGTTGTTCCATTTTCCCCTCCTGTAAATCCATTTCCTTTAAATGGTTCAGGTGAAGTTTCTGTTCCCTTAAAGTGTGTACCATAAGGTATTTCAATATTTGACATATCACCTTCATTTGCCACATTAAATTCCATCTCCCAATGTGTATTACCTCCATCCGGGAATGGTCTTCTTCCATTTACAATATAATCTAGTCTATTTGTTTCTACTACATCTTTGTAATTATGACTTAAATATCTAGAATCCTCAGCACGTGATACAAAACCTCTGACTTGATTTCTTGTAGCCTTTGAACCGTTTATGTAGTATTCTAAAGCATCCTCATCCGGAAGAACTTTTTTCATTCTAGTTCCTTTATTAATTGTTATCTTTTCTCTTATATCCCTCATCAAATTAGAAATTCTATCATATTCAGCCCTATTTGTTTTTTCTAATTCAATCAATTCAACATCCTTTAAAGTTTTTACCCTCTGGAATTCATCAAATGATATATTATTTTCCTTTAAACCTTCACAGACTTTCTTTACTAAATCTCCAGTCTGTTTTGATTTTACCATTTTGAATGCATCATCGCCATATGTATTTATTAACTCTATAGCTTCTTTTGCATCCGATTTAGCTAAGTCCTTAGTAGCATTTACTATATCATCACCATATTTTGTTATCATCTTCTTTCCGTCTTCACCATATGATTCAAATAAATCTGCTACATCTTTACCATATTTCTCACTTTGTTCCTTCCAGAAATCTTTTGTACTCGATCCACTTCCTGAATTACCTGATCCACTATTTCCATGTCCACTATTACCTGATTCTCCTGCATCTCCATGATTTCCAGAATTATTTCCATGCTCTCCTGAACCTTCTTCTGGTTTTCCAGTATTTGTATCTCCTCCTGCATTTTCATCTGATGGTTTACCATCTTCCGGCTTAGCATTATCACCCTCACCTGGTTTTTCTCCTTCACCAGCATCTGGGCCATCTCCAGCATCAGCTCCTTCAGCTGGTTCTCCACCTTCGCCTGGTTTACCACCTTCGCCTGGCTTTCCGCCTTCTCCTACTCCCGGACCTTCTCCGGCTCCAATTCCTTCTCCAGCACCTTCTCCGCTTCCCCAACTAAACTCACCTGTCTCGTCAGCGAAATCAAACTTAACTCTACCTTCCCACTTTCTCCTAATGAAATCCTTGAACTTTTCAGTATCAAATTTATTTTCAAAGCCTCGAATTACTCTTGGAAGAGCATATTCAAACAAGAATAATAATAAACCTGTTTCTAATGCCTTCTTTAAAATCTCTATTATGTTATCTTTACTTGGATCCTTTAGATAATCTATCCAATTACCGAATGCATCTCCCATTTCCTTGATTGAGAATACAGCTCCAACAACACCCATAATTAATATTGCTAACTGTAGTACACTAAACGATGCTGACAAAGCAACTGTTGCACCTTCAGATCATTTACTTTAGTATATATAAAAAACCTGCAGCAAATGCTTTTAGCATCTACTGCAGGATTAATATTACTTATTATCCGATTCTTCCAACCACCATGGTTCATCTATTAAGTATGTTTCTTCACTTAACACTTCTCGAATATCTTCGTTTATGAATTTGTCTTTGTCGTAGTATGTTTTGGTTTCGTATAATGTAACTTCATCAAATGGTACAGCTAAAAATACTCCATCTCTATCTTCTCTTGCAACCTTATATTTCGAATCAAATTCTACTGTATTTCTTAAGCTATAACAAACAACATAAACCCATATTTCACCTTTTTCAGGAAAATCTATAAAAGATTTATACTTTCTACCATTACATATGACGTAATGATTAATTTCATATAAATACTCTATTTCGTTAGATTTTGCTGGTTTAGAATAATATACATACTCCGTACCACTTAATTCCTCATAACAGTCTTCCTCTTTATCATCAAGACAAATATAAAAACCGTCTGGCTTATCTCTATCCTTTTCATCACCAATATAACCATAATTACTTAAATAATAATCCTTATCTTTATAGCCAACATATATTCCAGTTCTTATATGTTTCATAGTTTTATCCACCTTCCTAGATTACTTTTAAATATGTATTGTTCTACTATTTTACCATCTACATATTTATTAAGAGTAGCTCCATCTTTTATTTTAACTCTCTCTTCTAAACCCCATTCCCATTCCGGAATAGTAGTTCCATTTTCCGCTCCAGTAAACGCATTACCAGTACAAGGATACTCAACTTCTTTAGTACCTCCAAATTTACTACCATATGGCTTTTCAAACTTGTATATATCATTTGAAGATTCTAGATTAAATTCCATTTCCCAATGACAATTACCCCCATCTGGAAATGGTCTTTTTCCCTTTACTGTATAATCTAATCGGTATGTTTCTACTACATCCTTATAATTATGACTTAAATACTTTGAATCTTCTGCTCGCGATACGAAGCCAGAGATTTCATTATTACTTGTTGTTTTATCAATATAAAAGTTTCTAGCATCCGCATCCGTAAAAACTTTCTTCAGTCTATTACCTTTATCAATTTTTATTCTTTCTCTGATATTATACAAAATATCAACTTCATCCGGTCTTAATTCATTAATATCTTTAAGTTTTAATTTATCAAATTCATCAAATGATATATTATTTTCCTTCAAGCCTTCACAGACTTTCTTTACTAAATCACCAGTCTGTTTTGATTTTACCATTTTTAATGCATCATCGCCATATGTATTTATTAACTCTATAGCTTCTTTTGCATCTGATTTAGCTAAATCCTTTATAGCATTTACTATATCGTCACCATATTTTGTTATCATCTTCTTTCCGTCTTCACCATATGATTCAAATAAATCTGCTACATCTTTTCCATATTTCTCACTTTGTTCTTTCCAGAATTCTTTTGTACTTGAGCCACTTCCTGAATTACCTGATCCACTATTTCCTGAACCACCATTACCTGGCTTACCTGATTCTCCTGCATCTCCGTGATTTCCAGAATTGTTTCCATGCTCTCCTGAACCTTCTTCTGGTTTTCCAGTATTTGTATCTCCTCCTACATTTTCATCTGATGGTTTACCTTCTTCTGGCTTAGCATTATCACCTGGTTTTTCTCCTTCACCAGCATCTGGGCCATCTCCAGCATCAGCTCCTTCAGCTGGTTCTCCACCTTCGCCTGGTTTACCACCTTCGCCTGGCTTTCCGCCTTCTCCTACTCCCGGACCTTCTCCGGCTCCAATTCCTTCTCCAGCACCTTCTCCGACTCCTTCTCCGGCTCCTTCTCCGCTTCCCCAACTAAACTCACCTGTCTCGTCAGCGAAATCAAACTTAACTCTACCTTCCCACTTTCTCCTAATGAAATCCTTGAACTTTTCAGTATCAAATTTATTTTCAAAGCCTCGAATTACTCTTGGAAGAGCATATTCAAACAAGAATAATAATAAACCTGTTTCCAGTGCCTTCTTTAAAATCTCTATTATGTTATCAGCACTTGGATCCTTAAGATAATCTATCCAATTACCGAATGCATCTCCCATTTCCATAATTGAGAATACAGCTCCAACAACACCCATAATTAATATTGCCAACTGTAATACACTGAACGCACCTGTTAAAGCTGTTGCAGCACCTAAAATCATACCTACTGCACCAATTAAGAAATGCGCCATAACGGCTAAAGTAAATATAGTTGCTACCGCCATTAAAATGGTAACAAATGTCATACCAAAATCCTTACATGATTCACCACCACACAAATTACCACTAATCATATATGATGCTTCACCAGTATTTGCATCAAGTGCTATATATCCTGTTCCATACCACTGATAATAATAAATATCTTTTTCTGGTACAACTACAACCTTATCATTATTTATAGCTCTTTTTATTTCATTCTTTGTTGCTGATTCAATTTTTAAATTATCAATTTCTTCTTTGTTCTCTTTCGAAATAACTTTTAATTCGATGCCTCTTTCTCCAGCTTCTTCAAATACAGAAACAGTTGAAATTCCTTTTACATCAAATGATTTTTCTAAAACAAAACCTTCAAGATAAGAACCAATAAGCCCACTCATCAACATATAATTATTAATTGATTCCTTATCATCAGTTATATATTTACTCTTATCTATATCTTTATCAAAATCACTTTTATTTCCAAGATATGATAAACCTACTGTATCTGTATCTACGTCAACACAAAAACTTCCTTCTGTAATGGCCATAGGTACACCTAACATAGTACTAACCTTAGGTGTATATCCTATAATACACTCACTAATACATCTACCATACTTTACATTATTAGCATTAGCTAAAAGTGTATCGTAATAATCAAGATAACCAAAATATGATGTTCCAATTGCATTAAGCATCTTTGAAATCATAACATCATTAGTTACTTTACCATCACTAAAGTCATTAGCATATGAAGTCATATTTGTAGTTGCTTCATCTAAAATAGACTCACTCATAATATTATAGTCAAATATAACAGAATAAACTCCACCTGCTATTAAACTATTTTCAACTTTAACATTATCAATTCCTGCTTCCTTTATGTTTAATATCAAGTTAGTAAATTCTCCAGGAATTTGAGCTTTACCTTTTATTGTTTTTTCTCCATCTATAGTTATGACTGGACATACTCTAATAAGATAGGCAGGTGTACTATAAATATCCCCATACTTATCTATAATCGCTTTATCTTCTTTTGTTTCCGGTTCATAAGATAATGTTACTTCTTTACCATATAAATCTGAAGTGTTAATACTAATATCTGCATCTGACTTATCGCCAAAAATATTTGCATATAACGCTCCTTTTAACGAAAAAGAAATTGTATCTACACAATCATCAGGTAAAGTTGCACCCTCGTATTTTTCATTAACCACATAATATTTTAACTCAGAAGGTAAATATCCTAATTCCTCTTTCTTAATATATCTAAATCCTATTGAATTACCTATTTCTTTAGTGTCAATCTTTCCTTTTGATAATTCATCTTCTATAAAATCTAATGAATCATCACTATTAACATCTACAAATTTATGAACACCCGAAAAATCCTCATATGATACATCATCTGATATATTAGTATTTACACTTTCAGCTTTACCATATTTAGACATACTTTCAGATATTAACTTTTCTACATCCTCATCTTTCTCAACTTCTTCATATTCTTTAAATGATGGATCTAAATTTATCCACATCTTTTTTCCATTATTTCTATCAACACCTCTATAGCTTTCATAGTTAACACAGGCTTTTACCCAAACATGTTCTATTCTAATTTTTGAAACTTTACCATCACAAGAGCCATGCTGTGTAGGTATTCCTAACATACTCATCGCATCTACAGCTGCTTCATCAGTATTTACACCTAACCACTCTTTTGCCATTTCTATGTCTATATCAACATAACCTATAACAAACTTAGCATCATATCCCTTATATTTAAGCATAGCAATTAAAAGCGCTGCCTGATCATAATCATTTCCCGCCTTCTGATCATATGTACCATTACAACCTAATCTCAATCCTGTATATGGTTTAAAATCAAAATTATTATG
Organism: Eubacterium uniforme; assembly: GCF_900167115.1. Lineage (GTDB taxonomy): Bacteria > Bacillota > Clostridia > Lachnospirales > Lachnospiraceae > Eubacterium_S > Eubacterium_S uniforme. The sequence continues at coordinate 40,490 of NZ_FUXZ01000003.1, forward strand.
TACATATTCATATATCTTTACAGGTGTTTTTAACTCATCTGCTTTCTTTTTAAGTTCGTCATTAAGAATAAGGTATGATGGATTAGAAGATTTTTTTGTACTATCCTTTACGCTAATCTCCGATTCTGGTAATTCTTCGCCAACAATATCAGCCACTTCGTATCCATCTATCATTCCATGTGAATCATTATCATTAAACGTATCATTAACTGTATTTTTAGTTAATTTCTTAATCTCATCATTAAGATTTTTAATGTTCTTTTTAGTTTCTTTATCTGAAACACCCTTCTTAATTCCACTCTTTATATTAAGTACATCTTTATCTAACTCATCTATCGTTTTATTTAGATTACCTTTATATTCCTCTGCTCTTTCAATAATCACATTAGAATTAGTATACTTATGTACTTCTTCATACTCTTTATTAATTGTTTTTTTAGTTTCATTTAAAACGTCTTCAAGTTCAGAAATTTTATCTAATCTTTCTGATTTTAAACTTCCACCTAACTCTTCTGATTTTTCTGTTAAAGTTACAATACTTTTTGCAGTTTCTATCTTTAATTCAGGTTGTTCATAATCCTCAACCTCGTATATCTTTTGCTTACTTGCTTCTTTTAGTGCTTTTACTCTTTCCTTATCAAATGCATCAGGCACATATGAAGAAACCACAGCTAAAATGACCGCAAGATTAACAGCAATAATTCTATTATATTTATTTCTTAATATTTTACTTATCATTTGTACAATCCTTTTCTTTCTTCTTTAACAATAAACAAACCATTATAAGTGACATACTTTGAATTAATAACAACATTCTTATCAAGTCTTTATTCATATAATCTCCAGTCTTAGGTGTTGATTTGTTAGTATCATTTTGATACTTACTATTATTTAATTCTTCTTTATCACTTTTCTCTCTGTTATAATCTTTGCTATTGTTTCCATCATTCTTTTTATTTACAATATTAATATTTGTCTTCTTATCATCACTGTTTCTATGTTTGCCTTTAACTATATACTTCTTTTTAGACTTTTTATTCTTTGAAGATTTTCTTTTATCAGTTTTGTTACTAGTATCACTTTCTTCTAATCTCTTATTAGTCTCTTTCTTGTGCTCAATTGTTTCTTCATCTTCTTTCTGAACAAAATATGCAGTAATAATAACATCTGATTTTGGCATGACAATTTCTATTTCAGATTTATTAATCTGATTATAATCAAGAACATCTCCCTCTGATACCCATTTATCAAACACATATCCATCATTAGCTTCTGCTTTTAATTTAACCAATTCTCCTGATTTATATAATCCGCTTTCACAACTAACTTTACCGCCATTTTTTACTTTAACATATAAATTATATCTCTTCTCTTCAAGATTTATTGTTGTAACATCAAGTGTGTGATACGTACCATCAATTTTTGCAATAAGAACTGCAATATATTCACCTTCTCCTAATGTATCAACATTTACATCAACCTCAGTAGAAGCTGTTCCTTTTGCATCAAGAATAATATTCTTATCTGTTTCCTTTTTGATGTTTTCATCGTTAACATTAACTAAAACAATGCTACTATCAACATTTTGGATCGTACCATTTCCTTCAAGATTCATTTTAATCTTAGCCGTAATATTATCATCAAGATAATGATTACCATCGGTAAAACCAACACTTCCTGATAGTTTTATATTTTCTTCGTCATCATCAATTTCTTTATTATGCGATAATAGATTCTTTTCATCATCAGTTAACTTATTTACATCTTCATCTAAATTACTTTCTTCTGAATCTTCATTATCTTCAGTATTAAATTTTCGGATTTTCTTAACACATTCTAAATCGATATCATCTAAAATACGTTCAACTTTTTCATCATTTTCATTTGAATATTCAAGTTTAATATCTTTAATTAAATTAATCTTTTCATTCTTTTCAATTTCGTCTAATCCACCACATGAAACTTTTAATCCAAATTCCTCACCAACACTTACATAATCCTTTAAGAACTTAACTGTTTTAGTTCCATCTTCATTTTCAATCACTTCATTCGGTTCAATTTCAAATGAGATATTTTCATAAGGAATATCCTTACCCAAAGTCATCGATACTGTAACATCTCTTCCTGCCATCTTAAAGATATCTCCAACCAAATCATCAACGCACTTTGTAATATCTTCTCTATTTTCTACTCCTATAAATCTACCACCTGTTAAGTCCGCAAAATATGTCATATCTTCTATAGCTTTTGATAAATTCCTTGGATGAATATTACTTTCAAGTAAAACTGTATATATTGTAATCTCTTTTTCTTTTAAACCTTCTTCATCTAATACTTTTTCATCCCCTTCTCTTACGCCATCACTGAACAAATAAATAACCTTATCTCTTTCCTCATCTTTAAAGTCTTTTACACAAGCATTAAGATTTCTATAAATTGGTGTACCACCCCATAAAAAGAATCTTCTTTTTCCTTCAATCCATTTAAAGATTTCTTCTTTATCACTAGAAAACTCATGCATTACTGAACTTTTTGTAATAAATCTAAACTCAACTCTATCCTGTGGTTGCATTTTTGAAACAATATTAATAGCGCCATCAAGAGCCTCGTTCCAATCATCACCATTCATACTTCCAGAATCATCTAAAATAATTATTATGTCCATAGGTCTTCTTTTAATATTCTCTGAAAGTCCTTTACCCGACAAATTCAAATCAACATTAACGCTCTTTGTATCTTCTTCAATAAAGTCTACACTTGTTTTATAATCAAAGTCAATTCTATTTTCATCTTCAGTCTCAAACATTTTAACGAACGTACTTTTATTAATTAAACTCTTAATACCTTCTTTAATAGCAACATTAACTTTCAATAATCCTTTTTCTTCTACCGCCGGAACATATTCACTTGTATCATAAGAAACACATCGATTATCTTTTCCACATACCAATTCTTTTACGTTACTATAAATAGTATTTCCGTCATTATCTTCTACACTTATATATGCACTTGTTTTTCTATCTGCATTTGCTAAAACATATACCTTTGGAGTTATTTCAATTCTTCTTTTAGATCCAATTTTATATGCTTTTGGAGTTACTTCTACATTTAATTCTGAAACCTCAAAATATTCATCTATATTAAATTTCTTTATTTTACTTGAAATAACCTCTCCATTCTCATCAATTAGATTTACTAAAATGTGGTATTTTCCAATGCGATTTTTTGTATTATAAATAAAGGTGTTTTCCTTGTTTTCTAACACCTCACTATTTCCATTTTCATCATACAAAACAGCACTAATACTCATACCTTCTTTTAGTCCTATAACAACAGGCTTAAATAAAATATCTGTATATGCTTTTATCTTTCCATCTTCTGTTGCTAATACTATATTCTTAATATATGAATCAACGTCTTTTTCATTAATCATTTGTAAGTAATCACTAACTATAGAAATATACATTGCAGTAAGTTCAACATCTTCATATAAACTTCCATCGCTAGATAACTTATCATTTATTTCTTTTATTCTACTCTTTGTATTATCATCATTTCCAAGTAAGGCACTTGTACAAATTAAAGTATTCTTTATACTTGCTTTATCAAGTCCCCATGCATTCTTTGTATTTTCTTTTTTCAATAAATAATCATACGCTTTATCGATAATACCTTTATAAGCACTTCCGTCATTTAATTCAAGATTTTCTTTTAATACTCTATATACATATGCTGTTAAAAAGATACTCTCTTCTTCATTGTTATATGAAAAACTACCATTTGTATTTTGGTTTTTCTTTATATACTTTAATGTTTTTTCAACAACTTTCTGTGCATAATCATCACTTAAATACATATTTTCAAGTGCTAAAATTGTATCTAAAACATCACTTTCATACCCCTTAGAAATAGAAAATCCGCCATCATAGTTTTGTAATTTTTCAAAATCCATGCTGGCGGTATTTATATTATTCATATATTTTGCAAGATTCATTCTAAATAAATCATCATTATTTCTTGTTTCTTTTGTATCTAAATACTTTATTGTTTTATTTACTATTTGTTTACTTTCTTTTACAGAAGATAAATAATAAGAAACTATCTCCTCGTCATATATCTCCATTCCCTTTTTAAAACTTCCATCCGCATTTTGTGTATTATCAATCCACTCAATCGCTTTATCTAAAGAATTCTTGATTTCTGTACTTGAAATCACTTCATCCGAATAAACCTTATTATCCATTCTTAATAAAGCAACCTCAACGCACATAACAAATGCTATTGCTATCGCTATAAATCTTAATGTAACCTTGGTCATAATTATCTCCTTTTTTTCTTTTATTTTTCCGCCACAAGTTAACATTATACATTTTTCTCAACAATACTTCAAGTATATATTCTTTTATTAATACTCATCCAAGAAGTTATGTCTAACTCCATCTTTCTTATATTCAATAACTGTATCAAGCTGAACATTTTCAACACTTCTGAAAATGTTAGATTCCACAAATGGATTTGTCTTTTTAAGTTCTGCTATTAACTTCTTTGTTTCAAGTCTTTTTGAAGATGTTGTTCCATCTTCATGACAAGTGCTACATGTATCTGTAAAGTGACATGCACATTGTAAGAAGTGTAATTCGTTATAATCTCTCCATGCACAAATATCACTTTCTCTTACAAGATAAAGTGGTCTAATAAGTTCCATACCTTCAAAGTTTGTACTATGAAGTTTTGGCATCATAGTCTGAATCTGTGCACCATGAATCATGCTCATAAGAATAGTTTCAATAACATCATCGTAATGATGTCCTAATGCAATCTTATTACATCCAAGTTCTTTAGCCTTACTATATAAATATCCTCTTCTCATTCTTGCGCATAAATAACATGGACTTTTTTCAATTGTATCAACCGTATCAAATATCGTACTTTCAAAAATGGTAATTGGAATTCCAAGAACATCTGCATTACTTTTAATTAACGCTCTATTTTCTTTGTTATATCCAGGATCCATAACTAAGAATGTAAGATCAAAATCTACCTGTCTATGTCTTTTTATTTCTTGAAAAAGTTTAGCCATAAGCATGGAGTCCTTACCACCAGAAATACATACTGCAATATGATCTCCATTTTCAATTAACTTATAATTCTTACATGCCTTTGCAAACGGAGAAAAAACCTGTTTATGAAACTTCTTCTGAATACTTCTCTCAGCTTTCTTTCTACGTTCTTCTTTATCTAAATCACTTGCATAACTAGATTTTACAAATTCTAAAAATCCACCTGCCAAGCTATAACACTCTCTATCTTTAAGACACTCTAATCCATCATCTATGTCTTTTGATTTTCTTCCAATTTGGCAATAAAATATTATTTTTTTATCTTCAGGAATTGCCTTGAATTCTTCACTAGTATCCAAATCCTCTAATTCGATTCTAATTGCTCCTGGCATCATACCATAAAGAGTCAATCCCTCATCCCTTATATCAACAAGCTGATAAGATTTTTTATCAAGCTTACTTAATTCCTCTATAGTTATCTCTTTCATCACAATACCTCTTTTAGTCTATTCATAGCATCTTCAACAACACTTCTTGGAGCTGCCACATTTAACCTAATATGATTTTTGCCACCTGTTCCATAAGTTTCTCCATCGATAACCCAAAGTCCAGTTTTATCTCTAAGCCTCTTAGCAAATGCATACGCTCCATCTCCAAGTCCACTTATGTCAATCCATACAAGATATGTTGCAACACTTGGAACAACCTTTATATTATCAAAATTTTGCAATATATAATCCCTTACGTACTCAACATTTTTATAAATATACTTTCTAAGTTCATCGAGCCAGACTTCACCATAATTATATGCAGCGATTGTAGCCTCTATGGAAATAGGATTTGGCATTCCAATTTCTCTTAAATATAATGCATCAAAAACCTTTTCTCTTAGTTTCTTATTAGCCACCGAAACTGCCGACGTAAAAAGACCAGCAAGATTAAAAGTTTTAGTTGGTGAAATACACATAATACTTATATTCTTATTAACCTCATTAACTCGAGCAAATGGTGTATAATTAACGTAAGGTACAGTTAAATCACAATGTATTTCATCACTTATAACAACAACGCCATACTTACTACATATTTCGCCAATTCGTTCTAATTCTTTTCTACACCACAATGTTCCCGTTGGGTTTTGTGGATTACAAAAAATCAAAAGATTATTTTTTTCATCCTTACATAAACTTTCAAATAAATCCCAATCCACTTCATAATGTCCATTGCTTGCTCCACTATGCGGTGAATCTAATGCAAACAAAGGATCTTCAATATATTTTAGCGGGCATTCCTTAACCACTCTTCCACTACTAATTATACTTGTAGCAAATGCATTATATATCGGAGTCATTATGATTACTCCATCTCCAGCATTAGTTAATTTCTTTATGATATTTGTAATAGCCGGAACAATACTTGTACAAAACATAAGAGATTCTTTTTCCATCATATACTCGTATCTTCTATCCCACCAATTTATGTATGCATCATACCATTCATCAGGAACGTAAGTATAACCAAATATACCATGATTAACTCTTTTAATCATGGCTTCCTTAATCTCAGGTGCAGTTTCAAAATCCATGTCTGCAGCCCACATTGGAAGTTCATTTGCTCTAACTTTCCATTTTTCAGAATATGTATTTTTCCTATCAATTATTCTATCAAAATCATATTTCATAATTTGCATCCTTACAAATACTACTTAGTTATTTCAATTAAATTTCCTTCAAATCCAACAATACAGCTTTCATAATAACCATCACCTGTAGTTCTTGGTCCACTAATAACTTCGTATCCATCTTTTCGGAATTTTTCAGTTATACTATCAACATTTTTCTCATCACCCACAGATATTGCAATATGAATATACCCAGTGCGATTTATATTTTTATCATCATCAACCATACCTGGTTTATTCATAAGTTCAAGTTTTGAATCATCATCAAAACTAATAAAATAGGATCTAAAATCTGTTTTTTTATTATGATATCCATCATTAGATTTACAATCAAAATACTTCAAGAAAAATTCTCTTGCGCCTTCAAGATTATTAACATACATTGCAACATGTGTAATTCCCATAACTCTTTCTCCTATATATACATACATTTAGATAGTATCAATTTGATACTATCTAAATGTATTATTAATATTCATCATATTTTATTTATAATTATTTCAGCCTTAGCATTTTCATCATCCATTATAATATCATTAACGCTATCAACCTTTATGTATCCACTCTTAGGATTTTTAATACTTATAATCTCACCAATTAAATCTGCTTCAACTTCTGATTTTTCAAAGGATAAATCAGTATCTATCATTTTACAATTAATAAGTTTAAGATTCTTACAATAACATAAAGGCTGCGTTCCTATTATTGTACAATTTTCAAATGTAACATTCTCGCAATACCAGGCAAGATATTCACCTTTCACCTTACAATCTTTCACATAAACATTCTTAGCATGCCAAAATGCATCCTTTGTATCTAAGTCACAATTTTCAAAGACACAATCTTCAATATATTGAAATGAATACTTTCCTGACATCTTAATGTTCTCAAACCTAAGTTTATTTGATTTCATCATACAATATTCACTATCTATCCTTGAATCCTTTATAATAAAATCATGAATAAACCATCCAAACTCTGGTGATACAATATCACTATTTTTTATTTGAATATTACCAGACTCTCTAAGTGCTTTTATGCCATGCATTTTTGTATTTTCAATATCTATGTTATTTGAATACCATAAAGCAGCTCTACATTTATCAGTCATCTCACAATCAATTATTTTTACATTTTCATCATGCCAAAATGGATATCTTAAGTTAAAATATGAATTACTAACAAATATGTTATTGCTTTCCTTCATGGCACTTTCACCATCTGCCGGTCCATCAAAAGAACACTTTATAACCTGAATGTTATTACTTCCGTATAAAGCTCTCTCCTCATCAAACCTTTCTTCAAAATATTCCTTCATTTCTTTTTTTTCTCTCCTTTTTTACATTATAACTGTTGAATCATAAAATTTTTCTGTAAATTCTACCTGTTTCATAATCTCATCAGCAGTATATTCTGCCCCCTCAGGTGCAACAACCCACTTTTCTTCCACATCATCACTTCTTCTAATAATAGCAATAATTTTTCCTTTAAACACTTTTAATGGCTCATCAACTCCTAGAATATAAGCATCCTGTTCTTCCCCATCAGGTGCAATTATCCCCTCTATGTATCCATAATTAATGGGATAATACATATCCTTATATTCCGGATGGTAACTTCCAAGTGGTCTATCCACCGTAACTTTTACAAATTCTCCTATCAAATATTTTCTCCTTTTCTTTCAACCATTATTTTTTTGTTTCTTCAATTATATTTTTAAGATCCGTCCAAGAGCTAATCTTTAAAACGTCCCCATGATCTTTACTTTTATCACTTGCTCCTCTATACCATATAGGAGTCATTCCAGCCTCTTTAGCACCTTCAATATCACATTCAAAATTATCACCAGCGAACCATATGTCGCTAGCTTTTAAATCAGCCTTTTCCATTACCAAATTAAAAATTCTTTTATTTGGTTTCCTAAATAAATATTCACTTGTTGAAATAATAAATTCAAAATGATTACCAGGAATTAAATTGCAAATTCTTTCTTCAACAACTTTTCCTGAATATGAAATATTACTTAACACACCGGTTCGAATTCCTTCATCATTTAAATAATCTAAAAACTCTTCTATCCCATCTGTTGGCTTTCCTGGAGATGCATTATCCCAGAAAATTCTATCAATCATATCAAAATCTATATCTAATTCAATGCCTAGTGATTCATACAAATATTTTGAAAAAACTCTATTATGAACCTCTAAATCAGCATCTTTAGGATGTATATTAGGATTAAAACGTCCTATTTCAGCATTTATCTTCTGTGCTTCCTCCTGAACTTGTTCTGCAGAAAGATTATATTTATTCTTGACAGCGTGTTTAAGAACTGCTTCAGTCCCCTTTACTCCATCAAAAATTTCCTCATCAACTAATGTCTGTCCATAATCAAAAATGATCATTTTTGGTTGTTTCATTTACCCATCTCCTATATAAATATAACTGCCAAAATAATATGTACAATAAGAATAAGTGGCATACCTATTACAAAGTACCAATGCTTTGTTTTATGTCTAAACACATACATCCCTAAAAGTGTCCCAATGCTTCCACCTATTAGACTAACTAAAAATAAAGTCTTTTCAGGAATCCTCCAAGCATGCTTTTTGGCCTTTCTCTTATCAATACCCATAATAAAAAAGCCAACCACATTCATTATTATAATATATATTAGTAAAAATTTTAATCCATTCATTTATATCTCCTAAAATTTTAACTGGCATATAATATAAAATTATATGCCAATTAAACCATCTTATTTCCATCTAGCTTTTATGAATTCTCCTGGGAATAAGATTATGTCCACATATTTATATTCATGTTTTTCAAAATCTTCCCAAACTTCACAACTTTCTACTTTGTATTCTCTATCGTTAGTTTCATCTTTAAATATGCTAACATCACCCTCATTATATACTTTTATGTGAGCAGGTCTAACATCTTCCTTTACATATCGATAAAAAATCATACTACCATCATCATATGTAAACATTGAAAAATCCTTACCAGATGCATATGTATTAGTACGAACTATTCTTTTTAACACGTCATTTGCTAGTCTAGGAATTCTATAAATATCAGCCTGATTATCAGGAATAGAAACTATAAATATTCTTCCCTTTCCATATGTACTCATAAGTACAAGTGATGTATGATAATCACCATCGCCACCATTAAGAAGTGACCACGACTCATTATTTCCATGTACTATTTCTGGGAATATAATTGGTTTCACATCATCTATATATCCTGCCCAATCCCCAGTCATCTGATATCTCGTTACATTTATCTTTCTATCTGTAACTATAGCTTCTGTAAGGCCAGCCGCTCTTAATTCATCTCCACGTTCTTTCAAGAAACCAGTTGTAATAACAGCTTCCCCACCATTCTTAACATACTCACTTAGTTTTTCAACAACATCTTTATCGCAAGCTGAACTTTCCGTAAGTAAAATGTTCTTTTTATCAGATGGGAAATTTGGAGTTGCTTCAATCGGAATACCAATCATTCCAAATCTCATTTCAAGATGATTTTCACCACTAGATTCATATGGAATATATGTAGCCACACCTGTTGGATTTCCAACATTATCAAGCATATCATCAATCTTTTTAAGCTGTATTCCCATACCTCCAACGAAGCGATTATCAATCAAATTACTCCATTCAAAATGCATAAGTTCCTTAGCCTTAGCAAATGCTGTAAGATACCCCTGTTCTAGATATCTATCTGAAGACCAACATTGAAAAATATCAAACCAGCCTCCACCGTTTCTATCAGGCCAAGCATTCTCCATATATCTTACAAGTGAATAACTTAGGTACTCTGGCAAATGCTGATCGGCATATTTAGGACTTCTTGTTTCTGTTCCAATATATGTTGCATCAAATATATCCTGTTCTTCTTTTGGAAGATATCCTGTAAAATGATAAGACTCCCTCCAGTTAGGGTATTTTACTACCATTTTAACTTTTGGATTAACTTTTTTTGCAGGATCTACAATTAAGTTCTTTGAAACATCAATCATAAGTTCCTTTCTAAAAGTAACCCAGTCTCTGTCTCCTTTTGCCTTAATACAGCTTTCACAAGAACAATTTGTAAAATAAAAATCATCCAAAATAACTTCATCAAAAAGACTAGCTGTATATTCTGAAATTTCCTTAACCTTTTCTCTCATTGCTGGATCTGTATAACACATGGTATTAAATAATCTCCTCTTACCACCCCCCGCGCCTTCAAAATCAGGTGTTACAGTTGTAATACCACCGGATACCTCCACGCCTTTACTTTCAAGAAAATTCTTAATCATTAATATCTGTTCTTTGTCTATGTCTATATCTTCTCTATGAGTCTCTAAATATATCTTATCAAGTCCAATGTATTTTTCTAAAAACTCATAATCACTTGCAAGTTTTTCACTAGTCATGTTCTTAGCAATCCACGCTGGTAAATAAACTACTGTTTTAAAATTTCTGTAATGCATGTAAAAGCCCTCCTAATCTAAGTCTGCAATTATATTTTACTTTCTTTAAACATCTTCATCATTTCGTTAGTTAAGCTTAAATTATTTGGTTGTAAAACAATATCTTTACGCTTAACCCACTCTGCATATTTTAACTCATCCTTATCCATATTTATTTCACTGTCACCATCAACTTCACAATAAAAGCCAACAAGAATATCCTGTGCCATACCCCAAGGCTGAGATTTATAATATCTTATATTTTTAACCTTAACGCCGGTTTCTTCCATCACTTCACGCTTAACTGTTTCTTCAAGCGTTTCACCAATCTCAGCAAATCCTGCGACTAATGCATTATGTGCATATCCTCTATTATATCTTGTTATAAGAATTGAATCTCCTTTTAAAACACCAACAATAACCGCTGGATTAATTCTTGGATATATAACATTTCCACAACTACATCTAAGAGCTCTTTCCTTATTATCTATCTCAAGTTTTCCTGCACACTTTCCACAATACACATTATCAGCATACCACTTCCACAAGTGGTATGCTGTAAACATTGCCATTATGTCCTTACCAGAATATTTATCCCTAAGTTCTCTAATAGTATAATAAGAAAAACCTTCTTTACTAATTTCAACATACTCATTACATAAAAAATATTTTTCATCATCAATACTAAAAAGATAAATTATATTATTAGATTTTACTTCCTTTTTAGTAGTTAGTATCACTTTACTACTATCTCCACCTACATATAATCTACCTTTTTCATCAAAAACAAGTACGTAATCATCATCTTTTGCTTCTATAGTCTTATATTCTATATTTAAGTTACTTGGGAATATATCCTGTATCATTTTACACCTCTATTACTAGTTATTTAGAATGGATAATCAACATCCTCATTTGTTATAAATCTATGTCCATCAAAATCATTTCTTCGTTTTTCAAAAAGTTCTAAAAGAATCTGTGCTGCTTCATACGAAGAAAGTGGTGCTGGATTATCTTCTCTTCCGTCCGTTCTAATCCAACCTGGATGAACACAAAAGATATTAATCTTTTTATCGTCCTTAAATGTATTTACAAGATTCATGGTAGCCATATTAAGCGCGGCCTTAGCCATTCCATAATCTATCATGTTAGTCCTGTAACACTTTGAAATACTTCCTGCTTCAGAAGAAATATTCATAATAAGTGAAGTCATTTCACTCTTTTTCAAAAGACCATAAAATGCTTTTATAACTCGCATTGGTCCTACTGCAGCAACATCAACAGTTTTTGCAATGTAATCAAGATTTGCATCAAAGAATCCCTTGTCACAATCAGGTGAAACTGTAACAGCATTATTAATTAAAAGATCAAGATGATCAACTTTCTCTGACAACTCTCTGGCTGCATTTTCAACTGATTCCGTATTGCCTATATCCATCATAAGAATAATTAAATTATCACCATATTCTTTTTTTAGTTCTTCAAGTTCAGGTGATTCTTTTCTTACGGTTGCTACAACTTTATTGCCAGCTTCAAGATATCTTAATACAAGATTAAAACCAAGACCAACCTTTTTACCGGCTCCTGTAATCATAACATTTTGATTCATTTATTACCTCTTTTTTAAACTTTATGGTAAAAACTTACCTGCTGATAAGTATAATTTATACCAGTCATTATGTGATAATTTAACATCTGTAGCTGCACATATATCCTTAATATGCTCTGGATTCATAGTTCCAATAATAGCCTGCATTTTTGCAGGATGTCTAAGTATCCATGCTATTGCAATTGCAGCCTTTGATACGCCTTCACGTTCTGCTAATTCACCTAAAACTTTATTAAGTTCTGGGAAGTCAGGATTATCAATAAATGTACCACCAAACATACCAACCTGAAGTGGTGACCATGCTTGAATAGTAATATCATTAAGCCTGCAATAATCAAGTGCATTACCATCTCTATTAACTGACATATCAGTTGTTTTATTATTCATATAAAGAGCCTGATCAATAAGCTGTGATTGCTCAAGTGATAACTGTACCTGATTAATAATCAAATCCTGCTTAACATACTTCTTTAATAATTCAATTTGCATTGGTACAAGATTACTTACACCAAAATATTTTACCTTACCATTCTTTTCAAGTTCAGCAAATGCTTCTGCAACTTCTTCAGGATCAAATAAAACATCCGGTCTATGAAGTAATAATGTATCAAGGAAATCTACCTTTAATCGATCAAGAATTCCATCAACACTTGAAATGATGTTTTCCTTTGTCCAATCAAATTCACTTCTTTCAGGGCAAATACCGCACTTACTCTGAATATAAATATCTTCTCTCTTAAGACCTGTTAATGGAAAGGCTTCTGCGAATCTTACTTCAGCATCCCCCATACCATAACAAGTTGCATGATCATAGAAATTAATACCACAATCATATGCTGTTCTAATAACCTTCGCTGCATCTTCCTTTGAAAGAGATGGCATTCTCATACATCCCTGTACAATAGCAGATACATTCTTAGGTCCATTAACAATATCATAATTTTTCATACTATAATAACCTCCTAATTCTCTCTACCGTGCGATTTATACATAATATATATAATTATCTTTTCTAGCTACTGGTGCTTTTAAAGGTTCTGCCGCATATCCTAAAGCACAGTGCCCTATGCCTTCATAATCGCCTTCAATACCGAGTTTTTTAAGAAGGTTCTTTCCGAACTCTGATTCAAATTCTTCTCTTGCTCTGTGAATCCAAATACTTGCAATTCCAAGGCTTTCAGCTGCATTCATAAGATTACCCATAACAAGTGAGCCATCATAAACATGAGTTGAAACTTCCTTATCAGCTAATACAATCAAGATAACAGGTGCACCATAGAATGGATCAAAGTCTTCTCCCCATCCTCCGATTTTTCTGTTTTCTTCTGATATTTCATCACGAAGTTTCTTGTCTGTAACTGCAATAATTATAGGACTCTGTTTTCCCATACCTGTTGCAGCGTATGTTCCAGCCTCAAGAATTGTTTTTAATTCCTCATCTTTAATCATGTCTGATTTGAAATTTCTACAACTTCTTCTGCTTTCCAAAACCTTAATTGTTTCATTCATAAACATTACCTCCATATCGTATGTTTTCCTCAATTTTTTAAACAAAACAAATCAATACATAATTTTTCAATGAGTAATTTTCCCATTTGTCTTATTATACAATATATTATGATATTCGCATACAAAAACATATTAAAAAAAATTTATTTTTAGTATTGACATATATATCGCAGTGCGATATTATGATTATATCGAAGTGCGATACATCTTACTGTGATATATCAAAGTTCGATACAACATGGCGAATTCATATGCATTTGCTGCGAAACATAAAGTATACTTTAAAAATATTGAAAAAATTTATAAAGAGGTGAAAAATTATGGATGCTCATATCAAAAAAGTTTATGTACCAATGACGGAGACTTCGTTTTACATTCTACTATGTTTACGAACTCCAAATCATGGGTACGGAGTTGTTCAGGCTGTAAAAGAAATGACAAATGGAGAAATAGTTCTTGCTCCAGGTACCATGTACGGAAGTCTTTCTAAAATGAAGAAAGATAAGATTATTAAATTTGTACGTGAAGAAGAAAAGCGAAAACTCTACTCCATTACCGAATTAGGACAAGAAGTTTTAGATCTTGAAATGAAAAGAATCGAAAGATTATATAAGAACATGAAGGAGATGAAATAGATGGGAAATACAAAAACAGTTTTTAAATATTTTACAATCGTACAGCAAGAACAAGAAGAACGTTTCTTAAGCAAAATGCATGCTAAAGGTTGGAAGTTTGAAAGTGTACATTTACTCGGATTTTATCACTTTAGCCGTTGTAATCCAGAGGAAGTTTCTTATAAATTAGATTACAATCAAGAAGGCTTAAAGAACAAAAACGACTACTTTCAGATGTTTTCAGACTGTGGTTGGGAACATATAACTGACTTTGTTGGATATAGTTATTTTCGTAAGACTGGAAAAGCTGATGAAGAAGATATATTTAATGATGCTGAATCAAAATTTGATTTACAAAAAAGAGTATATACAGGACGAGTTATTCCATTACTTAT
Source organism: Eubacterium uniforme (assembly GCF_900167115.1). Taxonomy (GTDB): domain Bacteria; phylum Bacillota; class Clostridia; order Lachnospirales; family Lachnospiraceae; genus Eubacterium_S; species Eubacterium_S uniforme. Next base: position 55,820 of record NZ_FUXZ01000003.1, read on the forward strand.
AATATACTTCTGTATTTTATTTCCACAGCTTCTAAGAACATCTTTCGGCGTTAGTACAACAAGTATTAAAATGGATAATATATTCGCTAATATATTTACTGTGTTAAATGTCATTTACTTAGTTATGTTTTCACTTTTTATTTTCCAGTGGCACAAACACGAAAAAAATGTACACTCCGATAGCAAAGCTTATTTAGCTAAATATATAGTATTATATGGTTTAATTATTCTTGGATTCGTATCAACTGGTTTGATTTATTATCACTCACATAAATCAACTTATGAAATTAAAGATACTGATGGTGTATACACTGTTGATGCAGATACATTAAATAAATCACTTAGTAAAACATACGAATTAAAAAAAGGTGATATAATAGATTTTAATATAAAGATGGATAAAGGTTTCTTACACATTGACATTAGTCCAGAAGAAAAGAAATCAATCTTCTTTGCAGACTACAAAAATTCAAAACATGACAATTTTACCATCAAGGAAGACGGTACTTATAATTTTATGATTTCAGGAAGACACTTAAAATCAAAAATTGACGTAAAGATTAAATAATATGTAATGTGTATTATCAGTTGGTAGAAGTTTAAGAGTTAGGAAAATTTTATTATTCTATCTGGGACCGTTGCGGGTCTCTACACTTAGTGAGAAAGATGTTGTTTGTGATTTATGAATTTTATTCGCATAACGTTAAGCGTTATGTAATAAAATCAGGAATGACTAGATGAATGCTTGCATTCAAATCTAGTTGTTCCTGATTTTACTATGTAATACTTGTATTATACGGATAAAATTAATAAATCATATAAAAAACAATATCTTTCGAACTTAGTGTGGCTAGGGGAAGCCCGCACCGTGCGAGAGCTGAGTCCAAGATAGAAAATAAAATTTGGATAACATTAAACTTCTACCAACTGATAATATTGTATTTTTAAAGTTGTACAAAAGCACACTTCCAAAGAATCTTTTCTTCCTTGTAGCGTTTCATGCTTTCTTCATTTACATATAATTTTTTCCAATCCTTGAAGAAGAAATCAATATCATCTTCATCAAAGAATCGTTTATATCTACCATCACTTGTTTTAAATAAGTGATATTCAATTTCTTCCCCCTGCATTGCTCCGTGATTTACGTCTTCCACCGAATTAACTCTTAAAAACAACACACCACCTTTATTTAACACCCTCTTTATTTCATCTAAAATCATAAAGGTATCTTCCTTAGTGAAATAATGTAATGTTAAATCTGCAATTACTACATCTGTACAATTATCAGTGAATGGTAATCCTTTCGTCATATCAAAACACTCAACTCTTTTAATATCAGGAAAGTTCTCTTTAACATTCTTAATTGCAATTTCTGAATAATCACAAGGTATTACTTCCTTACCCATCTTTCTTAAATATAAAGTATCATTTCCAAAACCACATCCTAAATCAATTATGGGTTTATTAGTATTCTCTATGTATTCCTTAAATGAATCTAACCAATCATCATACTTAATCTCTTTATCCCAAAGATTATCATATGTTTTATTCCATTCTTTATTAGCTATTAAATTAGCATTAATACTATCTTTATTCATTATTTAATCTCCCGATAATTTACCAACTTCTATTTATTTCGTCAATATAATAATCTATCAAATCATAGATATAATCATTTAAATTATTAAACTTAAATCCAAGACTTTGGGCTAGTTTTGTATTAATACTATATTCAACTTCTCCATTATATGGAGCATCATCACCATTTTTATCCATTACTGCTTTCTTACCAGTTTTATCTTCAACATAGTTTATAATCTCTCTAAGTGAAATAGTTCCATTTGAAGCACCATTAATCGCACCTTCAAATTCCTTATCAACCAAGAACGATATAAAATCACCTGCTTCATCAGATCTTATATATCCCATCTGATAATCTACATTATCAATATTCATAGGTTTCTCTTCCATCACATGTTCAACATAAAAACGGATTCGATTTGTATAATCGTCTTTACCTATAACAAAGGGATATCTAACAGCAATAAACTTTTTATCTGAATACTTTTGCCATAGTGCATATTCAGCATGTCTTTTAATTACATCATATGGATAATCTCCTCTATCACACCATATAAGCTCACCTTCTGCTGCATTAAAATCTGTTTCTGAAGTATCAATATGTTTCGGATCATATACTGCTGTAGTAGACATATAAATATATTTATCGCAATCAATAACATCCAATAGATTTTTAACATCATTTGAACAATATGCAATTTTATCAATAACCACATCAAAATGCTTATTACTTAGTTGCGTTTTGATACTATCTGCATTACATCTATCAAATATAATTCTATTAACTTTATCACCATATTTATCTTTTGCCATTCCTCTTGTTGCAATTGTAACTTCATGGCCTTTCTTTAATAAATCATCCACCATTGGAATTCCAAAAAACCTTGTTCCACCAATAACTAAAATATTCATATGTGCTAATCCTCCAAAGAAAAAAGTCTTCTATAATAAAATATATTATCATAGAAGACTTTACTATTCTATATTATTTTTTTCTAATACTACTAGCCCACGCTATGGCATCATCAATATGTGGCTTAAAGTTTTCTTTTCCAACCTTATCAACAAATCCGCATCTTTCCATAGTCTTCATAGGCTGCTCATTTACATGAGAAAATACCATCTGAATGTTTGCTTCCTTACATCTCTCAAAAAGACCTTCCATGGCATGCATAGCTGATGCATCTAACGCTGGCACACCTCTCATTCTAAAGATAATAACTTCTGTAAAATCCTTAAAATGAACTTCTGCAAGTCTATCAGCATCACCAAAAAACATAGGTCCTGAAATCTCATATACACGAACATGCTTTGGAAGTTCCTTTAGATCAATACCATCTGGATCTTCTTCAGGATCATAATACTTCCAACCTGATACAACTGACTCGTCACTCATTCTCTTCATAAAGAGTACGCAAGCCATAATCATACCAACTTCAATAGCAACTACAAGGTCAAATACCACTGTAAGAATAAATGTTACAACAAGTACTATAACATCACTTACTGGCGCTGTCTTACAAAGATGTACAAAAGTTCTCCACTGACACATATTATAAGCAACCATGAAAAGAATTGCTGCAATAGTAGGCATTGGAATAAGTGCCGCATATGGCATTAAAATAATAAGTACAAGCACAAGCACTATTGAATGAACCATACCTGCTATAGGTGTTCTACCACCATTTTTAATGTTCGCTGCAGTTCTTGCAATGGCACCCGTTGCCGGAATACCACCGAAAAGTGCTGAACCTATGTTACCTGCACCCTGAGCTATAAGTTCCATATTTGAACGATGATGTGAGTTAATCATACCATCGGCAACTACGCATGATAAAAGTGATTCAATAGCCGCTAAAATAGCAATTGTCACTGCATCAGATGCTACATTCTTAACAGCATAAATTGACATAGTAGGCATCTTAAATGATGGTAATTTATTAGAAATTTTATACAAATCACCAATTGTATTAACATGCATATTTAATCCCTTTACCATTGCAATTCCAACAAACACAGCAATAAGTGAACCAGGGATTTTCTCAGAAATATATGGCCATATAATTAGTACTACTAAACATACAGCTCCCACAATTAAAGCTTCATAATTTATTGTTTTTATATTCTTTACAATTGCCTCAACTTTTTCCATCGTTTCAATTGTAACTGTTCCTTTAGGATATTTTAATCCTAGAAAATCCTTGATTTGTCCAACTAATATGGTTACAGCAATACCTGCCGTAAATCCAGTGGTTATTGTATATGGGATAAATTTAATTAAAGAACCAAGTCTTAAAAGTCCCATAACCATAAGTAAAATACCAGCTAGTACAGTTGCAAGTGCAAGTCCACCCATACCATTTTTAGCAACAATACCTGCCACAATTGTAGCAAATGCTGCTGTAGGTCCAGCAATCTGTACTCGGCTTCCGCCTAAAAACGAAATAATAAATCCAGCGATAATTGCAGTATAAATACCTTCTTCAGGTCCTACACCTGAAGCAAGTGCAAGTGCAATTGATAAAGGTAATGCTATAATGGCTACAATTATACCGGAAATAACATCCGTTACAAATTTCTTTCCATCATAGGTTTTCATTACACTAAACAACATTGGTTTAAGCTTATCTTTTTTCATTTCCTATACACTCCATTTTCAATTTTAAAACCTGCCAAAACCTTATAATTATACCCTTGTTCTTTACCGCTCTTTTTACATAATAAAAAGTCGACGTTTCATTATGCCTGAATCCATCAACTTTTTTATTATTTATACTAATATCAAATAATATACTAATATATTATTTCTTTCCCTTAACTTTTTCTTTAATGCTTTCCTTCTTTTCCTCAGAAACTTTAAAATACCCTGCATTCTTTAATTTTACTAATAAAACAAGATATACAATAAACAAAATAATGTAAACTGGAATAACAACATATTTTGCATTTTTTGGAAGCTTATATCCAAACATATCTGATACCACAATAGCAAATGTGGCGAATCCAAGAATCATTTGAATTAACCCATATAATCCAAATAAATTATCATTTCGATCCATATTACCTCCATTCATGTCAAAAAATTAATTAAACTAATTAATATGCATGATTTCACACATTTTCTTAGTATTTGCTACTACATCTCCAGAATATACTGTTGATCCTGCAACAACTACATTGATACCAGCTTCAAGAACCATCTCCAAGTTGTCAAAGTTAATGCCGCCATCAACTTCAATGTCGCATTTATATCCATTATCATCTATGTATTTCTTTAATGTTTTTATCTTATCTGTAACACTATCAATATACTTCTGACCACCAAAGCCCGGCTCTACTGACATACAAAGAACCATGTCAATCATAGGAACATATTCAAATACGCTTTCTATCGGTGTATTTGGTTTAAGTGCAACAGAAGCTTTCATTCCAAGACTTTTTATTTTTTCAATGGTAGCCTTTAAGTCTTTACATGCTTCAATATGAACAGTAATAAGATCAGCTCCACTATTCTTAAAATCTTCAATATATCTAATAGGTTCAGTAACCATAAGATGAACATCAAAAACCTTATCTGTTACTTTTCGTATTGATTTAATGACAGGCATACCATAAGATATCGAAGGTACAAACATACCATCCATAACATCAATATGAATATACTCTGCTCCGCCTTCTACAACACTCTTAATTTCTTCACCAAGTTTTGTAAAATCCGCCGATAATATCGAAGGTGCTAAAATATTCATTTTTATTTCCTCACACTAAAAAATTCCCCATAATTTTTGTAAACCAATACAAAACATTAATACTTCTTATTATTCTTCAATTCCTCAAAAATCTCTTTATAATTTTCATATCTAACCTTGGATACTTCACCACTTTCTATAGCTTCTTTAAGTGCGCATCCTGGTTCATTTACATGAACACAACCATTATACTTACACTGATTCTCATAAGGAGCAAATTCCGGATAATAAAACCTTAAATTATTCTCATCTATCTGTGGAACAAAAATGGTACTAAATCCTGGAGTATCAAATATATAAGTATCATGACCAAGTCTAAAAATTTCAGAGTGTCTTGTAGTATGCTTACCTCTACCAATCTTTTTACTAATCTCACCAGTATCCATAAGTTCATCATCCATAATACTATTAAGTATTGATGACTTACCAACACCTGATGGTCCTGCAAATACTATGGTCTTACCCTTAATAATACTCTTAAGTTCATCTATTCCTTCACCATTATAAGTACTTGTAAATAATACCTTATAACCAGCTGGTTCATATATTTTTTTATAATCTTCTATATCGCTTTTAGTTGTTTCATCAACCTTATTAAAACATATAATAGTCTTAACATCCATATACTCCATCATGACCAAGAACTTATCAAGTAAGTTTAAATTTGGTTTTGGATTAGATATAGCAAAAACAACCAAAGCTAAATCAACATTTGCTACAGCAGGTCTTATTAACTCATTCTTTCTTGGAAGAAGCTTTGTAATATTACCTTTTAATTCTTCCTCATCAATAATATCAATACAGACATTATCCCCAACCAAAGGCTTTTGTGATTTATTTCTAAACACACCTTTAGCTTTACATTCATAAAGTTTATCTTCTTTTGTATTAACGTAATAAAAACCTGCTATACCTTTTACTATTTTACCTTGCATTACATTCCTTTAATGTGGCCAGTTCCCCTGTTGTGGCCAATTACCCTGTGGCCATCCTTGGTTTTGCTGGTTCTGCTGATTCTGCTGATTCTGCTGATCCTGTTGATTTGGGTCAGATGGCTGTTCACCCTGATTTGGTGGTGTAGTCTGTTCACCCCAGTTCTGATCTGATGGTTGCTCGCCCCAATTCTGATCTGATGGCTGTTCACCCCAGTTCTGATCTGACTGTGATTCCTGCTGTGTTTCAGTCTGTTCCTGTGTTTCAGTTTCAGTAGGAATTTCCTTCTTACCTAAACTAACAACAATATCAACTGAAGATCCAAGTGGCTGCTGACTACCAGACTTAGCTAACTGAGCAATTACTCTGTCCTTTTTAACAGTATCACTATAAACTTCAATTACTTTACCAAGTTTTAAACCTGCACCTGAAAGTTTTCCAGACACATCTTTCTGTTTTGCACCAACTAAGCTTGGTACTGTTGTAGTAGCCTTATATTCAGGTCCTCTACTACATGTAATAGTTACTTCATCACCCTTTCTAACATCTACTCTTGTTGACTTACTCTGAGCGATTACTTTATTAACTTCTGATGGACTAAAATCATATTCAACCGTAACATTTAATTCTAATGCTTCAAGTTTCTGCATTGCAGTAGTAAGATCCTGTCCAACAACATCAATCATATCATGCACTTCAGGACCTTTACTTAATGTAATAACTACCTGTATGTGCTTTTCAACTACTGTATCAGCAAGTTCAGACTGCTTACATACTAAACCTTTTTCAATGGTTTCATCGAAATCATATTCATATGCAACACCTAAGCCGTTTTCATTAAGTTTTTCCATGGCTTCATTTTCAGTCAGACCAATTACATTAGGTACATATGTATGCATATCATCTAAAGTTTCTTCTGTCTTAACTGTTACACTATTATTCATAGATGTATTAATACCAAAATTCTTCATTATCTTTGAAACTAAAACAATAAGGAATATAAGAATAATTATACCTACTGCAATACTTCCAACTGCAATTATCTTATCAAACTTTGGATTAACTGCATCTATATCATCATTTTCATTTTCTAAAATCTGAGTCTTACTAAGTTCATCATTAGTATCACCACTCTGGATTGTATCAATGTCATCATCTGTAAGTGCCGATGCTTTTTTAATTGTTGAAATTTCATCATCTGAAATAACAATCGTTGTACCATCATTTCCTACTGTTGATAAAACAACAAAATCTTCGTCAGGCGTAACTAATGATCTCTTTAAATCTGCAATTAAAGAATTTATCTTTAAATATCTTCTATCTGCCTTCTTCTGTGTACATTTATATACAATCTTTTCAACACTAATTGGAATATCCGGAACCAATGCCTTAAGATTTGGAATATCATTTTGAATATGCTGAAGTGCTATAGTTACAGTACTATCCCCTTCAAATGGAACTCTTCCTGCAAGCATTTCAAAAAGTGTTATACCAAGTGAATAAATATCACTCTTTTCGTCAATATATCCACCTCTAGCCTGTTCAGGAGAAATATAATGAACTGAACCAACAGCATTTGAATTAATAGTATTTGTGTTAGCTGTTGTGGCTCTAGCGATACCAAAGTCTGTAACCTTAACCTTACCTTCTTTTGAAATAATAATATTCTGCGGTTTAATATCTCTATGAATAATATGATTATTGTGAGCTGCTTCTATACCCTGTGCAACCTGAATGGCGATACTTACACTTTCCTTTATTGTAAGTCTACCCTTTCTTTCAATGTACTGCTTAAGAGTAATTCCTTCTATTAATTCCATTACGATATAATAAAGACCATTATCTTCACCTACATCGTAAACATTAACAATATTAGGATGGGATAGTCCTGCTGCTGACTGTGCTTCATTTTTGAACTTTGCAACAAAACTCTTATCCTCACTATAATCTTGTTTTAAAACCTTAATGGCAACGAATCTATTAAGCTTATGGCATTTAGCTTTATATACATCCGCCATACCACCAGATCCAACTCTTTCTAAAATTTCATAGCGATCACTAATAAATGTTCCGCTTTTTAACATATCTTAATCCCTTTATTCCGGTCTTACAATTAATACCGAAATATTGTCCTTTCCGCCATTTTTATTGGCCTCGTCTACAAGCTTTTTAGTTGCTAATTCTAAGTCCTGATGGTTAAGAACAATATCCTTTATTGTTTCATCATCAACCATATTTGAAAGTCCATCAGTGCACATCAGTATTATATCTCCATGATGGTAGGATATCTCAAAGATATCAGATATAACATCCATCGATGCACCAACAGCTCTTGTAATTATATTCTTCTTTTCATGAAGTCTTGCATTACTTCTTGAAATCTCTCCATTACTAACCATCTCTTCAACATAGGAGTGGTCTCTTGTTATCTGTTTGATTTTTTCCTTATTAATCAAATACAATCTGCTATCACCAATATTTGCTATAAATAATGATTTATCTATATATGAACATACAACCAATGTTGTACCCATACCATCAAAATCTTCATTAGTGTTAGCAAGTTCTATAAGCTCTTCGTTCGCTTTAAGTATGGCATCATCAATAATAGAAATGGGATTTCTTCCATTATTCTCTTTTATGTGGCTAACAAACTGAGTTACTGTATATCTAGAAGCAACATCACCTGCTTTATGTCCACCCATACCATCTGCAACAATATATAAATTAGGGAGGTTTCCAACAGGCTTATCACTATAATATACATAGTCCTGATTCATTTGTCTTTTAGAACCGACGTCAGTTCTACCATATGATATCATCTGTTTTTCCCTCCTTTACTGTCAATATAACTCTTTCTAAGCTGTCCACAGGCACCATTTATATCCCTGCCCATTTCCCTTCTTATAGTAACATTTATTCCATTTTTTTCAAGAACATTTTTAAACTTATGTACAAACTCCATATTTGTGCTCTTGAAATCTCTTTCCTTAATAGGATTAACTGGAATAAGATTAACATGTGCATTTCGTCCATTTAAAAGTTTTGATAAACGATTCGCATCTTCCATTGTATCATTTTCATTTGCTACTAAGCAATATTCAAATGAAATTCTTCGTCCTGTCTGTTCAAAGAAGTAATCTGTCGCCTTTAATATTTCATCAATAGAATATTTATTAGCTATTGGCATAAGCGTCTTTCTTCTTTCATCCGTTGTTGAATGAAGCGAAATAGCTAATGTGATTTGCAGCTTACAATCTGCAAGTTTATATATATTAGGTACAATTCCGCATGTGGATAATGTAATATTTCTACCACTTAGATTATACCCATTTTCATCTGTAATTAATTCTATGAATTTTAAAACATTATCATAATTATGAAGTGGTTCACCACTTCCCATTAATACAATGTTTGAAATTCGCTCACCTGTAATTCTAGTAATCTCATATATCTGTGATAACATTTCAGACGCAGTTAAGTTTCTTGTAAGGCCATCAAGTGTTGATGCACAAAACTTACATCCCATCGCACAGCCAACCTGAGTAGATATGCATACGCTATTACCATGATGATATCTCATGAATACACTTTCAATAACATTTCCATCCATAAGTTCAAATAAAAACTTTTTAGTTCCATCTTCCTTAGATGTTAAAACATCAATGGCCTCAATGTTATTTATATATGTATTCTCTTTAAGAATCTCCCTTAGATTTTTAGAAAGATTGCTCATTTCATCATAAGTTTTTACTCTGTCTGAATGTAGCCATTTAAAAGTCTGCTTTGCTCTAAATGACTTTTCATTTATATTCAAAAAATATTCTTCAAGTTCACCATAAGTCATTGATAAAATATCAACCTTATTAATAGACTCACTCATAATATCTCTCTTATCCTCTAATAAATCTAGCTATAAAGAAACCATCCATGTCAAACTCACCTGGTATAATTTCCAAATAACCTTTATCCGTATTTTCATTTTTCATATTCTCACTTAAATACGGATTTAAACTTGATAACTTAAAATCATAATTATCCAATATATATTTTACCATTCCCATGTTTTCTTCTTCAGTAAGTGTACATGTACTATATACCAACGTACCGCCTTTTTTAACATATGGAATACTACTATCAACAATTTCTTTTTGTAATTTAGAAAGTTCTAATACATCTTCCTTTTTAATTCTATACTTAATGTCTGATTTATTATTTATAACGCCAAGTCCAGAACATGGAACATCACATATTAAAACATCAGCTTTTCCAATTAATGATTTATCTGTATTTCTAGCATCAAAAACTTTTGATTGTACATTTTTAACACCAGTTCTTTTAATATTCTCATTAATCAAGCTAACTTTACCTTCAGTTAAATCCCTAGCAAATACTGTACCTGTACCATTAAGCATTTCAGCGATATGTATAGCCTTTCCACCTGGAGCACTACACACATCAACAACAATGTCACCATTTTCAACTCCACTTACAAGTCCTGGAATCATAGAAGCTGTATCCATTATTGTTATAAGTCCCATGGCATATACAGGATTCTTTGTTATATCACCAAATTTCTCAATATACACAGCGCTGTCAACATATGGATTATCATAAACCTTAACTCCACTTGCTACAAGCATTGCTATTATTTCTGCCTTGCTGTGTTTTGATAAATTAAGTCTTGCATTAATATGTCTTTCATTAAATAAAGAGCTTAACACTTTATCTTTTTTATCACCATATAATTCTAATACTTCTTCAGGAATTGAATATTTGATAGAATCATCGGCTTCATTAATCTTTTTAAGAACGTCTTCCTTTTCTCTAACTATATTTCTTAAAACTCCATTAACGAAACCAGATAGAGGAGCAAATGATCTCTTTTTACAAATCTTTACCGCCTCATCAACAGCACTTCTATCCGGAACCTGTTCCATGTATAAAATCTGATAAATACTCATTCTAAGAACATTTCTTATAACTTTCTTCATCTTATTTATACTTGTCTTTGAATAAAGAGAAATAACATAATCCAAAGTTATCTTTCTTTCAACAGTTCCTTCAACAAGTCTTAGAAAAAATGATCTATCAACATCTGATAATTCATTTTTATCCATGTAGTTTCTTTCTACTATATGACTTTTTTCTTCGTCTTCTAAAATAGACACCAAAGCATTCACTGCTATGTTTCTAACATTAACTCGTGCTGTCACTAATCTCTCCTATTACTAAACAATAATAATAATCTAATGAACTGCAAAAGCGCTGTAGCTAATGCTGCAACATATGTCATTGCAGCTGCAGTAAGCACTTTTCTAGCCTGTTTTGTTTCCACCTCACCAAGAATACCTCTATCTCTAAGTGTTCTTAGAGCTCTGCTTGAAGCATCTATTTCTACAGGAAGTGTAACTAACTGAAATAATACAACTCCAAGAAATGCATATATACCAATATTTAAGAATAACTGACTTGAATTACCTCTAAATAATAAACCAAGTATAATAAATATATATGATGCATATGTACCGATATTTGCTAAAGGTACGATTGTATTTCTAATCTTAATTGGAACATAACCAGTATGATGCTGAATAACATGACCAATTTCATGAGCAGCAACCCCAGCTGCTGCAACTGATGTGCTTGCATATGTTGAATCCGAAAGATTTACAACATTTGTCTGTGGATTATAATGATCTGTTAAATTACCAGGAATATGATTTACCTGAACGTCATATATTCCATTAGCTCTTAATATTTCTTCAGCAACCTGTGCACCTGTTTTATTACTATTAGTTCTAACTTTATCATACTTTCTATATGTAGAACTTACCTTCGATGAACAAATGGTTGAAAAAACAAATCCAATCAATACTAAAATATAAGTCCAGTCGAAATGATAATATCCTCTCATTCCTCTGCTATAACTGCCATAATGATATGCTAAAAAATTCGCAATTGCTAATAAATTCATATCTATCTCCTTTCGTTTTACGAAAGCTTATTAGGTATATCTTCTAAATTATATCCTAATAAGAAACTCGTTGTATCCATACGTTTTTTACCTTCTAACTGAAGTTCATAAATTGCTAAGTAATTATCCTTGCATTTTACATATAATGCATTCTTTGTTTTACCTGCAACTTCAGATGGTTCATTGTTAAATCCTTCTTTTTTAACAAAACCATTAATATCATCTATTGATTCAACAACTTCTGATTTCCAGATTTTTAACATTTTCCCATTCATATGAGTATAAGCACTTGGCCAAGGGTTTAATCCTCTTACAAGTCTTTCTATCTCAACAGCGCTCATATTAAAATCTATCTCACCAGTCTGTTTTGATAACTTCTTAGCATATGTACTTTCTTCATCATTTTGCTTTACTCTCTCAATAGTACCTGCTTCAAACTTGTCCAATGTTTCAAGTAAAAGTGGTCCGCCCATAAATGATAACTTATCAAAAAGGCTTCCACCTGTTTCTTCCTTATCAAGTTCAAGTTTTCCAACTTCTAATATATCACCTGTATCAAGTCCTTCATCCATGGCCATAATTGTAACACCTGTTTCCTTAAGTCCATCAATAACTGCCCACTGTATAGGAGCAGCTCCTCTGTACTTTGGTAGGATTGATGCATGAATATTAATACATCCATACTTTGGCATTTCAATTACTTCCTTTGGAAGAATCTGACCAAATGCTATTACAATAATAGCATCAGGATTAATTTCTCTTAATTCATTAATGAATTCTTCATTACCCCTAATTCGTTCTGGCTGACTAACCTTAATATTATGTGCTATAGCACATTCCTTAACAGGACTAAATGCTGGTTTCCCACTTCTTCCCTTTGGTCTGTCAGGCTGAGTAACTACTAATGCAATTTCATGCTTTGACTCTATTAATTTTTCTAGTGTTGGAACCGAAAAATCCGGTGTTCCCATAAATACTAATTTCATATATACCTTACTTCTCCTTAGTACCAGAATGCTACTTACTCTGCCTTAGTTTCTTCTTCATCTTCCAATTCTTCCTCTAAGAATATCTCATCGTTATTAAGAAGAGGTCCATCTAATTTATCAACATACATAACACCATCAAGATGATCAAGTTCATGACATACAGCTCTTGCTAAAAGGCCTTCAGCTTCAGATTCAAACTGATTCATTTCTTCATCATAAGCTCTGAATACAACTCTTTGTGGTCTTATAACATAAGCAGATTTTCCAGGTACGCTTAAGCAACCTTCATACTCTCTCTGCTCGCCTTCTCTTTCAATTATTTCTGGGTTAATTAAAACTATAGGACCATCACCTATATCAATAACAACAACTCTTCTAAGAACACCTACCTGAGGTGCTGCAAGACCAACGCCCTGTGCATCATACATTGTATCAAACATGTCATCAATCAAATCCCTTATTCTTGGAGTCATCTTTGTAACTTCTCTACATTTCTTTCTAAGTGATGCATCACCAGATTCTCCTAAAACTCTAATCGCTCTAAGCGCCATAACTAACCTCCATCTTAATAACCACTCATCGGTATTAAATCATATTGTATATTAATATTTTTTATGTCTTTATCTTCAACATACCTTTCTAAAATATCATTCATTTCAGAAAGATTATCTACATTTTCATCTTTTAAATAAATAAGACATCTATAATTATCATTTAACATCTTAATATTTGCCCATGTTGGTCCGAAAAGTTCAGAATCACCTTTTCTTCCATCTAGGTAATCAAAAATCAATTTTGCATTATTGAAAACCACATCTTCATCTTCCCCAGTAATTAGTATGACTGCCATATTATAAATCGGAGGATATTTAAGTAGCTTTCTATACGCAATCTCCTGGTTATAAAACGCTTTATAATCCTGTTTTTTAGAAAGTGTAATACTATAATTATCAGGATCATAAGTTTGTATTACAACTTCACCTTTCTTACTTCCTCTTCCTGCTCTTCCTGCGGCCTGAGTAAGCAATTCAAAGGTAGTTTCACTTGCTCTAAAATCCTGCGCATATAACGAAAGATCCGCAGCTATAATTCCAACTAATGTAACATTTGCAAAATCATGCCCCTTAACAATCATTTGAGTACCAATTAATATATCAGCCTCACCATTAGCAAATGCTGATAATATTTTTTCATAATCCCCTTTCTTTCTGGTTGTATCAAAATCCATTCGAAGGGTTTTAGCATTCGGGAATAGTTTGTTTATTTCTCCCTCAACTCTCTGTGTTCCAGTACCAAAAGTTTTTATATACTTAGAACCACATTCAGGACATATCTTACTAGTAGCAGTTTCATATCCACAATAGTGGCAAATCAACTTACCATTAGTATGATACTTAAGTGCCACATCACAGTGCGGACATTTATATACAAAACCACAACTTCTACATGATACAAAAGATGCATATCCTCGTCTATTTATAAAAATCATGGTTTGTTCTTTCTTTGAAAGTCTATCTTCCATTAGCGAAAGAAGTTTTCTTGAAAACATAAGTTTATTACCACTTTTAAGTTCATCCCTCATATCCACAATTGAAACATCACTAAGTGTTGCTCCATTTGCTCTATTTGATAATTCATGAAGAACAAACTCTCCACCAAGTGCATGGTAATATGATTCAATTGAAGGTGTAGCAGATCCTAATACAACTTTAGCACCTTCAAGTTCTGCTCTCTTTATAGCAACATCTCTTGCATGATACTTTGGTACCTGCTCACTCTTATATGTTCTTTCATGTTCTTCATCAATAATTATCAACTTCAAATTCTTAAAAGGAGTAAATAATGCAGATCTTGGTCCAATAATAATCTTAACTTCTCCATTCTTTGCTCTTTCAAACTGATCATACTTTTCACCCTGTGAAAGTTTTGAATTAATAATTGAAACCAAATCATTAAACTTTCTTCTAAAACGCATAACCGTTTGATATGTTAAAGCAATTTCAGGAATTAAGACTATAGCCTCTCCACCTTCTTTTATAACTCTATCAATAAGTTCAATATATACTTCAGTCTTTCCACTTCCTGTAACTCCATGTACCAGGTGAACTTTTCTTTCAGACTTATCAATTGCGTCAACAACCTGTCTTTGTTCATCATTAAGTACAACATCATACTTACTAACATCACCTGAAACTGGATTTCTATATGAACTAATTACTATCTTTTCAACAACACCCATCTCAACTAACTTATTGATGGTTTGTCTACCAATGTTTAACTTTTGTAAAACTATGTTCTGTGGTATTTCTTTTACATCAATTAATTCACGTAAAAACCTTGCTCTGGCTTTTGCATTCTTTCGTTCTGATTCGAAAATAAGCGCCTTTGCATCTTCTTCACTAATACTTAGTTTCAAAATGATACTTTCTATAGGCTTTGTTTTAGTTTTCACTGGAAGAACACATCTAAGAGCCTGACTCATAGTTCCACCATATGTCTGTTTTATGAAAGCAGCAAGTTCTATTAATTTTGTCTGTGAATTATCACTTCCAACATCAATCCTTAATATACTTTTGGTTTTATTAACATCAAACTCAGGTTTATCTGTAATATTAATTACATATCCTTTCGTTTCTTTATTACCTCTACCAAATGGAACACTTACCACGCTTCCAATTTTAACAGTATCTAATAATTCATCAGGAATAATATATTGGAAAGTTCTATCTAATTTTTCATGTGTTATATCAATTATGATATCAGCAAATCTTCTATCCACACTAAACAATCCTTCCTATTAATTCCATATTATTAATACAATTATTTAAATAATTACTGTAATTCAATACTCCTTACACAGTTATTCATAAGCATTGCAATTGTCATAGGACCAACTCCACCTGGAACTGGTGTGATTGCTGATGTTAAAGGAGCAACCTTATCATAATCAACATCACCACAAAGCTTATTATCTTCATTTCTGTGAATTCCAACATCAATAACAACTGCGCCTTCTTTTACATATTCATCTGTAACAAATCTAGGCTTACCAATTGCTACTACTAAGATGTCAGCCTGCTTTGTAATTTCTTTTAAATTCTTTGTTCTTGAATGAGTGATTGTAACTGTACCATTTTCTCTTAAAAGTAATAATGACATAGGCTTACCTACAATATTACTTCTACCAATTACTACACAATTCTTACCTTCAATTTCAATATTACTTCTCTTAAGAAGTTCAATAATACCTGCAGGTGTACATGATACAAAACCAGGTCCACCTATAACAAGTTCACCAACATTTGCTGGATGAAATCCATCAACATCCTTTGTTCTATCAATAGTTTCAATAACCTTTGATTCATCAATATGTTTTGGAAGAGGTAACTGAACTAAAATACCATTTACGTCTTTTCTTTCATTAAGTTCCTTAACTAAGTTAAGTAATTCCTCTTCTGTAGTACTCTCTGGAAGTTCATATGCAAGTGATTTAATTCCAATGTATTCACAAGCTTTCTTTTTATTTCCAACATAAACTGTTGATGCAGGATCTTCACCAACCTGAATTACTGCAAGTGAAATTTCCTTACCTTCAGCCTTAAGAGCTGCTACTTTTTCTTTTAATTCATCCTTGATTTCCTTAGAAATTTTCTTTCCATCAATAATCTGTGTCATATCAACTTCCTTTCTAGTACATACTTTAAATATATACATTTATATAGTTAGTATTAAATTGATACTAACCAATCTACTTACTAATTAATTCTTCAAATTCAGCCATACTCATAATAACTTTTCTAGGTTTTGTACCTTCTTCAGCACCAACAACACCAGCTTCATATAACTGATCCATAATCCTTGCTGCTCTATTAAAACCTATTCTAAATACTCTTTGTAACATACTTGTTGAAGCCTTTTGTTTTTCAATTACAAATTTACCAGCCTCAACGAAAAGTTCGTCGTTATCATTATCTGAGCCTGCCATATTACCAGAGCCGCCACTTACAACACTCTGTGTCATCTCATTATCATATTCTGTTTCACCATTCTTATTCTTAAGATATGTAACAGTCTTTAATATTTCTTCTTCAGAAACATATGCCCCCTGAACTCTTACTGGTTTAACATATCCACTTGGATAGAATAACATATCACCATGGCCTAAGAGTTTCTCAGCGCCATTCATATCAATAATTGTTCTTGAATCTGTTCCTGATGAAACTAATAATGCAACTCTTGATGAAATATTCGCTTTGATAAGACCTGTAACAACATCTACAGAAGGTCTCTGAGTTGCAATAACAAGATGTATGCCTGCTGCTCTTGCAAGCTGAGCAAGTCTACAAATTGATTCTTCAACTTCTTTAGCTGCTGCCATCATAAGGTCTGCAAGTTCGTCTATAACTATAAGAATCTGTGGCATCTTTTCTAGTGTGTTACCTTCATCATCAGTTAATTCTTCTGATGTAACTCTCTGGTTAAATGAAGATAAATCCTTAACACCAATTGATGCAAATTTCTTATATCTCTTTGTCATCTCACCAACTGCCCAAGAAAGAGCACCTGCTGCCTTTTTAGGATCTGTAACTACAGGGAGTAATAAATGTGGAATACCATTATATACTCCAAATTCTACAACCTTAGGATCCACAATTAATAATTTAACCTCATCAGGTTTCGCTCTAAATAACACACTCATAATAATTGAGTTAGTAAATACAGATTTACCTGATCCAGTAGTACCAGCAACAAGTAAGTGAGGCATCTTTGCAATGTCACCAATTATAACTTCACCAGCTATATCAAGACCTGCCGGGAATGCAATCTTAGATTGTGTATTTTTAAACTTTTCATCTTCAAGTAATTCTCTTAAAGAAACCATATCCCTTCCACTATTAGGTATTTCAATACCAACTGCGGCCTTACCTGGGATAGGAGCCTCTATTCTAATATCTTCAGCTGCCAAATTAAGTTTAATATCATCTGAAAGTGATGTAATCTTACTAACCTTTGTACCAAACTCTGGCTGAAGTTCATATCTAGTAACTGATGGACCTCTTGATATGTCAGTAACTTTTGCATTAACGCCAAATTGTTCAAGTACTAACTCAAGTTTTTTAGCTGTTTCAACAAGTTCATCTTTAGAAGCTTTATGCTTTCCACTTGATCCACTCTTAAGTAAACTAATAGGTGGAAGAACATAATTTTTAACTTCTTTCTTTTTACTGATTTCACTTGTAACCTTATTAGTTTCAAGTGCAGTGTTAATCTTTTCCTTCTTAGTTTCAGGACTAGGATTAACTTCTGTCATATCAGGATTAACAACTTCCTTAGCTGTCTTTTCTTCGTTACTAGCCATAGCCTGAACCGAAGGCTGTGTAGTTGCATACGCTGGTCTACTCATAACCTCTTTAGCCTTCTTTGAAACTTCAATCTTCTCCTTAGGCTTAAAGAGACCTTCTTCATCATAACTATTTTCCTTAGTTGAATCCTTATGTTCACCATTCATGCTCTCTCTAACTTTAGTAAAGTCAGCTGGAGCAAATGCTGGGTTTTCATCCTCGCTTGTTCTTCTTAAATCTCCACTATCAACAATTTTAATATTATCAGCAAATACTTCTGGAGTATCTAAGTTACCATCTATCTCATGAATATCTAAATTTGTCTTATCCTGCCCAATTTTTGTATCCATCGAAACCCCACGTCTCTTCTGTCTTTTCTTTAAAAATCTTGCAGGTTTTGTTTCTTTTAAATATTCATCTAAATCAATCTCATCTTCATCGTAGTTTCTAAGTTCCATTGCTTTTCTAGCCATATGAGAACCACCACGTTTAACACCATTGATAATTGATTTTTCTGAAATAATAACTATACACACAATAATAATTGCAACTTCAATTATACATGTACCTGAAATAGCAAATACTTTTAATAAGCTTTCAGTAATGGCTGCACCAAGCACACCACCGCCTGACTTATCGTTAGCACATATTTCAAAATACTTGCTTGTCTTAATTGCTTTATTACCAGCGTCCATAAATAATAAATGAAATGCCGCACAGCAAAATACAAATAAGACATATGCAACTGTTACCTTGTTCACAACAGTTCTATCATTTCTGTTAGCTGTTGCAAATCCTAAACTTATAACAAAAAATATTGGGAATATGTATGCAAGCAATCCAAAAAATCCAAACATGTAATCACTTACGACTGATCCAAACTTTCCGCATAAGCCAAAGTTACTTAAAAAAACAAGCAAAGCAATAGCAACTGAGATAATTGTTGCACTTTCATTAAATATTGCTTTTCTTCTAACACGTTGTGCCTTTGTTGTCTTTTTTCTTCTATGTGCGTTATTCCTAGAAGAGCTTTTGGATCTAGTACCATTACTTCTAGTTCCATTATTGCTTCTAGACGCAGTATTACTTCTAGAGGAATTTCCCCTAGAAGTAGTATTGTTTTTCGATGTTCTATTGTTTCTAGCGTTACTGCTGTTTCCAGCTCTTTGTGTTGCCACTCAAAATCCTCCGATTATAATATAATGCTTGATATTATTGCAATTGAACCTATCGCAAAGCAATAATATGTAAAGCAAAACATTTTTTTGTCTCTAATAAGAGCCACTAATAACTTAATACATATAAATCCGACCATGGCTGCTACAACCATGCCGATTGCATAATTTCTTAAATCTAACTTAGTTAAATGCTCGTTTTTCATGTCACCAATTTCAAAAATTGCTGCACCTATAATTGCAGGAATTGACATAATAAATGAATACTTGATTGCAAACTCTCTCTTCATACCAACAGCCACACCAGCTGTTATTGTACTACCTGATCTTGAAATGCCAGGTAATGTTCCAATCCCCTGAGCAATACCAACTAAAACTGCATCCCAATAAGTAGTATGCTTTGGTGTTTTATTACCCTCTTCTAAGCGGTCAATAAGCAATAACATAAGACCTGTTATTAAAAGAAAGATACCTGGAACAAGTGCTGACGTAACAACTCTATCCTCAATAAGTTTTCTTTCAATAACACCAAGTATTGCAGTAGGTATACTTGAAACTATAACAAGAAGTGCAAACTTTCTATATGCACTTTTAATAACTCTTCTATATCCCTTAAGTTCCCAATCAACTCCGTCCTTCTGAGATGCGCTAAGGATTTTTTTATTATTAAAATATACACCAACATTGTAACAGCAATCAACTAAAATACCGATTCCTTCTACAATTAATCTCTTTATGTCTTTCCAATAACATACAAATACAGCAAATAGTGTTCCAACATGAAGCATCACATCAAAGCTAACACTTACAGTTGTCTCCAATCCTAATAAATTCTTCAATAATACTAGATGTCCTGAACTACTTACAGGTAAAAATTCTGTTATTCCTTGTAATACTGCAAATAGAATAACTTGCCATATTTTCATTTCTATTACCCTCCTTAAGACTGCTATATTTGCGTCCACGCATAGATAAGTATATTTTACTATTTTTTTTACTTTTTATCAAGTTTATTTTTGCTTTTTATGTAAACCTTTAGTTTTGCTAAAGTTATTATATTTACTAAACATAATAAGTGTTGAAGACTTACCTCCAACACTTATTATATCTCACTAAATATATTAATACTTTAATACTTTCTTAAATTCTAAATCTCCACCAAACAAATCTAGCGCACTTCCAATTGTATAATCCAAAAGACCTTCTGAAATCTCTTTAAATTTCTCTATATTTTCATAGCTTCCAAGGCCGCCTGCATAAGTAACTTTACTAAGTTTTCCTTCTGATGCAACTTCACTTGATTTAGTGTCCTTAACATATTCAACTAATATCTTAACCAAGTCTTCTTCCATTCCAGCACCCATGCCTTCAACATCAACTCCATGAATCAAAAATTCATCGCAGTAATTTGCTAATTCTTTTAATGATTCCTTAGTTAACTCCATATCTGTAAAAGTCTGCCATCTATCAACTACTACATAATAGTCCCCATCCCTCTTTCTACAGCTTAAATCAAGGACTATTTTTTCCTTTGAAACGGCATCAACTAATCTCATAAGTTTTTCATAAGATAACTTACCATTTTCAAAAATATATGATGTAACTATAACATGACTTGCACCATAATCGATGAATTCTTTTGCATTTGCTGCATTAATTCCTCCGCCTATTTGCATACCGCCTTTATATGCCTTTAATGCGTCAACGGCCTGCTTCTTACTTGCCTCAAAGTAATCTGAATCCTTGCTATTAAGTATTATAATATGGCCTCCTTTTAAATCATTAGCCTTATAAAGATTTGCAAAATAAGTACTATCATTCTCCGCCACGAAATTCTCTTTCGCTACATCTCCTTCATCCTTAAGACTTCCACCTACTAATTGTTTAACTTTTCCATTATGAATATCTATGCATGGTCTGAATCTCATACTTCCTCCTATTATTCAACGCTCTTAAGCGACGTTGCCATGTCAACACTTTTAAGTCTGATATGCATCACATAATTAATTATAACAGCAAATAATACTGTAAATATTGCACTATATGCATAACTAAGCATTTTAACTTCTCTTGCAAACATCATTGCATCAACTTCAGCTGTTTTTACAACAAATGTAAGTAATATTCTACCAAATATAAATCCTAATACGATACCCATAAAAGTAATTATGATATTCTCTCGGTAAATATATCCTGATACCTCTCCGTCATAAAATCCTAACACTTTAAGTGTTGCAAGTTCCCTTTTACGTTCTTCTATATTAACATTATTTAGATTATATAAAACTATAAATGCAAGTATACCAGCACAAACAATTAATACCATAATTATACCATTCATACTTGCAAACATATCAAGTACAGTATCCTCTGTTGTACTTAAGAAAGATACTAATGCAACTCCTTCTATCGCAAGTAAATCTTCTGAAAGCTTATCATTATATTCCTTATATCCCTCTTTATTTTTTGTAATTGCCGCATTAAAAATTATATCTGTATCAAAATTATTCTCATAATATTTTTGGGACATATAAATATAATGATTAGTATAATTTTCAAATATGCCCTTCACTTTACATTTTGCCTTTTTACCATTAGCATCCTTAACAGCAATATTACTACCTACCTTAGCATTAATTAAACTAGCAAGTTTCTCATCTATCAAAATACCATCGTCTGATATTTCTATTTTTTTCTTGGTTTTTCTATTTCTCAAATCAATGTATTTTCCTAGTTTGTCCGTATCTTTCGGAATAAATATATTTGCAGAATAATCCTTCTTTCTTCGTCTTATTGTAGATGATGATTGAAATACTTCCATGTATTCATCAATTCTATCATCAGCATCCAATCGAGACATTATTTCTGAAATTTTTTCTTTTGCAAAATCATCAAGCATATTCTTATTATCTGGATTTTCAGTTAAAGGTTTAGTAGAATCAGAACTTAACATGTATAGTGGTTGCATTCTTAATGCCTCAACATTAATATTTACAGTCATGTCATAATTTGAAATATCACCAAACTGCTTATAAACAATTCCCTTAACCGCATCATTAATACCATATCCAACAAGCATAAGTGCACATGATCCACTTATACCAAAAAGAGTCATGAACAACCTCTTTTTATATCTAAATAAATTTCTGATGGTCGACTTCATGTTAAAACTTAATCTGTTCCATATGAAAGGTATTCTTTCAAGTAAAACTTTCTTTCCCATTTTAGGTGCGAGTGGTCTCATAAGAGAAGCTGGTGTGCTTCTAAGTTCATTAATGCAAGACATAAGCGCTGCCATTGTAATACTTACCACTGCTATTAAAATAGAAATAGTTATATAAAATGGATCAAGTTTTAATACCAGTTGTTCTAAATTTGCAAACTGTATACCATATGCCTTAATTATTATATAAGGGAATATATAACTTCCTACAATAGCTCCAATAATGCCTCCAATCAAAGTAGCTGAAGCAGCATAAATAATGTACTTATATACTATTGCAAACTTACCATAACCTAATGCCTTATATGTTCCAATCTCTGTTCTATTTTCCTCTACCATACGAGTCATGGTTGTAAGACAAACCATTGCTGCAATGATAAAGAAAAATATAGGAAAAACCTTACCGATATTACCTATTCTTGATGCATCCATATCATATTCAACATATGATTCAATTGATTTTCTATCAAGAACATAATAACCTTTTCCAAGTTTATCTTTAACTTTTTCCTTTACTTCATCTACCAAATCATCATAACTAGATGAAGCAGACATTTTATCCTTAGCACCTTTAACTGTTAAATAAATTTCTGAATAACCAGTCTTAAACTCATCTTCTTTAATAACAAAAAGACCTTTTATTTTACCATTACCAACAGTAGTCTGACCTTTATCTCTTGCCGTAAATAAAGGTGAAGTAAATATACCAACGATTTTCATTTCATCTGATTCTAATAGCTTATCTTTAACTTTAATTACATCACCAATTTTATACTTATCTTCCGCAAGTTGTTTATCAATTACACATTCACCTTTATTCTTTGGTAATCTTCCGTCTTTAATCGTTACAAGGTTTATATCATCCTCAAGACTCATGGCTTTTAACGTTTCCTCTTTATCTTCTAATTCAACAATCAAATCCATAGTTTTAGATGGTGCAATATCCTCTATTTCATCAATCTCTTTTAGTTTATTAATATCATCATCTGTACAACCTTTTTTCCCAACAACCCTAATATCCATCATATTATTCTCATCATAAAAATGATCAGCTGTATATCTCATGTCAGGTTCTGCACTTGTAACACCTGCATAGAAAGCTACACCAAGTGATACAATTGCCATTATTGATAAATATCTATTTAGAGTCTTTTTAATCTGCATGTAAAAGTCTTTTCTAAGTGCTTTCATATAATCACCTTTTCTCTTAAAATCTTATTTCCTTATTAAGCAAATAGTAAGTATCATATTGCAACTTACTATTATTTACCATTCAATCTCATCAATGTTAATAGGATTCTCATTAATCACATTACTACTAACTTTACCATTTTTTATTTTAATAATTCTATCTGCCATAGGAGTTATTGCTGTATTATGAGTAATTAAAACAATGGTAATATTCTTACTTTTACATGTATCATATAATAATTTCAAAATTTCTTTACCAGTAACATAGTCAAGTGCACCAGTAGGTTCATCGCAAAGAAGTAATTTTGGATTCTTCGCAAGAGCTCTTGCAATTGAAACTCTCTGTTGTTCACCACCTGATAACTGTGATGGAAAGTTCATCTTTCTTTCTGAAAGACCAACCTCATCTAATACTTCATCAGCTGATAATGGATTATTACTTAACTGATTTGCCAGTTCTACATTCTCTTTAGCAGTTAGATTCTGCACAAGATTATAAAACTGGAATACAAATCCAATATCATATCTTCTATATGTTGTTAATTCTTTAGATGAATACTTACTTATATCTCTATCACCTACAACAACGCTTCCTGTGGTAAGTTTATCCATTCCACCTAGAATATTAAGAACTGTTGTTTTACCAGCTCCACTTGGACCTACTACTACAACAAACTCCCCTTCTTCAAAAGCAAAATCAATACCATCACAAGCTCTGATTTTAACTTCACCGACTTTGTACTCTTTTACAACATTTTTAAATTCTACAAAACTCATTTCTCACCTTTATCCTTTTTTATAATCTCCCGCTCATCTATTACAAACATTTATAAAAAACACAATTACTCATTTTCAAAGTAATTATGTATATTCCTCTACATATTCTTCAATACTTCATCTAATTTTTCTTTAAGATATAAATATCTTTCATATTTTTCTTGTTTAGAAAAATGTTCTTCTCTAGTTTGAATTGGATTATCAGTATAATCTAATACTTCATCACCAAACTGCTCACTAGTTAAATCAAATAAAGAATCACCTACAACATTGTAACAATGATAATTTCCAGCTGGTCTAAGTATGCCTCTAACCTCTCCACCAAATATATCCTGAACAAGAAAAGCTGTTATAGAACACTGTCCTAATGTTTTATTACTCTCACTCCATCCATCCTGAAGTCTTGGAGCACATGTCTTTTTCTCCCATAGATTATCTAATATATCATATAAATGTCTCTGATTTTTTATTTTTTTATATTTATCATCTATAGGTAAAACATCCTTTGATTCATTACCATAAAACTTGTATACTTTCATTACATCTCCTATTCTTCAAACAAATTACTCCATTTTCATTATACTATATAATTTTAGATTATACATCCCAAATAAAATAATATAAAAGGACCTACTTGTATATATTTTATACAATGGTCCTTTTAACTTTGTTACAACTTTATGTAAACAACCCTTCACAAAATGCTACTATCTTTTTATTATTCTCTTCATTATCATTTTCCTTAGGATTAATTAGTATCATTTGCTCTTCAAATTCACTAATTCCAAGTTCTTCTTTTAATTTCGATAATGCTTTATCTCCACCACTTCCTGCCATACATGCATAAGCAGCAATCTTCTTACCTTCGAGCGCATCTCTATTCTCATCAATAAATGTCCTTAATGGCGGTGTGAATCTAGCTGCCCAAACCGGAAAACCAAATATCACTCTATCATACTCACTAAGATTTACACTATAACTTTCGAGTTCTGGCTTTTCTCCCATCATAGCACTCTTTCCACCCCAGAAAAACTTTGATACTGCACCTGTTGGATACTTCTTAACTGGTATTAATTCAAGTAATGTAATATTTTCCTCATCGTAACTCTTTATATTTTCTGCTATATATTTACTATTTCCTTCCAGTGAATAATAAACTACTAATGTTTTCATATCCGCCTCCTTTAATAACTACCTTGAAAGATAATCATCTTATCTTCTAACCTAGACTTCATATGTATAGAATATCACAAATATCTTAAATAATCATTAAATATAAAATGCCACCACATAACTGTGGTGGCATCATAAGTTTTTATTTTATAAAACTAATCCTTTAGCTTCATCACAACCTAAAACAACGTTAAGACATTGCATTGCTGCACCTGAAGCTCCTTTCCCAAGGTTATCAAAAATTGCATTAATTAAAATTCTATCTTCATTACCTGTAATGTAAATCTTAGCATAATCCTTACCAGACATAGCATTTGCTGAGAAGAATCCATTGGTCTCTGATTCACTACCAAAAGGCATAACTTGAATAAACTGTTCACCTTCATAGTAATTTTCAAACTTCTTATGAAGTTCTTCAGGTGTTACTTTTTCTTTTAGCAAATGCGTATAAATTGGCAGTGTAACAATCATACCACTATAATAATCATCAACAACAGGTGTAAATAATGGTTCTCTATCTAAACCTGTAATTGCTTTCATTTCCTTTAAATGCTTATGCTGCTGAGTAAGAGCATATTCTCTTGGCGCAAATAAATCTTCTGTTTTATCATCTGATTCATAAACAGCAATTGCTTTTTTGCCAGCTCCACTATAACCTGAAAGCGCTGATACAGCTACTGGATAATCCGTACCCATAAGGCCCATCTTAATAAGTGGATATACCATCATCATAAATCCTGATGCATAACAACCTGGAACGGCGATTCTCTTGCTATTCTTAATCTTGTCACGGAACTCCTTATCAAGTTCTGGAAATCCATATGCCCATTCAGGATTAGTTCTATGCGCAGTTGAAGCATCAATAATGCATGTATGATTATTATCAGGATCAATCAAACTTACTGCCTCTATAGCTGCTACATCTGGAAGACAAAGAAATGTAACATCAGATGCATTTATTAATTTCTTTCTTTCTGCTGGATCTTTACGAAGTTCTGGATTAATTGTCAATACTTCAATATCATCCCTAACAGAAATTCTTTCATTTATACGAAGCCCGGTAGTACCTTCACTACCATCAATAAAAACTTTAATACTCATTATTTTTTCCTCCTAAAGTATAACGTAAATATTATAATATCATAATTTGCTAAATACAAGGGGATTAACAATAAAAAACCCGAAAGAATAATTATCTTTCGGGTTAATTTATATTTTATCTAATTTCTACTTAGGGCAATCTTTAATTGAAAAGCTGATTCTTCCCATCTTATCCTTGCCAAGGCAGATACATTTAACTTTATCACCAAGTGTAAGTACATCTTCAACATTCTTAATTCTTTCATTTGAAATCTTAGAAATGTGAACCATACCTTCCTTACCAGGTGCAAATTCGACGAATGCACCGAATTCCTTAATTGATACAACCTTACCTTCGAAGATCTGATCTTTTTCGAAGTCTGTTGTAATGATTTCAATGTACTTAATAGCCTTATCCATAGCTTCTTTATCTGTACCACAAACTGATACAGCGCCTTCATCAGTAATGTCAATCTTAACGCCTGTTTCTTCGATGATAGCGTTGATTGTCTTACCTCTCTGTCCTACAACATCACCAATCTTAGTTGGATCAATCATAATCTGAACAATCTTAGGTGCATATGGGCTAAGTTCTTTTCTTGGCTCAGCAATTGCTGGCTTCATACATGTATCCATGATGAATAATCTAGCTTCTCTTGTTCTAGCAATAGCGCCTTCAACAATAGGTCTTGTAAGACCGTGAATCTTAATATCCATCTGAATAGCTGTAATACCATCAGTTGTACCTGTTACCTTAAAGTCCATGTCTCCGAAGAAGTCTTCAAGACCCTGGATATCTGTAAGAAGAACATAATCATCATCTGTTTCACCAGTCACAAGACCACATGAGATACCTGCAACCATCTTCTTAATTGGGACACCAGCAGCCATAAGTGACATACATGATGAACATGTACTAGCCATTGATGTAGAACCATTTGATTCAAATGTTTCTGATACAGTTCTTATTGCATATGGGAATTCTTCCTCTGATGGAAGAACTGGTAATAATGCTCTTTCAGCAAGTGCACCATGTCCAATTTCTCTACGTCCCGGTCCTCTTGATGGCTTTGTTTCACCAACTGAGTATGATGGGAAATTATAATGATGCATATATCTCTTAGCTGTTGTATTTTCATCAAGTCCATCAACCTTCTGAATTTCAGAAAGTGGAGCAAGTGTACATACATTACAGATCTGAGTTTGTCCTCTAGTAAACATAGCTGAACCATGTACTCTAGGGATTAAATCAACTTCTGCAGCAAGAGGTCTAATCTGGTTCATAGCTCTACCATCAGGTCTCTTACCATCCTTTAAGATCATCTTACGAACTGTCTTCTTTTCATACTGGTAAATAGCTTCACCAAGTACTGCAAGCCATTCTTCATTCTCAGCAAATGCTTCTTCTAACTTTTCAGTAATTGCCTTGATGTTTTCTTCTCTAGCCTGCTTTTCATCAGTAAATACTGCGTTCTCCATCTCTTCCTGAGGAACGATTTCCTTAATAGCAGCGAAAAGTTCTTCTGGAATTGCACAACTTTCATATGTGTGCTTTTCTTTACCAACTTCAGCAACAATCTGCTCGATGAAAGCAATGACTGTCTGGTTAATATCATGAGCCATATAAATAGCTTCAATCATCTTATCTTCAGGGATTTCATTAGCACCAGCTTCAATCATGATTACCTTTTCCTTAGTTGAAGCTACTGTTAGCTTAAGATCTCCATCCTTCCAATCCTTCTGGCTTGGGTTAATTATAAACTGACCATCAATCATACCTACCTGTGTCATAGCACATGGGCCATCGAATGGAATATCTGAAATACATGTTGCGATAGCTGAACCTAACATAGCAACAAGTTCTGGTCTACATTCAGGATCAACTGACATAACCATGTTATTAAGAGCTACGTCATTTCTATAATCCTTAGGGAATAAAGGTCTCATAGGTCTGTCAATTACACGAGCTGTAAGAATTGAGTTCTCTGAAGCCTTACCCTCTCTCTTATTAAATCCTCCAGGGATTTTACCAACAGCGTACATCTTCTCTTCAAATTCTACTGAAAGTGGGAAGAAGTCAACACCTTCTCTAGGCTTATCTGAAGCTGTTGCAGTTGATAACACACAAGTGTCACCATAAAACATCATAGCTGCGCCATTAGCCTGTGCAGCAACTTTGCCGATTTCAACTTTTAAAGTTCTACCAGCAAGATCCATTGTAAATGTTTTCATATCATTCTCCTTTAAAATATATTTAAATCTGGAAAACATTTATAAGGATTTGATGTACCGAAACTACTGAAGAAATCATACTAATACATATTAATCAGTATTATCTTTCATACACTATTATGAGTTCTTCAGTGGTCTCGGGAATTTCCTTATATGTTTTCCAAGATTATAATCTTTGGTTTACATAATATTTTTCAAGACTAATTTTGTAAAAAATTCAAATACAACAATAGACCGGATAGTTCTACCCAGTCTATTGTTAATTTTATATTACTTTCTGATACCGAGCTTAGTAATAAGTTCACGATATCCTTCAAGATTATCTGCCTTATAATATGCAAGTAAACCTCTTCTCTTACCTACCATCTTAAGAAGACCTCTTCTTGAATGATGATCCTTTGGGTTTTCCTTAAGGTGTTCTGTAAGTTCTTTGATTCTGTATGTAAGAATTGCGATTTGTACTTCAGGTGAACCTGTATCGCCTTCCTTTCTACCATACTCTTTAATGATTTCTGCTTTCTTTTCTGATGTAATCATTATTCTTTCCTCCTAATAATAATATTTCGCCAAATACTAAAGAATCGGTTGGAGTATCCAAATCCTTTGTATTGGTTTATGTGATTTCACACACCTAAATAATATAACACTTTTCCCAATAAAAAGCAAGTCTAAATTAAAATGTTACGGTAAGTCTCATACTAACCGTAACATTTTATATCTATGCATTCTGTAATTTTTCTTCTACACTATCTTCATCATCTTCAAAAATAGCATAAGCGATATTAATTGAATGGTCACCCACACGTTCGAAGTTAGAAACTAAATCACTATAAATAGCTGACTTCGGAGAACAAGTTCCTTCTGTCATACGTTTTACATGATTCTTTTCAAGTTGTACCTCTAATCCGTCAATTTCATCTTCAAGTAACTGTATTTCTAAAAGGTGTGTTTTTTCTTTATTAACAAATGCCTCAAGTGACAATTTAAGTAAATTTTTCACCTTATTATACATTCCAGTAAGTTCTGAAACACCTACTTCTGAAAAATGAATGTCATCTTTCACTCTAGTCTGAGCAAATTCTGCAATATTCTCAGCATGATCGCCAATACGCTCTATATCGCTTACAACATGGAAATATCCATCAATATATTTTGCATCATTAATAGGCATATCTGTCTGAGCTATCTTAACCAAGTAATTTGTAATTTCCTTACTAAGATAGTCAATCTGCTTTTCAGTCTCATATACTTCATCAATTTTTGATAAATCTTTTGATATCAATGCATCAAATGCTCTATCAAGATTCTCTATCGCATGTACACCCATACGATTAATCTCTCTTGTAGCCTGAAGTACACAAGTCGTTGGAAGGATAGCTGCCCCCCTATTAATGTACTTAAGTTCACAAGGTTCAATTTCCTTATCAGCACCTTTGATTATTGTTTCTGATAATTTAACAATATACTTTGCTATCGGAAATGCAACAATCATCTGTGCCACCTTGATGGTTAACTGTGAGTTAGCAACTGCTCTTGACATCTGATATTTTCCACTTCCGTTTGAAATATCCATGATAAAACTATTAAATTTATCACCAAATACCATAAATACAAAAGCAAAAACAAGTGCCGTTATTGCATTATATAAAACGTCTGACAACGCAGCTCTCTTTGCATTTTTATTACCTTGTAATGATGCTAAAACAGCTGGTGTTGTTGCACCAATGTTTGATCCAAGAATAAAATAATTTGCTGTAGTTAGATTAGTAAAGATACCAGATGCTGCCATACCAATCACAATACCAACAGCTGCTGATGAACTTTGTAAAACTCCAGTAATTAATAGACCAATACCAATTGCTGCAACTGGATTATTTACTGAGTTAATTGCATCTACAACACTTGGTAAATCCTCTAATCTTGCCATAGAGCTCTTAAGTGTACTCATACCAAAGAACAATACCCCAAAACCGAATAATACTTCACCAACATTTTTTACCATAGGCTTCTTCATGAAGTTAATCATAATAACACCGACAAGAATAAATATTGGAGCAACTGCATCTAACTTAAATGATACCAACTGACCTGTTACAGCTGTACCTACATTGGCACCAATAATAGGACCAATTGCCTGATAAATACTTAATAATCCTGAATTAACAAAACTAGTTACCATGACAGTTGTAGCTGACGATGACTGAATTACCGCTGTGAAAATCACGCCAACCGCAACACCTATACCGGTATTCTTAGTACACCAATTAAGAATATCCTTCATCTTCGAGCCAGCAACCTTTTCAAGCCCTACACTCATAAGTTTCATACCATACAGGAAAAACCCAAGTCCTGCACAAAGTCCTAAAATCATTGCTGAAATAGCTGAATTACCCATTTTTAATTTTTCGCAGATAAAATCTGCTCCTCCTTAAGCTTAATCAATCTGATAGATTCTTACATAATTCATTAATCATTTATAGAATCATATTTCTAACTATACTCATATCTTTATCAACCTGTGTCTTTAACTCATCTAGATTATCAAACTTTTTTTCAGGTCTAATAAAATCATAAAGTTTAATCTCTACTATCTTATCGTATAAGTCCAGATTAACATCAAAAATATGTGTTTCAACCCCTAATTTTTCCTTACTCGAAACTGTTGGTTTTCTACCAATATTCGTAATACCCTTATACTCTTCTTTTCCAATCACAACGGTCGAAGCATATACGCCAAACGGTGGTAATATCTTATTCTCATCCGGTATGACATTTACTGTTGGCATCTTCATACCTGTACCAATGTGATTTCCGTGTTCAACAACTCCTATAAAGGAGAACTTAGAGAGCAACATCTCATTAGCCTTTTTTATTTCCCCAGTCACTATACACTCCCTAATTCTTGAACTTGATACTTCACCATGTTCATATATGATTTTTTTTAAACTTATAATTTCAAATCGATTATAATTGTGTTCTTTTAAGTATTCAACGTTTCCTATTCGATTTTTTCCAAATCTAAAATCATCACCACAAACAAAACAAATAGTATCTAGTTTATCAATAAGTATTTTTTTTACAAAATCCTCTGCACTCATCATAAGAAAATCCTTAACATCTTCAATCATAATAAGCACATCGATATCCTGCATTTCAAAAAATCTTATTTTTTCATCCTGAGTTAATATCATTTTAACGTCATTATCGCCAAGTACATTTCCCGGCATATCAGCAAATGTTATAACAACAAGATTTGTATCAGCTTTCTTTTTTTCCTTCATTTTTCTGACGATTTCTCTATGTCCCATATGAAGGCCATCAAACTTTCCAACTGACACTATTGATTTTTCTAATTTAACATCTGTTAAGTTCTTATATATTTTCATTCTACATCCACTGTCTAGATTACCACAAAATCAGTTATTTTTTCAATAAGTTTTAAAAATTGTTAGATTTTTAAGTAAACATTTTATATGGTTTTAAAAAACCGTTTTCTTTTTTATACAACCCAATCAACTTATCATTTGAATCATATATTCTATAATAATTCTCTTTTATTTTAATAAAAGACTCACTTTTTACTTTTGTATCTGTATTATTCTTAACAAGTACACTCATATCTATTATTCTAGAATCAATCAAACTTTGAATTTCTAACTTATTGCCATTTACTACCAATTTGTCATATTCTTTAATAACTTTTATTTTCTCGTATATATTTAACATATCCTCAATTGAAGTAACAAATTCTTTTTCATTCTTAACCATTTCCTCAATTTCAGATAGTTTATATGCATCTTCAATACAAAAGCTTGATACTTTTGTCCTTATAAGTTCATCCATGCATCCACCAACACCAAGTTTCTCACCTATGTCCCTGCAAAGAGATCTAATATATGTTCCCTTTGAGCAAGTTACAGTAAAAACTATTTTCGGCAAATCCACTATACTCACATTAACATCAAGTATTTCCACTTTCCTTGGCTTTCTTTCAATTTCTTTTCCTTCTCTAGCAAGCTCATAAAGTTTTTTACCATTCACTTTAAGAGCACTATACATTGGAGGAACTTGATTATACTCACCAACAAATGACTTTATTACTTCAATGATTTTTTCCTTATCAAGCTTTTTTACTTCATCTTCAGAAGTTATTCTCTTAACTTCTCCAGTCATATCCTCAGTATCACTAGTAACACCAAGTATTATTGTTGCCTTATAAGTTTTCTCTTTATCAGTTAACAACTCGCACAACTTAGTGGCATTCCCAAGACATACTGGTAGCACTCCCACAGCTTGTGGATCAAGCGTTCCTGTATGTCCTATTTTCTTTTGTTTTAAAATGCCTCTTAACTTTGCAACAACATCATGACTAGTAAAGTCTTTTTCTTTATACACATTTACTATTCCGTTTATCATATCTGTAATTCAATTTGCTCTGTAATATTATTTACAATGTCATGCATTGTTCCATTCATGGTAAATCCTGCAGCTCTAATATGTCCACCACCGCCAAAGTGAACGGCTATTTTACTTACGTCAACATATCTCTTTGAGCGAAGACTCACCTTGAATTCTAAATCTCCTGTTTCATATAAGAATATTGCACATTCTGTTCCCTTGGTAAGACGTAACTGATCAACAACACCATCCATGTCTTCCTTACCCACGTTATAAAAATCCATGAGTTTTTTTGTACAATAACCAAGTATGCACTTTCCATCCATCAAAAGCATGCTTTCAAGAAGAATTCTACCCATTATCTGATTCTGTCTATATGTTTTTTCATAAAAGGCTCCATCGATAATAGCTGTTGTATCAACACCAAAATCAAGAAGTCTTCCTGCTTTCTCCATGGTTTTTCTACTAGTCTGTTCATATTTAAACACACCAGAATCTGTAACCATACCAAGATAAAGTGCTTCAGCAATATCCTTATTTATTTTATCAATATCTAATAAATCAAAAATGACTTCACATGCTGAACTAGCTTTAGCATCAAGTACTACTTCATCGGCGTAATATTCATTACTAATATGATGATCAATACAAATTGTTTTCTTTGCACTTTCAAAGTACTTAATACCATAACCAAGTCTATCCAAACTACTAGAATCAACTGCAATAAATAAATCATAAACCTTATCGCTTTTATCATTATTAGTTATTTCATCACTGCCTTTTATAAAGTGAAACTTGTCTGGATAATCTTCTAAATAAACATCAACATCAACATCTTTATAGTTTAATTTTATATAATTATATATTGATAATGAACTACCAATACAATCACCATCCGGATGAATATGTCCTGCTATTCCAACACTTTTTGCATTTTCAAGATTTTTAATTAATATATCATTCATATTAATTCCTCATAATAATCCTAACAATCACTTAGTATCGATTTGATACTAACTTTTATTCTTCAGTATCTTCATCGACACTATCTTCGTGTCTGTCAGCCTTTGTAACATCATCAATTCTCTTAGACATATATACACCACGTTCAATAGACTGATCCATAACAAATGTAATCTCTGGTGTATTTCTAAGATTAATGTTTTTAGCTAACTGTCTTCTAATATATCCTTCCGCACTCATAAGACCATCATATGTATCCTTCTGTGATTTTTCATCACCTAAAACACTAATATAAGCCTTACAATGTTTTAAATCAGGTGTTACATCAACAGATACAACACTTGTAAGCGGATTAATTCTAGGATCCTTAAGGTCACCACGAATTATATTAGATAATTCGTGTGCAACCTCACTATTAATTCTCGTATTTTTTATACTGTTTTTTCTCATTTATCTAGGCACCTCAACCATCTTGTAGCTCTCGATCATGTCGCCTTCCTTAAGATCATTGAATTTTTCAAAAACAATACCACATTCAAATCCACTCTTAACTTCCTTAACATCATCCTGGAATCTCTTAAGTGATGCTACAGGGCCATCAAAGATCTGCTCGCCTTCTCTTGTAATTCTTGCGCTACATCCTCTTTCAAAGAAACCGTCAAGAACATAAGAACCAGCGATAACACCAACGCCTGAAGCCTTGAATGTCTGTCTAATTTCAGCATGACCAATAACTCTTTCTTCATATACTGGATCAAGTAATCCCTTCATAGCTGCTTCTACATCTTCAATAGCCTTGTAAATTACACTATAAAGTCTTACATCAACCTTTTCCTTCTCAGCAATTTCCTTTGCCTGATTATCTGGTCTTGTATTAAAACCAATGATAATAGCATTAGATGCTGATGCTAATATAACGTCAGATTCATTAATTGAACCTACACCACCGTGAATAATCTTAACAACAACTTCGTCATTTGAAAGTTTTGAAAGACTCTGCTTAACAGCTTCAACTGAACCCTGAACGTCAGCCTTAACTACTACGTTAAATTCTTTAACGTCACCAGCCTGAATCTGATCAAATAAATCATCGAGAGATAATTTGCTCTTTGTACCTTCAATCATCTTAATCTTGCTATCTCTAATGAATGTTTCTGCGAAGTTTCTAGCTTCTTTTTCGTTCTTAGTTACAACAAATGTATCACCAGCATTAGGTACACCATTAAGACCAAGAATCTCAACAGGAGTTGATGGACCTGCAGTCTTAATCTTGTTACCTCTGTCATCTGTCATTGCTCTAACTCTACCATAGAATGAACCAACGGCAATTGGATCACCTACATGAAGTGTACCCTTCTGAACTAAAATGTTAGCAACTGAACCTTTACCCTTATCAAGCTTAGCTTCGATGATAAGACCTCTAGCCATTCTATTTGGATTAGCCTTAAGTTCAAGTACTTCAGCCTGAAGTAAAATCATTTCAAGGAGGTTATCAATACCCTCTCTTGAATGAGCTGAAACTGGTACACAGATTGTACTTCCACCCCAATCTTCTGGGATAAGTTCATATTCTGTAAGTTCTTTCTTAACTCGTTCAATGTTTGCACTTGGCTTATCTATCTTATTAATTGCAACAATAATTTCAATACCAGCTGCTTTAGCATGGTTAATAGCTTCAATAGTCTGAGGCATAACACCATCATCTGCAGCTACAACTAAAATTGCAATATCTGTTGACTTAGCACCACGAAGTCTCATTGCAGTAAATGCTTCATGACCTGGTGTATCTAAGAATGTAATCTTTTCGCCATTAGCTTCAACAACGTACGCACCGATATGCTGTGTAATACCACCTGCTTCGCCTGAAATTACGTTTGTTTCTCTAATAGCATCAAGAAGTGAAGTTTTACCATGGTCAACGTGACCCATAACGCAGACTACTGGTGAACGCTTAACCATTGTGTTTGGATCTTCTTCATCTTCCTTAAGAAGTTCTTCAATAACATCAACAACTTCTTCTTTTTCAGCAATGATTTCATAATCAATTGCAATGTTTTCAGCTGTTTCAAAATCAATCTCTGTATTAAGAGTAACAATCTTACCTTCCATAAATAACTTCTTAATAAGAGTTGAAGCCTGAATCTTCATCTTTGAAGCAAGCTCACCAATTGTAAGGCTTTCAGGAATTGTGATAACCTTAATTTCTTCCTTAGGTTCTTCAACCTTCTGCTTTGGCTTTTCAAGTACAGGCTGTTTAGGCTGTTCTTTCTTCTTGCCCTTGTTCTTACCTTTACCCTTTACGAAATCGCCATTATCGTTATCTCTTCTCTTTTCCTTATCATATTTAAGCTTATCTTCTCTGCCTTTTCTGTTCTTATCAGTCATAACATCAGCTGCTGAAACCTTATCGTCTCTGTCAAATCTTCTGTCATTTCTGTCATTTCTTCCGCCTCTGTTATCTCTATTGTCTCTGTTGTCTCTATTATCTCTCTTATCAAATGGCTTACCACCGCGATTATCATTATTTCTGTTATCGCCATCTCTCTTATCAAATCTCTGATTTCTATCAAAGTTTCTATCGCCATTACGGTTGTTATTTCTATTATCGAAGTTTCTGTTATCTCTGTTATCTCTTCTATCACCGTTACGATTATTATTTCTATCACGGTTATTATTTCTATCACCATTCTGATTTCTATCATTATTTTGATTTCTATCATTTGGGCGACCATTTCTGTCATTACCTGGCTTACCCTGATTTCTATCATTTCTATTTACAGGCCTATTAACAGAATTTCTGTTTTCATCATCTCTGCTTTCTGCAGGCTTGTTACCTTCAACCTTAGCACCTTCAGGTCTCTTCTTTCTATCATCTGGTCTTTTCTTTTTAGCAGCATCTGGTCTATGATTTGCAACTAAGATTCTTTTCTTCTTAGGCTCATCTTCAGTTGATTCAACCTTAGCCTCAGCAGCTTTTTCTTCTGCCTTTACTTCCTTTTTATCTTCAGCTTTTTTCTCTGATTTCTTCTCTGCCTCTTTTTTAGGTTTTTCTTCCTTAGTAGCAACATCGCTACTAGTAGAAGCGCCACTAATGCCTAATTTCTTTTTTACAAATTCAATATCTTTATCTTCAATACTGCTCATATGACTCTTTACTTCTACGCCAGCATCTTGCAATACTTTAATAATCTGTGAATTTTCAACATTTATTTGTTTTGCCAATTCATGTATTCTCATTTTAGCCATTTAAATCCTCCTAATTAATCGAATATGCGATTCTCATTTCTTACCATTTTATAATTCAAAATTACATTCAAACTTTTTCAATCTTACTCTTTAACGTATTTGCCATATTTTCATCAACAATAGCAACTACCGCTCTAATTGAAGTACCCGTTAACATTCCAAGTTCCTCCTTTGTTGAAACAACCTTAATGTCAACCTTATAATATGAACATTTGTCAGTGTATTTTTTAATTGTATTATCTGATGCATCAGATGCTACTAAAACAAGTTTAGCCTTACCACTTCTAATGGTATCTAGTACTGATTCATCTCCACTTACTACTTTTCCTGCTTTGGTTATTATTCCCAAAAAAGAAATATTACTATTCATTAAACTCACCTTCTAATTTTTCGTAAATTTCATTATCAATCTTACATTTAAAAGATTTTTCAAGTCCTTTATTTTCTCTTGCAAGTTTAAGGCAATTAAGATCATTGCAAATATATGCTCCTCTACCATTAGCCCTGCCTGTCTTGTCAATGAAAATTTCATTTTCATTATTCTTAACAACTCGAATAAGCTCTTTCTTTTCTTTTACATTTCTACAACCTACACAGGTACGTCCAACTTTTCTTTTACCCGACATGTTCATTCCTACTTTCAATTATTCGTCTTCTTCCACTGAACTTTCTGAATCTTCATATTCATCATACTCTTCTGAATTTTCGTCATAATACTCTTCATCTTCATCGTAGTATTCTTCATCTTCATACTCTGTTCTGTACTCAATTCCAGCTTCCTGAGCCTGTGATTCACTCTTAATATCAATCTTGTAATTTGTAAGTTTAGCTGCAAGTTTTGCATTCTGTCCTTCTCTACCAATTGCAAGTGATAACTGATCATCAGGTACAACTACTAAAGCTTTCTTTTCATCAAGATCAACTTCAACGTACTGTACAGTTGCTGGGCTAAGAGAATTTTCAACAAATAATGCATCATTGTCTTCCCACTTAATGATATCAATCTTTTCACCATAAAGTTCAGCAACAACTGCATTTACTCTTTCACCGTTAACACCAACACATGCTCCTATTGGATCAACATCTGGATTATTTGAATGAACAGCCATCTTTGTTCTCTGACCCGGTTCACGAGAAATAGCCTTAATTTCTACTACACCATCCTGAATTTCAGCAACTTCATTTTCAAATAATCTCTTAACAAGATTCTTATGTGTTCTTGAAACCTTAATACTTGGTCCCTTACTTGTTTCTTCTACTTTAACAATATATAACTTAATTCTTTCTGTTGGCTTAAAGCTTTCTGTTGGAACCTGTTCCTTTTCTGTAAGAACAGCATCTACCTTGCCCAAATCAATACTGATGTTCTTACCATTGATTCTCTGAACAATACCTGTAACAACATCTTTTTCTTTTTCACTAAAAATCTGATATAAAGATTTTCTTTCTTCTTCACGAATCTTCTGTAAAATAACATTTTTAGCGCTTGTTGTAGCAATTCTACCAAAATCTTTTGAGCTAATTTCAATTTTTACTGTATCGCCAAGGACAGCCTTTGCATCAACTTCTCTTGCATCTTCCTTTGAAATTTCAGTAACATTATCCATCACCTCATCAACAACTACCTTTTCAACATAAACATGATAGTCACCTGTTTCTCTATCAACAGTAACCTTCATGTTTTCAGTTTTACCAAAATGATTTTTACAAGCTGTAAGAAGTGAGTTCTCAATAGCCTCAAATAAAACCTCCTTACTTATATCCTTTTCCTTCTCAAGTAAATCAAGTGCATTAATTAGTTCCTTATTCATTTTCCAAAATTCCTCCTTTAACTATATTTAATTTTATCTAAATGATTATTAACTTATTTATAAGGTAATATGTATCACCTTTAATTGTTCTAATTAAAAGTCAAAAGACAATCTAATAAGAGCAATGTCTTTTCTATCAAAAGTTTTAACCTGACCATCTTCAAATTCAACATCAACTGTTTGTTCAGTATATGCTTTAAGAACACCTGTATAATCCTTGGATTTATCAATTGCTCTATAAAGTTTAATATCTACTTCCTCTCCAATGCTTCTTTCAAAGTCTCTGTCCTTCTTAAGTGGTCTACCAAGTCCCGGTGAACTAACTTCAAAAATATATGAATCTTCAATAAAATCTTCACTATCTAATATTTCATTAAAGCTTCTACTAACAACTTCACAGTCATCCACTGTTATTCCACCTGGTTTATCAATATAAACCCTTAAATAATAATTGCTGCCTTCTTTTACATACTCCACATCAACAAGTTCAAATTTGTTTTCTTCAATAATTGGAGTAATTAATTCTTCACATTTACTTTCGTAAATATCTTTCTTTGCCAATTACTATTCCTCCTTTTAATCAATAGAAAAGTGGACCTCTTAGGAAGTCCACTTTTACTCTAGTAATATTAACTTTCTGTAAGTATTATAACACTTATTAATATATTTGCAAGTATTTTCCATACACTAACGCAAATAACCCAATAAAAAGGATTCGCAAATGCGAATCCTTTTAACAGCCAGTAGGGGAATCGAACCCCTGATTCCGCCGTGAGAGGGCGGCGTCTTAACCCCTTGACCAACTGGCCATATATATTAGTCACAAAGAGTATTATAACAGAAAAAATATAAAATGCAAGTGGTTTTTATACATTAAAACACCGGAAGTTAAACTCCCGGTGTTTTTAATAATTTTCTATTATTGATCTAATGAATCACACTTAAGTGTTAAAATCTTAAGTACGCTTTCATTAATTCTATCTTCTGAAATTTTGCCATCTTTAACTGCTGCTTCAACGCCCTTAACAGCATCTTCAAGACTAGCTGGTGATAAAAGCATATCAGCTCCAGCTTCAATTGCCTTAATAGCAGCTTCATCACTCTTATAACTTGAAGTGATTGCTCCCATATCAAGTGCATCTGTAATAACAATCCCCTGATAACCTAATTCACCCTTAAGTGTATCAGTAATAATTGTTTTTGATAAAGATGCAATTTCATTATCAACATCAGACATTGTAATATGACCAACCATAACAAATGGTGCTCCTGCCTTAATACCTGATACAAATGGTACTAAATCTTCCTTCTTAAGTTCTTCTAATGTCTTATCAGATTTAGCCGCACCATCATGTGAATCTCCTGATGCATCACCATGTCCCGGAAAATGCTTTAATGTACAAAGCACATCACCATCAGCGAATCCTTTAACTGCATTAGATACTAATGAAGCACATTCCTCATATGAATCACTGTAACATCTATCTCCAATAACGTCATTACTTGAATTTGAGAATGTATCAGCAACTGGTGCAAAATCAACATTAAATCCAAGTTCTGCAATACTTTCAGCTATTGTTTTTGCATTGCTTCTTGCTGTGTCTGTTCCTTTATCCTTATAAGAATACATACTATCAAGTTTTGTAACATCATCAAGTGCTGATGCTACTCTAGAAACTTTTCCACCTTCTTCATCTACACATGCAAATAATGGAACATTATTATAATCCTTAGCGTACTTCTTAGTTCCCTCAATCATCTCTTTAATCTGATCTCGTTTTTTAATATTCTTTTCAAAATAAATAATACCGCCGACTGGATTCTTCTCTATTGATGCCTTTGTAGTATCACCAGCAAGTGTTGCTAAACTAACACCTGTTAATTCCTCTGGAGAAACAATAAACATCTGACAAATCTTATCATGAAGTGACATATCTTTCATCAACTTTTCAGCATCATTCTTAGCATTAAGTGACGCTTCTTTTTGATTTCCTTCTTCTGTCACTGGTTCTGTCTGAGTCTCCGTCTCTTTAGTCATACCTTCATCAACAGTAAGATTAACAGTCTCCTTACCGTTCTTTTTGTTAGAGGTATTATTTCCGTTAAAAATCAGAATAAATGAGACAATAAACAAGGCTACAATCATACCAAGTATTATCTTAACTTCTGTTGTTAACTTTTCGAACTTTTCCAACATATCCATTCTCCTTTACAACTGTCCTAAATCAAATAATGAAATCTGATTTTTCTCTGATAGGCCCTCTAATAACCCTAGTTCCGTCATATATTCAACATTAGTTTTACTAATCTTCGCTCTATTAAGTAAATCTTCCTTAGATAAGAATTTACCACATTTTGCTGCTTCATTCAAGGATATTGCGGCATTATCTCCCATATCCTTAATTTTATTAAATGGCGGAAGTAGTTTACCATCCACTATTTTAAACCTTTTAGCATCAGAATTATATATATCTATAGGTAAAAACTCTAACCCCCTCGCATACATTTCCATAACAAGTTTCATATCTTTTATTGTTAAATCATCTTTTTGCGATAATGTTCCTGCCTCTTTCATGGCCATAAGTCTCTCATAATTAGCCATGAGTTTTTCTTTACCTAAACACATAGTTTCATAATCAAATGCTTTAGCTCTAATACTAAAATACGCTGCATAATAAGCTAGTGGATAAAATACTTTATAATAAGCTATTCTATATGCCATCATAACGTAAGCTGCTGCGTGTGCCTTAGGGAACATGTATTTAATTCTCTTACAGGATTCAATATACCAATCCTCTATTCCAGCTTCCTTCATGGCTGCTTCCATCTCAGGCCACTTCTTTTCCTTGCCTTTAGCAACCTTACCCTTTCTAACAGCTTCCATTATATTAAACGCAAGACCACTTTCAACTCCATTGTAAATAAGATATGTCATAATATCATCTCGTGTACAAATAGCTGTTGAAAGAGTACAATACCCCTGTTCTATGAAATACTGAGCATTATTAAGCCAAACGTCAGTACCATGAGAAAGTCCGGATATTCTAACCAAATCAGCGAACTTAGTAGGCTTTGTATCCTGAAGCATTCCTATAACAAAGTCTGTACCAAATTCAGGAATACCTAAGCTTCCAAGTGGTGTTCCTGCTATATCTTCAGGTTTTATTCCAAGTGCATCAGTATTAGCAAATAAAGACATTACCGTAGGATCATCAAGTGGAATCTCCTGCGCATTTGTATCTGTCAAATCCTCAAGCATTCTGATAATCGTAGGATCATCGTGTCCAAGAATATCAAGTTTTAAAAGGTTTGCATCAATTGCATGATATTCAAAATGAGTTGTAATTGTATCAGTTGTCATATCATTTGCTGGTTTCTGTACTGGTGTAAAATCATATATTTCCTTATCCGCTGGTACAATAACCATACCGCCTGGATGCTGACCGGAACTTCTTCTAATTCCTTCACATCCCTTTGCAAGTCTTTCTATTTCACAATTTCGCTTGTTAATGCCTCGTTCTTCAAAATACTTTCTAACATATCCATATGCAGTCTTTTCAGCTACACCTGTAATTGTTCCTGCTCTAAATGAATGTCCCTTGCCAAACATGACTTCAGTGTATGCATGAGCATTTGCCTGATAATCACCTGAGAAGTTAAGGTCGATATCCGGTTCCTTATCTCCGTAGAAACCAAGGAATGTTTCAAACGGAATATCAAATCCATCCTTAGTAAGTTTATTACCACATACAGGACAATCCTTATCTGGAAGGTCAAATCCACAACCACCGGCATTAGCTTTAACTTCTTCTGATTCAAAATCAGAATACTTACAATGCTTACAATAATAATGTGGTCTTAATGGGTTAACCTCAGTAATACCAGACATGGTGGCAACAAATGATGAACCTACTGATCCTCTAGAACCAACTAAGTATCCATCTTCATTTGACTTCCAAACAAGTTTCTGAGCCATAATATACATAACTGCATATCCATTACCAATAATAGAGTTTAGTTCCTTATCAAGTCTTTCTTTAACTATTGTTGGCAACTCTTCACCATACATCTC
This sequence comes from Eubacterium uniforme, assembly GCF_900167115.1. Lineage (GTDB taxonomy): Bacteria > Bacillota > Clostridia > Lachnospirales > Lachnospiraceae > Eubacterium_S > Eubacterium_S uniforme. The sequence goes on from NZ_FUXZ01000003.1 coordinate 99,732, forward strand.
ATGAGCCTTTTTATAGCATATTTCTCTAAGCATAACATCTGAATTTTCAATTTCAGGTGGACACTTATCAGGATGTATAGGTGATATATTTTCAATCATATCAGCAATTTTATTAGTATTTGTTATTACTACTTCTTCTGCTTTTTCATATCCTAAATAATCGAATTCTTCAAGCATCTCTTCTGTAGTTCTTAAGAATAATGGAGCCTGATTATCAGCATCCTTAAATCCCTTACCTGCCTGAATTATTCTTCTGTATATTTCATCTTCTGGATCTAGAAAATGAACATCGCAAGTTGCAACTACTGGTTTATTAAACTTCTCTCCTAGCGCAACAATCTTTCTATTATAATCTTTTAAAACTTCAATATCATCAACTAAGAATTTCTTCTTATCATCTATTTCAGGATTACCCGTCTTTAACATAAACTCATTATTTCCAAGAGGCTGAATTTCATAATAATCATAGAAATTACATAATCTTGCAATTTCTGCCTCGGGTCTTTCATGAATAATCGCCTGATATAGTTCACCTGCTTCACAGGCACTTCCTATCATAAGGCCTTCACTAAGTTTATGATAATCACTCTTTGGAATTCTTGGTCTCTTATTAAAGAATTCTATATGCGAATTTGAAATTAATTTATATAGATTAACTCGTCCAACATTATTCTTAACTAAAATAATGGCATGATATGTTGGTGCTTTCTTAATAATTTCAATATCTGAAGCACTCTTTTCATTTGCCTCTTTTAATGTATTAATATTTCTATCCTGCAATCTTCCAATAAGTTTTTGGAATATAAGTGCAGTACATTCTGCATCATCAACTGCTCTATGATGATTATTAAGCGGAATTTTCAAATTCTTAGCAACTGTATCTAACTTAAATCTTGATAGTTCAGGAATTAGAAATCTTGCCATTATAACTGTATCCATATATGTAAAATCAGTTTCAATACCAAGTTCCTCTGCCTTTGCACAAATAAATGAAGTATCAAAATCTGCATTATGTGCAACTAAAACTGCATCGCCACAGAAGTCTAAGAACTTCGGAAGGACTACATCAATAGTATCTGCATCCTTTACCATTTCGTCATTTATACTCGTTAATACTTCAATTCTATATGGAATTGGAATCTCTGGATTAATAAATGTTGAAAATCTTTCCTTAATTTCACCATCAACAATCTTAACTGCACCAATTTCAATAATCTTATCCGTCTTTGCACAAAAACCTGTTGTTTCTATATCAAATACAACAAATGTACCCTCAAGGCTTTGCCCCTTGTCGTTAGTAACCATTTGCTTCTCATCATCAACAAGATATGCTTCAACTCCATATAATACTTTAAAGTCAAGACCTTCTGTGCTGCCATCATGACTCTTCTTATATCCATCAACAATGTCATCATAAGCATGTCTTGCATCAGGGAATCCCTGTACAACACCATGATCTGTAATGGCAATGGCTCTATGCCCCCATGAATATGCACGCTTTACAATCGCGCCAGTATCACTTACACCATCCATTTCACTCATCTTTGTATGGCAGTGAAGTTCAACTCTTTTCTTTAAACTATTATCCTGTCTTTTTACTCTAAAATCAGGAATCTCCTTTATACCAGTAACCGATGATATTTCAAGCATTCTATCATATGTATCCATGATACATACACCGTTTACTTTTATGAATGTACCCTTACCTAGTCTATCCCTGATTTCATCAAGTTGTTCATTTCTAATAAATATTTTTACGCATATTGTATCTGTAAAATCAGTCATTGTAATTGTAACAATGGACTTCTCACCTCTTATCTCACGTTCCTCAAAATTAATGATTTGTCCTCTAACTATTACAACGCCGATTTCACTTTGTATTTCACATATAGGAAGAGCTTCTTCATCAGCGAAATTTCTACCAAATATAACTGATGGATCATCAGGAAGTCTCTTTTTATATCTTCCTCCATCATTAAATTTCGCCCTACCATCTTCCTTATTTTCCTTCTTAACTTCTTCCTTAGGCGCACTAACTACTTCTTTAGCCTTTGTACCTTCACCTCCATTAGAAGAATCTGAACTTGTAGCACTTTCTTCCTCACTAGATGCCTTCTCACTTTCAGCCTTACTTCTTAATGCCACAATATTTTTATTAATTGTCTTAACCAAGCTTTCATATATTAATTCACTGTCATTATTTTCATCTTTTTCACTTAAGAAATTCCACTCCATATTAACAGCAATTCTAAACTTGGTTAAAAAAACACTTTTTATAATTGATTCAAGTTTAGGTGCCTTGTCCCTGGCTATTAAATTATCAGCAACTGATGCTTTAATTACATCTCCCTCAACATCAAACTTGATTCTATCAAAAAAAGCTTTATCCAGCTGACCTCCTTGCGCATAAATATGTGCAAAGCTATCCTTATATTCAGTAAATATAATCCCTAGATTATACTGACTTGATAATTCATAGTTTTCAATGATGTTAACATCTACCACTACATTTGGAAAGAATTGCTCATTAATTGTTTCTTCAACTTCATCGAATATCTTTCTTCCAATTAATCGATGCGTAACAATATAAATGTTATACTTAGTTCTTTCCTTGTTCACTGTGGCTCTTTCAACTTCAACTTCATTGAAAACATCTTTATAATTATCTTTAAGTTTTATTCCTGGAAATACATCATAAAACTTACGTCTTCCCACAACTAACTCTCCTAATTATTATTCCAATTTCTTAGTTCTTCAATGAGTGCATTTAATAATTCACTCTCATCCATCGTTCTAATAATTTCGCCTTTTTTTATAAGTACACCCTTGCCATCTCCACCAGCAATTCCTATGTCTGCTTCTCTAGCTTCACCAGGTCCGTTAACCACGCAACCCATTACTGCAACCTTAATATCTAAATCTTCAAACTCTCTAACAGCCTCTTCAACTTTATTAGCAAGGTTTATTAAATCAATCTTTGTTCTTCCACAAGTAGGACATGATACAACAGTAATACCATCCTGTCTATGTCCTAAACTCTTTAAAATATCCTTTGCAACTCTAACTTCATGAACAGGATCACCAGTAAGTGAAACTCTCATGGTATCTCCAATTCCTTCATGAATTAAAATACCAAGTCCAACTGATGATTTAACTGTTCCTGTACGTAAAGTTCCAGATTCAGTTATTCCAATATGTAATGGATAATTTGTTTTTTCAGCTATCATCTCATGCGCTTTAAGACACATCATTACATCTGATGACTTAAGACTAATTACAAGATTATCATAACCAAGTCCTTCAATAATCTTAATCTTTAATAAAGCACTTTCAACAATACCTTCTGGTGTAACCTTACCGTACTTATCCAAGATATCCTTTTCAAGCGAACCACTGTTTACACCTATTCTAATTGGAATATTGTCTATTTTCGCTCTTTCAACTACTGCTCTTAAATTCTCTATTGAACCAATGTTACCAGGGTTAATTCTAATTTTATCCGCTCCATTATCCATTGCAGCAATTGCAAGTTTATAATCAAAATGTATGTCAGCAACTAAAGGAATATTAATCTGTGGTTTGATTTTTGAAATAGCTTCAGCAGCCTCCATAGTTGGAACGGCAACTCTTATAATTTCACAACCTTCTTTTTCTAATTCCTTAATCTGAGCTACTGTACTTTCAACATCCTCAGTTTTTGTATTTGTCATAGACTGAATAAGTATTGGATTACCTCCACCTATAACCTTATTTCCAATTTTAATTACTTTCGTACTGTCTCTATGCATAAAATCACCTCTTTACATACCAGCTATGATTTTTGAAATATCATTATAGAATAAAAATACCATTAATACCATAAGTAACGCAAATCCTACAAGATGAACAAATCCTTCTTTTTCTCTATCAACAGGCTTACCTCTTACTGCCTCAAAAAATAAGAATACTAGTCGTCCACCATCAAGTGCTGGAATCGGTAAAAGATTCATAACACCTAAGTTTGCACTAAGCATAACAAGTAAACTTGCTAAATTCATAATAACAACCTTAATACCCTGAATTATGCTTTGCTCATATGTATCTCCAATAGCTCCAACTATTCCGATTGGTCCTGAAACTTCTTCTTTCTTAACCGAGCCTGTAAAAATCAACTTAAGACTTTGAACTACCATGTTAATGTTATATCTAAAAGTAGCGTAACCATATTTAACGCATCCAAGTGGACCTACTTTCTTTCTAATACCATTAACATCAAATCCTGTTTCATATACTGTCATCATCTTAGGCGCAACTTCAATAGTTTTTTCCTTATTTCCTCGTTTAATAACAATTGAAAGTTTCTTACCTTCTGTAAATGGATGATTTGATGTATATTTTGCAAATTCTTTTCCATTTTTCATTTCAACGCCATCAATACTAAGAATAGTATCTCCTGCTTTACCACCAGCCTTAGCAAATGCGCCATCCTCTAATACAGGTTCAAGTGCTGTTACAGGTAAATCAGTTGGTGAATATGAAATACCTAATAATATTCTTTGTTTCTCTTTTGGTTTAATTGTAGCTGTATGCTTTTTACCTTTTCTCTTATATACAACTTTAATATTTTCAGATTGTTTGGTTGTAGTTGTATACTGTCTTAACATAACATCATCACTAGTAAAAATTTTAGCTCCATCATATCTTAAAACAACATCACCATTACGAATTCCAGCTTCGTATGTTGGACTATCTTTTTCAACATCAACAACATAAGGTTTTGCAACTCCGCCTGCAATAACAAGTCCAATAGCAACAACAAGAGCTAAAATAAAATTAAATACAGGTCCTGCTGCAACTACTGCTATTCTTGCCCATACGGACTTACTACCAAATGCCCGGTCTTTCTCGGAATCCAGTTTTTCCTCATCCTCATCTTCACCATACATCATACAAGAACCACCAAGTGGTAATGCCTTTATGCTATAAAGTGTTTCACCTTTCTGTTTTGAAAAAATTCTTGGTCCCATTCCGACCGAAAACTCAAGTACCTTAATCCCACTTTTTTTAGCCACAATAAAATGACCAAATTCATGGAATATTACAAGAATACTAAAAATCAAAATTGCTATTAGTATACTAATTATTCTTTGCATCATTGCTCCTTACTTTAGCATTAAATCTCCTCTTTAATCCTAATTTTCATTTTTTTCATTTATTAATCATTTCCTATTGTTATCTAATTTCTCATTAATCAATTCATATGCCTTCTTCTCTGTATCAAGTATCTGATCAACATCTGGATTATCTATAAACTCAATATTATTCATAACATATTCAATAAGATCAACAATCTCTAGATATTTAATCTCTTCATTTAAAAACTTACTAACTGCAAGTTCATTCGCTGCATTAAATGCAGTTGGAATATTACCACCACGTCTTGCCGCAGCAAGTGCTAAATATAATCCTTTGAAATTATCAAGATCAGGTGTATCAAATGTTATTGATTTTAAAGTCTTAAAATCTACTCTATCACCTTTTAAAAATCTTCTTTCTGGATAGAAAAGCGCATATTGAATTGGTAATCTCATATCCGGTGTACCAAGCTGTGCTATTATGGCACCATCAACATATTGAACCATGGAATGAATTAAACTTTGTGGCTGAATTACAACTTCTATGTCATCAATAGAAACATCAAACAACCATCTAGCCTCCATGACTTCTAGTCCCTTGTTTACCATTGTAGAAGAATCAATGGTAATTTTTTTACCCATACTCCAGTTTGGATGATTAAGCGCATCTGCAAGTGTAACATTTTTCATCTGTTCTCTTGTATAACCTCTAAATGGTCCACCTGAAGCTGTAAGTAAAATTTTATCTATTTTCTCATTGCTTTCTCCATTTAACGACTGGAAAATAGCACTATGTTCACTATCAACTGGTAAAATCTTAACGCCCTTTTTTCTAGCTAAAGGCATAATAATATGCCCTGCGCAAACTAAAGTTTCCTTATTAGCGAGAGCTATGTCCTTACCTGCATTAATAGCTGCGATTGTTGGTTTAATTCCAATCATTCCAACAACAGATGTAAGTACAACATCTGCACTTTCAACTGTTGCAATTTCAATTAAACCATCCATTCCAGATACAACCTTAATATCAGTATCTTTTAATTTATCCTTTACATCTGTAACCTTACTATCATCATAAATACAAACAATTTCAGGTTTATACTTAACGGCCTGCTCACATAGCAATGTAACGTTACTACCTGCTGATAGAGCTACCACATTTAAATCATCATTATCATCAACAATCTCTAAGCACTGAGTTCCTATTGAACCAGTGCTTCCTAAGATTGAAATATTCTTCTTAATATTCATTGTTCCACCATTATGTTTATATACTAAACTTATTATAATTCCACACTAACTTAGTATCATTTTGCAACTAAGAATTATTTCATAAATTCCACTAATATCCAAATAAGTGGAGCTGTAAAAATGACACTATCAAATCTATCCATAATTCCACCATGTCCAGGGATTAATGTACCATAATCCTTGATTTGCATATGTCTCTTAATAGCTGATGCAGCTAAATCTCCAACCATTGAGATGAATGATCCAAAGAAACATACAACAACAAACATAATTCTAATATCAACAGTTGAATTAATCTTATCTCCTACATATAAAGCATATAAGAATCCACATAAGCAGCTTCCAAACACACCACCTATTGCTCCTTCAACTGTTTTCTTTGGACTTAATACTGGTGCCATCTTATGCTTTCCAAACATAACACCAAATATGTATGCAAAGGTATCACATCCCCATGAACATAAATAAATAAGCCATACGATATATCTTCCACCATTTGCTATTCTAACCTTATATACATACGAAAGCATAACAGGTACATATAAAAGACCAAACATAACAAATGCTATCTCAGCTGGTTTAAATTCTGGATACGTTAAAACATATAACACACATACAAACATAAGAGATAATACCATTAGAATCATTGTATATTCATTGTACGCACTATCCCTAATTAAAAAATAATACATAATTGCTGCTGCATATCCAGCAAATGCAATCTTCTTTTTTTCAATTGAAAATGCTCTATATAATTCAAACAAACCTACTAATGAAACGCAAAGTGTTGTTACATATAAAACATCTCCACCTAAATGAACTGTAAGTATTGCAATTAAAACAAGTATAATTCCACTAAATAGTCTTACCATAGTGGACTTGCTAAAAAGTTTTCCAATTGCAGACATAAGAATTACCTTATACCTTTCCGAATCGTCTGTTTCTAGACGAATAAATTTCTATTGCTTTTTCAAGCTCTTTCTTATTAAAATCAGGCCATAAACAATCAGTAAAATAAAACTCAGTATATGCTAACTGCCATAATAGGTAATTAGATAATCTTTCTTCTCCACTGGTTCTAATAAGTAAGTCTGGATCTGGCATATCATCTGTATCAAGATATGAACTAAACATCTTTTCATCAATATCATCAATATTGATTTTGCCATCCTTACCATCTGCACTTATTCTCTTTATGGCTCTAATAATCTCATCCCTGCTTCCATAGTTAATGGCAATTGTAAAATTAAGGCCACCGTTCTTTGCAGTAACTTCCTCAAGATGAAGAATAGTATCTCTAATATCTTCATCAAGGCGTGATAAATCACCAATGACTCTAACTCTCATATCATTATCATTTGCTCTTTTTTCACAGTTCTTAAGATAATTTCTTAAAAGTTTCATAAGTGCTTTTACTTCATCATCAGGTCTATTCCAGTTTTCTGTTGAAAACGCATAAACAGTTAAGTACTTAATACCTAAATCCCAAGCATCTTCACATATCTGTTCTACTGTCTTAGCACCTGCTGCATGCCCCATATTTCTAGGCAGATGTCTTTTCTTAGCCCATCTGCCATTTCCATCAAGTATAATTGCCACGTGCTGTGGCACATTTAATTCTTCTGACATTTAAAACCGCCTTATAATTAAACTGTAAGAATTTCTTTTGACTTATCTTCGATAATATCTTCTACTTTCTTAACATACTTATCAGTAAGTTTCTGAATATCATCTTCAATATCACTTAATTCATCTTCTGAAATTTCATTAGCTTTATTCTGTTTCTTGAAAGCATCGTTTGCATCTCTTCTAATATTTCTAACTGCAACCTTAGCATTTTCGCCCTTCTTCTTAACGTCCTTAACTAATTCCTTACGTCTTTCCTCTGTAAGTTCTGGGAATACAAGTCTAATAACCTTACCATCGTTAGTTGGTGTAAGTCCAAGGTCTGATGCTAAAATAGCCTTTTCAATTTCTTTAAGGAGTGTTGCATCCCAAGGTGCAATACAAATCATTCTAGCTTCTGGAACTGTAATATTACCAACCTGCTGTAATACTGTTGGTGTTCCATAATAATCTACAGTAATCTTGTCTAAGATATGAGGATTAGCTCTTCCAGCTCTGATTGTGCTATATTCCTCCTGTAAATTTGAAATTGTTTTTTCCATTTTTTCTTCGTAAACATTAAGTCTTTGATCCATGATATCCTCCTAATCTACTGTAATAACTGTACCGGTTGTCTTACCAGTAGCTGCATTTATAATACTATTTTCTTCATTAAGTCCAAATAAAATCATTGGAACTTTATTTTCCATACATAAAACTGCCGCACTTAAATCAATAACGCCAAGCTTATTATCAACAATATCACTCATCTTCATTGTTGCAAACTTCTTAGCATCTGGATTCTTATGTGGGTCAGAATCATAAACACCATCAATGGCCTTGCCACCTAAAATACACTCAGCTTCAATTTCGATTGCACGAAGTGCCATACACATATCTGTTGAAAAATATGGATGACCTGTACCACCTGCAAAGAAACATACCTTACCTTCAGCAAATGCTTCATTTACAGCATCCTTTGAAAATTGCTTTGTAAATGTTCCACATATAAATGGTGTGAAAACATCTGTCTTAATTCCTTCTGTTCTAAAGATTTCTGAAACATACATGCAGTTCATAACTGTTGCAAGCATACCTATGCCATCAGCCTTTGTTCTATCAATCTTTTCACTTGTTCTTCCGCGCCAGAAATTTCCACCGCCTACAACAATGCCGATTTCCACCCCCTGATCAACAAGTACTTTGACCTGCTTAGCTACTGCAACGCAAGAAGCTTCATCAAAACCAAACTTCTTATCACCTGCAAGAGCTTCGCCACTTAATTTTAATAATACTCTCTTCATGTTACATCTCCTGTCATTAATTCATAAATTCTTCGATTGTTACTGCCTGTCCGCTTTCTAAACTCTTTCTGACATCAATAACTCTCTGATTTGAAGAGCCTCTAAATTTTAAATTTAGATTTTTGAGAGGTTCCATAAATTCGCCATCTATTAAGACATCAATATTTTCAAGAATCTCTCTTATATATTCAGTATTTGCTCTTGATTTTTCATCTTTAATGAGTGGCTCATAAAAATTAATTGTGTTACGAGCATCAACTTCCTTACTGATACCAATCTTCTGATTAACTGAATAATCATAAATTAATTCCTCAAAAACAAATCCTGTAAATAACCAAATATTCTTTTCAGGTAGTTCTCTTCTTATTCTTTTAATAAGGCCAAGAACCTCCGCCTGATTTTCAGGTTCAAGTGGATCTCCACCTAAAATGGTAATTCCTTCCATGTAGTCAGGTTTAAGTGCATCCATAATCTTATCTTCTGCCGCTCTGTCATATGGCTTTCCATATTCAAAATTCCATGTTTTTTCACTAAAGCAGTTCTTACAACCATGTCTGCACCCTGAAACAAAGAATGATACTCTAACCCCTGTTCCATTTTCAACACTAAATTCTTTAATATTCCCGTAATACATATTAACACCTCCTTATCTAAATAGATAAAGCCTATCTGATTATGCATGCTGACACATACATATTACAGTCAAATCATGTTTTAGTATTAGTTGATTACAACACCGCTTACGTTGCTATAATCTGAATAGTATCTCTTTCCATTTTTCTTTACATATGTTCTAACTCTAAAATGATATGTCTTACCACTTTCAAGTCCTTCTACTAAAGTATCCGTTGCATTTTTCTTAACTGTAACAGTCTTAGATGATGCACGCTTAAATGATAAATCACTACTACATTTAATCTCATATCCACTTACACCCTTTACAGATTTAAGCTTAACATATGCTGAATTCTTAAATGGCATAATACTATCAATACTACCTGTTCTTGGTACTATGTCAAAATAAACTTTTTTTGTTTTAAGGTTTTTATATTTACCCTTAAACTTAATTGTTATTTCTCCACGACCACATTTTTTATTATTTTTATATTTAACTTTATAGAATTTTCTTTTAATTAATTTTTTCTTTTTATCATATACTTTAAATGCTGCTTTTATCTTTTTACCTGTATATTTATATACCTTTTTAGCAAGAACAATCTTGCATGCATTCTGTGAATACTTGCCTTTTGAAAGTTCTGGCTGATTTGTAAAACCAGTATAAATTGTATAACCTTTATTAGTCATCTTATGAGACTTTCTAAAAGCTACTTCAGCAGTCTTAGTTTCACTACCAACACAAAGATAAGCATCTACTTTATGTCCAGTATCATTCCATGTAACATCTATTGCATACCACTTACCATCATCAAGTTTAACATTATTCCACTGGTGACCACCTGTTGTACCATTAGCAGTTGTAGCATCACCACAAACATTAATACATGGTATCCCTAAGTTATCACATATGAGCTTAAATGCAGATGCATATGCCATACAAATCGGACCATTCTTACCCTTGTTACCTTCTAATGCACACATAGCCTGATGAGTATATAAAGATTCACCAGGAACATTTGCTAATACTAATGAATTATAATTATTTATTTTTACAAGATACTTGTTAAGTGCACAAACTGTTGAATAAGAATCTTTTCTAGCAACCTTCTTTGAAATCTTCTTTACCAAAGAATCTCTTTTTGCCATAGCCTTAATTATATCAGCTGGTGTTTTATATTTCTGAGTATCCCTTAAATCAAAGTTTGCATATGTATCCTTAATTACAATTGAATAAATAATTGTATATTCAAGATTACCTGTTGTCTTATTAAGTTTTACACTATAACTATATCTAAGTTTTGGTGACTGTTTGATCCAGAATACTTCTGGATGATCAAAATAGAATGCGAAATAAACCTGATAAATATTTGAAGGAACATCACTCTTTCCAACCTGATTCTGAATGAAACTTTCTATAGCATAATTTGAACTTGCTGGAACCACTCCAGTTTCTGTAGTTACATCATGAACATAGCAACCTTCTTCAACTCTATCAACATTCTTTTCATCAATAAGATATCCACCTGCATCTAATGAATTATCATATAAACTATCATATAACTCCAATGCATAATTAGGGAAATTTAGTCGATCCACAAATCCTTCATAGATTCCTTTTTTTGTCTTCGCTGCTGCAGCATAAACTTTTTCATTACCATTGATAGCAAATCCAGAATATCCAGAAACATCCAATGATAAAACAACCATTATTGCTACCATCAACTTACTTATTTTTCTCTTTAAATTATTCATAAAATTTTCCTTTTCTTTTCATTTAAACATACTTATGACAGAATATCATAATCCATATTATTATATAATAATTTTACCTTTATTACAAGGTAACATAAAACATAAAAACCGACCGCTTCACGGTCGGTTTTTATTCTAATCCATTTTTGGAGATTAGGGGCTCTGTCCTTCGGACATCCCTAATCTATTTTTGGAGATTAGAAACTTCCGGCTTCGCCGGTATTCTAATCTATAAGTGCAATACTCTGTCCTTTATCTCCTGTGTACGTCCCTGATTCCAGAACTGTGTTCCAATATAACCACAAGTTCTTCTTGCAACTGACATTTTGTTTTGGTCTGTGTTACCACAATTTGGACATTTCCAAATAAGCTTCTTACTTCCTTCTTCTTCAGCAATCTGAATCTCACCATCAAATCCGCATACTTCACAATAATCACTCTTTGTATTAAGTTCAGCATACATAATATTATCATAGATGAATTCCATAACCGAAAGAACAGCCGGAATATTATTCTGAAGATTTGGAACTTCTACGTAACTAATTGCTCCACCTGGTGAAAGTTTCTGGAAATCAGATTCAAACTTAAGTTTTTTGAATGCATCAATTTCCTCAGTTACGTGTACATGGTAACTATTAGTAATATAGTTCTTATCTGTTACTCCAGGGATTAAACCAAATCTCTTCTGGAGACATTTTGCAAATTTATAAGTTGTACTTTCAAGTGGTGTACCATATACTGAATAATCAATATTTTCTTCTGCTTTCCACTTAGCACATGAATCATTTAACTTCTGCATAACTTCAAGAGCAAATGGTCTTGCTTCTTCATCAGTATGTGATTTACCTGTCATATACTTACACATTTCATAAAGACCTGCATATCCAAGTGAAATAGTTGAATATCCGTGATATAAAAGTTTATCAATTGTTTCACCTTTTTCAAGTCTTGCAAGTGCACCATGTTGCCAAAGAATTGGAGCAACATCTGAAGGTGTACCTAAAAGTCTTTCATGACGAAGTCTAAGTGCTCTATGACATAGTTCAAGTCTTTCATCTAAGATATCCCAGAATCTATCCATGTCACCCTTTGATGAACATGCAACATCAACTAAGTTGATTGTAACAACACCCTGGTTAAATCTACCATAATATCTATGTTTACCTTCAACATAATTTCTAGCATTTGCAATATTTCCAACACCTGCTTCTGTGAATCTATCAGGTGTAAGGAATGATCTACAACCCATGCATGTATAAATGTCGCCCTTAAGTTCCTTCATAACCTTAGCTGAAATGTAATCTGGAACCATACGCTTAGCTGTACATTTAGCAGCAAGTTCTGTAAGTTTGAAATATTTTGAATCCTTATGTACATTATCTTCATCAAGTACATAAATAAGCTTAGGGAATGCTGGAGTAATCCAAACACCCTTTTCATTCTTAACACCCTGAATACGCTGCTTTAATACTTCCTCGATAATCATTGCAAGGTCTTCTCTTGTCTGACCTTCTTCTACTTCATCAAGATACATAAACATTGTAACAAATGGAGCCTGACCATTACATGTCATAAGTGTAATAAGCTGATATTGAATAGTCTGAATACCTCTAGTAACTTCATCCTTAAGTCTCTTCTCGACGATAAATGAAACCTTATCATCATCAATGCTATCACCGCAAGCCTGTCTTTCTTCTAATACCTGCTGTGCAATTTTCTTTCTACTAATATCAACAAATGGTGCAAGATGAGCAAGAGAAAAACTCTGTCCACCATACTGGTTACTTGCAACCTGTGCAACAATCTGAGTTGTTACATTACATGCTGTGTAGAAACTATGTGGTTTTTCAATCATAGTCTCACTAATAACTGTTCCGTTCTGAAGCATATCTTCAAGATTAATAAGATCACAGTTGTGTTCCTTCTGTGCGAAATAATCTGAATCATGGAAATGAATTAATCCTTCTTCATGAGCATCAATAATTTCTTCTGGAAGTAAAACTCTCTTTGTAAGATCCTTACTAACCTCACCAGCCATATAATCACGCTGTGTTGAGTTAATAATTGGATTCTTATTTGAATTTTCCTGTTTAACTTCCTCATTATCTCTTTCTATAAGAGCCAAGATTCCTTCATCAGTAGTATTAGCTTTTCTTGCGAGTTCTCGTTTCTGTCTATATCTGATATACTTCTGAGCAACCTCATAACCTCTCATTTCCATGATACCCTGCTCTACAATCTCCTGTATATCTTCAACGCCTAAAGCATGTGTCTTTTCATAAACTTTCTTCTCTACAATATCCGCAACCGCTTTTACCTGATTATCACTAAGCTGTAACTGAATATCTACAGCAGCATTCGCTTTTCCAACGGCGTTTTCGATTTTTTCACGATCAAATTCAACCTCTACACCGTTTCGCTTGATAATCCTTGCCCCTTTTAGTGTACTCATTACAAATCCATCCTCCTATCCTATTCCTATGTCTATATTTAATGACACTAATAACCACCAAATTACGTTTATTTTAGGTGGTTATCAAGCATTCATTGCATTCGCAATATTTTGTGTTATGTAAATGACTCAGACACTACATCTAGTTACTTATTATAGAACATAAAGTATCAAAAGTAAATAGATATTTTACACTTTTTCCCCGTTATTAAATTAACTATTCTACGAATATTTTTGACACAAATTGTCAAACTTCTTTATTTTACAAGCCTTTCACAACTTTGTGCCAAATTTCTTTACTCAGATTTTTATTACAATTTTTTTACAATTTTTTTACTTCATATGGTATGACCGCCTCTATGCAAACCACAATATATCGTGTTTGGTATTTCTAACCATTTTTTACAGATATTATGTAACTTAAAATCACATAAATATGGAACATTACGTTCCCATAATGTCCCATATTTGCTTTCTTTCCAAGTATAACACTCAGTTTATAATTCAATTTTTATATCATACATACATCTATATCTCATACTTATATTTGATTCTATATATTCTTCTAATAAGTGGTCTACCTAATATCAATATAAACACAGCTGTTGAAACTCCATGGATTATATCAAGCGGAATTCCAGATATTATGTTAATCAATAATGTTTCCTTTATTGCTTTTCCAGCCGTAAGGCTTGTAAAAAAGTTCATAATAAAACCATATATTAAAAAGATAGAAATAAAACCATATACCGCTATTGCAACAATGTATTTTCTGCTAACACTTTTACCTTTATTAAGGCTGCGTCTTAATAAACTGCCTATTATTCCAGCTAAAAATCCGACCAGTCCAAATGAAAACATCTGAAATGCCGTCCATGAGCCCTGACCAAAGAAAGCATTTGATAAAAAGGCCATTAAGCTTCCACATAAGAAACCACTAAACGGATCTAGAGCTACTCCTGCAATAATAGAAATCGCTCCCACTGGTTTAAAAGCTGGTATCATGTAAAATAATACTCTTCCAACAACTCCAAGAGCAGTAAGCGCTGCTATTAAAACCAAACGCTTTCCACTTATCTTCTTCTTTTCAAAAAATACAGCTAAACCAATCATAGAAACTAATAAAACAATTACACTCATAAGAAAATACCTTTGATCAGCATACGTCTTACTTATGCCAAGCATAATTCCATAAACTAATGCAGCAACTATAATGTAATTTCTAAGTTTTCTAAACATTAAATGTGAATCCAATTTTTCATTTTCAGAATTTACAATTCTATTACTATCTATCTTATTAGTATTCTTATGCTTAGCATTTTCTACAGTTTTATCAATATTCTTATCCTGCGATTTTTTCTTATTGCATATACTAAGGTTATTATCATTATCATCTTCACCGAATATATCTTTAATCAAAATAACATTTTTAAAATAGTCCCTTGTAATTCGTCTGGTAACAGTTGTGTAAAAATGATTATCCGTAAAGAAAAGTGTCGGTATGGCATCACTAATAATTCTTCTATTAAAAAGGAATCCTAATCTATCACTTACACTAGCACTAAACTCTATGTCATGACTTACAAGTAGAATCGTTTTGCCCATGCCCTTTAATTTCTTAATATAAGATGCCATTTTAGATTTAGCAAATGCATCAAGTCCCTTTGTAGGTTCATCCATAATTATGATTTTAGAATTCAAAAGAAGTACCTTAATCATAGCAACCTTTTGCATCTCACCACCACTTATATCAAATGGATTAAGTGATAAAACATTCTCTATTTCAAAGAAGGTAATATAATCATATAAATTCTTATTTTCATCTTCTATCTTTTTAAGCAAGCCATCATCAGCCTTTAAATCATCATATGAAAAGCCTTTTACCTTGCCTAATAATTCTTCTAAAACTGTATCCTTTGAAAATAGATTTCTAGGTTCCTGTGGAATAAATCCTATCAACTTTCCATATATATCTTCATCTTTTATTTTTTTTATGTCTTTACCAAACAAAATTACTTTACCATCATTTGGATTAATCAATTTAGATATAATTGATAGCGTTGTACTCTTACCACAACCATTTCCACCCATAATGGTATAGACTTCACCTTCCTTAACTGTAAGTGCAAAGTCTTCTAATACAAAATCAGAGTCTTTATTATATTTATAATACACATGCTTTAATTCAATAGCATTTGCTACTTCGTTAAAACTATTTCCATTAAGTTTATCAATATTATATTTATTATTTTCGTAATACGAATTAATCAATTCAAAATTATCATTTAAGAACCTTTTACCATCTGCAATGCTTATAGGAACATCACTCAAGCTAACATCTTCTCGCTTATAAAGTTCAGAACATATTCTGCTAGCACTAGGAAGTCCATATACCTGATTATTATTATTTTCAATTAAGTATCTAGCCATGTTTCTCTTGTCATTAACAACTACAGAAGTATCGCTTTCATTATTTATAAAAACAATTTTATCTGCTCTATTAAAAACTTCTTCAAGTTCATGCATAACTATTAAAATAGTTGTACCGAAATCCCTATTAAGTCTAAATACTCTTTCAAGTAACTCTGATTCTGCTACCGGATCAAGCGTTGATACAGGTTCATCAAGAATTAATAAATCAGGTTTCATTACCATAACTGATGCTAAATTAAGAAGCTGCTTCTGACCAGTTGATAAACTATCCGTATCTCTATTATACCAATCTTCAATTCCAAAATACGCAGCCATTTCACCACATCTAAGTCTCATTTCTTTTTGAGGCATGCCTAAGTTTTCAAGGCCAAATGCAAGTTCATGCCATACCTTATCAGTAACAATTTGATTCTCTATGTCCTGACTAACATATCCAATATGCGCTAATTCTTCTTCTGAAAGAGTTTTAACATCCTTACCCTTATAGTAAATCGTGCCTTCTACAATGCCCTTTCTTGCCATGTAAGGTTTTATACTCCTAATAAGCGTACTTTTACCACAGCCACTCTTGCCAATCAAAAGAGTCACTTCACCTTCATTAACTTCAAAATTCACGTTTGAAAATATTGAATTTTCCGAATTTTCATATTTAAAACCAAAGTTTTCAAACCTTAACATCTACATTCCTCTTTTTCGTTCAAATACATTAACTACAATCGGGAATATCCCAAGCAATATAAAAGCTACAAATATAAATACATTACTTCTAATTTCTACAGCTGGATTATAATTAGCGTAACATAGTCCTTTAAAATATCCAGCAAATACAATTCCAATAAATATAAGCAAATACAAAAGTTGTCTTATTTCTCTAATTCCAAAATGGAAGTTATGATACATTGTTCTACTTCTTACACCAAAACCTCTATTCTGCATACTAGATGCTGTTTCAACTGATTCCTCTAGGCATCTTGAAAATAGAATTGAGAAATTATTATAAGCTGTTTTTATTCTACTTATTTTTCGTTTATCATTATAAGCACCTAATAACTTAGATGATTTTTTTATTTCCCTATAATTCTTTTTATATAACGGAATAAACCTTAAACTCATAGATATAACAAGAGAAATACTTGGTAGTATTTTTCCAGTTAAATATAAAACATCATCCGATTTTATAATTATATTAAATGATGCTAACCACAATAACGAAGCCATAACCATACATCCCATAACAAGACCAAATAATATACATTCTAAGGTTATGCTATTACCATTATCCATCATATAAAGTGAAGTCTCTCCATAATGATTAAATGCACCATTAACAAATACTATCAATAAAAATAGTGGAAATATTGGTAGTAAGTAGTGTTTTGCTACTTTCTTAACTCCAACAAGACATGATAAGAAAACCATGCCAAGACAAAGCGATATTATAAGCATGTATATATGTAATGTACACATTGTAAATGTGAGCATTGATCCAAAATATAAAATCAAAATTATTGGATGTAATTTTATTTTCATATTATCACCTAACTCCCAAATATATTCTCTATTATAAAAGTAGACCTATCTACTAATTACTTAAAATCACCCAATGTAACTGTATAATACCAAACTATTTCATCGCCGTCTTTAATCTTATATGCACTACAACCATAGTTAGGTATCTCTTCATTAACCTTATACATCCATCCTGACTGAGGTCCACAATCAAACTCATAAAGCTGATTTATACCTTCAACATAAACAGATTTATATACTGGTGATGTTGATGATTCAATATGTATCTTTTCGTCCTTACATACTTTTTTTAATACATCAAATACAGTATCACCTTCATGCATTTTTATATGTTCCTTTTTAAAAATATAACCATCCTTTGGAAGATACTTTTCCTTATCCTTATTAAAATCTTCCATATGACTTAAAATTTGTGTACAGTTTATTTCAATGGTTACATCTATTTGCTTTCCTTTTTCTTTCTTAGTGCACGAAGTAGGTAATATAAGCATGCACATAATAAGCAAACAACTAATAAACCTATAAATACGATTTTTAACCATATACCATTATCCTTATTTTTATTATTCGTCTTTGTTTCAATTTCTGTAGTAGTTTCATTTTTCTCATAATTCACTACGTTATCTTCATTTAAGAAATTAACATTTGTTTTATTATTATCTCCATAATTAAATAATTTATCTTCATTTTTGTAATATGCATTACTAATCATACAAAATGCAAGCATAGCTTGCTGCGTTGCAATAGCATTACCTGTATCAGCATTTTTATCATCATATAAATGAGCATATAACCCATCCTTAGTCTTATATGAAAGAATATTATCTATTGCACGATTAAAATCATAATTCTTGTCCTTAACGCAAAGCATAGCCATTGTAGCATAACTTAAACTTTCAGAATTAATATTATCCATGCTTTTAAATTCACCGTTATCATCAGACTGTTCTTCAATAAACTTAACGGCTTCCTTTAAGAATTCTTTATCGCATTCCATATCCTTACTATATAAACTTCCAGCTAAAACTGCCATTGCAGTTAAGTCCACATCACCCTTATCACCCATAAGAGCAAAGCATCCTTTATCTTTCCACTCATTTGCTAATATATTATAATAATCAGTTCTTTCTTTTTCATATTGATCTTTTATTTCATCCGAAGATGATAAAGCTATAAGAGCCCATATAGGACCATTTAATCCCTGGGAACATATATCATCTTGATTTTTCAGATTATTAGTTATATTGTACTTATCCTCATTATGACTTATACCTAAGGCACTCATTGTTATAACTGCCTTTGAAAAATCGGTTCCCTTGTTAGATAGAGTCCCCTTATATGAATTAATTGATTTAACAAACTCTTTTTTATAGCCATTTAAGTATTCACTATCTATTTCTTTTCCAGATGATAATAGAGAAATCATCTCCCATTGCATTTCTAATGCAACGTCCTTATAATCAATTTCTTCAATTCTATTTTTATATTCCTCTATTTCCTCATCAATCTTTCTTATATGTTCTACATCTATTAATTCAGTTATGCTTTTTGCTTCATTTGAAGCAATACCAATTATATAATCATTCTCATTAGAATTGTTATTTTCATTCTTATTATTTTTCTTATTATTGTTATCTTTTAAATTATCATTATTAGATTCTTTATTTATAGTATTATTATTTGAATCCTTATTATTCGAATCCTTATTATTTACATGACTTGATTTTGAATCAGAGTTTGATTCTTCGTTAGCACTATTCTTATTATCTTGAGTTGATTTATCATTTTCCTCATTATGTATTTTCTTATTTCTATGTTTATTTTTTCTTTTATGTTTATGACCACTTTCTTCTCCACCATTTGAGTTAGTCTCATTTTGATACTTATTATCACTGTTGTTATGATAATTATTATGCTCTTTCTTTTTAGCATCATGATCGCCTTCATGCTGACTATCATCATGGGATGATTCCTTCTGTACTGTTTCACTCTGACCATCATCCTTATTAGGATCAATCTTTTTTATAATAGACTTAATATCGTCCTTATCCTTATCTAAATCTTTTAAGACTTTTAAACCTTCTTTATAGTGCTCACTATCTTTATTATTTGCTAATGTTTTTATAAGTTTATCTCTATTAGCAGGAACTTTTAAATCTTCTCCTAATCCGAATAAAGTAAACTGAATTCTAATAACATCCCCATCGCTTACTTTATAATCTGACATTCCAACATTAGGCGCACTGTTATTAACAAAGTAATACCATCCAGAAGTACCAATAAAAGAACGTTCAGCTAAATCTGGTGCATTAACATTATTCGAATTAACTCTTCTATTGTATACATCACTATTCTTTATAATCTGTGGAATATCAAAAGTTCCATCATCACATTTTTTTATTCTTGATAAATAAAAACCATCTGTCAAACTTCCATTATAAACATATGTAATATTATTATCAGAAAATACCTTATCAAGTATTTCTGAAACTCTAGTGTTTTTTGAAACACTAATTTTGCATGGTTCTATAATTAAATTTTGTCCAATAATCGATTTTTCGCATGTAAAATAAACATCAATGCTATCATTAGCAGATGTAACCACTCCATTATCAACAAATATGCAATTTATTATTAATACAAAAATTATAATCTTCGCGAAAAATCCATTTTTATTCATATCCATCACTCTTATATATCAAATTCACACTTAGTATCAAAATAATACTAAGTGTGAATTCAACATTCTAATTATTTTTTAATTTTGATTTTCTTAGTCTTTGATTCTAAACTGAATACCTTTGAATCATCAACATTCATAAATGCCACAACTTTATATGTATATGTTTTCTTTTTCTTAAGTTTCTTATTTGTGAATTTAAGAGTTTTAGAACTAACTTCTTTTACTTTCTTAAATTTACCTTTACCAACTTTTCTATAGATAATATATCCATCTGCATTATCTACAGCTTTCCATGACAACTTAGCCTGTTTTTTGCCACGTTTAACCTTAAGTCCTGCAACATTTGAATTTGCAAACTTAACAATCTTCTTAACTAATTCTTTATCATCAGAAGCAGCTTTACTATCTTTAGTTTCACTACTCTTAGTAGCTGTAGCTTTTGCAGCCTCTAATTCTTTTGTAGCCTTAGCTAAATCAGTTTTAACTTTTTCTAGCTCAGCATCTGATGCTTCCTTATCCTTTGTATATTTTTCTAAATCAGCCTGTGCTTTTTCTAAGTTTTCTTTTGCAGTTTCAAGTTGTGCTGTTAAAACTTCTTTACTTCCATTTGCACTGTCAAGTTCTGTATTTAAATCTTCAATCTGACCATTTAAAGTTTCAATCTGACTATTTAAGTCTTCTATTTCTTTTTTAAGAAGTGGAACAACATCCTTTACTTCAAGCTTAAATTCAGGTAGTTCACTAAAATATTTTTCCAATACTGGTGCATCTAAATTTGGTTTTCCACCATTTTCAACCAACTTATCTGCTCCAAGGCCTGAACCCCACCAACTTTCAAAAATAGATCCTTTAGTGAATGTATATGTTCCCTTGGCATTAAATTTCAAAATCATTGAATTATCAGTAATGTTATACTGCTCACCAAAACCTTTTACTTCTCCGTTTTGAGCAACAGCATCCTTACCTGCTCCATCAACATATGTAACTTCTTCGGCATTACCTACATAATAACTAACAAAACTACCCTTTGCTCCCCAAGATGGGTTAAACATTGTTGGATTATAAATTCCTGCAAGTTTATAAACAGGAAGAGAAATACCATTAAATTTTATTTCAACTTCATCACCCTGATAAATATCCTCGCCTTCACGTGATAAATTTGTCACTGTATAACTTACTTTTCTAGCTTTAACAACTTTATATAATGTTTTGAATTTACCTTCTTCATCCTGTGCAGTAATTCCAATAACATTAGCACCTTCTTTAAGTTTAAAACTATATTTTCCATCCTCTGATGTTAATGTTTCATTATTTGCTGTAACCTTAAAGATCTGACCTTCATCGCAAGTAGGTGCAAATTCTAATTCTTTTTCATCTATATAGTAAATTGTATCATAGCTACTTAAATCAATACCTGATTCAATATTAATATCTGCTGGGTTGCTATTCACATCAAAAACTACATATGTAACGTTACTATCATGTGTTCCTGCCCATACTTTATCATAAGCAAAAACTGGATCATAACTTACCTTAACGATAGTTGTTCCTTCCTTAACAGCTTTTACAGATACTTTCTGTGAACTATCATTTGCTGATAACTTGATACTATCACCACTAATAATTTCAAAATTGAAATTTGGTCTTACTACATCTGCAACTGGTGCTACATCACTCTTATTAATCTGATTTACTCTTCTTGGGTATATTTCTGCTGAATCGCCTTTTTTTAATTCCTTGAAATCATACTGTAACCATAAATCATCGTAGACATTAGCAACTGAATCATCTTCTACTACATTAACTGTGTAATATGGCATTACAACATAGCTACCATAATCTTCCATATCTTCTGATCCAATTGCTGTAATATGATATGTACCAGGTTTACCAAAACTAATAGTAACATCACCATTGTCATCAGTAATAGCATCTTCAATTGGTGTAATAGTATAACCATCTTCACCAACTAATGCCAACTGTACATCAGCGACATTTTCTCTACCATTTTCTTCAATCACTTCATCAGGATAACCTTCCCAAAGTGCTCCATAACCTGTTACATTAAGATGTTGATCAACACCTGCAACAAATGTTGATCCATTTAATTTTTTTCCATTATAAGATACATTTAATTTATAATCCATAAATGCAAATGTATCCTGTGCCAAAACAAATCTTACTTCGTCATTATCTTTTAATACTGCTTGATTAACAGCATCCATTGTACACTGTCCACCATATGCTTCTACAGGCACACCATCATGTGGTGCCTTACCATTAACATCAAAAATCCAATAATATGATTCTACTCCAAATTCTTTAGATACATATCCACCATTTACATCAAGATAATTGCTTTTAGTATCTTTTGTAAAATCATCTCCATAAGTTTCTTCATGCATTGCTACTAATGCATCAAGTGCTGTAACATCACCTTCAACTTTTGGATTATCAACATAACCATAACTTTCTGCTTTATCAGCTGATACAGTTATTTCATGATGTGGAACTATAAACTGATATTCTGCCTGAGCTGATACTTCAACTGTAGCTGTTTTTACAGTATTCGCTTGTTCTTCTTCTGCAAAAATATTAGTTGGTGCAAGACTAATAACAAGCGCAGAAGAAAGAACCAATGATAATATTCTTTCTTTTAATTTCATTGGCTTACTCTCCTTAATATTCATACTAGACTTTGCCAAGCCCGTTTTATGTCAAACATTAGGTAAGTCTCCTGGCTTGTGGAATGTCTCATCCTTCCCAAGGTGTATTTGCACCCAATACCCCTCAGTGGATTTTACCTTCTTCGTCAGGCAAGTGCTAGCACTTGCCAGTTCGTTCCGCAGTTTTCTTTTTCCTCCGCGGAACTTCTTTCCTTTCAGGGTTTGCATGTGTCCTGTAAACACATGCAAATCTGACTTCGTCAGACAAGTGCTAGCACTTGCCAGTTCGTTCCGCAGTTTTCTTTTTCCTCCGCGGAACTTCTTTCCTTTCAGGGTTTGCATGTGTCCTGTAAACACATGCAAATCTGACTTCGTCAGACAAGTGCTAGCACTTGCCAATTCGTTCCGCAGTTTTCTTGATGAAAACTGCTCCACTCTCAGTTGTGGCAACAGCTCCGGCGATCCGGATTCCTCGTTACTGCCTTATGGCAACCTAATGCTTTTACAACTTTAATATTATAACATTTTCACTTTATTTTTTTAAGTTATAACTTTCTTTTACAAATTGCATTTTTCTATTACAAATAATAGTATTTTTTTATTTCTAATACTCTATACCTCTTCTTGCATCCACTCCTAAATCAAATGGATGTTTCTCCTTAACAACCTTAGAAATGTAATCTGCAATTCCACCAAGTTTTCCATCATAAGCATGTCCAGAAATTACAATTTCAGTCTTATCTCTATTCTTCTCTAAAAACTTGATAAACTTATCCTTAGCAAATACATTCTCATATGCATAAACCACTTCATCTAACACAATCATGTCATATGAATTTTTATTTTGTAATTCATACACTTCTTCAATCTTTTTATTATAACCTTCTTTAATCTTCTTCATCTGTTCTTCCATTTCCTTATTATCAAATGCCATGGTATATAAAACATCCTGAGGAAGATAAGTAACATTCTCCATATTTTTTAACATGATAACTTCCGAAGAATCATTATTTTTAAAAAATTGTACATATAAAACCTTTCCACCACTTCCAGCCATTCTAACTGCTCCGCCTAAAAGTGCTGTACTTTTTCCTTTACCATCACCATAAAAAAACTGAATCATTTTTCTTCTCCATTAAAAATTTAAGTACTTATCGTAGTACTCCTTAAATGTTTCTCCAACATGTGTTGTGAAATACTCACTACCCTCAATATCTGATATACTAAACAATGCATTATCCAAAGCATACATATATGAGCTTTCATATGTATCAGTCATAAATGCACCATCATTATTTATATCCTCATATATTTCTTGTGCACTGTCTGCATATCCCAAATCATTATAAAAGAACTGTCGATATTCTGATAATCTCTTTGCCATCATAATATCGTTAATTGTATAAAGCATATTCTCATTATCAATTTTAATTTTATAATCACTCATTGTTTTTTCGAGAATATCCTTTAATTTTTCAGTCTTAATCATACTTTGCTTATTTTCCTCGTACATAAAGAAAAAGATTTCTCTTAAGTATTCAGAATAATTTTCATTATCAGATAATTCTATTTTCTCATTAAAGTAATCAGCAAGCCCACTATAAATATCAATTTCAGCAAATACATCATCATAACGTCTTAACATATATGCAATAGAAACAGTATTCACTACCATTTCATCTTTATCTAATGACTCACCTTCACGTATCTTGGTATTATTAATTAACTTAGTATTCTCATCATAGTACTTTTTCATTTCCTTAATTAATTTTTCACTATTACCTAGTTCAAGATATTTATCAGCAAGTAACAAACCTGCAAGTTTTTCTGAATCCATTAATGTATTATCATAATTCTTAACAGCTTTCTTTGCATTCTTCTTTAATTGATTTTTTGTATCCGAATCAATTGTCGCATAACTATCAAGTAAATCAATGTTTTCAAGCATAAGTCCATATTCTTTGGCATTACTAATTACATTAATATCATCCTTATCGAAATTATATTTAACCTCAAAGAAAATTTTAATTGCAACCAAAACCACAACAAATGCTATTGCAATAACTCCCACAAGTATTGCAACTCTTTTAAATATGCTTGCATCTTCATCCTCTGCAATCTTTCTAAGTTTATCTTCTTTTACTTTTGTATTTTCGTTATTATTCTTAGCCATACTTACCCCTTTTACTAGTTCACATAAAATTAGAGAGTCAGAACTTTCCAACTCTCTATATTATACTACATTTATATTAATTTAAAAACCTTCACCTATTATATTGTAGCAAGTGCCTGTTCAAGATCCTTAATTAAATCTTCTTTATCTTCAAGACCACATGATAAACGAACTAAGCCTGCTGGGATACCTGCATCCTTAAGCTGTTCATCTGTAAGCTGTCTATGTGTTGAAGTTGCTGGATTTAAACAACATGATCTAGCATCAGCAACATGAGTTTCAATTGCAATAAGTTTAAGAGCTTTCATGAATTTTTCAGCTTCTGCTCTTCCACCCTTAAGTTCAAATGAAACAACACCGCATCCACCATTTGGTAAGTACTTCTGACCAAGTTCATAATATTTATCACCCTTAAGTCCACTATATGAAACCTTTGTAATCTTATCATGACTATTTAAGAATTCTGCACAAGCTTGTCCATTTTCTACATGACGAGCCATACGTACATGTAAACTTTCAAGTCCAAGATTTAAGATAAATGCATCGTTAGGTGACTGTTTGCATCCTAAGTCTCTCATAAGCTGAGCTGTACACTTAGTAATAAATGCTCCACCCTGTCCAAATTTCTCTGCATATGTAAGTCCATGATATGATTCATCAGGTGTACAAAGTCCTGGGAATTTCTCCTTATGTGCCATCCAATCAAAATTACCTGAATCGATAACAGCACCACCAACTGCACTACCATGACCATCCATATACTTAGTTGTTGAGTGTGTTACAATATCAGCACCCCATTCAATTGGTCTACAATTAACAGGAGTTGGGAATGTATTATCAATAATAAGTGGTACTCCATGTTCATGTGCTACCTTAGCAAATTTTTCAATATCTAAAACTGTAAGTGCTGGGTTTGCAATAGTCTCACCAAATACTAATTTTGTATTATCCTTAAATGCTGCTGCAAGTTCTTCCTCTGTACAATCTGGAGAAACAAATGTTGTTTCAATACCCATCTTTTTCATTGTTACAGCAATAAGGTTAAATGTTCCACCATAAATACTTGATGAAGCAATCATGTGATCTCCGCTTTCGCAAATATTAAACATAGCAAAGAAGTTAGCTGACTGTCCTGATGCTGTAAGCATAGCTGCAGCTCCACCTTCAAGTTCAGCAATCTTAGCTGCTACCATATCACATGTTGGATTCTGAAGTCTTGAGTAGAAATAACCTGCTGCTTCAAGGTCAAATAACTTACCCATATCTTCACTTGTATCATATTTAAATGTTGTAGACTGAATTATTGGAATCTGTCTAGGTTCTCCATTAGTTGGTGTATAACCACCCTGTACACACTTTGTGTTAATCTTGTAATTACTCATATCTTTTCCTTTCATCTATGTTATAATCTTTTTCTATTTCTAGTTATAAACTGTATTTAATCCATAGTTGATTTTAAAGGAATCTTAAGCAAATTACCAATATATGAATTTTATATCTTGTTATAAGCAAAATCTATTACTGGTGAAAAGTTAAACTTATCAGTGATTATTTGCTGAAAATATTATCAGTGAATGGTTTAATTCTTTCTATAATAACAATCGCTAAAATCATCTTTACTATATCAGGAATTATGAAAGGTGTAACACAAAATTTCATTGATGTGTTTAAAGTATTACCACTAACTTGCATAAACTGAAATGTTCCAATTATAAAACAAGCAGCATCTCCAAGTAAAAGTGCAATAAACATTACAATTCTTTTAAACCATATTCCATTAACATTAACATATTTTATAATGCTTCCTGCTATAAGAACTGATAATATAAATCCTGTTATATATCCACCTGTTGGACCAGTTATTACTGAAAGGCCACCCTTTCCACCAAATACTGGAAGTCCTACAAGTCCAAGTAGTTCATAAAGAACAACTGTTATAACACCTCTTTTTATTCCAAGAATTCCAATCACTGTAAATACAGCAAACGTCTGCATAGTAAATGGAATTGATCCAAGCGGTATTCTAATAAATGAACAAACAGTTATTACTGCTGCAAACATTGCAATAAGTGTCATCTCTCTAGTTGTAAGTAATCTCTTTTCATTATCCATAGTTGTTTCCATTTCTTCATATATCCTTTTTATTGGATACATACCTCCTAAATAATTTGCGCGCTTCGTGATTCATTGTAAACCAAAAAAAACATACTGTCAACCATATTATTGTTTTCAGGTTGACAATATGTTTTTTTGTTATTCGCTAACAATATTCTTTAACCATATGCCTTTCTTAACAAGTATAAATCCAATTATACACTTAATAAAATCAGCTGCATGAACTATAGCAAATATAACTGCTGCTCCAAGAGATGTAAACTCAACTAATAAATATGCTACTGGTACCGATACTAATAACATAAACACACTATCAAAGAAGAATGTTATAATCGTATCTCCTCCTGCTCTTATTGTAAAATATGTCGTATGTAAAAATGAATCCTTTACCATAAATAAAGCCTGTACCATCATAAAGTGTGTTGCTATTATTTTTGCTTTGTGCGTAGTGTTGTATATTTGTGGGAAAAGTCCCGAAGTAGCAAACATAATACTTCCAATAACTACAGATGTCATCATTGCTGCTGCTATAATCTTATTATCAGTGTCTCTTGCTTTTTCCATTTCACCAGCACCTAAGTGCTTTCCAATAATAATGGCAACTGCATCACCCATTGCAATAAATACAATATTAAATACATTATTGATTGTATTTGCTATGTTTTGTCCTGCTACTACATTAAGTCCTCTCTTAGAATACGAATATGCTAAAAGCGCACATCCAAGTGACCAAAATCCTTCGTTCAAAAGAAGTGGTGTACTTGTAACGAAAAACTTCTTAACAAGTTCAAATGACAATGTAACTTTTTTAAACGCTTTCTTAAAGTAAGAGTACTTACTCATATGAAGTCTTATCCATATAAGAACAAATGCGGTTTCTACATATCTCGAAATAACTGTTGCAATTGCAGCACCTCTAACTCCTAATTTTGGAAATCCAAATTTACCAAATATCAAAAGATAGTTTAAAAACAAGTTTACAAATACTGCAATAAGTCCAGAAATCATAGGAATAAATGTCTCACTACACTCTCTCATAGTGCTTGTGTAAACCATTCCTATACAGACAGCTGGGAGCATAAATAATATTATCCTTATATAATCAAGGCCGTATCGTAATGTTGCTTTTAAATCTCCGCCGTCATTATTACCTTTAAGGTAAAACTGAACTAAATCTTTACCGAATATTAAAAATATAGCAGTTGCAACTAGACACACTATAACGCCTAACCACAACTTATATCTCATGGTATTTTTTATACCTTCGTCATCCTTGCTTCCATAATACTGTGCTGTATAAATACCTACTCCTGAAAGGCCACCAAACATACATAACCAGAATACAAACATAAGCTGATTAACTATGGCTACGCCACTCATTTGCTCAGTTCCTAGTTTTCCGATCATGATATTATCTAATAAACTAACGAAGTTAGATATACCATTCTGAACCATTATAGGAAATGCTACAGCAAGAAGCATCTTATAAAACTTTTTATCTCCTATATATTTTTTTGTTAAAAACATAATCCCTCCACTATAAATACAGTTTCTGCAAAATATCTAGTAAATATACCTATCAAATAAAAGACTATAACCAAAAACTTGTAACACTACTCATCTTAAATACTTATAAACAAATATAAAAACACCTCAGAACCGTAGTCCTGAGGTGTATAAAGTCTAAATATAATCTCAAAATAAATATAATTATCTCTTTGAGAACTGTGGTGCACGACGAGCTGCTTTGAGACCGTATTTCTTTCTTTCCTTCATACGTGGATCTCTTGTTAAGTAACCAGCCTTCTTAAGTGTTGGACGGAATTCGTCACTATCAACCTGAAGAAGTGCTCTAGCGATACCATGTCTGATAGCGCCAGCCTGTCCTGTATATCCACCACCGTGTACGTTAACTAAAACGTCAAATTTAGCTTCATTACCTGTAGCTACAAGTGGCTGTCTAACGATAACTTTAAGTGTTTCTAAACCGAAATACTCATCGATATCTCTTTTATTAATAGTAATTTTGCCTGTTCCTGGCATAATATATACTCTTGCAATACTGCTTTTTCTTCTACCTGTTCCGTAAAATTTATTTGCCATTGCTAAAAATCCTCCTTCTTACTAAAATGTTAACTCTTCTGGCTTCTGAGCTGCATGTGGATGCTCAGGTCCAGCATAAACGTAAAGTTTCTTGAACATTTCTCTTCCTAAAGGTCCTTTTGGAAGCATGCCCTTAACAGCAAGCTCTACAACACTTTCAGGCTTTTTAGCAAGTTTTTCTCTAAGTGTTACTTCTTTCATACCACCAACATAATCTGAATGATGATAATAAATCTTCTGATCAAGTTTCTTACCTGTTACTTTAATTTTATCTGCGTTTACAACAATTACGAAATCGCCTGTATCGATATGAGGTGTGAACTGTGGTTTATTCTTTCCTCTAAGTACCTTAGCAACTTCTGATGCTAAACGACCAAGTGTATATCCTGTAGCGTCAACTACGTACCATTTCTTTTCAACTGTACTTGGACTAGCCATATAAGTTTTCATCGGTTTACCTCCAAATTTTAATCAATTATTATTTTCTTATTCATAAGTTTTGGCTTTCTTCAAATCTTTACAGTTCTAACCGGGGCTAATGGCTCAAACCATAAAACTTTCGAACATAAGCCGTCACAATAAAATATTATAGTAAACATCCTTATTATTGTCAATAGAAAAATTATAAGAATATCTATTATTTATATCTCTATTTCCAACAATGTAAGTCCATGAGCAGGAGCTGTCTTACCAGCCTTCGTTCTATCTTTAGACTCAATAATACCTTTGATATCTTCAGGTTTAATTCTACCCATTCCAACATCAACCAAAGTACCTGCAATAATTCTCACCATATTATAGAGAAATCCATCCCCTCTTACTCTTATCTTTATAAGCCTTCCAGTCTTTAATAAATCATCACTATCACCAAGTGTTGTCGGATCTAGTTTCTCTTCAATTATATCAATACTAAAAATCGTCCTAACTGTCGTCTTAACCTGACTTCCCGCTCCAGCAAATGCAATAAAATCATGTTCACCAACTAAAGCATTTGCTGCTAGTTTCATAGCATCAACATTAAGATTTCCATAGACATAATATGCGCTTTTATTATATGTTGGCAGTGGATAACTTCGATTTAAAATCTTGTATTCATAAGTCTTGCTAAACTTCATATATCTAGGATTAAATTCATCAGCAACTTCCTTTGACTCTTGAATAACAATGTCATCAGGTAAAATCTGATTTAGAACCTTACTCCATCTATCAGCAGGAATACTTGAATCAGTATCAAAAATTGCAAGATTACCATTTGCATGAACACCACTATCAGTTCTGCTCGCACCAATAATCTCTACATCTTCTTTTAACACTTCAGAAATAGCTTTTTCAACTTCACCTTGAATCGTTATACAATTATTCTGTTTTTGCCATCCACAATAATTTGTTCCATCATACGAAACAACTAACAAAATTCTCATACTTCTACCTATAATCTACTATTCTCGTCTATTTCAAATTATATTTTCAAAATAATTACTTATCTTCTAACCATTAATATTTCTAATTCTTCAGTTCTTCCAATAATAAAGCTTAAAGCTATGATTGCGACAAAATAAACTAAAATCAACACATAAGCGCTATAATCCTTCTTGCTATATTTAAGTGGTTTCATCTTAGTTCTACCCTTTCCACCATTGTAGCATCTAGCTTCCATGGCATCTGCTAAATCAAGTGCTCTTCTAATTGCAGACATAAAAAGCGGAACTAATATTGGAACCATGCTCTTTGCTTTCTTAATGATATTTCCATCGTCAAATCTGGCACCTCTTGCTTTTTGTGCCATAGTTATTTTCTCCGTTTCTTCCATGAGAATTGGAATAAACCTTAGTGCAATTGACATCATCATTGCCATTTCATGAACTGGTACACCAACTTTAGATAGTAATGAAAATGATTTTTCAAGACCATCTGCTAAATCGTTAGGTGTTGTTGTAAGAGTCATAATTGATGTACTAATTACAAGATAAACAAGTCTAATAGCTAAATAGCAAGCTTTCTTAAGTCCATACCTTGTAATCTTTATAAATCCAACCTTAATCAATGTACTTCCTGGTGTTAAAAACATGGTAAATATAACACTTATAAGTAAAATAATAATTATGCCCTTAAGTCCTCTCATAAGCATTTTAAAAGGGACTTTAGATAGTTTTATTAATGTTATTAACACAACTGTTATAAGTATATAATTAAGGAAATTATTAGAAACAAATAAAGATATAAGCATAATAAGTGTTCCAAATAATTTAACTCTTGGATCTAATCTATGTAAAATTGAATCTGCAGGATAATACTGCCCAATAGTTATATCTTTCAATCTAATCTCCTTTTGGCCATAACCACGATGACCGGCTAAATAATTATATTAAACACTTATATATCTCGTCGGCGACTTCTTCAACATCGATAAGTGAATCATCAACGTCAAAGCCTTTATTCTTTAAGTCATTTAAAATATATGTAACCTGTGGAGCACTTAAGCCCATCTTTTCAAGTTCAATATAGTTTTTAAATACTTCCTTAGGTTCACCATCATATGCAACCTTACCTTCATTCATAACGATGATTCTTTCTGCAAATCTTGCAACATCATCCATACTATGGCTTACCCATATAACAGTAATGCCTCTCTCCTTATGAAGTTCAGATACCTTTTCAAGTATCCTATCCCTCCCTTTTGGATCAAGCCCTGCAGTAGGTTCATCTAAGATTAACACTTCAGGATTCATAGCAAGTATTCCAGCTATGGCAGCACGTTTCTTCTGTCCACCTGAAAGCATAAATGGCGATTTCTTATAATACTTTTCATCCATTCCAACATCTTCTAATGCTTTAATACTTACCTTTTCTATTTCTTCTTTTGATAAACCTTGATTCTTAGGACCAAATCCCACATCTGTTAAAACATCTGTTTCAAACAACTGATATTCTGGATACTGGAAAACCAAACCAACCTTACATCTATGTGCTGTTATATCATAATCCTCATCATAAATGTTTTTTCCGTTATATAAAATTTGACCACTATGTGCTTTTAATAGTCCATTTAAGTGTTGAATAAATGTTGATTTTCCAGAACCTGTATGTCCAATAATGGCAATAAACTCACCATCATTAATCGTCAAATTTATATTATCAAGTGCCTTTGTTTCAAAAGCAGTTCCAGGGCCATATAGATATTCTAGATTTTTAACTTCTATCATTTCTATTACCTCCTCTGCTTACCACAAAGTCCACTAGTTCTTCTCGTGATATTATGTCTTTAGGTATATCAATACCTTTTTCTCTAAGCAAATAAGCTAATTTCGTTGCAACAGGAACTTCAAGACCAAACCCTTCTATCTGCTCTACATTACTAAACACCTCTCTTGGTGTTCCACTTAGTGCAATCTTTCCCTTATCACAAACAAAAATCTTATCAGCATCTATGGTCTCATCCATATGATGAGTAATCAAAATAATTGTTATTCCCTTTTCTTTATTAAGTTCATGTACTGTCTTAATTACTTCTCTTCTTCCAATTGGATCAAGCATTGCTGTAGGTTCATCTAAAACAATGCACTTAGGTTCCATAGCCATAACACCAGCTATTGCAACTCTCTGTTTCTGGCCACCGGATAATCTGTTAGGTGAATTCTTTCTATACATAGTCATTCCAACTGCTTCTAAAGCTTTATCAACTCTACGCCATATTTCATCGGTTTCAATACCTATGTTTTCAGGACCAAATCCCACATCTTCTTCAACTATTTGCGCAATAATCTGATTATCTGGATTTTGAAAAACCATACCTGCAGTCCTTCTAATAGGAATTCTATTCTTATTTTCAGTAGCATCCATTGAATCTATAAAAAGTGTACCTTCATCTGGCGATAAAAGGGCATTAATATGCTTAGCAAATGTAGACTTACCCGAACCATTTCTACCCAAAATAGCCACAAAGTCCCCCTCATTAACTGTAATGTTAATATTATCAAGCGCTATTGTTGTTTCCTTCTTATCATTTTCATCATAAGAAACATATTTATGTACTAAATTTTTACTTTCAATGATATGCTTTACAAAATCCATAATTCACCTATACTGTATTATTATATATATATATTAATTACTATTTATATATTTAGAAAAAGGATGTCCTAAAGGACATCCTTTTAACTTACTATTATACAAGTTCAAGAAGAACTTCCATAGCAGCATCACCTTTTCTCTGACCAATCTTAACGATTCTAGTGTAACCACCGTTTCTGTCAGCATACTTAGGTGCGATCTCATCAAATAACTTGTTTGTAAGATCAACAGCCTTAGGATTCTTCTGATTCTCTGTAGCTTCTTTTACATTATAAAGAACTTTCTTCATCTGTCTTCTAGCATGAAGTCTTGATGGATTGTCCTTTTTAATTGTTTTTTCAACTTCGTCGAATACTGTAACTTTCTTACCGTCTACAACTTCTTTTACTCTCTTGCCATCAGCATCTTTACGAGCAACTTTAGCTGTAACAGTAACTTCTTCAAAGTTACCCTGTTCTTTAACTGCTAAAGCGATAAGACCTTCTGCAACTTTGCGAATTTCTTTAGCTCTTGCTTCAGTTGTAACAATTTTACCATTCTGTAAAAGAGTTGTTACCTGGCCTCTGATTAATGCCTTTCTCTGAGCAGCAGTTCTACCGAGTTTTCTATATCCAGCCATTTTTCTAACCTCCATTAATAATAGGTACTAATAACCTTAATCAATTATTCGTCTCCGCTTTTAAGACTAAGTCCTAAATCTTTAAGCTTATTAATAACTTCATCTAAAGACTTACGTCCAAGGTTACGAACCTTCATCATATCATCTTCTGACTTGTTGATAAGTTCACCAACAGTATTAATATTAGCTCTCTTTAAGCAGTTGTACGAACGAACTGATAATTCAAGTTCATCGATATTCATAACGATTGCTTTTTCGATTTCATCTTCATCTTTTTCAACCATTACATCAACAAGCTTAGCACTTTCTGATAAATCGATGAATAAGCTTAAATGTTCACTTAAAACCTTAGCAGCAAGACTTACTGCTTCATCTGGTTCTAATGTACCATTTGTATATACATCCAATGTAAGTTTATCAAAGTCTGTAACCTGACCTACACGAGTATTTTCAACAGTTAAGTTAACTCTCTCAACTGGTGTGTAGATAGAATCAATTGCGATAACTCCAATTGGAAGATTATCATTCTTGTTCTTATCTGCACTAATATAACCTCTACCCTTTGTAATAGTAAGTTCCATATATAACTTACTTGATGGGCCGCCACTAAGTGTAGCGATTGTAAGGTCTGGATTTAAGATTTCTATATCTGAATCTACCTGAATGTCTGCTGCCTTAACAACACCATCACCAGTAAACTCAATGTAAGCTGTCTTTGGTTCGTCTGACTCGCTGTTATTCTTAATAGCAAGATTCTTAATATTTAAGATAATTTCTGTTACATCTTCCTTTACACCTGGAATTGAACTGAATTCATGAAGTACACCGTCAATCTTAACCTGACTTACTGCACTACCAGGAAGTGAAGATAACATAATTCTTCTAAGTGAATTACCGAGTGTAATTCCATATCCTCGCTCTAATGGTTCAACAACGAATTTGCCATATTTTTTATCATCAGAGATTTCCACAATCTCAACATTTGGTCTTTCAAAATCGAACACTTATAGTCCCTCCTTTTATTTGGGAATTTCAGCTTATTTAGAATATAATTCGACAATAAGCATTTCATCTACTGGTACATCGATGATTTCTCTTGCTGGTAATTCTTTGATACTACCTTTAAGAGCTTCTGCATCTACGTCTAACCACTCTGGAACAATTCTTCCAGCTGTAGCATCTAATACTAATTTATATCTTGTAGAATCTTTGCTCTTTTCACGTATTTCAATAACGTCGCCAGCTTTGATTAAGTAAGAAGGTATGTTAACACACTTGCCGTTAACTAAAACATGCTTATGGTCAACAATCTGTCTTGCTTCTCTTCTTGTTCTTGCAAATCCCATACGGAAAATTACATTGTCAAGTCTTCTTTCAAGTAAAATCATAAGATTTTCACCTGTCATACCTGGCATCTGTTTTGCTTTTTTATAGTAATTTCTAAATGGTTTTTCTAATACACCATAAATAAATTTAGCTTTCTGTTTTTCTCTAAGCTGAAGTCCGTATTCACTAATTTTTCTGTTAGCTCTACCAGACTTTCTATTTGACTTCTTATCTATTCCTAAAAATACAGGATCTAAATCAAGAGATCTGCATCTTTTAAGAACAGGAGTTCTATTAACTGCCATCTTGCATTATCCTCCTAATTAGACTCTTCTACGCTTTGGTGGGCGGCAACCATTATGAGGTACTGGAGTTACGTCCTTAATTGTTGTAACTTCAAGACCACATGCACCAAGTGCACGGATAGCTGCTTCTCTTCCTGAACCAGGTCCTTTAACCATAACATCTACTGATTTTAAACCATATACTAAAGCTGCTTTTGTAGCAGTTTCAGCTGCCATCTGAGCTGCATAAGGAGTAGATTTTCTTGAACCTCTAAATCCTAGACCACCAGCACTTGCCCATGATAAAGCATTACCTTGTGCATCAGTAATTGTAACAATTGTATTGTTAAATGATGACTGAATATGTGCCTGTCCGTGTTCAACGTTTTTCTTTACACGCTTTTTTGTCACTTTCTTTGTAACTTTTTTAGCCATTTTAAACTAACCTCCCTTATGGGTTCTTATTATTTTTTCTTATTAGCTACTGTTCTCTTAGGACCTTTTCTAGTTCTTGCATTAGTCTTTGTCTTCTGACCACGAACTGGAAGTCCTTTTCTATGACGAATTCCTCTATAGCAACCGATTTCCTGTAATCTCTTGATGTTCATAGCTGTTTCTCTACGAAGATCACCTTCTACGATATGATCAGCATCGATTACTTCACTAA
Source organism: Eubacterium uniforme (assembly GCF_900167115.1). Taxonomy (GTDB): domain Bacteria; phylum Bacillota; class Clostridia; order Lachnospirales; family Lachnospiraceae; genus Eubacterium_S; species Eubacterium_S uniforme. Next base: position 136,498 of record NZ_FUXZ01000003.1, read on the forward strand.
TCTTTTTAACTTCTTCGTCTGTTAAATCTTTACAACGTGTGTCTGGGTTTACACCAGCTTTATCTAAGATAACCTTAGAACTAGCAACACCTATACCATAGATGTATGTAAGACCGATTTCTACACGCTTTTCTCTTGGTAAGTCAACACCTGAAATACGAGCCATGTGTTATGCACCTCCATAAAATTTTGAGTATCTGACATATATAAATAACGTAGCCCGTCCAATAGACGTCTGAAATGATGTACGCACCCATATAAATCAGTGATTTAGATTATCTTATCAGCAAATATCGATAATCTGTTTCTTATTGTAAAGCAACTTTCGTTGCTGCAGCCGCATGTCCTTTAATAAGGATTTTTAAACGCACAAATAAGTGAATGACTATCATTCACTTCCTAAAGGCTTAGCCCTGTCTCTGTTTGTGCTTAGGGTTTTCGCAAATTACTCTAATGCTTCCCTTTCTTTTGATGACTTTGCATTTTTCGCAAATTGGTTTAACTGATGCTCTAACCTTCATCTGCTAAATCCTCCTTTCAAAAAAGTCCGTCTTATATAATATCATACTTTATTGTAAAGTGCAAGTAGATATTATAATTTATTTATTTACTTCTTTATTAGAAATAAAAGTTACATGCCTTATTTATCTCTCCAGATAATTCTACCCTTAGAAAGATCATATGGTGATAATTCAATAGTTACCTTATCACCTGGTAAAATCTTAATGTAGTTCATACGAAGCTTTCCGCTTATATGAGCTAAAACCTTATGACCATTTTCAAGTTCTACCTGAAACATAGCATTTGGTAACTTTTCAATTACAACACCTTCAATTTCAATTACATCGGCTTTAGACATCTAAATTCCTCCATTTAAATCATTAATATTTTATAAATTCTCTACCGGCGTTAAGATTTCCGGTTCACCATCAGTTATTAGAATTGTATTCTCATAATGTGATGCTAATGAACCATCTTCTGTAAGTACAGTCCAGTCATCATCAAGAACAACAATTTCAGGTCTGCCCATGGTTATCATAGGTTCGATACAAAGTGTCATACCTGGTTCTAATTTTAAACCTCTTCGTCTTTGTCTAAAGTTAGGTATCTGTGGATCTTCATGCATTTCTTTTCCGATACCATGTCCAACTAACTCTCTAACAACTCCATAACCATATTTATCTGCATAATCATTTATTGCTGCTGAAATATCATAAAGATGATTTCCGGCTTTAGCGTACTTAATACCTTCATAAAAACACTGTTTAGTTACTTCAACTAATTGCTTAGCTTCTGGTGAAACTTCGCCAATCATAAGAGTTCTTGCTCCATCTGACTGCCATCCTTTATAAAGAACACAAAAATCAAGACTTACAATATCTCCATCTCTTACAATTTTATTTTTATTAGGTATACCATGTACTATCTCATCGTTTACTGAAATACATAATGCATTAGGAAATCCTTCGTATCCCTTACACGATGGGATTGCTCCATATCCTCTAATGAGTTTTTCTCCAAGAGCATCTATTTCCAAAGTTGACATTCCTGCTTTGACACTCTTTTCAAGTTCCTTATGAACTTTTGCAAGTATTATGCCAGCCTCTTTCATTATTGCAATTTCACTTTTCGATTTAATCGTAACTGCCATTATTATTCTCCTAAAATATCAACAATATCATCGAATACTTTATTCATATCCTGTGTTCCGTCAACTTCTTTAATGATACCTTTATTTGTATAGTAATCAATAAGAGGTTGTGTCTGTTCATGATAAACATCTAAACGTTTCTTAACTGTTTCTGGCTTATCATCATCACGTAAGATAAGTTCCTTACCACATCTGTCACATACACCTTCAACCTTAGTTGGGTTAAACTGTACATGATATGTAGCACCACATCCTACGCATGCTCTTCTACCACCCATTCTTGTGATAATATTTTCATCTGGTACTTCAACATTTACAGCGAAATCTACTGAATCACCAATATCACTAAGAGCCTTATCAAGAGCTTCAGCCTGAGGAATTGTTCTTGGGAATCCATCTAAGATGTAACCCTTTTTACAATCATCTTCTTTGAATCTATCAATTACAAGATCAACTACTAATTCATCAGGTACTAATAAACCCTTATCCATAAACTCTTTAGCTTTGTTTCCAAGTTCTGTACCATTCTTAATATTTGCTCTAAAAATATCTCCTGTTGAGATGTGTGGAATCTGATATTTATCTGCAAGCATTTTTGCCTGCGTACCTTTTCCAGCACCAGGAGCACCTAACATAATAATTTTCATATATTATCTTCTCCTACTTAACTCTAAAATCTAAGTATTTTTGTTATGTATCAAATAAAAGACATATAGGGGACAAGCCTATAAAGCTGTCCCCGCATATCTTATAAGTCTAAGAAACCTTTATAATTTCTTACTACCATCATTGATTCAATCATCTTGATTGTTTCAAGAACAACACCTACGATGATGATCATTGATGTACCACCGAATGAAATCTGAGCAGATGTCAAACCAGTGATAACGATTGGAACTGCTGCTACAATAATAAGACCAACAGCACCAATAAATATAATATAATTTAATAAATTCTGTAAATACTGAACAGTTGGATTACCAGGTCTGATACCAGGTATAAATCCACCCTGCTTTTTCATATTATCTGCAATTTCTAATGGATTAAATGTAATCGATGTATAGAAATAAGCAAATAATACACAAAGAATAATGTAAACAACAAAACCAATAGAATACTCTGGATGAGCTGGTTTACACCATTCATTTGATGTAAGATAGTTTGTCCATGAGCCTTTCTTTCCTAAGAAAGATGCAATTACAACTGGGAATTGAAGAAGTGATGAAGCAAAGATGATTGGAATAACACCTGCTGTGTTAACCTTAAGTGGAATATATGAATTATTTCCACCAACCATTCTTCTACCCTGTACTTTCTTTGAATACTGTACAGCGATTCTTCTTTCAGCATCCTGAAGAACTACAATCATTACAACCATGGCAATAATTACTGCGATGATAACTACACCTGCTGTAACCTTACCACCAATTGAGCTGGCACCACCAACAAACTTCTGATAAAGATTTGTAATATCCTGTGGGATTCTTGAAACGATATTAATTAAAAGAACAATTGAAATACCATTTCCAACACCCTTATCAGTAATCTGCTCACCAATCCACATAAGAACTGCTGAACCAGCAACTAAAGCTGCTATAGCTGTAACAACCACACCAATATAGTGTACTCTTGACATATCGTTTCTGTTACCAAATAACCCCTGGTTACCAAATCCGATTGCAATTGCACTACCTTCAATAAGTGCAAGAATTACTGTTACATATCTTGTAAATTCAGCAATCTTCTTTCTGCCGTCCTCTCCATCTTTTTGCAATTCCTCAAGTCTAGGAATAGCAATTGTAAGAAGCTGCATTATAATGGATGATGTGATGTATGGTGTAATGCTTAAAGCAAACAGTGAGAAGCTTTCCATTGAACCACCTGTGATGGCATCAAAGAAGCTAAATGCACCCTTTGTAAACTGATCTGTGATACCTGATACCTGATCTCTGTCTACAAATGGAACTGGTAACTGTGAGCCAAATCGCACTACGATTAACATTATGAAAGTATAGAATAATCTTTTACGAATATCCTTAACCTTCATTGCATCACGAAAGGTTTTAAACATTAAATCACCTCACAAGTTCCACCAAGTGCCTCTATCTTTTCTTTAGCTGCTTGACTAAATGCATTTGCCTTAACTGTAAGCTTCTTTGTAAGTTCGCCATTGCCTAAAATCTTAACGCCATCTTTAGGATTGCTAACTACTCCACTTTCAATTAAAGTCTGTACTGTTACTTCACTACCGTTTTCAAATCTTTCAAGTGCTGAAACATTGATACCAACGATATTCTTTGTATTAATATTTGTGAATCCTCTCTTAGGGAGTCTTCTATATAATGGCATCTGACCACCTTCGAAACCAACTCTTGGGCTTCCTGAACGAGCCTTCTGTCCTTTATGACCCTTACCAGCAGTCTTACCATTTCCTGAACCGTGTCCACGGCCTCTTCTGAAATTATCACTATGTTTTGAACCTTCGGCAGGTCTTAAATTAGATAAATCCATTCTGTACCTCCTTACCCTAATTAAATTTCTTCAACTTTAACTAGGTGTCTAACGTGCCAAACCATGCCCTTAACAGCATCATTGTTTGGAAGTTCAACAGTCTTATTAAGTTTCTTAAGTCCTAAAGCTTCAATTGTAGCTTTCTGCTTAGGAATTGCTCCAATTGGAGATTTTACTAATGTTATTCTTAATTTATCAGCCATTTTCATGTCCTCCTATTAACCTAAAATCTCTTCAACAGATTTGCCACGAAGTTTAGCTACTTCTTCAGGAGTCTTAAGTCCAGCTAAGCCCTCGATTGTTGCAAGTACAACATTCTGCTTATTGTTTGAACCTAATGACTTTGTACGAATGTTCTTAATGCCGGCAAGTTCCAATACATCACGCACTGGACCACCAGCGATAACACCAGTACCATCTGCAGCTCTCTTAAGTAATACAGATGCACTACCATGCTTACCGATAGTGTCATGTGGAATACTTAATACTTCATCTGTAGGTGCAAGGATAAGTTTCTTCATAGCATCTTCTTTTCCCTTACGGATAGCTTCAGGAATTTCAATTGCTTTTCCAAGACCTGCACCAACGTGTCCGTTACCATCACCAACTACTACTAAAGCTGTGAATCTTGGCTTACGACCACCCTTAACAACCTTAGTAACACGTTTGATTGATACTACTTTTTCTTCTAATTCTAACTTACTAGCATCAATAATTTGACGTTTCATGTGCTCTTCCTCCTAACTAAAATTCCAATCCAGCTTCACGAGCTGCATCTGCTAATGCTTTAACTTTACCCTGGTAAATAAAACCACCTCTATCGAATACTACAGCTTTAATACCTTTATCTAATGCCTTCTTTGCGATAGCTTTTCCAACACATGCTGCTGCATCAACGTTGTTGGTCTTTTCTACTTCACCCTTAACATCAGCGTCAAGTGTTGATGCTGATACAAGAGTCTGTCCAACTGTATCGTCAATAATCTGAGCATACATATGATTATTACTTCTGAAAACAGCTAAACGAGGAATCTCTGATGTTCCTGCAAAACGATTACGTAATCTCTTGTGTTTCTTAACACGTGCTTCACTTCTTGATTTCTTATTAATCATCTTATGTACCTCCTATATTATTTCTTACCAGTCTTACCAACTTTACGTCTGATAACTTCTGTATCATACTTGATTCCCTTACCCTTATATGGTTCAGGAGCTCTCTTGCTTCTAATTTCAGCAGCATACTGGCCTACTTTTTCTTTATCAATACCTTTAACAGTAATCTTGTTCTGTCCATCAAGAACAGTTTCGATACCTTCAGGATCTTCCATTTCTACTGGATGAGAATAACCTAGTGATAACACTAATTTCTTACCCTGTTTCTGTGCTCTGTAACCTACACCGTTAACTTCAAGCACTTTCTCATATCCTTCTGTAACACCTGTTACCATGTTAGCAATAAGTGTTCTTGTAAGACCATGTAATGATCTCATTTTCTTTAAATCGTTTGGTCTGTTAACAACGACCTGTTCGCCGTCTAACTTAATTTCCATTTCTCCTGGGAGAACTCTTGTAAGTTCACCCTTAGGACCTTTTACAGTCACCTTATTATTTTCTGCAATATCAACAGTTACACCTGCTGGTACAGCGATAGGCATTCTTCCTATACGTGACATGCCGTTTACCTCCTAATATTTATTCTGCCCCTGATTTTGTATCAGGGGAGCCCTTCGCGGCTCCCCGCGAAGTCAGAGATTCTCTGAATAGAATCTTCCTTAGCTATTAGTTATTAGTTACTTTTATGTAAGTGGTTTTGCTCTATTTATAGAGCGTTGCATAATAAGCGGTAGTCTCGCCCATTTAAAGAAATTTGCTACGCAAATTTGGGCTCGACAGGCAAAGAATTCCTTCGGAATTCTTCACTATTACCAAACAAATGCTAATACTTCTCCACCTACACCTGCTTTTCTAGCCTGCTTATCAGTTACGATACCCTGGTTTGTTGAAATGATTGCAACACCAAGTCCTCCAAGTACCTTTGGAAGTTCATCCTTACCTGCATAAATTCTAAGACCAGGCTTTGAGATTCTCTTAAGACCTGTAATGATCTTTTCATTCTTATCTGCACCATATTTAAGTGTAATATGGATGTTTTTGAAGTTACCATCTTCAACGATGTCATATGCTTTGATGTATCCTTCGTCAAGAAGAATCTTAGCGATTTCAACTTTGATCTTTGATGATGGAACATCTACTGTATCATGTTTAGCAGTATTTGCATTACGAATTCTTGTAAGCATATCTGCGATTGGATCACTCATTGTCATTTTAACTTTCCTCCTTTAGTACTCGATTACCAGCTTGCTTTCTTAACGCCTGGTATCTGTCCTTTATATGCTAATTCACGGAAACATACTCTACAAATTCCGTATTTTCTTAAATAAGCATGTGGTCTACCACAAATTCTACAACGGCTATATTCCTGAGTTGAGAATTTTGCTTTACGACTCTGCTTAACTTTCATAGCGGTTTTAGCCATGGATATTCCTCCTTAATTACTTCTGAAATGGCATATTAAATAATGTCAATAATTCACGAGCTTCTTCATCTGTTTTTGCTGTTGTAACAAATATGATGTCCATACCTCTAACTTTATCAACTTTATCATACTCAATTTCAGGGAAAATAAGCTGTTCTTTAATACCTAAAGCATAATTTCCTCTTCCATCGAATGAGTTAGGATTAACACCTCTAAAGTCACGTACACGTGGAAGTGCAAGGTTTATAAGACGATCAAGGAATGCATACATCTTTTCACCTCTAAGTGTAACTTTACATCCGATAGGCATGCCTTCTCTAAGTTTAAAGTTAGCAACTGAGTTTTTAGCCTTTGTAACAACTGCCTTCTGTCCAGCGATTGTTTCGAGATCTTTAACAGCGCTGTCAAGGATTTTAGCGTTTTCTTTAGCTTCGCCAACACCCATGTTGATTACGATTTTTTCAAGTTTTGGAACTTCCATAACATTCTTATAACCAAATTTCTTGGTCATAGCATCTATAATTTCACTCTTATATGTCTCTTTAAGTCTATTCAACGTTTTGGCCTCCTTCCCTATTAATCAATAACTTTTCCTGTTGATTTAGCAACACGAACCTTCTTACCATCTTTGATTTCGTATCCGATTCTTGTTACCTTACCACCACTAACGTACATTACGTTAGAAGCATCAATAGGAGCTTCCTGCTCTACAATACCACCAGCCTGGTTAGCTGCGCTTGGTTTTGTATGTTTAGATACCATATTGATACCTTCAACTAAAACAGTGTTATTCTTTTTATTTACAGAAAGGATTTTACCTTCTTTTGATTTATCTTTACCAGCGATTACCTTAACTGTATCGCCTTTTTTTAATTTCATAGCTGACACTGCTCTACCTCCTTATAATACTTCCGGAGCAAGAGATACGATCTTCATAAAGTGCTTTTCACGAAGCTCTCTTGCAACTGGTCCGAAAATACGAGTTCCTCTTGGGGTGTTATCATCTTTTATAATTACTGCAGCATTTTCGTCGAATCTGATATAAGAACCATCTTTACGACGTGTCTTATTAACAGTACGAACTACAACCGCTTTAACTACATCACCTTTTTTAACAACTCCGCCTGGTGTTGCATCTTTAACAGTAGCAACAATGACGTCGCCTATTGTAGCATATCTTCTTGTAGATCCGCCTAATACTCTGATACAAAGGATTTCCTTAGCACCTGTATTATCAGCAACTTTAAGTCTACTTTCCTGTTGAATCATGCCGAATTCCTCCTTAATTACTAATCAATTGCAAATTATCTTGCTTTTTCAATGATTTCCACAAGTCTCCATCTCTTATCTTTTGATAAAGGTCTTGTTTCCATAACTCTTACTGTATCGCCAATACCGCACTGATTCTCTTCGTCGTGTGCTTTAAGCTTGTATGTTCTTTTTACGATTTTGTTATATAATGGATGTTTTACGTGATCTTCAACTGCAACTACGATAGTCTTATCCATCTTATCACTTACAACTCTACCTGTACGTGTTTTTCTTAAATTTCTTTCCACAACAATTCTCCTTTCTAAGGATTATTCAGCAGCTTTTGTTTTTTCAACAATAATTGTCTGAATTCTTGCAATATTTCTTCTAACTTCTTTAATTCTGCTTGTATTGTCGAGCTGATTAGTAGCGTTCTGGAATCTTAGATTAAAAAGCTCCTTCTTAGCAGCTACTAATTCGTTGTTAAGCTCTGCAGTTGACTTTGTATTTAAATCTTCTACATATTTACTAATTTTCACTGTTATCACCGCCTTCTAAATCTTCACGAGAAACAACTTTACACTTAATAGGAAGTTTATGTGTAGCAAGTCTTAACGCTTCTCTTGCTGTTTCCTCAGGAACACCGGCAATTTCAAACATTACACGGCCTGGTTTAACTACTGCAACCCAATATTCAAGAGCACCTTTACCTTTACCCATTCGAGTTTCAGCTGGTGTCTTTGTAACTGGCTTATCTGGGAAAATCTTAATCCAAACTTTACCACCACGCTTTACGTATCTTGTCATAGCTACACGGGCTGCTTCAATCTGATTTGATTTAATCCATGCTGGTTCTAAAGCTACGATACCGAATTCACCATTAGTAATCTTATTACCTCTAAGTGCCTTACCTCTCATAGAACCACGGAACTGTTTACGATGTTTAACTCTTTTTGGCATTAACATTAGTTGTTTCCTCCTTCACTATTATTCTTTGTAGGAAGAACTTCGCCGTTGTAGATCCAAACCTTTACGCCAACTTTGCCGTAAGTTGTATCTGCTTCAGCAAATCCATAATCAATGTCTGCACGTAATGTCTGAAGTGGAATTGTTCCTTCACTATAGAACTCTGTACGTGCCATATCAGCACCGCCAAGACGTCCTGAACATGCAGCCTTGATACCAAGTGCTCTAGCCTTCATTGTTCTTGACATTGTTGACTTCATAGCTCTTCTGAATGATACACGGTTTTCAAGCTGCTTTGCAATGTTTTCAGCAACAAGCTGTGCATCTCTTTCAGGTCTCTTAATTTCAACAATTTCAACAAGTAACTTCTTATCAGTTACTACTTTACTAAGTTCAGCTTTGAACTTTTCGATTTCAGCACCGCCCTTACCGATAACGATACCTGGCTTAGCTGTTGAAATCATAACTTTAACTCTATCATTAGTTCTTTCAATATTAATCTTTGATATGTCGGCATTCTTTAATTTATTTTTAACAAATTTTCTGATGTTGTAATCTTCAACAAGGTTATCTGCGAAATCACCGCTCTCAGCATACCACTTTGAGTCCCAGTCTTTGATTACACCGACTCTTAAGCCATGAGGATTTACTTTCTGTCCCATGTTTACCTCCTATTATCTTTCGTTGAGCACGATAGTAATGTGACTAGTTAATTTTTCAATTCTGTAAGCTCTACCCTGTGCTCTTGGTTTAATTCTCTTCATTGTAGTTGCTTTGTTAGCGTAACATTCTTCAATGTAAAGATTATCAACATTCATACCATTATTGTTTTCAGCATTTGCTATAGCTGATTTTAATAATTTTTCAATTACGCTTGATGCATATCTTGGATTGTAAGCAAGAATACCTAATGCACTCTCAACATCCTTACCTCTGATAGCATCTAATACGAAACATGCTTTCTGTACAGACACTCTAGCAAATGATAATTTTGCTGATGGTCTTGTATCTTTATTAGCATTTCTCTCTCTCTTAATCTGGGATCTATGTCCTTTAGCCATGAGATGAGACCTCCTTTCAAAATTCGATTAACTAACGAGACTTCTTTTCGTCTTTACCATGTCCTCTGTAAGTTCTAGTAGCAACAAACTCACCAAGTTTATGTCCAACCATATCTTCTGTAACATATACAGGAACATGCTTTCTACCGTCATGAACGGCAATTGTATGTCCTACCATCTGTGGGAAAATTGTTGAACGACGTGACCATGTCTTAACAACAGCCTTGTCACCGCTTTCGTTCATAGCGTTAATTTTCTTTAATAAGCTCTCATCCGCAAATGGACCTTTTTTTAATGATCTTGCCATAGTGTACTACCTCCTTACTTCATGTTCTTTCCATCACGTCTTCTGATGATCATCTTGTTAGACTGCTTGTTCTTCTTACGAGTCTTAAGACCAAGTGCTGGCTTACCCCAAGGAGTACAAGGGCCTGAACGTCCGATAGGTGCTCTACCTTCACCACCACCGTGTGGATGGTCATTAGGGTTCATAACGGAACCACGAACTGTAGGTCTGATACCCATGTTACGTTTACGTCCTGCTTTACCGATTTTAACAAGGTTGTGTTCACCATTACCAACTGTACCAATTGAAGCACGGCAGATAACTGGAACCATTCTCATTTCGCCTGAAGGAAGTCTTAATGTAGCGAACTTGCCTTCTTTAGCCATAAGCTGTGCGCTGTTACCAGCTGAACGAACGAGCTGTCCGCCCTTACCTGGATAAAGCTCAATGTTGTGAACTTCTGTACCAACTGGAATGTTTTCAAGTGGTAAGCAGTTACCAACTCTAACATCAGCGTTAGCACCATTCATAACTTTCTGTCCAACCTTTAATCCGTTAGGAGCAAGGATGTATGTCTTTTCACCATCTGCATAGCAGATAAGTGCGATGTTAGCTGTTCTATTTGGATCGTATTCGATTGCCTTTACAACAGCTGGAATATCATCTTTTCTTCTCTTGAAGTCGATGATTCTGTATTTTCTTCTAGATCCACCACCATGGTGTCTTACTGTAATTTTACCCTGATTGTTACGACCAGCTGTCTTCTTAAGTGAAGTTGTAAGTGATTTCTCTGGTACACTCTTTGTGATTTCAGCGAAATCTAAGCTAGTCATATTTCTTCTTGAAGGTGTATATGGGTTATATGTTTTAATTCCCATTTTATTTCTCCTTTCAGTTTCAATTTGTTATCACGCTTTTATTGCGTATAAATGGACTTTTTATAGACCTTCGAAAATTTCGATGTCCTTGCTGTCCTCTGTAAGTGTTACGATAGCTTTCTTCTTAGCAGCAGTCTTACCAACTGTTCTGCCTCTTCTCTTTTCTTTGCCATCTAAGTTGATTGTATTAACACTCTTAACTTTTGTTCCCTCGAACATCTTTTCAACTGCTTCTTTAATCTGAGACTTGTTAGCATCAACATGTACGTAGAAAGTATATTTCTTATCTGCCATAGCGTTCATACTTCTCTCAGTGATAACAGGTTTGAGGATTACATCATAATACTGAATATTTGCCATTATGCATACACCTCCTCGATTTTTTCAACAGCAGCTTTTGTAATAACAACGTTATCATATTTAAGAATATCAAATACGTTAATTGTGTTTGTTAAAGCTGTCTTTACGTTTGCAACGTTCTTAGCTGACTTAACAACGTTAGCATCGTTCTCACCAATGATTACTAATGCTTTGTTTACTTTTAAGTTGTTAAGAACTTCAACAAATTTCTTTGTCTTAATTTCATCAAATTTAAGTTCATCAAGTACGAAGATTTTTTCTTCATTAACTCTTGATGTTAAAGCACTCTTAAGAGCTGCTCTCTTTTCTTTCTTATTAATACTATATGAATAATCTCTTGGCTGTGGAGCAAATACTACGCCACCACCAGTCCACTGTGGAGCTCTTGTAGAACCCTGTCTTGCATGACCTGTTCCCTTCTGTCTCCAAGGCTTCTTACCGCCGCCTCTAACTGCTGAACGGTTTTTAGTACTCTGTGTACCCTGGCGATTATTAGCTAACTGATTAACAACTGCTAAATGTACAAGATGATCATTAACTTCTACACCAAATACGCTGTCGTTAAGTTCAATGTCGCCAACAACACTGCCTTCCATATTATAAACAGATACTTTTGCCATCTGTGTTATCCTCCTTCCAAATACTACTTACCGCTTTTAACTGATTCTTTTATAGTTACTAAAGCTTTCTTTGGTCCAGGTACAGCACCCTTAACTAAAATGATGTTGTTTTCTACATCAACTCTAACAACTTCAAGATTCTGTGTTGTAACCTTCTTTGCACCCATGTGTCCAGGCATCTTCTTACCTTTGAATACCTTACTTGGACTTGAACAAGCACCGTTTGAACCTGCATGACGATGATACTTAGAACCGTGAGCCATAGGACCTCTTGACTGACCGTGTCTCTTAATAGCACCCTGGAATCCTTTACCCTTTGCAATTGCAGTAGCATCTACCTTATCTCCTGCAGCAAATACATCGGCTTTGATTTCATCACCATTTGAGTATTCTTCTGAATTTTCAAATCTGAATTCTCTTACATATCTCTTGTAAGAAACTCCTGCTTTGTCAAAGTGACCTTTAACTGGCTTGTTAACTAATTTTTCTCTTTTGTCAACAAAACCAACCTGAACTGCACTGTATCCATCGTTTTCAACTGTCTTAACCTGTGTTACTACACATGGTCCAGCTGTAAGTACAGTAACAGGTGTAAGAACTCCATCTTCATTGAAGATCTGAGTCATACCAATTTTTGTAGCTAAAATAGCTTTCTTCATTTTAAATTCCTCCTGTTAATCTACAGCGGATCGCTCTGCGATCATTCTAAATACACTGGATTATTTGTTTTTCATTTTAACATCGATATAAACACCTGCTGGCATTTCTAACTTTGTAAGAACATCTACAACTTTCTGTGTAGGCTCTACAATATCGATAAGTCTCTTATGAGTTCTCTGCTCGAACTGTTCTCTAGAGTCTTTGTACTTATGAACGGCTCTTAAAATAGTAACAACTTCCTTCTTTGTTGGAAGTGGAACTGGTCCGCTAACTTTTGCTCCTGATTTCTTTACAGTTTCGATAATTTTTGCAGCTGACTGATCAACTAATGCATGATCATAAGCTTTAAGTGTAATTCTCATTACTTGACTTGCCATAAAAAAAGTCGCCTCCTTTTCGTACTTTTGAACTTAGTACGACAAGCGGTGACTGTACACACTTCCGTGTGTGTCCTTTTCGTTAATAAAAAAAACACATCACGTTGTTTCCACTTACCTCAAGTGGACATTCTTGTTTAGTACAGTGACTTGTCGCCAGTTTCCTGAACTTGACATTCGCTCCACGGAAAACCTACATTTTATTAATGTAGCAACCTCACGCTTCATAGCTATCATGCCACAGCAAAAATTACTTTAACATAAAATGCAAATAATTGCAACCCTTATTTTAAAATAAATTAATTTTTTTCTTATTAGTATAACTATAAATTCCGTACCTATAAATATAAAAGATGCCGAAGCAAAAATCAATAGCATAAAACAATTAATTCTCACTCCGGCAAATATAACCATACTTTTTTCTTCTATATACAAATAATATCTATTTAGATAAAATAGCAATCGAATATGCTGGCATAATTAACTTTCCATCCTTCATATCAGGATATTCTTCATTTGTTTGTAAAATTCCCACTATCCATTTCCTTGTCTCTTCATCCGTTACCTTATTATCTTTCAAAATGAAACCGCATTTGCTTATATCAACTTCTGTTTCTTCTTCAGAAGTATTTATTACTATATATAACTCTTTTGCATATTCATTCTTTTGTTCATCTGTAAGGGCATTTGCTCCATCCTCAAAAGTTTTAAAACTTTCTAATCCACCTTTCTTAAGAGCACATATGTTTTTATCTGATAATTCTTCTAAAAGTTCATTCTTTCCTCTGGCTATCTGAGGATAAATATTTCTAAGCTTAATATTTTGCTTCATAAAATTATAAATTGAATATGGATCATCCTTTTGTTTTTCATATGATTCATACTTCATTTTAAATGTTGAACCTTCAGGATCTCCTGTCATGCCTGCATACTCTTCATCGCTCCAATACATATGAACTCTCTTATTTTCATCAGCACCAGAACCCTTCATACCAAGTTCCTCTCCATAATATAGAAAGGCTCTTCCACCCTGAAGCATATTCATAGCCCAGGCAATCTTAATCTTTTCATCTGCTTCATCTCCAGCGAAATATCCAGCCACCCTTCCAGTATCATGATTACTTAAAAATGGAGCATCAATAAAATTCTCATTATTACTTTCAAAATCATCATTAAACTTGCAAACCATCTCACCAAAATAAGATGCATCTTTACTTCCATTTAATATAGAAGAAATCACTCCACCCTTATCAGCAAATTCAAAGTTAAAAAAGCTATCTACTCCACTCTTATACATTGCTGAATAAGTTGGTTCATTAGTCCATGCTTCACCAACTATATAAGCATCTTCCTTTACAGATTTAACATAATTATTAAGCCATGTTAACACATCAATGTTTCCATCTAAATCACCACTCATATAATATGTAGTAGCATCTAACCTAAATCCGGATACACCTTTATCAAGCCAGAACTTCATAACTTTCTCGAGTTCTTTTCTTACATCAGCATTTGCTAGATTTAAGTCAGGCATTCCACCTGAGAACTGACATTCATAATAATAATCACTTTCACCAATCTGTCTATAACCGCTACCTGATTTTTCATCTGTTATATTATAGTATGAAAAAAACTTGCTGCATTTATTCTTATCAATCTTTTCTCCATGCTTAAGTGCACTTATTTCATTATACACTTCCTTAAACCAGGGATGTTCTGAGGATGTGTGATTGAAAACCATATCAAGGATAAGTTTAATTCCTCTCTTATTACACTCATTGACAAGGTTATCAAAGTCATCAAGATTTCCATACACTTCATCGATATTCATATAATCTACAACATCATACTTATGATATGAAGGCGATGGATGAATTGGCATAAGCCAAATCTGATCAACGCCAAGATCATCATCAGTCTCAGAATTACCATCATTAATATAATCAAGTTTACTAATAAGACCTTTTATATCACCTATTCCATCTCCATTACCATCACAAAAACTTCTCAAGAATACCTCATAGCAGGTACCATACTTATCATCAAGGTTATGATATTCACCATTATTAATATCATACATCTTAGGTAGAACATTATTCTCATCTCCATCATCCGATACCTTTGAAGTTGTTTCCTTATTACTTTCGTCTTTCTTATAACTAGCATTTCCCTTCTTTTTACCGCTACAGGCAGTTATACATAATACAGACATTGTGCATAGCACCAACTCCATTATTACATTCTTTTTTATTTTCAGTTTTAAAACATCTCTCTTCTTCATTTTTAGCCAATTTCTCCTTCTCTTTTTTGTTTATGGAAACCTTTCCTTAAACATTTTCTATCATATCATCTTTTCTCAATATGTTCAAGTTGACTTTAATAACTCCAATAGGTAAAATTATATATGTTATCAGAACTTGCATTTTGCAAGTTCCACAGACTTATGCAATAAATCTGTAAATCACGAAGTGATTTGATAACATACTGAAATAATGCAAAGCATTTTTGAAGTATTTGTATATTCTCTATATAATACTTCAAATTATTAAATATACAGGAGAAACATTAATGATTATTGCAGATGGTTGGAAAGATTATGAAGTAATTGATACTTCAGGTGGTGAAAAACTTGAGAGATGGGGAGATTTTATGTTGATTAGACCTGATCCTCAGGTTATATGGAATACACCTAAAAGTAATAAATTTTGGAAAAGTCCTAATGCACATTATCACAGAAGTGCTAAAGGTGGCGGAAGCTGGGAATTCTTTGATTTACCCGAAAGTTGGACTATCAATTATAAAGAATTAACATTCAACTTAAAACCTTTTAGTTTTAAACATACAGGATTATTTCCAGAGCAGGCAGCTAACTGGGATTGGTTTTCTTCTATAATAAAGAAGGAAAAGAAAAAGAATCCTGATAAGGAAGTTAAAGTATTAAACTTATTTGCTTATACTGGTGGTGCTACAATTGCCGCCGCAGCTGCTGGTGCTGCTGTAACTCATGTTGATGCATCAAAGGGTATGGTTAACTGGGCTAAGGAAAATGCTGCTTCAAGCAATTTATCAGATAAGCCTATACGTTGGCTTGTTGATGATTGTAAGAAATTTGTCGAAAGAGAAATCAGACGAGGTAACAAATACGACGGAATTATTATGGATCCACCTTCATACGGAAGAGGTCCTAAAGGTGAGATTTGGAAAATCGAAGATAACATTCACGATTTTATCAAACTCTGTACAAAGATTCTTTCAGACAAACCTCTCTTCTTCCTAGTTAACTCATATACGACAGGTCTCGCACCTTCAGTTCTCACATATATGATTGAAACTGAAGTCGGAAAGAAATTCGGTGGACATACACACAGTGATGAACTTGGACTTCCTGTTAAGGATACCGGATTAGTACTTCCTTGTGGTGCATCAGGAAGATGGGAGAACAATTAATAGAAAGAGAGAGAATTTATGAAAAAGAATTACATTAAACCATTAATCTGCGCTTGCAGTTTAGTATTTGCTAGTGCAGTAACTGTTAGCGCTGAACCAGTTAATGAAAGCGTTAAGGTTAATAAAGTCAACATCAATGATGACTTTGCACTTGGAATGGATATTTCAAGTATTATCGCCTTAGAAAAAGGTGGTGTTACATATTGTGATGAAGATGGTAATAAGAAAGATATTTTCGAACTTTGTCACGAAAGTGGAACTAATTACATTCGTGTCAGAATATGGAACAATCCTAAAAATGCAAACGGTGAATATTATGGCGGTGGTAACAACGATTTAAATACTGCTCTTTTAATAGGAAAAAGAGCTACCAACGCTAATATGAAAGTCCTAATTGATTTACATTATTCTGATTTTTGGACTGACCCTAGCAAGTTCATTGCACCTAAGGATTGGACAAAACTAAACCCTAACGAAGTGTCTGATAGAATTTATGGTTGGACCAAAACTGTACTTAATGCATTTGCTAAAGATAAAATCAATGTTGGTATGATTCAAATTGGAAATGAAATTAATAACGGTTTTGTTTCTGAACGTACATGGCAACCTGGAAGTGGTGGATTATTAAATGAAAACTACTGTAATTATTTAAATGCAGGTTTAAAAGCAGTTACTGATTTTAATAATGCGAATAAGGCTTCTATTAAAAGAGTTCTTCATTTCACTGAGCCTAATAAAGGTTGTGGAACAATATATGCGAAACTAGAAAGAAACGGTGTTACTGATTACGATGTATTTGCTACATCATATTACCCTGATATTCACGGTGATTTAGAGAACTTATACTCTACTCTTTCACAAATTGGTGATACCACAAAGAAAGAGATTATGGTTGCCGAAACAAACTATCCAACATATGGAGATAACGACAAAACAAAATATCCATATGGTGTTTCAGTTCAGGGACAGGCCTCATTTCTAAGAGCATTAATCAACACTGTTAATAGCATCGATTATAATTTTGATAATAAATCTGATGGTATTGGCGTATTTTACTGGGAACCTGCTTGGCCACAAATAAAACAATGGGATAAATATGGTACAGGTTGGGCTTCAAAAGCTGCTAGCGATTATTTAGATATCAACGGAAAAGGTTACGGATTTGGACAAACACCAACTAACAAAATATCGTTATTTGCTAATAGATCAAAAAATGTTCAGCAAATGTTTGATTCATTCAAAACTTATAAATACATAAAAACAGGAAAGAATAAACTTGCCAACATAAAAAAAACTACTGTAAGTAGACCTACAAACAAACTTACAATTAAATGGAGCAAGGTTTCAAAAGCATCAAAATATAAAGTATACAGAAGCACAGGAACTAATGGAGTTTATAAACTTATTGGTACTACTTCTTCAACAAAATTTATAGATAAAAAAGCTAAAGAAGGACATACATATTTATATAGTATTCGCGCATATGCAAAAAATGAAATTGATTCAAGTAACGGAACAGAACCAATTTCAGTATATGTTCCTAAGACAGTTAAGAAATTTAAAATTACTAAAAACGCAGACTCATATAAACTTACATGGGCTAAGGATAAATCAACAAGCGGGTATATAATTTATAAAGCAAGCAAAAAGAATGGTCGTTACAAAGCAATAAAGAATACAAATTCGGCTAAAAAGCGAAACTTAAAAGTAAAACTAACTGATAAAGGTTACTACAAAGTAAGAGCATATTATACAGTTGGAAAGAATAAAGTATTTGGTTCATTTAGTAAAATAAAAAGAATTAAATAGTATAAAAAAGGATGTAGCATAAGCTACATCCTTTTTGCGTTTAAAACATTTTATAATTATTTAACTTCTACAATCCATCCTTCTGGAGCTTCAATTCTACCCATCTGGATACCTGTAAGAGTTTCATATAACTTCTTAGTAATAGGACCCATCTCTTCCATTCCACTTGGGAATACGATTTCCTGATCCTTATTTACGATTTTACCTACTGGTGAAATAACTGCAGCTGTACCACATAATCCACATTCAGCGAAATCCTTAACTTCATCAAATAAAACTTCTCTTTCTTCAACTTCAAGTCCTAAATAATCCTTAGCAACTGTCATAAGTGAACGACGTGTAATTGATGGTAATATACTATTTGACTTAGGAGTTACAACCTTACCATCTTTAGTTACAAATAAGAAGTTAGCTCCACCTGTTTCTTCAACCTTTGTTCTAGTCTGTGGATCAAGATACATATTTTCATCAAAGCCTTCTGCATGAGCAGTTACAATAGCATGTAAACTCATAGCATAGTTAAGACCTGCTTTGATATGTCCTGTTCCATGAGGAGCTGCTCTATCGAAATCACTTACTCTAATTGTAATAGGCTTAGCGCCACCCTTAAAGTAAGGACCTACTGGTGTAGTAAATACTCTAAACTGATATTCTTCAGCTGGCTTAACACCAATAACTGGAGAACTACCAAACATATAAGGACGAACATAAAGTGTAGCACCTGTTCCATAAGGTGGTACATAAGCTTCATTAGCCTTTACTGTATTTAATACTGCTTCAACAAATTTATCTTCTGGATATACAGGCATCTCAAGTCTTCTAGCTGAATCAGCAAATCTTGATGCGTTAAGGTCAGGTCTGAATGTTACAATTCTACCATCCTCTGTTGTATATGCCTTTAATCCCTCAAATACAGTCTGTGCATACTGAAGAACACCTGCACACTCTGATATTGTAATTGTGTCATCTTCTGTAAGTACACCGCCATCCCATGCACCGTTTTTAAAATTTGAAACAAATCTCTTATCCGTCTTAACATAGCCAAATCCAATATTTGACCAATCAATGTTTTTCTTTTCCATGATAAGTTCCTCCGTCTTTTATTTATTTACTCTAATAAATATTATAGACTTTTTTCAAGTAAAGTCAATAAATTAAATCAACAAATACTTATATAAAATCAATAAATTCAAGGTTAATTGTTATACTATGCAAACATAAAAAAGGTTACCCAAAATTTTGGATAACCCTTTTTAAGGAAATTCATTTATGAAAAAAAGAATTATTAAGTTCTAATTTATTCACCAAATACAGCAACGTAGTCTGCAATGAATTTTTCAATACCCTGATCAGTAAGTGGATGCTTAACCATCTGAGCAATTACTCCATAAGGAATTGTTGCGATGTCAGCACCAGCAAGAGCACACTTTGTAACATGTGTTGTGTTTCTTACTGAAGCAGCAATTATTTCTGTTTCATATCCATAAATAGCAAATACTTCTGCAATTTCTTCGATAAGAGCCATACCATCCATATTGATGTCATCAATTCTACCAATAAATGGTGATACATAAGCTGCACCAGCATTTGCTGCTAAAATAGCCTGATTAGTTGAAAAGACAAGTGTAACATTAACTTTGATACCTTCACTAGCTAAAACCTTAGTTGCTTTAAGACCTTCAGCTGTCATAGGAATCTTAACTACCATGTTCTTGTGAAGAGCAGCGATTTCTCTACCTTCTTTGATCATATCTTCAGCCTTAACTGTAGTAGCTTTTACTTCGCCACTGATAGGACCATCAACGATTTCTGTGATTTCCTTTAATACTTCTGTTACATTTCTACCTTCTTTTGCGATAAGTGATGGATTTGTTGTAACACCACAAATAACACCCATATCGTTTGCTTTTTTAATGTCTTCTACATTAGCTGTGTCAATGAAAAATTTCATTTCTTTTCTCCTTTGGTTTTATATTTTATTTTAGTTTTCTTTTTTAACTCTTTTAAGAACTATAACACCAGCAAGAGATACAACGCATACCATAGCCATAAGTGGAATATTAGCGTTATCACCTGTCTGAGGAGTTGTATCTTCTACATATTCTGAAGAATCTGTTTCTGTTTCTTCCTCTTCTTCTTCAGATTCCTCTTCGTAATCTTCTTCAGATTCTCTTTCTTCATCAAGAACCATTTCTGTTTCTTCTTCAGTTGCTTTAACTGTTGTTGTCTGAGTTTCAACTACAACGTCCTGTGTAGGAGCTTCTGTTGTCTTCTGCTGTGTTGTAGCTTCTGTTGTTGTTTCTGTAGGAGCTTCTGTTGTAGCTTCTGTTTCAATTACAACATCCTGTGTAGGAGCTTCTGTTGTGATTTCTTCTGTTGTTGTCTCTTCTGTTGTAGTCTCAATTACTACTGCTTCTGTTGTAGGTTCTTCTGTTGTTGTTTCTGTTTCAATTACAACTTCTTCTGTTGTAGGCTCTTCTGTTGTAATTTCTTCTGTTGTTGTTTCTTCTGTTGTAGCCTCTGTTTCAATTATAACGTCTTCTGTTGTAGGCTCTTCTGTTGTGATTTCTTCTGTTGTTGTTTCTTCTGTTGTAGCCTCTGTTTCAATTATAACTTCCTCTGTTGTAGGCTCCTCTGTTGTGATTTCCTCTGTAGTTGTCTCTTCAGTTGTAGCCTCTGTTGTAATTTCTTCTGTTGTTGTTTCTTCAACTGTTGTTGTTTCTTCAACAGTTGTTGTTTCTTCCTGCTTCTCAACGAACTGCTTAAATGGATTCTGGTGAATTTCACAACCATCATTCTTAACTGTCTTAGCAAATACTGAACCGTTATGTGTAGACTGAACTACTACATCAGCCTTAGGTGCTAAAACAACACCGATATTCTCCTGCTGGAAAGTAAGTGTTGATTCTGATCCAGCAAAGTTAAATAATACTAAACCACCACAAACACCATAACCATCATTGTTTCCATTTACAGTTACTCTTCTATTAAAGTTATATGTTCCTTTGTTTGCATCTGTTACGTTAACTACTAATGAAAAAGCTTCATTAGATGGACCCTTAACATCAATCATGTAATTTTCAAGTTCATCAGCTGTGATTGTAATTACATTCTTGCCTGCTCCACAGTCAACGACAATCTTTCTATTATTAAAATCAACATCCATGCTATCTTTAACTACTGTTGTATTTTTACCAACTGTATCTTCACCCATTCTAGCATTTGCATATGTAGAAAGTGAACTCATAGCCTTTGAAAAATCAATCTTATAATCTGTTTTATCTGTTGTTGTAATTTCTTTTACATTCATACTAGCCTGACTATTATAATTTGCAGTCTTTCCATTGTATGAAACTGAAACACCAGTGTTATTATTAAAAGAATAATCAAAAGTTGTTCCCTTAGGAAGAACTAAAAGATCAGTATCAACACCGTTGTTAGTCTGTAAATTACTAATATCATCTACATCACCGATATAAATGAGATTTTCATTTGGATTAATATATCCTTGTACATTACCTGTGATACCACAAATATCACCTTTAGTAATTAAACTACCTGTAGCAAATGTACCTTCCATATGGTTATCTTTTTTAAACTCCTCTGCAACTACTGCGAAGCTGTTTGCACTTCCTAAATCATCAGCTGTTGCATACTGGTATGTTGTCACTTTACCAGAACTTTCTGATCCACCAAAGATTCCCCATGGTGTGTTATGGCCTAATGCCATAGTTGTAAATAATGTCACCCCTGCTGCTGTCGCTAAGATTTTGTTTCTCAAATCCTTTTTCATATTCATCCTCACTTTTTTTCTTTTTTAAACTATTTACCTGTTACTCTCCAGTAAAAATCTCTTAGCAAACTGTATAAATTATAATTGCATGAACGATTTAATCATCGTTACCACACAACCTTCTCTAATTATAAACTATTTTTACGGAATTTCAAGCATTCTAGGGCATTTTCGGCTTTTTTCAGAAGTATTTATTTATTTTAATGTATAGAAAATACTCGTTTTGTGCAACATTAACAATGAATATATGTACGTTAAAAAATAGTCAAGAAAAACGGAAACTATTTTTTCCTTATAGTTTCCGTTAACTTAAAAATATGTCATTTTTCTTTGATTTATTTTAATATAATAAGAATTTTTGCCTTATTTCACTTTAACGATTTAGTAAACATAATTTTTTTATAATATCTCAATAAATTTAGATTATGCAAATTGCATAAATTTTTATTTTTCTAAAAAAGATAAAAAATCACCTACTTCTTCTATCGTTTCCTCGTTGTTTGTAAAATAAAGCCTTATCTTCATACATAGCTTTATCTGACTTCTTAATAGTTTCTTCTAAATCCTCATTTCCTTCCACAAGTGAATATCCCACAGAAATAAAATATCCATTATTATTTATACTTTCTTTTATTGAGTCAGTTGCTTTTTTAATTCTATCCTTACTATTATGAAATACCAGAATCAAAAATTCATCCCCACCTACTCTATATGCTTGAGCGTCATAACCTAGTGCTTGTTCAATACATAAACCAATTGTAGCTAACGCTTTATCTCCAGCTTGGTGTCCCTGTTTATCATTTATCTCCTTAAGTCCATTCATGTCTAGAGACACAACTGCTTTTATATCTTTAGCAAATACTACGCTATCCTCATAAAACGCCTGTCTATTTAAAAGCCCCGTCAATGAATCTCTTCTATTATCATGAGTGTATAAAAAAACATAAAACGAAATACTACTAATCATAATAGCTTCATTAAGTCTTATACCACCTGCATAAGCATCAACAAGAGAAGATGCCAAGCACAATAATGCACATATCGGAATAACTAATCTTTCATATCCTTTTTCTTCAATCACAAATTTACGAGTAGTCCATAAAATCATAACCAAATAAAGAATAGGAACAGCAAATGCTACTAATCCCAAAGGGCCACGGTAAAAAGCATAGTTTTCATCAAACCCAAAGGCTATGTCTGTAAAGAACGCTGTCCCTGAAACTAACAGCGTTATAAAACACGGAATCCATACCAATGGGCTTTGTTTTTTCTTTGGCATAACAACGAGCAACAATCCAACAGCTGCAACTGAACGAAATGTATAACCTATAACTGAAAGCAAGGTTCTCCAAAACCTCAGGGATTCATAATTAGCAGTCATAGTTTCAAAAGAATCTTCTATCACCAAAACAATGCAACTTACTACTGTTACCCAAAAGAATTTAGTTTCTACATCCCTAAATGATTTCCTGTACCATAGTTTCAATGAAAATAAAATAATCATAAACACCGTAATCAGATGTCTATAAATCATATCCATTACCATATTTTGTCCCCCATAAATACACTAAACAAACAATCTACTAACCTTCTCTTTTTAGTACAAAGTCTAAAAATGCATCAAGTCCTTCCACGATATCATCATATGTTTTATCAAAATTTCCAGTATACCATGGATCTGCGATATCTCTTGGATTATCAGTATAATCTAGCAACATCGATACCTTATTATCTTTATCCTCTCCAATAATTCTATTAATGTTTTTTATATTCCATTTATCCATACCTATAATGTAATCCCAATTAGCGTAATCAGATTTCTTAAGCTGAGTAGCCCTATGAGGAAGTACCGCAATTCCAACCTCTCTCATTTTATTAACCGTACCATAATGAGGTCCATTTCCAATCTCCTCAGTACTTGTAGCCATTGAATCTATTATAAACTTATCCGCTATATTCAATTTATTAACCATATCCTGCATGACAAATTGCGCCATTGTAGACCTACATATATTGCCGTGGCAGATGAATAAAACTTTTATCATAAACTATTCCTCACTTATTCTCCTGCTGTATAAGTTCCTTTTATAGTTCCTATAGCAAGAATGTTACCTTCTTCCCCATCATCCGTTATATTACAGTTAAATTTATTATCTCTAAATCCAATATTGCTTTTATCAAACTCTCCATATACTTCTGAAACAGGATTCTTTAATGCAATAACATAAATCTCATATTCATGTGTACCACCCGGTGGATATGGACCTACATATTCTTCAGAATCAGCCCATCCCTGTTTCAATTTTGTTTTCTTTACATCCTTTGACTTCCAATGCATCCAGCTACCTGCTGTGTTATCAACCATATATACAACATATGAATCAGCACCTTCAACTGCTTCCCATGAAAGCTGTGGTGATACATTTGAGCCCTCCTCTGTATTTGTAATCTTGGTATCCCAAACTCCATCGTGCAAATCCTTAGATTTAACTTCAATTGCTGCTACATCACTTTCTGAAAAAGTTGCTTCTGTTGTTTCTTCAACTGTCTCTTTTTCAGTAGTAGCCTCTATTGTTTCAGCATCTGTATTTTCGGTCTGTTTAACTTCTTCATTCTTACTTACTGTGGCTTTAGTACTCTCCACATCATTCTTTGAACTGCTGCCACAAGCTGAAACACTTAAAGCAGCAACTGTACATAATGTAACTAGTAATTTCTTCTTCATCAGTATACTCCTCCAATTATTTTTATTATAACAAATTTGCACTGCATATTCTATTTCTTACAGATTTTATTTAACCAAAATGAATACTTTTTAATTCTTATAAAACTTTCTTAAGCATTTTAATTTTTTCCATCAACATATCAATATCAATACTCGAATAATTAACTATGAATATATGATAATCCTTCACTTCATCCATATAATAATCACTTACCGCCTGAACTATAATGCCATGACTCTTAAGTAATTCCTTAAACTTACAATCACTCATTTTTATGTTTAACTTCAAATTAAAATGAAGCCCCGAGTCATTCTCAATGATTTCATATTTATCCTTTGGAAGTTCATGCTCAATTGCATCAATAAGCGCCTTCCTCTTCTTGCCATAATAAATTCTCATTCTATTAATATGCTTTTCAAAATATCCCCTTGATATGAATGACGCCAAAGTATACTGTTCAAATGTTGGAACCGTACATGAATAAAATCCAAGTTCCTGTTTATATTTCTTCAGCAAATGCTCCGGCAAAATCATATAACTTATTCTCATAGTTGAAGCAAGCGACTTTGAAAAAGTATTCATATATATAACCTTTTCACACGCATCAATATTAAAGAATGGAGATATCGGCATACCATTAACCCTAAACTCACTATCGTAATCATCCTCAATAATATATCTTCCATCCTTCTCATTCGCCCACGCAAGAAGTTCATACCTTCTGCTAACAGGCATTGTAATACCTGTTGGAAAATGATGCGTCGGACAAATATGAATAACATCAGCCTTCTTTTCCTTTATCTTATTAACACTAATTCCCTGCTCATCGATATCAGCATAAACACACTTAACATTATTACTCTCATAAATCTGCTTAGGCTTCATATACCCAGGATTTTCAACACAGAATACCTTATCCCTTCCAAGAAGATTCACAAGCACACCATAAAGATACTCAGTTCCTGCACCAATAATAATCTGATCAGGATTAATGTCCATACCTCTATAAGAAGATAGGTGCTCCGCAACCGCAACCCTAAGTTCAAAGACACCCGTCTTTTCAGAATTATCAAGTAGCTGTTCAGTTTTCTCTGAAAGTGTCTCCCTCATAAGTTTACTCCAAACCGAAAAAGGAAAACTTCCTGCATCCGCTTTATTCGACGAAATATCAAATAAGTAATCCGCCACTTTACTTTCAGATCTATTATTAACGGCCTTAACCGTACCTTTCTTAATGCCTAAATTCGGAATATCCACAACATAATACCCCTTCTTGGGTACCGACTGGATATATCCTTCTGACTCTAACTGGCCATATGCATTCTCAATTGTAATAGTGCTTACTCCCAAATTCCCAGCAAATGCTCTTTTCGATGGAAGCTTTGTTCCCGGCTCAATTCTGCCTTCTGAAATATCTTTCTTAAGACACTGATACAAATAAACATATATCGGCCCAGAAGCACAAGACAAATCATAAGTTAACATATGTGAACCTCCAATCTGGCATCTCAAAAACCTTTATTTTGGATATTTTAAATATGCCACTTTAGTTATAACATAATTACTATCATAATTCAATCGGAGGTAGAGAAATGTCAGAACAATATGAATTAAACAAAGGATTAGCACAAATGTTAAAAGGTGGAGTTATTATGGATGTAACTACTCCTGAGCAGGCAAAGATTGCAGAAGCAGCTGGAGCCTGTGCTGTAATGGCACTTGAAAGAATTCCAGCAGATATAAGAGCAGCTGGTGGTGTATCACGCATGAGTGACCCTAAAATGATAAAAGGAATACAAGAAGCAGTTTCAATTCCTGTTATGGCAAAATGTCGAATTGGACATTTCGCTGAAGCGCAAATATTAAAAGCTATAGAAATAGATTATATAGATGAATCAGAAGTTCTTTCTCCTGCAGATGATGTTTATCATATAGATAAAAAAGAGTTTAAAGTTCCTTTCGTATGTGGAGCTAGAGATTTAGGCGAAGCACTTAGACGAATCAACGAAGGTGCATCTATGATAAGAACTAAAGGAGAACCAGGAACTGGTGATGTTGTTCAAGCTGTAAGACATATAAGGAAAATGAATTCAGAAATAGCCCGAGTTGCTTCTTTAAGAGAAGATGAACTCTATGAAGCTGCTAAAGAATATCGTGTTCCTTATGATTTAATTAAATATGTTCATGAGAACAAACGACTTCCAGTTGTAAATTTTGCAGCTGGTGGCGTTGCGACTCCTGCCGACGCATCACTTATGATGCAGTTAGGTGCTGAGGGTGTATTTGTTGGTTCAGGAATTTTTAAATCTGGTGATCCAGCTAAAAGAGCTGCTGCCATTGTTCAGGCAGTTACAAACTATAATGACCCAGAACTAATTGCAAAACTTTCAGAAGACCTAGGTGAAGCAATGGTTGGTATTAATGAAAATGAAATCAAATTAATCATGGAAGAAAGAGGTCAGTAAAATGAGAATTGGAATACTTGCAGTTCAGGGAGCATTTGCTGAACATGAAGATGTTCTAAAAAAGCTAGGTGCAGAGACTATCCTATTAAGACAAAAGGATGATATCAAAAATATTGATGCGCTAGTTCTTCCTGGTGGTGAAAGCACCGTTCAGGGAAAACTCATCCGTGAGCTTGATATGTATAATCCACTAAAAGAACTAATCAACAGTGGCATACCAGTCCTTGCAACATGCGCTGGCCTTATACTTTTATCAGAGCGTATAGCAAATGACCCTAACACTTATCTTGGTACTCTTCCTGTTACAGTTAAACGAAATGCTTACGGAAGGCAACTTGGAAGTTTTAATGCAATTGGAAAAGTTGGTGAACTTCCTGAATTTAAAATGTCTTTTATACGTGCTCCAATAATCGAAGATGTTTCTGATGATGTTAAAATTCTTGCTAAAGTTGATGAACAAATTGTTGGAGTTAAATATAAAAATCAAATCGGATTATCTTTTCATCCAGAAATAGGTATCGACACACGAATACACGAATTATTTTTAAAACAACTATAGAATACCTTTATTACATAAAAAGGAGATTCTCAAATATATGAGTAATCTCCTTTTATACATACAAATATTTAGATTAATCTATCTTTCTATTATATGCCTTTTCATAACTCCAAGGAGCTATTTGCTCAAAGGCATAAGCTACAGCAAACACATCTTCATCTCTAAATTTCTTTCCAATAATCTGCATTCCAACCGGAAGCCCATCCTTAGTAAATCCAGCTGGAACAGAAGCAGCAGGATTACCAGTGAAGTTTTCAAAGAATGTTTCACAAAATCCTATAAGTTGTTCCACCTTAACCCCATTAACACATTCAGGTCCCTTTGTATTAAAATCATTTGCGTTCTTAACGGGCGGACAAATCGTTACAGGTGCAATAATAATATCATATTTATCAAACACATCCTGCTGCGCATCTAAAATCTCCGTTCTTAAATCATTAAAATATCTATAATCCATAATAGTTGATTTAAGTGCTAGTTCATTCCAATATATAAATTCCTCTGGAAGTTCCTCACGATGATCTTTAATCAAATCAAAACCATCCTTCTTCCAAAGTTCCATATCAATTGCCGTATCAATACATATACTTCTGCACCACAAATTAGCATATTCTTCCTGACTATGTTTAAAGTTAAAATGAACGTAATCAACACATGCTCCAGCAAGCTTAAGTTTTAAAGCTGCACTCTCTACTATTTGCGCTACTTCCTTATCAACAGTAAACACATCAAAATCAGTAGTAAATGCAATCTTCCAATCAGCAATAGGCTTTTTCATAAGTTCAGTAAAATCCTTCTTGCCATGATCTAGACTTAGTGGATCTCTTGGATTGTACTTTGCCATATAATTAAGCATCATTGCACTATCGCTAACAGTTCTTGTGATTGCTCCATTAAAACAATATGGATGTGTCGCCGTCCATCCATCCGGTCTACAAACACTTGGAATAGTTCCAACTGATGCCTTAAATCCAAAACATGAACACCATGATGATGGAATACGAATTGAGCCACCTCCATCAGAACCTTCTGCCATAGGAAGCATACCATCTGCAACTGCTGCTGCACTTCCACCTGATGAGCCACCTGAGTTATAACCAACTTTAAAAGGTGTACTTGTTGGTCCATAAAGCTTATTATCACAAGTTCCTCTAAAAGCAAATGCAGGTGCATTAGTTTTACCAATTGCAATTGCACCAGCCTCCCTTGCTGCTGCATAAAAAGCCGAATCTTCAGGGTCTTCCATAATTAAAGACTTAACGCCACCATGACTATTAGTCCATCCTTTCTTAGATGGTAAAAAATCCTTAAGTCCTACAGGAACCCCAGCAAATGGTCCCACATCTTCTTTTTTCGCTATTCTCTCTTCAAGCTTTTTCGCTTCAACTTTAGCTTCTTCAATTTTAGTATAAGTAAAGGCATTGATACTTGGATTTCTCTTTTCTATTCGATCAGCGAAATAATCAATCACTTCAGTTGGTGTAATATTACCACTATTCACTTCCCTACCTAGTTCAATACCTGATAATTCTTCTAACTTCATATATATACCTTCCATTAAAATCACAAAAAAGGCTTATGCAGCCTTTTTTGTATTATCTACTAATTTAATATATTCTACGCCTACACCTTCATTCTCCCAGTTCTTAGAAATACGATATCCAAGTGGTGAGAATATAGCTTCAGCTGCAAGTTCAATAAGCATAGATGTTATTGAACATATAAATACCTGCATCCAGTTCCATCCAAAAAACATATGTGAAACAAGTGCTGAGAATACAAAGTTATCAACCCACTGTCCGATTCCAGTTGATAAGAAACTTCTAATTGCAAAGCCCTTAAAATCACCCTTATCTGCCATACGACCAACGGCTTCATTTGCTAATGAATTAACTATTGCAGATAAAAACATAGCAACAGCTGAACCTAATACGACATACCATGCCATACCAAATGCTCCATTAAGACTTGCATTAATATAATCACCAGTTTTTTCATCTGGAGCACTATAATAGCCAGCCCAACGACCTGGTGTCATTGATAATAATTTAAAAGCAATAGCTGTTACAACATTAAATAAAATTGCTAAAAGTGAAATTTTTGTAGACGCTTTAGCTCCAAATCTCTTACAGATACAATCCATACAAAGAAATGGAATCCATGATAAAGCCAGACCACAATTGATGCATACAAACCTAGAACTATAAAGTTCCTTACTAGCCACTAAGTTCATGCACACAACGGACAGAATAAAGATAGTTGTCACCAATGTTGGTACATTGTTTAGAAGGATTTTAAACTCCTTCCACTCACGTTTGATTGTTTTCATATTAATTCTCCTTTGGTTTTAATATTTTACAAGCAGGATATCGGACCCGAACTGCTTGGCACTCTTGTGCAAATACAATTATAATTAATTTTTTAAAAATTACAAGTATTTTATTATATTTCTATAAATCTTATTTTCTAATCTATAAATCCTTCTTTTCTATAATACTCTTCATCATGATACATAGCGTAACCTGTTTTCATTTTAGAAAATCCCCAATGCTCATATAAACCAAAATGTTTTGGATGAGTATAAAGCGTAATGGTACAACCCTCTAACTGATTTATTAAATTATCCAAAACAACCTTACCTAAACCAACTCCTCGATATTCATCCCTTACCGCTATATTAAACAAAGAAGCCTGACATATCCCATCAGATATAGCTCTACCAACTCCTATAATTTTATCTTTATCTTTTATAAAAACTACTGCATAACTATTTTCAAACACCATTTGCTGGGTTTTCGTATCAAAATTGCTTAATCCATAAAAATTCAAAATATCTCTTACTTGCTCAAAATCAATATCATCACATGATTTTATTATTTCATATTTGCTCATATTACTACCTCATTACTGCAGAAAACAGAGGCTATAAAATAAACCTCTGTTTTCCTAGTCAGTTTCTAAATTATGTACCATACATATTTTATCATTCTAAAATAAAATTGTATAATTATTAATATATATTACTTGCAATTACTTATTCATATAGCAAATACTTTTACCTTACTTTACACTACAACCTTCTATTAAATATTCTTCGCGATTTTCCTTTATATTAATAATGTCTGCATGCTCACCACATACTCGACAATTAGGGTTCTTGCTAGGAAGTTTTGCAATTCTTGTATTCATGGAAAGCGCATCAAACACAAACATCCTATTAGTTAGTAGTTCTCCAGCACCGGTAAAATACTTAATGGCCTCAAGTGCCTGAATACTTCCGATGGTACCAGCCATAGCACCTATCACACCGGCTTCAGAACAATTTGGAATACTACCCTTATCAGGTATTTCTTCAAATATGCATCTATAGCACGAAGATTTATCTGGGACATAAGTCATGACCTGACCTTCAAATCTAAGTATGCCTGCATGACAAAATGGTTTCTTTAATAGAACACAAGTATCATTAATCAAAAACTTGGTTTCAAAATTGTCAACTCCATCAATAACAAAATCATAATCCGATATTATACGTTCAGCATTATCAGGAGTTAAAAATTCTTTATAAGCTTGTACTCTAATTTTACTATTTAATTTTTCTAAAACCTTCTTAGTTGCTTCTGCCTTATTTTCATCTAACATCGTTTCATTAAAAGCAATTTGTCTTTGAAGATTAGTCATAGAAACATTATCAGCATCCATAATTCCAATCTTACCAATGCCTGCTCCTGCAAGATATAAGGCAACTGGTGACCCTAAGCCTCCAGCCCCCACAATTAAAACCTTTGCATTTTTAAGTTTCTTCTGACCCTCGCTTCCAATCTGAGGCAAAATAATCTGACGATCATATCTTAAAAGTTCATCTTCATCGTAACCTGTAGCATACGCTAGAAGCCATGATCTAAATCCACCTTCAAGGTTATACGCATCGTAACCCAAATTCCTCAATTCATCAACAATAGGTTTACTATTTTTCCCGTATGTACAATAAACTACATACTTCTTTGTGACATCTAGTGGAAGCTTATCTTCCACATCTGTCACCTTTTCAAGTGCAACCGCTCTATCAATATGTCCGTGATTATACGCGATCTCACCTCTCGTATCAACATATATTACATCATCTTTATTCCAAGTACTAATTTCTTCTAATGAAACATTCATGTCATACCTCATTTAATCTAGCTTTTTATATTTTATGTAAACTATTAATTATTCGATGAAGCTGCGGCTGATGCTGCTAAAATAACAACCATCATAAGAGCTACCTGCTCAGCTATAATTGTTGCAAGAGTACCTGTAAGCGCTGCACTACCTGTAACATTTACATCCTTATCATATTCATCTGCAACTAGCATTGCGGCGAACATTAATCTCTTTGTAGCGCCTAAAGACCAATTGCCAAAACCCTTCTTTTTCTCAAGATACTCATTAGCCTCAATAATCTCCTCAACTAATTTATCAACATCTTCATCAACATCTACCAATGCACCAATTGAAGCAAACTCATATGACTTACCATACTTTGTACCATGTGCAGCAAATGCCTTATAAATCTGCATAGCCTTATCACATTTTTCCTTAATATCACCTCTTGATGCAGCTAAAACCTGACTTAAATTATAAGCCATGCCTGAATCAACTTTATCTTTCTTATAGTCTTTCTTTAAATAATTATATCCTTCTTCAATTTCTTCAAATAAAACATCTACTTCCTTACCTTCAAGAACACCAAGCATCTGGAATGGAACATCATCTGTTGAAGTTAAAATAGGATGTTTCTTATTTAACTTTTTAAATAAATCTTTCTGATTATTTATAATATCAACCAACTCAGAAAGATCATTTCTATCATCAATCTTATGAGTTTCATATATACTCATGGCTGCTAAAATAAAATAACCAGAATCACTTAAAGTTCCTTTAGTTAAAACTTTATAAATAGCCTGAATATCATCAATATACTTTTCAGGATTATCCGCAATTGCCATCTTACTTACAACCATAAGTTCAGATGTTGATCTAAAAGACGAAAACATCCCCGCTTTCTTTTTTAAAATCTTTCTACACTCTTTAAATTTTTCAATATCAACCTTAGCCCTAGCTGATGTGTAAACAAGACTTGATGCAACTGTCATTAACTCTGATTCAAGTTTGTTACCCTTCCTAAGTATCTCTTTGTTTTCAACAAACAAATCAATTTTACTCTTTACATTTTCTTTCATTCTTTTACCTCCATATGTTACATAGTATAAACTATACCTTTTTCATTATATCACACATAAAAACAATGTCCCATATTTTTAGGACATTGTTTTTATTAATCCATATTTTTTTCCTTTGATTGTTTTTCCACAATTCTAATTCACATCATACTTAATGTTTAGTTATCTCTATATATTCCTTAGCCTCAAAATTTGTTTGCATAGTCCAAGTTGTACCAACACAATTTGTCACACGAAAAACAGTAAGTAAATTATCTATCCCCATATCCTTCCATGCCTGTAAAAATTTACGTGTTGGATGTGCAAAAATATCCTCCCTAAGTTTCGGGCTATCATCTATATGTGCAACACCTCTTACTCGTAATTGAGTATCAGGACTGTTAAAACATATCTCAACATTTGGATTTTTCATAAGTTGCTTACAAAAATCCTTTGTGTTAGCTGTATGAAATACTATTCCATCTTCATCTGCTTTAAAAAGTAAAATAGCTCTAACTCTAGGTTTATCATCCTCAACAGTAGCTACCTGCATTACAGGATTTGCATTCATAAAAGCAATCATTTCTTCTTTTGTCATAATATTTTCCTCCTATCAATTTTTGAATATTATAACAAACATAATTTCAATATGCTTTATGAATCCTGCTTCGAATTTATATAATCCTGCAATTTTTTCATATCATCTTCTAAACATAATGTTTTTGATATTCTGTAGGTGACATCCCCATCTTATCTGTAAAATATTTTGAGAAATGTGATAAACTTGAAAACCCACATGATTCTGCAACATCCGTCAATGATACATTTTTTCTTCGCATCATATTTTGAGCTTTTTGAAGTCTAACTTCTAACAGATAATCAATCGGAGACACTCCAATCTCAGATTTAAACTTATGTGATAAACTTGATGAAGATATATAAGTTAATCTAGCCAGCTGTTCCACAGTGATTTTTTCAGAATAATGTTGCTCTATATAATGCTGTGCTCTAGCCACAGAATAATCTGAAGAAATTGCTCTCATATCCACCGATTCACCGAGCATACTTCTAATAATCCAATGGCCTATAAGAGTTTCATGTGCTCCTATAGTAACATTTGAATTTGGCATAGACTTTGAAGATTCAAATGCAAACATATTCAAATATTTAAGAATATCATTACATATCTCAACATAAATATTATCATATTTAGGAATCACCTTTGAATCCACATCATACATAAAATAAATTTGTTCAAAAAAATCTTTCTCTATCAAAATAACATAATAATCATTTGATAATTCTTCATGAAATTTTATATACGGTGAACAGATTATAGATACATAATGATTATGATGTTTTGCTTGTAAATTAAAATCTATTACTATTCTATAAAACCCTAATTTATCATTAAAAACTTCCGAATCCTTACCGATTTTAGATATTGGAATCAAAAGACTCATATTAGATTGTGTAAATGTATCAAATTCCTTGTTTTCAACAAACAATTCAATCTTTTCCTTTACAGATTCATTCATTATCTTTCTTTCCTCCAATAAATCTTTTATAAATCATTCATATACTAACTGAAATAAATAATCCATATTCCTTTGGAACATTTAATATGCCATCTTTCATGTGCTTTGCTAAAGCATCCTTAATCTCATCCCTAGGTATACTTTCTAGCGATGTCATATTTGAAAGTGAATAAATATAATCCACTATATCATCAAGATTAGTTACTGCAAGTGAATCCTCATAATTAACTTTTGTAACTTCGCCAAAGAACTTTGATAGAGTCTCTCCACCATTTTGAAGAGTAAAACTCTTATCAACAGTATCCTCTACACCATACTTACCAAGCACCTTCGAAAGATACTCTATTATACCATGTTCTCCATATGTTGCACTATAAAAAAGTCCACCATTCTTCAAAACTCTTTTTACTTCTGATAAGCCCTTATTACGGTCTGGCACGTGATATAACATCATATTTGCTATAACAATATCAAATGTATCATCCTCATATGGGATGTTCTGTATGTCAATTGCCTTATACTCAATATTATCTGCTTCGCCAATATTATCTCTAATTGTATCAACCATGCCTTCAGAGAAATCAGATAATACAATCTTTAAACATTTCTTGATTAAATCTTCATGACCTTTCCACATGCTTCCTGTACCACAACCTAATTCAAGCACTTTCATTCCTTCTTCAATTTTATAATTTGAAACTATAAAATTACTAAATCCCTGTTTATTAGTCGAATACTTATCATGTATTGATATTCTTGTATTTAAATTTCCAGATGTAGCATACTGATTCTTAACATCTTTTGCGTTATTAATTGTTTCCATAGTCTTCTCCTATTCTGTCAATTCCATCCCCAAGTAACCACATGTAAATGGAAAAAAGTCAAACTTCTTAGTCCCTAGATGAACAAATCCCTGATCTTCGTACCATTTTCTTAAAACTTTGTTTTCTTCAACAATACTTAGTATCATTTTACTACTATGTAATTCTTTTGCCTTACTGATAGCATCATCAAGTAATGCTTTTCCTATGTTCTTATGTCTATACTCTGGAAGTACACATAAACTTCCAACTTCACACATATCTTCATTAATCATTAAATTATAATAACCAACTAGTTTCCCATCTTCAAAATATCCATACATAGGTCTGTGTTGTTCATACTTCCACTGTTTCATTTTATTTTCATCAGTAGCGAAAGCAGTGAATGCTGGTGCATTCTCCTTTGTAATATAAAATTCTTCTGCCACCGTCATAAAACTTTCTCTTATAACATTTATGCATTTTTCAAAATCATCTTCTGTAATTTCTCTTATCATAAACAATCTCCATTTACTTCTTTACAATCCAATAGTCATAAAATTTTTTATTCTCTAGTCCATTCAAACAAACTTCACTTTTTGTAAAGCCAAACTTACTGAATGCTTCAATTCTTTCAACTGCATAAATTGGAACTTTAGAAATAATTTCATCACAATCAAAAAGCTCGTATGCTGGTTCAATAATGATTGAAAGGATTTCGCTAATAGCATCTTCTCTTTCATATGCACTTCCAAGATCAAGTCTTAATACTCCAACTTCACCAAAATTACCATCCGACTCTCTGTGGAACAATTCAATTGTACCAACTGCTTTTCCTATACTTTTATCAATAATTGTCCATCTTACAAAATAACCTTCACCATAAGAATAAATCCAAAAATCAATTGCTGAATCCATCCTCTCCTTTGTAGGATAATAGAAATTATCCCCATGACAATTATCGCTATTAAAGAATGGAAGCGCATTCTTATCAGAATAAACGCTTAATAATTCTTCTGAATCTTCTTTCTTTGTTAATCGTAATAACCACTTATCACTTTCAAAACCAGGACATACATCATATACATTTGCCATACGAACACCTCCTACAATTTATATCTCATATCAATATACTTCTGAACTCTGTCTTCAAAATAAATCATTTACTCTAATCAAATCTCCTATAAAGATCCTTGCGTTTTAATCCATTTCTTTTAATTCCTATTTGATGCTTTCTCCCTTTACCCTTTCATATAACCACTTAGCAACACCATCTTCATCATTACATGCTATAACGCCTGTTGCTATTTCCTTTAGTTCATCAACTGCATTCTCTACAGCATATGCTTCGTCAGCAATTTCAAACATATCAATATCATTAACACCATCACCAAATACAACGAGGCGATCACAGTTAAGCATATCTTTTAACTGTTTTATTGCATTTGCTTTAGATGCATTCTTTGGTATAATTTCAAGCCACTGATTTCCCGTATACATATCCTTTTGAAAAAAGCAATGATACTTATCCTTATACTTATCATAGAATGGCTTAAGTTTACTCTCATCATCAATAAGTGTTAGATAAAAAATCTCGCCTGCAATTAGTTCTTCTAAACTTTTAATCGGTCTATATCTACTGTCATTTTCCCTTGTTAATGCAAATTCTAAAGTTACATCATTAACTTCATCAATATTAAATGTGAATCTTTCAACTCCATCAACATATGCATAAACAATAGGTGACAAATCATGTTCAATCAATTCTAAAACAACTTCTTTAATTTCTTCATCAAAGAAATTCTTCAAAAGCATTTCACCAGAAGCATTATCTCTAACAAATACTCCATTATATACAATCAAAGGAAAATCCGCTGTCATCCCTTCAGTTACTTTATGAGATGTATTATATGAACGTGCTGTGGCATATGAAAAAAGTAAGCCTTCTTCAACAAGTTCATTAATAATTTTATTTGTAAAATCAGATGTCTTCTGGTTCGTTCTTAAAAGTGTACCATCAAGATCTGATACATATAATGTCTTCATAAATCTCCACCTTATAAATTTTCCTTAAGCCAATCAACCGACTTTCTTAAAGCCTCAATTGTCTTTGTTTCAAGAACACATCTTGCATTAACACCCTTTGCAAGCTGCAATCTTGCATGTAAATTTATCTCACCATCACCAAGTGCAAGGTGATTCTTTGGTGGTTCTTCTGAACCATCATGAATATGAAAATGCATAAGTTTATCTTCATGTTTTGTAATAAATGGAACATCAATTTCCTTTATTCCTTTTGAATGACCAATATCCCAAGTTAAACCAAACTTATCATTTTCAAGCATGTAATCAATTGCCTTTTTTTCGTATTCTCTAAAACCATCAGTGTTTTCAATAACAATATTGATATCACTATCACCAATCCATTTTTCACACTTACATTTAAACTCAACAAATGACTTCATGTAAGTTTCAAAGTCCCTATCATACATTTGAACCTTTCTGTCAGGAAGAGTAATATATATACCATGATTCATATGCATATTTAATGTAAGAGGCTGACTTCTATCCCCATACTTATTCTTTAAAACTAAAAACTTTTTAGCAACCTCTATTGTTCTTCTCACAGTTTCAAGATAAGCATCTGTAACGAGTCTATTAAAGTCAGCAATATTCAAATTTTCATCAAGATGAATAGTGTAGTAAATTCCAGTTTTCTCAGCAAGTTCAATAAACTTCTCTGTATCTTCAAGCTTATCAATCTGATACTCAGGGAAATTCATGTTTAATTCAATGAACTTAAGTCCCAACTCTTTACACAAATTTACATTATCTTCAAGTGTACGATTTTCAATTAATGTTGGCATTCCAAACTGCATATACTACCTCCTTATTTTGTGTTTCTCTTTCTTTTCTTGACTTCTTTCTCCACACCTTTAATACTCTTTAAATATTCTTCTTCTACCGGTGACAAGGTAATCTCCTGATACTTTCGATACTCTGTCTTCGCCTTCTTCATAGCCTCTTCATGGCTAACCTTTCCTGGTCCCTCTAATAGTTTTCGATTTCCGGAAGTAAGAATAGCATCCAACTGTTCTACATAATCGCTCATATACATCGGTTTATGCTCTATAGCATTGATTTCTGCCAAGTCAAAGTAACCAGATACAAGGTTATTAAGAATTTTCAGTTCATCCTCTTTTAAATAATTCTTCGCTATTCCAATATCTTTTAATGCTGGTAACTCTCCAGCAAATGAAGTTAATCCCATAAATGGTTCTTCAGCATCTGCTCTTTCATATATCACTTCTGCTGCAGTATGACCATGTACTGCATAATGTAACTTATTCTGAACAATTTTAAAGAACTGTACTGATTCATCACTTCTAGGGTTATAGTCCACACTAGTTGCATAAAGATCTAAAACCTGTCTGTAAAGTACCTTTTCGGAAGAACGGATATCACGTATTCTATCTAAAAGTTCCTTCCAATAATTTCCACCACCGTTTCCTTTTAGCCGTTCATCATCCATGGCAAATCCTTTGATAATATATTCCTTTAATACAGAATTTGCCCATATTCGAAACTGGGTACCTCTCTGAGATTTCACGCGGTATCCCACAGAAATAATGACATCAAGATTAAAATATTCAAGATTACGTTCTACCTTTCTTCCCCCCTCGTTTTGAACTGTTGCAAAAAATGCAACAGTTGACTCACGAACCAGTTCTCCTTCTTTAAAAATCTTATTAATATGTCTAGAAATCGTAGATTTATCTCTCTGAAACAGCTCAGCCATTTGGTCTATCGTCAGCCATACCGTCTCATTTTGTAGACTAACCTCTAATCTACTCAATCCGTCCTCCGTCTGGTAGATAACTACTTCGCCCTTATTATCCATTGTCTAAATATCTCCTTACATTAGCCATTTAAGTTCTTCCTCATAATACATATTTAATTATACAACAAGAACATATGTTTGTCTATATCATTCATTAAACCAAAGCAGATAAAACATTATATTTCCTCTTCAAGAAATATGTAACAGAATATAAAATCCAAGAAAAGCCCAGAGATTTCTCCCTGGGCCATAAATATCCTAATAAACTATTTAGAGAGTTCCTTATCAAATCCTAAGTATTCCTCAACAAGTCTCGCCGTCTCCTCAACACTTCTTTTATTATCTCTCTCAAGCCAGAAGTATGAGCTTTTCTTTATATCAGTATAAGCCTTAAAATTCAATGAATATAATGTCTTATTAACCGTATCCTTAGCCTTTTCAAAATCAGTAGCACTATGAATAAAATCATTAAATCCCTGATGGTCAGGTCTGTTACAGTAATCCTCACATAACTGCTTTGGATCCTTAATCATAAAAACTATTCTTGATGGATCTGTAATTTCCTCAGCTTCCTCAATAGGAAGATTGCAATCACAGATAATTGGTCCATTTGCTGAAAGTCTTATAAGGTCAAGCACTATAAAGTCCCACTGTTCTCTCGCATTCTGAATTAACCAGCTCTTATACTCCTCAACAGTTCTTCCAAAGAATTCATCCGCATCAGCAAATTCCGTATTCATAGCCTGCTGATACTTTTCATCCGACATCTCCTTATGAAGATCAAAGTGTTCATCAACATCATACACTGGAATGTTATACTTCTTTCCAAGTGCCTTTGAAACAGTTGACTTACCTCCTGTTGGTGTACCTGATACATAATAAACGTTCTCTAAATATTTTTTAATTACATTGTCCTGAAATATCATAATTTTTCTCCTTTTGATAAATATGTTTCTTAATTGCGCATGAAAGCATGAAACCATTTACCAAACAGCTTCATGCAATTAGATATTTCTTAATCTTAAAAATGTTACCATAATTCTACTTCCTTTCAAATTTATTATATGTAAAACCAGTTTTCTGGTTATACTATCTGCTTACAAAACTCTAATAACTCTCCTTTTCTTGGTTCAAGGTCTTCCTTAAACTCAACAGAACAGAAACCTAAATTTCCGCTACATTCTATTTCAAGGTGTCCATAGAAATGTTCAATACTCTGAATAATTCTTTCGCACTCTCTCATGCTTGGACCTGTTCTTAATGCAATAGAATATCCTTTCTTACCTGCACTAATTGATGCATGTGGTTCATGAGTATTGCACCAAGGTGTACATCTGTCGATAAAGGCCTTAAACTGACCCGGTACATCTGCCCAGTATGAAGGTGATACCGAAATAATAGTATCAGCATCTTCGAATTCATCCATAAGAATCTGAACATCATCATGCATAATACATTCACCTGTTTCATGACAAGCTCGACAACCTCTACAATAATCAAACTTATAATCCTCAATACAGATAGATTTTACATCATATCTATCTGCTATCTCCTCTGAAACAGTCTTTACAATTTCTGCAGTCGCCCCCGTCTTAACCGGACTACAATTAATTATTAAAGCTTTCATTTAATTTTACATCTCCCATTTTTTTTACAATTGACTAGTAATCAATTTTTCCGTCCATTATTTATCCTAATATTATACATCATTTGCTGCTATTATGTATACATCTTTATTTTTTGTGTATCATTACCCTTTATTTTTCATAGTTTTCTCAGCATACTGGCCAATACGTGCACAGTATATGGTTAGAGTTTTTACTATTTCTTTTGGATCATCCTTCATGTCTCCATGAACCCAGGCGCAAACAACATTCCATATTGCACCAACATTAAACATAATAATGTATTTTACATCAAGGCCCTCAAAGAATGTATCCGGAACCATTCCTGATAATTCAATCTCCTTATGACGTCTTAAAATATATTCATTAATCTTATTAACTACCTTATACATAAGGTTATTCTTATCAAGTAACTTTATTACTCTCTTATGCGTAATACAAAATTTCACAAGCACATCTGGAACTGATTTATATGATGTAAAAAATAGTTCTTTTATATAGTCATCCATTACTGAATTTATAATCGCATCGAGAAGATCTTCCTTCGAATCAAAATTTCTATAGAATGTCTTTCTAACTACTCCTGCTTCAAGAACTATCTGCTTAACAGTTATGTCATTATATGATTCTTTTTCCATAAGTCTAAGCATCGCTTCAGTTATCTCCTGCTTTGATCTTATGGCGCTAGGATTACTGGATTCATTCATAAATATACCTCCCAAACCTTATTTTTTGGTCTATTTTCGAAAAAGACACACATCCTATAAATTCGTGTCTCTTTTAGCAAATTCATTGACTTGATACATTTTTTATTATAAATATAATTACAAAAATATACA
Source organism: Eubacterium uniforme (assembly GCF_900167115.1). Lineage (GTDB taxonomy): Bacteria > Bacillota > Clostridia > Lachnospirales > Lachnospiraceae > Eubacterium_S > Eubacterium_S uniforme. The sequence continues at coordinate 178,301 of NZ_FUXZ01000003.1, forward strand.
AGTGTGTCACATTTATATAAATGATTTAAGGAGGATTTATGATTTATTTAAAAAATATAGTAAAAAAATACAAATCAGGTAGTGAGGAAATCTCCGCTCTTAACGATGTCTCAGCAGAAATCAAATCAGGAGAATTAACAGTTATACTTGGTCCATCCGGCTCTGGGAAAAGTACAATGCTTAACCTTCTTGGTGGCATGGACAGACCATCAAGTGGGCAAATACTAATAAACAATAAAGATTTATCAAATTTTTCAGACAAACAACTTACAAACTACAGAAGAAAAAATGTTGGATTTGTTTTCCAGTTTTACAACTTAGTAGAAAATTTAAATACATATGAAAATGTAGGAATCGCAGCTAATCTTAACGGTAACATTGATAAGGTTGAAGAAATAATAAAAGATGTTGGACTAGAAAAAAGAATGAAAAATTTTCCAAATCAATTATCCGGTGGTGAAATGCAACGTGTTGCAATAGCAAGAGCTGTAGCTAAATCTCCAAAACTACTTCTATGCGATGAACCAACTGGAGCTTTAGATGTAGCAACCGGCGATAAGATATTTCATTTGCTGAAGAAATACTCAAAGAATGAAGACACTGCGGTCGTTGTTGTTACTCATAATCCTGAAGTTGCAAAGATTGCTGATCACGTTATAAGACTTCAGGATGGAAAGATTTATTCAGATGAAAAATAGAACATAGAAAGGATTTAGATATGTTTTTCTTATTTAAAAAAATGATTAGAAGTATCAAGCAATTTAAGTTTCAGTTTTTAAGTGTTGTACTACTTGCCATGCTTTCCGTAATTATCTTTAGTGGATTAGAGGGAGTTTATTATGGTATGAAGCATGAATTTGATACATTTAATAAAGATACAAACCTTGCTGATGAATGGGTTCAGGCTACATATTTTACTGATGAGGATATTGCAAAGATAAAACAAACAAAAGGTATTGAAGATATTACAAAGCGTATTAGAATTACTGCTTCTGTTAGCGATGATTCTTACCTCATACTTGACTCAAATGATAATACGAATATTTCATCCGTAAAAGTTTTAGAGGGTAAGAATTATGATTCAAATAGTAATAACAGTATCTGGATTGATCCTGAATATGCAAAGGCTAATAAGATTTCCGTTGGTGATTCTATAAGTATTAACTATAATAATATTTCAGTTAATCCAGTTGTTGCAGGTTTAATAATGTCTTCAGAAAGAGCTCACTTTGTAGGTTCTTCTGATTACTACATGCCTGCACATGAAAACTATGGTTATGGATACATGAGTAATGATGTTGTTAATGCATTTAATCCACAAGGTATTTTTAACCTCTTAGAAATCAAAAGTAAGAATTCAAATCTTAAAGAGAATATAAATGAAATTTTAGGTGAAAGATTTATTGCATATTTTAACAGGGATACATTAATGGATGTTTCTTTTGTTTCAAACCAGGTCGATAATTTAAAAAGAGTATCACTTCTATTCTCGGTACTGTTTATTCTACTTTCTTTATTATCGATGCGTACAACCATCAAAAGATTAATAGACGCACAGGGTGCTGATATAAATACATTAAAGTCTTTGGGATTTTCAAATATTAGTTTACTTATCTACTACTCGATGTATGGTTTGTTTTTAAGTGTAATTGGAACTGTTTTAGGTTTTATACTTTCATTTCCATTTACAAAGGCAATACAACAATCACAAAAGAAAATTATTGCACTGCCAGAGTGGCCAATCATGCATACAGTTAATACTTTAATTGTAATTATGCTTATAATTATTTTATCCGTATTAACTTCAATGAGTGCAGCAAGAAAAACATTAACTGGTCTTCCTGCTGAAGATAAGAAGGATAAGCGAAAACACAATAAAACATCTATCCTTGAGAAGATTCCACACATATGGAATAAATTCGGTTTTGGCATGAAGTGGACCATTAGAGATGCTTCATATCATAAGACTCGAATAATTCTTGGAATTATAAGCGTATGCGGAAGTTTTATGCTTCTTATGATAGGCTTTGGTACACCTGATTCAATCAACTCACTTACCAAGAAAAGTTATAGTGATGAATTTACTTATTCATACAAATATACTTTAAATCCTGCTGTTGATCAAAGAAGCGTAAATGAACTTAATAAGGAACTTGATGGACAATTAATTGAAACACTTCAGGCGCGCGTGGCATTTGCTGAGAATGATGTTTATCATAAACCAATCACTATTTTCTCTGATGGGGATTTTATCAACTTAAAAACTGTGGATGGTGAACCACTTAGTGATGGTGGTATTTATATAACTGAAGGAATGGCTAATTCAGTTGATGCGAAGAAAGGTGATTACATTGAAGTATTTCCTTCATTCTCAAATCAGACTTATACATTTAAAATTGCTGGAATAATACCATCTTCAATGCCTCAGTCTCTTTATATTAAAGATAAATGCTTTATGAGTTCTGGTGCAACGTTTAAACCTACAAGCATACTTTCTAAAAAGTATATTGATTTTAAAGACGATGGCAGAATTTCTCAGACTATTAGTGTTAAGCATCAGGAAGATAATCTCATTGATTTTAGTCATGCAATTTCTGGTGTATTTACTCTTATGAAAGTAATCGCTTTTATCTTGGTAATTATTGTTTTATATAACTTGGGTGTCCTAAGTTTTCTTGAAAGAACCAATGAATATAATACATTCAGAGTACTTGGTTTTCATTATGATGAAATACGTAAATTAGCATCATTTGAAAGTATTCTAATATTAGTCTTCGGTGCGATACTAGGACTACCATTTGGATTTAAATTCCTTGAAGTTTACTGTGATACATTTTCAAATGATACTATAAAAATCTATCCAAACATATTAGGTGTTAATCTGTTAATTGTTTGCACAACAATAACAATATGTTCACTTATTATCATTTTGCTACTATCTATGAGGATTAGAAAGATTGATATGATAAAAGCTTTAAAGGAATAGAATATAAAATAGGAAGAGTACATTCCATTGCGAATGTACCCTTCCTTGAAATATATATTAGCATCATTTATTAAAATCAAATTCTATATAATCATTTGTATTAAAATCATAGAGTTTTCCATCTTTCATTTTTCTAGCTCCATATCCATCAGCCAAGACAAAATAATTTCCTTTACTATCGGAATCATTTGCTAAAAACAACATATAAGATTCATCATCTTCTAGTTTAACATTTTCGTCAGAATCTTCTATTCCTATATACACATTTTTATATTCTTCTTCGTTATAATCAGGAAATTCTTTTTTTATTTCTTCTTTATCCAATGTTTTTGCATATTCATTAAATGGAACTTCTCCTCCATAATAACCAATTATTATCTTATCAGGTATCCCTTCACCCTTACATACTTCTTGTACTTCAATTTCAACTTGCTGTACAGGAAGCGAGTTATCAGCTACATAGCAACTAACATCCTTGATTTTTTTGCCTTTAATCACAACTTTTGCATCCTTAAATAAATCCTCTGGTTTTGTGGATCTATAATCAGCCTCTTTTCCAATATATAATACTTTCTTATCTTCTTGATTTAGAGCACTTTCATTTTCAGTTGATTGTTCATCCTCTGTTGACTGTTCCTCTTTATTATTGAAACTCACACGTTTCGTAGTAGCTTCAATCTGTTTCTTATATGTATTATTTGAAACAACATTATCACTACCGCAACCAGATAAAAATATGCAACATATAAGTCCCGCAAATATAATTTTTTTATTTTTCATACATGACACCTCTTTCCTTCTAAAACAAAGTATCCCTATGGGTGTTTAAGATTAAATGCATCATTATCGCATTGTTGAACGGTATTAACCGCTCTTCTTGCTCCTGCTTGACTCATAATGCTGTGAGTATTAGAATTGTTATCGTCCAACCCAAAACAATGACCAATCATGCACTTCTTTCTTTTTGAGCGAAGAGCTTTTTCAAGAAGTTCAGATGCATTCTGCGCGGATAGAATCCCCTTTGCATCTACAAAATGCATACTAATCTCCTAATAATATCCAATCTCACTTAATACCTGATCCATGAGTTTCGCATTCTTAATTGAAAACTCTGGAGTAATATCAGGTGTTTCACCATTTAAAATACAACTATTAACCTGATTAACTTCTAAGCTATAATTATCACTTACTGTTATTTTTCTATTTACAATTCCGTCCTTTGTAAATATTCTATATTCAACATCTCCACTCTGGTTATATTCAACATCTGATTTTATACAACCATTGCTTCCATGAATATATAATCTATCAAATCTAGAATTTGAAGTTTGGTCTAAAATCATACCAACATTTAATGAAGCACGAGTTCCATTTTTAAATTTAAAGATAGCACTTGTATTAAAATCAACATCTCTATCTGAAAACTCTGCAACTGCCTTAACAAAATCTACATCTGAATCAATAAGCGATAAGAACATAGTTGTGCAGTAACATCCTAAATCATAGAAAGCTCCACCACCATATTCTTTATATAAACGAAAATCTTCATCATAACCCTGTGTAACAAATGCTGATTCAATATAATCAACATTACCGATTATTCCACTTTTAACATCATTTTTCAAACTTTCTACATATTCACTATGAAGATATGCATAAGCTTCCATCAAGTTAACACCACATTCTTTCGCCGTAGCATACATTCTTTCTGCTTCTTCTGCATTAAGCGCAAGTGGCTTTTCACATAATACATGCTTACCTGCCTTAAGTGCTTTTTCTACCCATTCAAGATGAATATGATTTGGAAGTGGAATATAAACTGCCTGAACTTCTTTATCATCAAGCAATTCCTGATAACTTCCATATGCTTTTGTAAATCCATACTCATTTTTAAACTTTTCTGCCTTCTCCAAACTTCTTCCTGCAATTGCATACATATCACAATTTTCAGATTTTTTCATACCAGGTATCATACAGTTTTTAGCTATATTTGCTGTACCAAGTATTCCCCATTTTACTTTACTCATAGCGTGTACTCCTTTTCATACTTTTTTACACACCCTCTATACAAACGTTTTTCGAATTCCTTATATACCTATTTTTGTTTTATGAATTTTTCTTCATGTACCAATATGTGTATTCCTTTTTAAATCCTATGCTTTCATATAATTTATAAGCAGGCACATTATCTATAACAACCTGAAGCCAGCATGTCTTTATACCACATTCTCTTGCTTTGGCTAAAAGTGCATTACATACTTTTCTACCATAGCCTTTCCCTCTGTGATTTTTATCAACAACAACATTATGCATTAACATCTGGTCTCCTTCTGATACTAACGATGCCACTGCAATAATCTCATTATTATCTTTAATTGCAACATACTTTTGATTCACGCATACTTTCTCTATCATACGTCTATATATGTTCATTTGTTTTTCACTAAAACCTTCAAGTTTAAAATATGCAGCTAACCACTCTTCTTCTACTTCATCAAAAAATATAATATTACCGTCTGGCATATTAATATCACTAATATTCCAAAAGCAAACATCTGTCGGTGTAACAACTTCATATCCTCTTTTAGATAATATATCATTCAAATCTTCATTACCATCTGTCAGTTTGAAAATACAAGGGAGATTCTGTTTTGCATACATTTCTTCACAGTATGGAATTTTCTGTTCTGCGTCAAAACTTGATGGATAGATTACACTAATTGAATTTGCTCGACCAGTATGTCCTTCAGAGAATCTTAATATCCACCCATCAAATTGTACTAACTTTAATGCAACGTGAGCATTTGCTGCTAGTTCTTCTACTAATTTAATTTTTTCATGTTTGTTCATTTTTATTCCCTCTTCATTTAGCAATTAACTTATGTCATAAGTTGAATATCCAAGTTCCTGTAATTTAATCTGTAATTTAATAAAATTATCCCTATTCTTCTGCTTACTTCTAAGTCCTCTTTTATCAAATACTACCCTTGTCTTCTGATAATCTGTAAAGAACTCGAAAAAAGCTGGCATAACATTTATGTCTCTATCGGCAACACATGTATCTACGTTATACTTTTTACCTGCACATTCCTCAAGTTCAATTGTTGATTCATCCTTAAATATAATAATATTTGAATCAATGTCTTTAATGTCATAAAAACTCTTTGTAATATACTCCATTTTTTCTTAATCCCTTTCAATTATTTATTATTACATTATTTCACTTATAATTACTTTTCCAAAAATACTCCTATTTAAGTTTAACAGATAATATATGTCTTGTTGGCCAAAACTCATACAAATGAAGAGTTGTAACTTTACCTTCAAATGCTGAAAAATTATTTAATACTTCAGGTATGGCCTTATGAATAATCTCTGGTTTATCTATAAGTAATGTCGTATGAGATGACCAGTTAAACATGCTATTATCATCTCTAAATTCATCTTTTAATAGTAGCATTTCGCTACTAACTTCAGGTTTTACAAATAACACATAATTATCAGGAAGATTAAACATACCAATATGATTAAATGATACATCAAAAGCCTTGTGCATCTTAGCAACTTCTTTAAGACGCTTTACTAATTCATCTTCTCTATCACTGTCATATGAACCCAAAGTAAAATGCATTGGAATTCCTTTTGTCTGAATTCCATCATATCCTTTTTTGTATAATTCATTCTGCATTCCTGCTAGTCTTTCTTCTGTATTATCATCGTAACCTGCTAATACATATAATGCCTTATCTGCCATAATACATTCTTTTCCTCCGTACTCTAATCAGCCCTTCTTATAGAAATACCAAACCATATTTATATCGGATAACTTCTGATACTGTTTTGTTGTAATACCCATTACGCCACCTCTATTCTTATATTCTACGTAAAACATCTATACCACCATCATCAGCCAAAACAAAATAATTACCATCATCACTAAACCCATACAAATATGGTGGATTACTTCTATATATTATTTCTCTATTTCCCATAGTATCAACAAATAATATTTGCTCATACTTTAATGTTTTATATGGTGTAACTTTTTCACCAAGATATTCAATTTCTACTCTTTCTCCCGATGTAGTTTCGTGCGAAATGCTTCCTCCATATGGACCAACAAGAGTAATATATTCATCCTCTATCATATCACATATAGCCACATATTCCCTTTCGTCATACTCTGCATTACACTCAACCAAACTACCATCATTGCAATCCAATATTTTTGCTTTCGAATCAGATATTACTATCATTTTGCCTGGCATGTTTTTTGAAAACCCAAGGTATAAAAAACCACCAACTGAAAAACTACTAATAATTTCCCATCCTTTTATTCTTTTAAACGCCTCTGTCACCTGAAGACAGTTCATCGTTTCGATTACTACTTTTTCACCATTCTTATTAATTATTTCATTAACCAAACCCATTTACACTTTTCCATTTCTTATTTTTTTCACGTTTCGATTCATGCTATGTCTTCCATAAAACATAAATATGTATCTGAACCTCCTCAAAAGTAGGTACAACAATCACATACTCATCATCAAATACAATCTTACTCATTAATCCTCTCCAACAAGATGCACCGTCATGTAATCATGCTCTGTTGCAGGTAAAAACTTTTCGATAACATCCTTAGTTTTTAATCTAAGACTTGATGTACAAACACAAGGATGACATCCTATATTTTCATCTTTTAAAACATCCTCATCAATTAGAAGTTTTACCATATGTTTCTTATCATTCATAAGCCCCATAATGCTAACTGCGCCAGGCTCAATATCTAAATGTTCCAACATATCATCAGCTCCAGCAAATGACAATCTCGATGAGTTAATCTGTGCTGACAACTCTTTTGTTTTAAACTTCTTATCACCCGGCATCGTCAAAAGATAAAAGTTTGTTTTCTGTCTGTTGCATAAAAACAAATTCTTACAGATGATAACACCAAGTATTGCATCTATTTTACTGCAGGCTTCCATGTCACCTGCTGCTTCATGATCAGTTCTATAATATTCAATTCCCAGAGAATCAAGATAATCGTAAGTACGAACTTCTCTTTCAAGACGTCCCTCTGTAGTCTCTGGTCTTCCTTTTAATAATTCCATTTTCAATATCCTTTCTTTCTAGTCAACGCATCCAACATATGCAACCGACTTATTTCCCATGGATAGAATTCCATCCTTTGAATACCTGTTAAAGACATCAATTATCTCTTTTAAGTATTCTTCGTATTTATCGTCTCCTTCTTTAAGGGAATATGAACCTGAAAGACTTCTTGCAATAAACTTATTCTTATCGAAGAACAGCGGATTATCATATTCCACATATTCATATTTACCATCAAAGAACTTCTTTATGCGTTCATCGTCTTTCACAATTCCACCGCTAAATCCCTTAAAGTTCTTACAGTACTTTTTGTATATATCATATAATTCCTGATTTAGTTTTTCGTCCATGTCTCTAACATTCCAAATCAGAAATACCTTTCCATTTTTCCTTAATATTCTCCTGCACTCACTTTTAAATTTATCTACATCAAACCAGTGAAATGCCTGAGCCGTCGTAATAAAATCAACCGAGGAATCTTTAAGTGTCGTGTTTTCAGCACCACCTCCCACTGAATGAAAATTATCAAATCCATTAAGTTCATCCTCTGCAACATTTCTCATGTCTTCATTGAGTTCAACACAGTAAACATCATTTCCATAATCCAGCAAATGCCTTGCGAACTTGCCTGTACCGGAACCAATGTCAGCTATCACTGATGATTTTTCAATTCCAAAAACATCATAAAAGCTATCAAGAAGTTCCTTAGCATAACTTGGTCTTCCAACTGTGTAATCCTTTGCATAACCATCAAAATTCTTTGTTGTGTCTGTCATCTTCATTCGTACCTCCAGATTTTCACCACACTAGGTTAATTATAACATAAAAGTCATCAGAATAATCTGATGACTTTTAAATTAATAAATTGCTATTGGCATATTTGTATCTACTATTTCATATATCTTTGGCATTGTTTTAGCTGGACAGTTAATACAACCATGGGATCCATTTCTTCTCCAAATATTACCACCAAATCTATTTCTATAAGACGTTTCATGAATACCGATTCCATAATTTGTAACTCTAATCCAGTTTTTAACCCAGACTATGTATTCAGGTCTGCCATTTTTTATTTCTCCAGTAAGTTTTTTATTAGTTCTCTTATCAAATGCATAGAATGCACCCTTTGATGTTTCATGCTTACCATCATTCTTACCTGTAACAACATCTGTTTCTAAAGCAACTTTTCCATCTTTGTAAATCCACATATGTTGCTTTGCTATACTAATTTCAATATAGTTTTTACCAAAACCATAATTATCATCGTATGGAGCTGCTTCTTTTCTAGTAAAAACAGGCTCTCTCTCAACATTTACTCCTTCTTTAAGTTCCTTCTTTAACTGTTTTACTTCATTTTCCTTATCTATCAAATAACCATAATATCCTTCTGCTCGTAAGAAAATAACATCTCCAGCATTAGTCTTAAACTCATGTTCCTTATAAACTGTATCAACTTCTGATGCTAATTTATCAACATATTCAGTAAGTTTCTTATTCCATTTTTTCTTATTCTTGTAGTAATTTCCATCCTCATCTTTCTTAAGCCACTTCTTAAGAGTTTTACCATCAAGAACTTTTTCCTTATCATTTGGGAGTTTATATGTAATTTTAACACCAATTAACTCATTTAAGTTATCCTTTTTCTTAATCAAATTAGCATCATCAGAATAAACTTCTGGTTTTTCATAAAACTCATTTAAATCTACTTCTTCCTTAGCCTCTCTTATAGCTTCATCTATAGCCAATGTGGCTTTTGTAATATCCATTGTATTTCCAAGAATCTCTTTTTCAATTACAAAATCACCATCTTCCATTTCAAGATGTGCATCAACTGGTGCAACCATTTTAGCCTTATCAAATTCTTCCATTTTATCAAGAATATTGTTTAATTTAGCATCTTCAAAACTATATTCTAGATCAAAATTCTTCTTACCCTTTGAAAGTAATTTATTAAAAAATGTATCCTTATTTTGCTCTTTTAAACAGTCGTCAATATTTGATTCATCAACAAACTTAAATCCCATACTAGAACCATCAATGACTTTTTTACTATCATTAAAAACTACAGAAATCTTATAATTGTTTTCAAAATCAACTAATGTATTTTTAGCTTCTTCAATTGTCATTCCACCGATATCAATGTTATTAATCTTTGATCCTTTATCAAAATATTTAGAATTCGAGTTTACATAAAACATCATTCCGCCAACTGTCACAGCAAGCACAGCTACAGCTGATGAAACAGAAGCTATAATAAATTTCTTTTTCTTCTTAGCCTTAGCTCCTTTTTCCTCATCGCTTTCTTCACTTGCAGCATGGTTTACATAATCAACTTTTACTTCATTATCATTCTGCTCAGTCTTTTTATTTTCATCCTTTTTATTTTCAGGTTCTTTTTTTTCTTCAGTTTTTTTAGTGTCTTCTTTGTCAGTCTTTTTTTCTTCTTTTTTATCTTCTGTTTTATTATCGTCAGTCTTCTTATTCTCTGTTTTTTCTTCTTTTTTGTCTTCAGATTTCTTTTTATCATCAGACTCTTTCTTGTCTTCAGGTTTCTTATTATCCTCTGCTTCAACTTTCTTTTCTTCTGACTTTTTTTCTTCTGCCTTCACATTAGTTGATTCAGTTTTAGTCTCTTCAGCCTTAACTGCTTCAATCTTAACTTCTTCAGTTTTTCCTTCTACCTTAACTTCTTCTGACTTTGACACCTTATTCACCTATACCTTTTAAATTATTCTTTACTATTATTTATCTCATCAAACTTAGCCTGCATAGTTGGATTATTCTTAGTAAGTTTCTTAATACTTACATCTTCCACTTTATCATTTGCTAATCTAAGCTGTCTATCTGAACCCAATAAGGATTTCTTCACCTTTTCAAGATGATCGATAGTCTTATCAATTTCATCAATTGCAGTTTCAAAATGTTTATGAGCTAACTCATAATTCTTAGCAAATCCTTCCTTAAACTTAAGAAGACTATCCTCAAAATTGGAAATATCAATATTCTGATTTTTTACAATCTGAAGTTCTTGTTTATAACTAAGTGCATTAGTAGCTGCATTTCTAAGTAATGTTATTATCGGGATAAAGCACTGAGGTCTTACAACATACATCTTATCGTATTTATAAGATACATCAACTATTCCACCATTATATAACTCACTGTCACTTTCAAGCATAGATACTAATACTGCATACTCGCAATTCTTTTCTCTTCTATCCTTATCAAGTTCTTTAAAGAAATCTTCATTCTTATGTTTAGTTGCTGTTGTATCCATCTCATTTTTCATTTCAAACATAATGGATATAAGTTCTACACCATTCTCATCTGACTCTCTATATATAAAGTCACCCTTGCTACCAGACTTTGCATCATTATCTTTTTCAAAGTATGCATTTCTAAAAGCAGTAGCTCTAAGTGCATTAAACTGATCTTCACAATATCTTTCTAAAGATTCACCAACCATTTTAGTTGACATTCTAGTCTTAAAATCTTTATACTGCGCAATCTGTTCATCTTTTTCCTGAAGCAAAATCTTACTTCTTTCTTTTTCCTGATTAAGCATGTTTTCAATCTCATGCTTTTCTTCAGATGCTTTTTTCTCAACTTCTAAAACTGCTAATTGCTTAGATGTTTTTTCAGCTTCAAGTTTTGATTTATAATCATTAACTATGTTATTAAGTTTGCTAATTTCTCCCTGTTTAGATTCCTTAATCTTATCTATTTCTTCTCTATATTTATCTATTTCTTTTTGCTTTTCATTCTTTATATTTTCAACTGCTTCATAAATAGCAATCTGTTTCTTTTCATCCACAGAATCTAATTCATGTTTTGCTTCTTGCATTTGAACTTTTAAAGTATCATATTCTTCTTTTAATCTTGAAATCTCTTTTTCATATTCTTCTTTAGTCTTAAGCTTTATTTCATTTTCTTTTGCTTCAATTTGAAGTTTATGTTCACTGTCCTTTGCTTCAATTTCAAGCTCATGCTCTTTCTTTAAATGACTCTCAATTTCAGACAAACGACTATTTAAATCCTTTTCAAATTCTTTATCTCTAATCTGCTTAACGATTGAACTTAGTTCTGTATCATCAACAGTAAATGCTTGTCCACAATGTGGACATTTAAGTTCTGCCATAAAAATCTCCCTCCAAATGTAAAGAACCATCAGTTCTTTTTTACCTTTTACTCCAATATTATATTATAATCATAAAAAGAAAAACCTGCAACTAGTTACAGGTTTTTCTTCTTTTTATTAAATTAATGAAGCATATACTCCAAATTATTTACCTAAGTTTTCTTTTTCAGGTACTGTTACCATAATGTCATAACATGCAAACATATTATCAACTTTCTTAGAATCAAGCTTTGGTGTAAAAATACTTACTATTGGAACAATAATAAGACCAACAATCATGGTAAATGCACCTGCATTAATTGGTGATGCTATAATTGGATTACCATTCTGACTAGTAATTACATTAGCAATTGTAAATCCAACGCCAAAAATATAACTTGCCCAAACTGAGATCTTAGTAATCTTCTTACTATAAAGTCCATACATAAATGGTGCTAAAAATGCACCTGCAAGTGCTCCCCACGATACACCCATAAGCTGAGCAATAAATGTTGGTGGGTTAAATGCAATAATAACAGATAATGCAATAAAGCAAACAACAAATATCTGCATAAGACGAAGCTGAACTTTATCTTTTAATTCCTTCTTAACTATAGGCTTAATCAAGTCAAGAGTAAGTGTTGAGCTTGATGTAAGTACAAGTGATGAAAGTGTTGACATTGATGCAGAAAAAACAAGTACTACTACTACACCAATTAAAATGTCTGGTAAAGTTGATAACATCGTTGGAACAATATTATCATATGCTACTTTAGTTATTCCATCAACTTCATTTATAATACCTTTTTTATCACCAAATAACCTACCAAAACCACCAAGGAAATAACATCCACCAGCTACTACCATCGCAAAAAATGTTGAAACAACTGTACCAGTCTTAACAGCCTGTTCATCTTTAATAGCATAGAATTTATGAACCATTTGAGGAAGTCCCCACGTACCAAGTGATGTAAGAACTACAACACCTAAAAGATTAAGTGGGTCAGGTCCAAAGAAACTAGCAAATAATCCCTTACTATCCGCAAGTGCTTTAGTTGTAACAGTTGGATCTGTTTCAATAACAGAAAGCTTATTAATTGCACTTAAGAATCCACCCTGTCCTGCAAGTACAGAACCTATAACAGCACAAATACCTATTAACATTATAATACCCTGTACAAAGTCGTTAAGTGCAGTAGCCATATAACCACCAATTACTACATAAGCTGCCGTAAGAATTGCCATTACAATAACACAATATCTATAGTCCACATTAAAGGCCATACCAAAAAGTCTTGATAAACCGTTATATACACCCGCTGTGTATGGAACTAAAAATACAAATGCAATTATTGAACCCGCTATTCTAAGTGACTGAGATTCAAATCTCTTTCCAAAAAATTCTGGCATTGTTCTAGCATTAAGATGCTGTGTCATAAGTCTTGTTCTACGTCCAAGTACAAGCCATGCAAGCAAACTTCCAATAAATGCATTACCAATACCAATCCATGTTGATGATAAACCATATTTCCATCCGAACTGACCAGCGTATCCAATAAATACAACTGAAGAGAAATATGATGTACCAAATGCGAAGGCAGAAATCCAAGGTCCGACACTTCTTCCACCTAACACATAATCATTGACGTTTTTAGCCTTATTTCTTGAGTAAATACCAATTCCGATAGTAACTACAAAAAATATAACTAGCATTAGAATTTTGATAAACATTTTCTTTCTCCTTAAAGAATCTGTACCCGCCTAGGCAGGTACAGATTCAATTTATTTTTATTATTATTTATTCGCCTTCAAGATCCTGTGCATCAAGGAAATCCTCTTTAACAAATGTATACTTTTTATTAATCTTTGTTTTCCAGAAATTACACTTAGCTAACAAACCATACTGATGAATCCTATTAATAAGATACTTAGTTGCCATATCCCTAGCCATTAAGTTGCTTGCAATAATATCTCTGATTTTTTCCTTATTGCAATCACCTTTTCCAAGAAATGACAATGCCCATTCATCATTAATGTAACAAGCTATTGCATATCTGCTTCCTGCAATTAATCCATCAATGTCATGAAGCATAATATCGTAATCCTTAACATATGGTTGATATCTCTTTTCTAATCCTTCGAATTCTAATTTAAAACTTCTTCCAAGAGTTAACTTAAACATCTTTCTTCCCTTATGGAACTCTATCATATATGCTCCATCAAGTAATTCTTCATATTCTTCTTCTTCATTAGTATGAATTTTTGTAGTAAACTCTGAATATTTTTCAAGCAACTCATCCTTTTTTTCAGCTGGAATTACATCATCATAAAAACCTTCGTTAAACTTAATGTATTCAGCATTGTATATTGAATAAGTCATATCATCATATAAAATCCATTCAATCAAATCAAATGAATCAGGATTTTCTTTTATAAAAGCCTTAACAGCACTCATAGCTGTAAATGCCGCATAAGAAATAGGATAATTATATGATCCTGTTGAAATTGATGGGAATGCTATTTTTCTAATTCCCTTCTCTTTTGCAATCTTTAAAGATTCCTTATAACATGATGTTAATAAATCAGCTTCTCCCTCTGTACCATCTTTCCATACAGGTCCAACTGTATGAATAACATACTCACAAGGAAGATCATAAGCTCCAGTAATCTTTGCCTGTCCAACAGCACAACCATTAAGTAAAAAACATTCATTTAAAAGTCCTTTACCTGCTGCTGCATGGATTGCTCCATCCACACCACCGCCACCAAGTAAACTTACATTAGCAGCATTAACAATTGCATCTACATCTGATATTTTTGTAATATCACCCTTTATTATTCTTATCATATTCCTATTTCACCCAATAGTCCCTTTCTAACATACTACCCGCATTATCAATGTTGTCAAAAAAACGAATATATACATCTTCCATTTAAAAATGGTTCATCCAAGACATATATACACCTGTATAATTTTACCACATACATATTAAAATCGGCAAGTATTTTTATTCAAATAGATGAAAAGTGATTCACTTGACATTAGTATATATAAATAATAAAATGTCATCGTGTGTTTTCACACAGAGAGGAGACAAGATGAGGAATATTATAGTAGCGCAATCAGGTGGCCCTACTACAGCAATTAACGCTTCACTTTCAGGCGTTCTTAGTGAAGGTTTAAAAAACTGTAACAAGGTATTTGGTGCGCTCCATGGAATCAGTGGAGTTTTAAGCGAAAACTTCATTGAATTCAATAATTACTCAGAGACTATTTCAGAATTTTTAGGGAGACTTAAGATTTCACCTGCATGCTTCCTTGGATCATGCAGAGTAAAATTACCAAATCACAACGAGGATTTAGAAATCTACAAAAAATTATTTAAAACATTTGAAAAAAATGAAATTGACGCTTTCTTTTACATCGGTGGAAATGACTCAATGGATACCATTTCAAAACTTGCAGCTTATGGAGATTCCATAGGAAGTCCTATCAGATTCGTAGGTGTTCCAAAAACTGTTGATAACGATTTAATATGTACAGATCATACACCAGGTTTTGGTTCTGCTGCTAAATTCATTGCAACATCAATGCTTGAAATGGCTCATGATACTGCAATCTATGAAGTACCACATGTAACAATTGTGGAAATTATGGGACGTAATGCAGGTTGGCTTACAGCAGCTGCTGCACTTGCAAGAAATGAATATAACACTCTTCCACAACTTATTTATTTACCAGAAGTTCCTTTTGATAAAAAAGCTTTCATTAACGACGTAAAAGCAGAACTATCTAAAACTAATAACGTTGTTATTGCGGTGTCAGAAGGTATCAAGGATAAAGATGGAAATTATATTCAAAACGATACCGCCACTCAAGATAAGTTTGGACATACTCAACTTTCTGGGGCTGGTAAAGCTTTAGAACTTTTAGTTATAGAAGAACTCGGTTTGAAATGTAGATCCGTAGAACTTAATATTGTTCAAAGATGCGCAGCTCATATATCATCAAAAACTGACCTTGATGAAAGTGAAAACTTAGGACGTATGGCTGTAAAATTTGCATTAGAAGGCGAAAGCGGAATTATGCCTGTACTTAAAAGATTATCAAACAATCCTTATAAATGTGAAATTGAATTTAGTAAATTATCTGAAATAGCTAACAAAGAACGCCTTGTACCAAGAAAATGGATTACCGAAAAAGGTAATGATGTAACAGATGAAATGGTACAATATTTAAAACCACTTATTATGGGTGAAATTATTATAAACTATAGAGATGGACTTCCAGTATATGAAAATATAGCTCATCTTTATTAACAAATTAAAAGACGTAAAAGTCAGATTTAATATCTGATTTTTACGTCCTTTTTTATTTATAGTATATCTATATATTCTCCAGCAAGCGCTTTATTCATGCTTCTTACAGCACAGAACTTACCGCACATTGAACAAGTATCATCATGTTCTGGTGCTCTGTCATCTCTTATGCCCTTTGCTGTTTCAGGATCAAGCGATAACTCCCACTGCTTATCCCAGTCAAATGTTCTTCTAGCATCACCCATTTCATTATCTTTATCCATGGCATGAGGAATCTTCTTTGCAATGTCTGCTGCATGAGCTGCAATCTTTGATGCTATAATTCCCTGCTTTACATCATCAACATTAGGAAGCGCTAAGTGTTCAGCTGGTGTAACGTAACATAGGAATGCTGCGCCATTTGCTGCGGCAATTGAACCACCAATTGCTGATGTGATGTGGTCATATCCAGGAGCAATATCTGTAACGATTGGTCCAAGTACATAGAATGGAGCTCCATTACAAATAGTCTGCTGCATCTTCATATTTGCTGCAATCTGATCCATTGGCATATGGCCAGGACCTTCAACCATAACCTGAACATCTCTTGCCCATGCTCTCTTTGTAAGTTCTCCAAGTCTTACTAATTCTTCAATCTGACAAACATCTGATCCATCTGCAAGACATCCTGGTCTGCAGGCATCACCAAGTGAAATTGTAACATCATACTCTCTACAAATTTCAAGAATCTCATCGTAGTATTCATAGAACGGATTCTCTTCACCCGTCATGCTCATCCAAGCAAATACTAATGAACCACCTCTTGATACAATGTTCATTTTTCTCTTATGCTTTTTAATCTGCTCAATTGTCTTTCTTGTAATTCCGCAGTGAAGTGTTACAAAGTCAACACCATCTTCTGCGTGAAGTCTTACTACATCAATAAAATCCTTAGCTGTTAATGTTGCCAAGTCTCTCTGATAGTGAATTACGCTGTCATAAACCGGAACTGTTCCGATCATAGCTGGACATTCACTTGTAAGTTTCTTTCTAAATGGCTGAGTATTACCATGAGATGATAAATCCATAATTGCTTCTGCACCCATATCAACTGCAGCCATAACCTTCTGCATTTCAATATCATAATCTTTGCAGTCTCTTGAAACACCAAGATTAACATTTATCTTTGTTCTTAACATTGAACCTACACCTTCTGGTTCAATACATGTATGTAATTTATTTGCGCAAATGGCAACCTGTCCCTTTGCAACCCAATCTCTAATTTCTTCTTCTGTTCTGTATTCTTTCTTAGCAACAGCCTTCATCTCAGGTGTAATAATTCCCATTCTAGCTGCTTCCATCTGTGTACTATAATTTCTCATTCTTCTATTCCTTTCTCTGCCCCTGATTTTATATCAGGGGAGCCCTCCGCGGCTTTGAGCGGAGTCAAAGATTCTCTGTAAGAGAATCTACCTTTCATATAAACTATAACAAAAAAATATTTGAAACTTTCAAGATGTTTGCTTGGGTGAGCATATTTATATATCACGCAAACGGTTGAGTGTTTCCTAAATTCTGCGTTCACTCTTGGGATTTTTCTATAAGCTCCGAAAACTCGCGCTTCGCGCTCAAACACGTTCTACGCTTATGAAAAATAGCAAGCAGAAGATTCTTCTACGAAGAATCTCTGACTCCGCTCAAAGCCGCGGAGGGCTCCTATGATATTACATATCATAGGTAATCCAAACGTTCACTTGAATTTTTAACGGAAAACTCAAATTGTTTGCTTAGATATTATAAATATGCTCACCCAAGCAAACACCAATCGAATTTAATTAATATTTTTGTTATTTTATAAGCATATAATTATGACATAAAGGGCCTGAGCCTTTGCCCAAATCCAAACCAGCATTTAAACAATTAGTAATATATTCTTTAGCGTGTTTAACTGCCTCTTCTAAACTTTCGCCTTTGGCAAGGCCTGATGCAATTGCTGATGATAATGTACAGCCTGTTCCATGAGTGTTTGGATTATTAACTCTTTTACCCATAAACCACTTACCCTCACCACTCATATATAGCAAGTCATTTGCATCATTAACGCTATGTCCGCCTTTAAGTAAAACATTGCATTTATAAGTTTCGCTAATAATCTTTGCAGCTTTAATCATGTCATCTTTATTTTTTATTTCCATATCAGCAAGTATTTCTGCCTCAGGAATATTAGGAGTAACAACTGTAGCAATTGTAAGTAATTTCTTTTTTAATACCTCAATTGCTTCTTCATTAATTAATCTTACTCCACTTGTTGATACCATAACCGGATCAACAACTATGTTACTAATTTTATACTCTAGAAGTTTTTTTGAAATTATATCTATGATTCTTCCATCGGATACCATACCTATTTTAACGGCATCAGGATAGATGTCCGTACATACGGCATCTAACTGCTTTCCAACGAACTCATCATTAACTTCTAGTATTCCTAGTACACCGGTCGTATTCTGCGCAGTTAAAGCCGTTATCACACTCATGGCATACACGCCTAGAGCGCTCATGGTCTTTATATCCGCTTGGATACCGGCGCCTCCGCTAGAATCACTTCCAGCGATTGTTAATGCTGTTTTCATATTATCCTCCTTTACTGCCCCTGATTTTATATCAGGGGAGCCCTTCGCGGCTCCCCGCGAAGTCAAAGATTCACTTTTAGGTGAATCCTCCTTATCAAACATTAATTTTTTATAGCGACCTGAAGTGGTGCCCCCAGCCTGCCGCTTTTATGACGCCCATTTGCCCTGAGCGGAATGGGCTGTATATAAAACCGTAAATGATGTTCACAACTTATGCGTCTATCAAATTACGAGTTTTTTCTTTTAGTTTAATTGTATCTGTCTTTATATCAGTGCTTGCATATATGGCGCTTACTACTGCGATTCCAGATATTCCACTATCTTTTAAAACGTCAATGTTGTCATAAGTCAAGCCACCTATTGCAACCACTGGTATTTCTACTGATGCACAAATTGCTTTTAAGTCTTCAACTGTTAAGCGTTTTGCATTCTGTTTTGTTCCGCTAGTGTAAATTGCTCCACTTCCTAAGTAGTCTGCACCTTTCATCTGTGCTTCTTTAGCCTGTTCAATAGTTTTAGCAGTAATTCCAATTATCTTTTCAGGACCAAGAATCTTTCTTGCTTCTTCTATATCCATGTCATCCTGTCCAAGATGAACTCCATCTGCATCTACCATTTTTGCTATTTCTACATTATCATTAATAATAAGCGGAACATTAAACTTTTCACATATTTTTTTTATCTCTTTTGCTTCTTCTAAAAAGTTCTTTTCATCTATATCTTTTTCTCTTATCTGTAAAATTGTAACTCCGCCTTCAAGACTTTCTTTTACAACTTCTGATAATGTTCTTCCATTTAACCAGCTTCTATCTGTTATTCCATATAAAAGCATATCTTCTTTTTTTACATTCATTTTTATTCACCTATCAAATCACCGAAAACACTACGCTTGTTTCGGGATTGTATGCAGTCGTCAAATACATTCAAGCAAGCTTGATGTACTTGACTCGTTGCTAAACATAAAAGCAGTTACGCACATAGGCATAACTGCTAATAATCTTAGTATCAATTTACTACTAACCATAGTAAATTTCTCGTTATTACCCTACGTTGGCATTATCCAAATCAGGTTATGGGTCCAGAAGATACATTCTGTTCTCAGCCAGTTTACACCAGCTCCCCGTTTTCATTATTATTTAACCAAGAAGTATTATACTTCTCTTTCTATTATTTTTCAATATTTTAAAATTATTTTTCTAAAATGTTAATTCTAAAATCAGAAAAAGCTGCAACTCCACCTACTTCTTTAGTCGAATAAACAAACAATCCATATCTAACGCCAGTAAAATGATCTAGTCTAAACTTAAGTTTATGAACATCTCCGATTCTTTCACCATCAACAGCAAACTCACATTCATCTTTTTCATCAGCAAATGTTGTTCTACAGCTTATCAATACTTCATCCTTATCAATCAACACTTTTTCTCTTATTATGCATGGCTTATCAGCTAATATCCAAGTATCCTCATCACTATAAAAATCACACATCACCTTATAAAGTTTTCCATCAACCTTCATAATACCAGCAAATGCATAATCCCCCTGGAAAGTTGCTAATCCTGCAAAGTCACCATCATTTAGTGAATCTGCTTTAAGTAATACACTAGCATCACATCCCGGATAAACCATTCTAACAGTTAGTGTATTTTTAGCATAGAAAAGATTATTTACAACTCTGTCAGTCTTTATACTTAATCGACCTTCATTTACACTAATCAATTCAAGATTTGGTTCATGACTAAACTGCCACATACTCTTAAGGCCAAAGCATCCATATAATCTATCGTTATATTTATCTTTTTCTAACTTAGTAAGATAAGAAAAATCATCATTACTTATAAGTGGTTCATACGCATACATATCACTATTTTCATTCGACTTAGTAGTACTTTTACTACTAACTACATTACTAATATTTTTTATATAATACGTTTCAATATTCTTTAATTCTTCACCTTTATACCTAACCAAAATCTTACCATTCTCAATTTCACAAGGAACTAAATTCGGGACTCTACCAACTGAACCACTATCTTGAAAAACCATTATATAGTAATTTCCAAGTCCATCATCAACGATGCCTCCCTGTGCCAGTCCACTATTTCTAAATCCAAGGTCTTCATCAAGTATATCTCCACCCATAAATTCACCATCTATGGAATCAGCCCAATATACCGCTTCAACCCTTCTCCAAAATTCTTTCTTTGAATGAATTAAGAATACATATATTTTGCCATCTATCTCATATATATGAGAGCCTTCATATCCCAGATTAGGATTTCCCTTATCGCTAATAATGATTCTATCAATTCCACCTTCCTTAGGCTTTGACAAATCTTCTTCTAACTGTGTTAAATGAATATCCGTATTTCCATATACAATATAAACACTACCATCCTTAAAAAGCACAGAAGGATCATGATAAAATCCTTCTATTTCTCCACGGCTCCATTTACCATTTAACTTATCTGATTTATAAAAATATGTTTTCTTAGTATCGTTACAAGAAAAAATAATATAATAATAGCCTTCGTGATATCTAATACAAGGTGCCCACATACCCTGGCCATATATATGCTTATATGTATTATCATTATCTTTAGCACTCTCAAGTTTCTGGGCATCCGTACCCTCTATACTTTCATAAACATAAGTAAAATGTTCCCAGTTAATCAGATCATACGACCTTAATATTTCACATCCCGGATAAAAATGCATTGTAGTACTAACCATATAGTAGGTATTATTAACTCTAATAACATCCGGATCAGGATAATCCATTCTTGTAATTGGATTAGTACCGTAAACCTTCTTTATTTTTTTCATTTTTTAATCTCCTAATCTCACAAATCGCAAAATTAAAAAGCAGTATAAACTCTGCATTAACACAGTTGATACTGCTTTTTTTAATTAATATAACATCTTAGCGTCTTCTACATTTGTTTCAGCTGCAATATAGTGTGGTCTGTTCTTTGTTTCCATATAAATCTTAGATATGTACTGACCAATAATACCCAAACAGAACAATTGCATTCCACCTATGAATACAATAATACATACTAAAGATGCCCAACCAGCAACAGGATCTCCAAATACAAGACGTCTAACAAATACAAATATCATCAAGATAAACGAAACAAATGTCATCATAATACCAAATAATGATGCAATACTAAGTGGAGCGTTAGAGAAATTAATTATACCATCAAGTGCATACTTAAATAATCCCCAGAAATTCCACTTTGTTGTACCTGCTACTCGCTCTATATTTTCAAATGGTAACCAGTATGTTCTAAAACCGATCCATCCAAAAATACCCTTTGAAAATCTATTATATTCACTCATCGAAACTATAGCATCAACCATTTCTCGCTTCATAAGTCTGAAATCTCTTGCACCGTCAACAACATCCGCATCCGAAATTTTATTTATTATTTTATAGAATTTTCTAGCGAAAAAACTTCTAATTGGCGGTTCGCCTTTTCTAGTTTCTCTTCTAGTTGCAACTGAATCATACTCTCCAGTTTTTAGGATTTTTACCATTTCAGGCAAAAGTGAAGGTGGATCTTGTAAGTCAGCATCCATTACTGCTACGTAATCTCCTTTTGCATTACAAAAACCAGCATACATTGCAGCTTCTTTTCCAAAGTTTCTTGAAAAAGAAATATATTTTACATGCTCATCCTTACCTGCTAATTCTTTTAATTTTGAAAGTGTGCCATCCTTAGAACCGTCATTAACAAATAATAACTCATATTCGACATCCATACCTGATAAAACCTTAGTAGCTTCATCATAAAAATATGGAAGAGCTTCCTGTTCGTTATAACAAGGAACAATCGCTGTTATTTTCATAATTATCCTCCATTCCTTTAAAACTGAAATCAACGCTCATCTTAATTTTGTGTCAGTTTTAAATATGTATTGTCTATCATAAAAGCCCTTTTTATTTATACTGCATAACCCTATTATAATCATATCCTGTATCAGAAATAACTGATACTTTCCTAAGTTCAAAGTAAACCATAGCATTTTCTTTAAGTTCAATATCAAAACTTACTTTGCCATCTACTGCACTTATAACCTTAGTAGAAACTTGTGGATAAGAAGCACTCTTAATAAGTTCAATATCTTCCTTCTTAAGAATTCTGTTTTCACCAAGATCATGCCATACCTTAAGTGGATTACATACTTCTTCATCTACTCTCTTAGTAAGAAGTACATAATTCCCATCTTTAACATTGATTTCATATGAATTAATAAAGTCATTTCCACTACGTTCAAGAGTCACGTTATAACACACACCCTTAACTGTGTTTTCATTATCTATAACTACAATACTTGTATCATCCTTCTGAATACATGTTTTGTAATTATCCTTTAAATATTTAAAGAATGCAAATGTCCAAAATGTAGGTTTTGGAATATTACCATATGTAACAAGGCCAAATCCACCGTGGAATAATGAATATGGTACACCCATTTCTTCAAAACAATCACCAAATGTCCAATATGAATATAGCTTATTATCATCACCAAGTTTTGATAACTGATTAGCTATATAAGCTGCATTCTGGTTTGTATCATGTAATGGACAGATTGGAATATATGATGTATTAAATTCTGTAATATGAATATCCTTTCCCTTAAATTCAGGAAAACTATCAATAATCTCTCTTGTTGAATGAAGTCCTGGAAAACCATCTTCCTCATTCATAGGATCCATAAGTTTTGCATATCCATAATGACCTGTATATTCAGGTAATTCTGTTGCGTAATGATGTCTTGTAATAACATCAGGTTCAAGGTTCTTTCCCTTACAAAATTCAAGAAATGCCTTAATCCACTTTCTATCTGAGCCACCACATACTGCAGGTCCACCTACCTTAAAGTCTTTATCAACTTCCTTAACTGCATTGAATGATACTTCAAATAATTTAAAGTATTCTTCCATGTCAGCATTCTCCCAGAAACCTGGTAAGTTAGGTTCATTCCATACTTCAACTGGCCAAGTTATAACTTCATCCCTGCCATATCTATCTATTAAATGTCTTAATGTAACCTGAATCAACTTCTTCCACGCATCATAATCCTTTGGAGGTGTTGTATTACCTTTCCAATAGAATATAGTTTGTTCTCCACTTGCCATCTTATATGGCATAAATCCAAGTTCAAGATAAGGCTTTAAATTAATCGAAAGGTAAAAATCAAAAACCAAATCAAGGTAAGTAAAATTATAATCAATTGTTACTTCACCACCGAATCTTGTCATATCTCTTTCCTGATAAATTGCCATATCATCACAGAAAAGTCCATGTCCTCTTATGTACTTGAATCCGATTTCTTTCTGGCAAAGCTTTAACTGATCCTGATACTCTTTAAAAAGAGCAAGACCCATACGTCCAGTTCCAATACAACTATCAACATAATTATTGAAACTGCAACTGTTGTCAAAACTTAATTTGATGTCATTCTTTTTCATTATTTTTCTCCTTTTAGTTTCTTTTTTCTTTTCTTTTTATATTACCTCATCTTTATCCTATCTTATCTTTTGCGTAATTATATAACGCACTTATGGCAAAGCATATTAAACCTGCTGCCAAAAATCCAACAGCCTTAGAAATAGCATCATCTATCGCTAAATCGACTAAAATCAACTTAAATACAAATATCATTGATAGCCATAATCCATATATTCTAAGACCCTTTTTATATATTTTAAATCCAAATATTATACATAGGCTAGCGAATAAAATACATGCAAGACTGATAACTATATCTGGTGCATTAAATGAACTTAAAATAACCATAAGTAAAACTGTATATTTAAATCCCACATATGCATGAACCCATCTACTTTCATACTCGTAAAACAACGAAACCGAATTAACTGAATATAATGTTAAAACAACTAATACATACATAATATGAACTAATGGATTATCATTGTATCTTAAAATATGAGTTAATCCACTAAACATTATTATTGCATTAATAGCAAATGCAGTATTTCTAAATCCAGTTTCATCCGAACCATCAATAAAACTCTTAGCATAGTCCGTCTTCATAGCAAATACACTTGCAACTGATACGATTATATATTTAATCAGTGATAAATATACTCTTGTAATATCTACCTTCTTGCCAAATATTTCAAATAAAACTGCAAAGAAGTATAAAAATTCTACATATAAAATTATTTTATAAATCTGTCGATATGTTTTTTTATACTTATACATAAAATATGGTACTGCGAAACATATTATAATAATAAATAATAAAGTTGTTCCTGGATAACTTCCCATATTTATACAATATGCAAAAGGTGACCAAACTGTAATCCATTGGAATGTCTTATCATCTCTCACAAATCCCTTATATGCATATAATAGAATACATAAAGATATAAGTGCTAAAGACCATAACTCATTTATAATACCAAGAGCTACTATACTCTCAACACACAATAAAACAACAACAACTGAATAAACCGATTTATGCTTATTATATCTGTACGTATAAATCATCAAAAGTCCTGTTATACAAATCGCAATAATCAAACATACAACTAAAACATCAATATCATTTGGCATTAATCCTAATATAAAAAGTATTAGTTCTACGCTATTTATACAAACAAATATGGAATTAATATTTACTAATTCATCTTTATTATTAATCATAATAAATGCGAGTAAAGCAACAATTCCTATAAGCAAAAGCAAATCAACTAATTGCTGTTTAGATTCAAACGCTTTTAAAAGTGCTAATTCAAATCCATTAAAATTAAAGAATAATATTATTGATCCTAAACTGGCTCCAATGTAATTCACTAAAACACTATACTTTATTGTCTTACCAGCGAAAAATAGTATTATTTGCCCTAATATAAACATTATAACCAAGGCATATATTATATTTCCATCAGTCAATTCATCAGATAATTCTATTATCCTATTAACGCCAACACTTATTGTTATAAATACTCCAATTTGACCTATAACAACAAATAATGTATTAGCATATCTCGATAGATACATAACCACAATGGCCCATAATAATACACCAACTAATAAAATGCCGTCAGTTATCATTTCAAAATGTATTCTTGTAACTAATAACGAAACAAATATACATCCAACGCCACATGCCATTATAGCCAATTTAAATCCATCTTTATTATTCTTCTTAACTCCAAAATATCCAAATGCTTCTAATCCAAAACTAAAAATAAACATTGAAGCAACCTTTATTTCATCTGTTAAATTTGGATAAAATACAGTTGAAAATATAATAATACTTATAAATATAAGAACTGATGCGATAACACTCATCATATTCTTTCCAAACCAATCTTCAAAATCCTTACTTTTTCCACTATTAACTACATTTATCGGATTTCCATATCCATAAACATTTTGATTTAAACCTGGATTTTGATTCAAATTTTGATTTTGGTTCAAACTTGGATTTTGATTTAAACTTAATGCTTGATTCATAGTTGGAGTTTGATTCGTAGTTAAGTTAACATTTTGATCGGGATTATTATTGTTAACATTATACTGTCCGCTGCTATATCTCGCTTGTCTATATGCAGGATTACTAACATTATTAATATCGTTAGCCTGCTCACTCTGTTCACGCATCAACTGTTCTTTTTTTATTTTCAGAATATTAATTTCCGATTTCAATGAATAAATCTGACTTTCCAAATTGCTAGCCATGAAATCTAATTGTTTGATTTTTTCTTCTAATTCCTTATTATCCATATTATCCTCTTATAACCTTTATACTCAATAAAGGTTTTAACGATTTAATACAATTTTAAGCTATATTTCACATCGTATCTAAAGACACACTCCCACTAATTTAGTATAACACGACTTCCTTTAGTTTTCTACTAAAACAACCAAAGTTATGCATAAAAAACTCACCGCCTATTTAGACGGTGAGTCCATTATCAACTATTTAATTTTACCTTTGAAACCACCCTTCTTAAGAGTCTTCTTATAAGCTTTCTTTAACTTCTTAGGAACGTAGAATTTACATTTCTTTGAAACGCCCTTAAATGCTTTCTTACCAACACTCTTAAGTTTCTTATTTGATTTCATCTTGAAGCTTCTTAACTTCTTATCGCCAGCAAATGCACTCTTACCAATAGTTCTAAGTTTCTTTGACTTAACGATAACTGTCTTAAGACTTGTACATTTAGCGAATGCCTTAGAGCCAATCTTCTTAACATTCTTACCAATAGTAACCTTTGTAAGCTTCTTATTAGCATAGAATGCTTTTGCCTTAATTTCTGTTACGTTATATTTAACACCATCAATTGTAACTGATGCTGAAACAGTAACAGCTTTTGCTTTCTTATTCTTTGAAGCTACAACAGCAACTTCACCTACAGTCTTACCATCTGTTGTACCAGCCTTAGTTACAACATAATTGAACTTCTTATCTTCAACCTTTGTTCCAACCTTAGGACCATCAACTGATTTTGTTTCAACTGTTGTCTTAGAATCAGTCTTCTTTTCATCAACTTTATTATCAGCTTTCTTAGCTTCACCAACAAGTTTAGCTGTACCAAATACTGATGGAGCTGACCAACCCATACCAGATTTGTCATACCAGCTTAATGTACCAATTCTCTTACCTGATTCATCAGCATCATTAACCTGAAGTTCAAGACCAATTAAGCTACCTTCAGCAGCCTTAATATCTGTCCACTTAAATGCAGCTTCAATGCTATATCCCTTACCATCCTTAGGAACTACAGCAAATGACTTAACATTATCAGCTACACACTTATCACCATTAAATGACTGTGTATTTTCATAGTTAATTCTATACTGCTTATCATCTTCTTCATAAGAATCTGATTTATGATTGTTTTCATCGATGAATACTTCAACAGAATCCTGCTGATAAGCATCATTACTATCCTTATTAAGAACAGGATCTACAACATCAGCTTTTACATAGAGATTATCTTCATCCCAAAGTAATTTAGCTTCAGCTGTAACATTTGCTCCTAAATTAATTGTAAGCGGAACTGAAACTGCATCTTTCCATGCATCATCAACTTCACCGTCAATCTTAACTGTACCCTTTGTAATTTCAGCAAATGGTCTGAAGTTTGCATTTGCATAGTACTGATCACTTTCTTCCTGTGTAAGTTTAACATCGTTAAATGCAACCTTGTCTTCGCCTACTGAAACTACAACATCAAGTTTAGCTTCACCTACTGCATAAGCACCATCAAGTGTAAGAACTGCTTCATAACCACCTTCAACTGCTTTCATATCTTTAGCAGCAACTTCAACTTTCTTTGTTTCACCATCAAAGTAATATAAAGTTACTTTATCAGTATCAGCAAGTTTACCCTTAACTAAAGCCTTAACTGTTAATTTCTTTGCATCCCAAATTGGTGAGAATTCACAAATTACTTTATCATTACCAAATGAATATGTATTAGCGTTATCGAATGAACCATCAGCACTTTCAACAACAAATACATTCTGAATGTATGGCTCTAACTTATCAGCATCAACAAATGCCCAATAAGCTGGTTTTGCCTGATAATTACTATCAAATAACAATGGACACTGTGCACCACCATTTGCTGCACCACCAACATTATTTGAATCATTTAACCATGAATATTTATCAACTGTACCCCATACAACAATACCAGATACATTGATTCCTTCTTCTTTATCAAGTTTTACTAATGTGTCATATAAATTCTTATAGAAATATGCCTGTTTTGTATATTCAGCAACTCTTGTAGCCTTTGTACCATCATATTCTGAACTTGCTTTTACATCAAGTTCTGTAAGCATAACTTCATCAACTACTGCACTATATGCTCTAACAGCTGCTTCTACCTGTCCCATTGTAGGGTTATCAATACCATAATGAGCCTGCATACCACATCCATCAATTCTAGCTCCTTTAGTTGCCTTTACGTCCTCTAACAACTTAACAATACCTTTAACCTTTGTAGCAACAGTTTCATTATAATCATTGTAATATAATTTAAGTGACTTAGGTGCATACTTATTAGCATAAACAAATGCATTAGTTATAAATGACTGATCTTTATAAATATTCCACCATCTAGAACCTTCAGCAGCATTTCTGTATGTACCTGAGTTATCACTAACTGCTTCATTAACAACATCCCATCCGTAGAAGAGATTTTCATACTTGCTACCAGGAGCTGTGAAATGTTCAAGCATAGTCTTAATATACCATTCCTGACGTCTATCCATTTCTTCTTTAGTTGCATCTTCAGCGTATGTACCATTTTCTTTATCTTCAGTAACACCATCTGAAGTCTTTAACTCAGGTGCACCCGTATTATCCTGGAATAATCCAGCATAATCTTTCTTAAAGAACCAACCTGGTGCCTGTGAATGCCATACTAAAACATGTCCTCTAACCTTAATCTGCTTATCTGGATTTTCCTCATTCCACTTAAGGAACATATCAAGTCTTTCTTCAGCATTTTTGTAATTTAATACAGGAACCTTCATAGCATTCTCGTCGCCTTCATCACATGCTTTAAATGTATTTTTATTAACATATGTGAATTCAACATCTTTTGAACTTGCGTTATTGTATCCTAACATACAATCAAGTTTAAGTTCATTACCTAATGTAACCGCATTAAAATGTTTAGTTGCAAGCTGCATAACCTTCTCATCTGCCGTTTCTGTACCTGTAACAGCGCAACCAACATAAGCATCTTCTCCAAGTCCTTCCTCTGTAGCAACTACACTTCTTAAATCTGGGATATCCATCTGTACTCCATAAGATGGAGCTAATGTAAATTCAACTTCACTATTCATTGCAAATGATCCATATGTCTTATTCTCAGCCTCTGGATCATCTGGTGTATCACCACTCATAACAATAAGATATTTTGCACTAGCATCATCAAATTCAATTGTTGGATTTCCATATGATACAGCAAGTCCATTGCCCCATCTTTCAGATTCATCTTCAAACTGTTCTTCTGTCATAACCTTATAGTTAAATGTGTTAGCATCACCCTTGATATCAATCTTAATTGGGGCCATACCATCTTCAAATATTGAAGAAAAATCAAAGAATACACTTTGATAACTATTTGTAAATGTTACTTCGTTATCCTCAATTTTAGCTCCACCATTAAGTGCTAAGTTAAGTTCACTTAATTTGTATGTAACTACTCTAGTGTCATTTGGAGCATCTGTTAAAGTAATAACTATAGTACCTACATTCTTTGATACGGCACCTTCTGCCATATTCATAAGTACTATTACTGAAAAATCAGTTCCTTCTTCAAAACTTAATGAATTTGAATAGTTAACTAGACAACCATTATCATCATCACCCTGTGTCTGCTGAACTTTAACAGCTACACTTTCAAGATCAGGAAATTCAATATTTGTTACTCTTTTAGGATCAATTCCTTCAGGTAATGAAAAATATACTTGTCCATACTGTGCACTAAAATCGATTTTTGCATTTCCCTTATCATCAAGCACTGGTACTTTGTTTTCGTCCACTTCGATTTCAGCGTTGTGTGTTCCTGCAACACCAAATTTGCCCAAGCTCAATTCATGTGTTCCGTTCTCATATTTAACTTCGGCTTCCTCGTTTCCTCCTTCCTCAGGATTTTGATTGTTTGTAACCTCCCCATCAGCATATACATTTGTATAAACTGTTGAAGGAAGCGCCATAGTAACTGCGCACATTACCGCTAGCGCCTTACTATACATCTTCTTCATGATATAAAAACCTCCTTCTTCATAAAGATAAATCCACTTTATCACAAAAATCTAACGAAATTTACCCGACAAATTGACTTTTATACCCGACAAATTGACTTAATTTTCGTTATTTTTCTGTCAAACTTTCACAAAAAAAAGACAGATTTCTCTGTCTTTTTCAGCATTTCTATATGTATTTATCACTATTTTTACAAACTATTTATTCTGTCTATTAGATAAATCCTTAGCAAATACTTCCGGCTCATATTCAAGCATCTTCGCTAAAAATCCCTTTTCCCATAATTTGTTCTCTATCTTATCTAAAACCTCAACTGATGGCGCAATAATAGTATGATAATGATAACCTCCTGTCATACTTGATAAAAGCATACCCTTACTTTCATCAACTCGCTCTAGGAACTCCTTAACATCTATTCTTGAACGTAAATTAAGTTCGGCTCTAATAAACCCGTATGCCTTATGACTAATAAACTCATCAACAATTACTGCACCATAATCTGTAAAGATACTAAGTTCTTCCTCACAAGCTTCCTTATCATGATGAACTTTAAAAATCCTCTGGCATACTTTTTCTGATGCTAATACGTACCCCTTTGTAGTTGAAGTTATGTCAAAACCCTTAGCTCTTAAGATTGCAATATCAGTTACAATAATCTGTCTGCTAACTGATAATCTTTTTGCCAAATCAGTTCCGGAGATAGATTCATAATTTTCATTTAAAATGTTAATTATCTGCTCCTGTCTTTCTATTGCATTCATGGCTTACCTCACATTATTCTACTGGATGAAGATTCTTCAATGATACATCAAGGATTGGTGCTGAATGTGTAAGTGCACCACTTGAAATGTAATCAACTCCCATCTCAACATATAAGTTTAAATTCTCCTTAGTTACATTACCTGAAATTTCAATTTCAGCTCTTCCATCTATATAAGCAATTGCTTCCTTTAACTGTTCTGGTTTCATATTATCAAGCATAATAATATCAGCACCTGCCTCAACTGCTTCCTTAACCATGTCAAAGTTTTCTACTTCAACTTCTATCTTTCTAACAAATGGAGCATATTCCTTTGCCATCTTAATAGCATTTGCTACAGATCCTGCAGCACCGATATGGTTATCCTTAAGCAATACTCCATCTGATAAATTATATCTATGGTTATTACCACCACCTACTTTAACTGAATATTTTTCAAATACTCTGTTATTAGGTGTTGTCTTTCTTGTATCAAGTAACTTAGTCTTTGTTCCTTCAAGTAAACTTGCAGTCTTATTTGTATAAGTAGCGATACCGCTCATTCTCTGTAAGTAATTAAGTGCTGTACGTTCACCACTTAAAATAACTCTCATGTCACCTGTAACTGTTGCAAGTATTTCTCCAACAGCTACTTTATCACCATCTTCTTTCTTTAAGTCAACTTCAATTTCATTATCAATCAAAGTAAAAACTCTCTTAAATACATCAAGCCCACATATGATACCATCTTCCTTACAGATAAGATCAGCTGTTCCCTTAACAGGTCCCTTAACAACGCTGTTAGTTGAAACATCTTCGCTTGTTATATCCTCCTTAATAGCAGATAATATTAATGGATCTACATTACATAAAAGTGTTGCTTTATCAAACATAATTTTCCTCCTAATAATTATATTTTCTGCTAATCTTACTTCTAACAAGCTTAGCATTTTCATCATTATCATATTTGTCAGCTTCATCTATGGCTCTTAAAACTTTCTCACCATAGATTCTTTCAAGTTTCTCACTATCTTCATATAAACTCAAGTCAGGTAGTGTAATTTCACTTCTTTGTTCCTTATAGCTTTCACTAATTTCCAAAGCAGCATTCTTAGCAAATACCATACTCTCAAGCAAAGAATTACTTGCAAGCCTGTTCTTACCATGAACACCGTTACATGCTGTTTCACCAACAGCGTATAATCTATCACAACTTGTTTTGCTATTATAATTAACTGCAATACCACCCATATAGTAGTGCTGAGCTGGAACAACAGGAATAGGTTCTTTAAATACATCATAACCTTTTTCCTTACAGTGTCTTACAATGTTAGGGAAGTGTGATTTAAGTTCCTCTTCGGGAATTGTACGTAAGTCTTCCCATACATGCTTAGTTCCATCTTTTTCCATCTGCTCTAATATTTTTGCAGTTAAAATATCTCTTGGTAATAACTCATCAACAAATCTTTCACCATTCTTATCAAGGAGCTTAGCCCCTTCTCCTCTTACAGATTCAGAAATCAAGAAGTTTCTATCTTCAACTTCTTCTGTAAAGAATGTTGTTGGATGAACCTGAATATAATTAATATCCTTTGTCTTTATATCGTGAATAAGAGCAAGAGCCACAGCATCACCAGTAAGATTTCTAAAATTAGTCGAATTAACATATAATCCACCAATCCCACCTGTTGCAAGAATAACATAATCAGCAAATACAACAGAAATCTTTCCATGATCTCTATTTACAAATTCTTCTTCTGTTGCTCTTTCAGAATTATCCTTTATAACAGCACCAAAGCACTCATTATCCTTTATTAAAAGATCAACCATCTTCTTATATTCTACTATTTCGATGTTAGGACGCTTCTTTGCTTCTTCCCAAAGTTTCTCAGTTATTTCCCTACCAGTTATATCTTTATAGAAAAGAATTCTAGGCTTACTATGTCCGCCCTCTCTCGTAAAGTCAAAAGAGCCATCTTCATTTCTTGTAAATCTTACTCCAAGACCAACTAACTCTTCAGCTAATTCTTTTGAATTCTTAATCATTAATTCAACTGACTTTTTATCATTTTCATAATGACCAGACTTTAAGGTATCTTCAAAATATGCATCATAATCACTTTCATCATCAAGCATACACATTCCACCCTGAGCTAGAAATGAATCACTTCTTTCAACATTTCTTTTTGTTATAACTGTAATTTTTTTATCCTTTGGAAGATGAAGTGCGCTAATAAGTCCTGCACATCCACTACCTATTATTAAAACATCAGTTTTAATAATGTCATTTTCATTATTCATAGGACACTCTCCCTTGTATAAATATCCATCAGTATATCACAAGTTTATACAGCTGACAAGACACCTGTCGTATATACTGTAAAGTTAGGTGAATATACACTAGCATTTGCTAATATTTTCAATATCTTTATGCACTTTTTAATGTTCTTTTGCATTGACAAGAATATATATCTACTATATTATTAAGTGAAAGCATTTGTTCCGTATTTAAATAATATATATGGAAGATGTTAAATATATTTTAGGAGGATTATGATGTAACTATACGTCATAAAATAAGAAAATGACAATTGCTGAAATGCAAGAAGAGATTCTTCGAATTAAAAAAGAAAAAAACATTTGTATATTAGCTCATGCCTATCAGGCAGATGAAATTTTAGAAATTGCTGATTATGTTGGTGATTCATATGGACTTGCACTTAACGCAAGAGACGATGATAAAAAGACCGTTCTTATGTGCGGTGTAAGATTTATGGCAGAAACAGTAAAAATCATATCACCTGAAAAGAAGGTTATATTACCTGCACCTGATGCCGGATGCCCAATGGCTGAACAGTTAGACATTGAATTATTAGAAGCACTTAAGGCAAAGTATCCAGATCATACAGTTGTTGCATATATTAACACAACAGCCGAACTTAAAACCATCTGTGATGTTTGCGTAACTTCATCTGCAGCACTTCGTATTGTAAAAAACATTGATAACGATAAGATTTTATTTATTCCAGATCCAAATCTTGGAAAATGGGTTGCAAAACAGCTTCCTGAAAAGGAATTCAAATTTGTAAATGGCGGATGCCCTACTCATTGTAGAATTATGAAAGACGAAGCTATCAAAGCTAAGAAGGCTCATCCAGATGCACTCTTACTTGTTCATCCTGAGTGCCAGCCGGAAGTTACAGAACTTTCTGATTACGCTGGAAGCACAACAGGCATTATGGATTACGCTAAGAATAGTGATAAGAAGGAATTTATCATAGGAACTGAAAATAGCATCGTAAGCCACTTACAGCATATGTGTCCTGATAAATTATTCTATCCACTTTCAAAGGATTGCGTTTGTCACAACATGAAACTTACAACCCTTGCTGATGTTTATAACGCTCTCTTAGGAAAAACTGGCGAAGAAATCACAATGGATGAAGATGTTAGAATCAAAGCTAAAAAATGTATTGATAAGATGTTAGAATTATCATAAATATAATTACAATAAAAAAGACTTTCATTTTGAGTTAACCTCAATTGAAAGTCTTTTTTATATTAATTGTTTTCCTTTTCCTGTTGTTCCTTCTTTAATGATTCGTAATAAGCTTTATAACGATAACATGTTCTTCTACTACTACTTGACTTAGCAACGATTTCAACCATTGGAAGTCCTTTTTCATAGAGCTTAACAAACTCATTATATGTCTTCTGCCAACTAGCACCTCTAGGTGGACGGCCTGCATTTTTCTTTTTACGCAAAATCTCTAACTCTTCATCTTTTGCTTTTATTACTTCATTCAATCTTTCTATTTCTTTTAATGCTTCTTCTAAATTCATAAATATCCTCCGTTTTATAAACTTATTAAACTTGCCCGCATCATACAATAAACCAATACAATAAATATAAATTTCCAATCAATAAACATATATAAAATTTATTGTCACAACCATTATACCACTCAATATTTATTTTGTCACTATTCTTTTTATACTAATATTCTATATTTATATTACATAAACTAGTTATATTTAATCATACTCATCCAAACCAATTAGCATAATAGGCTTACTTGCATATTCATTATATCCAAATACTGCATCGTAAAGCGTCTTCGATTCTCTCGATCCTTCATAATCATTATGTGCCTTATATCTATCTTTAGTTTTACTAATGCAAATTGTATGAACCATTTCGCTTATATCTCTTGCATTATTATATGACATCAAGATATATGATTTATATTCCTTTTCAAATCTTTCAAGATTCTTTTTGTTTATTCTTCTTCCCGTTAATTTTTCCACACCTAGTTTTATATTTCTATTTTTAGATATTTCTTTTGAATATTTGTCTCTAGAATTGTATATATCTTTATAATATCTATATATTGCCATTCCTGATGTTCCAAAATATCCCGATTTAACAATCCCTTTACTTTCGAATAATTCTAAATATGTAACAAAAGAGTCTATTGATAGCAAACCCTCAAATTTAAAAACATCCAAAGAAGCATTATACACTGCAATAACTTCGCACGAGTTTTCATTTGCTCTTAATTCCCTACCATCAATATATTTTTTACTCAATTTATCATTTTGCATTCCATATAATAAATCTTTTAAATCTGGTTGTCTTTCAATGTAAAATTTATCTTTATTATGTTTAAGCGTTTCATTTATTATTACTATAGCTTTTTCAATATCTTCACTAGAATATTTACTATCACCCTTAGAATCTTTACTAATATCATTATCGGCTTCATAATTACTTTTATCAGTTTTAATAAAGCCATTTTTCTCTTCTTTCTTTTTTCTCCATTTATTCGCTTCTTTTCTCTCTTTTTCCTCGATAAAAGATACGTAAACTTTCCATGCTTTATTAAATCTTTCTTTTTTTTCTTCCATTTCTTTGCTACTATCTTTTGCAACGATTTCTTCTGATTGCTGTATAACATTATTGGACTTGCCGAAATCCAATTCACTCCATTTTTTTTCATACATTCTTCTCCATATTTTCCTATTATTTAAACAATGCTCCTGCCTAATTTCTTCAGGCACTTTCCTTAATGCCATAAGATTTACGCACAGCAAATATACATTTGCTGGAATGATTTTTGGAATCAACTTGCAAAATACTTCAATTATTTTACCCATACTTCTCCTTCCGTTCCTACCATTAATATGATTATATCCTCATTTTTAAGGTATGTAAATATATGACATTATTTTGATAATCAAGAAAGCAAGCTTTCAGTTCTTTCCTCATCGTAAAAAAAGAGTCCTGGTATTCAGGACTCTAATAAACTATATTCAATTATTTAAACTGATGTGCACCAATCTGCAACTTCTTATTAGGTACATATCTTGAGAAGAATAAATAGCCTTTCATGCTCTTTTCCTTACCCTTGATTATAACACTTCTACTTCCGCTTAATACATCTTTAGCAGCCTTAACACAATCCTTAGGAATTGAACCATTATCATACATCTTATATGCTCTATCTAAGAAACCTGTATGAGCAGGTACAAACTGTCCTCTCTGATATACAACAGCCTTCATACTGCTTGGGTAAGCTGATGAAGCCATTCTATTCATCACGACGATACCTACAGCTTTTTTACCAGCATATGATTCTGTATTAGCCTCACAGAATATAATTGATGATAATAATCTAAGCTGTTCTTCTTTATATGACTCTTTTACTTCAATATTAACTTTAGCGATCACAGCGCCATCTTCTTTAACATTAATTATTGCGACGCCAACTTTATTAGCTTTAACAACTCCATTTTTAGAAACAGAAATAAGACCATTCTTTTTAAAGTTAAATTTAAGATTCTTCATCTTTTTAGATTTTAAGCATTTAACAGAATTAAGATTAATCTTCTGATTTACTCTAATAACTTTTTTAACTTTCTTAATATCAGTAACTTTATTAACTACTTTACCAACCTTAGTTGCTTTAGCCATCTTTATTGAGTCATCACCATTAACTTCTTTACTGTCTTCAGTTTTTCTTTCTACCACGTTTGAACTTCCAACAACTGTTTCTTCATCAGCCATCTTTGAAATTTCAAAATCATCAGCAAAAACCTTTGTTACATTACACTGTGCAACTAATGCACATGCTACCATACAAATACCAACTGTTTTAATACTTTCTCTTATCTTCTTCATAACTTCGCAATTAATACCCTTAATAATGAAATAATCATTACCGTAAGTAAGAATTGTTTTATAATTCCTTTCTTTTACCTTTACGTTCATCCCTCATGAATTTCATTCACCCGTAAAGTTATTACAAAATTGTTACATTTTTTCGCTATGTATACTATACCAAATATTTGAAAAATTTCAAGTTTTCAAGATGAAAAGTTACATTTTTTGTGCATTTTGTATGTCACGTTCGTTTTTATGTTAACCATTTTCGTTATTTATAGGTAATTTTATACAATTAAATTATGAACAAATTATTACGAAAATAAAGAAAAGATGGTAACAAACGTTAATTTATTACCATCTTTTTAATAATTTATCTTAATATTTTTTATTCTTTACCATTCCAACAATATGTACATAACTTATCAGCACCAATACCTACTGATTCTAACATATCGTCAAGTCTGTTAAATCTAAGCGATGTGAAATTGAGCTGCTTTCTGATTTCTTCTACCATTGCCTCATATTCTTTTGAATCTGGATCAGTATATTTCTGAAGAACTTCATCAGCAACATCTGTTGTTCCCTCAAGCTGAGCAATTACTCTTCTTGTAATTAAATCCATTTCTGAATTTGATCTTGAGAAGTTTACGTACTTACATCCATATACAAGTGGTGGGCAGGCTGGTCTTATATGAACTTCCTTAGCACCATTCTGATATAAGAATTCTGTTGTTTCACGAAGCTGTGTTCCACGAACAATAGAATCATCTATTAATAATAACTTCTTATCTTTAATTAAATCTGTAACAGCAATAAGTTTCATCTTAGCAACCATATTTCTAGTGCTCTGTGCTGTTGGCATAAATGAACGAGACCATGTTGGTGTATATTTAATAAATGGTCTTGTAAATGGAATACCTGACTGATTTGAATATCCAATAGCATGAGCTGTACCTGAATCAGGAACACCAGCTACAATATCAGGTTTTGCATCATCTCTCTTTGCAAGACATGCACCACATCTATAACGCATCTCTTCTACGTTAACTCCTTCATATGAACTTGAAGGATATCCATAATAAACCCAAAGGAATGTACAAATCTTCATCTTTGTTTCTGGATTTGATAATACCTTAACTCCATCCTGTGTAATAATATCAATTTCACCAGGAGCAAGTTCCTTAAAGTTTTCATAATCAAGTTTCTGATAAGCAAAATCTTCAAATGAAGCACAATATGAATCACCATCTTCATCTGTTCTCTTACCTATTAACATAGGTGTACGACCATAATTATCACGACCTACATATATTCCCTTTGGTGTCATAACCATAAGAGTTAATGAACCATCTATCTTATCAAGAGCATATCTAATACCATCAATGATATTTTCTTTCTGATTTATAAGTGTTGCAACAAGTTCTGTAGAATTAATCTCGCCACCACTCATTTCAAGGAAATGTACATTTCCGTTAGCATAGATTTCTTCAATAATTTCATCCTTATTATTAATCTTGCTAATAGTAGTAATAGCAAATGTTCCATGATGTGAACGTATGATAAGTGGCTGTGGTTCATAATCAGAAATACAACCGATACCCATAATACCTTCCATCTCTTTAACATCTTTGTCAAACTTAGTTCTAAAAGGTGTATTTTCAATGTTATGGATTGATCTGTCAAATCTCTCACCATCAAACATTGCAATACCTGCTCTTCTAGTTCCAAGATGTGAATGATAGTCTGTTCCAAAGAACACATCAACTATACAATTCTTTTTTGATACAACACCAAATAATCCGCTCATTTTTTTCCTCCAGATATAATAATTATTTAAGTCCTCTTATTATAAATCCCTAACTGTGAAAGAAAACTTTCACCAAATATCAATTATATCAAAAAGGGTGGCTTAATACCACCCTTAATCTTAAACAATATTATTATTTTTTTAATTAAATTTTTATATATTGCATATAAATATATTTTCTTTCTTACTTCTTAAATAGTGTAGCAAATATACCTCTTCCAAGAGCAGCACCTGCATTACCACCAATCTTCTTACCAAGACTACCAAATCCTGAAAGTGCAGATTTTCCAGCCTCTCTTCCAACAGTACCAGCAACAGTGTTTCCAACTGAAGCTGCAACCTTTTTCTTCTCGCGCTCTTCTTTTTCTTTCTCCTTAGCTGCTGCTTTCGCTGCCGCTGCTGCATCTTTCTCAGCTTGTTTAGCTGCTGCGGCTGCTTCCTTTTCAGCCTGCTTAGCTGCTTCAGCTTCAAGTCTTGCTTCTTCAGCTGCCTGCGCATCAGCTTCAACTTTCTTACCTAACAATTCAAAAGCAGATTCAGGATCATAACTCTGAGAATACTTACTATATAATATACTGCTCATAATAAGAGCTTCTCTTCTTGTATCATCTATACTACCAAACTTTGATTTAGGTGGTAAGATACTAGCCTTCTTACAAATACCTGGAACGCCACCCTCCTCTAAGAATGACACAACTGCTTCTCCAGTACCAAGAGCCATAATAGTTTCATATGTATCAAACTCAGTATTCTCTCTAAATGAAGCTGCTGCTGCCTTAACTGCTTTCTGGTCTGCAGGTGTATATGCATGAAGTGCATGCTGAATCTTATTACCAAGCTGAGCAAGTACTCCATCAGGAATATCGCTTGGATTCTGAGTACAGAAATAAATACCAACACCCTTACTTCTAATAAGCTTAACAACCTGTTCAATCTTATCAAGTAAAACCTTAGGTGCATCATTAAATAAAAGATGCGCTTCATCAAAGAAGAATACCATCTTAGGTTTATCTAAATCTCCAACTTCAGGAAGATTTTCAAATAATTCTGATAATAACCATAAAAGGAAAGTTGAGTACATTTTTCCATCTGAAATAAGGCTTTCACTATCTAATACATTAATAAGACCTTTTCCTTCCATATTAACTGTAAACCAATCACTAATGTTAAGTGAAGGTTCATTAAAGAACTGTTCACCACCAGCAATCTCTATTGCAACTAAAGCTCTTACTATTGCCGAAATAGATGCAGGACTCATCTTACCATACTGCATTTCAAAATCCTTGTTATTCTCCGATACATAATTAAGCAACGCCTTAAGATCCTTTGTATCAACAAGTAATAAATCCATATCATCAGCAATCTTAAATACAATAGATAAAATATCACTCTGTAAATCATTAAGTCCCATAAGTCTTGATAAGAGTAATGGTCCCATCTCAGAAATAGTTGTTCTAAGCATAATACCCTTCTGCCCATATAAATCCCATAGACTTACAGGATATTCCTGGTATTTAAATCCTGTTTCAGCAAGACCAAATTTCTGAATACGTTCATTCATATTTTCACTTTCAGTTCCTGCATCAGCAATACTAGCAAGGTCGCCTTTAACGTCTGCTAAAAATACTGGGACACCCATTTCTGAAAAACTTTCTGCTAACACTTTAACAGTTACTGTTTTACCAGTACCTGTTGCACCAGCTATAAGTCCATGTCTGTTTGCATACTTAGGATCTAAAAAAATCTTTTCACCCTTATCATCATTAGCAACCCAAATCTTTCCATCAAATATCATTTTACTTCTCCTTTTATATCAGTTTAAAATATTTATGTCTAAAACTTCTATATTAAAGAATCTGAAGATGTTTCTTCACTCTCCGATTCTTCTTCACTTTCTTCTTTATCATTATTACTTAAAGAAATATCCTGTCCATTCTGTAAAGCCTCAAGCTGTTGAGCTCTCTTTGACTTTTTCTTCTTTTTCTTC
Organism: Eubacterium uniforme; assembly: GCF_900167115.1. Classification (GTDB taxonomy): domain Bacteria; phylum Bacillota; class Clostridia; order Lachnospirales; family Lachnospiraceae; genus Eubacterium_S; species Eubacterium_S uniforme. Next base: position 219,922 of record NZ_FUXZ01000003.1, read on the forward strand.
TTCTTATTTGCACGCTGTTCAGCTATGTATTCATCATGTTCAGCACTTGCAGCTTTAATCTTTGCAATCATCCCTTCAACATCATACTCATAACCTGGTGCTTCCTTAACTGTCTCAACACCATGTGCAGTAAGGTATGAATAAACATCATCTACACATTCTAAATCAGGTACAATCTCTTCAGGAATTTCTGTAATGTAATGTGCCGATAAACAAACCTGTATTCCTTTATCTGATAGACTATTTAATACAGTCTTCATCTTAGCATCAAACTCCTGGTCTAACCCAGCAAATACTTCATGAGATTTTTCAATCAAAACAAAAATATTAGTTTCTTTATCATCATCTTCATGTAACTGATTCATCTCATCTAATAACCATAATATACACTTTTTAAATAATGGTGCATTAAAAGATAATTCCTTACATCTTATAATTGTAATTCCATCATCACTATCAACATCAAAAAGAGCATCAATATCAAAATCACACTCTTTAAAAATCTTTCCTGTTGGGGTTTTACTAAACTCATCCACTGCCTTAATAAATGTCGCCTTACCAAGCATGTTAATTCTTCCATACTTAGGAGCTACACTGGCTGCGTTTTTAACTGCATAATCAAGCACATCCTTAACATCATCAATGCCATCGAATTTTAAATTTTCACCCTTAGCAACATCATATATTATCTTCATAATATCTTTCTGCGCTTCTGTTAAATTCATAATCTCGCATAGATTATCACAACCAAATCTGTCTATAGGAATATAAAAATATGATTTACCTTCAACCTCATCGAACTGGAAGTAATAATCATCTACCAAAATATCATCAATTTCTGAAACATCTTTAAATAGATCGCTAGTATCAATAGATATTACTATTCTGCCATCATTACGTGCTAATTTGTAGAAATTAGAAAATATCTTTGGTCGTTCGTTTTTTTCATATCCAACAGCTAATATGTGTCTTACTTTTTCTCTACTATTTTCACCCATAATAATCCTCCTGTCAAAACCTTAAAACTCCACCCCCCAATACAAATATTATAACATATATTCACTTTTTTTACTAAAAAAATAAAAGGTAATCCATGTTAAACATAAATCACCTTTTACTTATAATTTACTTAATCAACTACTTCTAATCCTTCTGCAACAAATGCTTGTTTTAAGTCATTAACTAAATCATCTTTATCTTCAATACCAATTGCTACTCTATAAAAACCATTATGGAATTCTTCAGGGTAAAGATACATTCTTTCATCATCTTCACCTAGGAATACAATAAGACTTCCTGCATTACCAAGTGAAACCGCTGAAGTAAACACATTAAGATGAGTAACAACTCTATTATATAAATCATGTTCACCCTTAAGACCAAATGATAAAACACCACCGAAGCCGTGCTTCATCTGCTTTTTAGCAAGTTCATGTCCCTTAAATGATGGAAGACCTGGGTAAGCCACAAAGCTTACACATGGCTGTTTCTCAAGCCACTTAGCAACGTATAATGCATTATCATTATGAACCTGCATTCTAAGAGGGAATGTCTGACAACCTCTTTGAATAAGCCAAGCATTAAATGGACTGATTACACCACCGATGTTAACCTGTGATTCATATCTAACCTTATCCATATCAGCCTTAGGTCCTAAAATTGCACCACCCATTGAGTCACCATGACCATTGATATACTTTGTAAGACTCTCAACAACATAATCAACGCCAAATTCAAAAGGTTTTGTATTATATGGTGATGAGAATGTATTATCAACTGAAACCTGAATGTTATTCTCATGAGCAAGTTTTACAATTGCTTCAATGTCGCAAATGCAAAGTGTAGGGTTACCAGGTGTTTCAAAATGAATAAGCTTTGTATTAGGCTTAATTGCAGCCTTAACCTTTTCAATATCTGTACAATCAACAATTGAAGTTTCAATGCCCCACTTTTCTGTCCAAAGTTCATTAAAAATTCTATATGTAGCAACATATGTTACTGTTGAGAATATAACATGATCACCCTTCTTTAATCTTGAGAAGAATAAACCTGAAAGTGCAGCGACACCACTTGCTAAAGCTACACAATCCTCTGCTCCGTGAAGCATTGCAATTCTTCTTTCAAGCGCTCCTTGGTTAACACCACCATTTCTTGTATATATATTATCTTCAGAAGCTGACCAGTTCATTGAAGATGGATCATAAGGAAGCGCAAAACTATTTGCCATGTAAATTGATGGTTCAATAGCTCCTGTTGCAGGATCCGCTTCAACACCTCCATGAATTGCCTGTGTCTGAAAACTCATCTTTTTAACTACTTCATCATGTGAATTACTCATAATTACTTACGCATAGCTACTCTAGATTATATTTCGCCATGCTCTCCTTCCTAACCATTCTTATATTCCGCGATAACACGCACCTACCATTATAAACTTATATTTCCATATTTTCAATATAAAAAGAGTTTGCGCACATACGCAAACCCTTTTTAAATCAAATTCTATTATCAACCAACGCCATTCTGTAAGCCTGTAGAATAAACAACAATTACATTATCATTTTTGTAATACTTATATTCCATACAATAGCCTAACTTATCATCTTTTTCTGTCATCACATAGCAATCATCTGTTTCAGAAAACTCTGATTTAAGAACTGTACCCTCAATTTCATCAAAACCTGCCTTAAAAGCATCTAAACTATCAAACTGTTCATCAGAAATTTTAATGTTAATTGATTCATTATTATTAGTTAAACTATCAAATAAGAAAATATCAGTATCTCCTTCATTATAATCCTCTGATAAAACATATCCATTATCCTGATATTCCTTAACATATTTTTCTAATACTTCACTTGAAGTATTCTCTGTATCAACACTTGTTTCTACTTCTTCTGAGTTTTGAGTATTAACCACAGTTTCATTTGCTGAACCTTTTTTGTCATCTGTCTTAGCCTGAGTTGATAAAGCAGTCGCTGTTAGAACTGATGCTGCTAATGCAACCACAGCAAAAGACTTAGATATTTTCTTTGAAAACATATTTTTAATTCGCATTTTTACCTCCATTCCACCAAAACTCTTTTTCGCAAAACATACACCCGGTATTTTATATGAAACTTTCGAATCTATAGAATGCATAACTATCGAAATGCAATATTCCTGCACAACATCAGCATCCATGCTCTTTATAACTTCCTCGTCACATCTCATTTCAAGGTCATCACACATCAACTTGTAAGCAAGCCATATTAGTGGATTAAACCAGTTAACCGAACGTAATACCATACCAAAAGTTTTGATCAAACAATCCTTATTCTTTATATGTACTTTTTCATGTAACAAAATGTATCTTTTTTCAACATCTTCAATACCCTTTGGTATATAAATATCAGGGTTGATTATACCTGCAGCAAATGGTGTATTTATATATTCAGATTCAAAATAACCATCACAAACAGTTTTATCAATCTTTTTTAACCTAATAGAAATCCTTATATAATTAACTACATAAAGTAATAAAAGCATCATCATTCCAACAAGCCATACAATAGTATAGTTTATTTTTTTCAAAGAAAAGCCAAAATCACTTGATAATTTTTTCATCATAATAGGCGAAGAATTTTTACCACTATTAGCATTATCACTACCAGTATTACTTCTATTTAAAGATATACTGCCACTACTAGCTGTCGTTTCATTATCAGTTGTTTTTTCAACCTTAGAATTAGAACCTTTACATTTATCTACAAAACTAGATATTGATTTAAAATTCAACAAACTAAAGTTTGATTCACCACTATATGGACAAACTAATCTTACGGCTACGACAATCCATAATAAACAGATAAATCTCTTAGGCATGGATTTAAAAATATACCTTAATAAAATAACGCATATAATAGCAATACTTGCATAAATATTCATTTGAATTATAGTATCAAAAAAATCTTTCATATTATTCTCCATAAAAAACAATATTAGTAAAGGGGATTACTATTTATCTTTCATTATTATTCTTATATTTTTCAATCAATTCAATAAGTTCATCAGCTTCTCCTTCAGTAATCTTGCTACCACCTAAAAAGGCACTAACAAATGCTGGAAGAGATCCTCCAAAACTTCTGTCAATAAGATGTTTACTTTCTACTTTCTGTACTTTTTCTCTTGGAATAACATATTCAACGACAGAATCCTTATTAGTAACGATATTCTTAGTACATAATCTTTTAAGCATAGTATATGTCGTTGATTTTTTCCAAGTAAGATTAGCTTCACATAGTTTTACAAGCTTACCTGATTCAATAGGAGCATTATCCCATATTATATTCATTAACTTATACTCACTTTCGCTTAATAATAATTCTTCCATCGTATCATTCTCCATTCTTTTTTATTCGGCCGATAGGTGATATCATCACTCTGCATGCTAAAAGCAATATCAATCACCATTAGTCTACAACTGTAAACCTATGTATAGTTTACAGTTGTAGACCGAATATGTCAAGTACTATTTAAAAAAAATCGAAATTTGAGAACAAACTCAAATTTCGATTTTATAATCTACTTACCAAGTTCCATTAACATATCATAAGTAACTCCATATTTTTTAGCTATATCCATAGCATATGACATACCCTGTGGTGGTGCAACTTCGACTTTATATGATCTGTTACCACCATCTGATTTAACAACTAGAGATGCTGCCTTATATTCAAAATCAGCATTTATTTCGTCAATATCATAAGCAAGTTTATGCATATGCGTATTATAAATTGTTCTAACACCCTTCCTTATAATGGCCTTCACTGCATCCTTTGCAATATAAAAACCTTCTTCAAAAGAAGTAGTTGAGAACGTCTCATTTAATAATAATAAACTCTGCTTTGTACTTCTTTCATATATCTCCTTAAATCTCTTACACTCTTCTCCAAGTCTACCAAGATCCATTGTCTTATCTTCATCAGCCGGAAAATGCGTATAGATATTATCTACTGGAGCAAATATAAAATCATCACAAGGGACATATATTCCCCCCTGAGCAAGTACAAACAAAAGCCCAACCGCCTGAGTAATTGTAGTCTTACCACCTCTGTTAGCTCCAGTAAGAATGTAAACCAAATGCTCCCTTGTAAAATCCAAATCATTAGTAACAATGTTTTCATGTTCCTCTGTTTGGAAAGATGCAAGTTTTAAATTATAAAGTCCTTTTGCATCCATGAAACATTCATCACCTTCACCTACAACCTTTGCCTTGTTAAATACATTGCCCTGTTCAATCAACGCTTCTATATATTCAGCCCACCTTATATAATATAAAAATTCAGGAATCAAATCAGTAATATCTGTAATTGTAATAGTCACATACTTAGTCAAAACGCTTCTAAGTTTCTTTACTATGGTAACAAGAAGTCTATTCGTAATCTTATCCATGTATTTAGTAACTTCTCTTGACTGAATATCATTTGAAACATTAGCCATTGAAGCCGCCATAACAGGATTCGCCCTTGCTGCCATCATCCCTGAAAAACTACCAGTTCCACCTGTTGTTACCGTATTAGAATCACCTACGTCAAAAGTAGTAAACTTATAATCTCCATTCCACTTATTATCCTGCTTAATCCCTTCCTTTGTAACAATCTTATCATGAAAATTATCAATAATACCCGACTTTGTAAATGCCTTACTATTAATAGATACTACTCCAATCTCTGAAGCCTCAAATCTTGAATTTAAATTAATCCCTAATGTAACACTCTTAATATTCTTAGTCGTAGCACGAAGATTCTTAATGTCCTTCTTAAGTTCAATAAATCCATTATCATTATAGATTCCATCAACGTATTCTTTTAACTTAATCAAACCTTCTGACTTTAACTCAACACCTTCAAGACACTTTGACATAGCCTCAACACACTCTATATAATCATTTATTTCTTCTAATCTATGGAGCAAATCCCATGTACTAGAACTTTCCTCATAATCATGACGAAATGTACCATAACTTCTAAGAAAATTTATCTTTTCAAGAATTACCATCAAATCCTTTCTCATTTCCTTATTATGATATATATCATCAAAAACTCCGCATCTAAAATCTGTAACTCTAGGATCCCCACTCATCCTCGACATAATTCTTAAAATATGTTGCTGCTCCTCTGGTTCCTTAGTTAGTTTCTTTGTGATACTATCTAATGCCAAATCATGAATAGTAACATCTGGCAATTCATTAAACTTTTCAATATCCCCATCTGGATATAAAATACTTATTTTCTTTTTTTGCATAACTCTAACCCCCGCAAAATGGATTCTTTTATATATTAATCTAAATTTCTGTAATTGTAATTACATTAAAATCAAATACATCCTTTAAAACATTCTTATAATAATCAAGATAGCCTTTATTCACTTCTATAACTAAATTCTTGTTATATCCAGCAAATGCTCCTTCACCAATGTCAGTAATTTTATTTGATTTTATTGTAATCTTCTTAATCCTTTTACAATTAGTAAATGCTCCTTTCCCAATGCTTGTAATATTGCTTCCTATTGTTATTTCATTGAAAATTTTATCCTCAATATAAGCATAAGCATTATCCGCTACAGATGTAATCTTAATCATTTTTCCCTTAATCTTAATCTCATCCTTAATGTCTATATGTCTTTTAGCTCTTGGATTATGTGAATAAACTTCTAAAGTATTATCATCCTTAATTCTATACATTATATCTTCTGCTGGGAAAAATGAACCTGGTTCTAAATACTTAAAACTATTTTTAGATATCTTTAATCTATATATATCTTTGTTTGTACTTAAGTCAAGTTTACTTATTTTATTACCTCTTAAATCAGCTTCAAATAGTTTTTCTAATCCTAATAAATTAATCTTCTTAAGATTGCTATTTCTTACAGAAAGCTTAAACATTTCCTTATTACTTGTTAAATCTAAATATTTTACGTCTTTTTTATTATTATTAAAAAATAAAAGCGAAAGTTTCTTGTTATTCTTTAAATCAAGTTTTCTTAATTCATTTCCTGATACAGAAAGCCATTCCAAATTTTTACAACTTCTGACATTAATACTCTTTAAAAGATTCTTATCACATTTAAGTTCTTTTAGATTCTTACAACTACTAAGACTTATCTTTTTCAATTTGTTATTATTTAAAATAATTTCTTTAACACTTCTTAAATTTCGCAAATTGATTTTTTTAATATTATTCCGTTCAGCATAAACCACCTTAAGTTTTTTATTATGACTTAAGTCTAATTTTTCAATTTTATTATCAGAACAATAAAGATATAATAATTTTTTATTATGACTTAAATCAAGATTCCTTATGCTATTATATGTTTTATCATAATTCGAATAAGCGTTAAAAATATCATCACCACAAAAGATTTTTCTAAGCTTTATATTTTTACTTAGATTCAAACTACTCAATTTACAATTCTGAACACTAAGTTTATATAAATTTTTATTTTTGCTTATATCAAGATTTACAATTGGATTCACATCAAGGTTTAATTCTTCAAGTGCAGTATTATTCTTTAAATCTATTGTTTTAATATTATTATTAATTAATTCAAGTTTTTTTAATTTTTTATTATTTGATAGATTCACACTACCTATCTTTCCATATACAGAAAGACTCTCTAGTTTTACATTATGACTTACATCTAAATTCTTTAAATCATTCGAGCACAAATAAACATTTTTTAAATCTTTACATTCTTTTATATTTATCGAAGTTAATCCAGTAGCATCTTCCATAATAATAGATTTTATTTTTTTATTTGAACTTAAGTCTATTTTTTTCACGCCATCAGTACAACAATTAAAACTTTCCAAATTATAAAAGTATTCCAAACCCTTTAAAGATTGAAAAGTAAGTATGTACTCATCATCATATGAATCTACAGTTCCATTTAAACTTTTAACTTCTTTTATCTCACTATTTGAAAGCTTATTATCTTTATTTTTATCAAATGTCTTTACTATACTTCTAAACTTTTCATCAGGAAAATTCTTTTTGTTAACATCTATATCTTTAGCATATACATTTGCTGTTGATAAAAGCATTAAAGTAATAAGACTACTACCAAATATTTTTAAAATATTTCTCATTACATCCTCCTTAAATCCTAATACACTATAAACGTATATGTCTGCTATACTTATTATTCTACAATTATATTATACTCCTTTTACAACCCTATTACTATTAAATATCCAAAATAAAAGAGACATCAAATCAGATTTTCTAATCTAACTCAATGTCTCTATATCTTCAGTTATGTAAACTATATATTCTTAGAAAATATCCTTGATTTTATCAACGATACCACCGATAACACCACCATCGCCAAGTTTAGCCTTAACGCCTTCAACAACCTGGTCAACAACGCCATCTGGTAAATCAACACCTGCAAGGTCTTCAACTGTCTTTACTGGATCAGATGTGAACTTGTCAGCGATTGACTTATCTCCTTTGATTTTCTCAACGATTTCTTCAATTATTTTCTTAATGTCCATAAAAACACCTCCGTACATTAATTTATATTATTCAGCATCCTTAATTTCAGAATGTAATGCCTGAAGAGACTTAATCTCTCCATTACCATTCTTCTTAACTGCAGCGATACCTTCAATTGCTGCCTTAGCTGCTGCGATAGTTGTCATGTAAGGAATCTTAGCCTTAACAGCTGCCTTACGAAGATATGAATCATCATTTACACTATCCTTACCAACTGGTGAGTTAACAATAATGTCAATTTCGCCATTAGTAATAGCATCTAAAATATTTGGACGGCCTTCATATAATTTCTTAATCTTAGTAGCTTCAATTCCGCTTTCTGTAATAAGATCAAATGTTGTACCTGTTGCAAGAATCTTAAATCCATTATCAGCAAATGACTTAGCAACTTCAACAACTTCTGCCTTATCCTTACGGTTTACAGAAATTAATACTGTTCCTTCAAGTGGTAATAATGAACCAACACCTTCCTGAGCCTTAAAGAAAGCTTCACCATATGATTTTGAAAGTCCAAGTACTTCACCTGTTGATCTCATTTCAGGTCCGAGTACAGGGTCAACTTCCTGGAACATATTAAATGGGAATGCTGCTTCCTTAACACCATAGTAAGGAATGCTCTGTTCCTTAAGTTTAGCAACTGGTGATTCCTTACCAGTAAGTTCAGAAGTAATAATCTCTGTAGCAAGAGGTACCATACGAATGTTACATACCTTTGAAACAAGAGGTACTGTACGAGAAGCTCTTGGATTAGCTTCAAGAACGTATACCTTACCATTTTCAATGGCATACTGCATATTCATAAGACCTCTTACATGCATCTCTTCAGCGATTTTTCTTGTATATTCCTTAATAGTCTTAACATTCTCTTCTGAGATATGAACTGAAGGAATAATACAAGCACTATCACCTGAATGAACACCTGCTAGCTCGATATGTTCCATAACAGCTGGAACAAATGCATGCTCACCATCAGCAATAGCATCTGATTCGCATTCGAGAGCATGATTTAAGAATCTATCTATAAGAATTGGTCTGTCAGGTGTAACACCTACAGCTGCATTCATATAGTCTGTCATAGCGTCATCATCATAAACAACTTCCATTCCACGACCACCAAGAACGTAAGAAGGTCTAACCATAACTGGGTAACCAATCTTATTAGCAATAGCCTTAGCTTCATCAACTGTTGTAGCCATTCCTGATTCTGGCATTGGAATTTCAAGTTTATCCATCATTTCACGGAATAAATCTCTATCTTCAGCAAGATCGATAACTGCTGGAGATGTACCTAAAATCTTAACTCCGTTCTTTTCAAGATCTGCAGCTAAGTTAAGTGGTGTCTGACCACCGAACTGAGCGATAACACCAAGTGGTTTTTCCTTATGGTAAATACTTAAAACATCTTCAAGTGTAAGAGGTTCAAAGTATAATTTATCTGATGTATCATAGTCTGTTGAAACAGTTTCAGGGTTACAGTTAACGATAATAGTTTCAAAGCCCATCTTCTTAAGTGCAAGTGCTGCATGTACACAACAATAGTCAAACTCGATACCCTGACCGATACGGTTTGGACCACCACCTAAAATCATAATCTTCTTATTATCAGTTGTAGTAGACTTATCATCTGCATTATATGTTGAGTAATAATAAGCACTATCTTCTGTACCACTTACGTGAACACCTTCCCAAGCTTCAACAACACCAAGAGAAATTCTCTTATTTCTGATTTCATCCTCAGATACTTCAAGCAACTGGCTTAAATACTTATCTGAAAAACCATCCTTCTTAGCCTGTGTAAGAAGTTCATCACTTGGAAGTGAACCCTTGCTCTTTAAGATTTCCTCTTCTTCTTCAACAAGTTCCTTCATCTGTTCAATGAAGTAATGTTTAACCTTTGTAAGTTCAAAGATTTCATCTACAGTAGCACCCTTTCTAAGAGCTTCGTACATTACGAAGTGTCTTTCTGAAGAAGGTGTAATAAGCATATTTAAAAGTTCTTCCTTTGAAAGCTGATCAAAGTTCTTAGCATGACCAAGACCGTAACGACCTGTCTCTAAACTTCTAATTGCTTTCTGGAAAGCTTCCTTGTAGGTCTTACCGATACTCATAACTTCACCAACGGCTCTCATCTGAGTACCAAGTTTATCTTCTACGCCTTTGAATTTTTCAAATGCCCATCTAGCAAATTTAATAACTACGTAATCACCATCTGGAACATACTTATCAAGTGTTCCATACTTGCCACAAGGAATATCCTTAAGTGTAAGGCCTGTTGCAAGCATTGCTGAAACTAAAGCGATAGGGAAACCTGTTGCCTTAGAAGCAAGTGCTGATGAACGTGATGTACGTGGATTAATTTCAATTACAATAATTCTTCCACTTACAGGGTCATGAGCGAACTGAACGTTAGTTCCACCGATAACCTGTACTTTATCTACAATAGCATATGCCTGTCTCTGAAGTTCTTTCTGAACATCTTCTGAAATTGTAAGCATTGGAGCTGAACAGAATGAATCACCTGTATGAACTCCAAGTGGATCGATGTTTTCAATGAAACATACTGTAATCATGTTGCCTTCGCTATCTCTTACAACTTCAAGTTCTAATTCTTCCCAACCAAGAATTGATTCTTCAACTAAAACCTGTCCAACAAGTGAAGCCTGAAGACCTCTTGCACAAACAGTCTTTAATTCTTCTTTATTGTAAACGAGACCGCCGCCGGCACCACCCATAGTGTATGCTGGACGTAAAACAACTGGATAACCAAGTCTGTCGGCAATTTCTAAAGCTTCTTCAACGCTATATGAAACTTCACTTCTTGCCATCTCAATACCAAGTTCATTCATAGTCTTCTTAAACTCGATACGGTCCTCGCCTCTTTCAATAGCATCAACCTGAACACCGATAACCTTAACATTATACTTATCTAAGATGCCTTCCTTATATAATTCTGAAGCAAGATTAAGTCCTGACTGTCCACCAAGGTTTGGCAACAATGCATCAGGTCTTTCCTTAGCAATAATCTGCTCTAATCTCTTAACATTAAGAGGTTCAATATAAGTAACGTCTGCTGTCTCCGGATCTGTCATGATAGTAGCCGGATTTGAATTAACAAGTACAATCTCATACCCTAACTTTTTGAGTGCCTTACATGCCTGTGTTCCTGAATAGTCAAACTCACACGCCTGACCAATTACAATAGGACCAGAGCCAATAATAAGGACTTTGTTAATATCTGTTCTTTTTGGCATAGCTTTTACTCCTTTTTTCCTAAACATTCACGTTATATTATATAAAAATTTCCATCAAAGCACAAGTGCAAAGTAATTATTGATATAAGCAAAAAAGTGTCATTCTAACATAATTAGAACAACACTTTTTATACCTATCCGCAAATGCTTTTAGTTAATATCACTCATTGTGAATTTTGTTTTTTTAATAATTTTTTGTTTCTTCTTTTTTGAACCTATTGCGCTATACTGTTTACCCTTAAGACAAAGTCCATCAATCATAACTGTCTTGTCAGCATCACCTAACATATTGTAATTTTGGTAAACCCAAAATGTCTTACCATCAGTATTCTTTGCCTTAACAATAGAAATGGCATGATTTGCTATTTTTGAATACCCATAATAGTGTTCAATATTTAATAAACTATAGATATAACCCTGAGCAGTTGTATAATCGTGACATACACCCTTTAATGTGCCCTTTCTAAGTTTCTTTAAGACAGTTGAAACTTTACCATTCTTCTGAGTTCTGAAGAATCTATCGTTACCTTCATAGAAATAATCCTTAAAATAATACTTATTAGGATTTCTATCATAATGATAAACAACGCCACCTGCACTGCCACTATAAATCAAATCATACTTGATAAATGGGTTATAATTTTCCTTAGCTCCATCATCATATACGAAACACTTTGAAATCATATATATCTTTAAAGCATCACTTACATCACAAAATTCATTATTCTTAATTCTAGAGCATGCAATATATTCATCCTTTAAACTCTTATCTTTTAAATACTTAACAGCATCCTCCGATAAATTATCAATGCTAGCCTTATCAGTTTTTACTTTTTCATCTACTAAAGCATTTGCTGTTTCTAATTCTAACTTAATTCTATCAATATATGCCTGATCTACTTTATAATGCTTAGCATTACTACCTGTTGTATAATAATAATTCTTTATATCCTTTAAACATTCAAGATACTTTCCATTTTCAAAGTCATCGGAATAATTTCCATAATCAGCCAAATCATAATATCCCTTATCTACAAAATAAGTGATTGATAATAAACTGTTATCATCTCCATAATATAAGTTGTAGATTTCAAACTTATCACCTTCACTATATGTACCTGGCTCAGGTGTAGCACTATTATCCTCTGACTTTCTAAAGTCATATTTATCATAATTTTCTGAATACTTTAATTTACTCTTTAAAGACTTAACATTCTTATTAAGATAAAACTTCTTCATCTTCTTTAATAATAAGATGACTTCTCTATACTGTTTCGCATTTTCCTTAGTAAACTTAATGGTAATTGTTTTTTTATTTACCTTAATATTCTCAACACTTAATTTTGAACAAACGCCATACTTATTAGCTTTAGCTAAATTCACCGCCAGACTATTAACTCTACCAATAGCTAAAGCTTTATTTCCCTTAAGTTTTAATGTTATAGGCTTACCCTTGTATAACACTTTATGAACATGCTTAGCCTCTTTAGCATCGCCACTATTAATAACGTATGTTTCTCCAGCATATGCACTCTCCGCATTTGTAAACGAACACAAAACCAAAGCACATATAAACATGAAAATTGAAATTTTAATTTTCTTCATAATCATCAAATCATTTTTTTTAGTTTCTGCCATAATATTCTTCTTTCTCCTTTTATAAGTTAGATAACTTCACCTTTAAATATTTCCAACTAAGAAATCCTTTATAAATGCCAAATCTTCCCTAAACATATTGTTTGGAAGATATGTTTTAACACTTCCTGCTGCAATTGTACTAACATCCTCAAGTCCACACTTTTTAGCAATCGCCCTAGCTCTGTATGTATGGAAATTATTAGTTACAATTCCAACCTTCTTATCCTTTAAATCAACAACCTTCATTGAAAAATCAAAATTCTCCTTTGTACTTGTTGACTTATCTTCTTTAATAATTCTTGAAACATCAATCCCATGCTCAATTAAATACTTTTCCATGCCCTCTGCTTCAGAAACAGGCTCATTAGAACCCTGTCCACCTGAAACAATGCACTTAGTATTCTTATTCTTTTCCATGTATTCAATTGTTGCATCAAGTCTATATCTAAGCGCTACACTAGGTCCGCTATTCTTCATCTGTGCACCAAGAACAATTAAGTAATCAAGATTGTCATCTCCTTTACTAGCAAATGTCGAAAATAGCAAACCATTAATTACAACTAACATAACTAAGCCAAGCGTAACCATCACGCCAATTATCACCTTAACTACACTAGGTATTTTAGCAAATACACCCACATATGCCAAAACTCCTACAAAGCACAATGCAATTCCCATCAAGATCCACACCATAAAAAAAGATGTTCCTGATGCTGCTCTTCTAACATATAATCCATAAGCTATACTACTAACTCCTAGTAACACCAAAAGCACCATAACAATACCTTTCTTCATATCTATCCTCTTTCCCACATTTTACAATTCAATCCTATCTAATTCTACCATCTAATCAAATTATACGCAAATTAACTTTTTCTTAACCCTTTCCCTTAATGATAAATAATTTCATCTTTTTTTCCCATTTATAATGTATAATGTATATTATCAGTTGTTTTAATATGTAAGCATTTGGCAAATTTTATATTCTCTATCGGGGACCATCGCGGGTCTCTACACTTAGTGAGAATGCTTTCGAACTTAGTGTGGCTAGGGGTACCCGCAATGTGCGAGAGCTGAGTCACAGATAGATAATATTAATTTGACAAATGAGAAAATATAAAACAACTGATAATATACATTCGAGGTAGTTTATGGATAAATATAAGGTGACTGGGATGAGTTGCGCGGCTTGTCAGGCCAGAGTTGAGAAAGCTGTGTGTAAGTTAGATGGGATTGATGAAGTTAATGTTAACTTGCTTACTAATTCTATGACAGTTGAAGGTAATGTTGATAGCAAAGATGTTATTAAAGCTGTTAAAGATGCAGGATATGGTGCAAAATTAATTAATGAAAAGTCTTCTTCATCCGATGAAAACAATTTAGACTCATACCAATTAGAAACAAAAAAATTAAAAAATAGATTATTATCATCTGTTGGATTTTTGCTTGTGCTTATGTACTTTTCAATGGGACATACAATGTTTCATTTTAAGATACCTAAAGTATTTGCCAACAATCCTGCTGCAATTGGCATATTACAAATGCTTCTTGCTAGCATAATAATGATTATAAATAGAAATTTCTTTATTAATGGATTTAAGGGCATTCTTCATATGTCTCCAAATATGGATACTCTTGTTGCTCTTGGATCATCAGCTTCATATGTTTATAGTATTGCCGTTTTAATTCAAATTATAATGAAGCAAAGTAGCGATATGCACGGCGCTCATAAACTAATTCACGATTTCTATTTTGAATCCGCAGCAATGATTCTTACATTAATCACCATTGGGAAAATGCTTGAATCAATTTCAAAAGGAAAAACTACAAATGCGTTAAAAGGACTTATGAATCTTGCACCTAAAACAGCATTAGTAATAAGAGATAATAAAGAAGTTAGTGTTCCTATTAAGGATGTTAAGGTTGATGATATCTTCATTGTAAAAGCCGGCGATGCCATCCCTGTTGATGGTCTAATTTTAGAAGGGTTTGCTAGTTTAGATGAATCGGCTCTTACAGGCGAGAGCATTCCTGTAGATAAAACAGTTGACTCTACTGTGTATTCGGGAACGACTAATACTTCTGGATTTATTAAATGTAAAGCAACGAATGTTGGTAAAGATACTACTCTTTCAAAGATAATACAAATGGTAAGTGATGCATCTTCAAGCAAGGCTCCAATTGCAAAAATTGCTGATAAGGTTTCGGCTATATTTGTTCCATGTGTAATTATAATTGCTATTATTACATTTATTGTATGGTCATTTGCTGGATATTCTGTTAGTTTTTCACTATCAAGAGCTATTTCTGTTTTAGTTATTAGTTGTCCTTGCGCCCTTGGTTTAGCAACGCCTGTTGCAATTATGGTAGGTAGTGGCGTTGGTGCTAAACACGGAATTCTTTTTAAAAATGCTACATCACTTGAGCAAATGGGACATACAAATATTGTTGCTCTTGATAAAACTGGCACCATAACTAACGGTACTCCTGTTGTTACAGATATAATTGAATGCTTAGTTAGTAAGGATGAATTAATTAAATATGCTTATTCAATTGAAAGCTATTCAGAGCATCCTTTAGCACATGCAATATGTGATTACGCAAATAATAATAACATAGCGAAAAATGAATTAACTGATTTTATAACTGAGGTTGGTAATGGCCTTAGTGCAAAAGACGGCGATAATGATATTCACGCTGGGAAACAAAAATATGTAGAGGCATTTGCTCCTATTAGCGATGATATAAAAAATAGAATTAAAGATTTATCAGCCGAAGGAAAAACACCTCTTTTCTTTTCTCTAAATAATAAACTACTTGGTGTAATTCTTGTTGCTGATACTATTAAAGAAGACAGTGCAAAAGCTATTAATACTTTAAAGAACTTAAATCTTGAGTGCGTCATGATTACTGGAGATAATGAAGAAACTGCAAAAGCAATTGCTGCAAAAAGTAATATAGATAAAGTTATTTCCGGTGTCTTACCTACAGGAAAAGAAGAACACATAAAAGAACTTAAGAATAAATACAAAAATATTGCCATGGTAGGTGATGGAATTAATGATGCACCTGCTCTTACTAGTGCTGATACTGGAATTGCCATTGGTGCTGGAACAGACATTGCAATTGATGCAGCGGATGTTGTTCTTATGAAAAATTCACTTTTGGATGTGGCAAAGGCAATTATTCTAAGCAGAAAAACTTTGACTAACATTAAGGAAAATCTATTCTGGGCATTCATATATAACATTATAGGTATTCCTCTTGCAGCTGGTGTTTACTATCCAGCCTTTGGACTTAAACTAAATCCTATGTTTGGAGCTGCTGCAATGAGTTTATCAAGTTTCTGTGTCGTAACAAATGCACTTAGACTTAACCTTTTAAATCTTGATAAAGAAGTCCATAAATATTAATTAAAAATAAAGCAGATACTTTTGTATCTGCTTTATTTTTATCTATGCTGATATTTTTTTATGTATATATCTTCTAAGTGTTCCTAATGACCTATAAGACATAATACCAAATGCCTTAATTGATGCCTTAAGTAATTTAAATGATACTGGATTAAAATAATCTTCACTTCTAGTATATACTGGCATGTACTTAAGAAGATCACCCTCGAAACATATGTAACTATTTAATAGTTCAAGTAACTGATCTGGAGTATACTTTGCAATTGGTTCATCAAAATCTTTACCTAATTCCTGTAGTATATATAATACAAACTCTATGCATGTAAATGATTTATATGATGAAAATCCCTTAAATACTGGATAAGATAATACAGAAAATAAATTATATCTATATGTTGGATCATCTTTAATTCTGATAATCTCATCTTCCACCCATTTATATTGAATGTCCGTTACTGGAATTTCAAAAATAACAACCGGAATTCCATCAGTAGCTCCAACCATAAATCTATCAGTTGTTTCTCTTACAAGCTTTGCACATAAGTATCCGTATTGTTCAGTTCTAGCGAATCCATACATACGATACAATGATTTATCAAGTGCGATTGAAGCGTGATTATATCTTACATGACCAAATTTTCTAATTGTTTTTGCAAACCCAGTTTCTGTTTGCGATATTACTATGTATATGTGTTTCATAATGTCTCTCCTACCACCTTAAATATAAAACATACAATACCCTTATAAATTTCTTAATTAATCCACTAATATATATCTCCCTAACCATGCACATTATATCACATTAAAAATGCAATGTAAATCCGTTTTATGTAAACCACATTACTCAGTAAATACCTATTTTTTCTATTTGTTACTAAATTATTACGTACTCAAATATTAATTTCAAATTAAAAGCTCTTATAAATCAAGCCTTTTTTGAACATAATTTTATTTTCTATAATATTTCTTAAAACAAATTTAACATATGAATTATCAATAAAAAAACTACACATAACAAGAATTTGCTACAAATAACAAAAATTTTTTTGTTGACATTTTACTCAATATAAGTTATATATTTTACAATGTCTTGGTTTAAAACCATATACATTATCATAAGAAGAAAGATATTCACGATAAGGAAGGAAAAAAAGAAAGAAGGGATTATATGGATATCAAAAACAGAACAAAAGCAATGAAACTTGCTGCTCCAATTCTTGCTGCTACTACACTTGAGCAGAGAAACGAAGCACTTGCAAACATTGCAAAAGAACTTGAAAAACAAAAAGACGCAATATTTGCTGCTAATAAAATTGATTTAGATGAAGCTGCAAAGAATAATATTGCTGCTTCAATTGTTAAAAGACTTAAATTTGACGACGTTAAATTACGCGATGCCATTCAAGGTATCAAAGATTTAATTAATTTACCAGACCCATTAGGAAAGGTACTTTTAAAAAGAGAATTAGATAAGGACTTTGTTCTTACCAAGGTATCTGTTCCACTTGGAGTTATTGGTGTTATATTTGAAGCTAGACCTGATGCACTTGTTCAGATTTCTTCTCTTTGCTTAAAGAGTGGTAACTGTGCAATCCTTAAAGGTGGCAAGGAAACAACTAATACAAACAGAACACTTTTTGAAATCATAAAAAACGCTGCTTCTGCTTCAGGACTTCCAGATAACTGCTTACTTCAGGCTGAAGCTCATAGTGAAATCGATGAATTATTATCATGTGATGAAAGCGTTGATTTATTAATCCCAAGAGGATCTAATTCATTTGTACGTTATATTATGGAGAATACAAAGATTCCAGTTATGGGACATTCAAGCGGCATTTGCCACATCTATGTTGATGAATTCTTTGATTTAAAGAAATCAATTCCTGTAATTGTTGATTCTAAGATTCAGTATGCAGCAGCTTGCAACGCTGTAGAAACTATTCTCTTTAACAGAAAGATTGATAAAAACTACATCAAGGCAATTGCACAGGCACTTATTGATGCTAATGTAAAACTACGTGGATCAAGAGATATTGCTGAAGTACTTGGTAATGAATTTGATGTTGAAGTTATGCATGATGATGAATTTGGTACAGAGTACAATGATTTAATTGTATCACTCAAATTCGTTTCAGACATCAATGAAGCTGTTACACATATTAATACATATGGCTCACATCATACAGATTGTATTCTTACAGAAGACAAAGATAGAGCTGCTTACTTTACAACAATGGTTGATTCAGCAAGCGTATATGTAAATGCTTCAACTAGATTCGCTGATGGATTCAGATATGGATTCGGCGCAGAAGTTGGAATTAGTACTGGTAAGATTCATGCCAGAGGACCTGTAGGTCTTGACGGTCTTATCACTTATAAATATAAGCTTGAAGGTGATGGAGAAATCGTTGCTGACTATGCTAGTGGTGAAAAGAAATTCCACCACAAAGATTTATAAAGATTTGGTTTTTATACATAAAAATAAGGAGTCTTACGACTCCTTATTTTTATTATAATTATCTTTAGGTTCTTCATCAACCTCAAATTCTTCTTTTTCCGCTTCTTTGACGACTTCTTCTTTGTCGTCTTCACTTCATTCATTTACCAACTTCTTATTATCAAGAATTGGTTTTTCCACTTCAGTCCTTATGCCAATACCAAAAAGCAAGCATAATGCAATCATAACCCCTACCCATATACTATAATAGAATATATGGTTTTCCTTAAGTCTATGCTCTTTAGTGATAGCTGCCTCTTCAATTTCAAAATGAATACATCTTTCTTTATCATCAAATGTACATTTATCACCAATTTCTGGTAAATAATTATCCTTACCCATCGTATTATAAAGGATGAAATCATCATAATCTGTTTTTGAATCAAATGTCTGATAAGACTTTTCATCAGTTCTTAAATCTCTTAATACTAATGTATCATCAGTATACTTATCGATTATATATGCTTTTCCACTACCTTTATTATATAACTTTTTAAATCTCTTATAATTATCATCTGTACTAAAATGATGAGTTTTATGAGTATCACCAGATAAATATACAAAATGGTACTCTGCTCCACTAACTAATAGAAGTGCTAAGAGCGAGAACATAAATGTAACAAGCAATCTATTAACAGATAATTTATTACCAGCATATAACCATAAAACTGAAAGTCCCGCGGCAATTATAGGAATTGCTATCAAATAATCTGCATCGTCATAACATACACGTAACTGGGCATATATAAAGAAAAATATCTCCCCAGCAATCATAATCTCAAAAATAGAATTAATCTTATCATCCATCTTTTTTGTAACGCATCTACTAGCAGCAAATAACATCCACAAAACAAGGATAACGACATTATATATTAAAATTAAATAAAAGTCGTTAAAAATACCATATTGAGATACATGCATTAGCCAAAACACAAACGCTAACACAACACCGATGCCTATTATTAAACTCCTTTGAAATTTTAAAATAAAATCTTTACTCATGGATATCCCCTCATATTTTTTATTCACCGACAATTTAACCACACATAAAAAATAAAAAATCGAGTGTGTCCACACAAAACTAAATATCTAATTATCGAACATGAAAATACTTAGTTTCTAGTCTACAAAAGTGGATTATAGCACAGCAAAAAAACTATGTCAAATCTAATATTTTCCAATTTTATACGTTTTTAAAGCACATTAAGCCACCAATAAAAATTGGTGGCTTAAAATAGTCTATTATTAGAAACTAAATTTTTTTATACTAAAGCTACAATTTCCTCTTTAGAAATAACTCCAATTGATCTGTTAACTTCTGCTCCGTCCTTAAAAACAACAAGACATGGAATATTAGTTATTGCATATTCTTGTGCAATATCCATACTATCATCTACATTTAAACTTGCTACAACAAATGTATCGTTCTCTGCTGCTACTTCTTCCATAACTGGTGATAACATCTTACATGGTCCACACCATGATGCCCAGAAGTCAACAATCACTGGCTTATCATTATTCAACACCACTTCATCAAAATTTGTTTTATCTACCTTAACTACTGCCATAAATCTTCCTCCATTATTGTTATTATATTCAAAGCAATATACACAGTTTCCTGCTATGCAAATATATATTATCTATCTTGGACACTGCTCTCGCACATTGCGGGTACCCCTAGCCACACTAAGTTCGAAAGTGGTAAACCTCTTTCTCACTAAGTGTAGAGACCCGCGATGGTCCCAGCTAGATAATATATATTCGCATAGCAAGTAATTTATGTATGCTTTGAATATAATTATATATGGAATCGTCCATACAAGCAACAATCTTTATTGATTAATTATTTCAACGAGCTTTCAACGAATTTGTTAAAGAGTGGGTGTGGACGGTTTGGTCTTGACTTAAATTCAGGATGGAACTGTACACCTACAAAGAAAGGATGATCCTTTACTTCAACAGTTTCAACTAATTGGCCATCTGGTGAAAGTCCAGAAATCACAAGTCCATTCTCTGTTAAAACATCTCTAAAATCATTATTAAACTCATATCTATGTCTATGACGTTCATGAATCAATTCTTCACCATAACACTCTTTCATCATAGTTAATTCTTTAATGGCACATGGATAACTTCCAAGTCTTAATGTACCACCTTTATTGATGTCATCTGACTGACCTTGCATAAAGTCAATTACTCTGTTATTTGATGGATCATGAAATTCTCCTGAACACGCATCAGTAATTCCTGCAACATCTCTTGCATATTCAATAACAGCAATCTGCATACCAAGACATATTCCAAGATACGGTATCTTTTCTTCTCTAGCATATCTAGCTGAAAGAATCATTCCTTCTATACCTCTATCACCAAATCCACCTGGCACAATAATACCACTTACCTTACTAAGTTTTTCCTTATAGTTATCTTCGTTTAATTCTTCTGAATCAATCCATTCTATATTTACATGTGCATTATTAGCAAATCCTGCGTGATTAAGTGCTTCAACAACAGAAAGATATGCATCATGTAACTGTACATATTTTCCAACTAATCCAATAGTTACATCTTTAGTTCTATTTTCTATTCTATCGACTAAGTCTTTCCATTCACCAAGATTTGGTCTAGCGCAGTTAAGCTCAAGTTCACGGCATACGACATTTGCTAATCCAGCATCTTCTAACATAATTGGTGCTTCATATAAACTATCAAGAGTAATGTTTTCAATTACGCAATCTTCTTTAACATTACAAAACATAGAAATCTTCTTAAATATTGATTCTTCTAGTGGTTCATCACATCTTAAAACTACAATATTTGGACTAACTCCCATACCTTGAAGTTCTTTTACTGAATGCTGTGTTGGTTTTGTCTTATGTTCATCAGAACCTTTAAGGAATGGTACTAATGTTACATGAATAAACAAACTATTTGTCTTACCAACTTCAAGTGAAATCTGTCTTACAGCCTCAATAAATGGCTGACTTTCGATATCACCAATTGTTCCACCGATTTCTGTTATAACAACATCTGCATCAGTTTCATTACCAACTCTATATACAAACTCCTTAATCTCGTTTGTAATATGTGGAATAACCTGAACTGTTGAACCTAAATATTCGCCCCTACGCTCTTTATTAAGTACATTCCAGTATACCTTACCTGATGTAAGGTTAGAATACTTATTTAAATCTTCATCAATGAATCTTTCATAATGTCCAAGGTCAAGGTCAGTTTCTGCACCATCTTCTGTTACATAAACTTCACCATGCTGATATGGACTCATTGTTCCAGGGTCAACATTAATATATGGATCTAATTTTTGTGCTGCCACCTTAAGTCCACGCATCTTTAATAATCTTCCTAGAGATGCTGCTGTAATTCCCTTTCCTAATCCTGATACTACTCCACCTGTAACAAATATATACTTAGTCATATTTCCTCCTTTAATCACCCTAATCAACTTTAGGGAACTCCTCCGCATTTTAAAAAAGAGTCAGAGATTCTTCATATAAGAATCTTTCTTGTCTCCCACTTAGTAGCATTTAACTACTAAGTGAGCAAATGTATAAATCTTCAAATAAATGTGATTATCAATAATCTTATAAATTAGTATATCCCATTAAGTCATAATCAATCTGCTTAGCTGCTTTTCTACCTTCTGCAATAGCTCTAACAACTAATGACTGACCACTATGCATGTCACCTACAACATACACACCTTTCTTTGAAGTTTCAAAAGAACCTTCAGCTGTTTTTACGTTAGTTCTTTCATTAGTTTCAACTCCACATGCCTTAGTAACGTATTCTTCACTTCCTAAGAACCCTGCAGCGATTAATACTAATTCAGCCTTAATTTCTTTCTCACTTCCGGAAACCTCTTTCATTACCATACATCCCGTTTTCTTATCTTTCTTAAACGCAACATTTACAGTAATTACACTTTTAAGATTACCTTTCTTATCCTTAATAAATTCTTTAACCGTTGTCTGATAAACTCTAGGATCATTACCAAACTTATATATAGCTTCTTCCTGGCCATAATCAGTTTTTAAAACCTTTGGCCATTCTGGCCATGGATTTGATTCAAGTCTCTCTGTTGGCGGACAAGGCATCATTTCAAGCTGTGTTACTGATTTTGCTCCTAGACGAATCGATGTACCAACACAGTCATTACCTGTATCACCGCCACCTATAACAATTACATTCTTATCTTTTGCAAGTTCAAATGGGAACTTTTCATAATTGCTATCTTCTAAACTCTTTGTTACTTTTGAAAGGAAATCAACAGCGAAATATATTCCCTTTGCATCTCTACCTGTCACATTAATATCTCTTGGATTAGAAGCACCACAAGCTAAAACAACAGCATCATATTCATTTAAAATCTCTTTTGCATCAATGTTTTTAACTTTATCACTTACAACATGTGCACAAGCAACTTCTTTCTTTTCATTTTTAGTAGATACATTCGCATTAACAATAAACTTAATACCTACATCTTCCATAAGTTTAATTCTTCTATCAATAATCTTTTTATCAAGTTTCATATTAGGAATACCATATCTAAGTAATCCGCCCACTCTATCATTTCTTTCATAAACTGTTACTACATGTCCACGGCTATTAAGAAGCTGCGCACAAGCAAGCCCTGAAGGACCACTACCAATAACAGCAACCTTTTTACCTGTTCTGTATTCTGGTTTAACTTCCTTAACAAGATTATGCTCGAATGCATACTCAATTACAGTCTTTTCATTTTCCTTAGTTGAAACTGCCTCTCCATCAAGCGAACAAGTACAAGCATGTTCACAAAGTGCTGGACAAACTCTTGAAGTAAACTCTGGAAAACTATTTGTCATCTCAAGTCTTCTATATGCCTGTTCAAAACATCCCTGATATACTAAATCATTAAGTTCAGGAACAAGATTATTAAGTGGGCATCCCACTGCCATGCCGGCTATAATTGTACCAGCCTGGCAGAATGGTGTTCCACAATTCATACATCTTGCAGCTTGTATTTGCTGCTTATTTATATTCTGTAATCCATGAAATTCATCAAAATTCTTTATACGCTCTGCTTCACTAACAACAGGGCCATCTACTCTTTCATATTCTAAAAATCCGGTTTGTTTACCCATAATTCCTCCTATCCTTTGCCAAAAAATCTTTCTTATGGCTATCACTTAGTAGTAATTTAATACTATCTAATCTATCCTACAAATTTTGTAAACGCTTCAATCTGAGCATCTTCTAACTTCATACCCTGTTCTTCAAATTCTGCAATAAGTCTAAGAATTTCTTTATAATCTACAGGAATAACTTTCTTGAAATGATCAATATATTCATCAAAATTATCAAGTATCTTCTTACCCTTCTTTGAACCTGTATAGCGAACATGTTTTTCAATCATTTCTTTAAGTCCATCATAGTCAGCCTTATTTTCAATTTTTTCCATGCTAACCATTTCTTTATTAAGGTTCTTATAAAGTTTATTCTCTTCATCAAGAACATAAGCTATTCCGCCACTCATACCTGCTGCGAAGTTTTTGCCAGTCTCACCAAGAATAACAACCTTACCACCAGTCATATATTCACATCCGTGTTCACCAACACCTTCTACAACAGCTGATACGCCAGAATTTCTTATAGCGAATCTTTCACCTGCCATACCTGATATATAACATTCACCAGATGTTGCACCATATAATGCAACGTTACCGATAATAATATTTTCATCTGGATTATACTTAGCATTTGCTGGAGCTTTAACTATAATCTTACCACCAGATAAGCCCTTACCTAGGTAGTCATTACTATCACCTGTTAAATCAAGTGTTAAGCCCTTAGGAATAAATGCGCCAAAACTCTGTCCGCCAGAACCCTTACAATTAATCTTAATTGTATCTTCTGTAAGTCCTTCTGGATGGTTTCTAGTAATTTCAGCACCAAGTAATGTACCAAATGTTCTATCTATATTTGTAAGTTCAATATCAATCTTGCTCTTACTTCCATCTTTAATAGATTTTTGAATCTTGCTTGATTTAAGAAGTACTGCTTCGTCCTTTGTTTCATCAAGTTTGAAATCATAAACCTTTTCACTATGGAATGTCTGTTCTTCTCTATCAACCTTTGACATGTCATATAAAACTTTATCAAGGTTAATTAATGATTCTTTTCCACTTAAGTTATCCTTAACTTTCAAAAGATCAGTTCTACCAATTAATTCATCAACTTTTCTTACACCAAGTTTTGCCATGTACTGTCTTAATTCTCTAGCAACGAAAATCATGAAGTTTTCAACGTATTCTGGCTTACCTCTGAATCTCTTTCTAAGTTCAGGATTCTGTGTAGCAATACCCATTGGACATGTATCACTCTGACAAACTCTCATCATTGCACATCCCATTGTTACAAGTGGAGCTGTAGCAAATCCAAATTCTTCAGCACCAAGAATTGCTGCGATAGCAACATCTCTACCACTCATAAGCTTACCATCTGTTTCAATAACAACCTGGTTTCTTAAACCATTTGCTACAAGTGTCTGATGTGTTTCTGCAAGACCCATCTCCCATGGAAGACCTGCGTTATGAATTGAGCTAAGTGGTGCAGCACCTGTACCTCCATCATAACCTGAAACTAAGATTACCTGAGCACCTGCCTTTGCAACACCTGCTGCAACTGTACCAACACCAGCTTCTGAAACAAGTTTAACTGAAATTCTTGCATATTTATTAGCATTCTTTAAGTCATATATAAGCTGTGCTAAATCTTCAATTGAATAAATATCATGATGTGGTGGTGGTGAAATAAGACTTACACCTGGTGTTGAATGTCTAGTCTTAGCAACCCAAGGATATACTTTCTTCCCAGGAAGGTGTCCACCTTCACCAGGTTTTGCCCCCTGTGCCATCTTAATCTGGATTTCTTTAGCTGAAACAAGATATGTACTTGTAACACCAAATCTACCACTAGCTACCTGCTTAATTGCAGAACTTCTATCATTCTTAGTTCCAGCAGAAGCGATTCTTTCATCACTTTCTCCACCTTCACCACTATTTGATTTACCATGTAAATGATTCATTGCTATTGCTAAAGTTGTATGTGCCTCTTCTGAAATTGAACCATATGACATAGCACCTGTTTTAAATCTCTTAACAATTTCTTCTTCACTTTCAACTTCATCTAATGGAATTTCCTTATCAGCGAAATTGAAATCTAAAAGGCTTCTAATATATCCTGTTTTTTCATCATCAACCATCTGTGTATACTGAAGGAATTTATCAAAATCACCTTCTCTTGTTGATGTCTGTAACATATGAATTGTTCTAGGATTATATCTATGTGTTTCACCCTGAGCTCTCATCTTATGACGACCAAGTTCAGTTAGTTCCAAATTGCTACTAAGTCCCAATGGATCAAATGCCTTGCTATGTTGTTTATCAATATTCTCTGCGATACCGTCAAGAGTAATACCATCTACTCTACTAACTGTACCTGGGAAATATTCATCTATTAATTCTTTTGAAATACCAATTGCTTCAAAAATCTTACTACCTTGGTATGACTGAATTGTTGAAATACCCATCTTAGATGCAATCTTTACAATACCCTGTAAAATTGCTTCATCATAATCTTCTACTGCTGCATAATAGTCCTTACCAAGTAATCCATCCTCAATTATTTCCTCAATTGTTGAATGTGCAAGATATGGATTAATTGCAGATGCACCATAACCTAAAAGTGTTGCAAAGTGATGTACTTCTCTAGGTTCACCTGATTCAAGTACGATTGACATTGCTGTACACTTCTTAGTTTCTACCAAATGCTTATGAACTGCCGAAACTGCTAATAATGAAGGTATTGCAACATGGTTTTCATCAACACCTCTATCTGAAAGAACTAAGATATTTGCTCCTTCCTTATATGCCTTATCAACTTCAACAAAAAGATGATCTAAAACTCTCTTCATTGGAGTACTCTTATAGTAAAGAAGTGAAACCTTAGCTGCCTTAATTCCATCCTTATTCATGTTCTTGATTTTTAACATATCAAGATCAGATAAAATAGGATTATGAATCTTAAGTACTCTACAATTATTTGCATCTTCTTCTAAAAGATTACCATTCTTACCAACATAAACTGTTGTACGTGTTACAATCTTTTCTCTCTGTGCATCGATAGGTGGATTTGTAACCTGAGCAAATAACTGCTTAAAGTAATAAAATAATGGCTGGTATTCATTTGAAAGTGCAGCAATAGGAGTATCAACACCCATTGAACCTATACTTTCAGTACCATTCATGGCCATATTCTTAATACCTTCATAATAGTTTTCATATGTATAACCAAATGCTTTCTGAAGTTTCTTTCTTTCTTCTCTTGTATAAGAAACAACCTTCTCATTTGGAATTTTTATATTCTTAAGTTCAAGTAAACTCATGTCAAGCCATTCACCATATGGATTCTTATGAGCATATTTTTCCTTAACTTCTTCATCACTGTAAATTCTACCTTCAACAGTATTTACTAAAAGCATTTTACCTGGATGAAGTCTTTCTTTCTTAATGATATGTTCTTCATCAATCTTTAACACACCAACTTCTGATGAAAGAATAAGTCTGTCATCATCTGTAATATAATATCTTGATGGACGAAGGCCATTTCTATCAAGGATTGCACACATGATATCACCATCTGATAACATGATTGATGCAGGACCATCCCAAGGTTCCATCATTGTTGCATAATACTGATAGAAATCTCTTTCTTCCTGTGATAATGTCTCATTATGTGACCATGGTTCTGGAATAGCAATCATTGCTGCAAGTGGTAAATCCATTCCACTCATAACAAGAAATTCTAAAGTATTATCAAGCATAGCTGAGTCAGATCCACTTGATGAAATAACAGGTAATACCTTTGTCATGTCTTCTTCATTAAATAACTTAGAATGCATTGTTTCTTCTCTTGCAATCATCTTATCAGCGTTACCCTTAATAGTATTAATTTCACCATTATGAACCATAAATCTATTAGGATGAGCACGATTCCAACTTGGATTTGTGTTAGTTGAAAATCTAGAATGAACCATTGCAATTGAAGATTCATAATCACTATCCATTAAATCCTTAAAGAATGTACGTAACTGTCCAACTAAGAACATACCCTTATATACTATTGTTCTACATGATAATGAAGGAACGTAAGTATTTACATTACTCTGTTCAAACTCTCTTCTTATAACATATAACTTTCTATCAAAATCTAAGTCTGTATCAAATCCTTCAGGTCTTTCAATAAATACCTGTGCAATAACTGGCATACACTCAAGAGCCTTGCTACCAAGTACATTAGGACATACCTCAACTTTTCTCCAAGCTAAGATATTAAAACCTTCCTTTTTAACAATGATTTCAAACATTGTCTTAGCCTGTTTTCTTTCAAGGTCATTTTGTGGAAAGAAAAACATACCAACAGCATATCCTCTTTTATTAGGAAGATTAACACCTTCCTTCTTTAAAATCTTTTTAAAATACTTATGTGGAATCTGTGTTAAAATACCAACGCCATCACCAGTTTTACCTTCAGCATCCTTACCTGCTCTATGTTCAAGATTCTCTACTATACTTAACGCATCTTCAACAAGTGCATGGTTTGCTTTACCTTTTATATTAACAATTGCACCTATACCACAATTGTCATGCTCAAAATTTTGATTATATAAACCTTTTTGCTCTATTTCATTCATTAATTTATTCATATAGTTCCTCTCATTCTTTCCTATACCGGATAATCGTTATTAAAACAAGCCTTACAGATTTGTAAATCACCAACCATGTATTTAAAATCCTCAATGCTTAAATATTCAAGTGAATCAGCACCAATGTTTTTTCTTACATCTTCATTAGAATGCTTTGATGCTATAAGCTGTTTTGATGTTGGTA
Source organism: Eubacterium uniforme (assembly GCF_900167115.1). Taxonomy (GTDB): domain Bacteria; phylum Bacillota; class Clostridia; order Lachnospirales; family Lachnospiraceae; genus Eubacterium_S; species Eubacterium_S uniforme. The sequence goes on from NZ_FUXZ01000003.1 coordinate 249,205, forward strand.
CATCTGTACCATAGTAGCAAGGATATAAAAACGGTGGCGAACTAATTCGTACATGTACTGCCTTAGCTCCTGCCTGTTTTAACATAATAATAAGTTGCTTCATAGTTGTTCCTCTTACAATTGAATCATCTATGATAACAATATTCTTATCCTTTACTTCATCCTCTAATACACTCAACTTCATATGTACTGCATCTCTTCTCTCTTCATCCGTAGGTTTTATAAAACTTCTTCCAATATATGAATTTTTATAAAACGCTTGTACATATGGTATATTAGCTTCCTTTGAATACCCCATTGCTGCAGGTATTCCAGATTCAGGTACGCCGACTACTATATCAGCATCTACCTTACTCTTTCTTGCAAGTGCTCTTCCTGCCATTTCCCTTGCAGTATGAATTGCAATTCCATCCATAACAGAATCATTTCTTGCAAAATAAATATATTCAAAGATGCAATGAGCTTTTTTCTCCTGACATAAATCATAATCAGATGTTATGCCCTTACTTGTAATACTTATAATTTCACCAGGTTTAATATCCCTTATAACCTTACCTCCAACAGCTCTTATAGCAGAACTCTCAGATGCTAAAATATAAGTATTATGCTTATCAAATTTTTCATTATCAAAAAGACTACCCTGTTCACCTTTTCCATCAACGAAATTATTCTTAACTCCTAAAACTAATGGTTTAATACCAAATGGATCTCTGATTCCCACCAACTTTCTTGGACTCATTACAACCACAGCAAATCCACCCTTTAATTTAGAAGCACTTTTCTTTATCGCTTCCTCAATGCTACCACTATTAACTCTGTCACCAATAATTTCATATGCTAAAACCTCTGAATCAGTAGTAGTATAATGAGCAAGACCTCTATACATTTGCTTCTCTTTAAGCTCATTGGCATTAACAATATTTCCATTATGAACAAGCGCTAAACTTCCTTTTATGTAATTCATTGCTATAGGCTGAGCATTCTCAACAACACTACCACCAGTCGTTGAATATCTTACATGCCCGACTCCAATATTTCCTTTTAAATTACTAAAATCTTCCTTATGAAAAACTTCACTTACAAGACCCATGTCCTTTTTAAGTTTTAAATTACCCTTTTCACCACTAGTATCAGAAACGGCAATTCCACATGCTTCCTGTCCCCTATGTTGAAGAGCTATAAGTCCATAATAGACATCCTTTGAAACTTCTCCACCAGATGGTGAATAAATGCCAAAGACACCACACTCTTCATGAAGCTTATCATTCTTGATTTCTGTTTCACTTATGTCCATTTTTGATAAGTCATTCAAACTACATTCTTTAAACATATTTTTTCCTCTTATTTTTTATAGTATTTATAAACACAATCAAAGCAAGTAAAGTTAGCATAACGCAAACTCTACTTACTTATCATGTTTTTATCACAATAACTTTCACTAAACTATGTGCCATTGAAAAACAAAGTATGTAAAACTATGCCAACACAAACTCTGCTTTTCGATAACACTTAGTAGTAAAGAGCTACTATCACTCTTTATTGAACAATCATCCTTATGATTATTCAACATCCTGTAATGCTGCGTAGTTTTCTTCGCCAGTTCTAATCTTAACAACTCTGCTTACTGGATATACGAATACTTTACCATCGCCAATCTTACCAGTATAAAGAGTTTTCTTAGCTGTTTCTATAACGCTGTCAACTGGAATCTTACTTACTACTACTTCAAGTTTAATCTTAGGAAGTAATGTAACGTCCATTTCAACACCACGATATCTTTCACCAGAACCCTTCTGGATACCACAACCACTAACCTGTGTTACTGTAATACCTGTAACACCTAAGTTGTTAAGAGCTTTCTTAATCTTGTCATATCTTGAAAGTTTTGTAATGATAACTACTTTATAAATTCCTGAATCAGGAATTCCTGCTGAAGTCATATCACCAACTGTATTTACTACTGGAACTGAAGCATTCTTCTTAGCTTCTGAAGCTTCTTCATATTCAGCAACACCAAGACTTGTGTTTTCATTTTCAATCAATGTTGCATCAGACATATCCATAATTGAGAATCCTGAATATGCAGATGAAAGACCATGTTCTGTACTATCTAAACCTTCAAGTTCTTCTTCTTCTGAAACTCTAAGACCGAAGATTGCTTTAATTACTGAGAATACAATAAACATTGTAACTACTGTCCATGCTGCTACTGAAACAACACCAATTACCTGATATTTAAGAAGTGTAACACCACCACCATAGAATAAACCTTCAAGTTCACTATCTGGTGCTGTCTTTGTTGCAAATAAACCAACTGCAATTGTTCCCCAAATACCGTTCATCATATGTACTGCAACTGCACCAACTGGATCGTCGATTCTAAGTACATAATCGAGGAACCATACTCCAAATACTACTAACACACCTGCTACCGCACCAATTATGATTGCACCTGTTGCATCTGTAACATCACAACCTGCTGTAATTGCTACAAGACCTGCAAGTGATGCATTTAAACACATTGAAACATCAGGTTTTCCGTATTTAATCCATGTAAATACCATACATACAAATGTTGCAATTGAAGGAGCGATTGTTGTTGTAACAAATACTGATGCTAACTGTTCAACTGATGTACAAGCAGCTCCGTTAAATCCGTACCAACCGAGCCAAAGAATAAATACACCTAAAGCACCGATTACTAAGTTATGACCTGGGAAAGCATTTACTTTTGTTACTTTACCGTTCTTATCACGTTCAAATTTACCAATTCTAGCTCCAACAATTGTTGCACCAACTAATGCTGAGATACCACCAACCATGTGAATTGCACATGATCCTGCGAAATCATGAAATCCCATTTCAGCTAACCAGCCGCCGCCCCATATCCAGTGAGCTTCGATTGGATAAACAAGTGCTGAAATAACTCCTGAGTATACACAGTAGCTTAAGAACTTAGTTCTTTCAGCCATGGCACCTGATACGATTGTTGCTGTTGTAGCACAGAATACCAAGTTAAATACAAAATTAGACCAATCAAAATTTTTATAATTTGTAAAAATATCAAATCCAGGTTTTCCAATAAATCCTGCTAAATCTTTACCTAATAATAATCCAAAACCAATTAAGATAAATACTACACATCCAATACAGAAGTCCATTAAGTTCTTCATGATGATGTTACCTGCATTCTTTGCTCTAGTAAAACCAGTTTCAACCATCGCAAATCCAGCCTGCATCCAAAATACTAACGCTGCACCAATTAAAAACCATACAGCAAATAATTGTCCATTGACGAGTTCTAAAACATCTTTCATATGCTTTCCTCCGATCTTAATAATTCTTTTTTTAAATCATTTCCTTAAATTCTATACCTAATATTTCCTTAAAAATAAGGCACTTCGAGTACTACTCAAAGCGCCTTTGCTTAATTTCTTTATATCTATGTAATCTTAAAAACTATGAATTAACCTTAAAACTATTTAACACTGAATAATAATTCACCATAACTTGGGAATGGCCAATCTCTTTCAGATGTAAGCATTTCAGCTTCATCAACATATGTTCTAAGTGTTTCCATCTTAGGAAGCATGTCATCTCTAACAAATGCTGATGATTTGAATACATCTTCAAGTTCTTTAAATTTAGCAAGTGATTCCTCAAGTTCTGTTACAGATTCTAAAATGTGATCTGTAAGTTCTGAAAGTCTTTCCATTGTAGATACTTCATAATTACATTTAACATTGCTGCTAACTGACTTCATAAGTGATGTAGTCTGAGCAAGTCTATATAAGTATCTTTCAATTGCTGGTAAGTAATTCTTTCTTACCATATCAACCATTGTAAGACCTTCAATGTTAATTGTCTTAACATAATTCTCAAGCATAATCTCGCATCTTGACTGAATTTCAGCTTCATTAAATACCTTATGCTTAATTAACATTTCAACATTCTTCTTATCAAGAAGTTTTGGCATTGCATCAGCTGTTGTCTTAAGATTTGAAAGCCCTCTAACTTCTGTTGCTTCCTTAACCCATTCATCACTATATCCGTTACCATCAAAGAGGATTCTCTGATGTTCTGTGATAACTCTCTTAATAAGTTCATGAAGTGCATCTTCAAAGTTATCTGCCTTTTCAAGTTCATTAGCATACTGATTTAAGCTTTCTGCAACTGCTGCGTTAAGCATAATGTTACAACATGCGATACTATTTGCTGAACCAAGTGATCTAAATTCAAATTTATTACCTGTGAAAGCAAATGGTGATGTTCTATTTCTATCTGTTGTATCTCTACTAAATCTTGGAAGTGAATGAACACCAAGCTTAATCTTTGTATCTTCCATTCCTTCGTAAACTGTATCATTCTTGATTGCATCAAGGATAGCTGAAAGTTCATCTCCAAGGAAGATTGAAATGATTGCTGGTGGAGCTTCATTTGCTCCAAGTCTGTGATCGTTACCTGCTGTAGCAACTGATAATCTTAAAAGATCCTGATAATCATCAACAGCCTGAATTACTGCACAAAGGAATAATAAGAACTGTGCATTTTCATATGGTGTCTTACCAGGTGATAAAAGATTGATACCTGTATCCGTTGCGATTGACCAGTTGTTATGCTTACCTGAACCATTAACTCCAGCAAATGGTTTCTCATGTAAGAGACAAACCATATCATGTCTGCTTGCAACTTTCTTCATAATTTCCATTGTTAACTGGTTTGCATCAGTAGCAATGTTTGTTGTTGAATAAATTGGTGCAAGTTCGTGCTGTGCAGGAGCAACTTCGTTATGCTCTGTCTTAGCTAAGATTCCGAGTTTCCAAAGTTCATCATTTAAGTCTTCCATGAAATCTGAAACCCTAGGTTTAATTACACCAAAGTAATGATCATCTAACTCCTGTCCTTTAGGTGGCATTGCGCCAAAAAGTGTTCTTCCTGTATATACCAAGTCAGGTCTCTTATTGAAAACGTCTTTATCTACTAAGAAGTATTCCTGTTCTGGACCAACGCTTGTTCTTACATATTTAACATCATCATTTCCAAATAATTTTAAAATTCTTTTTGCTTCTCTATTGATGGCCTGCATTGATCTAAGAAGTGGTGTTTTCTTATCAAGTGCCTCTCCTGAATATGAACAAAATGCTGTTGGAATGCAAAGTGTGTGATCCTTAATAAATGCATATGATGTAGGATCCCATGCTGTATATCCTCTAGCTTCAAATGTTGCTCTAAGTCCACCTGATGGGAATGAAGATGCATCAGGTTCACCTTTGATAAGTTCCTTACCTGAGAATTCCATCAATACTCCACCGTCTGGTGAAGGTGTAATAAAGCTATCGTGTTTCTCCGCAGTAACACCTGTAAGAGGTTGGAACCAATGTGTAAAATGTGTTGCGCCATTTTCAATAGCCCAATCTTTCATTTCTTTTGCAATTGCATCTGCAATTGTTTCATCTAATTTTACATTTTCGTCAATTGTTTTTCTAAGTGATGAATATACATCATCAGATAATCTTGCTCTCATTACTTTATCATCGAAAACAAGTGATCCAAACAATTCTGGTACATTTTGTTTTTCCATAGTTTTAAGCTCCTTACTTTTTTAAATGTTCTGCGCAGTTTAATAAAATTTTTCTTAAAATATTTACAAAGAAAAAGGCGCCTTAGATTTTCATCTAAGACGCCGTTGCCTTTTATGTTTCCAAATTATACTCTTATGATTTTAACTTGTCAATAGGTTTTTATAATTTTTTTAATTTAAATTTTTATAACTTTAAATGACTAAGTTAACTATATGTTTTCCCATTACATAAATGTGCCTAATGATATTACTCCTAATTGAAATATACTTCTATTTATCTAATTCCTTATAATCTCCTAATTTAAGATTATCATCAAGTTCATATTTTCCCATTGATAATCTTTTTAAATATACAACTTCTCCACCAAGTTTTTTAATCATTCTTTTAACTTGATGAAACTTTCCCTCACTAATTGTAAGATAAATTTCAGTTGTACTTCTTCCTTCATCTACACTTATAATTTCAAGTTCTGCACTCTTGCAAACTTCTGGTTCTTCTTCTGTACCAATATCAATTCCTTGCTTGCATTTTTCTACTGCATCACTGACAAGTTTACCCTCTACCTTTGCATAATACTTCTTAGAAACATGCTTATTGGGTGCTAAAAGATTATGTGAAAACTCTCCATCATTTGTTAGAATAAGCAAACCTTCTGTATCAATATCAAGCCTTCCAACAGGAAATATTCCCTTCTTTTTATCCTCATCATTTAGTAGATCAATAACTGTCTTATGCAGATTATCCTTAGTAGCTGATACCACACCCTGAGGTTTATTAAGCATATAATAAACAAACTTCCTATATTCAAAAACTTTCCCATTTATGCTAATTTCATCACTATTCTCATCTATATGTACCGAAGGATCCTTAATGATTTCTCCATTAACTTTTACCCAACCCTTCTTAATCATTTTTTTCAATTCACTTCTGCTTTCAGTTGCCGTCTCTGAAAGAAATTTATCAAGCCTCATAATACCTCCTGTTCTTTCAAATATCCCTACGCCTATTATACAATAATAATTCACTTTATTGGAAGTCTAAACTGGGCGTGCACAGGGCAAACAAAGGAACTTCCCACTACGTGGGCCCCTCCTTATTTACATATCTCAAAAACGTCGTTTTTTCGATATGTTATTAAATTGTTCCGCAATAAATCCTTTGAAAATGTAAACATTTTCACGGATTTATTTTGCTCCACAATTTTATGATTTTACTTTCGTAAAAACATAATGATATGCTTTGCATATCATTATAACATAAAAAAGGCACATGGAACCTTTAATTGGGGGATTCCATGCACCTAAAAAATAATGGGGAGTCTAAATTAATTAATTTACATTCTACTCGAACTCAATCTTTGTAATGTAACATCTCTGAGCATCTGATGCACCATCTTTCTTAGTTGCATCAAAGTATAAATATAAACCATCGATGTTATCTTCATTAAGATCAACAGTTACTACCTGTTCTTCTGTAGAAGTAAACTTTCCTTCTTTTGTCCAATGGTCTCTGTAGAATATAGGATTTTCTTCATCCATGTTAGTTACACCTAAATTCATACCATTTCTTGAAGGAATAACATATATTTTAACCTTGCTATATTTTGTTAAATCAAGGTTTGAGAATGTCAAATCAACATGCTTCCAGTTTTCTTTATTCTTTCTCTTTGTATATTTAATTCTCATGCCCTTAGTTCTTTCTTCTAAGTTGTAGAAAGAAGTACTTGAGCTAATAATTGCTTCTGGAATTGTAATCTCACCACCATTGTCAACAACATCATCTTTCTTACCTGTTGTTTCTACAACTGACTGTGATGATTCTTCCTTCTTGCTTGTTTCTTCTTTTTTAGTTGTCTTTTCTTCTTTTTTAGTTGTTTTCTCTTCTTTTTTAGTTGTTTCTTCTTTAACTGAAGTCTTCTCTGTTTTCTTCTCAGTTTCTTTAACTGATGGCTTTGTTTCTATGTTTTCCTTTGTGCTACTTTCTTTTTCTACTTTTTCTGTAGCCTTCTGTGTTTCTGATTCTTTTTCACCTACAGTTTTTGCATCTGTGTTTCTTCTTGTTACACTAGAACCATAGATATTCTTACCGCCATCTTTAATTGCTGTTTTTGTCTTAAGAATAACATCTGTATTACTATAGTCTTCAACCTCAATTGAATCAGTAACGTTTTTACTACCTGACTTAGGTAATTTATAATTTGATAAGTTATTATTTAAAACAATATTAAAATCAACTTTACCTTCTGCTTCAATATTAAATACTTTACTTTCCTTTGGAGCGATAATGATATTATTATTAATATTATTATCACTACCATAACAATCATTCTGGAAATTTAAACATGCTTCACTAGTATTATAAATTGTATTATATGCAATAGTACAATTGTTCGCACCACCATTTCCTTTATCACAACCGCCTAAACTAACACCTGCTAATTCATCATTTTTTACAAAAGTATTGTTCACTAAATTAACATATGATGTTGCTAATCCATAATGTTCACTAGCAAGTTCACAACCTATATCGCTGTTTTCAACATAGTTATTAGTAATATCTACATACTTACCACCATCAACATAAATACCACCTGCGCAGCAAGATTCCGTACCATCTTCATCCTCATCAGCTCTATACGCTGTATTAGATCCAGATGAAATGTTAATTACTACATTATTTCTTACAGTAGCATACTTTTCTTCAGTTCCTCTTGCTAGATCAAAATCTTTATTCTGATTCTTTTCAAATCCAATAATATCAATACCAATATTATCACAATCATGTACGTAGTTATTAACTACATCAAATCCTTCTACATTTCCATTAAGAACGAGTGCTTCACTCTGTCCAAGATATAAATTATATAATTCACAGTTAGAAATAACCGTATTTATAATCACATTAGATTTTGAAGCTTTTTCAGCTCCATCAACAATAATTCCATGTCCGTTGTAATCTTCACTAAATTTCTTATATACACAACCCATATCATGTATTTTACAATTTCTAATTGTTGTGTTTTTAACACCTTCACATACTCTAATACCAACTGGAACTACTGAAGTGCTATCATTATAAACACCTGTAATCTGAATATTATCAATAGTTACACCTGATGCTTCAACCTGGAATACATCATAATCTGTATTACCCTTTTTAAATAAATCATCTGAATTATTAACCACATAATACTCAGGTACATAATTCTTTGAAGTAACAACCTTATCAGCTGCTGGTTTTTTCCATCCAGCTGTTTTTGCAATTACACCCTGACCATTTAATTCAACCTTACCTTCACCAGTAATTGTTACTCCCTTATCTACAACAAATCCTTCTGTGATAATATAATCACCTTCTGGAATTACAATTTTTGTACCACTGCTTGCATTTTCAATAGCTTTCTTTAAGCCTGCAGTAATATCCTTTTTACCTTCACTTGTTTTCTTAAACTCAACTGTTACTGTGTTAGAGTCTGCACCGATAAAATGCTTAATCGTAGAGAACGCAACGCCAGTAACTGCCATACATGCAACTAAAGAGCATGTGGCAATAATCTTTTTGTTCTTCATTTTGATCCTTCCTTTTTACGTCGTTGTCTTTTTTCCTTTTCCTAGTGCGTTATATTAAAACTTCGACTCCCACACAAAACAAATTTTAATACTTATCTATCGCACGACTAAATACTACCACAATTTTTTCAAACTATACTTGCTAGAATCATTTAATTATTGTTTATGACATATGGCATAAATAAAACAGGTAGCACTATTTTGTTATAGTACCACCTGTTTTTTGCAATTATATGCTATCGCGTTTCCAAAAACGCTTGTATTTAAACGATTTCGTATTTTTGTTTTTTAACAAAAATCTCACTTTTTTAGCACATCTTCCAATTATTGGAACCAATTTTCCATTTGGAACCTAAATTATAGGTTGTCAGATACCGCTTCAAACACTCCAGTTCATCTACCTGAAACAGGCATAAATGGAATCATTGTTTTAGCAACCTGACTAATTGGCATAGTCTGTAATGTTACTTTACCTGGACCAGTTACAACTGTATTAAAGAAACCTTCACCACCAAGAAGCTTATTCTTAATACCCTTTACAGTAACCACATCCATTGAACATGTATTGTCCATCATTGCAAGATAGCCTGTATCAACAACGATCTGCTGACCAGCTTCTAAGTATTTTTCTTCAACGCATCCATCAATTTCAATAAAAGCTAAACCGCTACCTGAAAGTCTCTGCATAATAAAACCTTCACCGCCAAAGAAACCAGTGCCTATCTTTTTCTGCCAAAATACTGAAAGTTCAACTCCTGGTGTTGCAGCAAGGAATGCTGATTTCTGACAAATAATATCCTGACCAGGCTGAATTTCAATAGCCATAATCTGACCTGGGAAAGTTGAAGCAAATGCGATAAGTCCCTGACCACCCATTGCTGTATAAATATTACTAAAAATCTTTTCGCCTGAGAAAGCCTTTCCAACCATCTTGCCTAATCCGCCACCACTTGTTTCCATCTGCATGTTTGGACTCATCCAACTCATAGCTCCGCCTTCACAGATAAGTGATTCTCCAGCCTCTAAAATACATTCCACTACTGGAAGTGGAGTTCCTTTAATGTTATATTGCATACCAACCTCCTAAAACAATATGTAAATTTTAATAATATTTTCTATAGAAATGGAATCCATCTCTATTATATTTTAATGACTTATATGTTTTCTTGCCTACTTTGGCATTCGCTACAACATAATAATAGTAATTTTGATCATAAGCAAATCCACTACCATTAAAGCTTGATAATGTTACGCTTGTACCCTTAGTAGTTGCAACTGCTTTATATCCACTGTATCTGCTCTTTGACATGTAAACAGTATAATTCTTTGCGCCCTTAACTTTTTTCCAAGCAAGTTTTACCTTCTTTGTAGTTGAAGAACTTGCATCAGTTATTTTGCAGTTATGTCTAGTCTGATCCATACAAAATACATTTGCCTTTGACCACTTTCCATAAGCCTTCTTACCGCTTGAAAGAACAACATATCCTCTTGCTCTAACTTTATAAAACATTTTTTTGTTTAAACTACTTAATGAAATCTGTGATGTAGCTGTATATTTATTCTTCTTGCCCTTACCGTTATACTTACAATACTGAACCTGATATCCATCACAATTGTTTATAGCACTAAATTTAACATTTACACCACCAACAACATTTTCGCTAACAATCTTAGGTTTCTTAGCTTTGCCTGGAAGTGGCTTAAGTGAAACTCTATAAGCCTGTTTCCCTTCACTACACTTAGCAACATAACCTGTGCTTGATTTTCTATAGTAATAAACTCCTGCATATGTAGGACTATTAGTACTAATATCTAAAGATGTTCCTGTTACATCAGCATATACAGTCGCATCTGCAGTTGTATCATTCTTAGAGACTTTAACTTCATATCCTGTTGCACCATTAACAGCTTGCCATGATATACTAACTTTACCCTTTTTGGCAGCTGTCTGTTTAACAGTTGCACCAGTAAATGATGCATCATCTGGTTTTGTAACAATTTCGATATAATCAGACCATTTACCTAAATGTAAGTTATTATCTGAATCAACTGCTGCCTCTGTAACTTTAACATAATAACTTGATCCTGGTGTTAAATTTGTTATACTAGCTTCTGACGATTTTACAAATCCACTAGATTTTTCAACAATTGTACTTTCATCCCATCTGTCCTTATCCGTTGAAACAAATACAGCATAATTTGAAATACCAGCTATCGTAGTATCATCCCAATCAATAGCTACTGCATTAGTAGTATCACCAATCTGTTTTAATCCTGTAGGTGTTGCTGATACTGCACAACCAAATAATACTGATGCAGCAATAGTTGTAAGCACCATACTTACTTTTTTAATTTTTTTCATATTCATCCTCCAATCTAATTTGTAGTAGCTTTATACATTCCCATTTATACAAAAATAAATCATATATACTCGGCCCCACAAAGTATTAATAATCATTTACACTCCACCATAAATTATACCTTATTTATCATACTATTTGCAACAAAAAAGAGGCTACTTTTACATAGCCTCTTAAAATATTTTTAATAATAATATCTGTATAATGTTCCACCCTTTGAAAGATCTTTAGGTGTTTTAAATTTTTTCTTTCCAGCTTTTCCAACTGCAATAACTCTGAAATAATAACTTGTATTTGTAGATAACTTTCTACCTTTAAACTTAGTTACAACTATAGCTCTTTTCTTAGTAGTTTTAATCTTCTTAAAACCAGCTGCGTTATCTTTTGCCATATATACTACATACTTCTTAGCACCTGACATTTTATTCCAAGAAACACTTATTCTATTACTCTTTCTAGTTGATGCTGATTTTAATTTTACATCTTCATAATTTAAATCTTTGCAAACATACTTTTCTGGTGACCATTCGCCATAGAACTTCTGTCCTGCAATTTTTACATAAGCTCTTGCTTTTACTCTATAAAGAATTCTCTTTGGCTTTGAAATAGATGCATATGTATAATTATACCAATTAGTTCTATCTACTATTGTTTTACCTTTACCCTTATAAGTACAATACTGCATTTCATATCCATCAGCACCCTGGATAGAATCCCACTTTATATTAATTCCAGAACTGTTTGTACCATCATATTTAACTTTTGATATTTTACCAGGTACTGGTTTTACACCACTTAATGATAAATAGTTACTATTTTTAGCAACATAGTTAGAAGATGACTTTCTCATAGCATATACTTTAACTTCTGTTGAAGTGTTAATATTTATAGTCGCACTTGTAGTTGGTGTAGTAGCTAAAACAACGTTATTAGAAATAACTTCATAACTTGTTGCACCACTAGCCTCATCCCAACCTAATGTAGCTGATCCAACTGCACAGCCAGTTTCTGATAATTTAGAACCGCTAGCGAATTTTGGAGCTGTAACAATTTCTATAGACTCACGCCAATCTGCATCATTTTCGGTTTTGTATCTAACCCAAAAAGACTTTCCTGATTGTAAATCATTAAACGTTTTCTTTCCACCATATATTCTTTCTGCCGTATTTTTCCCATTACTACCAGACTGTCTAGTAATACTAGAAAAATTGCTATCATCAGCCAACTGCCAAACAATCCTATTAGCTGATCCAAATTCAACTGTAGCTTGACTTGTTGACGAACCAGTCTGTTCCATACCATAAGCCATGCAACCAAACATAACTGTTGCAACTGTAGTTGTTGCAAGAAGTCCAAACTTCTTAAATAACTTCATGTTCATTCCTCCAATTTCTATTTTCATATTCCGTAGTATAAAAAACCCTATCAAATTTTATACTACCCTTTTGCAAAGCTATATCTTAACTATAACTTAACACCTACGAATATTACTATATCATAAAATAAATAAAAAAACATTAACTTATTTATTTTTCACTTTAATTTTTTTATTTTTTTCAAATAAAGTATTCATTTCCATAATAATATTAAAAGGCATGTGGATAAACCACATGCCTTTTATATGTTAATAAATTATATTTTATTTATAACATTCTGATGGTGTTGAAACACCCTTCTGTACTTTGTATACATATGTAACGTCCTTCTTAATAACCTTACCAGCTACCTTCTTGTTAGGAACAACATATACAAAATACTGTCTCTTCTTTAATTTCTTTTTCTTGAACTTCTTAATTGTATAAGATTTCTTCTTAGCCTTTAAAGTTTTAACTTTCTTGTATCCCTTGCTCTGCTTTGTTGAAACATATACATCATAGCTTGTAACACCTGAAATCTTGTTCCAGCTAATTGTAAGTTTACCCTTAGCTAACTTAGCATACTTAACTGTAGGCTGTGTAAATAAGTACTGAACATCTGACCATTCTGTTACTTCATCACCCATATTCATCTGATAATTTGAATTAGCTCTACGAGTAGCACGAACCTTTACAGTATAAATCTTGTTGTTTTTAATTGCGTGACTATAACCAATGTAGTTAGAAGTCTTTGTTTCAATATCTCTACCCTTTACATCCATGAATTTTACTTCATAAGTTACATCACTACTAGCAATAGTTGGAACCTGATCCCATGAAACGTCAACGCTTAATGCATATTTCCACCATTTTTTCTGTGCAACATTATTAATTTTTGAAATCTTTGTTAATGCATAACAACTAAGATAGTTGTTTTCATACATTCTTGTTGTTCCATATTTACTTGTAGAACGTACATTATAAGCAACATAAATAATATACTGTGACTGAGCTCTTAATCCTGGAATTGTATATGTAAATTCGTTAGGATTAGGTAATACGATCTGTCCGTTAATAGCATTATTCTTAGCTGTTGTTTCACACTGTGACTGAGTTGCATAATCAGCGCCAATAGGAATTTCAGCATAACCGATTCTAACATTTTCATAAGTGTAAGTTGTTGTACTTGTTGAAGTCCAAGAACTCTTAACGCCTTCCCAGTTCATTGTTACAGAATTGTCTGAGTTTCCAATCTGCTTTAAGTTTCCAGCAAATGCATTAACACTAAAAATGTACATGAATGCAAATGCCATTACAATTGATGCAAGTAACTTAACACTAGTTACTCTCTTCTTAATGATTTCCATTATCTTCCTCCTTATTTATAAAAACAATTGACGCCCTCAACGTCCTTATATATTATATATAATCTATATAATAATTTCAATTAGTGAAAATACTAGAAAATTACTTAATCGTTTATCCTCTTTTGTTATTTTTAACGATTTAAAAAAAGTTTACAAAATTTGTCACACTCAACATTTATACCTATAATTAAATGACAAAGTGTTTTTTATGCACTTTTGACATAACAAGAAACACCTCGAAATCACTACATCTTTTCATACTTTATTTTTTCATATTCTATCACTTTTTATATTTATAGGGACTTGCACTGCAAGTCCCTATAAATATAAAAAGTGGTCATATAGAAACTATATGACCATCAATTTAAAAAAGAGAGAAAAAGAGATTGACATCATTAGGATTACCTAATGATTCAGTCGAAAAATAGTTTACTATTCCTTCGACATTTCCATTTTATACCAATTATATTTTAGTGTCAAGTCATTTTTCTTTATCGATTTCGTAATGGAACCGTTCGTATTTTCTATGGAATTTCCATTCGAGTTTGGATTATCGCCAACTTTCTCGCCTGCAGAGCCATCAAAATACACACTACCATCGTACCAAGAATAATCGTCAAAGAAAACATATCCACTATAATTATCATCCATTATGTCATTTCCAATATACTTGTTTTCATCATATTTGATTCCAAACATATTTAGAATTGTAGGCATAATATCAAGCTGCGAGTTTACCTTTTGTGAAACAGTCATAAGTTTTTCATTATCAACTCCAGTCCTTAAAAGGCAATCCCTAATATCATTACTCCAAATAAAGAATGGTGTATTATTAATTCTATTATCAGAAGTAGTTTTATACTTATCAAGAACAGACTTATCATTTATTGTATATAGGTAGTGATCCGCATACGCTACTATCACTGTGTCCTCATATAAGTTATGTTCCTTTAAACCATCAATCAACTGTCCAACCATTCTGTCAGTTTCTGTTGCCATCATTCTAGCAACCTCTTCCTCATCCATATCCGGAATATTATCTCCATAAACTTTCTTAGCTAAATATTCACCAACACCCTTATTTGTAACAAATGGTGTATGAGGTGTATAACTTATAAGATATTTTACGAATCTTCCATTAAGCTTAATTCCATCTTTTCTTTCTGGTTTAGGTGGATTAAAGAATAATTCTCTAAAAGTCTCATTATCAAACAACTCGGTATCCATCTCGTATACATAGTCATCCTCATCATATTCTACTTCATCTTTTAGTCCAAAATAATCATCATATCCCCAAGCCTTATAATTCAAACCTCTGTTATAATACTCTTTTGAATTCATATGATATGCATAAACTTCATATCCTTCATCTTTAAATAACATAGGAAGCGTATCCTTAAATGTATTTGAACTAAAAGTATATGCATTCTGGTTATATGAAATAGGAGTAATAAGTCCTGTATTAATAGCAAATTCAGAATTAAAAGTTGAACCACCACCATTATAATATGAATAATGCTCATTAAATGTAAGACTATTTTCCATAAGTCCATAAAGATTTGGCATATCTTCCTTAGTCAAAAGCCATGTGTCAATTCCTTCTAACTGTAAAAAGATAATATTTTTATTCTTAAACATTCCTGTATAAGGATTATTCTGATGAATCTTTTCATCCTTATAACAATCCTTTAAAAAATTAATTTCATCAGGGTCTTTTTTTGTCTTACCCTTAAAGAAAGTTTTTACAAAATCTCTTTCAGTATACTTAAAAAATCCGCATATCTTTATATTTTTATTTGCATCATTAAATTCTTTGTAGACATTTGCTGGCTTTCTAAAACTATCCCATTTAAGATTAGCATTACCCTTTCCTAAAACATTTGGAATAAAAATCTGCCCTACAGCAAATACTATCGCAACAAGTATAATGCCCTTAACATTATACTTTTCACTTCGTTTAAACTTAGCTATGGCAATAACACCTGTTACTATGATAAGCACTGCCATAATCCAAATGGATTTATCAGTAGACTTAATAGTATCACCTATATATGCACTTCCTTCGCTTGCCATAAACATCAACGAAAACTTAAAGAAATATCCTGTAAGAGTGTAATAAATCATATTAGTTAAAAACATAAATAAAGATATTCCATAAAATAATATATAAACTGCTTTACCAATCCATCCTTTTAAATATTTAGAAATACACACCATAAATGTAACAAATACAACACTAAAGAGAATACTTGCCTGCAATACACCCTTTCTGTCATAATCAATCTTAAGTGCTTTTATTCTAATAAAAACATCCATCAAAAAGAAAGGTAAAATAAGTAAAAAATACTCAATTATATTTTCCTTAACAAAAACAAATGCCCTGTTTTTCAAAAAATCAATTAATTTATCCTTGAACTTTTTCATTATCTACGCACCTTAGCTAATCTGATATATCCTCAATTTTAATATTACTTGTATGTGGAATAACCTTCCACTCTACTTTCATAAATAAAGCCATATACATGGAATAACGATACATAATGTCGAATGTAGTCCATGTAAAACAATATAATATTTTCTTTATAAGTGGAATCTTTTTTATTCGTTTTCTTTCAACAATGAAAAGATATGCACCAGCAAGTGCTGTTTCCAAATCAAGTGAAATTCGCATGATAATTCTCCAAAGAATTGTCAATACGAATGCAACCCACATTGCTTTAAATCCTGGCCCAATTGAAACTTTTACTCCAAATATATTATCTCTAATAAACTTAGCGAGCCAATTTCCACCACTAAATACAAATATATTATCAAGACCATTTGCTCCTCTATAGAAGGAATATAAAATTAACGATATGAAAATCCATAAGAACGCCTTTATAATAACCTGAGGGAACAACTGAGCTAGTGTATCAAATGCTGCCCATCTTACTCTTATTTCCTCAATTATAACTGAATACCAAGGAATCTTTTTATAACTAACACCTGCAATGTCAGATTGAAGGCAAGTCTTTGGTATATTATCTTCCTCGTTATCATTAACACCTATTAGTTTAGGTTCAATTTTTCTTCTTTGTCTTTCTTCCTTCCAAAGCTTAATCTGCATAGGAATATTTCCTACAATAATCTTATAAACAAGAAGCGGTCCCGTCTGAACAAATGCCTGAAGATGACCTTTTGACCATCTAATACGCTGTCTAATTGAAATCCTAATACTTGTAGGCTGTTCATCATAAAACATCGCTTCATCATTATAGGATATCTGATATCCTTTAGCTACTGCATCTGCAGTAAATGCTCTATCTTCAGTAAGAGATACATATGGCCAACCATTTTCAACTAACTCATTAGCGAAAAGGAATCCTGTACCCTGAATGTTCGTTGCAAGTCTAAGTACAGATCTTGCTCTATGTCTAAATCTAATTGAATGTAACCAGTGAAGTGCATATGAAGATGCAACCCAGTTTTCATCGAAATTCTTTGTATTTCTATACGAAGTTACAACCTTAACACCACTATCAAAAGTATCATTCATTCGACTAATATAATCCTTCTTTAAAAGATTATCAGCATCAAAAATAAAATATCCTTCGAAGCTCTTTATTCCATAATCTCTTTCAATTTCATTAAAAAGATATCTAAGTCCATAACCCTTTGTTCTTTCATCAGGGTTATTATGTTCATAAACTATAGCGCCTTTTTCCCTAGCAATCTTAGCTGTGTTATCCGTACAGTTATCAGCAACAACAAAAATAGTTAAATACTCCTTAGGATAATCCTGCTTACTTATACTATCAATTAAATTTCCAATAACTATCTCTTCATTTCTTGCTGGAATCAAAATTGCGTACTTATGATAATTATTTGTATGTTTAAATTTACGCGTAAAAAACAGGCCTATTAAAATATAAGCCTGTTTATGTATATAAAATATTGCAAGCGCAGCAATAATCATTTTACTTAATGATTTCGCTGGCAAATAAAAATCTGCTAAAAAATTTACTATATTCATCGTTATCATCTTTCCATTATTTCATTGAAGATGCAAGCAGATAAATAAGTGGTGAGTTCCAATATACAGTAATCTCGTTTGTAGAGAAACTCTGGTCACTATCTGCATAGCATCTAGCTTCCTGTTCTGTATACAAAACTGCTTTTGCATATGGATCTTCCTTGGCATCGTTAGGTCCACCTACAAGCATACCTGGTATTGTTTTACCTGCGACCTGTGAAGGTCTGTGATGTGGGTGCTTTGGTGAAAGTTCACCGTAACCTGTAACGAAACAATATGACATAACATTTGCTCCAAGTAAATAATCAAGTTGTTCTTTTGCAAGAACATCATATTCCTTATCACCAGTAATACGTGCAGCCATTCTAAAAAGCATACCTGCATTCGCTACGCTCATATTACTACCCCAAGGATATTTACCATCAAGAGTAATGTTATACATGTCCTTAGAAGCTTTATCCTTAAGTAAATCGATTTGTGTAAAGAATTTCTCCTTAGCCACATCGCTTCCCTTAATGTCAGCTTCAATAAGATCATACATTGCATATCCACCAATGTCTGCCCATCCAAGATTAACTGAAACTCTATCTGTTAAATACTTACTAAGATCAATCTTCATATCAGCAGCGATATTAAGTTCAACTGCTGCCCAGTATACTTCATCCTCAGCAATACCGTCTCTGTATTCACCAGTAACAATATCTTTTGGATTATAGAATCCTGAATATTTATCCTTATCTTTCAAATAATCCCAGGCTTTTTTAGCCGCTTCCAAACACTTAGTAGCATAGGCTTCATCATACTCTTTGTAAATAACAGAAGCCTTAGCCATTACTGCAGCAAATGCCCCTGTTGCAGCATCGGAAATTGGCGCTAAGATTAAAGGATCCTTCTCTTCTGTTGGCATGACTGTTTCAGGAAAGTTAGCACATGTAACCTTATGATAAACACCACCTGTTTTTTCATCCTGCATCTTAAAGAAGAAATCAAGTTCATATTTTGCTTCATCTAAAATGTCAGGAATTCCATTCTTACTTTCAGGGATTCCAAGTTCATCACTATCAGCATTGCAATCCTCATATGTAAGGAATAAATCAGCTACAGTTTTTGCACCTGCAACAACATATCTACCATAATCACCTGCATCATGCCATCCGCCAGTAACATCCTTAGTCTCATCACTTTCATATACTGTTGCCTTATCCATATGACATGCTTTATGAGAAAACTCTGGAACAGATTCAACATTAACATCCATACCACATCTCTGTGAATAAAGCATTAGAACTGTATCTTTGTATAAGTTATCATAAATTCCATCTGTTATTTCAAATGGATAAGATTCACCGCTTTCTGATTTTACAATATAACTACCTGGTGTAGTTAATTGTGAGAAATCTCCTAACTGAATCCATTCATCAGTTGCAGGATCAAAAACAGCTTCAGGTAACTTATCTTCAAAAATAGATTTATTAGTTTCCCTATCGATAACTTCAAACTTTGTATCTGTCTTTGACTGAACAAATACAGTCTTTTTGTCATTAGGTAAATAACCTACTTCATTAATAGCAACCTTATTATATATTGGAAGTCCTTCCATAACCTGTGCATTACTTGCATCTTTGACTACTAATTTTACATTATCAATGTATATTTTATGTGCGCCAGGGTCTTCCTTCATATCCTCCATAAGACCCATGTTAAACACAAGTCTAGGAGCTGGGTCAGAATCTTCCTCCATAGTAAATTCTGTTTCAAAATGAGTAACATCCTTACCTACTTTTATCTTCTCACCCTTATACGCATGGTAATCTCCACCATTCATCTGAAGACGATACTCAACCTGTCTATCTATATCTGAACTAATATCAAAACTATATGTATAAACAGCTCCCTTACATAAGAAAAATCCATCCCAATATGCTTGGTTTGCATAATCCTTACTACCACAACTTGTAATATCTACAACTAGTTTACCGTCTTCTCCAAAAAGTTTAGCTTTACCACCATTTATGTATGTAGTAAACCCATCTGTTTTATCATCATCAAAGTTTACATCAACGGCCACATCACCTTCTTTTAAATCAACACCTTGATTTCTGGCAATCTCAACTTCTTCATCTTTCTGGACAACTGTCTTCTTAGTTTCCTTATCAGCCTTATCCTTTTTTGATGAACTATCGCACCCTGTCAATGTAAGACTTAATGACGCAATAAGAGCATACGCACAATACTTTTTAATTTTCATAAAACCTCCAATGATGATTACTATTAATCATCAACCATTATCTTCTCTATTATATCTTCTCTATTATGTATTTTATAACTTTATACCTAATCATACATAATACCTTTTTTTATTTGATTCCAGATTTATTTAATAATAGCTCTATGGAATACTTTCTTACCTTTCTTAATCTTGATGCCTTCTTTAAGTTTAGTAGCATCAAAACAAAGGCCAATATCTGAAACCTTTTCACCGTCAACAGATACACCGCCCTGCTGAATAAGTCTTCTAGCTTCACTCTTACTTGAAACAAGATTACATCTTACCATAAGGTCCATGATGTTAAAGCCTTCAGCTGGAACTTCACCTTCTTCAAGTTCAGTTGTAGGCATATTTGAATCATCACCACCACCTGCGAATAAAGCATGGCTTGCTTCAAGGGCTTTCTTAGCTTCTTCTTCACCATGAACTAATGTTGTAAGTTCAAGCGCAAGTATTTCTTTCTTTTCATTTATTCTAGATGCATCCCAGTTATCCATTTCCTTGATTTCTTCAAGTGGAATAAATGTAAGCATTCTGATACACTTCATAACATCTGCATCATCAACATTTCTCCAGTACTGGAAGAATTCAAATGGACTTGTCTTGTTAGGATCAAGCCAAACGGCACCATTTGCTGTTTTACCCATCTTCTTACCTTCTGAGTTCATAAGAAGTGTGATTGTCATAGCGTATGCATCTTCGCCTGTCTTCTTTCTAATAAGATCAGTACCAAAGAGCATGTTACTCCACTGGTCATCGCCGCCGAACTGCATGTTACATCCGTAATTCTGATGAAGATAATAAAAATCGTATGACTGCATAATCATGTAGTTAAATTCTAAGAAAGATAAACCTTTCTCCATACGCTGCTTGTAGCACTCTGCCCTAAGCATATTGTTAACTGAGAAGCATGCTCCAACATCTCTTAAAAGTTCAATGTAATTAAGTTTTAAAAGCCAATCTGCATTATTAACCATAATAGCCTTGTCTTCACCAAACTCAATGAATCTTTCCATCTGGCTCTTGAAACAATCACAGTTGTGCTGAATAATCTCAGGTGTTAACATCTGACGCATATCAGATCTACCTGATGGATCACCAATATAACCTGTACCACCACCAATAAGTACAACTGGCTTGTTACCTGCCTGCTGAAGTCTTCTCATAAGACATAATGCCATAAAGTGTCCTACATGAAGTGAATCAGCTGTTGGGTCAAAACCAATATAAAATCTTGCTCCTCCATTATTAATTAAATCTTTAATCTGGTCTTCATCTGTAACCTGAGCTATAAGACCACGCTCAACTAATTCGTCATAAATTTTCATCGATTTTCTTCCTCCATCTTATCATCTGTATTACCCATAAAATTTACCATATTAGTGGTATAAAGTCAAATATTTGAAGAAGTTATGACATTTGGAATTATGCTTGGGATATTGGTTTATGATTTCCTATTATTTCTGCTATAAATAACACCATTTCCAGCTTTTCTTAGTGTTCTTTTCTGTTTGTCTTAGTGTGTCTTCCTTTTTTCTTCTTCAGTTGGCTACTTTTGAGCTGAAACTCCCTGATAAGTAACCTTTTCACCAACTTGCTTTCTTGTTTCAATTCCTCGAAGTCTTACTTCTAGTCAAAAAACGCCCAAAAGTAAGACTATTACTAACCGGCCAGTTGAGCTTTATCCCTTAAATTCTTACTTCTATTTAAAAATACTCCAAAAGTAAGAATCTTCCTAACTAGTTTTCTTGATATTTCAACCTAACATTCTTACTTTTAACTAATAATATCCTAAAAGTAAGAATTCAACCCAATACACCCCATACCTCACAATACAACAATTCTCACTTCTAGCTAAAATTTCCCTAAAAGTAAGAAATAAACCAAACAAACACCACATCCCACACCATACCAATTCTTACTTCCACCAAAAAACAAACAAAAAGTAAGAACACATCAATGTAACATCTCTTTATACATCAACATGTTCTTACTTTCATAAACTATTCTTACAATTATTTACTTAAATATTTATTATCACAATTTCTTTCTAGAAAGGAATGTTTCCTCACTTCCTACTAGCACAACAACTAGTCCAACTACTATTATCTTATTGAATCTATATTAAATCTATATTAAATCTATATTGAATCAACATAGACCACTCACTACTTCTTCAACTTAGCAAGTTTTCTCTGTTTGTCATCATGAGTAATCTTAATACCCGGGATTGACTGAACGTACTTAGTAAGCTGTGAATAGCCATAATCCTTAGGTGAAAAATTTGAAAACTTCTGATGAATAAGATGTCCAATTTCTGTAACACCTAACTTATTATCATGCTTCTTTAATACATCAATAATATATTCATCGACTTCTTCTCTAGCATTCCTGCTTTCCTTAAGCTCAACATTAACAATATTGTTATTCTTAATTACAGTAACACTATCTATTTCTTCAAGGAACTTCGATAACAAACTATATCCATAATTTCGAACGTCAAAGTCAGGATACTTATTCTGAAGTCTGCTTCCAATTTCGGCAAGGCCTGTAAGCTTACCCTTATTTTCATTCTCCATAATCATAGTAATAATTGTATTTTCAACTTCCTTCTTACTAACAATATGAGATTTTTCTTCCTTATATTTCTTCTTTGACTTACCACTCTTATCTTCGTGCTCACTCTCAGAGCTTACTAATTCTTCATGTTCATTTTCAAGAACTTCATCATTATCTACTTCAGCACCATCATCTTCAATAAGGTTTTCAAGAGAAGTAAATACATTACATGCATTTCTAAATGATCTAGGTGTTTTATTTTCACCCATACCTACAACAAACATACCTGATTCACGAAGTCTGCTTGCAAGTCTTGTGAAGTCGCCATCACTTGAAACTATACAAAAGCCATCAACATTGCCAGTATATAAAATATCCATAGCATCAATGATAAGTGTTGAATCAGATGCATTCTTTCCTACTGTATTATAAAACTGCTGAATTGGTGTGATTGAATTTTCAAGTAACACCCTTTTCCATCTGGCAGTATTTCTACTTGTCCAGTCACCATAAATTCTTCTATATGTAATAACCCCATACTTTGTCAACTCATCAAACATAACTGAAACATATTTTGATGAAATATTCTCACCATCAATCAAAACGGCAAACCTTAAATTCTCCATATTTAACTCCTGTCAATTTTTACTACCTAAAAATTATATCACAGTTAAATACTATTTTCTAGTTTCTGCCTTTTCTTCAATATAAAATAAGACCACGCACTCTGTACGTAGTCTTATCTTTATAGTCACACAATCAGCGTGAACTATCTGTTATGGTTTCCACTTAAATCGGTAGGACTCACCACTTACTTAATATTATCATATCAAATTTAAATGTCAACATTATAGACCATTTTCTAGCATCCGGCCAACTAGCACAATTCTATAGCCGCCACCCAGTTCATTATCGCAAGTCGACAACATCAGATAATTTCCGTACTTCAGTTTTTCTTCACTAACATATATTCCATTTTCAATAATTCCATCCACATATTCAGCAAATGCCTCTTCATCCTTAAAATCCTTAATCTCCCAATACCTATAATCAGTAATATCCACATTAATGCTTAATAACGCAACTACTTCATATTCAAATAACTTTCCATCACTATATAAACATATACGCTTCAACCTGTCCAAGACGCTTTTATTCTTTAAAGAAAGCAATTTACCAAACATCTTATCCTTATTGATACAATGCCCATAGATTACTATATTGTTATTAATCAAGGAATACCCTTCCCCCATATACGGGCAGCCAAACAAACTATAATTCTTAAACAAGTCATGATTCAAATAGTAGTTTGGTGTTTTACTCATCATAACCGGATAGTTAAAATCCATCCCTTCTATATCAACAATTCCAAAAAGATCATCATTTATATTCTTGAATTCCTCATACTCATCTTTTATATCAGCAAATATTTCAGAAATGTTTTCATCTCTCCCTTCAAAATCTAAATAGTTTTTATTAATCTTCTTCCTCACACCTAAGTTGCTATCACTAAGCTTATCCCCATAACTAACAATCTTCCCTTTATTATCATTATTATCCTTATTATTCTTTTCTTTATTATCCTCTCCACAAACCATCCCTTTAAAGCCGCCAGCAATAAATTTATGTAAACCATCTATTTCACTAGTTTTATATAGCCACAGAACTAATCCTGTGGCTATCATAAGAATAATTAATGGAGATATCACCTTATTGATTTTCATATGTTTTACCCTTAAACCTTCTATTTACAGCAAAAACGCACAAAGATAACAGCATACCAATCAAAACAAACATTCCACCATAAACATTATAAAGATAAACAATCATATTACACATAAAAGCAAATGTCCCAACGTACATATTCATATCTTTACTAGGTACTTTCTTACTAATTTCTGCCTTAGTAACAGCTCTACAATCATCAATAAAAATACCAGTTTTTGGAGTAATAATATCTTCTCCTCCACCTTCATCTTCTTTTTCTCTAACACGTTTACTCGTCTTAACGATACTAATCTTTTCATCATACATGGTAACAACCTGAATCTTATCCGTCGCCTTAACTATAATCTTTATATCATTGGCATCATCATATCCATTAGGAGCTTTCACTTCATGAAATGTATATTCTTCTCCACTAGCAAATACTCCCTCAAACTCATTACCACCAATTACTGAATCAAAAGTGCTGACAACTTTTCCGTCTTTATCTTTTACCTCAATCTTAGCACCTTCAACATATTTCTTAGTTTCTTTATCTCTTTTTTCAAACCTAATAGTTATGCCCTGATTCTTTACTTCAACGTTAACAGTCTCATCGATCATATACTTAGTATCAGCTATTTTGCTCCCATCACATTTTATCTTTAAAACATCGTTATCCTTATTAGAATCCTCATAAATACTTACATAACCTAAAGGTGCCTTAACTTCTTTTAAGTAATACTCATCTATACTACATCTAAGGTAATCAGTAACTAACTCTCCATCCTTCGTTGTATAAGCAATCGCCTTACCATCATTATTAATAAGCTTTCCATTCTTATCATAGAACTTAGCCGGAATCTTAAAATCAGCATCCTCATATATTTCAAATACTGCACCATCAAGTTTCTTAACACCATCCGGTCCAACCTTTATGATCTTCGTTGAAAAACATTTATGCTTATCAACAATTTCAACCATTTGCTTATCAGCTAAATTACAGTCCCTATAATCTGCATAATTCTTGTTAATTGCATAATAGTCCTTACCAACAACATCAACTTCCTTAATAGAAACCTTTATTTTTTCTTCAGCAAATACCTTCAAAAATCCATCAAAGTCATTATCTATGGCCTCATTAGCCTTTGCCATTCCTCCATTAATATCAAAGGTCTTATCATCATAATAGCTAAACATTTTATTGATATAAGCATTATTTACAACCTGAGCAATCCCTGATTTTGCTGCACCGCTTAAGTTTACATAACTATCAGCACTCACCACATCAACATATTTAAAAGTATTATAATCAAAGTATTTTCCATATCCATATGAATAATTATCATACTTCTTTTCAAATTCAAGTCTTACCTTTATATCTCCATTTTTATCGGACATTGTTTGTAATTCAAAAATTGAACCATCTAATTTTACATTTTCATCAACTGATTTATCGCTAATAACAACCTTTTTATTCTTCTCTCCATCTGATTCATCATTAACATCAACTTTTTTATCATTCACAAAAATCTCTTTATCATCTAGATAAAACACTTTATCATTCACATAAACACTCTTTAATTCCGATGCATATTTTAATAAATCAACCTTTAAATCAAATTTAGCATTTGCTATAGGAGCTCCATCTTCATCTATTTTATGTAAACAAAATTCTCTATCATAACTTTTATTTTGACTTACAGCTCCAACACCATATTTATAATATGCATTTACAATATTCTGTCGTCCATTTAAGCCAATCATGGTAACTCTCGCACCATCAACAGAATAACTATTTTCATTATTCTCCTGTTTAGCTAAACTTAGCCAACTATTGTTAGAAGCATCCACATAATCAGAATTTGTATAAGTTCCACCAGACTTACCATTATAATTTCCAATTGTACTATAGTTTACATTTTTCTTATTACTTTCAGCTACAGCTCCATCAACAGAAATACTACTCTCATTCTTTTTTATGTTAACCCATTTATAATTACCATCAAGAGATGGATTAATGGAAAGTGTATTATCAAAGTATGTATTTCCATACACTCCCTTTAACTCACTTATGCCAAAATAAGTCGAAACATTTTCATATTCATTTCTAAGATCACTTAATTTATCGCTTATAATCTCTCCGTCAGCATCCATACGATTTTTGCCATGAGCATTGTTTCTAGCTCTATCCTTAAATCCAGCCCATCCACTTTCATCTCCTGAATCACTATGCGCTTTCTTCATCCAATAGTAATATGTATGTCCATCCTTCATAACAGATGAATCCGTATTATCAGATAATTTCTCCATCTGCTTATAAGTTTCAACATATATCCACTTACCATCCTTTTTGTACTTACCATAGGCATATGTTTTTGATTCAGTCCTAAAAGCTACTCTAAATCTAATATCACCATTTGCATCAGTCTTTAAGTAAATAACATTTCCTGGATACATATCCCTTAACTGGTCAGCTGACTTTGTAACCTTACTACCTGTAGCATTACCTTCCGCGTCCCTTTCTAAAACTTCAGCAAATCCTTTCGCTAAATCATTAACATCATTAGCTTTTAACAAAACACCCTTCTGCATTGATAGAGAAATCATCCTATCAAAACCTTCAGATAGCTTAATTTCATAAACGACATTTGCTACAGGATTATTATCAAAGTCAGTTTTATGTAAACTTAATATTTGTCTATAAGTCATGCTTCTTTTATATGTTGCAAAGCTAAACTGTGTATTATCCTCAATTGCCTTTGCACTAAGTAAAGCCATACGCTGAGTACTTCCATAATTACTACTTTTATACGTTGTAAGTGTAGCACTTATTTCATCATCGACTTCAAAGATTTCCTTAAATAACTTATCTGCATCCTTTGTCTTTGACTGTTTAATAATATTTTTAAGCGCAGACTTTGAAGTGTAACCCTTATCCATAGTCTGCCATATAAGTGCTTGAACTAAACTTCTTGCAAAATCATCGTCCTTATTACTTACCCAGTAGTAAGAAATCTTAGCGATAACAGCATCATAGGAAAAATCATTCTTTCCTTCACTTTTAAATTTGGCACTACCCTTGTCAGTGTAATTATCATTATTATAAATTTCCGATCCCTGA
The DNA here is from genome assembly GCF_900167115.1 of Eubacterium uniforme. Classification (GTDB taxonomy): domain Bacteria; phylum Bacillota; class Clostridia; order Lachnospirales; family Lachnospiraceae; genus Eubacterium_S; species Eubacterium_S uniforme. The sequence goes on from NZ_FUXZ01000003.1 coordinate 277,106, forward strand.
TTTATACAAAACACCTTGCCAATTCCAGATATGGAATAACCATATCCTGCGCTATCCGTTGTTCCATCAGAGAATTTAAAACTTCCACTACTGCTCGCACTGCCAATCCACTTATAACTAAACGTTGCTGCCTCTACCTTAAAAACTAGCATGTCAGATAAAAGCAAGCACAACATAACCATAAAAGCTATGGCCCTTTTACAAAAACCTCCTAAACCAAACCTTCTCATTTTAATCATACCCATCACTCCAATCTTGTCATTAAATTGTTTGCAACGGGGCTCTGTAAAAAAGATATTAACACTCCGAATATTTTTTGTCAATATATATTTGCTATACGATAATAATATACCGACATTTCTCGTTATATAAAAAGACTTTAATTAATTGGCATATATCATATTAATCTTTCTGATATAATTCCAAAAAAAACGACCTTAATCAGTTAATCACTTAACCAATCAAAGTCGTTTTTATAACTATTTTTTAATTTTAACCTGTTTTATGCCACTCCACTTTGAATATGACATTCTTCCATTAGTGTTTACAAAACATCTAACCTTAACCTGATATGTCTTATACTTTTTAAATCTACCAAGTACATATTCAAGTTTACCAGTATTAAGAGTGTTAATCCTCTTAAATCTTCTATTCTTAATATCCTTATATGCTATCTGATAACCAGTAATATTTTTACTTGCATTACGCTTCTTTGCAAAAATCTTAATGCTTCTCTTTTTAACATTCTTGATTCGAAATCCTCTAACAGGAGTAACAATAATCTTATAGTCCTTACTTAATGAACCTTCATAATCACCTTTCCCAAGAACTTGTGCCTTCCATATTCCAGGTTTTTTATTACCAGTATAAACAAGATTATAATCAATGCCCTGTTTTAAAATGTATCCACCCATCTTAACAGTAACTTTTGGTACATGTCTCTTGCCATCATAATAATAGATGTTAGAATCAAGTGAAACATTGGCATCACTTATATCAATCTTTTCATCCTTCTTAGCTTCAACCACAATGTTTTCAGAAACTTTAATATCATTATTAACCGCATACTTATATGCATATGAATCTTTCTTTGCAACAATTACAAGTTTCTTTCCACATTCAGCAAATGCACTCGCACTAATATAGTTTACGCTTTCTGGAATCACAACATTATATAAGTTATCACAATTCTTAAATGAAACATTCTCAATACTTAAAACACCATCCGGAATTTTTACATTAGTAAGACCATCGCAATCAAAGAACGCTCCCTTACCAATTGTTTTTATTCCTTCATTTAACTTAATGTTTGATAAATTAGAGCAACCACTGAAAACTTCATCTTCAATTTCTTCAACATTTCCAGAAACCTCAATACTCTTTATGCTTGAGCAATTATAAAAAGCTCTAACTCCAATTCTTTTTATATCCTTAGAAAACTTAACATCCTTCAAATTCTTACAATCTGAAAATGCATAATTTCCAATTTCCTTAACACTATCTAAATTAATAGATTCTAAGTTTTCACAACCAAAGCATAAGCCATTTACTACAAGTTCTATCTTATCTGAAAGTTCTATTTCCTTTAAACTAAGGCTCTTAGCAAATGCATACTTTCCAATGCTATCAACTTTATCAGATACTAATATTTTCTCATATGGGCACTCATAAAGTTTACCATCTGTTAAATTCTCTTCAACCGAAACAGTATATAATCCACTATTATCCTTAATAATAACTGCGTCATCGGCAAAAATATCAAAACTATTTACACCAATTGTAGTAAAACACATACTAGCAACTAAAAAAGATGCTTGTATTGTTTTATGCAAACCTTTTTTCATCTTTCTCTTCCTTTTATTTGTAGTACTATAGTTGGTCAATTAATCCCTTTATACCATCCTTTTTATAAATCTCCCTATAGTATTCAACTTCATCCTTAATCAAATCATCAATGATATCGATTCCTAAAAGTTCAACAGGAGCTTTATCATCAGTAAGAATAAGATTACCTGCTTCGTACTCTTCAAGTCTGTTAGTAATACTTTCTAGTAATTCTATAAGTTCTTCGTTATCTTCTAATGAAACATTTTCATTAAAGACTTTTAGCATATCCTTATTATTTCCAGCAAATAATTCAACATTCGTACTGTTGTCAACCTTTACAGTATACACATTTTTAAATACTTGTGCAATAGTATCTTCCAAATAATTATTTATACTGCCCTTTTTATCACTCCTCATATTAATATTAACAACCATCACACCATCGTCTGTTAAATGCTCTCTAACCTTATCGAAAAATTCAACTGATGACATTTGAAATGGAATTGTTATATCTTGATAAGCATCAACCATGATAACATCATATTTCTTCTTATTAACATTTAAGAAAGCTCTTCCATCATATTCAGTAACCTTAACATTCTTATCAAGATCAAAATGCTTTCTAGATAAATCAATTATCTTTTTATCTATTTCAACGCCCTCAATATTTAAATTATCAAAATATCTATTACTCTGTGTTGCATATGTACCTGTGCCCATTCCAAGGACCAAAATATCCAAGTTTTCTTTTCTTTTTACATCTGAAAAATACAAAGACGCCATTGCAATATCATAATACATGCCAGTCAATTTCTTATCTTTCATATAAACCGACTGCACTCCAAAAAGTACATTTGTTGATAATGCAACTTCATCTTCATCCTCATAAACCTGAAGGTAATTATATATGGATTCGCCTTCATATGTTAATTTATTTTCCCAAAAAGCATATGAATTATTATGTCCAAATATACATGCAACAATATAAACTATTCCAAAAATAGTTAGAGATGTAAGTCTTCTTTTTGAATTATTCTGCTTTCCTATTAAAAAATATCCAAAAGATATCACAAGTAATATCCCAGCAAATACCAAGAAAGTAATGCTAGTCCCCACAGCCGGAATGCTTATAAAAGTTGGAACGAAAGTTCCGATTATGCTACCGATTGTATTCGCTGCACCAAGATTGCCAACAACTTTTGCATTATCATCAAGGCTATCTGTTGTATATTTTACAAGTGATGGTGTTACCGTTCCAAGTAAAAATAACGGGAATACAAAAATAACCATACACGCTATAAATCCAGCAATTATAAGGAAATTGCTATTAACTGTAAATATTAAAATTGCAGAAATTGCCACGATTATGTACTTTCCTAAAACTGGAATTAAGGCAATCCAAATTCCACTTATAATTATTCTTCCATATAATTTATCTGGATCTGGATTCTTATCCGCATATCTACCACCATAGATATTTCCAAGTGCCATTGCTATCATAATAGTTCCAATTATAATTGTCCAAACTATCTGTGATGAACTAAAGTAAGGAGCTAACAATCTACTTGCTCCAAGTTCTACAGCCATTACGGCCATGCCGGAAAAGAACTCTGTCAAATATAAAAATAATTTATTATTGAGTAATCTGTTATTCCTATTAACAGACTCTTTATCTTTTACTATTTTTTCTGTTGTTTCAACTTTTTCTGTTAATTCTACTTTTTCGTTTTCCATATACCTATCTCACTTTATTGTTGTTTAAATTAAATCGCTATACATATTTCTATAAATAAAAAGGGCTTTGGATAAACCAAAGCCATTTTTTATTTTGACTTAAATGCTGTATCAATCTTTTCACCAGCACCTTTAACTTCTGTTAACTTATCACATCCCTTGAACATATCTGTGAAGTTCTGAACATTATCCGTATCCCAACCTTCAACATTAACCTTTTCAAGAGCTGCACATCCTTCAAACATTCTACTCATGTTTGTACAGAATCTGGTATCAAATCCACTCAAATCCATTTCCTTACAATACTTACAATTGATAAATAAACCTTCAGCACTTGGATCTAAGAATACTGTATAACCTTCTTCAACCTGAACCTTAAAGATTGTATCTGACTTTTCACCCCAAGGAGCTGAACTTACAAGCTCTGTAGTCTTCTTCTTCTTTCCTTTTTTAATTTCTTTAATTGTATTAGATGTAAGTCTACCATATTTAGCATTAGGTTTAAGTGTTAAAATACCGTTCTCTATTTTATAACTAACATCAGCAAGCTTATCAAGCTCAATGACTTTTTCTGTTTCAACTTGATCTCTTGTTGCTTCCTTTAACTCTTGCATGTGTTCATTAATAAACCAAACAGATGGTGCAACAAATATTGCTAATAAGAATATTATTAATAATAAAACACCTATTTTTCCTCTCACAATTTCATCCTCCTAAAATAAATACCTTATTTATTTTACTATTTTAAAACCTTTTTGTAAATCCTAATTACAATATTTGTTCAAAATTTTAGCCACTTTTATTTTGTCATTTTTTTAACACATTCGTACCAGTTTACATAATTCGTTTAAGTCTTTTTATATAAAAAGAATCCGGTTAAAAAACCGGATTCTTATATATAAAATATTTAATTTCAAATTATAACTGTGGACCAGCACTTACTAATGCCTTACCAGCTTCGTTACCTTCATACTTTTTGAAGTTCTTGATAAATCTTTCAGCAAGATCCTTAGCCTTAGCATCCCATTCAGAAGCATCAGCGTATGTATCTCTAGGATCAAGGATACCTGTATCAACACCTGGAAGTTCTGTAGGTACTTCGAAATCGAAAATAGGAATTTTCTTTGTAGGAGCTTTCTTAATATCACCATTTAAGATAGCATCGATGATTCCACGAGTATCTTTGATTGTGATTCTCTTACCTGTACCATTCCATCCTGTGTTTACAAGGTAAGCCTTAGCGCCACTCTTTTCCATCTTCTTAACAAGTTCTTCAGCATACTTTGTAGGGTGAAGCTCTAAGAAAGCCTGACCGAAACAAGCTGAAAATGTAGGAGTTGGTTCTGTAATTCCTCTTTCTGTACCAGCAAGCTTAGCAGTAAATCCTGAAAGGAAGTAATACTTAGTCTGCTCTGGTGTAAGAATTGATACTGGAGGAAGTACTCCGAAAGCATCAGCTGATAAGAAGATTACGTTCTCAGCAGCTGGACCAGCTGAAACTGGGTTAACATTCTTAACGATGTTATCGATATGCTGAATTGGGTAAGATACACGAGTATTCTCTGTAACTGACTTATCAGCGAAATCAATCTTACCATTAGCATCAAGAGTAACGTTCTCTAAAAGAGCATCTCTCTTAATTGCATTGTAGATATCTGGTTCTGATTCTTTATCAAGGTTAATAACCTTTGCATAACAACCACCTTCAAAGTTGAATACACCGTTGTCATCCCAACCATGTTCATCATCACCGATGAGTAATCTCTTAGGATCTGTTGAAAGTGTTGTCTTACCTGTACCTGAAAGACCGAAGAAGATTGCTGTGTTCTTACCTTCCATATCTGTGTTAGCTGAGCAGTGCATTGAAGCAATACCCTTAAGTGGTAAGTAGTAGTTCATCATTGAGAACATACCCTTCTTCATTTCTCCACCGTACCATGTATTTAAAATAACCTGTTCACGGCTTGTAATATTGAATACTACTGCTGTTTCTGAGTTAAGACCAAGTTCTTTGTAGTTTTCAACCTTAGCCTTTGAAGCATTATATACTACGAAGTCAGGTTCAAAGTTAGCAAGTTCTTCATCTGTAGGAACGATAAACATGTTCTTTACGAAATGTGCCTGCCAAGCTACTTCTACGATAAATCTAACTGCCATTCTTGTGTCTGCGTTAGCACCACAGAAAGCATCAACTACGAAAAGTTTCTTATTTGATAATTCAGCGATAGCAAGCTTCTTAACAGCTTCCCATGTTTCTTCAGATGCTGGATGGTTATCATTCTTATATTCATCTGTTGTCCACCATACAGTGTCCTTTGAATTTTCATCCATAACGATAAATTTGTCTTTAGGAGAACGACCTGTGTAGATACCTGTCATAACATTAACTGCACCAAGTTCACTTTCCTGTCCGATTTCATAACCTGTAAGACCTTCTTTTGTTTCCTCTTCGAATAATACTTCGTATGAAGGATTATAAACGATCTCTGTAGCACCTGTAATGCCATACTTACTTAAATCGATGTTTGCCATTTTTCTAACCTCACTTTTTCATCTTTAATTTTTATTTGTATTATAGGAATCATAGGAATCCCTACTGCATCCTATTCTTATAACACATTTGTGTCCCATTTTACACCAATATAAGGAAAAATGCTAGTCTATTTTTTCATTTTCAGAACTAATTATAAAAATTCTCATTAAAATCATAATTTTTCATATATTTTTTCGCTTAAAATCTCATAATAAAAGAACCTATGAATAATCATAAGTTCTTTTATTGCTTAATCTAACTATTCTTTAACATCTTTTTATTGTATAAAAATTTAGCATTCTTATAAATCTTTGATTTGGATAGTATCTTCTTATACTTCTTCAATAAGGATTTCTTAGGAACATAAACCTTAATTTTCTTAGAAGTTTTAGCAAATGCATTCTTACCAACGCTCTTTAATTTCTTAGTCTTTATTACAACAACTTTCAAGTTCTTGCAATTATAAAATGCTCTCTTACCAATCTTCTTAATGTTCTTTCCTAAAACAACTTTCTTAAGTTTCTTCTTACTCTTAAAAGCATCATCCTTGATTTCAGAAACTACAATTTTCCTTCCTTCAACGAAAATTGAATCCTTAATTACAGTTTCTGCATCATTCTTAATAATATTTGTAATTGAAACAGAACCATCTTTATTTACTTCATAATTAACGCCACCTGCTCTGTCAGTAAATACAAAACCATTTGTCATATCAGAAAGTTTAATTCCATCAATTGATTCATCCTTTACGGATTTACTCTTAGAATCAGTAGATGTTTTTTTCTGATCTTCTGTTCTGCTTTCACCCTTTACTATACTTTTATCTATTGTTTTATCCTGAGTATCACTAACAGTCTGGTTAGTATTCTGTTTTTCTTCACCCTGACTGTTTTCATTACCTTGGCCAGATTCTCCACCCTGGTTCTGCTCGGTGCCTTCGCCAGATTCTCCACCTTGACCTTGTTCATTACCTTCACCGGATTCTCCACCTTGCCCCTGTTCATTACCTTCACCAGATTCTGTACCCTGGCCTTGTTCACTTCCTTCACCTTGATTTCCACCCTGGTTCTGTTCGCTTTCTTCAATTTCTGCCACAGTAGTAGCTAGTAAAGTAACCTCTTCTTTAAGTGTATCAACCTCATCCTTTAAAGCATTTGCTGAAGTTTCAAGTTCATCTCTTAACGTCTTTTTGCCTTCAATGACTTCATTTAATGTTTTAAGTTCTGCTCTATCTGCTTCTAGTTCAGTTGGAGCATTTTCAAGTTGTTCTTTCTTATCAGAAAGTTCTGAACTAAGTGCCATATTATCTGATTCTAATTCAGTAATTTGATTTTCTAATTCCTGAATAGGATTTCTATATTCATCTGCTCTTTCAGATATTTCATCGTAAACCGCCTTTGCATCTTCATATGCACCCTTCTTTTCAGCACTAGCTGATTTAAGAGTTTTTAATTCATTACAAGCAGTATTATATTTTTCATTGCAAGCACTTACATTTGACTGAGCATTAAGCACTTCTGTAAGAGCCTTTGAATACTCATCCTGTCTTATCTCATAATTACCTTCAGCTACTCTTAAATATGTATTAGCTTCTGTAAGCTCATCATTAGCATCTTTCAATGCATCATTAAGTTCAATCTTTTTATCAAGACATGCACTTATAGTTTCAAGACATTCAGTATATTTCTCACTACAAATACGTATTTCTTCCTTTTTAGCTTCTATCTCAGCTTCTTTATTTGTAATATCCTCATCAACAACTTCAACTGGCAAATTCATGTCTTTAACAAGTTTATTATAATACTCATTAAATTTTTCTTCGTATTCATCAACTGTATATGATGCATTACTTGTACCTGTCCAAAATTCCTGGGCATAAATATATTTATATATATCATTAACCCCTTCGCTATATGCGAATCCAGTACATGTATTCTTTTCATATATAAGATTTAAATAATGCCCAATTTTCTTATGCAAATCAGGATATTTTTTCTGAATATCAAACATAGACAATTCTGCAAGATTTGGATATACTAATACAGTTTCGCCTGTCTGCTCATCAGTCTTTGTTTCTATCAAAGCATTTTCATAAATTTCTTTTTCATTATCATACCATCTAGAGAATGGATCCTCACTACCCTTTGCCAGGTTTTCATTTACTTTAAACTGCTGTGGATGACTATGTCCCTTATAATCGTAGTAATCTGCATCAATCTGAGCATATAACATTAACTCGTTTGTAATCTTTAATTCACTTAATCCTTCTTTCTTACGAATCTCATTTGCACTTCTAATATAGTCAAATGACACTTTCATGTGTTCAAGGCTTGTTGCACTTTGAAGCGCTTCTTCAACAGTCGCACCTGTATCAATAATATGAATAAAATCCTTCTTCTTACAATTTTCAAGTAATGTCTTAATACTATCACAATCTACATTAACGTTATTTTCATCTTTGTATGTGTATACATCATCAGGTCCAATTTCTTCAAAGAATGCTATACTACCTCTGTTATATTTTTCAATGGCAGCATTCTTAACAGCTAAAACCTTATCACTATCTTCTTTTGCCTCAAGCAATTCATCAAGTTCACCATTAAGGGTTTCAAGCTCACCATTTAATGTTATATTTTTACTCTCATATGTATCCTTATCACTTAATGCCTTTTCATATGCAGCGTTATTATTTGTAATATCTGTCTGATAATCTTCTACTGCATTTTCTTTTTCGGTAACACTTGCTTTTGCAGTATCCCATTCTGCCTTTGCACTATCTCTATTTGTTTTGGCTGTTTTACATGCATCATTAGCGTTATTTAAAGCCTCCTCTGCATTCTCACATGCCTGTTCAAGATTTTCAACTTCTGTCTGCTTATTTGTAACTGCGAGTGCTGCTTCATCATAAGCAGTCTTTGCATCATTATAAACTTCTTCCTTAGGTCCTAATTCTTCAAGTATAGGAGCTAGTAATTCCTGAAGTCTTGTAATTTCAGTTTCATTCTCTTCACGAGTAGCAGTAAGTTTTGCATCTGAAGTTTCCAAAAGACCTGTTAATTTTTCTATTTCATCTGGATACTCCTTTATTACCTTCTGAAGATTCTCTATACTCTTTTCTAGAATGGAAATAGTTTTCAATGTATCAGTATAATCTTTATCAGCCGCTTCAAAATCTGACTTAGCTTTTTCATAAGCTTTAGTCTTATCTGATAATTCATTATTTTTTCCTTCTAATTCTTCCTTAAGTTCATCAAGTGATTTTTCTTCTTCACCTTCTACAAGACCTTCACCTTCAGCAGCTTCCCTTTCTCCATCAAAAGAAACGTAAGACTCATCCGCTCTTACGTTCATATTAAATGCTGGCACGTTACTCATAGTAAGTGCAGCTGCCATTATTGTAGTAATTACCTTAGTAGTTAACCTTCTTCTGTACATAAGGTACCTCCAATTCTCTTTCTTTAAATCCACAACTATAGCAAATGCGTAAAACTAAAATTTCTAACCACGCATCTCCTCAATTATAATTTACCAATTTTATGTTGATTTTTCAATAACCTGGAAACTATTTCAAAAAAATCGTCTTATTGTCTAAAATAGGGCGATTTTTTTAGTGATTGTTACTACTAAACAACCATATAAAATTATTCTGATTTTTGCATTATGTAAACCATATTTTTATATTATTTTTAAGAAGTTTCCTTTTTAATCTATTTTATCAGGTTTAACTCTATTTATTTTAAGTTTACACGTTTTATCCTTACAATTTCCACATTGTAATCTCTTATTTGTTCCTTCCCAGAATCGTTCTGGATGTTTTGCATATACTATCTCCCAGTGTATAAGAACAACGCATGATGTAAAAAACAAACTCCAACTAAAGAAATTTCTTAAAAAAAGCATTGGAGTAAACATCATAAAATGTCCCCAATCATATATTCTACAATTTACACAGCACTTATTGTGCATAATAAATGTCTGAAATGGACAGAATATTAAAATACAAATATAATCGCATATAAAAAAGAACACTGTTGCCATAACAAGATCAACATCTTCTAATATTCCAGCCAAGTAAAGTACACCTAAAACACCGTTACCAAGTAACCAAACTAGCATTACTCTCCAAGCTTTTATATTCATATCTTGAACAAATTTCAAAAGTTTATAATGATCTAAATTATCTACTGGAACAAACTTCTCTTTCTTTGATTTAAGAAGAGCCATAGTTAATTTATCAAATGGAAATATATGTAAAATCATAATTGTCATAAAACATAACCATAACACATGAATAGGTGTAACCACCTTCCAGAAAGGTGTATTAACAAATTCCCATAACATTTGCTTATGAAAAACATAAAAATACAAAACTATCGTAAACGCTGTTATTCTAAGCATAAACTTAAACATATAGAATTTCATCTGAACTGTTATTTCTTTTTTCATCACTTCACCTTTTCTTTCTTCCCTATCAACCCACCAATTTCTTATAAAAATCCATTGTGCCTGACTCGTTACCATATAAAAAATCAGATGTACCTAAGTACATCTGATTATAACCCTTATCCCTTTATCTTTACAATATTATTTATGTATCTTTTAAATTTTTCCTGTGGTTTTATATGATTTATATATTACTTTTCAAATTTCTTTCCATATTTTTCACCGTTATATTTTACAGTGCCAACATCTGACTTAAGTGAAACCTTTACTTCATCTTCGCTACAAAGATCATCTTTAAACTGTACATCTATAGAACCTACATCTGCTTTAGCTTCAAGTTTCTTAAACGCAGCCTCTATATCAATATTACCAACATCTCCTTCAGCGTCTATTTTTTCACATTTAAAGTTTTCTATTTCTATATTTCCAACATCTGCTTTTATTTCTGAATCCACAGCTGTTGAATCAGCGATATGAATTTCTCCTGTATCTGCATCAACTGTTAATTTATCTGCTTCAATATTTGTAATTTTAACTTTTCCAACATCAACATCAGCTGTAACATCAGCAAATGCAATATCACTAAGCTTAAGAGAACCCACATCTAACTTAGCATCTAATTCAATTTTATTAGCATCATCTGGTACAGAAATAATAACCTTTCCACCTGAATTCGTATTACCAATAAATCCAAAATTGAATACAAAACCTTTTACTTTCTTCTGAGTGATTTTCATCTTACCATTATTATTCGAAACCTTAGGAATCAATTTCTCTGGTACATTCTTATATTCAATATCCCACTTTGTTCCCTTTACAATTTCAACACTCGATCTATCTAAATCAATATCTAAATCTTCGCATGCACCAATTTCAATGTTACCACTTTTTTGTTTTCCTAAGTCTGCACCAACTACATGGATCTTAATTCCAACTATAACACATATTACCGTAACAATTCCTAATACAAATATATAAACACTTCCAAATCCACTCTTCTTCTTTTCCATTTGTTCATCCCTCCAAAATTAAAATTTCTTCTTTTCCATAGTTGCTGTGTCAATTAAATATTTTATAACTCCAGCTATTGGCCATATAAGCCATGATGTTCCCCAGTTAAAAGTTAAAAATGATTCAATTAAATAAATACAAGTAACTGTTGGCCAGTATAACTTCATGATATCTTCTGTCTTTTGATCCTTATAAACCTTAACTCCTTCATTTACATAAGAGCCAACCATTGTATTACCATCACTTGCCTTTGTTAAATTCTTATATCCTTTCATAACACCATTTGCTACGATTATAAGTAATACACCTAATGCAATAAGTGAAAACAATGCAACTGGTGAAGCAATCTCCTCAGTAAAAACTCTTACATCCTTATCAAAATCTATCTCTGAAAGAACTGCTGCTGGGAACCAGCAAATAGCACAAAATACAATTCCTATCGCTCTAATAACTGCATATACCTTTGAATTACTATCCATATCAAACTTAATCTGACTAGCTGTCTGATAATCTAAAACACATAACTCATTTTTAATGAATTTCCATTTCTTCATAATTGAACTTGAAACAACAAAAAGTATTACCGCGATAAGAAAAATTGGGAAAATAGTACTTACAACTACGACATCTTCTATCCACTCTTCAAGATAATCCGCATCAACTAAAGCACTAACAGTAATAGCTGGAATATAAGCAATTATACATAAGAATACACCAAATGCTCTTAAGAAGGATGCTTTATGGTTATCCTTTAAATACTGCTTAGCATCTACAGGTGTTAACTTTCTTGCATTAGCATAAACTGGATTTTCATTAACCTGTTTTACTGTTTCATTAATTCCTAAATCATCAGCGATTTCATTCAAATTACCAAATTCAGAAATTACAATTCCAACTGCCTCATTCTCTGTTTTTCCTTCCTCGATAAGTTCATTATACTTATCTTCCATCATCTGTGATAATTCATTCTTTGCTTTAAGAACTTCATCAGTATGTGGTAGATTTGCAAACATGTTATCAAGATAATTTTTTATAGTTTCCATGATTTTCCCTCCTAATTACTCTCAATGAATTTTTCAATTACATCCTTTGTGAGATTCCATTCTTCACATTTCTCTTTATAATAATTTATTCCAGCCTCTGTGATCCTATAATAGGTTCTCCTTTTACTATTACCTTCTGTTCCGGCTTCAGCTACAAAACTTTCAATGTAACCATTCTTTTCCATTCTTGTAAACGCCGAATACAACGTTGTTTCCTTTATGATATATTTCTCATCAGATAACTGTTTTATCTGTTTTGAAATTTCATAACCATATGACGGATTTTTCTGTAAGATATAAAGAATAATTGTATCATTATATCCTCTAATTACATCACTACTAATCTGTAACATTTCTTTCCTCCTTTTTTTACTCTACTCTTTTAAATTATTTCATGTATCTTTTCTTTTCCTTTTTTCTTTCAAGTTTTACTTTATCTGTCGTACTTTATCTGTCGTACTATATCTGTCGTAGTAAATATAACATATCCCCAAATCAGTGTCAACACTTTTTATAAAAAAATATTTTTTTATTTTCCATATCATAAGAAAACCTCCAGTTTAAGCCATTTCTTAAACTAGAGGTTTTTATCTAACACCTAATCACTTTATTCAATTTAAATAATTACCATAAATTAAATATTTTCATTTCTAATTGTTTCAATGATATTCTGATTACTATTCTTCTTAACCGCATATCCCATGATAATTGAAACAATAACTATAACAGCTACAATAGATATTCCAATTCCACTGTATGGCAGTGTATAATAACCAAGTTCCTTATCTCCACCAAGTAACTTATAGGTTACGATAGAAGCGCCTATACCTAATATCAATCCATAGAATAATGCCTTCATTCCCATAAATATACTTTCAAGTCGAATCATTCTCTTAAATTCCTTCTTAGTCATTCCAACAGATTTAAGCATAGCAAATTCCTGGGCTCTTAATCCAATACTTGTTGTAATTGTATTAAATATACTAGTAATACCAATAAGAGTAACTACAATGATAAATCCATATAAAAAGATTGAAATAATAAGCAAAAGATTTTTAATCATTTTAACTTGTTTATTCTGGTCATTTATGTAATTATACGAATAATTATCCTTCACAAAATCATCTATTTTTTTGCTTAATTCAGTATCATTTTTGCAAGCAATATAAAAATTCACATCATAATCATACCCCGTATCAGCAAATAATTCTTTAAACATTTTTTCTGATAAAATAAGCGTTGGTGAATAAGAATATGGACTCTTCATATAATCCGGTTCCTTATACGCTAATGCACTTATTTTTATAGTAACATCTTTTTTAGGATTTTCACTAGGATTTTCACTAGAATCTTCCTCGATATCACTTTCTGAATATATATCTACTTTAGCCTTTAATTCATCTCCAGCTTTAAGATTAAGCATATTGAATTTAGAATTTTCATATCTATCTGTTTTTTCATTTAAAACAGAATACTCTAATCCATCAAGATATATAGCTCCATCTTTTATATCATCATAACTCTTGCCTATTTTCTTAGCATAATCCTTAAATGTATCTTCATCAACACAATTTACTTCAATTGAATTCTCTGAAAACTGATTTATAAATTCTGAAACATCTAAGTCAGCATCCTTTGCATCCTGAGTCAGTTTATACATATACTCATCACTGAAATAATCTTTATCAAAATCATAAACATTTAAGTTTATAGCATAAACTACTTCATCAACACCTTTAAATTTGGCAATTTCCTTAATATTTTTCTTATTAGATTTCTCATAGGAAATCCTACCTGAAATATTATACTTATCATTACCAACCTGATCTCTAACCGATTTATATAACCATCCAACAACACTGTTTAATATGATAAAACAAATAATTGTGATAACCATTGCAATTATTGTGGTTCTATATTTCTTCTTATTTCTCTTTAAATTCTTATATGATAATTCTCCGCCAATACCACAAGTTTTTCTTACTAAAAATGGCACCTTAAGTTTCTTACCTTTAATCTTAATATCTCCGCTATTTCTGATAGATTCTATCGGAGAAATTTTAGTAGCTCTTCTTGCACTTCCAAATGATGACAATAAAATTGTTATTATCGCTAATACAACAGCAAATATTATCGCTGGTATTGAAACAATAAATGTTAACTTCATGTTTTGCAACATCTCAGCTGGTAATAAAGTATTAGTTATTACTGATAAAATAAATGAAGCCACAAGTCCGAGTATAACACCTAATGGAATACCTATCATACCAATATAATATGCTTCATATAAAACACTAAATCTTAACTGTGCCTTAGTAGCTCCAACACTTCTAAGCATACCATACTGTTTTGTCTTTTCTGTAACTGAAATATCAAAACTGTTTTTAATACAAAATACAGAAGCCGCAACAACAATAAGAGAAATAATAAGTGCAAAATTTTGTAATATCTCGATACCCGCTCCTTTAATTGGATCTATTTCCAAATTAATAAGATATGCATTTACATTTATTGAATATTTAGCTTTATCTATATCTTTTTCTGCTTTTTCCAAATCTTCTGAAGTTTTACCTTCAAGATTTCCAGTTACTACAAGTTCTAAACTTTCACCATCAATACCTAACAATTCACCAATGATATCATATGATTCTTTTAAAGCATTTTTCTTAAAATATACATACACATCAACCTTATCACCTTCAGTAATATTTACTTTTGCTGAATTTGGAGTCGTAAAGAATGTAAATCCAGCTGCTCCATAAGCTTCAACATAATTAGATAAACCAGAATAATAACCTGTTACCTTGTATTCTTTTTTCTCTGCATTGATGATCTTTTCGTCGCCATTTTCTTCATCTACATCATTTTCGACTTTCTCTTCTTCATCGGGATGTTCAATATCTGAATTATAATTAATCACATCTCCTTTATAATTAGTTCTCTGACCAACATCTAATGTAATAGTATCTCCAATCTCAACCTTCTTATCGTTATTTTTATAGTTTTCAGGAATCAAAACTTCATTATCACCACTAGGAATTTTACCTTTACAGACATTCACTCTTAACACATCAAAATCATCCTTAGCAACACTAACAATATTTGCATATGGTTTTTCTGCATCTTCAAGTTCAGCAAATCCTAAACTTTTTATATATGCATAATCCTTTACCTGTCGATTATTTTCAATATAACTTAAATCCTCATAATCAACTGCTTTTATACTATAATGAAATGCACCCTTAATTGACTTTTCAAATTCAACTAATGAATTAACTCCCGTCATATACATATCAGCCACAGCTGTAATAAGTGCAACAGACAAGATAACACCAATAATAGTTACTATTGTTCTCTTTTTATTTAGTTTCATATTCTTTTTAGTAAGCATCTTTAAAAATTTCATTTCAATCTTCCTCTACAATTCAATCTAATTGTTTAATATAAATTTTTTCATCTATTCATTAACAATTCTACCATCAGCAATCTTAATAACTCTATCTGCCATCTTGGCAATTTCCATGTTATGTGTAATCATAACTATAGTTTGTTTCATCTCTCTATTAGTTTTCTTAAGTAAAGCAACCACCTCATCACTAGACTTAGTATCAAGGTTACCAGTAGGTTCATCTGCAAGTACAATTGTAGGTCTTGTAATAAGCGCTCTACCAATGCTTGTTCTCTGCTGCTGACCACCAGAAAGTTCATTAGGAAGATGATTTCTTCTTTGCTTTAATCCAAGTACATCAAGCATTGATTCTATCTGATCCTGTTCAACTTTTCTTCCATCAAGAGATAATGGAAGTGTTATATTTTCCTCAACATTTAAAACTGGAATCAAGTTATAGAACTGATACACAAGTCCTACCTGTCTTCTTCTAAAAATAGCTAACTTTTCATCATCAAAACTAAAAATATCTTTTCCATCAATATAAACCTTTCCACTCGTTGGTCTGTCAACGCCACCTAAAAGATGAAGAAGTGTTGATTTACCACTTCCGGATGCTCCGATAATGGCAACAAATTCGCCCTTTTCCACTGAAAAAGAAACATTATCTAGCGCAACAACTTTAGCCTCATCCTTTCCATATATTTTTGTAAGATTTTCAACTTTTAAAATTTCCATCACTATCTCCTATCTTTTCTTTTTATTCTTACCAACTTCTCTGTAAGGTAAAACGGTTCTTTTCCTTCATTATAAATTTTATGATTTCGTTCTTTTCATCTCTTTATAATTTCTTCATGACCTCTTTAATTTTTCATGTTCATTCTTTAATCTCTTTATAAATTTCTCTCTTTTTTTCACCTTACAATATGAATTATACATATGTAAAGTTACACGTAAGTTACTTTGAAAAAATTTTTTTAAATATTCATATCATCCAACATCAAATTTAGTATAATATATATTATCTGAGGTTATTTCATGATATTTACATAAACGTAAACATTTATTATATCTAAGCAAGCAAGGAGAAATTATATCAAATGCAATTAAATACATCAAATATTTTAAACAAATCTGTACTTAGAAATGAAATCTTAAATAAGAGAAAATCTCTTTCAAAAGATAAAATAGCAAATACATCAGAACTTCTGTGTAATAAAATAATTAATCATCCAAAATATAAGGATGCTAACATCATTCTTGCCTATATGGCTCAAGATGGTGAGATTGATTTAGAAGTTTTAATGAAAGATGCAATAAGTAAAGACAAAAAAGTATATATACCAAAAGTACTAAGAAAACATACTATGGAATTTTATAGATATACAAATAAAGATGATTTAGAAATTAGTAACTTTGGAATATTAGAGCCAAAAGAAAAGGAACCATTACAAATATCTGAAACAGATCAAATATTTGTAATAGTTCCTGGTGTTGCATTTGATAAATCAGGAAATCGTATAGGCTATGGTGGTGGATTCTATGATACATATCTTTCAAATCTACTTGATAAATATAATAATAAATCTACTAAAACAAAGATAACTGATAAAACCACATCTTCAATATACACACTTGCACCATGTTACAATTTCCAATTAATTGACTTTATAAAATCTGAAGATTTTGACATACCAGTTATGGAAGTAATCACTTTATAATTACATAAGTTCTAAAGCTTTCTTCATAACCATGGCAATATCATCATTAATAACAAGATCACATTCCTTATCTGCAGATGTTTTTGATTTATTAATCATGACAAGTTTGCTACCTTTAAAGTAATGTATAAATCCAGCAGCAGGATAAACTATAAGTGATGTTCCACCTATAATCAAAACGTCTGCATTTGCTATGGCATTAACAGCTCCTCTTATAACTTCATCATCCAAGCCTTCTTCGTATAAGACAACATCTGGCTTAATAATCCCACCACACTCATCACAAGTAGGTACACCTTCTGCATTAACCACATATTTTTCGTCAAAAAACTTATGACATGATGTGCAGTAATTTCTCTTTACACTTCCGTGAAGTTCATAAACAACCTTACTACCTGCTGCCTGATGAAGGCCATCTATATTCTGTGTTACAACAGCCTTAAGTTTCCCCATCTCTTCTAACTTAGCAAGTGCCTTATGGCAATCATTAGGAAGAGCATCCTCATAAATTAAATTCTTCTTATAAAAATCATAAAACTCTTCAGTATGTCTAACATAAAAACTATGTGATACAGCCTGTTCTGGGGTAAAATGTGCATTCAACTTTTTACTATAAAGTCCATCCGAGCTTCTAAAATCCGGAATATTACTAGCTGTTGAAACACCTGCTCCCCCAAAGAAAACAATGTTATCACTTTCCCTTAAAATCTGTGCTAATTCCTGTATTTTCTCCATAATCCTTCTCCTATCTAATAAAAGTATACGTATAATATATATTTTACCACTACAGAATTTATAGTTCAACGAGAAGGATTATGGAGAAAATACATAAAAGCAAAACAGACACCCGCAAATACGAGTGCCTGCCAAAAAGTTTTTAAAATAGTTCTTATTTATTTTTTAATGGATTTTTTGTTTCTACGCTTACTTCTTAATAAGTATGCATTTGCTGAACCTGACATAATGAAGATTACTAACATTAATGCGATTCTAGAGTTATCACCAGTTTCAACTGTTCTGCTCTCATTGTTTTCGTCTTTATCATTATCTCTCTTGTGTCTGTGCGCATCAAGTGTATCTTCTGGATTATCGTCGTCATCATCCTCATCATTATCGCCATCAGCCTTATCCTTTGACTTCTTAGAGTTAACTGATTTCTTATCAGTCATCTTTACAGTCTCAACTTTTTTCGACTTCTTTTCATTAAGAATATGAACATTTCCTTTTTCATCAATCTTGAAATTAATATCATCAGCAAGTTCATATCCCTTAGGTGCTTTTACTTCATGAAGAGTATATTCAACATCCTTTAAAAGTCCATAACATACGGTCTCTTTAACTTCAGATGTAAATCTAAATACTACTTTACCCTTCTTATTAAGAATTGCCATCTTAGCACCTGCAAGTCCACTACCATCCTCAGTAATCTTCTTTATTTTAACTTCTGTAAGTTTATTAACAAATTCTGCCTTCTCTAATTTTCCACTTTCATTATTACTAATAAAGTCCTTAATGTCAGCATTTCTTGCATAACTTACTTCAGTACTAAGATTTCCATCACCTTCGTTTTTAACAACAACCTTTGCACAAACTGTTTTAGCTGTGTAAAGTACATTGCTAATCTGATTATCAGTATCTTCTGTAATCTGGTAATAATGTGTACCTACATCCTGCAGTGTATAATGAATAGCATCAAATAAAATACTACCATCACTTAAACTCTTACCAGATATTTCTTCTTTGGACTTAATTTCTTTTCCTGACTTATCAAATTCCTTAAAGCTAAATCTAAACGCTCCATCTTTCATAATATTATTTTTAAAGTTATTTAATGAAAGATTTTCAACTTCTTTTTCACCTTTAAGCTCTAAATTAACTTCAGCCTTATATGTATTAACAAATTCAGTTTCATAATTTGCCTTACCATCAACAAATACTGTTGCTCCGCTAGAAATAAGACTTGGATCATTAGGGTCATTAACACCTTCATTATCATCTGCATTAACACCATACTCAACTGAGTTTCTTGAATAACCAGATGTATTTCCTAATAACTTATTAACAACTTCCTCTTTAGTATCTTCCTCAACAGTAATGATTAGAGTACCCTTTCTGCCATCTTCAATTCCAACAAAGATATAATATTCAGTTTTATCATATACATATCCCTTAGCATTACCAGCTTTTTCAACCACTTTGTATACGTGATTTCCAACATCGCTAAGTGAATAAACTATATCAGATAAATCAACTTCTTCTGAAACCTTACAAGAGCCTTCACTAACAAGCTTGTTAACAAATCTATCATCACTATCTGCCACACCGCCTGTTGCATTTGCTGAATTCTTATCAAGCATTTCATATACTTCAAATGTAAATACGTTGCCCATATTCTTTCCGTCGCTATTTACATCATCATAGACTTTCTTGCTATCAAACATCATAGCCATCTTTTTAGCCTTAATTGTAAGTGTTCCACTAGCTTCATATGTATTTGTAAAGTTAATTTCACCTGACCGTGATGTTGAAGTAACATTTAACTTGCCACCATCAGCATCCTCTACATTAGCATAAACTTCATAAATTGTATCATCATAAGTTACACCACCAGCTTTAACATCAGGTACAACTTCCTTAACTACATATTTGTATAAGCCTTCATCATTCTTAGTAGAATTCTTAATATACTCAATGTTATCAAAATTAATCTTTCCTTTAGCATCACTATAAGCAGTATATGTTCTACCAGTTAAATTTAATACTTCTTCACCTGTTGCATTACTTGAAACCTTATACTCAGTAACTTCAAACTTAAACTCTTTATCATCAAGACTTCTGCCTATAAGAGTTTTCTTTCCTTCTAATAATAATTTACCAGAAGCTTCATAACTATTAATGAATGTTGCTTCATCTTCATCATTCTTAGTAATTTCATAGCTAACACTTCCATCTTTAATAGAAGCACCAGAAACAACCACCTTAAGAGTACCATCACCATTATCAGTTACATTAACACTAACTTCATATGTCTTATTACTATATGTGTATCCCTCAGGTTTAGGATTTGGAACTCTTTCCTTAACAATATAATTATGAGTTCCAATATTTTGTTTAACGCCAGTCTGACTTCCATCAATATAATATTCAATTTCAGCAAATGCTATATTTCCATTAGCATCATTGCTACCTGATGAAACAAGTTCATCTCCTTCATATATATCAAAAGTAAACTGACCATCAGTAAGTTCACGACCCTTTAATGCCTTTTTAGCAGTAAATGAAATTGAAGCCTTTGCATCATATTCATTAATAAAATCAATTGAATCTACCGACTTACCTGCTTTATCAACAATAGTCTTTGAAATACTTAAACTACCATTATTACCGTCTGAAATCTTAACAGTAACTTTATATTCCTCAGATGAATAAGTAATACCACCAGGATTAACATTAGGTTCATTCTCATAAAGAGTATACTCATATGTCTTTCCTATATCATTTTCATCATAAGTTATTTCGTCAAAACTAATTGTTCCATCACTATTTACTCTACCATAAATTGAAGTATCCGATGTAGTGCCTGCTGATACATCCTTTCTAGTTCCATAAATCAAGAATTCATTATCTTTAATGTTTCTGCCATTTAGTATCTTTTTGCCACTAAGTACTAACTTACCTGTTGCATTATATGTATTAGTGAAGTTTGCATCACCAGAAACATAATTAGCATTTACATTTAGTTTTCCTTTACCAGCATCAGTAACATCAACTCTTACTCTATTCTTTGTACTATCATAAGTGATACCTTCATAACTATTATTAGTTGCACCAGTTGGAATCTTTTCTTCAATAATGTAATAATGACTTCCAATATCATCAAATGAGTAACTTATCTCTGGATACTTAATATCAGCAACTGCGCTCTTAGAAGTATCTGAAAGATTTGCGCTTTCAACACCTGCAGTATAAGTTATATTCTTATTGCTACTATCCATTTTAGGAGTTGCATATGTATCATCTGTATACTCAGTAATTACAAATTCAAACTGATCATCAGCAATATTATGATTTACTAATGTCTTTGTACCAGCAAATGCAATCTTACCATTTGCATCATATGTGTTATCAAAATGAATTCCACTTGCGCCACTAACTTCCTTAGTAACATTAAGCGTACCATCATTATTATCACTTACAGTAACAACAACTTTTATTTCTCTATCATCATAAGTTATTCCATCATTTTCATTTGGATCAATCTCATTAATGATATAGTAATGCTTTCCTACATCACCTGCATCATATGAGAAATCCAAATCAAACTCAAATGTCGAATTAGCATTTGCTAAAGTTTGTGATGTATTACCAGTTGTCCTTACTATATCTGCACCCATGCTATCCTTCTTAACAGTTGCATAAGTATTATCTGTGTACTCAGTAAGTTTAAACTTAAATGCATCCCTATCCTGAGCTTTATTATATGACTTAGTTCCTTCTAAAGTAATATCACCATTTGCTTCATACTTATTTACAAATTTAAGGTTTTCATCAACGTAAGTAACATCACTAGCATCAAGATCACCACTTGAAGTACGTTTTACAACAACTTTAATTCTCTTGAAACTATTATCATATGTAATTCCGTCTTTCCTATTCCGTCTATCAACATCTTCAGGAACTCTTTCCTTAATTCCGAAATAATATGTTCCTGTCTTTACAAACTTAACATTATCAAATGAAACCTTGCCATCGGCTTTTGCAAAAACTGTTTGAAGTAAAACGGCTTTTGCATCATCGAAACTACCATACATGCTTCCAATCTGATATAAATCAAAAGCAAATTCATTTCCTTTTAATGTCTTATTGTATTCTTTTTCTGCTTCAAAATTAGTTTCTGTAAACTTATTATCATATTTATTTACAGCCTTAATTTCTACATGATTATCAACTGGATACTCACTTGCAGCAGAATTCTTTCTACTAGTCGGATAGAAAGATATTGTATTATTATTTAAAACAGTATTTTTATAACCATTAATTGTATATGACAATTCACAAGCTAACCCACTTATGTCTGCGCCACTTTCTGATAAATAATATAATCTGTTTCTATATAGAGGAATTCCACCTATAACTACACCATTATCAGTATTCTTAAAAGTAATACCAGGAAATTCTTCCTGTAACTTAAACTTCTTACTTACTGCATCCCAAGTAATCTTAAAGTAACTATCTGAACCTGACTTAAGTTCAAAAGTAAAACCATTTGGAATGTCGATTTCATTACCATCCCCATCAACACAAGTCTTAGTTAAATCGAGTTCAATAGTACCCTTATTAACATATTCAACTGTATCAATACCAGATTCATCAATATCACCACTTACAACATTACCGCCTACAGTTTTATTATCATTTCCATTTGAATCACTCTGATTAATTGAAGTTTCAAAAGCATTATCAACTACTTCCTTAACTTCATATGTAAATCCATCAGGAATTCCAACAATTTCAAATTGTTCACCATTCTTTAGACTAATAATTTGATTACTTAAATAAGTTGAAACTGTTTCTTTTCCTTCAGAATCTGTCTTAATGGCTTCATAAGAATCTACTGATTCTTTACCATCTTCACCTTTAATTGTTATGCCAAAGTTAAAACTCTTTTCAAGTGTTTCTTCACTTGCTTGTTCTACTGTTTTCTTAACAACTAAACGTCCCTTACTTTCTTCATTATAAATTTCAAAAGTAGGTAATTCTTTTTCACCATCAATTTTAACTAACTGTCCACATCCATCAGTTGAAATACTCTGTCCACTATATGTAAAGCTATTTCCATCCTCATCAGATACTTTACTTACATAACCATTTGAAATCCTTATTTCATATACGTTTCTATCTAATACGCATCCTTCCGGTGCCTTAGTTTCCTTTAAGTAAATAACATCCGAATCAAGTGAAATATCAATATTTCTAAATTCTATTATTCCATCTTCATTTAAATCGTACTGACCTTCACCATCCTTTACCTTCTGGATTAATGAAGTACAATTAGCATCTGAATATGCAGCAAATTCTGCACCTTTTAGATTTCTACTTGTTCCCTTTAAAACCTTATTAACATCAAATCCAAACTTCTGATTTGATACTCGAATGACAGGGGCCTTATCTCCATTTAAATCTTCTGGAGTCATTCTTGCTAAAACATACTTATCAATTCCTTCTGGAATACTTAAGCCATCAGCATCTTCCCCATCTGAAGATACATAATAATAAATAGGTTCCTCTCTAAGCATGTAATCTTCTGGAGCATCAGTTTCCACAAGTTTATACCATGTTTTATCATCAACAATTTTAATTGCAGATGAATTTTCAACCTTATTCTTTACTAAAATAATACCGTCATCACCTGTTTTTATAGGTCCATATCCTGTAACAGCTTCATCTGTAAGTAATTCCCATGTAACCTGATTATTAACAACAGTACCTTTATATAAATCAAATGTTGCATTTAAATGTTTTCTTGCATCATATTCATCAAACTTTTCAATTTTAACCTGATTAACAACAGCTTCTGAACCCTCTCTGTAATCATGAATTAAAACCTTATCTATAGTCTGATCAAGAGTAACTGTTGTTCCTCTAACCTTAGCAGTATTTATACACTTAACATATTCATTAGAGCCACCTAAAACCTTAGCATCATAAGTAACTCTATATCTACAATCCTTATCCTCTACCGTTAAAGTTACAACTAAATTATTATCATTTGTATGATATGCGATTTCACTACTATTAGTTATTTCTGTTTCATTTACAAAATCTCTACCCTTATACTGATATACTTTAACTGAACCTGGTATAACTTCTAATGTATCTGATAAAGTATCCTCAATAGTAATCTTATCGCCAACATTAATATCCTTTAATTCTTTAGCATTTTCTGAATTAGGATTTACATCAACATAATATGATGAAACAAAATCATTACTTGCATTAGCTTTATTAGATAACTTCTTTTCAAGTGCCTTATCTATAGCAAATTCAACGCTATCTTCACCCAAAACAGATTTTTTTTCAGGTTCACTATCTGTATCCTTAACTAACTCAGCTAAAGTTGAATTATTAATAATTGTTTCTTCTGTTGAAATTACAGATGTATCAATATCATATGAAATGGTAAGTTTCATAAGCTTTCCATTAGCATCTGTAAATTTACCATCCTTATTATCAAGTAAAATCTTATATCTATTAGATGCAGAATCCTCATTAGTTAGTTCTAAATTGATACTATCTTCATATGAAGAATAACTAGCATCAACGCTTACGCCCGACTTGTTAGTCCAAACAACCTTACCATCCTTATCTTTAATAACAAAAGAGTTCTTTATATACTTAAGTCCTGGAACATTTAAAACATCTTCTATTTCATATTTAGCACTTATTACACTAGTAGCATCTTTTGCATCAATTGATTCATCAGGATCAATTGTTACATTGTAACTTGCTTTTGAATTATCAGAAGCTAATCCATCCAAATTTTTAACAAGTCCTGGATGATCATCATTAATTCCTAACCAATATGAACTAGCTGAACTTTGAATATGTCCTGAGCCTCTAAAGTTAACAATGTATCTTCCGTTATACCAGTACTTTTCATAAACATGAGCCACGTTCTCGTTAGATACATAAGTATCTACGCTTTGTTCTAATAATTCTGGTATTTTTTCAATTAATACAGGATTAATCTGCATTGTATATCTAAGGATAATATTATATCCTTTACTTTCTTCTGCTGCTGGTAAATCTCCAAGCCAGACAATAGTAGACTTAGGTGCTACTGTTTCACCTTTTTTCGCTATCAAATAACTTCTATCATAATTATATACATCACTATATAAGATAAACTGACCAGCTTCTACTGCATCACCATGATAAGTTGTAGAGTTATAATCACGTAATAATAATTCAGCATAAGCATCGTATCCATCGTAAAAATCATCTGCACTTATATCACCATTTACATTATGATAAAACATTGCATATGCATTATTACAAACATCCTGTACTTTTGGATTATCGCTATCAGTTGTTATTTCAAAACATGGAGTTACTAACTGTCTATTCTCTTCACCCGTTAAATTAGCAAAATCAACATCATCTGCATTAAATCCCGATAAAAAGTCATAAACTTTATAATCTTTTCCATTAATATTAACATTGTGATTTGCAAACTCATCAACAATTGCAATACCATCAAATCCAGCACTACCTGCTTCAAGTCCAACTGTAACTTTATAATCTACGTAATAATTTCCGTCATCACCAATATATACACCAAAGTTTGTTTTTGATGAATTTAATACCTTTTTAACTGGTCTATGCCATCCATTACCTGGATCTGGATAAGTAACATCATACTCTGTATACCAAAGTGATGCACCATTCTTAAATGTATCAATATCAGTATCTGCTAATGTATTATAGTGAATTATATATGTTGTTGGTTCACTATCCGGTGGAGTAATCCAAACAAAATTATGATTACCAGCATCTGTAAAAATATATTTAAGTGCTGTATCTTCATCAAAATCAGAAACACTTGAATCCTGCTGAGTTTTAATTGCACTAATTAATTTAGCTTTAAGTGTTGCATCATCATTTATTTCTTCATACTCTGTTTTAGCTGAAGCATTCTGACATAAATCCTGTAAAGCAGCATATGTTTCATCATCTAAAATAACCCATTCCTGTAATATTCTTTCACCATTTGGATTATTATTTGAATCCACTACTCTATCTACATATGATGTTGGTTCTACTCTAGAATCTGTAGGATTCTTTGAAGTATCATATACAACATCTCCACCTACATAACCTGTTATCTCATCATGAACAGCACTTCCACCTAAACTGTAGAAACGGTGTCTATTAACATTAACTGTATAAGGAACAATTGTTTTACCAGGTTTATCCTGTTTAATTTTGGTAACATCCCCTGCATCCTTCATAATCCAGTCAGTACCGCCTTCATATGTTCCCCTTACTTCTGACTTTGAACTTAATGTTTCTACATCACCTGTTACAGGATTATCATAATCATATGAAGCATTTGCTACATTATTATATGAATCCGATTTTTGCTTTCCATCAAGTTCAATTCGTTTATCATATGCCATTACACCGCAGTATTCTATCTTAATATAACCACCAGAAACTAAGGATAAACCATTTATGATAAATCCTTCATCATCACCAACATCTGATAACTTATATGTTTCACTACTAATTAAGGCATTTGTTTTATCATAATATGAAACCTTAATATCAGCTCCGCTACCATATGCATCTTTTAAAATTTTTACATTATCTGTGTGATTATAAACATCTTCGAATTTAATATTATCAATTGCAACATCATCTCTTTTGCCTCTGATAATAATATTAAAGTTATTTTTTAGACTTCCATCATCCTGATTAACGTAACCAGATTGATTTTTAACAACAGCCAAATCGCTAAAATCAATCATGTATTCATCAGTAACATCAGGCCATGGAATTGAAACCTTTGATCTTCCTTCAGTATCTTCCCATGAGGCTTCCATTTCAAAGAATGCATTAACGCCATCATAGTAACCTGGAAATTCAATATAGATTACATCATCCAAAATATAATATGAGCCAATGGCATCATGTTTTGAATTATATAATGTCTTTTGATTATCAACTGATCCCTGATTGCCAATTGAGATATGCTCAGGTAACTTTAAGAAATACTTAAGTCCACCTTCTGCCATATCAGTTATATCACCAATCTTAAAATTAAGTTTTAAAGAAAAACTTTCACTTGGATTAATTGTATCTCCGCTATTAATTTTTTTACCATCGACTATGATTTCATGACTGACTAATTTGTCGGAAAAATCTGTGTAACCATTAAGCGTTGTAGGTGCAGCATGCGCCTCCTTAGCTGGTAACACAAATCCATTAAGAAGTGATAATACCATTACCACACTTAAGAAAAGTGCTAAGAATCTTCTTGCCTTATTATTCATATTCATCCTCCCGTAAAAAATAAATCCTTTCCTATTTCTAAATATTTTACAAAACACAATATCAGATTTTTACAAATCTCTTAATCCCCTAAAACCATAACGGTAAGCATGAAAAAAATTCATGCTTACCTATTAAGTAATATTTTTTTAAATCTTATTATTTTATCATATCTCCAAAGAAGGATATAATAATAAAAGTCCCAACATATCGACCTATAACCGAATAAAGAAAAGCATAAACATAATCCATTAATTTAAATCTCACCGTATTCGTCCATAACTTCTTGAAAATATAAATACCAGCTCCGACAACACCACAAATAGAAAATGCTATTGTATTAAAATGTTTTTCTTCATCAAGCATTCTAAGTCCTATTTGAATTAATACAGAACAAAGAAGTACTAATTTTATGTATATTCCTTTTCTTTGAAGAGCTTCAAGAATTTCATGTAAAGCCAATGCCATGCTTTGAATAACACCTGCTATACCTTTCTTTTTATATTGTCTCTTTTTAGAAGCAATATATCTCTTTCTAATCTCCTGAGCTCGTCTCTTACCTTCTTTTTCTTTTTGAATTTCTTCTTTTAATTCTTCCTCGTAAATCTTCTGCTCAAGTTTTCTATCACTTGAACTTCTCTTTTCATCTCTTAAGGCATAAATATCAGTTCTTTCGGTATGAACTTTTTCACGTTCCCAAGCTTCTTTCTTAGCTTCAGCTCTAACATTTATTCTTTCATTACGATAACTTTCAATTCTTATATCATCGTTCGTTTTCTTAAATTCAGCAGCTGCCTTTTTAGCTGCTTCACTATTATCATCTACCTTGCCATCACTAACTGGATAAAACGATGAGTATGGATCCTTTTCATATCTATCAGATACCGGTCCACTACCATAAGCCTCATCCTTTCTACCGTTTGATATAGCCTTTTTTGTTTTAGCAGCTATATCAACAACCTTATCCTTAGCAAATGAAAAGTCGTAAAGAACATCTCCAACCTTGTTACCAATCTGCTGGTACCATGTTGTATTAAGAGCTTTTTCAAGTTCTTCTTTTTCTCTAGCAAATAACTCATCAGCCGTAGGTCCTGAATAACCCTTTCTTGAAGCTTCTATAACTGCGGCATATCTTGAATCAACCGGCGTAACCGGTGCAACATATTCCTGTAATTTTCTCTGTAATGCGCACCAAGGGCACTCCTTTAAATGCGACCAATACATATGATCCTCATGATCAGGGCAAACTGATAATTCATCCTGCATCTTTGATAAAGCATCATACCACTCTAATGTATCCGCTCTTCTTGTTGGATCATTATGACCATCAACAAATGTTCTTACAAACAATTCCTGAATATAATCTGGCAATATATTAAAATCCGGAGCGTACTTAGGTTTAACTAATCCGCCTGTTTCCTTATAGAATATAAAATGTCCACCTCTTATGTTATCAATAGGCTGTGGAGCAGCAACAGAACTTCTACTCATACTCATAACACTAAGTGCTGCAGAATAATCAACTGCACTAGCAAATGGATGACAACCATTCATAAGCAATGCAAATATATGAATTGCCAAAGCGAAAAGGTCTGTCTCCTTAGTAAATGTAGGAAGCGGTGCATTAATAAGATTATAATTATTCATCATCTTTTCCTGAATCTCTGCTGCAAGATATTCAGGAAGTCCTACTTCACATCGATAAATCTTACCACTTCTTGCATCTGTAATATGATATGAATCCGTATCAACAAGTGTAACCCTTGATGTCTCAGGATTAACAACAATGTTCTTAGGATTTAAATCACCACATACCTGACCCGAATTATGGACTGCATTAATAGCCGCACATAGATTCTTAGCAACCATAAGTCTTTCCTCAAGATTATAGCCACTATCATCAAGATACATAACATTAAGTTCTATAAAGTTTTCAAGTTTAGGCATTACATAGCCCACGAAATTTTTATTTAAATAAACAACGTCTATTGGCCAACAGAGCTGCTTTAACATATTGCCCGAAAGATTCGCCTGAGCCATTGCTAAAAGTTTTCTATGTCTTGTTTCAGTTCTGATATTTTCATTAAACTCTTTAACAACTAAGTCAGGTTTACCTAAAATCTTATATACTGTGCCTTCGCCACCCTTCCCTAATGGCTCATCGTCAGCAACATAAGGTTCTCCATTTATTCCTGCATATGCTATCGACATCTTTTTCTCCTTATCTCACGAAAACTATTTCTAATTATTTTAATTCTCCCACACTATTAAATTAACTAAATTTTAATATTGCATTCGTCTAATAATTCGTTTAAAGATTCTTCCGTGCTAGTACTATTACTATCCTTATAGCGTTTTTCAAAAAATCCCTGTTCAGTAAAATACATAACACCGAAAATAATTAATGCTGTAAGTGCAACAGTTGCGAGAAATTTTATTATACCGATAATGGTTCTCTTCTTGCTGCGCTTCCTGTCTCTCTCATAGCTATAATCATCATCTTCAGCATTTGCAGCACTCTCATCCTGTGGATACATGTGAGGATAAGCCTTTCTGTTCCATGCCTCCTGAAGTTTTTCCCAATCAAGATCTGCATAGTACTCAGGTTCATTATCATCAAGTTCTAAGCTGGTATTGATAATACCTACTACCGTCTTATCATCCTGCTCGTTTTGCATCATTACCACAGGGTAATTGTCCTTCTTTAAATCTTCAATTACTTCTTCCGCTTGATCTGGAATATGCTTTCTGTAAATCTTTAAAAGCCTATCATAAAAATCATCTGAATTGTAATTCTCAGATCCTACCATAAATTCTTCAATGGCTCTCTTTGTTTTCTTTCTTTCGTTCTTTCCACCTGGAACACCATGAGGATCAACGAAGAATGAACCCAAAGGAACATATGCTCTATTTGCATAATTATCCATATCCCTTAGTAAATATGGACAAATCGTAGCTAGCATACCATCCGTAACCATCAAAATTGATACGAGATTTTCATCATAAGTATCAATCATCCAATTTGCGTAACCACTTCTAAGTGGAAGAACGGTAAATCCGTCCGCGCCTTTAAGTGGTCTTGTTATCTCCACAAAATTACCATATTCATTTAGGCCGATAATGGCCCCATCTCCCGAATGACCATATACAATCCTACTTCCATCATATATAACCACTGATAATGTAGTATCAAAGCTTTCTATGGGTCTTCTACTACTCTCTGACTCTTCTACGATTTTCTTGAATGCATAATTAAATGCCGTTCTCATCATTGACTTGATACTTATAGGATCGTTATCAACCGGCATATATTCCTTGCAGAATTGCACTACTGTCTCAACTGCAATTCTCGAACCAATCGCCGAATTATCAGCACTTCCGACGCCGTCAGCGATGGCTGCAATGATTCTCCCATCATCCATTCTTAAAATTCGATGTGAGTCTTGACATTCAACACCACTCTTCTGGTGCGATTTTCCCTTCAAGCTTACACCGTAACTAAAAATCATACCTATCTCTCCGTAATTAACCTCTATTCGTAATTAAACCGTGTATGTATTCTTACTATCTGTACTAAAATTACACAAATATCTAATTATCCATTAAAACACAAACATGCTTATGTAAGTTTACATAACATAAACTTACATAAGCATAATTTAATTCATTCTACCATTCAGTTGATAATGCTTTTGCACCTTTTGGTAAGCCACCAGCTTCTGGTTCGTCACCAACACGGCTAACTGAAATTGCAACCATACTTTCACTTAACCAATTAAAGATGCCTTCAAAGTTAGCTTCATCAAGAGAAATACATCTATTTGTAAGTGACTTAAGTACATCTTCACTGTAATCGCCAACGCCTACAGCCCAGAACTTAAGTTTTCCATGTCTGCCCTTGCTTTCTTCCTCTCTGATTCTATCTCTTGCAACAGAGATATCATCAGTAGGCTCGCCATCAGTAATCATAAAGATCCAAGGCTTGAAACAAGGTGTACCCATACTTGCATAAAATCTATTTCTTTCTTTAACTTTATCAATTGCTAAGTTGATACCAGCACCCATTGATGTCTCACCTGTTGGAACAAGTCTAACTGGCTTCATCTGTGATAATGGAGTAAACTCCTGAACTACTCTTGCGCCTTCATTAAATTCAATAATAGCAATATCAATTCTCTTCTGAGCAAGTTCATCCAAAGCTGTCTGCTTCTGGAACATGTTAATAGCTTTATTTAAACTGTCCATTGCCTTTCCGTTCATTGAATATGAAGAGTCAAGTAATAAAACGCATGCCATATGGGGTTCACCAGGTGCGCTTACAGCCTGAGCCTTGCTACTTGGAGTCTCCTCTTCTGGCTTTTCTACTTCCTCTCCTAAAGTCTGTCCGCACTCTGGGCAGAATTCAGAATCATCTGCAATTTCTTTCCCGCAATACTTACAAATCATTTTACATTACCTCACTTAGTTTTATTTAACGCAAACCATTCCTTCTTTTGCATCATAAACATATTATACCAATTTTAAAGCTTTCATACAATAAAAAATATTGATAAAAAACTAACGCAATATTTATAAAGATTTACTATAAATAAGCCATTTTTATAACCAATCAAGAAACTTGTTTTAAAATATAGTTTCCTATATTTCAAGTGCTGTTTCTAAAGCTAAATTAATCATTTCAGTAAATCCTTGTTCTCTTTCCTTTGCACTCATTTCTTCGTCTCTAAATAAGTGATCAGAAACCGTAAGTATTGAAAGAGCACGTTTATTAGCTTGTGCTGCTAAATAATATAAAGCAGCTGATTCCATCTCTGTACATAGTACTCCCATGCTTCTCCATCTCTCATATGCATTTGTAAATCCATTATAAAAATGATTTGAAGTAAGAACATTACCAACTCTAACATTAATTCCTAATTCCTGCGCCTTATTATATGCCTTATTCAAAAGACCAAAATCAGCAATTGGAGCTAGTATTCCAGGCATTTCATACTGATCTGCAAAATTCGAATCAGTACTACAGCCCTGTGCTAAAATAATGTCCTTAACCTGAACTTCATCTTTAAGTCCACCTGTTGAGCCAACTCTTATAATCACATCAACATCATACATATTAAATAATTCGTATGCATAAATACCAATTGAAGGCATACCCATACCATGTGCCATAACAGAAATTTGCTTACCCTTGTATGTACCTGTATAACCATATACATTTCTTACATCAGTAAACATTTCTGCTCCTTCAAGGAAATTCTCCGCAATAAATTTTGCTCTTAACGGATCTCCCGGCATAATTACAATTTTTGCAATATCTCCTGGATTTGCATTATTATGTGGTGTTGCCATATTTAACCCCTCCTTTAGCGTATATATTATTTAGTAATAGCAATCATTTTCATAATTTTATTTTTTGTAAAACTTAACAGCAGCATTATGACTCAACCTGCTTCGTTTATTATAATTAAATTCAGCAAGTACATACTCTCCATGATGATTCGATTTTTCTTTTTCACCTGTCTCATCATCTATTTCAATATATACTTCTCCTAAACTCATAATAAAGTTATATGTTTCATCACTCATTGACTCTATGTGTGTTGTTTTATCCTTGCTATATATTGACTTACTCTTAAGCCACATAGGTCTACTCTTAGCATTCTCTCTAAGATAATAATCAAACGTAAGAAGTTCGATGAATAAATCATAATCAAATTCAATTGAAACATTTTTATTTATGGAATGAGTTATCATCTTAAAGCTCTTGGATTTTCCATTATGTTTCTCTGCATCATCAATCTTCTTTTCCATAAACTTTATTAATGTAATATATCTATTCTCGCGTTTAAAGCCTATTCCAAAAAGATTCTTCTTTTCATAGTAATCTCCAAGTTCCTTGTAAAAATCAAATTGAGATTTAAAGAACGAAGTTACATATGGTAACGTATACTCGAATTGGTCGCTATTATAATAAACTTCGACCATTTCTTCTATATTCTTTAAAACCATAATTTCATCATAATCAATCCACTTGGTACTAAGAACCTCAAATGGTTGAACATCACTATGTTTTATGTCGTACTCTTCTGTCATTTCTCCCATATAAGAACCTTTTAATACTTTAAGGAATCCCAATTGTAATTGATTAGGTTTCATTTCCATTGCATCGTTAAATGACTTTCTAAAAGATTCAAATCCCTCATATGGAAGTCCAGCTATAAGGTCAAGATGCTGATGAATATTTCCAAGATTTCTAATCTTTAGTAACGTATCTTTTACAGATCCAATATCCATCTTTCTTCTTATAGCTTCTATTGTTTGTATGTTAGTTGACTGTAATCCAATTTCTAACTGAATAAGACCCTCTCTCATGTTCTTGAAGATATCAATATCTTCATCTTCTATTAAGTCCGCAGCAACTTCAAAATGAAAATTCGTTACTCCATTATCATGTTCAGAAATATATCTCCATATTTCCCTTGCATGGATCTTATTACAGTTAAATGTTCTGTCTATAAACTTAACCTGTGGAACTTTTCTTTCCAAGAAACTATCAAGTTCCTTTCTTACAATTTCAAAGCTTCTAAATCTAACAGCCTTATCAATAGAAGACAAACAATAACTACACGAAAACGGACATCCTCTACTAGTTTCATAATAGATTATTCTGTTTTCAAACTTTGAAAGATCCTTATAAACAAAAGGAATATCATCTAAATCAATTCTTTCCGTACCTTTATTCTCTGTTATTCCTCCGTTATCCTTCCTATAGACTATGCCATTTATCTTCTCGTAAGGATCTTTTTTTCTATTTTCACTTGCTAAACCATCTATTCCAAGTTTAACCCATATCTTCATAAGTTTAGCAAATGTTGCCTCACCTTCACCGACCATAATACCTTCTAATTCTTTGTTCTCCTTAAGGTATTTATCAGCTCCGTAAGACGCCTCAGGTCCCCCTAACCATATGAGACTTTCAGGCAATAACTTTTTAAGTTCATGTGTTAACGTAAGAACTTCCTTTATGTTCCAAATGTAACACGAAAAAGCATACACGTCCGCTTTTTGCTTATAAAGTGCCTGAAGTATCAAATCCAGATTATGATTAATTGTATATTCACATACTTCAAGTTCACAATCCACTTGTGGATTATGCTTTTTAAAGTAGGCTTCTAAATCATAAACTGCAAGATTTGAATGAACGTACTTTGCATTCAATGCAACCAAAACAATTTTCATAGTATAACACCTCTCCTAAATATAAATGTGAAATACCCCTATCCCCATCAGTTTCTTTGTAAATTACGTTCTACCAACTTTGTCTTACATTATATCATTTATTATGTAAATATGGTATCATTATTATATAAATTAATAAATTAACAAACTTTTCAAATAGTTTTGGAAACGAAATTTTTAACACTCTAGAAATACACTTTTATCATCCGAGGTGATAATATGAATAATAAAATTTTTAAAAAAATTTCAAATGTATTTGCTGTAATAATGTTAATTATAATTACTACAACTGCATGCGATACAAGTGAATTTACAAATAAAACAACAACTGTAACTCAAGAAGAAACAAGTTCTGCAATCAGCAAGTCAATTCCTGAAACAGAAGATAATAAGTCTCAAAATACTACTAAGTCAGAAGAGCAGACTACTAAGCCTAAAAAAGAAACTGCTAAATCTGAAGAAAAAAACACTAAAACAAAAGAAAAAAATACCGAACAAGACAAGGCCTCAAAAAGTAGTAAGAATAATAAAAAAGCAAATAACAAAAACAAAAAATTCACATATAAGAAAATTCCAAAATATGATAAAAAACCATATGTGGAAATAAATGGAAACATTCCATATTTTAGTGATGATGAACTAACTACTACTGCATTTGAAAAATATAGTGATTTAGATTCCCTTGGAAGATGTCAGGTTGCCTACGCTAATATCTGCAAGGAACTTATGCCTACCAAAGAGCGAGGCGAAATCGGACACATCAAGCCAAGTGGCTGGCACACTGTTAAATACCCAGAGCTTATTGAGGACAGATATCTTTATAATCGATGTCACCTAATTGCTTATAGCCTTGCTGGTGAAAATGATAATGAGAAAAATTTAATCACTGGAACACGTTCCATGAACTGTGATGGTATGGAGCCATTTGAACTTAAAGTTTTAGATTATGTTAGAAATTCAAAAGAAGATGTTCATGTTCTTTATAGAGTAACGCCTATATATAAGAAATCTGAATTAGTTGCTCGTGGAGTTTTAATAGAGGCCATGTCTGTTGAAGATAATGGCGATAAAATCAAGTTCTGTGTATTTGTTTATAATGTTCAAAAATACATAACTATTGATTATGCAACTGGCGAATCCAAAGCTAATAAGGAAGGTCAAAGAATCATTGCTCAGAAAGAATCTGAGGCAAATCAAGCAAATAGAAATAACAACTCTTCAACCGACAATCAGGCTGTAGATAGGAGCAATAATTCAAGCAAACATCATTATGTCCTTAATACTAATACATATAAATTCCACGAGGAATACTGTAGAAGCGTTAGACAAATGAGTGACCGAAACAAACTTGAATACTATGGAACTAGAGAAGAAGTTATAAGTATGGGTTATGATCCATGTCAGAATTGTAATCCATAAGCAAATAAGGAGCGGCCTTTACGACCGCTCCTTATTATACCTATTTTTTTATTTTAATCTTTTCAACTTCACTCCAGTCACCATATACCTTGTTACCACTTGGATCAAAAGTATATGCTCTAACCTTTACAAAGTATGTTTTATTTTTCTTAAGTTTCTTAATTTTTAGAGATGCCTTATTAACATTCTTAATTGTCTTAACCTTCTTAGCCTTTGTAAACTTCTTGTTACGAGCAATACAAACTTCGTATCCACTAGCATCCTTAATCTTCTTCCACTTAACTGTAAGAGCTTTCTTCTTTTTATTCTTAACTGACTTAATCTTAACCTGTTTTGGTACTTTAACTACAACTGTCTTACCCTCAACTGTCTTTACTTCAACTTTTTTAACTTCAACAGTTTTAACCTCAACTGTCTTTACTTCAACAGTCTTAATTACCTCTTTAGCCTCTTCCTTCTTAGCCTCAACAATATCAAATTCAATGACTCTATCCGGAATATTTGCATATACACCAAGGCCTCTAACAGTTGCTGTTGCTCTACCAATTCCAATGTTATTTTTGTAGATTACTTCATAATCAACGTCTTTTTCAAGATTACTTTCAACACCTTCAAAAATGATTTCAGGTTCAATTGCGTAACCTGAAAGTTCATATTCTTTTTCTGCTATAGACACATTTGCGTTTTCAAAGTCTCTATACTTATTAAAATCGATACAAACATATTCATATTCCATATCTTCAAAATCAATGTCATATGAAAAGACTGCACTGGCATTATATACTACCGTTCCAACATATGATACATTTTTTCCATCATCTACGACTCTTGACACTGGTAATATACAACCATGTCTATTGCCATCTCGTTCTACTAAGTCTGATTCCTTAACTGTAAATTTGTGTTCAATAAATTGTTCTGAAGCAAAAAACAATTTTTTTCTATCAAGTGAATCAAATAATTCTGATTTAAATGTAATTACATCATTCTCTTTGAAATCACTACACAATACAGTAAAATCATCACTAAAGAATTGATAAAATGTACATTTCTGTTCTTCCTCATTCCATCTAAAATAGAAATTTCCACTCTTTCCATTCAACGTTCCCGTAACTACATACGAATTATCATCACTTTTATAATCTATTACTACTTCAGTTGCAAAAGGCTCATCATTAATTTCAAAATGATAATCCATAGATTCATAAGTCGAGTAAAATTCATCATCTACGATTTTTCCATTATCATGTGGGAAACCATTATGATAGTATTTACCATCCTTATAAAGGTATCTCTTAACCCAAAACGCACCATATCCCTTTTCATCTAATGGACATACAGTTGTAAACTCTTCATTTTCAAAATCAATTTCAATTTCCATTCTAGCCATTTCTTTTACATATGAATCATTTTCTAAAGCAATGAAATATGTAAATAATGAATAGTTATCATTTAATGAATACTCAGGATATTCTTCAGTTGTAAAGAATGCAAGTTCACTAGTGGTTTTAGCATGATCTGGATAGAATAATGACATTACACCAAAACCTTCATAATCAGTAAATCTACGACCACTAAATTCTTCAATAATATTACTATTAACTCTTTCTTTAAATTCTTTTGCACTTTCTATTTCCCTAGTATATAACTCTACAACATATTTAGCGAACCCATCATTATCATCAACATCTTTGGTATAATGCTCTATTCTACTTTCTGCATTAGCAATTACAGCATCAACAAAACTATCAAGGCCTGTAATATTATAATCTTTAAATACTTCTGAATTCTCTAATAATTTTTTTAGATTTTCAGTTCCTTCTCTGTCAGCATATAATTTAACAAGACAATCAGATAACTCAGCAAATGGTACATATGTCTTAGCGAACTCATCTAAATCCAAAGCACACAAAAATGAATTATAGACTTCTAAATTAATTCTTTGAATAATGCCATCTTCTTTCATCTTATCATATACACCGCCAAAATCGTAAAAATTCTTAAATGCTTTTACGATAGATTGTGAAAGTTCTAATCCATTATAATTTATATTGTCAAGATTCTTACCCAAATCTTCAATAAACGGTGTATAATACCATCCATATCCTAGTTCAGCTGTTAATGAACCAACACCATAATATGCATATTCTGCTAATCTACACCATGTTTCATAATTAGACATAAGACATGCATCAAATCCGATAATTTCAAATCTATTGTCTTCTACCTGTGCATTATCAAGTGCAGATAATAATTCTTTTAAAGTGAGTGAATCTAAACCTCTAAGTTTTTCATCCAAACATACACCATTTGTAATACCACCACCATGATTCCATAAATCAAGCATTCTGTATTTAGCTGGATAATCATTATCCATATCCTCAATAAACGATTCAAGATATTTTGAATTGCCCATACTTACTGTATTTTCATCTACATGAATTTCTTCTTTTTTACCAACTTCAGGATATTTTGCAACATCCTTAACTAATTCAATAGTTGGAACTGTGTTCTTTTCACCCTCGTCTGTCGTATATTCATGTTCAAAATTAACCTTATATTCCTGAATCCTATTTCCATCAATTTCCTCTGGAATAATCTGATCAATTTCGTTCTTACTGAAGCCTTCTTTTTCGAGCTTATCACCATACAACGCCTTAAAATGCCACGATGAACTACCGCCTGTCTGAATAAGTATGTTTACTCGTTCTGAAAAATGCTCTGGTACATCAGCCTCAAGTATTTCGATAAGATCTCTCGTTGCGCTACCACCTTCACTTTCAAGATTCGAACCGCATAAATAAAGACCCATCGTCCAATCTGATTCTACAACCTCCTTAATTTTTGGTTGGTTTTCTTCTGCGAAAACCGGAGTTCCCATCGGAACCATTGCTGTAGCCACTAGCATTACAGCCGTTGTCAAGCTAATCGCTTTTTTCTTGATATTAAACATTTTATGCTCCTTTTTTTAATCCCTTCATGACTTTTTCAAGTGCTATAATACAATAAATATTTAACAATTTCCATATTTTCTTACACAATTTTTTTAAGAAAAGAGAATGTAGCATATTTATTCATTCCTAATATAATACCTTCTATTACTGGTAAAATTCCAAGCCAAAATCCATAAGCTAACCATGAATGAATTTCATTAGTCAAGAATATGGCTAGTAAAAAAGGAATTGCACCATATAAAAATCCTTTAAAAAATGATGAATATTCATTTCCAAATAACTTAGGAATTAACTTAGTGCATAATCCCCAGAATATTCCAAATATTACAAGTTGAACTATAAGTAAAATTCTTACACTCTCCTGTGCTTTTGCACCAATTGGATATGTATAATTTTTTCTTTTTTCAATCTGATCTTCAAATTTAATGATTTTTATTTTATCTATATCCACATGATATTCTTCACCTGAATCTTCAAAAACACCTTCGTTAGCTGCATAATCACCATAAGACTTATTATTTATTGCTGATAAAACTGCTCTTTTTATACGACTACTAATTCGTCTTTCATTCTTAGAAGTTTTCTTTGTAGCACTTTTAAGATAATCTCTTATTTCACTAGTTCTTGTTTTGGCAAGATCTAAATAATCATTTGCTGATTTAATACTATTAATATCATCAAGTTCTATGAATTCAGTATCCGGATCTTGCTTACTTTCATAATCAAGAAATCTTGGATACGCTAAATCATAACTTCTATCTGTCATTTCATAATAATCGCTATAAATAAACAAACCATTTCCTACAGCATTCCAAAAATTATCTTCTGTATCATCCATTACTCGTTTTGTCATTGCATCTTCAGAATAATTAACATATACATAAAAATTCTTATTATTCTCATCCACGTATCTAATCCAAATATCTGCCCCTCTCATAGTATAAAAATTAAATAAATGTTCAACTTTTGCATCCACAAGCTTTAGGGCAGATTTCTTCATTCTCTCAAAGTTTTTCTTGGTCATTTCTCCATCGCCATCATCGTTTCTACCATATCCAATACCATATATTTCATCGATTGTGCATTCTTTATCTGTAATACGGCTATCAACCAGAGCAACTACCTTCTTAAAAATATCCACGCTTTCATCTTTTTCCTTCTGTTCTATACGTGGACTAGACACACCATTAACAATCGCATACCTAACGACTACAAACAATAAAAACACAATTAAAATCGATCTAATTATCCAATTTAACTTTTTTTCCATAGTACATATCCCATCCCATCAAAAATACATCATTATAAATTTTCTACTATCTATAATACTTTATAAATCTCTTTCATACTATATTAACAACTATAATTTAAAAACGTTACAAAAATTTTTAAAGGAGCAGTCAAACAACTGCTCCTCCTTATGAAAAAAGAAAAAAGAAAAATAAAAAACTTTTTAATTGTAATGAGCTTTTTATGTGAATAAATGATAAATACGCCCCCTTATCATTTATCCCTTACACTATATATACACATAAAGAAATATTAGTGTGACATTTTTTTCTTTTTTCCAGCGATTCCCAATAAAATTCCTTTAATCATTGGTACAATACCTAATAAAAATGAATACTCAAGATATAAATGCGGTCTATCATATTGTAATATAGCAACAAAAAATAATATTCCCCCATATAGCATTCCTTCTCCAAAAGAAGTCTTTTCATAACCAAAAATTTTAGGTACCATTTTTGAAAGTAGTCCACATATAACTCCCACTACTATAATTTGAAAGAAATCAAATAAAAACATAATATCAACTTCTCTTTCAGGATTTAATAATACGACAATATTTCTGTCTTTCTCCTGTTCTACTCCATCGTCCTTTTGAGACGATGAATCATCAATAAAACCTGCATAGTAAGCCTCTTCATTCGGTGCATATTTACTATGGTCTTCATTATATAGTTTAAATACCAATCTCTTTATTTTAGTTCCTATCTTCTTTTCATTCCTAGCAGATTTCTTTAATAATCTCTCTTCATACTCCCTTATTTTTTCATACCTATCTTTTGCATACTTTATATAATCATTATCAATACAAACATCATCTAAGCTTTCTCTTGTAATTATCAAGTTTTCTTCATTACGATCAGTAAGTTCATAATAGCAATTACTTATCTTATCATTTTCATTTTTCATTCTATTAATTTCCCCAAAATAACTCTTATCGAAATGATTTTCCTTAAACTCATCATAATTCTTAGCTCCCTCATACTCCTCTTCTATACCTAAAAACTCGTCATCATAATCACTATACACCACAAGGCTTTCATACCAACTCGGATCAAAAATCTCTCTCAATATAACATCATCATATTCCTCTGAA
Organism: Eubacterium uniforme; assembly: GCF_900167115.1. Classification (GTDB taxonomy): domain Bacteria; phylum Bacillota; class Clostridia; order Lachnospirales; family Lachnospiraceae; genus Eubacterium_S; species Eubacterium_S uniforme. Next base: position 318,854 of record NZ_FUXZ01000003.1, read on the forward strand.
AGAACTATATTCCTAGTCTTCAATCGTTCTGTTACCCAATCAATATCATCCAAAAAAACTTCACTATAAGTAAAACAAATAAAATAATTATGATTTTTATCATCCATATATCTCATATATATCCTTTGTGCTGCACGCGTCGATAAACCTTTACTTATAGAATCAACATATGCATCCATAAATTTAACCCCTTGGCTTTTTTTCATATAGTCAAAAGTTGTATAAGTTCTTTCGTAATATCCATGGTTTTCAAGGTACTTAAAATAAGGATATATATCATAGCTATCATCCATAATTTTGCTATCAACATATGCCACAAGATTTCTAAAAATCTCAGCCGTTTTTTTATTCTCTAATACTTCTGTTTTTTCTCCCATATCATTTGCTATAGGCTGAATAATTACCACCAAAACACTAATGACCACTATTAATAGACTTAACCTTTTTATTATAACTTCAAACATACGTCCCCCCTATATTTTTTAATCTTTCATTATATATTTTCATAACTTAAAAAAAGGTTCAAAAATTTTTTAAAGCAGCTGTCTAAACAACTGCTTTAATATCTTACCACTCTAAAGATGTCAACCATGCATTAAGTTGTGTTTCACGGCTTTTTTCATCTTCTTTTTTATACGGTGGAAGTGATAATTCTCCAACTATATTTCCATCCTCTAAATATATAACTCGGTTAGCTCTAAGCGCTGCCTTCATATCATGAGTTACCATTAATATACTCTGTCCATTTTCATTCAAATTCGTAAGTAAATCTAAAACCTCTTTTGTATTTTTTCTGTTAAGGGCCCCTGTTGGTTCATCAGCAAATAACAACTTTGGTTCATTAATAACCGCTCTTGCTATTGCACATCTTTGTTGTTCACCACCAGAAACCTGTTTTGGCAAATGTGTTTTTACTTTTGTAAGGCCAACCTTATCAAGTAATCCACTAGCCTTTTCATCAACTTGTTTTGAAGTTTTCTCCTTGTTTAAATAACCTGGAACAGCAACATTCTCAAACAATGTTAGATTACTAACCAAATACATTTGCTGGAATATAAATCCAAAATCCTCATGTCTTATAGTAGCCAACTTCTTTTCATTCATCTTAACAACATTCTCATCTTTATAAATAACCTCGCCAGATGTTGCCCTATCCATACCGCTTAACGAATAAAGTAGCGTGGACTTTCCTGAACCAGACTGCCCCATGATAACTGTAAAATCGCCTTCATATAAGTCTAAATTTACTTGCGTTAAAATATGTAACTGCCCACCGTTATGTGCAAAACTTTTGCATAAGTTCCTTGCTGATAAAACTGTTTTTTTCATTTAAACAACTTCCTTTCTTTCCCTTATGCACTAATAATACAACAAAAGATATTAAGAAGTTCTTAATTAATTAAAAAGTATATAAATCCATAAAATGACTTTCACCAATCTTTGTACTTCCAGGAATTCCCAAAAGTTCACCAACTGTTGCACCTGCATCAGCAAATGTTGGAAGCGTACCTAGATTATGACCCTGATAAATCTTCTTTCCATAAATCAAAAATGGAACATACTCTCTCGTATGATCTGTTCCCTTAAATGTCGGATCACATCCATGATCTGCTGTAATAACTAAAATATCATCTGATTTCTTATCGCCTATTCTTCCCATCTTCTTCATAAGTTCGCCAAGTCTTACATCAAACTCTTCAAGACCTCTTGCATAACCTACAACATCTCTTCTATGGCCCCATGTAGAATCAAACTCAACAAGATTTGTAAAAATCAAACCACTCTCAACAATATCAAGCGCCTCAAGAGTTTTTACCATACCATCATCATTACTTACAGTATGTACGGCATCGGAAATTCCAACTCCAGCAAATATGTCCTCAATCTTACCAACTGCATAAACACTTTGCTTTTTACGAAGAATTCTACCTTCTTCCTGTTTCATGTACTCACTCTTCATAATCTCTGTAAGTAAATTCTCAGGATCAGGTTTTAATGAAAAATCTCTTCTATTAGGTGTTCTAACATAACCCTTTATAATATCCTTAACGAAAGGTCTAGCTATAACCCTTGCGACTCCATGTTCACCAACAAGTATTTCTCTTGCTGCTTCACACATCTCATATAACTGTTCAACACTATAAACAGATTCATCGCAAGCAATCTGAAAAACACTATCCGCACTTGTATAAATAATAGGCTTTCCGCTCAACCTATGTTCATCTCCAAATTGCTTAATAACTTCCGTTCCAGATGCAACACTATTACAAAGAACTCCAGGTACACCTGTCTTTGTAACAAATGCTTTAATAACCTCTTCCGGGAATCCATTCGGATAAGTTGGAAATGGAGTTTTAGTATGAATTCCAATCATCTCCCAATGTCCAGTTGTAGTATCCTTACCAGCACTAATTTCTGTTAATCTACCAAAAGAAGCAAGTGGTTTTTCAACGGGGTCAATCCCCATCATACCATCTATATTTCCAAGACCTAAACTCTTTAAATTTGGAATTTTTAAACTTGGAAATTTCTCCATAATATGTCCTAGTGTATTGCACCCTATATCGCCAAAATCTCCCGCATCAGGTGCTTCTCCCATACCTACACTATCTAAAACAATCCATATAACTCTACTCATAGTAAAACCTCCCTACTAGCAATAAGATATCTTGCCCCAAATACCCTCACTAATTCGTTTATTATGACTATAATTATACCACAAAAAAGGCGGAAGATAAACTTCCGCCCATTTAGGAAAGGATCAAACCTTAGAAAATTGCTATTTTTTAATAATCGAAAAATCTGATAATGCAATAATTCCTGCTGGAGTATCTACATCAGCGATTTTTCCCATTGATACATAGAAGAAAGCTGTTGGATCATCACCATCCATAGTGAATGTAAATGTTACAGTCTGTTCTTCATTAGCATTACATGTTACGTCGCTTCCACCATACCACTTGTATGCAGCACTCATAACACCTGTTTTTATAACTCTGTCAACGCTTGACTTAATCTTAAAACTTACTTCATATGTATTGCCAGCCTTAAGCGATAAATCATTCTGCTTAAGCTGTACATGCCAATCTTCATTACCTACATTTGTAATATCATAAGTAATAGTACCATCATCATATGACTTTGTAGCTTCAGCTGTTGCGCCATCACTACCCCAGTTAGCAATTGTATCTACCCAACCATCCATTGGATTTTCACCAGCAAATGTTGGATTTACTAAGAAGTTTACTCCTGCTTCAACATCTTCAGTTTCAACTGCTTCTGTTTCAACCAAACTAATATCATCAATAAATATTCTATGTAAATCAGTAATTCTTGTGCTATTTACAGCGCCCATTGAAATACTAAGTCTTGATGTACTGTCTGTTTCACCAGTCATCTTGAAAACAACTTCATAATCCTGCCATTCATTCTGACCATCAAGATGCATTATCTTGTTTGAATCTCCGTTATAACAAGCCCAATTGCTATCTTCACAACCATCAAGTGCTACTGAAATATCTCTTTCAAGATTTGACTTAGCTTTTAATGTAAATTTATACCACTTATCTTTTTCAAGTGTGATACCTTCCTGCATAAGCTGAATATTCCAATCTTCTGCACCTGTATCATAAATATCAATTGAATATGCATGATCTTCTTTCTGGTTATCAACTACTGCTGCACAATTTGATTCACCATAAAAACCTTCATTAAATCCTGATTTTTCAGCATTAAATGAACCGTTCTTAATCATAGCATCTTCATTAACTGTAATGTTATCAATATAATATGTACCTGGAGCTGTAATAACAATATATAAATCCTTATTGCTTCCATCTCCGCCATCTTTTTCTAAATATTCAAATTTATATTCATATGTTGATAATTCAGATTTTAATTCACCACCATATGACTTACCATCAAGATTAATTTCTAATGATGTATCACCCTCAGTTGCATTTTCCTTATAAGCATCAAAACTTAATCTATACTTACCTTCTGTAAGTGGAAGTCCACTCTGCTTAATAATGAAAGGATTTTCTTCACTTATTCCTTCAGGAGCAACAACCTTAAGTTCTCTTACATTATTAACATTAGTTACTGATACAGCATCACTTTCTTCATCTGAGATTTCCCAGTATTTAAGTCTTCCTGTACCTTCTTCAAACTTACCATTGTAAACATAGTTACCATCAGGTCTAACTTCCTTAATCTTGCTATCATCAATAATTTCACCACCAGTAATCTTAAGTTTAACATTGCTAATTGTTACAGGAGCTGTACTACCCTGAGCACCAAGATTAAATTCAAGACAACCATTAGCATCAAACTTATCATTCATTGTAAATTTATGCTTATATGTTTTTTTATTCCTTGTAAGTTCAACTGTTGTATCATTAAAATATCTCTTCCAGTTTCTATCTGGACCTTCAATGTCAACAATCATTGTTCTATCATTTGCTGCGTATGCATCATATGTTAATGTATATTCAGCACCATGATATAAAGGAATATGTGGCTGCTTTAACTGAACTGCGTATGTAACTTCCCCTTCTGCACTAGGGTAAATCTTAATTGTATTATTCTTTATATCATATGTTGATTTGCTTGTATCTGCTTCTAAATGAAGTTCAAAATCAGTATCAGCATTAATATCCTTAGCAAATGAACCATTTACCACATAGTTACCTTCTTCGTCTGGTTCTCTAATAATAACTTCCTTTTCAGGCTTAGTTACATTAGCTTCTTTCTCAGCATAGTAAGCTGCATCTTTCTGATAAATCTTAACGTTATCTATTTCAAAATCATTATTCTCAAATGGTGTTTTGTCATCTGGATAACCTACCCATGAACCACCAATTGCAAGGTTTAAAATAACATAGAAATCCTGATCAAAAGGTGCAGGGAATGTAAGTTCATCCGAACCTTCTGCTGCTGTAAACCAATCTGTAACTTCATGATACTTAACACCGTCAACATACCATGTAATATGATCTGGTTCCCATTCTACTGAGAACTTATGAAATTCTTCTGCAAAGTCCTTTTCACCTGCAGCAGTAACATATGTATTCTGCTGTTCAGCATGTGGTTCACCATAGTGAAGTGTACCGTATAACTTACTTGTATCCTGACCCATAACTTCCATACAGTCGATTTCACCACATTTTGGCCATTGACCATATAAGTTTTCATCTGTTGGCATCATCCAGAATGCTGGAAGATAACCCTTACCTGTTGGAACTTTTAAAGTTGCTTCAAACATACCATATTTGAAATCATGTTTTCCCTGAGTATTAACACGACCTGAAGTATATGTTGTTTTAGCATTTTCACCTTCACCTACAGTTTTCTTAACTGGCACAAGATGAAGAACACCATCTTTAACGTAAATGTTTTCTTCACTATCAACATATTCCTGCCACTCACTGTTAACCCAACCAGGTTCATGGAGTTCTACATTCCAATCATTTCTGTTTAATTCTTTACCATTGAACTCATCTTCCCACTTAAGTTCATAACCTTTGTAAGAAAGTTGGCTTTCATCAGACTTTTTATCATCCGTTTTCCCATTATTTTTTGAATCGTCTGACTTATTCTCAACTACAATAACTAAAGCCTCTGCCTTTTTACCATGTCCATCCATGGCTGTAGCAGTTACCTTTGCCTCACCTTTCCCAATTAAGGTGATGTTACCTTTATTATCAACAGTAACAATCTTTTTATCACTACTTGAGAATTTAACTTTCTTAACGCTTGCTTTCTTAGGTGTAACAGTTGCCTGAACCTTAAGTTTTTCTCCCACCTTACCAGAAAGTATTGTCTTATCAAGGACTACTTTCTTAACAGGTGTACCAACTACAATCTTTAATGTAACTTTCTTCTTTTTGTTAGCCACACTAGTAATTGTAATCTTTGCCTTACCATTCTTAAGAGCTTTAATTTTTCCTTTCTTGCTAACCTTAACAACCTTTGGAGCAGATGATTTAAACTTAACCTTCTTGCTCACTTTTCCACTAGTCTTAACTTTAACCTTTAGTTTAAATGTTTTACCCTTTTTCAAAACTAAAGTTTTGCCCTTAACATTTTTTACTGTCACGGACACTACTGCCTTACTCTTCTTAGCAGCCGCATAAATATTATCAGCAGGAACCATGTTAAGAATCATAGCTGCTGAAAGAGCAAGGGCACTGAATCTTTTTCCGTTCTTTTTCATAAGATTCATAGTACTCTCCTTTCGTTTATGTAAATATATGAAAACTAACACTTCCAAAGTGCCAGGGAGTGCAACCCACTTTGCACTCCCCCACACTCATACAGGAGGCGTTAAATTGTCATTCCGTACTATCCCATTATCCGAACTAACCCATTATTTTTTGACTAGATTTCGTTGTTAATTCTAGCAATAAGTCTGTTTCTAATTGGATCATAATGTCTATCAACAAGACCAAAATCCTTTTCTTTATATGTCCAGATTGCATATCCAATATCGTATTTTTCAAACACTGTAAACACATCATCAAACCATCTTAATGTATCTTCAACTGGTGCCTGATCAATTACTCCAAATTCACCGCAATACAATCTGACATTTCTTTCCTTTCCTACCTTGATTGCTTCTAAAACAAAATCTTCAATAAACTCAATTCCGAAGTATTCGTATTTGCTGCCAGAAACAGCAAGTCCCTGATTACCTAAAATTGCAGATTTTTCAATGTACTCTTCCTTATCTCCTGGATAAGAAATCTCCCAATTAGGATCCATTGTTTCTACCCAATATGCTTTCTGATGTGTAAATAACAATGGCTCATAAAAATGGAAAGTAAATATAATCTTATCATCAGCTGGTGGATCTAAAAGTTTTAATGTAGAAGCACTATTCCATAAAATACCACCATAAATGATATAACTATCAACAGTATTATTTCTAATAGTCTTAACTGCCTGCATGATTAGCTTATTCCAAGCATCTGCATTCTTATCTTCAACAACTTCATTTAAAAGTTCAAATGCTACATTATCATATTTTGAAAATCTCTTTGAAATCTCATTCCAAATATTTAAATATCTTTCCTGTAGCAAATCACTTGTAAATAAGTTATTTTTACTATCATTATTAGCATCATTAAAATCATATCCCTGAACCTTATGAAGATCTAAAATAATATCTAAACCTTCTTCTCTTGTCCATCCTATGATTTCTTCTATTCTTTCATATCCTTCTTCAATCACATTTCCATTAGAATACTCTATAACTTCACTATCAATAGGTAGTCTTACATGATCAAAGCCATAACCTTTAATTCTTTCAATATCTTCTTTAACTATAAAAGAATCATAATGCTCCTTTGTATGTACGCACTGTGATAAGAAACCGCCTAAGTTTATACCCTTCTTTAACTCCATAATCTTCTCCTTTTTAAATAAAAATTTTTCTTTTTTCTTTTTTCTTTGTTCTTTTTAATGAAACTTCTTTCCTAATTGTTTGGTCTTTACTCTTTAATTACAAATTCATTATAATTACATAAAAAATATATTTATATCATTTTCATATCTTTTTTTACGTTTTTATGATACAATATTTTTATAAAAATAGTTTCCAAATTTGTGGGAAAAATTGTAAATTAATTATTCAATTTTAGTTTTATTCTTTGGATATGGAGAAAAATATGAAAAATACAAATAATAAGAATTCAAATCCTGAAATATCATATAAAAAAGAATTGTTTTATAAGAATTTCATACAAAGAGAAAACAACTTTCTTCGCGCACCATACAACCCAGAAATTAACTTCTATAATTCAATTAAAAATGGTGATGTAAAAACCATTACCGAATTATGCAAAGAAACACTTCTTGAAAAATCTGGCCTTGGAAAACTATCAGATAACGAGGTTCAAAACATAAGATATCACTTTGTGGTTACAACTGCTCTTGCGGCAAGATATTGCATAAACGGTGGTATGGATTTACAAACTGCTTATAACCTAAGTGACTACTACATTCAAAAAGCGGACAAATGTAAAACCGCCAAAGAAGTTTCAGATTTACATCAAAAGATGTGTCTCGACTATACAAAAAGAATGAAGGATTTAAAGAAAAGTACAATTTGTTCAAAACCTATTGTCAAATGCATCGACTACATATATGACCATCTTCATAATAGAATTACCGTTGAAGAACTGGCTAAATATGTAAATATAAATCCAACTTATCTTTCAAGATTATTTAAAAAAGAAGTTGGTATTTCAATAAGTGAATACATAAGAAAGCAAAAGATTGATACTGCTAAAAACATGCTTCTTTATTCAGATTACAAACCAGGTCAAATAGCTCAAATACTTGCATTTCCAAGTCAGAGTTACTTTACAGAAATCTTTAAAAAATATACAGGCCTTACGCCTAATGCATATAAAAAAAGTTGGATTCAGATTTAATCTGAATCCCATTTTTTACTCTGTTATAAGTTTATATGCTGAAATTTTCTTCATCTTTCTTGATAGTAAGTAGCTAAATACTACTACTAATAACGTAACCAAAATAAGTGAAATAGGTACAAAAGATAATCTAACTATCAAATCTGCCTTTTTAACACCAAATCCAGCAAATACAAAATCAAATACCTTATTAACTCCAAAATATCCTATAGTTCCACCCAAAGTAGCTGCTATAAATGTAACTGGAATTAATGATAGAGATAGTTGAATTCTTAACTGTCTACTTGTATATCCAATTGCCTTTTTAACACCAAATTCTTTTTCACTCTTTACAAAGATTGTTTTCATAAGCATTCTTATTACCAACAATATAATGAATATATTTATAAAAACAAAAATATAAATAACCGTTCCAATAGTATAAACTATTTCATTAGCACTACTGTTTTGATATCTCCAATAGTTATGTGTATCAATACATTTGCTACCTAGTTCATCCTTTATTTTATCCAAACAATCATTGATAAAATCCACTGTTTTAGTCTTCATTCTAATACGAACATTATTATATTCTATGTTTTCAAAAATAGATTTTGCACCAGCCTCTGTCATGTAGATTCTCTTACCCTGACTATAAACTGCTTGGCAAAGACCAACAACGACATAATCTTTAGCTTCTTTACCTGTACTAATTGTTATGCTATCTCCAACATCAACCTTAGCATACTTTGCAATTTCACTACCTATAATAACTTCATTATCTTCCTTAACATTTTCTCCTTTATAAATCTCACAATTTACGTAGTTCATATGGTTGCTAAATAAAACCATAGTTTTCATATCTCCAACATAGGCATCAATGCCACCAAGTCCATAAACTTCTTTTACACCATCAATATTTTCTATGGTTTTCATATTTTCTTTAGTTTTTTTCATGTCATGTGAATCAAACTCAACAATTGCATGTGGAACATCACCTTGAACTAATCGTTGCAAATGAGTCGTATCAACCTGTGAATTATAATATAAAACACCAGTAAATATAGTTAAAAATGAAACCATTAATATTACAAGAAAAATAATAAAATTTTGAACTTTATTGTGGAACATATTTTTTAAAGCTAGCAAAATATTAAGATTACCAAAACTCTTATCAAGCGGTAAGTAATTATGCTTGAATGAATTTGCTGCAAGACCAAATCTTAGTGCAGTCGCTGGATGTAAATTCTTTATCTTTGCACTTGCTAAAAAAGCAATTATTGCTACAACAAATATTATTGATAAGACAATAAGCATACTTCCCAAACAATATGAATTTTTCCATCTAAATCCAACCAAACCTCTTAAAAAGTTTCTTTCCAAAAGTGGAAATAATATGTGTGCTATAATTGTAGCAATAATCACGCTTAATCCACTAACAACACTATATTCAAGTGCAATAGATTTACGAATCTGTCCAGTTGTATATCCAACCGCTCTAAGAGCACCAATATTTTTAATGTCTCTATTAATATTATTATTAATTGTAAATATAACCATCACAACACAGACTATCATAATGACAGCTGCAATTGCTACTATAAAACCAGCCACAATATCTACAATTGAAATATAACTTGATCTAAATATACTTCTATCCCATGCTCTTGGTGTAAATCCTTTTTTAATAAATGCATCATTAATTTCCCTTACAGCTCGTTCATCATTCTGTGAGCCATCACTCATTATTTCAATACGATTTTGATCCCTACCTTCAGGTAATCTATTCTTAATTTCTTCAAACTTCGAATCACCAATCATAAAAGATTCATATGTGTATATACCACCATCAATGTAATCCTCGTATATACCAGCCACCACATAATCATCCTTACCAAACATTCCCGTATCTACAGTTACCTTATCACCAACTTTAATTCCTGTAGAAGCAGCTACATACATGTTAACGTATATCTTTTCACCCTTTATACTTTCATCTTTTTCATACCAATCAACTCTATTAAAACGCACTTCATCAGAGTATCTTTGATAGAATCCAGATTCATCAGTATCCTTACCATCATTAACGCTTATCTTAAAAGATTGCATTACAATTATTGGTGTATATTTTATCTCTTTTATCCACTTAAAATCTTTTAATAATTCTTCACTATCTTCCTTACTTGCATCCACGTAATTGAAATATTCACCAACATTTTTTTCATCAAGTTTATCATTATAATAAGATCCATAACCTCTCATGAAAAGCGTAAAATTCACAAGAATAGTTGCGACAAAAATGATTAAAAAGAACATAGCTAGAATACTTCTATCTTTTCTAATATTAGCTTTTACTAATTTTACCATCCCATCTCTCCCAAGAACTTTCTTACTTTTTCATGTCTTTCCTTATCTCCAGTTACATATCTTCCAAGATTACACTCACCAATTATTCCACCATCCTGAATATAAAGAATTCTGTTACCACGTCTTGCAGACTTCATGTCATGTGTAACCATAACTACTGACTGTCCCTCTTCATTAATATCGGTCAAAATATCAAGCACCGCTTTAACGCCAGCACTATTAAGTGCACCAGTTGGCTCATCAGCAAATACAACCATCGGATTATTTATAACAGCTCTTACAACCGCTGCTCTTTGTGCTTCTCCACCTGACAACTGTGCTGGAAATTTCTTATGAAGTTTTTCATCGAGTCCAACTTTTTCAAATAATTCCGCTGCCTTTTTAGCTAAACACTTCTGCTTTTGTCCCGTAAGCATTCCAGTACTAATCGCATTATCCATAATTGAAAGATTTTCAACCAAATGTATTTGCTGAAACACAAAACCACAATGCTTTCTTCTAAACACTGCAAGCGCATCATCATTCATCTTTGAAATATCTTCACCATCATATATAATCTTTCCAAGACTTGGTTTATCCATACCAGAAAGTGCATATAATAATGTCGATTTGCCAGCACCTGAAGGCCCCATAATTACAGTAAAATCACCTTTATAAATTTCCAAATCCATGTTTTTAATAATGTGCTGCTGCTTTCCTTCAATTGAAAAACTCTTAGAAAGCTTATCAGTCTTAATAACTACCTCTTTCTTTTCCTTATCTTTTCCCATAAGTTATGGCTCCTTTCAAATCCAACTACTTGATTCTATAAACTCATTATATACATCTTTATTTTTTTAATCTTTGTCCAATCTTTAATTATTTTTTAAATTGGATTAAATCTTTAACTGTTTTTTAACTGGAATAATCACCGAAACCGCTACGCTTGTTTCGGGATTGTATCACGGTCGTCAAATGCTAGTAAGCAAGCTTACTGCATTTTCCTCGTCGTGTAAACAAAAAAAGACCTTAAGTTTTCACTTAAGATCTTTCTTTATATGATTCTGTTCCTTCTTTTAATCTATTAAGTCCATCTTTTAAGACTTCCATTGGACAAGCTAGATTTATTCTTACAAACTTATCTCCATTGCCCAAAAAATCACTTCCAGAATTAAGCATTAGCTTTGCTTCTTTTTCAAGGAAGCGAACAAACTTATCACTATTATCAGCAACCGCCGATACATCAACCCATAAAAGATATGTTGAATGAGATGGGACAGTTTTAAGATTAGGTATATTTTCCTTTATGTACTTTTCTGCAAAGTTCCTATTATTCCAAATATACTCGCAAAGTTCATCAACCCACTCAGCACCTTCTTTAGTATAAGCTGCTTTAACCACTTCTATTGAAAAACTGTTAGCTCTTCCAACTCCACTTATACCAACTTCATATTTCACCTTATTCTTAATCTCATCATTTGCTATAATCATCGCAGCCGAATGAATCGCAGAAACATTAAAGGTCTTTGCTGGTGAAATCAAAGTTACTGAAATATCTTTATTAACTTCAGATACTGCAGCAAATGGCACATACTTTTCACCAGGTGCAACTATATCACAATGAATCTCATCAGAAATAACTATTACTCCATTCTTTTTACATAGTTCTCCGATTCTAATAAGTATTTGCTCATTCCAAATATTACCAGTCGGATTATGAGGATTACAAAGAATCATTAGTTTGGTTTTTGAATCACTTAGCCTTTCTTCTAAATCCACCCAGTCTATATCATATGATAACTCATTATAGATTAGTTTATTTTCAACAACATTTCTTTCATTTCCAAATATTGTGCTGAAAAACGCAGAATACACCGGTGATTGAACAAGCACATTATCTCCCTTTTCACTAAGAGCTCTAACAGCGCATGCTAATGCAGGCATAACTCCATTTGAAAAATTCAACCATTCCTTCTTTATGTCAAAAGAATATTTTTCTCTCCACCAGTACATATATGATTCATACCATTCTTTTTTGTTTTCGGTATAACCAAATATGCCATGAGTTGCTCTATTCACAAGTGCTTCCTTTATGTCAGGATATGTTTCAAAATCCATGTCAGCAACCCACATAGGAAGTGCATCGCCTGCCCTGTCCCACTTTATGCTATCCGTATTTTTTCTATCAATAATCTTATCAAAATTGTATTTCATAATTGTCCTCATTTTAGGTAAAGATTTATTATAACGTTACATCAAAATCATACATGTATTTCTTTTAATATATATTCAGTTCACCTTAGGAAAGCTTCATATAAAGTTTCACTCTAAATCCTGCTACTTCGTTTGTCTTTTCATCAACCACGTTTTCACACTCTATGCTTCCATCCATCTTTTCCATAAGATACTTAGAAATAAAGAGCCCAAGGCCTGATCCATCCTTGCCTTTTGCATTAGTACCCCTGCTAAACTTTTCCATTATACTATCAAGTTCATCAGGATTTACACCTTTGCCTTTATCAGTTAATTCAACAAGCAGGAACCCTTCCTTATATTCTGATTTCAAAACAATTTGAGATGCAGCATACTTATAAGAATTAGTAATAATATTACTAAAGACCTGAGATATTCTCAGCTTATCAACATTTACTATACTGTCTTTAATAGGTAAAAAACCTTCTTTCTTAATGCTGTTTCCCTTTTCATCAACAACCTTATCAAGGTAATCCGACTCTTCAAGTATACTTAGTAATTCTTTGCTACTAACTTCTCCGACAGTTACATTTAATTCTTCGAGTTCTTCAAGTGTTGCATGGAAAAGGTTTGAAATAAGACTATCAATCTTATCTGCCTTTTCATCTATTGATTTAATTGTCTTTCTTTCCTCATCATTCAAATCACCAAGAGATAAAACATCAGTCATAGCCTTTATCGAAGCAACTGGTGTTTTAATATCATGAGATAACTGAGCAACAAGTTCTTTCTTACTAGCATCCGCCTTTTTTTCAATTTCACGAGCTTTTAAAAGTTCTTCTCTCATAATATCAAAACTTTCAGTGAATTCACCGAATATATGATTTCGATCCATATCAAGCGGAACTGCTAAATCTCCACTTGCGATTCTTGTTGCATACTTCTTAAGCTTATCAAATGGCTTAAGCATTCTGCTATTTATATAATAGAACCCTGCTAAAAATACTATTAGCATTGCACCACATATGCATACAGCGAATAAAGCAATACTATCAATCTTACTGTTATATCTATCTCTTAAATCATTTTTGATAATAAGATATCCAACAACTTCATCATCAACTTCAATATTTCTAACAACATCAAATCTTGAAGTAGCAGTCTGAATATTATTAGCAACATCTGCATCTGTATATTCTAAAACCATGTTATTACTATCTATAATACAGTAATCATACTTAGTAGTTTTATCAATTAATTCATTATTCTTATTTTTATAATCATCCCATGATCTTTCAATGTCCTGTATCTGCCTATTAATATCAACGGTATAAACACTTTGCTTCAAACAGCTTTTACTCTGTTCAATATAAATGGTCATACCAATAATTGCACAGATACACAACACAGCAAATATCACAACCTGCTTTACCTTCAATTCTTATCCTCCAACATAAAACCTCTTCCCCATACAGTTTTTATAAACTCTGGTTCACTGGCATTATCCTCAATCTTCTCCCTTAGATGTCTTATATGAACATTAAGTGTAACATCCCCAACATAATCTGTTTCCCAGACCTTTTCAAACAATTCATCCTTAGTAAGAACTCTATTCTTATTATTTATCATATATAGTAAAAGCTTATATTCCATTGCCTTAAGCATTATGCTTTCATCATTCTTTATAATACAAGCTTTTCTCTTATCAAGTTTTGCATTACCAACATCAACAATATAGTCATTAACATTTTCAGATTTATTTATATTACTATCCCTGTTATCTGTATTAGTATCCAAATTATTTATATTTCCATCTGTGCTATTTTCATTACCACTTGAATTACCTGTATTAACACCATCACTTTCATATCTCTTAAGTGTTGCTTTTACTTTTGCGAGTAAAACACCAAGTGAATATGGCTTACAAATATAATCATCTCCACCTATACTAAGCCCAAGTAACATATCATCTTCAGATGTTCTCGCGCTAATAAAGAATATAGGAATATCCATACTCTTTCTAATCTCCTGGCATAATTCAAATCCAGAATCACCACCCAAATTTATATCAAGTAAAATTAATGAACAAGTATTTTCCTTAAAAAACTCAAGTGCTCCCTTACTATCAAACGCATAACTTGCAGTAACATCTGACATATTAAAATACTTCGCTGTATATTCAGTTAATTCCACCTCATCATCAACAATCAAAACACTATAGTGCATATCTTCCACCATCCATAATATATTTTCCAAGTTATCATTTCTTACTTCTTATGCTTTTTCAGCTAAAAGTAAGACTATCTCAACCTTCACTCATCATTAGCAAGCTGTTTTTTCTTACTTTTAGAGAGTTTCCAATCAAAAGTAAGACTTTCTCATTCTCCACTCATCATTAGCAAGTTTATTTTTCTTACTTTTAGAGAGTTTCCAATCAAAAGTAAGACTTTCTCATTCTCCACTCATCATTAGCAAGTTGTTTTTTTCTTACTTTTAGAGATTTTCCAATCAAAAGTAAGGCTTTCTCAACCTCCACTCATCATTAGCAAGTTGCTTTTTCTTACTTCTTATGCTTTTTCAGTCAAAAGTAAGAATATCAACCATGCACAGGGCAAACAAGGAAACCTCCCACAAGTGGGTCCCTCCTTATTTACAAATATTATAACAAAAAAGTGCAGTAAAAACTGCACTTTTTTGAACCTGGCTCTAAACCAACTAAGATCTAAGCCACAAAATCAAGAATCTACACCAACTCAAATTCCTGGATTTCAATACTTCCACCGCCACTATAAGTAATATAAAGTGGACTTACACCATCAGGAATTGCTGCATCAATATCATAAACCTGCCAGTGATTTGTATGATGTACCTGAGCCTTGCCTAAAACTTCACCATCCATTGAAGTTCTAATTTCAATAAAGCCCATACCATAACCTCTGGCAAAAACTCTAACCTTTTTAACTCCATTAAATTCAAAATACTTAAATCCAATACCTGAATTCTCAGTAACATTATGAACGAATGAAAGTCTCTTATCTCCATCAGCTCCATCCTGCTTAATAAATGGAACTTCTGACTGACCAATATAAACTCCCATGTCCTTCTTATATACATGACAAGCTATGTATGCTGGATACTTTCCCTTACCAACAAGTGGTCCACCATTAAGACCACAAGAAGTAATCTCAACCTGATTGATTGTACCATCTTCATTGAATGAAATCTTTTCAGCACATCCCTGACGACAGTACCAAGTATTATTTGTATGTCTATGATAAAAGATATACCATTCATCACCGATTTCAATAATACTACCATGGTTATTAGCACCAGGAGCAACTGGAGTTTTACCATCCTTGTATGTATCAATTCCCAAATCACAGTTACTTACAATAACACCACCATAAGTAAATGGACCAACAGGGCTATCACTCATTGCATAACAAAGCTCATGCATAGCAGCTGATGAATAAACAAAATAATACTTACCATTACGCTTTCTAATTGAAGGTGCTTCAAAGAATGGATGCTCATTAAAATCTGGAGCAAATTCCTTGTTCATGCAACCAGGTGCAACAAGCTTTGGATTCTCAATAATAGTAACCATGTCCTTATCTAAAACTGTAACGAATGAACCTGTTCTTGATGTATCTCCAGGGCCACAGAATCCAAGATAAAGATAAGTCTTATCACCCTCTGTAATTACGCCAGGATCAAATGAAGGTTCATCGCCTTCTTTCTCACCAAGTTTAGTTCCATCTGCATAATGAACATAACCATGGAATTCAAACTCACCTGCAGGTGTATCACAAACTGCAACTGAAACAATTGGAAGATGATCTAAAACATAGTATAAATAATACTTTCCATCAGGTCCAATTGTAATATCAGGCGCATATAAACACATAGTTCCATCTGTATTAGCTGGATCCTTTGTTTTCTTATAAATCACACCTTCATATCTCCAATTACCAAGATCATCAATAGGTGCTGAATAACATACATAGTCACCCATACAGAACACTGCACCATTATAGATATCATGTGAACCATAAACATAAACACGTCCATCAAAAACATATGGCTCTCCATCAGGTACATATTCAAAATGTGGAAGGTATGGATTAACAGCTTGCTTCTTACCTTCAATCACATAAACATGAAGTACATAATCACTACCCTTAACCTCAAGATATGCCTTTGCATCCTTAGCAAATACTTCCGTCAATTTATCACTACTTGATAAAAACTTATCTTCATCACATGGATAATATCCTAAAGAATCATAGATATCATCCTCCATAAGTTTATATTCTTCATTTGTTTTAATATTAGCAGTAGCATTAACATATACGTTACTACCATCATTACCTTTAAGAACAATACCGAAGCGGTAACTAGCAAATAAACTCTTAGCCTTAGTTATAACTGCATTACCACTAACAACACTTCCTTCGTATGTTTCTGTTTTTGTGTTACCATCAAGAGATAACTTAATAATCTCTTCGTTAACACCACTAACTTTTTCTTCTTCCTTAACACTTAAGTTAATTGAAAGAATCTCTTTTTTCTTTAACTCTTTCTGAAACATAGCTCCTCCTTTTTTAGCAATAAATATTTTAAAAAATGCCCCCTGCATAAATACAAACATAAAAAGATTAAAACTAATCTTCAATTCTCTTAATAAGTTCTGGTAAAGTGCTTTCAAAGTTAACACCATACCAAGGTCTCTTAGGATCATCCTTGGTAGCTTCGATAGTAAGAGCAGTATAATCAGCTGCTAAACTAAATGCCTCATCAAGTGAAAATCCTCTAGTAAGAGCCCCTACTGAAACACTAGCAAATATATCGCCAGTTCCATGAAATACTGCATCAACCTTATCATTTTGATACATAAAATACTCTTCAGTTTTCTTATTATACCCGTAAACACCAGTCTTCCCCTCAGAAAGAGAAACACCAGTAATTACTACAACATCACTACCAAATGTAGAAAGTCTTTCAATAAGTTCTAAAACATAAGCCTCATCATACTTTTCCTTATATGGCATACCTGTCATGAAACACGCTTCAGTTATATTAGGGACAATCACATCCGCATATGCACAAAGAGTAGCATTTTCCCTAGCATAGTCTTCATCAAAATTAGGATATAACTTTCCATTATCACCCATAACAGGATCTACAAAAACTAAAGTATCCTTTGTTTTAAAATCATTTATAACTTTCTTGGCTATATCAATTTCTTCCTTAGAACCTAAATAACCTGTATATATTGTATCAAATTTTACGTCCTGAGATTTCCAATGTTCTGTAATCGGAACAAGTTCATCTGTTAAATCCTTAAACGTAAAATTTTTAAACATCGTATGTGTGGATAAAAGAGCTGTTGGAAGAATTGTTGTTTCTATACCCATTGCTGAAATTACAGGTAATGCAACAGTAATTGAACACTTTCCTAAACATGATATATCCTGCATTGTAAGTACACGTTTCATTATTATTCTCCTTAAAGCGATTAATTAATCACCCAATACCATTAACCCTACTCTAGACTTAGTATCATAATGCTACTTAACATATCTAAAACTTGTTATAAAAAATAACAATATTCTACTTATTCTTCTTTTTATTATCTATATTCTTCATAGCCTTATCCTTAATACCTTCAGACTTGCCCTCTTCCTTTATCTTAACAGCCATTTTCTTTTTCTGCTTTTCAAGGCTCTTTTCATCAGCCTTATCCATTAAATCATTCGCTTTATTAACAACCTTACTACCAAAGGATTCATATACAACATTGCCTGCAACTGCTGCCAAAAAAACTATTAAAACATAACCTATTCCCATTACAATCAAAGACTGAATAGTAACATATGGCATAACAATTGAAAATAGATAAATTACAGCAAATACTATGACAACCTTACGTATTTCACCTGTAAATATCGTATATAAAAATGTAACAATAAAAATCCCTATAGGTATCACAAAAAGATACATTGCTGCTGCCGCATCTTTTGGATTATTATTAGAACTTCTATATTCCTTATACAAAAGAGTAGGAACTGTATACATAATATTAATTATAAAAATGATATACAAATATTCCTTTAATCCAATATTTCTTCTGACTGTTCCCATGATAATCTCCTTTAATTTCTTCCGCCCCATCTTGCAATTTTAATAATTGAAGTATATAAAACATCTCGAATAATATGTCTTATGATAAATACAACTTGAACTCCTAGACAAGCACTTTCTATCGTTCCATAAAAAAGATAAAATAGAGCTGCCCCTACAGGAATAAACAAAATTCCACTTTTAAACCTAGTACTTCCACCGAATATATGTGCTAAATACACAATCAGATTAACTGCAGTTGTAAAATATAAAATCGGATATATTTCCAAAAAATATGAAACTACGCCAATTGTAGCAAATACCAGAAAAAACATATAATTAAATCCAAGAATTCCAAACATCATTCTTCCTATTTTTTCTTCATTCTCTTCAATACGTGGATCAACTGGTCTTCTACTTTCCTTATCAATTTCACTTCCACATTCAGGACATACCAAACTATCTAAATCCTTCATGCTGATTATATTAAATTCAAATTCCTTCTGACATTTTTCACAATATCTTTTCATTATCAATCCCCAAAACTTGTTCCATAAATCTCACCAAACAAAGTTCTATAAATAGAACATATAAAAAAACACATTCCCCTATATATTAACATATTTAAACATAAAAAGCATTATAAAACTTAAAAGGAGATGCGAAAAATCGCATCTCCTCAAATTCATATTAAATAACTTTATAAAACACATTCGTGCAATCATCAATTATTTAACCTTATATCCCTTACATTTAGCTTTCTTTAAAGCCTTCTTAGCCTTCTTTACAAGCTTCTTATTAACCTTAATAGTTACTTTCTTGCCCTTCTTAAAGAATGCCTTCTTACCAATCTTAGGTAATTTATTTCCCTTGATTGTAACCTTTGTAAGCTTCTTAGCCTTAGCGAATGCCTTAGCTCCAATTTCAGTAACATTATACTTATAACCATCAATAGTTACAGTACTCTTAATTACAGCCTTCTTAGTATTCTTCTTAAGGAGACCTGTAATCTTAACTTCACCAGCAACCTTCTTATCATCAGAAGCTGCCTTTGTTACCTTAAACTTGTATGTCTTATCTTTAAGTGTAGTACCTACTGCAGGTGCCTTAGTAGCCTCAGATTTCTTTTCATCCTTCTTAGCTTCTTCAGTTTTCTTGTTACCAACAGTTACTTTTATAATTTTAGCTTTATTATTATAAGTTGCATGATTAACAACAACAATACTTGCTTCGCCATCAGCTTTTGCTGTAATTACACCATCTCTAGATACTGAAGCTACACTTTCGTCTGATGAAGCATATGAATATGAATCTAAATTTGTATAATCTCTATATTTACCATCTTCATACTTAACCTCAATCTTTTTAGTTTCACCAACTTTAAGATTGATTTCTTTATCTACAGAATATTTTTCTTCATCAACGAATTTTGACTTATCATCTATAACCACAAGTTTTGTACTTATTTCTTTATCACCATATTTAACAATAATTGTTAATTCCTGAGGACCTCCTACTTCAAGATAATAACCATATATATTTGCATATACTGATTCATCAGCATTTTCATCTTTTTCTACCTTGAATGAAATATCTTCTAATAAAGCATCTATTGGTTCATACTTAATCAAATCCAATAAGTTAATCTCATTATATGCATAATAATCTTCTTCATAATATGAATCATATCTCTTTTCTACGTAATGGTAGAATGTATCTGCAAGGAATTCAACTTTCTCAACTTCCTTTGCACCAATTTCTTTATACTGTGCAAAAATCGAAGGAATGTAATAGAATAATTGGCCTTCCCATTCTTCAGTAAGAAAGATATTATCACCAGGAACATACTTAACGTAATTACCAGTCTCATCTCTATAATACCATCCCTTAAATTCATAACCATCACGTTCAGGTGCTTCTGGCATATCTTCTTCATTAATGTATCCATAAATTCCATTTTCTCTAACTTCCATAACAACTGGAATTTCTGCATATGGATCAACATCCATGAAACAATCTTCTTCATTTAAGAAGAACCTCGCATTTGCACCTTCGCCAAATGAACCAGCATTTCCTAAAACATCATCAATAGTTTCATCACAGAAAACTATTCTTTTTGCCACAAAATCTTTTAATCTATTTATTTCATTAAAATAATTAAGTGTATAAACATTACCTTCTGGATCAAAATTAACCCTTTCACCGCTTTCAGCATAATCAGAATCTTCATAATCACCCATAAGGATTGATCTTTTTACCTGATAATTTGCTAATGCAGACATATATGTTTCCTCTGCAAATTGATCAAGTTTACCACCTTCTGAAATCATTTCTTCCAAAATTGGTTTTAAAACTTTCCATCTATTTTCAACATTTTTAGCGAACTGTTCATCACTTGAAAGAAGTTTTGAAACCCAAGGTGCTCTATTAGTAAGACCATATCCATCAAAATTATCTGCTTCTGTTTCTGTTGCATTCCATGCAACGAAATCGAAATCCCAAACCGGACCCCAGAATAACTTACCATTTCTTGGCTTATAAAGATATGTACTACCACCATAATAAGCATCACCATTTAATGAAAATTCCTGAATTAAGTAATAATCAATAAGTGACTGCTCATCCATGTAATCTCTCCAAGTTGCGCCATCAGGAATATCAAGTTCTTCCTCATCAACTTCTTCAGCATCATCAAGAGCATCCTTTGTTGTAAATGCTGTTGGTTCAAATTCCTCTTCTTCTGATTCAATTGGTTCTAAGTCTGATATTAACTTATTAATAATAGCAAAATAATTATTAATATATTTAAGCTGAGCTTCCTTACCTTTTTCACTGTAATCAGCATCATATTCTGGACTTTCAATTACAAAATCATAAGGTGTAGTTGTGATTCTCTCTTCACTACCATCACTTGTAAGCCATGATCCACCCATGTTAATTAAGTAGCCACCAGTAACAATTTCTGGATCAGCTGGATCTTCACCTTCTTCTAATTCCTCAAGGTCATCAATATCAACTCTTGATTCTCCAACTCTAATCTGTTCACAAAGCTGATAACTACCATAATATTCACCATTAATTACAAGATTTACGCACACGCTCTCAGGTGTATAATTAAGTCCAAGTTCCTTAGCAATTTCAAAAGTAAATCTGTTTCTAAGAAGTGTATAATCATAGTAATTTGC
The DNA here is from genome assembly GCF_900167115.1 of Eubacterium uniforme. Classification (GTDB taxonomy): domain Bacteria; phylum Bacillota; class Clostridia; order Lachnospirales; family Lachnospiraceae; genus Eubacterium_S; species Eubacterium_S uniforme. The sequence goes on from NZ_FUXZ01000003.1 coordinate 341,115, forward strand.
TAAAAGAATCCAATGCTTATTTGCACCCATTCCAAACAAATCAGCCTTCTTATTAAGTTTAACTTTATAAGGCTTCTTACTTGCCTTCCATGTAGAATTACCTCTACCTCTGATATAATCAAGTTCATATTTCTGGTCATTATCAACACCGGGAATTTCAGTAATCATATCACCAGTACTTTCAACTGTGTGATTCTCTGATGCATTAACAGCATCCATACTAGCGAAATCAGAATCCAAATCAAAATCAAGAACTGGAGTGCTTCCTTCTATAAAGAATAAACTTTCTAAGAATAAGTTAGTATTAACACCAGTCTTAGCAATGATTTTACCTTCATTATCAACTGCTTCATTAGCAACAACCTTTAAGTAAACCTTATGACTACCACTTAAATTTTCGCCTCTAACATCAACTGTATAAGCCTTAGTCTTTTCCCAATCGCTGTCACCTGAACGCTTGATTTTAATTTCAGCAAATGCATCTTCACTATCATCAAGATATAAATATGCTTTAGCCTTTAAATTCTTCTTTGCAAGCATATTATAAACAAGACGGCTAGCCTCTAATTTTCCAAAATCATACTCTCCAAGATATAATTTTGTTCTTGCAAGAAGACCTGTATCAATCTTCTTAATTTCCAATCCATGCATTCCAGCTGAATTTTCAACATCAGAAATCTTTATACTTGGTAATTTCTCACCATCATTTAAATCAATTTTTGAATCAGCTAAAATATCAAGATTCTCTGAAAGATTATGTCTAATAAAAGCATTAGGAACGCCTCTTTCTATAGCTTCATCTAAAACAGACTGTAAATTATCAACTGTTATATCATCCTCTGGCATTCCTGTATATGGATATTCGCTATACTCGCCAAAATCCACATTAGCAAATGCCGCTGTTGGTATAGTCATCACAAAAGCAAGAGCAATTGCAGTTGCCTTAGTTGTCAACTTACCAAACTTAGATTTAAGTCTCATCTATATTCCTCCTATTATTTTACTTTATACTTATTTGTCTTAGCATTCTTTAAAAGCTTCTTATAAGCTTTCTTCTTAGCCTTTACAACCTTAAATGTAACTTTCTTTCCACCCTTACGGAAGAATGCCTTCTTACCAATCTTTGTAATATTCTTTGACTTAATTGAAACACTCTTAAGTTTCTTAAGTCCGAAGAATGCCTTAGCACCAATTGTCTTGACATTCTTACCAATTGTTACCTTAGTAAGTTTCTTTGCCTTAGCAAATGCCTTAGCACCGATAGATGTTACATTATACTTATAACCGTCAATTACAACACTACCCTTAACAGTAGCCTTTTTAATGTTCTTCTTAACTAAACCTGTAAGTGTAACTTCACCAACAACCTTCTTATCATCAGATGCTGCCTTAGTTACCTTATATGTAAATGCCTTATCCTTAAGAACTGTTCCTGCCTTAGGAGCTACGCTCTTATCAGCACTCTTAATATCATTTGCCTTAGGAGAAACATTAATCTTAGTACTAGCAACTAATGTAGCTCCAGTCTCATAATCTAAATCAAGCATTGTAATAACTGATGTTACACCAGCTTTTTTAGCAGTAACTTTACCTAACTCATCCACTTTTACAATATCTTCATCTGCAACAATGTACTTACATTTATCGTAAAGAGCATATGAAACTTTTTCTTCCTTATCAAATTTAACTTCAATGTTTGAAGTATCACCAACTTCCATATCTAAAGATTTTGTTGCAGTAATCTTTGTTGGATATACTTCTTCACTAGAATCAAATGCTACAAGCTTAATAGTAGCACTAAGATTCTTATAAGATGCTTTTACATAGTAGGTACCAAGTGCTGAAATATCTACAACACCTTCCTCTTTAAGAGTTGCACCCTCTGTTACAATAGGATTACCCTTTTCATCAACGAGTTCCCATTTAACATTCTTTTTAAGCATATCATCAGGTTTTACTACTAAGAATCTACGTAATTTAACTACTTCACGCTGATATTCACCTTCAAATACGTCATCTCCATATTCACCATCATAGAATTTATATGCAAATTCATCATCAAAGTAAAGAGGAACATATAATGTATCCTTAGTAAATTTCAATGATTCTATTTCTTTAACATCTGAAGTTTTTACAAATTTAGCATAATACTTTCTTGGAGCAGGAATTTTAGTTTTCAATTCATCATCATAAACATATGTTGCCATTGAAATATCAGAATTCAACTCAATTTCATTTCCATCCTGAGTCTTTGCGAACCAACCTAAGAACGCATAACCATCCTTCTTTGGTTCTTCTGGCATTTTCTTTATTACACCAAAATCGTCTACAGAAACAGTAGCATAAAGTTTGTCATCTACATATAATTCAAATTTATAATCATCATTATTATTGTAGTTGCTTGACATATCTTCAATGTTCTCATCAAACCATGCAGCTCTTCTTGTAGCAAATGCTTTTAATCTATTAACTTCATTAAAGTAATTAAGAGTATATGGATTTCCATCTTCATCGTAGCATTCAAAGTGCTCGTCTTCTTCCCAACTCCAGTAATTAATTCCATCAATTAAATATGATGAAACAACCTGATAGTTAGCGAGTGCTGACATATATGTTCCTCTTGCCATTTCATCAAGATAACCTTCGTCTTTTGCACTGTCCTTTAATAAAGCTGAAAATTCATTCCACTTCTTAACTACATTCTCTCTAAATTTTTCATCTTTCCCATAGAGTTCTGTAAACCAAGGTGCTTCCTTTGACATACCAAATCCTTCAAAATCAGAATAAGCTGTATCATATGCACCCCAAGCTACAAAGTCAAAATCCCATACAGGACCACAATATAATTTATCATTTCTTGGCTTATAGTAATATGTACTTCCACTATAAGCATCACCATTATCTGTGAAATCCTGCATAAGTGTATATGTAATTAATGAATCTTCATCAAGTAAAGTTCTCCAATCAACTACACCTTCCTCATTAGAACCAGCATTAGCAACCGCTTCATCAATCTGAGCTAAATAATCTCCCATGTAATCAAGTTCAGCCTGCTTAACTTCTTCATCTGTATTACTATCATATTCTGGCTTTTCAACACAAAGTCTTGTATCTCCATTACCTACAGTAGGTAATGACTCACCCTTAAGCCAACCTGAACCATGACTTAATAAATATCCACCAGTAATCTTATCTGGATCTGTTGGATTTTTCTCTTTTTCAAGATTATCAATTTCAATTCTGTTTTCGTCGATTCTAACTGTTTCTGAAAGCTGATAGCTACCATAATATTCACCATCCATAACAACATCAACAGCCACACTATTAGGTGTGTAATCAAGACCTAACTTCTCTGCTAAATAGAATGTGTATCTATTTCTAAGAAGTGTATAATCAAAGTAATTAGCAAGGAGTGCCCAGTGCTTATTAGCTGGCATTCCAAGAATTTCCTCTGAATTTTCAAGTTTTACCTTATATGGCTTCTTACTCTGTAACCATGTAGAATTGCCTCTACCTCTAATATAATCAAGTTCATATGTTTTATCTGTTACTACATTTTTGCTAACAGGTGAAACATAACCTTCTGGTACAGAAATATTCATCATACCATAACCCATAGTAGAATGAACTGGTGATCCATTAATACTATCAACTGTATTAACTTCCTTATCAATGTCAAAACTTACAACAGGTGTACTGCTCTCTGTAAAGAAAAGACTTTCAATATAAATCTTACCTTCATCAGTAGCAGCGCTGTTAATTGTTCCATCTCCATTAAGAACACTATCAGCAACAAACTTCATTGAAATCTGCTTTTCGCCTGTAAGTTTTAAATCTCTAACATCTATTGCTAAACTCTTAGTTTTAGCCCAAGGATCATCGTTACTTCTCTTAACAACGCCCTCAGCAAATGCCTCATCACTTCCATCTAAATAGAAGTAAACCTTACCTTTTACCTTCTTACCTGCTGCAAAATTATAAACTAAATTTGCAGGGCTGTACTCACCAAAATCAAACTTACCAAGATCAATTTTAGTGTTAGCTAATGTTGCAAGATTAACCTTTCCAGTTGAAAGACCTACAACACCTTCTGCATTTGTAGCATTTTTAATCTTCAATGCTTTTGCAGGTTTTGCGATTTTTCCTTCTTCTAAATCACTTGCCAAATAATGTCTAATAAATGCATTTGGCACTCCCATCGCTTCGGCTTCATCAAGAATTTCCTGCATATGATCCGCATGAAATTCTTCAGTATCTTCAAACTCTTCTTCATACTGAGCCGTCTGATAATTTGCCGTAACGTTATTCGCATAAGCCGCATTAGGTAAACTCATAGCAAATGCAATAGCAATTGCAACTGCCTTTTTAGAAATACCTGCCACAGTTCTGCTAAACTTTGACATGTCTCTCATTACACATCCTCCTTTTTATTTTTTCATGTAATCCTAATAAAAGATTTACACTCTTACCTGTACACATATTAACAATCGTTAATATGCCACTGTAATTATAACATAGTACTATCTTTTTATAAACGATTTATAAATATTTTCTAACATTTTCATAACACAAGCATACTATGGAAACAAGCAAAAAGGAGATGTGAAAATCACATCTCCCTATTATTTGTTTAAATAAATATTATTTTCAAAACTAACTTAAAAAACATATTATTTAACTTTATATCCCTTACATTTAGCTTTCTTTAAAGCTTTCTTAGCTTTTTTAATAAGCTTCTTATTAACCTTAATAGTTAACTTCTTGCCCTTCTTTACGAAAACTTTCTTGCCAAATTTTGGAAGTTTATTACTCTTTATAACTACCTTTGTAAGTTTCTTTAATTTAAAGAATGCTTTAGTCCCAATCCTTTCTACATTCTTTCCAATAGTAACCTTTGTAAGTTTCTTATGATTTGTAAATGCCTTTGAACCAATTGATGTAACATCATACTTAAATCCATCAATTGTTACAGTATTCTTTACTGTAGCCTTCTTAAGATTCTTCTTAAATAACTTAGTTACTTCAACTTCGCCAGCCTTCTTTCCATCATCAGAAGCCTCTTTAGTTACTTTATAAATATATGTCTTATCTGTAAGTTTTGTTCCTTTTTTAGGAGCTCTCTTTTCATCACTCTTTTTATCTTTTTTCATTGTCTGTGAAGGCTTATTGGCATTCTTCTCTGATACGATAACCTTAGTAACATCCATAAGCATTTCATCGTCCCCCTCGGCAAATGAAATAACTGATGTCTCGCCAGCCTTCTTAGCCTTAAATAAACCACATGATCCAAATTCAACCATGCTCTTATCTAATGCTTTAAATCTAATGTCTGTGAAATAATAATATGGAATTTTCTCTTCAACATCATACTTAAAGTTTACATCACCATATTCACCAACATTAAGTTTAACTTCTTTATCTACAGTAAGTTCTTTTGGATAAACAGCTTCGCTTCCCTCAATTACTGAAATCTTAAGAACTGCACTCTTATCAAGATATGTTGCCTTTATGTAGTAATCACCTAAATCATTAACTGCAACAAGGCCATTTCTTGAAACGTCTATCTTTGCATACTCTTCATTTAATTCTTCTGAATCATTATCAAACTCAAAGTCTGCCTTATATTTTCCTACAGGATTTCCTTTTTCATCCACCAATTCAAATTTAATATCCTCAGGATTTACATCAAATGGAGTAATCTTTAATAAATCCTTTGCATCAAAGTCAGCCCTGCTATAACCTTCATTTAGGTCATCACCTTCAGAATCCTCTAAATCCTCTGGTACATTTCCAACTGCATATCCATATTCTTCATTAAATTCATCTTCTTCATCATAATTATCATACTTAGGTACATATACCGTATCTCTAACGAATTTAAAATCCTTAGCAGCAGCTACTTCTGAAACAGGAATAAATCTTGCATAATATTTTCTTGAGTAATAATCAACGAGATCACCATTTTCATCATAAATTACAGATACATGAGCACCCAATGGATCAAATTCCTGTAACTGTCCGCTCTGATCGTAGTAATACCATCCTCTAAAGATATATCCTTCTTTTTCTGGATTTGCTGGAATATCAAGAGGTGATATAAATCCCATATATACTGGAGCTGTTGCATATAACTTATCATCTACATAAAATTCAACATCATCAAAATCAAAATTAAGTACTTCTTCACCAATATATTTATCTAATTCAGAAATATGAGTATCAACCCAATCTGCTCTGTTATTTACAAAACTCTTAAATCTGTTAATTTCATTATAGTAATTAAGTGTGTACTTACTTCCATCATCAGAAATCATAGGAATTTCACTTTCAGTCCAATAATCAATTCCATCACTTAAATATGATGTAGATACCTGATAATTTGCAAGTGCTGACATATATGTCTCATCTGCCATCTGATCAAGCACGCCACCTTCTTTAGCACTTTCTTTTAAAAGTTTTGAAAACTCATCCCATGTTTTAATAACATTCTCTCTAAAATCAGCATCATGGTAATATAACTTCATAAACCAAGGTGCTCTTGTTATTGGGCCAAAATTCTTAACTCCATAGCCCATATCTTCATCCTCTTCAGTTTGAGCTACTGAAGCTTTTGAATCATCAACATTTTCAATCTCAATTTCTCCGTCTATTACTCCAGCTTCTGATTGTGGTTTTTCAAAATCTGGACGATAAGCACCCCAAGCTACAAAATCAAAATCCCAAATTGGACCACAATGTAATTTTTCCTTTTCTCCTCTTGGCTTATAATAATATGTGCTTCCACCATATGCATCACCATTTAAAGAAAATTCCTGCATTAATGTATATTTAATAAGTGACTCTTCATCTAATACATCTCTCCAATTAGGTACTTCAGCTGATACTTCATCGCTGTCGCTTTCCGCAGTCTTTTTAACAGCTGCATCAATATCTCTTAAAAATCCATCTATATAATTAAGCTGTTCCTGCTTAAGATCCTCATCATAGTCATCATCATACTCAGGTTTTTCTACAACAAGATGAGTTCCCTTAGGATCACCAACTACTGGAAGTGACTCACCACTTAACCATGAAGGTGAATGCTGTAATAAATATCCGCCTGTTACATCTGATGGATCTTCTTCAAGATCCCCAATATCTACTCGATTTTCACCAATTCTTACAGTTTCAGCTAACTGATAACTTCCATAAAATTCACCATCCATAACAACATCAACTGCTACACTGTGTGGTGTATAATCAAGTCCAAGTTTATCAGCTAAATAGAATGAATATCTATTTCTAATAAGTGTATAATCAAAATAATTAGCTAGAAGTCCCCAATGCTTATTCTTAGGCATCCCAAGAACCTCTTCTGCCTTATCTAATTTTACCTTATAAGGCTTCTTAGTCTGTTTCCATGTAGAATTACCTCTACCTTTAATAAAATCAAGATCATATGTTCTATCCGATAAAACTTCATCATTAACAGGTGATCTATAGCCATCTGGAACCTGAATATTCATAGTACCATATCCCATGGTAGTATGAGTTTCCGACCCATTAATATCTTCAATTGTATTAAATTCTTTATCAATATCAAAGCTTACAACAGGTGTGCTTCCCTCTGTGAAGAAAAGACTTTCAAGATATAAACTACCTTTTCCACTAGCACTTTCATTAATTGTTCCATCTGTATTTAAAACACTATCTGGAACAACCTTTAAATATAAATGCTGTTCTCCTGTAAGATTTGCCTTTCTAACATCAACTGCTAAGTTCTTTGTCTTTCCCCAAGAATCATCAACTGTTCTCTTAATCTCGAAAGTAGCAATTGGTTCTTCTGATTTTTCAGTATAAAGGTAAGCTTTACCTTTAAGTTTTCTACTAGCAATAAAGTTATAAACCATATTACCAGCCTTATACTCGCCGAAATCAAAATTACCAAGATCAATCTTGTTCTTTGCAAACTTAGTAAGTTTTACACTTTTAATTTCAACGCCTTCAACGCCCTCGTCGTTAGTTACTACAGACATATTTTTATCAAAAGCAGCAATTTTTTCATCCTGTAAATCACTTGCTAAATAATGTCTGATAAAAGCATCTGGCACGTTAAGTGCTCTAGCTTCGTCAATAATATCCTGAAGATGTTCTTCAGGTGTTACAAAAAAGTTCTCTTCCTGTGTTTGACTAGTATAACTAGTTTCAGGAATTTGTGTTCCCTCAGCATAAGCTGCATTAGGTAAGCTCATAGCAAATGCAATCGCTATGGCTATAGATTTTTTAGAAATCTTTGAAACAGCTCTGCCAAATTTTTTCATGTTTCTCATACATATACTCCTTTTTTTATTTTTTCATGTAACCCCAATTTATAGACTTACACTCTCCTCGTTTAGTTGTGTTAATTTTTTCACATAAACGGCTTTTATATTATAACATTAATATGTTTATAATTGAACATATTTCTAACAATTAACACACTTTTATTACTCTTTCTTAAAAAATGGAAACGAAAAGGGAGATGCCCCAAGCATCTCCCCATAACCCATCAACTATAAATTCTAGCATAATGAATTAACATTTCAAGAGGATACCAGCATATTTTTTCTTTATTTTTCAACATATTTCTCACTTGTTAACAACATATTAAAATAATATTAAAATATGCTTTTTAATATTACAAATATAAATATTTTTTGTAATATTATTGCCTTTTTGGAATTTTCTTGTCTTCCAAAGTCTTCACAAAAATCTTTCTTATTTTTTCTTCATTAGCCTCATCTGTTATCTGTCCGTTTTCTTCAATATTATCTTCAGAAAGAATCTCATCAAAATCAATTTTTACTTTCCTACCATTTTTCATATATAACATATACACATATGATGGCTGTAAAGTAGAACTATCTTCACTTACATATTCCTTATAATAATCCACATCTCTATATCCATAGTGTATACTCTTATATTTCATCGTAACAGTTATTCCACCATTATCAACTATTATGTTTTTCTTAAACATAAATACTATCATGACCATAAGCATTGCCATAGTTAAAAATCCCAAGAAAACTCTTAATGTTGTAGTTCTATATCTTGATATGGAAAGGAATACTAACAAACCAACAAGAACAATTAAAACAATAGCAAATTCATTTGTATACACCATAGCGAATTTCCATTTATTATCTTCACTGGCACTTAGTATCAATTTGCTAATAACTACGGCATATCCTATAAGTACAACTTCAGCACAAAACACCATCGTTAATCCTATTTTTATAAGCTGTAGAATTTTATCACCAAAACCAAATAAAAATTTATTTGTTTTAGAAATATCACTTGTTAATTCCTTACGTTTTGTCAGGTAAAATAAACCTACAACAAGGAAAGGTATAATAACAATACTCATTATTTTTACAATAGCATATATTGTGATTATCTCTCCACTTCCCAAATAATATAAACATTCATAGACAATCGCACCAATAACAGTTACTACCTGTACTGGAACGAAATTACGTATCAATATTCCCATATATTCTTTAAGTGAAAAAGCATGCTGTCTTAATATTTCAGATAAATTTGAATACTTGATTGAATTCAAAAACACCAAAAACTTAAATCGTTCAAACTGATATTTTCCTTCCCTATACAGGAAAAAATATTTTGTTAAATACTCATAAGTCGAAAGAGATAAAAGCGTAACAAAAATCAATAATTCAATTACCCTGTTACTATTTAATTCAAGAACAAATGAACATACAGCAATAATCCACATAATCATCCATATTTTATTCTGCTTATTATCCTTCCTCATTTTTTTATAAAACTTTTCCATTTATATTTCCTCATCTTCTATAAAGTCTATAGTTTCTTCAGTAAGTGTTTTTCCTATACCAATAACACTATCCCTGTCTCCACTTTTTACAATTTTCCCATCTTTCATCATAACTATAAAATCAGCAACATCTTCTATTTCATCAATAATATGAGTTGAAATAAAAATACCAACATTATCTTCGCTTACCCTACTTTGCAAAATCTCCGTAATGTCCTGCTTAGATACTTCATCAAGCCCAGCATATGGTTCATCAAGAATTATGTATTTTGGTTTTACCGCAATAGCAAATGCTATATCAGCCTTAACTTTCTGCCCTCTTGATAAAATACTATATTTCGAATCAATTCTGTTACCTAATCCAAATTTATTAGCTAACTTTAAAAAGATTTCCTCATCAAATCTATCATATAATGTTCTAAATAATTCAATATTATCAGCAACTGTATAATAATCCGCATACATACTTTTACCAATATATATTACATCCTTATGAAAATCTGCAAGATTATCAAAAGATATCTTTTCATCATCCAAATATACTTCTCCACTATTTGATATAAGAGATCCATATATGTTTCTCATAAGAGTTGTTTTACCACAACCATTATTTCCAACTAAAACCGTTACGAATCCAGCTTCAATATCTAAATTAATATCTCTTAATTCAAATTTATCATTCTTATATTTATAATTTAAATTTCTTACCTTTATCATATTCATCATATAATCAATTACTGACTATATCCTCCTATAAATTCTCATCTTAAATTGTTATGATGTTTTCTATATTATTTACCATAATATATCAATCATGTCTTTAGCATCTTCCTTACTCATTCCGCTTTGCTTGGCATCATTAATCCAACCACTTAGTTTCTCTTCGATACTAAGTGTCATCTTTTCTTTTAAGTATTGTACATCCGGATTATCAACATAAAATCCTTTTCCAGCCACTGAATATATCAATCCCTCTTTTTCTAAATCTTCATAGGCCCTCTTTATTGTAATAACACTTATTTTTAAATCTGCAGCCAATCCTCTAATTGAAGGAAGCATTTCTCCTTCTTTTATTCTTTCCCCAATTATCTCATCTCTAATCTGCTTTGAAACCTGTTCATATATCGGAATCCCACTTTTAGTATTTACAACAATATTCATATTTTCCTCCTTTCTACTACAATGGTTTTATAGTTAATATTCTTAACATCTAGTTAAGATGTTATCTATCTTATTGCTTAAGCTGTATAATGATGGGAGCAATAGGTATATCGGCTTCCTTTCTTGGACCTCGCGTCCGTAAACTAGACTGATAACCAGCTCCTCATTAGCAGCGTTCGTTTTATGCAGGTTGTTTCACCATAGGGTGCATTCGTGTCACACCACAGTAGATTGAATAGGCAATGAGTAAAACTGGTGTATATCCATTGCACTATATTTTTAAGGAGTGACAAATATATGAACGCAGTAGGTATTGATGTTTCAAAAGGTAAGAGTACAGTTTCTAT
>NZ_FUXZ01000029.1 GCF_900167115.1 Eubacterium uniforme
CTATTAGGAAAATGGACTATATATAAGAAATCATCTTCAGAAAGTAAAGGCTCTCATGGAAGTAGTAGTAATTCAGTTGATGTTATAGCTCGAGATTTAATGGATCCAAACGAAATAAGATTATTGCCTAATAATAAAGAGATAGTATTTGTAAGAGGTGAAAGAGCATTAATGGATTTTAAGTGGTATCCATGGAAACATAAAATTAATTCATATGCAATGTCATATGGGACATTTGAGCCGAAAAAGTATATGGATTTGATTCGTAGACAACGGGAAGAATCAAATGATTATTACGAATTGATTATAGACAATAAACAGAAAATTGACTACTACTTATCACAAAAGGAATCAGGCAATGTGATTGAAACGACTGTAAATATATCAAGTTTTTTAAATTACAATTTTGATGAAGATAATGATAAATCATTGGAAGACAATATAAATGAATTGGTTGTATTATCTGATGAAGAAATCGAAAAAATAATATCAGAAGAAGAATTTCTTGAAAGCAAAAGAATAACCAGAGAAAAAAAGAAGTTATTTAATGAGATGGATTTAATAGGCTTATATGCATCAGATGTTTTAGATGAAAGAAGAAAAGAAATATTAAAATCGTTATATAAACTTGAATATACACCTGAACAAATTAAAGACATTATTTCGCTAGATAGAGATTTAGATGAAATAGAACAGCTATATGAAGCCTCGATAGTTTTAAAGGGCTAGATAAGGAGTTTATATGAGTACTAATAAAGCAAGAGAAGAAATTATTGATATGTTTAAAAATGCCTTGAAAGAAAATAAAATCCCATGGAGACAGGGGTGGATGATAGAACTTCCTGAAAATGCAGATACAAAAAAAGCATATAAAGGATTAAACAGAATGATATTAATGTTAGTATCTCAATCCAGAAATTATAAAGATAATAGATTTTGCACTTTTAAACAAGCTGAAAAAAATGGATGGAAAGTAAAAAAAGGGGAAAAAGGAATTCCTATAGAATTTTATTCTATTTATGATGTTAAGGAAAAGAAATTACTTAATTCTGATGAACTATGTAAATTTAAAGAAAAAGTAAGTAAGGGAGAGATGACACGTGAAGAATATGAAGAAAGAATAAAGCCAATAATTAGAGTTAGTCATGTCTTTAATGCTGAACAAATTGAAGGAATTCCGGTTAAAGAAATTATAAAACATAAGACATTTGAAGAAAAAAATGTTATAGAAATAAGAGATGCAATAATATCTGAAATGAAACCATTGGAATTTAGAACAGGTGGCAATAGTGCATTTTACAATCCTATCAATGATTATATTCAATTACCAGATATTTACAGTTTTAGAAGTCCAGAAGAATACCTGTCTACATTTTTGCATGAAACATCTCATGCAACAGGTCATGAATCAAGATTAAATAGAAATATAAAGAATACATTTGGAAGTGAAGATTATGCGAGAGAAGAATTAAGAGCAGAAATATCTTCAACTTTCATATATCAGGATATTGGAATAGAACCAAATGATGATATAGATGATAATCACAAGGCTTATATTCAAAGTTGGATAGAAGTTTTGGAAAAAGAACCTAATGAATTGATTAAGGCTATAAGAGAAAGTCAGGATATTGCTGATTATGTTGTTGAAAAATATAATAAAGGAATAGAATTAATAAAAAATAAAGAATTAGAATTTAAAGAAATAGATATCGAAAAGAAAATAGAAGAGTATAAAGAATTGGCCCAAAAAACAGAAAATGATTTAAAATTGGCGTATAAAAAAATGGATGAGTTAATTCCAAGAGAAAACATAAGAGTTATTTCAAAAACTAGATAGTTTTTTCTTTTAAGGTGCTATAATACTATAAAATTATATTTTAGGAGAATTATTATGCAGCAATCAAAGACAAAAAGACCATATAGACACCTTAATAAAGAAGATAGAATAAGAATTGAAACTTTATATAATAATGGACATTCTGGCAGAGAAATTTCTAAAATATTAGGATTTAATCAAAGTACGATATGTAGAGAATTAAAAAAAGGTATGTATGAACATACTAATTCGGATCTGACTACTACATATAAATATAGTTATAATAAAGCTCAGGAAATAACAGAAATAAATGTATCGAAAAGAGGACCAAAATATTTAAAAATTGATAAACAAAAGGAGTACGCAGAATTTATTGAAAAAGATATTGTTGAAAATAAGCATAGTCCTGAAGTCGCATTAGTTGAAGCAAAAAAAGCAGGATTTAAATTTCATATATCTGTAAGAACTTTATATAATTATATAGATATGGATTTGTTTACAGGAATATCTTTAAGCAATTTACCTGTAAAAAGAAAAAGAAACAAGAGATCTATTTCTGTTACAAAATATAAAACATTAAAGAAAGAAGCTCCGTTGATTACAGACAGACCTGAAGAAGTAGAAGATAGAAAAATTTTTGGTCACTGGGAGATGGATACTGTTAAAGGTAGAAAAGGTGTAACTAAAGGTTGTTTATTAGTTCTTACAGAAAGAAAAACTAGAAAAGAAATAATTAGGTTTTTAAAAAATCAAAAATCAGAATCGGTTGTAAAAGAGTTGAATGAAATAGAAAAAATATTTGGTGAAAAGTTTTCAGATATCTTTAAATCTATAACAGTCGATAATGGTTCAGAGTTTTCGGATTATGAAAATATGAAAAAATCAGCTATACATGAGGGGGATAGAGTTGAAATATATTACTGCCATCCGTATTCATCATGGGAAAGAGGCTCTAATGAAAATGGCAATAGGTTTATTAGGAGAATAATTCCTAAAGGAAAAGATTTTGATAAAATTACGAGTGATAAAGTAAATAAAATTGAATATTGGATGAATAATTATCCTAGAAGAATGTTTGGATTTAAAACCGCAGAAGAATTATACCAGAAAGAATTAAGAAAATTAGCATCATAGTAAAAATAATCAAAACGAATGACAGTTTTTAACCACTTTAAAAATATATGCAAAAAAACTTGCAATTATCAAT